>CAVWCN010000012.1:0-109182 GCA_963753475.1 uncultured Acidobacteriota bacterium
CTTCCTGTTCTTTTGCCGGTGGCGGCGATCCTCCCTGTGGGCGATCGCCCGAGTTAGTACGGTCCGCTTCGTTTCGCTGCTGTTCTTCCTGGATGTATTCGGCCGAGTGGGCCGGGTCGATTATCTTCTGCAGCCCGCTGACAGCGGCTCCCATCGAGGAACCCTCTTTCGCCTCGGCCTCGAACTCTTCTTCCGTCATTTCCGAGTAGCGGCGTCCGCCCGCAACCTTCGCGATTCCATATACGATTAGAACGATGATCCCGATCGCTATCACGTAGGCCAAAGCTACGATCCCTTCTCAACCGATTGAGGGCTGGTCCGTCTCTCAGCGGGCTTCGCCACTCTGCGGTAAATGGTCGATTGCCGCTCGCAAAACTCCACAATTCGCGATTCGACCAGAATCGCGCGCCTCCCGGCTCGCGCGAGATGAAAGCGCAATGCCCGCCATGCTGCGGCGCAACGAGGGTGACGTTCGGATTATCGCGAATCGCGGCATTCGCAAACGAGGCAAACGGAAAACAAAAGGATCGTCCTTGGCGGTGAGAATCAGCGTCTGGCCGCCGTATGCTGGCAACCACGCGCAGCGCGCTCGATCGAGCGTAGTAATCGTCCGCGCCCTCGAAGCCGCAGAAACGCGCCGTAATCACATCATGAGAATTCGCGCACGCTGTGGATGTCGCGCATCCCGTCGATCGGATAGCGCCCCGGGAAAAAGTCGCGCTTTGACGTCGCCTATCCGCCGCTAAAGTCCTCGCGTAACAAAATGATGCTCGTAAATGGAATTCGAAAGGTGATGTGAGTGCGTCGGCGCAGGCCGCCGAGTCCAGTGCGGGAGCAACGGCGACGGGATTTTACCGCGAATCCCCGGCGGCGCGCTGTCGCCAAACTCGCCGGCCATTTTCAGCACCAGATTGCCGCCCATCGAGAATCCGGCGGCGAATAATTCCGGCAGGCGGTCCTTGCCGAGGAGCTGAGCAACACAGCGCGAATGTCGCAGCTCAGGCCCGAGTGATATAGCGTCGGCGTCAATTCCTCTGTGCCGCCGCAATTCCGCTGGTTCAGCCGAATGGCGTTGAAGCCGGCCGCGCAGGCCTTCTCCGCCGTGCCCAGGATGTACCGGATTCGGACGAGCCTTCGAGTCCATGCAACAGGACGAGCGTAGGGTGCTCGCGCGGTTGCCTCTGCCAGTGGCACTCCGCACGCACGCCCGACCCGGTTCCACCTCGAATGTTCGCGGCACGGCGGCAGGCAAACCGGGGAACCGGCGGCGCCAAAATTCGCGGCGGATCGTCATCAGGTGCGGATTTCGCAGGGCGCGGACCGGCACGAATTCGCGAGGCCGGTAATTTCCGCCAATTGCGCTTTCGGTTTGATTTTTATCCGGCTGCATCGTGTTTGCGGGGTCTCAGCCATGACCGCCGAACGGCCCTCGCGAAACCTGATCTAATACTCGCGGCTCGGCAAAAAATGGCGGAGAGGGTGGGATTCAATCCCGCTAGCCTAAAGAAATCCTCAATAACGATGTAAAATGCCATAATACAGTGTTTGCTATTCCCACAAATTTTTGATCGACCTGTCGTCGCGAAATTATCGTCCGCTTGCTCGGCGCTTGCGGCCATCGGCGTTTCAGCCCAACGGTGCCGGCCCGCAGCGCGTCGAACGCCTAATGCGGCAGGCTGGCCGCGTAGAGATACCAGGCCGCGTGCGGCAGCCACTGCTCCGTCCACCGCCAGTCTGTGTCTTTGCCGGTAATTGCGTAGCCCAAGTTATAAGCGATGCTGTCCTCGCTCTGAAGGCCCGCCGTGATCCCGTTGACGATGGAGCCCGGTGCGCCGGTGTACTGCCAGGAGCCGAAAAACATATACGGCGCGCTGCCCGTGCCCACTGCCGTTCAGCATGCACGCTCCATACGGATTTCGCCCCAAGATCCAGTCCAGCTGATCCCACGCGTAGTGCTGCAATTCCGCTTGGAACTGTGGATCATTGTCGAAATACGGCGCTGCCGACGGTGCCGCCGCCGCCAAAGACGCCAGCCGCGCTTCTCCCCCTGCCACCAGGGCGCTGCCACCGTGGTTTCATGCGGGAAGAAGAACACCGCGCGGATGTCCCCATCTGGCCCCATTTGCGCCCGGCAAGTTGCCGTGCGTAGCCGAACGGATTGTTGACTTGCCGGGTGACCCAGAGTTCCAAACTTGAGGGAGCGGCGAACCGCATCAAGCGCGCGGCGTCGATTCGCCCGGACCCGCAATCGCGGCGTATTGCACAGGCTCACCACCGGCGGCCCGGCGTCCGTGGGGCTGAAGAATGGCCGCGGCGCGCTCGCCACCTGCCGATAGTCGTGGTACGGTTCGCGGTTCACCAGCCGCGCCGTCATCGCGTTTGCCCAGTGGTCGGCGTCGGCCAAGTACGCTGCCTGATGCGTCGCCTTGTACAGCTCCGTTGCCGCCAGCAGAGCGGAATACTCGTCCAGCAAATTCTCTGGCCCGCCATTCAACAGCTGGTTGTGCCTCCCTAAAAATCGAAAAACGTCGATTTCGCCGCCTCCCGGTAGCGCGCCGGCGGGAAATGCCCGTCAGGGCCACGTCGAGGGATGTGCTGGCCAGCGCCAGCGCCGCGATGGCCATCCCTGCGCCCTCGCGGAAGTTGATCTGGTACTCATACCGGCTCGGCGCTGCCTGCGCCAGTACACCGCCCGCGCTCGTCGGCTTGGTCTTGATCTCGGGGCGGTAATCGGGGTTGTCGAGCTGCCGGTCCCGACGCCCATTTGTGCACCCCCGGCGCGCTGATGCCGTCCAAGGAATCATTCCCTGGTCGCTGCGCCCGCACTAAAAAAATCGGCGCCATAGAGCCCTTCGTCCAACAGTCGCCGTTCGTACTGCGTGAAGTCAGCTCCCCCGCGCCTTCAGCGCGTCGTACGTCGCCAGCAGGCTCCAAGCGGTCAGCGGAACGGGCTGGTTGTCGAATAATTGCATATCTACCAGACTCGGAAAGGTGAATGCCGTAATCCCCGTGGCGTCATACCAGCCGCCGCGCAGATCAAGAAAATGACCTGGATGGCTTGCGTCGGGTAGATGGCCATCCGCTTCGTTGAAGCTGCCGCTGGAGCGCTGTCCCTTGAAGTAATAGATGACGTTCGAGATGGTATTGCGCTCCAGTACGTCCTGCTCGATCGCAAACGGGCAGGATTGCGCTGCCCCACGCGCAAAATGTAATCTCCCGTCTGTTGCCAGAGTGGAAAAATCCGCCGTCCAAAATAGCCACGGTCGGTCCTGCCCCGACGGCAGCCGCTGCTGCCAGTCGTAGCAGGCCCGTCCGGTCGCAGTTCACCGCGCAGCACCGTCACCCCGCTCGTCGCGTCGATCAGCTCGAAGCCAGTGGGATCATCGCCGGGATTCCCCTCGATGATCGCGCTTCCGCGCCCCGATCCATAGCCCACCTGATTCACCAACACATCCACCAGAGTATGCGCCGGAGCAGCAAAGAGCAGGGCGAAACCAGCGGCGGCCAAGCTGAGACCGAGCGAGCGAAAACGATGAGTTGCCTCCGTGCGCCGCTGAGTATATACCTGTGGGCACGGACGGGCCCTCCCTGTACTCGAAATATCCGGCCGGAGGGCGGACTGCGCACGTCTTTTCCACCGAGTGAGCGCGTTCGTCAGCCAAATCCATAAAGTGACAGAAAATGGCTGCCGCCAGAAAGGAAGCGTGTCCGTGATCGTGTCGGGAGGAACGCCCTGCAGACCGATTCCGAGGGGCCCTGACCTCATCGGTTGTGTAGTTGCGCACGCCAACAGCTTGAATCGCCGTCCTCGTACCTGTGGCGCACGGTAGTCGGCTACTCGGATTGCGACCTGAAAGCTGCTGGAATGATTGTCTGGCAAGGAGGAAATCGAAGAACGCGAAGGGCTCACATGCTGGAAACGTTCCGGGGTACCCGGCCTCTTCGCTATCCCTGGTATGAGCAACGTGGACTCTGCACGCAGTGCAAGACAAGAAGAATCACCCAGATACCACCGGCTGGCGCCTCCATTATTGCGTCCCCCGTGTGCAGGGTGGTTCCACTGGTGCCCCAACATGCGTTTTACTTCATCCCGAGTGCCCTGACCGGGTTCATCGTCAGCGTCTTCCCGTTTGAACGGCGTCTCTCCTCGGGAGGCGTTCGAAGGGGCTTGAGCTGGGGTGACGGGAAACCTTCACGCCCAGTTCGACTGCGAAAAGCAAGTCCGGTAGCGCGTTAGACATTGTGAAGTTCCGGGCTGCCTTTCCCTCACTGCCTTGCCCTCGATTTCATTTGCTGCAAAGGTCTGAAAACCAATTACGGCCCAATTAGCCGAACAGCGAGCGACTCAACGGACGTCGCTCATTGGCATCGTGTCAGCCAGGTCACTTCGGGTTGCGTTCGTTCAGACCAATCTCGCGCCGCCCAAGGACTGCGCACAGACCAAGACCACTGGAACAGCGCCGATTAGCCAGGCAAACCAATCGCCGAGCGCCTGATAGAGCGTCCGGTCGTGTCCCGCACAGGTACGGTGGCCAGCAGACTTGTGAAAGGCGCTTGCGGTGTCGTACTCCCTTCCGCGAGCACTCGCCCCCGGTCGTCGCTCACGGTTAGGAAACCTACTTTCGCTGAGCGAACGATGCTGTAGCCGTACTCCACTCCACGCATCAGCGCCATATGCCCAGTGCCACCAGCGGTCCACAGTCAAAGTCCCACGCGGGAACGAGGAGCAGCCCTACTCGATCCTCGCCGTAGGTCCGTGCGGGGCCGGGATAGTCCATATCGCGGCAAATCGCAATCCCGGTCGTCCCTCGGGCTCGTCCAGCAACGGAATAATCCTTCGACCGGCGTCGTCCCCTCTTCCGCCACCGGGACCAGGTGGAGTTTTCGATACACAGCTCCGATCGCCCCTGAAGGAAGGTATAGGCGTGCTTCGTTGAACGTGCCCGAGGATGTTTGATTCAAAACGCCAAGCAACACCTGCGCACCGGATTCGCGTGCGGTCTGCTCGAATAATTGGTTGGCTTCCTCCGAGAGCGAGGGAGATACCTGCACGGTCATCTCCGGCAGCACGACGATCTTTGCGCCGCGAGCGGCGAGCGCGCTTGCCTGTGCCGCGTACTCCAGAAGGACCACGGTGGCGTCATCGATCGGCTGCTCTCTCAGATCTCCAATTCGGATCTCGGTGGGGACTATACTCGCCAGACGTGCCCGCCGGGCGAGATTCAAGGAACGGACTGCATGTCCAGCACTATTTCCCAGCGTTTATGCGGCGCGCCAGCCAGCATCTCATGGCGTGAACGTCCCGCATGGGCAGCACGGTGCCGACTTGCGGAATCGGATTTCCGAATCGACGAGTTTCGAGGCCGAGTTGAGCCGGGACGTGGTCACTTCGGCATAGAGAACTCCGATCGGACGTCCGGACGCTGCGGCAAGGCGTCACCCGCCGGACACCACAGAGACAGAAATCCCGCCGGGCCTCAGCGCGCGAAGCGAACGGTGGCGCGCGACTCCTCCGACGGTGTCGCATCGAAGAATTGCAACAGTTTCTTTTGCCTTCCTCCACCGTGCCGAATGTCCAGTGACACCGTCGCTTCGACAGATCAGCGCGGCTATCGCACGTGGAGGCGGCTCAGTACATGGGCGTGACTCCCTGGTTTGTCGAGGTGAAGATTCGCTCAGGGGAGCTGCCTGCCTTGAAGTTGTGTCGCCACTATACAATCCTGAAGCAAGATATGGACGCTTGTTGGATAGACACCGCGCGGCGCTTCTCGATAAGCACCGCTCGGCACTGACGCAGAGCGCCAAGGATGCTGCGTGACCTCAATAACTCTTTTCGTTTAGTAGATCATTTGCAGTGGATCTTTGCTTTGACCTCACGATCGGTGGACTCCGTAAAGAGATCGACCACTACTGCAAACTGGCAGACCGTGTGATCGATCAATAGGCCCGTCGTCGCGTGCTGGAGGGAGAGCAAGTTCCCAACGAAGAAAAGGCAGATAGACCTGAACTTCCACCAGAGAAAATGGCCTGCCTGCACGAATCGGCCGCCGAGGTCATGCCCGGGCCCCCAGTGCTCTCCGCCAAAGAAAATGAACGCGCGGGCTCCACCGCCTGTATAGTCAATAGAGTAGCTCGACTGGCAATCTCTCGCTGATCGTCGGCGAAGCGAAGGAGGACGCCTCAAATGAGAGACGGATTGAAAAGGCATCGCCGCGTCTCATGGCCAGGATCACAGGCATGTTTTATCTCCTCACCATACTGGCAGGAATACTCGCTCAGTTCATCATTAGCGGAAGGCTTGTTGTGTTCAGCGACGCCGCAGCGACCGCGGCCAACATCCTGGCGCACAGGAGCCTGTTTCAACTGGGTTTCACAGTTTACTGGTGGAAATGGCGTGCCAAGTCGCGGTCACGGCACTCTTCTATGAACTGCTGAAGCCGGTGAGCAGGAGCGTGTCCTTGCTTGCGGCGTTCCTGGGCCTCACCGGTTGCGTCATCAAGACGATGAGCCGCCTGTTTTACATCGCCCCTTGTTCGTCCTGGGAGGCGCTCAGTTCATGCGGGCATTCAATCGGGAGCAGCAGCCGGCGCTGGCGCTCCTGTTTCTCAAGGTGAATGACCATGGCGCAGGGATCGCCCTGGCATTCTTCGGATTCCATGCAATCCTCGCGGGCTACCTTTATTTTCAAGTCCACTTTCTTGCCTCGAATCCTGGGCGTGTTGTCAGAATGCGCAGGCTTGGGTTGGCTGAACGTTCTCGTCGCCAACTCTGGGATATCGTCTGTTCCCCTACCTCGCGGCTTTGGTTTCCTCGTGGCGGTAGCGCTGATCCTGTGGCTCTCGTGGCCGGCGTGAACAAGAACGATGGACGGAGCAGCCCGCGCGACTGCGGCATTCGTTCTCACGTGAAAGCCGCCGCGCGTACGAAGACACACACCTCTGGTTGTTGTCCAGATCCAGGACATCGAGGAGTCCGTGACCGCGATCAGTGCGGCGTCTTTCGCCCTTTTCAGGGTTGTGAAAGAGGCCCGTCGGCTTCGACAGATTCAGCGCGGCTATCGCATCGTGAAGGCGGCTGAGTACATGGGCGTGACTCCCTGGTTTGTCGAGGTGAAGATTCGCTCAGGGGAGCTGCCTGCGTTGAAGTTGTGTCGCCACTATACAGTCCTGAAGCAAGACATGGACGCTTTTTTGGACAGACACCGCGCGGCGCTTCTGGATAATCCCCGCTCGGCATGTTCAGAGAGTGGAATCTGTTTTCGAAATCATTGCGGAGCCGAACCGCCGCGCGATCTTGAGCCTTCTGGTCTCGTCGCAACAGGTCGGTTGGAGAGATCGAGCGTCAACTTCGCATGCCGCAGCCGACCGTCTCCAAGCACCTGCGCGTGCTGCGCGACGCCGGTTTCGTGGAATCCACGGTCGACGCACAGCGCCGCCTCTACCGCCTGAAACCGGAGCCACTTCAGGAAATCGACGCCTGGCTGGCCCCGTTCCGCCGGTTCTGGTCCGCTCACGTGGATGCTCTCGAACGCCACCTCGACCGCATGGATCAGGCAAGCACCAACAAAAAGAAGGCGACGAAGAAGCGGCGCGGCCCAAACCGCGAACACAAAGGAGAAACGAAATGAAGATCAAGCTGACCAGCATCTACGTGGACGATCAGGACAAGGCCCTGCGCTTCTACACCGACGTGCTGGGCTTCGTGAAGAAGGCCGACTTCAGCCAGGGGCCGTTTCGCTGGCTGACCGTGGCCTCAGCCGGAGGAGCCGGACGGCACGGAGCTGCAGCTGGCGCTGAACAACAATCCTGCGGCCAAAGCCTATCAGCAGGCGATGTTTCAGCAGGGCCAGCCCGCGGCCATGTTCTTCACCGACGACGTCCAGGCCGACTACGAGCGCATGAAGGCGCGCGGCGCCGAGTTCACGATGCCGCCGACCGACGTGACCGGCCTCCACGATCGCCATGCTGAACGACACCTGCGGCAATCTCATTCAGGTCACGCAGCTGAGACGCTGGTAAGTGCGGCCGAGCAGTGATCGGAAGCCACGTTGGCTGGCACAGTTGCGCCGGTTCTGGTCCGCGCACGTGGATGCTCTCAAACGCCACCTCGATCGCACGGATCAATCAACGCAAACGAAGAGCGACGACAAGGAGAGGAAGATGATCGATCGCGAGCAGTACACGCCGGGTCCGGCCACGGGGCGGAGGTACGAAAGGACGGCGACAAGTGGACGCTGATTCTGGTCAGAGAACTGCGCCACTCGCCGGAAAAAGTCTGGCAGGCGCTTACCGACCCGGCGCATCTGCGCGAGTGGGCGCCCTTTGAAGCCGACGGGAGCCTGGGTACGGTCGGAGCCACGGTGAAGCTCACCTGGGTGGGAACGCCCAAGCCGCATCGAAACAACGGTGACGCGAGCCGACGCTCCCAGGGTGCTGGAGTACGGCGACATCCGGTGGGAGCTCGAAGCCGTGGGTGGCGGCACGCGCCTGACGCTGTGGCACAACATCGATCGCCGCTTCATCTCATGGGCGCCGCCGGCTGGCACATCTGTTTCGATGTTCTGGATCGGCTGCTCAGCGGAACTCCCATCGGCCGCATCGCCGGCGCCGACGCCATGAAGTTCGAGGGTTGGCAGCGGCTAGTCGCGGAATATGCCAAGCAGTTCGGAGTCGAACCGCCCAGGCAGTAGCCGAAGGCGGGCTCGTCGAGAGTTGTGAATCGAGGAGATTCGCAAAGCAATCACGCGGGCTGATCGCTGGGCCATTCAACCCCTGGTGGGAGCCACACCTTGTGTGGTCCGCGCCCGTTCCGCATCGCGCTTAACTTCGCAGGAGGTCCCATTGAGCTGGAAGAAATGGATTCGGCAGGCCCACCGCTGGCTGTCCGTGGCCTTTACCGTCATCGTCAACGGCGCCGCGGTGGCAGAGAAAAAGTACACGAACTCCCTGGGCCTTGTGGCAGTGTTCACCCTCGCTTTGCAGTTTTTCACCGGTCTGTATTTGTTCGTGAGCCGTATGCCGGGAAGTGGCGCACCGGGCAACGCGCCGACTGACCGGGACGGCTGACCTCATGTGCATTTGGCCGACTATCAAAGTGATGTCATCGGCCTGTTCATCAGGGCTGAATCCCGAGCCTGATCTGCAACGGCGGCCAGCAACTCCGGCGGGGATAGTTCACGATTCCGCCGGGCGGCTTCGAGCAATCGCTCTTCGCCAAATTCCTCTCCCTCCTCATTCGAAGCTTCCGTAACACCGTCCGTGTAGAGCAGCAAGGCGTCGCCCGGGAGCCAGTGTGCGTTCTTCCATCGCGCAATCCCATTTCTCGAACAAGCCCACCACCGTGCAGGTTGCCCCGAGCCGTTCCAAACTGCCATCGCCGCGTAAGAGCAAGGCAGGCGGATGGCCGCAATTCGAGTAGCGCAGCCTGCGCGTGCCGTCATCGTATTCGGCAAACAAGAGAGTAGCGTAATCCGTCTCGGCCGTGTTTTCGTGAAGCAACCGATTCACCGACTGCAGAAATCGTTCCGGCTCTTCCCAGGCCGTGGCGCACTGGCTGCGCAGGGCTGCCTGGAGATTCGCCATCAGCAGTGCGGCTCCGATGCCTTTGCCCACGATGTCCCCGATCACCAGGCCAAGCTTTCGGCTGCCGAGATCAAGAAAATCGTAATAATCCCCGCCGACCGTCCGAGCGGGGTGGCAACTCCCCGCATACACCAGCGTTCGAGTCGGCGGCTGGCGCTGCGGAAACAGACGCGTTTGCACTTGCTTGGCGATTGCCAGATCGTGCGCGGCCTGGCGCTCGGCTTCCAACCTGGCCGCGCGGGCACGGCGCTCTCCTTCCAGCGCGCGCGTTGCCTCGTCGAACTCAATCAGTGAAAAACTGTTTCCGTCGACGTCTTCAAAAACCGCGTACCTCGCCTGCCCGCTTCCCCAGGAAGGTTCCATGGGCGGAAGCGGGAAGCGGACTCCGCGTCGCGACCATGCTTCGAACAAGCTACGCGCGTGTTCGGTAAGAAAACTGAATCCGGTGTTTTGCCCGATGCGTTGGTGCTCTGCGGACCCTTCCGGTGGAACAACGAGCGCGATCCCGGGCAGGCTCGCGCCGGCCGTTTCAGCGAGCCAACCCGCAGCCGGCGGAGCGACAACCACCCAGCGGCCCTGGCCGGGAATCTGGACGTCTACAATCGGTCTCGAAATTCAGTTTTTCCACGAAGAACCGGCGGCTCCGCTCCTGGTCCCGGACCCAAAGCGTCGCAAAGTTCAACCGCAGAAAGGGCTGCGAGAGCGCCGCCTTGAGCGCCGCGGCGTAGGGACCAAGCACTTCCGGAATGTCCGATGGGTGTTCCATAGCGACTGATTATTCTACAGAGTCCGAATAGAGGGGGCTCCGTTTGCGTCGTTTCCGTTGCGAAGGTTGCGGGCTAGGCTGGGCGCAGTCAAACTAAGTCCAAGATTGGAGTCGTCGATGAGCAAAACCGTCCCGAAGAATCCGCCCCTGCTGTAATCGATGCAAGGATTAGCAGACCCTGAGATCGTCGAAGAGTGGAAGTAGGTCAAGGCGACATCACCGGGGGTTCCCGTTTGGTCGCACGGCGGCATCGTCTGTACGGGAGAAACTTACCAGGACAAAGTCAAGCTGACATTCGCCAAGGGAGCCGCGTTGAAGGCCCCGTCGGGCTGTTTGACTCCAGCCTCGATGGGAATGTCAGGCGCGCTATCGACATCCACAAAGACGACAAGGTCGATGGGGAGGCCTATCTGAATCCGCGCCGCAGTGGCGCTCAATCTTAAGGGCAGGGACAAGTTGAAGCCCCGGCGAGCCAAGGGCAAGCGGGCCGACTAGCTTCATCACAGGTCACGGCCATGTCTCCTCCCACAGGGGAACAGGTTCGGCACCTGCCTCATACACCCAGCAATTCGGCGCCGAGGCCCCCGAGCTGGTCACCGTACGCAACTACATTGCAGATGCGACCGAAACACGAACCGCACAGAACCCGTATGTCCCCGAAACGCCGCTGCCTGCGCGGCATTTCTCAGCCGCAGTCTCTTCACCTCTTTCGAGATGATGTCCCGGGAGTCGGTCATCTTCGGACCTCGTCAGTGTCCTGGTTGACACGCAAACGGGGAACTGACCCACTACCCAAAAGGCACCTTCCGCTCACAACCAGGCGGAAGGCCCGGCCCGACATCCGTTCAGAAAAATACGTTTTCTCACGATCGCCAATACGCCAAGGATGCTGCGTGACCTCAATAAGTCCCGGCCCTATCGATGTTCGCCTGCATTTCCGAGCCGATGTGCTTGGTGTCGGACAGATAAAGTTCAGTGGTTTCCAAGCTCTTGTGGCCGAGCCAAGTCTTGATGTCCATCAGGTTCACACCGTTCCTCAGCCAGCGGGTCGCGCAGGTCTTTCGCAAGCGGTGGAGATGGTGTTTCTCGCAGACCGGGCTTGTGGCACAGGTAACCTCCGTGGGCTTCCGCAGATGATATTTCCCCTGCTGGATCGTCGTTTTGCAGTTTCCGCAGTTCAGCCCGGCACGCTTGGCGATGGCCTTGAACTTGCGGAGGAAGTGGCCCTCCGCGTCTCCATCCTCATTCACAAAAACCCAGCGGCGATGGGGAGGATTCTTTTTCCGCTCCTTGAGCAATTCAACCAGTTCGGTGGTCAGCGGAATCCAGCGTTCCTCGTGATGCTTCGGGACAAAGTTGACATCTTCTTTGCCGCGACCTGTCACATGGTATTTGCCATGTTTCCAGTCAATGTTCGCCCCACGTGGCGTACTGCACTTCTTGTTCGCGGCAGGCGGTGTGCAAAAAGAATAGGTAACGCACGCGTTCCTCGGCGGTCATGACGTCAAACAGTTTCGGAATCTCGTCGTCGGCGTAGGCTTTGGGCCGCGTGTGCAACGGTTCCGGCAGGCTGACGAGTTGCGCCGCATACTCAACACCAGTTTCCTTCTTGTTGTCCTTCAGCATCGAGAAGATGACGCCCATCCGGGTCTCGATGGTTTTGGCGGCGTACTCTTCGGTCTTGTAGCGTTTGCACGTAGGAGTCGAGCGCATCGGCTGTGGCCAGGTCGTTGATGAACCGCACGCCACGCGGAAGATTGGCAACTAGGTGCGTTAGCGCGAGATTGTATTGCTTAACCGTCTTTGGCCGATCATTGCGGTGGAGCTTGAGGAATCTTTCTACCGCGACTTTGATCGGTGTGCGGCCCGCGTTCGTCTGGTCCTGGTATTCAGCGACGGTGAGGCCTTGGGTAGCGGCTTGGGTAGCCAGGGCCACGCCATCAGCGTTTTCCTGGGCTTGCTGCGGAGTATCGAAGGGTTGACTCCAGCACCGCTTGCCTTGTGCGTGAAGCGAATATGGAACTTCGCGCCCTTCGGTGGGCGGCCTTTTCCAACCCTCTGATACTCCCATCCCTGGGGGCCTTTGAACCTTGCGTAGACGCTGGCCATGCTGGAGACCATCCCGAATAAATGATGAAAACGGTAGCACAGAGGTAGCAACGAGTCAAGAATGCAGTAATATGCAGGAAAGAATAGGTATGGCGGAGAGGGTGGGATTCGAACCCACGGTAGGGTTTCCCCTACACTCGCTTTCGAGGCGAGCTCTTTCAACCGCTCAGACACCTCTCCGCGACCAAGCAAGTGTTCGATTAGCTTAGCAAAGCCGCGACCAGAGTCACAACTGCGCGCTGTCTGGACGCCGCGGCGATATTGCACACATTCCCTTTCATACCAGGAAGAACGATGACCCCAAAAATCAGCAATTCGGAATTGTGCGCGCAGCCTCGTGAACTCATAATGTGGCGCTATCGTTCAGGAGCTTCCATGCAACCTCGAAGCGTTCACTCCGACGTGAATCCGCGGTGCTCATTTCTGGCGGTCATCTGTGCCGTTTTTCTTGCTGCAATCACGACAAGCGCGGCGACCAACCCGCCGGGACGCTACGACCCCGTCGCTGATCCACACGCGATCGTAACGGCGGGACACGCGCGGTTCACGATTTTGACGCCGCAGCTCATCCGCATGGAATGGTCAGCGGACGGCAAATTCGAGGATCACGCCTCGCTCGTTTTCCTCAATCGAAAATTGCCGGTGCCGAAATTCACCCGCGCGGTCATTACGGCAGGAGGTCTCAGGGCTCTTGTGGTGAAGACCGACGATCTCACGCTTACTTACGACGCCGAGTCCGAAGAGGACGGCAAATTTTCACCTGGCAACTTGAGTATCAAGCTCACCGTAGATGGAAAAGAAGTTGTCTGGCACCCGGGCATGCAGGACACCGGCAACTTGCTTGGAACCGCGCGCACGCTCGATCAGGTGAGAGGCTCGAACACAAAGCTGGGTCCTGGTCTGATCTCGCGCGATGGATGGGTACTGGTTGACGACAGCACGCGGCCGCTGTTCGATTCCGCGGATTTTTCCTTTATGCAAGGCGAGAAAAGCGTTTGGCCGTGGGTGATACAGCGCCCGCCGGGGGAGCGCCAGGACTGGTACTTCTTCGGCTACGGCCACGACTACCGGCGCGCACTCGACGATTTCACGCGCGTGGCCGGCAGGATTCCCATGCCGCCGCGCTTCGCGTTCGGCGCGTGGTGGTCGCGCTACTGGGCGTACACCGACCCGGAGTTCGAGCAGCTCGTGACGATTCCAGACGCACGACGTGCCGCTCGACGTGCTCGTCATCGACATGGACTGGCACCAACAGTTCGGCCAGCACTAGGCGGCACAAGAAGTCGATCAATCGGGCCACGTCTCGGCTGGACTGGCTACTACCTGGAACAGCTGCTATTCCCCGATCCGCCGGCGTTTCTGAGCTGGGTCCACCGGCAGGGCCTGAAAACGACGCTCAACATGCATCCCGCTTCCGGCATCCAGCCCTGGGAGACGCGCTATCCGGAAATGGCCCGCGCCATGGGGATTGATCCGGCCACGAAGAAGTACGTGCCGTTCGACATCACGAACAAAAAATTCGCGACGAATTACATGGACAACTATCCACCATCCGCTCGAGCGGCAGGGAATCGACTTCTTCTGGCTCGACTGGCAGCAGGAACCGACCACGAAGATGCCGGGCGTGAACCCCACGTGGTGGCTGAATTACGTTCATTTCACCGATCAGGAGCGCGAAGGAAAGCGCGCCCTGCTATTTCATCGATGGGGCGGCCTCGGCAATCACCGCTACCAGATCGGATTCTCCGGCGACACAATTTCGGTCTGGGACTCGCTGGCGTTCCAGCCCTATTTCACCGCGACAGCGGCGAACGTCGGCTACGCGTATTGGAGCCACGACATCGGCGGCCATATGCCCGGCGTGATCGAGCCCGAACTGTATCTGCGCTGGATCCAGTTCGGGGTCTTCAGCCCGATCCTGCGCACGCACACGACGAAGAATCCGGACGCGGAGCGCCGCATCTGGGCCTATCCCGAGCCGTACTCCGACCTGATGCGGAAGATGTTCTGTTCCGGTACGCAATGCAGCCATACATCTACACCGAATCGCGGCGAACCTACGACACCGGCGTCGCGTTTCTGCACCCTCTCTATTACGACTGGCCGGAAGCGCCTGACGCGTACGACCGGCGTGATGAATACATGTTCGGCAACGAGATGCTCGTCGCTCCAGTGTCGCAGCCTGTTGCAAAAGACTCGGACATCGCGAAAATGTCGATATGGCTGCCGAAGGGCGATTGGATCGAGTGGCAAACGGGGAGGCACTTCAGGGGCCCCGTCGCGATCAACCGCGATTTTTCGATTCGCCAGGTTCCGGTGTACGTGAAGGCCGGCAGCATCGTCCCGATGGAACCGCCGATGCGGTACACCGGCGAAAAACCAGTCGATCCGCTGATTCTGAATGTGTTTCCGCCGGAAGACGGCCAGACGTCCGAGTACACGGTGTACGAGGACGCGGGCAACACTCCCGGCTATCGCGAGGGTGTCGCGGCGTGGACGAAAATTCAGTCGACCTTATCGAGCGACGGAACCTCGCTCACCACAAAAGTTTCGCCCGCGCAGGGGCATTATCCCGGCATGCTTCGAACCCGCGCCTACGAACTGCGCCTTCCGGGTTCGTGGCCGCCCGAATCGGTGACGATAAATGGAACCGCGGTTCACGAAGTGCAGCGCGACGGGGTGCCAGGCTGGCGTTATGAGGGCAACACGCTCTCTACCATCATTCGCACGCGCAGTTTCAGCACTACCGCCCCGGTCACCATCGCGGTGAAAATCAAACCAGAGCTCGCGCGCCAACGAAAACTGCTCGACGGCTTCGCCGGAAAAATGACGCGGCTCCGCGAAACGTACGACATCCTCAACCAAACCTGGCCGGAGGGTTGGACTCCCGATTCCCTGATCGACGCCATGCAAACGGGCGACCGCATCACCTATCACCCCGACACCGCTTACAGCGAGCTGAGCGCCTTCTGGCAAAAGCTCGCGGCGCTGCCGAAACAAATTCAGGCCCTGCACGACCGGGAAAAAACACCCGAATTTCAAGCAGCGGTGAAAGCAAACCTGTTTGGCCAGAAGCCTCAGCCGGGAGCGGACCCGATGGAGCGGTATCACAACGTCGTCGATCTTGCAGTCGCGCACGCAGCTGATCTCGGGACCCAACCTTGATCGCTCGCCACGGCCGAAACCGTCAGAAAACGACCCGTGCCCGAGCGAATGCCCACGCCAATGGCAAACGTGCGACCTTGTCTGGACCGGGAACGCGGGCAATCGCGCCGCGTGGCCGTGCGATCATCGCTGCACTTGCGTTCGCGTGCCTGCTCCTGGCCACCTTGAACTGCAATGCATATTCCGAACTGACGCACGAGGCCATCATCGATGCCGCGTGGGACGTCGCGCTCAGACCGCTCCTTCTGCAACGTTTTCCCAATGCGACCGGACCGGAACTGCGCACGGCTCACGGTTACGCCTACGGCGGGTCCGTGATTCAGGACATGGGTTACTTCCCTTTCGGCAGCAGATTCTTCACCAATCTCGTTCATTATGTGCGTACCGCCGATTTCGTGAACGCCTTGCTTCGCGGCGCGCTTGCGCACTATGCGGCTGACAATGAAGGCCACAGGCTGGCGGTGAATCTCTCCGTGCCGCTGCTGTACCCAAAACTAAAACGAAAGTATGGCAACGTCGTTATGTATGACGAAGATCCCGCCGCGCACTTGAAGACGGAGTTTGGCTTCGATGTCCTTCAGGTGGCACGCGGCCGCTACGCCTCCGACGACTATCAGGATCGCATCGGATTCCAGGTCGCGCGACCGCTGCTTGAAAAAGCCTTCGAGGAGACTTACGGATTGAAGTTGGGCGACGTTTTCTCGAATCTCGATTTGGCGATCGAAACGTACCGGAGCGGCGTCAGTGCCGTGATTCCAACTATGACGAAGGCTGCCTGGGAAATCAAGAAAGACGAAATCCAGAAGGAAATTCCGGGAATGACGCGCAAGCGTTTTCTGTACCACATTTCGCGGGCGAGCTACAACCAGCACTGGGGCCACGATTACAAGCGGCCTGGATTTCTCTCCAGGCTCTTGGCTCTCCTGATCCGGCTGATCCCGAAAATCGGGCCGTTTCGCGCGCTCTCTTTCCGCACGCCGACGCCGCAAACCGAACAACTGTTCATGGCCAGTTTCAACGCGTCGCTTCAGCGCTACGAGAAAGAACTCCATAACGAAGAAAGCACAAATGGTCCGGGCATTACGAATGACAACCTCGACACAGGCAGCGACACGGGACCGGGACAATATCCTCTCGCGGACGAAACCTATGCCGACTTGCTTGACCGCTTGACCAAAACTCACTTCGCGGAGGTTACTCCCGAGCTTCGGTCGGCTGTGCTGGATTTCTACAAAGATCCGAACGCTCCGTTCACCACGAAGAAGAACAAGAAGAAATGGGAAAAGGTCACGTCGGAATTGACCGGGCTGAAGGCATTCAGCCCCAGTCCCGCTCCAGCTCCGCCGCAGCCCTCCGCGGAATGAATTCATCGTGGGGCGCTGCTTGCTGCGCCCTCTATCTCAACTCTTGCGAGCACCCAACCGCCGGACGTCGCGCAAACCAATCACGCAGTCTTCGCCGCAGGATGCTGTTCTTCCGGGAGTCCTGCAGCGATCAGCGATTCGATCCGTTCTCGCAACTCGTCGCGGCTCTCGAGCGTATAGCCGGATCCGTCCACAGGCAGCCCGAAGCGGACCATAACGTCTCCTCCCGAAATTTTCCAGCTTCCCTTTTGCATGATTTTCTGCGCTCCCGCGATCGAGACGGGCACGATCGGCACGCCCGCCTCAACCGCCATGATGAACGCTCCCTTTTTGAGCGGCCGCAGACGCCCGTCGGGACTGCGCGTCCCTTCTGGATAAACGGCAAACGACAGCCCGTCCTTCAGACACGCCACACTCAAATCGAGGCTCGCGGCCGCCGATTCTCGGTCGGCGCGATCTACGGGAACGAATTGCGCCGCCCTCATCGCTGCACCGAGCAGCGGGACGCGAAACAGCTCCTGCTTCACCAGGATCGCCACGCGGCGAGGAATCGCGGGAATGAACGCCAGGGGGTCGATGGCCGAAATGTGGTTCGCCGCAAAAATGCAAACGCTCGGCGGAATGTTCTCCAGGCCTTCCACGTGCACGCGAACTCCCACGATCCGCAGCAGGAAACGAATTGCGCGCATGGCCGTGCTGTACATCGCGCCCGGATCTTTCGTGATGAGCGTCCACAAAATCAGCCACGGAAGCAGGAGCACCATGGCGAGCGCTATATAGGCGAAAACAAAGATGGCGCGGATCATGGAAATCGAGGTGTCTGGATCGCGGTCTCGCTTCGAGCCGTGCCGCCAAGGTGCACGGATTGTGTGAGGGCGGTCTCGACGGACGGCGAGATACTCATGGATTCGTCGTGCCGTGCAGCAGTCCGTCAAGAATGCGCCGCTGCCTTTCGGTTGGATGAGGAATCTCGACGATCGAGTAGGCACTCGCTCCCGGCTTCAGCTCCAGTCCAGCGCTCGACAGAAATTTGCCATACGGGATTTCGTCGACGCCCGCGACGTACCGGCCAAAAAAACCCTCAAAATTGGCGCTGGCGACCTTCTCCACCGCGGCGCAAATCGCCTCGTCGCCCCTGTAGAACTTGTCCGCTTTCGCGTACTCGTCATCCATGAGCCGCATCACGTCGTCCAGCGATTTCCGGTTATCGGTCGCGTCGCGAATGGCCAGGTCGAGCATAACGCCGAGAATCTGGCCCTTATCGTAGTAAGAAATGCTGCGACTGGGCGCGTTGTATTCGGGATACTTCTCCAGCCAGGCGTCGAGGCTCGAATCCTCAACGCTTTGCCATCGCCGTGCGGGCCGCGACTCGAGGTCCGTGATTTGCGAAGCGAGGTCGCCGTAGAACTGCGATTTCGACCAGAGTCCCGTCCGCTCCAGCGTGTACGCCGCGTAGGTGCTGGTCACCCCTTCCGCGAACCAGAGAACGCGAGTGTACTGCTCCTTCGTGTAATCGACGGGTTCCAGCGCCTGCGGGCGAATCCGCTTCACGTTCCACGCGTGAAAAAACTCGTGAGCGCACAGATTCATCAACTCCTCAACCGAATCCGCCGAAATGGCGGTCGAGTCCGCGTGTTCCATCCCTCCCTCGCCCGCTTCAGGAAACGACCCGATGTGCAGCAGGAACGTGTATTCCTTGAACGGCGCGCCGCCCATGAGGCGCGTTTCGTAACCCGTGATGCGTTGCAGGTAATCTTCGAGGCGCGTCCTGTTGTAGCCGCGGGAATCGACGGCCACGCGGAAATGGGCGCTGGCGCTATCGAAATCGAACTCGTCGAACCTCCCCGCTTCGACGGGCGCGTCAACCAACGCGTCGTAATCGGGCGCGACGAACGAATCCGGTGTTGGACCGGAGCGCAGCTCCGCGATCACTTTCCAATCCGCAGGAACATTATCGAATTGAATCTCAACGGGCACGGATCGCTGGTCGGGGACATACATCAGGACTTCGGCAAGATTTAGAAAAGAGTGATGCTGGTTGAGCTGTGAATCGAAAGGGCCCGGATCGTCCCATTCGACCGAATACTGGAATGTGATCGCAGGCGGGCGATTCTTCAGCGAAGCGCAGTGGCAAAGCAGCCAGGTCTGCTTGTCGAGTTCCTCGGGAACCTGCGCGTGCGATTCGCTCCCATTCGTCTCGAGCACGGCCAACGAACGCACGCGGTAGGCGAAATCACGGATTTGATACAGCGCGTTCCAGGCGGGCATTGCAGCCACGATGTCCTTATTCCCCGCCGGGACGCTGACTGTCACCTGAAAATTGTGTCTTTCGGGGTGTTCGAGTGAAACACGATATTTGATGACCGCAGCCGCTGGACGCGCGAGCGCCAGCGCGAGGAGCGCAGGCAGCAACAACCGAAACCGCGACAGCCGTTCGCCGCGCATCACGGGCGAACTCGAATCGCGTTGAGCTTGTCGAGCACCCTCGAGCACAGGCCGTCGAAGCTACCGTTCGACATTACGAGCACGAGGTCGCCGGCACGGACGCGCTCGGAGAGATCGTCCGCAATTTCGGCGGAGGATTGAAACGCCTCTGCGACGCGTCCCCTTTTTCGCAACGCTTCCGTCAACGCTTCGGGCGAAAAGCGGTCTTCCTCCGACAGCAATTGTGCCCGATTCACCGGCCCGATCATCACGCCGTCGGCAATCGCCAGCGCGTCCGGCAAAACGTCTTGGAAGACTCGCCGGCGCATTGTGTTCGAGCGAGGCTCGATGGCGGCCCAGATTCTGCGGCCGGGCCAGCGTGTCCGCGCCGCTTCGAGCGTGAGGCGAATCGCTGTGGGATGATGCGCAAAATCCTCGACCACCAGAACGCCGTTCGCCTCGCCCTTGATTTCCATGCGCCGCCGGACGCTCTCGAAACTCCCCAGGGCCCGCTCGATAGCGCCGCGCTCGATTCCGCGGCCATGCGCCAATGCAACCGCAGCGAGCGCGTCGAGAACGTTGTGCTTCCCCGCCAGCGGCATCCGAATTCGCGCCACTTCCCTGCCGCCACGCGCAACACGGAACTCAGTCGCCGAATCGTTCCATAGCACATCTCCCGTCTGCCAATCGCATTCCGGCGTCAGGCCAAATGTCTCGACGGCAGAAAATGCCTTCGCGACGGTGTCTTTCAACTCGCGCGACTCTCCCCAAATGAGAATCCGGCCGCGCCGCGGCACCAGATTTACCAATCGACGGAATTGCAGGGCGATCGATTCCAAATCGGGATAGATATCCGCGTGATCGAATTCAAGCGACGTGAGAATCAACTCGTCCGGATGGTAGTGCAGAAATTTCGGCGCTTTGTCGAAGAATGCTGTGTCGTACTCGTCGCCTTCGACGATGAATTCATTGCCCCCCCCGAGCCCGTAACTGCGATCCCCGAAATTCGGGACCACGCCTCCCACCAGAAAATCGGGGCGCCGTCCAGCCACGTGAAAAATCCAGGCGAGCATGGCCGTGGTGGTCGTCTTGCCGTGCGTCCCGGCGACGACGATCGAGGTGCGCCCCGGAATGAAATATTTTTCGAGAATCTGTGGCATCGAACAGTACGGAATCTTCTCGTCGAGTATGTGTTCGAGCTCGGGATTCCCGCGCGAAATCGCGTTGCCGACCACGGCCAAGTCCGGCGCAGGCTGAAGATTCTGCGCTGAAAAACCTTCGTTCCAGGGAATGCCCAGCGCGGTGAGAAGCGTCGAGGCCGGCGGGTACACGCCTTTATCGGAGCCGGTCACGTGATAACCGCGCTCCTTCAGCATGCCTGCCACCGGTGCCATCGCGGCGCCAGCTATGCCGAGCAAATGAATGTGCTCCATCTATCCCTCGCGCAGGATTCTGCGAACGAATCCAGGAAAAACTTCAGATCACTGCGGGCTCGAGAATATCGAGCCGCCCACTACTGTTTTCGGCAGCCGGCGCCGAAGCCGTCAGTCTCGCGCGAACGCCAAGCGGCAGTGTCAACATGGGCCGTGGCGTATGGCCAATTGGTGCGCCGAAAAGTACCGGCAAGCGACCGGCATCCCGCCCGGCGGCCGCGAGAATACGGAGCAAAACGTCGCGCACACTTTCGCCGCCATCTGGCGGAGCACACTCGGGAAATTCTCCCAAAACGATCCCGCTGACGCCGCGAAATTTTCCAGCCTGCTTTAGATGCATCAGCGCGCGGTCTACCTGATACGGCTTCATGCCGCGATCTTCGAGCACCAGAATCGCATCCGTTGTATCGACTTCCCACGGAGTGCCTAGCGTCGTTTCCAGCAGCGTCAGGCACCCCCCAAGCAGAATCCCTTCCGCGCTCCCCGCGACGAGAGCCTCGCCCTGCAGATCGATGGACCATCCGGCGGCGTTCTGACTCACCGCCGCCCTGAACGAATTCCAATCAAATCCACTCGTGACGCCCTCGTCGAAGCCCGAAGCGACCATCGGGCCGTAAAAGGTGACCCAACGCAACGTTTGCCACAGGAAAACTTGAAGGGACGTGATGTCGCTGTAGCCGAGCAGGATCTTGGCGGACGGAGGCTCGACAGCGGAAATCTGATCCAACAAATAGTTCGAGCCGTAGCCGCCGCGCGTGCAAAAGATGGCTTTTGTGTCCGTTTCGGTCAACGCTTCTTTCAATGCGCGCAGGCGCCGCGGAGCCGGACCGGCGAAAAAGCTGTCGCGCGCCAGAACGGTCTCGCGATCGAACTTCGGGGCATAGCCGAGGCGTTTGAGTTCAGCGCAGCCGCGTTCGAGCTGCGTTTCGTCAACCGGACTCGCCAGCGAAAGGAGTCGGACAGCGTCGCCGTGATGTAGCGCAGGAGGTTTAACGGGCTGAGGCATCTCGCATATCGAGGATAAAAAGTCTGAGAAGCGAAGACAAGTTAACAGTTTGGAGTTGCGAATTAAGAGTTAAACGCCTCGTAACCGCCCGCCGGCAGACGTCGCTTGGACGAACGCTACTGTTGCGCCTGGAAGGGCGTGGTTGTGAGGAACACGTCGCCAAAGCCGCTGGTGTGCAGCCCGCGCAACGTCTGGTGCGTAAAGAACGCGGCAAACCGGCCGTCGTTCGTGACCGGCACGCGCATGCGAATGTCTCCGATCAGCGGAGATTCACCTCCCCGCGAGCTTGCGACCGGCAATTCGACTGAATGCGGCGAGCAGGGGCCCTGCGCTCCGAAGCACGTATCGTAAACCACGACGTAGCCTGTCGTCGCCGAGGCGGGCGTCGCTTTCTGAGTCACCGTTTGCACGATGTAGCTGATGTATCGCCCGGACGCGCTGATCGCCGGCGAGTAGCTGCCCGCGGCATCTGCCGTCAGAGTGTCGCTGCTCGAGATCGGCGTCGTCGCTGGCAGGCATCCGAAAGGCGCCGTTGGACCCGCGCAAGTATCTCGCAGATAGATTTGCCGCCCGGCTGCGGAAACATCAGCGAGGTTAGAAGCCGCGGACTCAAAGACGATGAAGCGCCCGTCGGCATTGATCGACGGCAAACCGCTGTCCGCGTTTGCGATTTGCCCGTCCGGCGCAACCGACACGCGCGCGGTCGAAGGCGCACACGACTCGGACGCGCTCAAGCCCAGGCACGTGTCCCTCAATAAAATCTGCGAGTGCTCTGCCCCGTGCGAGGTGCTCGCAAACGCAACATACCGCCCGGAAGCCGAAATCACAGGCTGCGCGCCGGGGTCGACGAAATTCACTCCCGCGTCATTCACGGAAGCGACGACTGTTCGCGGCGTGCAGCCGGCGGCTGCGGTCGCGCCGTGGCACGTATCGCGCACCATAACGAGTGAACTGGGGTTGCCCGGAGTCATTGGAACCGTGAAGGCAACGAAGCGTCCGTCTGCGCTGACCGTTGGCTGCGCGCCGTCCATCGCTTGTCCGTCAGCATTCACCGAAACGAGCTCGGTCTGCGGCGAGCATCCCACCGGCGCGGAACTTCCCATGCAAACATCGCGGAGAAAGACCCGGGGCACGGGCTGGCTCGCCGCCGTGTTCGGTACGAGGTTCGTCGCATTCGATGTGAACGCGACGTAGCGCCCATCCGCGCTGATGGCCACCTGGTCCGCGCCGGATGCGTTCGGCGTCCCTCCGGCGGAGCCTACGTCAACCGCAACCGTGTGCGGCACGCAAGCGGTCGCGCCCAAGCAAGTGTCTCGGACGAAGACGTTCCCCGATGTTCCGCCGGAGATTGTTCCGCCGGGCATCCTGCCCGAAACGAGATTCTTCGCTTCCGAATAAAATGCCACGTAGCGCCCGTCTGCGCTCGCGGCTGGCGACGAACTCAGGCCATCGGCGGCGCCGCCCTGCGCGTTGATCGAAATTATATGCGGAAACCTTGCGTTGCTGCTCGGCGCGTTTCCAACCTGAAAGCTAACCGATGGCGACGCGACTCCGAGCTGGGACGTGTGCACCGCCACGCCGGCCGTCATCTGCTGCGTCAGATCGCTCGCCAGGATTTGCGCGGTAAGCTGGGTCGAGCTGCAGGCCGAATTCGGGGGCGGGCATGTCTCTCGCAACCCGCCGTTCCATGTGACGTAGTCGCTCGGCGAGAAATTGGCTCCATTCACGGTCAGCGTAAACGCTGGACCATTCAATGCCGCATTTGAAGGTGAGAGCGACGTAATCGTCGGGCCGTCACCGTGCGCGGGATTGATCAAGAACGAGACCGCGAGAGACGTGCCGCCGCCCGGCGCGGGGCTTGTGACGGTCACTTCCCCCAGTCCCGCGTTTTGAACGTCCGCGGCTGTGATGGAAACCGCTAGTTGCGTACTCGCCTGATTGAACACGGCTGGGCGGTTCGAACCGTTCCACTGCGCGGTCGAAGTGCTCAGGAATTGCGTCCCGCTGACGAATAGCGTGAACGCCTGGCTTCCCGCGGTGATTTCCGAGGGGAAAAGTCCGGTGATCTGAGGAGTAGGATTGAGCGCGGGAGTGCTGCTGCCGCAGCCCGACACAAGGCATAGAGCACCGGCCACCGCCAAGCGCGCGGCCCACCGCAGGCACATCAATCCCGCCCTCCTGTCAACTACGTTGAACCCCACCCGCCAGCGTCGCCTTCCGCACACTCCAGCCCCCGGCCCGCGGAGACGGGCTTGGGCATGCTCGTCATGAACGCATGAAACCTGGATCCAGGCAAATCAATTGGAATGGCACCAGCGGCCGGGAAGATCGCGCCCGGCGGCAGCCTGCCCGCCGATTTGCGGGCAGCGACGTGCAAGCTCCGAGCGCGTCCGAGAGCCCCTTTTGAACGCCTGCAAAAATGAAACGAGAAAACGGCGATCCGCGAATCCCTTAGCACACGGAAAGGAATTGATAGCATCCCGGCGCGCAACCCGTCAACTCGGATTCCGACGAGAAAAGAAAGGTTGGCCCGCGCGAGGTCGCCCGCGTTGACTTCCAGTGGCCCGTCAGAATAGATTCTAGCCAAGGCTCGCGGGACGGAATCTCCCAGTTTCGCCAATCGATATGAACGACAGGGCCGCTCGTCGCGTTGACAGTTCGCCATTTCTCAGTCGGATCGTCCGTTACATCGACGCGTTCATTTTGACTGCGTTCACCGTGTTCGTGGTTTGGCAGCGCGATTACGGCGTGCGCTTCTGGATCGGCATGACCATCGCCGCGATCGGGATTTTCCTGTGGGGTCTCGCGCGAGTGCAGCTTGGATCTTCCTTTTCGGTCAGCGCGCAGGCTCGAAAGCTCGTTACGACGGGCCTTTACTCCAAATTCCGCAATCCCGTTTATCTGTTTGGCGGAATCGGCTATGTGGGCCTGTTCATCGCGCTCGGCAACTGGCCCGCGCTCGCGCTTTTCGTGGTGCTCTACTCCTTCCAGATTTCTCGCGTGAAACGAGAGGAGAAAGTTCTCGAAGCAGCGTTCGGAGAGCAGTATCGCCGCTACCGGGCCGGCACCTGGTTCTGATTCTCGTGTTGATCTGTCGTCTTGCGACGCGGCAATTCAACCCCCCCCTGAAAGAAATCTAAACGCGCGCTTTGTGTCAGGGCTCGATTTCAGAGTCTGTGCCGCAAGCGTGCCGTAGTGCCGGCTTCGGCCGCTGGGTTAGGCATGGCTTTCAAGCTGTGCCGACGCAATCCGTATTCTGCGTTCCGCGACCCTCACAGCTTGAACGCCGTCAATTTCGAGAACAGGTGCGCGCGCTTGTTTATCTCGGCTCTCTTCAGGCGCGTGAGCCGCTCGACGCCAAAACGCTCGACGGCGAAGCTGCCGAGAACTGATCCATAGACCATGGCGCGCCGCAGGGTTTCGTCGTTCACGCGGCCCGCGCCCGCCAGATAACCCATGAATCCGCCGGCAAAGCTGTCGCCGGCGCCCGTCGGGTCGTGAACCTCTTCCAGCGGAAACGCGGGGACGGAAAAAATAAACTTGTCGTGAACCATCAGCGCGCCGTGCTCGCCGCGTTTGATGACGAGCGTTCGCGGCCCCAGTTTGAAGACGTGCTTCGCCGCGCGGAGCAGGTTGTGCTCGCCAGTGAGTTGTCGCGTCTCGTCGTCGTTGATCATCAGGATTTGGGTATGCTTCAGGGTCTCGCGCAGCTCGGCGGGCGTCCGCTCGATCCAGTAGTTCATGGTGTCGAGGCCGATCACCTTCGGCTTGCAGCGCACCTGAGTCAGCACCGACCGCTGCAGTGTAGGATCGATATTGCCAAGAAAAATGAACGACGAATCGCAATAGGAATCGGGCAGCGTCGGATTGAAGTTCGCGAAGACGTTCAGCTCCGTCGCGAGCGTCGTCCGCTCGTTCATGTTCTGGCTGTAGCGGCCGGCCCAGAAGAAGCTTTTTCCTTGCGCCTGCTCCACGCCGGTGAGATCGATCCTGCGCCCGCGAAAGATCGCCCTTTCCTTGTCCGTGAAGTCTTCACCGACAATCGCCACGACGCGCACCGGCGCGAAATACCTCGCCGCCAGCGCAAAGTAGCTGGCCGCGCCCCCCACGGTGCGGTCCACCTTGCCAAACGGCGTTTCAATCGCGTCGAACGCCATCGATCCAACTACCAATAATGACATGACTTCTCCCGTTGAAAACGTTCCGAGCCACAAGCCCTTCGTTTCAGGCCGCAAAAGTGTACAGAAGGCGCCTCGCGTGGCGCAACCCGTGCCCGGTTCGAATGTCCGCGCGCTGTCGGGGAGGTGACGCGTGTCGCTGCGCGGGATAACCGCATCTCTCCACGTCGCAAACATACTGCTCAATGAAGCAGCGTGATGTAACGCCGGAGGCTCACCGCACCTTCAGCGGCGTCCGCTGCGTGTCCGGCGGCACGATCCCGTTCATTCGCAGGTACTCGACGATCTGTCCGTAGTGATCCGTCACGTGCCACACGGCTGTCACCGCCAATCCCAGCTTCGTGTTCGGCGCGGCGACTCCTTCAAGTACGCGATCAGCTCAGGCTTCGTCCGCGCCTTCGATGGCCCGCCTTTTTCGCAATGTTGCGGCGGAGTTTTCCCTTCGATCTCGTCGAAGAAAGCGAAATTCGCGCACGCCACGTGCTTCACTGCTCGGCGAAAGACCGCACCCCCTCGAAATTCCCGCCCTTCACACTCGGCGTGAACGAATACTTCTCCGCCGGCATCGCCTCTGCCACCGAAAGAAATTCCCCTTGCGCATACTGCAGCGCGTCGCCGACACTCGCGGCAATCGTCTTGGGAACCGGGCCCTCCTGCGCCCTCACCGGCGGCCCACAAAACGCCAGCATCGCCGCCATTCCTGCGGTCCACAGAATTTTGCTTTTCATTTTCCCCTCCGGCTTGTACCAGAGCTTATCCCAGTCGATGCTCCCGAGCCCTGCACTTCGGGATCGGCCGTCATTGTTCCATGCGCATCGTATTCACAATGCGCTTAAATTGTTTCAGGTGGGTCCGTTCATGTCCTGCCAGCCGCGTCGCATAGGTCAGCACAGTCCGTTGGAGTATGCTTCCGGCCCCGGTAACGATTGCTTTGCGTGACCAACTTTTGCGGTCTAATCGTCGCAATGCTGCGAGTAGGCCGGCGCGCTGCCTCGTGAAAGCGCGGAACGAGGGCTGAAATTTCTGTTCGGGATAGTTCGTTTTCTTGATCCAAGTACGGGGATTGACTGCCCGCAAGGTCGGCGTGTCCCGGGCGATTATGGTGGCAATGCAGCCGCCCCAAACGTCGGCACACGCACGCAGATGGGCGAGCACATCGTTGGCGGACCACTCGTCGGGACCAGGGGGACTATGCAACTGAGCTGGCACCAAACCGGCCGTTATCTCGGCGATACGCGGCGGCGTTTCTGCAAGCAGGGTCAGAACCTGCTCAACGGTGAATGATCTACGGGGCACGTGATGCCTCTTCGTCGATCATTATCGTACACTTGGAGAATGCGGCCTGAAATTCAGATTTGCAAAGCTCACCCGATTCACGGGCCGCGGCAGGCACCGGGCGGTGCCGAGGCTTAGCGTTGACGGTTCCGTGGGCAGCGGGAATCAAACGTCACCAACATTGAAAGGAACCCCATGTTCCGTTTGCAGAGGATCGCGCTGGTGATTGGTCTGGCGGCTGGTGCGGGGCTGGCATCAGCCCAGGCGCCTGCGACGAGACGGCCGACCCCGCCTACACGCGATCCCCACACGCCTGGCTATGTCACGGCCAAGGAGTTGCCCGATGGCAGCAACCCTCCGGCGAATGCGGACGGGAACTTTATCATCGGGCCCACTCACAATCCCGCGCCGGAGATGTCGGTGCACGAAGGCGTGCCGCAGGGAACGGTGTATGAGTTCACCATGAGACTCGGCGGACAGCAAGATTTATCCCGGCATCGCGCGGGAGCCGCATACCTTTGGCACGCCGGATCCCGCCGACCCCGCCAAACTGGTGGTGACCACCAGCCATCCCGCTCCCTACACTCGCCGCGTGGCGGTTTATGTCCCCAAACAATATGTCCCGGGCAGCAGTCGCGCCCTTCATCGTCGGCGCGGACGGGCCCGACCCGGTGCTTGTTCACGGCGCTGGATAATCTGATCGCCGAGCACCGGGTGCCGGTGATGATCGCCATTTCCATCGGCAATGGCGGCGGCGACGCCCAGGGCAGCGAACGCGGCCTGGAATACGACACCATGTCGGGCCGGTATGCGGAGTTCGTCGAGAAAGAAGTGCTGCCGCTGGTGGAGGCGAAATACCACGTGAAGCTCACCAAGGATCCCGATGGCCGGGCGACGATGGGCGGCAGTTCCGGCGGCTCCTGCGCCTTGATCATGGCCTGGTACCACCCCGAGCTCTACCACCGCGTCCTCACCTATTCGGGCACCTTACGTCAATCAGCAGTGGCCGTACAATCGCGCAGACTCCGCACGGCGCATGGGAATTTCACGAACACCTGATCCCCACACAGCCCGCCCAAGCCGCTGCGAATCTGGATGGAAGTGGGCGACCGGGACCTTTTCAATCCGAATGTCATGCGCGACGGCATGCACGATTGGGTGGTCGCCAATGAAGACATGGCCAAAGTGCTCGCCGCCAAGGGCTATCATTACCAGTTTGTTTTTGCCCGCAACGCCGGGCACGTCGACCGCGCCGTGAAACAACAGACCCTGCCCGAGGCTCTCGAATATGTTTGGCAGGGCTATCCCATCGGAGGCGCGAAGAAGTGATTCGAGTGACGGATGGCGTGGAGTCGAAGCCGCGCTCATTTTGTGGGTTTTCTTCGCCTGTTACGGCACCAGGCGGAGAGCTTTCTCAGGGTGAGAGCCTCGGAGGCAACATACAAACCTTCCCATTTGGCCCCGTTTGAGGACGCATCTAAGATCAAGCATCTTGATGTCATTGCCCCAGGTTTTCTTTCGCCGTGCATTCGCCTGCTGCAGGCTTTGCACGCGAGGGAAAACCCGCATAGGCGCTCTTCGACTCCGCTCACGACGAGATGAAGGTTTAAACGTAGCGCCGGGCTTCAGCCCGGCAAGGTTCGTCTGCCGCGATTACACGGGGTCGGAGACGATTTTCAGGTGGAGTTCGCGGGAACGGGGGCCGTCGAATTCGGCGAAGAAGATTTGTTGCCAGCGGCCGAGGGCGAGGCGGCCATTCTCGATCCACACGGTTTCCGACGAGCCGACGAGCGCCGTCTTGATGTGCGAATCCGAGTTCCCTTCTGCGTGCCGGAATTGCGGGCTGTCGGGGACGAGCCGGTCGAGCGCGCCCTCCATATCGCGGGCAACGTCCGGATCGTAGCCTTCGTTGATGATCACGCCCGCCGTTGTGTGCGGGACGTAGAGATGGCAGACACCATTGGCGCAGCCGGAATCGCGCACGGCTTTCGCGATCTGCTCCGTGACGTTCTGCAGTTCGGTGCGGCGCGAGGTGCGCAGCTTGATCGTGCGAATTGCCATGCGGACGGGTCCCACAATTCTTAAGCCACAGATAAACACAGATGAACACAGATCAGAAAAACCGAATGACAAAGGATCTGTGGTTAAAGGTCGCCGAATCGGCCTGGGTGACCGACGAGGCGGCCGCTTTCCACGCATTTTTGCTTACCTGCGTTTCTCTGTGTTTGTCTGTGGCTAAAGCGACCGCTCTTAGTCGGCGACAACGGCGGCGGGCGATGTGGCGCCGTAGAACGCGAACCAGGGCTTGGCTGCTTTCAGGCGGTCGTTCACGTTCTTGATATTTTTCACGCCTTGGTCGCCGAGCCAGTCCTCCAGGGCCTTCACGCCCTGCTTGGCGTAAACGGGGATGCCTTCCTTCCAGGTGGCGCGTCCGCAGAGAACGCCCGAGAAATTCACGCCGGTCTTCGCGGCGAGCTCGAGCGTTTCCGTAAAAGTGTCGTTGCTCGACGCCGGCGGAAAGATAGATGAACGGCTTCTTCGCGGCCGCGGCGGCCTTGCGGAAATGTTCTTTGGCTTCTTCGCGCGTGTACGCGGATTCGCCCTTGCAGGCCTTCGTGCCCGCAACAAAAGCCATGTTGACCGGCACTTCCACTTTGAGAACGTCCACGCCGTACTGAGGCTTCGAAAATTCCGCCATGCTGCGCGTGACGATCTCCGGCTTCTTGCGCGCGAATTCGATTCCCTTCTCGTCTCCGCCCTCCTCGTAGCCGACAAATTCGAGGAAGAAGGGAACGTCGGCGCCGGTGCACTCCGCGCCGATGCGTTCCACCCAGGCATGCTTGATCTCGTTGACTTGGGGCGGATCGAACGGCGTGTAGTAGAGCAGAATCTTGATGCAGTCGGCGCCGGCTTCGACCAGACGACGGACGGACCAGACATCGAGGAGGTCGGGCAGGCGGCCCGGACGTGTGTTGTCGTAGCCGCTGTTTTCGTAGGCCAGCAGCAGGCCGGCGTTCTTGGCGCGCGCGTTGCGCGGCCGGAAGGCCATACTCGGGATCGAGCAGAATCGCGCTGGCGTAGGGCGTCAGGACGCTGCGCGACGGCGTTCCTTGAATTCCTCGAGCATCTTCGGCGTGACTTCTTTCTTGTCGATTCCTTTTTCTTTGGCGATCGCGCTCTTCAGCGAGCCGCGCTGGTCCATTGCGGCGGCGGCAATCACGCCGCGCGAATCGGATACCGCTTCGAGTCCCTTTTGCTTTCCCGGTGTGATCTTCATTCTCAGCCTCCAACGGCGTGGCGAATGGATTATGCAAACCGAATAATTCTAGCACGAGGGAAACGAGGACGGGCGAAGAGTACGGATCACGCCGAGGCGTGATCGGTGTCACGAAGCGGCAAAGGAGACACCGGGGATTCTTCTCCATGGGCCGAACGTCCCGCAGCCGCGAGACGGAAAAGAAAGCCGCGCCCTCCAATCCGAATGACAACCTTCCCAGTTGGGCCGGTCCGCTACAGCAACAGGACGTGGTGCTGGCGGGTGCAGGAGCGGCCGCCGGTTGAATCCGAAATCGAAGAGAGACGCGTCAATTCGTCCAGAAGTTCCGGGCCGTAAAGAGCCAGGAACGGCAGCGCAGAGAGGGTGCGCTCCTGGAGTTCGTGGTTCGGGTAGAGAGAGTCGAAAATGGCAGCTTGGTGATCGTCGAGAACGCCGGTGCGGAAATTTTCCGCGCGCCCGACTTTTTCCTTCAGCTTCGTGAACTGGTAGAGCATCTTTTCTTCGATGGCCTCAAGAGTGCCGAGCAGCGTCTGATCGAGCTTCTCGATCGAGTCCGCGTAGGATTTTAGCATGGCGCGCAATTTCTCCTCGTCGGACTCGAAACGGCGAGCGAGCGCGTTGGGAATTGCCTTCTGCTCCATGACGGCGCGGACGTGCTGCGGGCCTCGAAAGACGTCGCGCAAATCGAGGCCGTATTTTGAAAGAACGCGGGCGACGGGCGACTCGACGAGCGTGAAGCTCGAGCGCGGCAGAATCGCAGGCATGCGTCCGAGGATTTTTTTGTAGACCACCTGCGCCTGCGCCAGATAGGCGACCTCGGCGGGACCGCCAATATAGGCGGCAGTGGGGAGCAGCGAGTCCTGCACGACGGGGCGAAGAAGAACGCTGGGCGTGACGGCTTCCGGCGTAGATTCGATCGCGGCGTGAAGGTCGTCGAGACTGAATTCCGATTCGCCCGCGATGAATTTGCCGTCGTGACTGCGAACAGGATGACGCCGGCCGTCGACATTGAAGAAAAGTAAGGTCGAGCCGGGCGCAACTTTAACCTGCGCGTGAAAACCGTTGGACTCGAGTTCCTTGGAGCGGGCTTCGAGCGCGCTGCGAAGCTCATCCGCATCGTGGAGCGCGCGACGAAAGACGTTGGAGGCGAAGCGGTGGAGGCGCGCGTCAAGGGGATCGATGAAAATGAGGCCACGGCCCGGCAGCACACGCGCCAGCAGCTTTCCGAAGGCCGATCCGTACGTATCGGATGGCGTGTACGATTCCCGGAGCGCGCTCGCAATCTTGCCGGCGAACGGTCCTTCGAGACTCGCGGACGCTTCCTCACGGATCGCTGCGATGGCCTGGCCGAAAACGATTTCGCCGACCCGCTTCCCTTCCACTTCCGGCGTGTGCGGCAACTCGTAGCGCGTCAATCCGGAACGCGTGCGCCAGAACGAATGATCGACTTCGGCGAGGTCGTGGTCTTCCGTGGCGAGCCAAAAAACAGGAACGGCATCGACTCCGCGCCTGGTAATTTCCTCGGCGAAGCGAATGGCGGAGACGGCTTTGAAGAAACTATAGAGCGGACCGGAAAAGAGGCCCACCTGCTGGCCGGTGACGATCGCGACGGCTCCTGCCTCAAGACGATCGAGATTCGCCCTGGCATCTTCGCCGGCGGCGAAGCGCGCGTTCTGCTCGCGAAGAATTTCGACGACGGCGCGCCGCGTTTCGCGATCAAGCCGGACTTCATGTGCGGAATCGAGAATGCCCTCGGCCGTTGGCGGGTGCGCGTAGTAGGACGAAACGCGATCAAATTCTTCGAGAAAGGTGGAAAACAGCCCCGTGGTGTGAGGGATTTCGCGGAACGGGAGACAGTGCGATTCCATCGAGGAGATCATGATACCTGCCGCTCGTCCCATGGACAACAGCATGGACAACAACGGGCAGTATTCGGGCGAGGTTTCCGGGAGTCAACGCGCATCCGTTGGTTAGACGCGCCAGAAGGCAAACGTAAGCGGCAAGGCCGCTTGTCGCACGCAGTGTTTGGCAGTCTTCGAAGCGAGACGGACGGTACCATTTCGGTTGGCCTGAATGGCCTCCGTTTTGGATGTGCGAAGGGACCGCGCGATTCACGTTTCCCGCCGGCGTTGGCCACTCTGTGAAATCACGGAAAGTGGCAGCCCTTCGGCTGCGCTCAGGGTCGACAAGCAGCCGCACTCCCGAAGCGGCCCGCTTGGTAAGGTCGCAACACACTTGCACTCAAGCTCCGTAGAGACAATTTCGGCGAGCTGTCAGCGGCGGGCGGCTGCTTCCGAAAGGAGGCCGTCGAGCATGGCGTCGATTTCGCGCCGGCCTGCTTCGTTGACGGGTAGAAGCGGAGGCCGCGGAGGGCCGCCGTAGTAGCCGCGACGGTCGAGCGCGTATTTCAGGCCGGCGATGCCGTATTGCGGACCGAACAACTTCCCGGCGGCCGTCAGTTTTTGCTGAAGCCCGCGGGCCCGTTCCGCTTCGCGGCTCTGAAAGGCCTGCCAGATTTCGCAGCACATTTCCGGCAAGGCATTCGCGACGGCGAGAATCGATCCGCACGCGCCGCGCTCGAGCGAATCGTAGAACGTGCTCGCGGATCCCACGAGAGTCTGAAATTCCTTGGGAGCGGCGGCAATGATTTTGGCGGCGCCTTCCACGTCTCCCGAGCTGTCCTTCATGCCGATTATGTTGGGATGCGCTCCGACGCGCGCAATCAGCGATGCCTGGACGGTCACGTGCGTGAAAACGGGAACGGAGTAGATGAGCACGGGGATGCGCGCGGCGTCCGCGACACGAATGTAGTGCTCGGCAAGCATGTCGTCGTTGATGGCGGGTTTGTAGAAGCTGGGTGTGCGCGCGAGCGCGGCGTCGAAGCCGAGCGCCGCGGCGCGAGCTGTATGCTCGATCGTTTCCGCGGTCGATTCGGCGCCGGTGCCCGCGATCAGAACTTTCCTGGGCGCGGCGGCTTCCTTTCCCGTCTCCCAGACGCGATAAACCTCGCTCCAAAGCAGGAGCACGGACTCGCTGGTCGAGCCGTTGAGCACGTAGCCTGCGAGCGGCGTTTCGTTGTAGCGCGCGATGTTCTCGCGCAGACGGTCGAGCGCGACGCCGCCGTCCGGGCCAAACGGCGTCGTAAGCGGGGCGAAAACACCTCGGAGATTCATGCCCGGATTTTACAATACTAAGCTCTCGGGACCACAGCCGAATGACAAGCCAAGTGGCTTGGGTGAATTGCGACACGGCCGAGTAGAATCGAAGGCAGATGCCTTTCCCTAGGCACAATTCGCGCCAGCGAATCGTTTCTCTGGCGCCGAGCGTCACGTCGATTCTAGTGTCGCTGGGCGCGCGGGGCGATCTGGTCGGCGTCAGCAAATGGTGCCACGACGTGGCGCCGGTCGGACGGCTTCCAAAGGTGGGCGATTGTTGGAAGCTCGACGTTGACGAAGTGATGCGCCTCAGGCCGACCATTCTGATCGGCTCGGTTCCCTTCGCTACAGAGACAGTTTCGAAACTACTCGCTCAGCCGGTTGCCTTTCTGGCGCTGAATCCACGCACGCTTTCTGATGTCGAAGCAAACATACGAACGCTGGGACGCCTGACAAATTGCGCGAGCGCGGGAGAAAAACTGATCGCGCGGATGCGCGGCCGGTTCCGGGAGATTGCGAAGCGCGCAAAGATCTCCGCGCGGCGCCGGCCGCGTGTTTACTGCGAAGCCTGGCCCAATCCACCGATCAGCTCGCCGCCCTGGGTCGCAGAACTCGTTTCGCTCGCGGGGGGCGAATTCGCTACCGCGCCGGGCCGGCGCGTTTCGGACGAGGACGTGGCCCGCGCGCAGCCCGACCTGATCGTTCTCGCGTGGACGGCCACCGGCGACCGCGCCGATCCTTCTCAGGCTCTGCGTAATCCGGCGTGGAAGGATACGCCCGCAGTGAGGAATCAGCGCGTGGTCGTAATTCGTGACGAACTGCTGAATACGCCCGGTCCGCCGCTGGTCGAAGGCGCATGGGAACTGTTTCGCGCGGTTCAGGCTACGCAGCAAGGGCGCCCGCCTGAAAGGAAAGGCGGCCGCTACAAAGGCAAACAGTTTTCGTAAGCGGGCGATCCACGACGCGCCGAAAGGACGCCATGCGCACAGTCGTCGCAGCACTGATTGAATCGGACGGCAAGCTGCTGGTGTGCCAGCGTCGGCGCGATGCGGCGTTCGCGCTGAAGTGGGAGTTTCCGGGTGGGAAAGCAGAGCTCGGCGAAACACCCGAGCAAGCGCTCGAACGCGAACTGCGCGAAGAACTCGGCGTCGCCGCGCGCGTCGGCAAGGAAGTCCACCGAACGCGGCACAAATATGCCGAGATGGCGGACGCGATCGAGCTTCGATTTTACGCATGCAGCATCACCAGCGGAGAACCGAAGAACCTCGATTTCGAGCAGATCGTCTGGCGCGAGCCGCAGGCTTTGCAAGCGATGGATTTCCTCGCGGCGGATCGCGAGCTGATCGGGATGCTGGCGGAAGGATCGCTGCGGCTTCCAACTCCTGAGCCGCTGCGGGAAAATTACAAATCGCAGTTCAGATGAGAACGTGACGAAACAACGCGGGCAGGACGCCCGCGCCCGAACCGGTTCGTCGTGGCTAACGAGTCCGGCGTGGGCAAGAGAACACGCCAACATCCGACTCAGTTGTGGGAGAGGAGCACAGCAAGCGGCGTCCCGCGCTGGAACAGTTAGCGTCCAGTGCCCTTTTGTGCCCAAAGAATTGCGTGCGTTCTTTCCTAGCGAACGCGATCGATGTGCGTCCGTCTGCCATACGGTGTATTCTTGTATTTTAAAGAAACTGAGGGCCGATGAGCTGCCGGCGGCCTGCGAACACACGGCAAAGTTTGCGCAATTCACTTTGGTATCATAAAGGAATGGGAAAGGGACAATGACTGCGCTTCGGGAAACGCCACCATTACAGGGCTTGCAGGGCTTGGACGATTTCGAGATTCAGGAGTGGCTGGAGTCGCTGGACTCCGTGCTGCAATCGAGCGGACCGGAAGTCGCGCTCGAGATCCTCGAGCGGTTGCGCGCGCACGCGAAGGTGGTCGGCCTGAACCTGCCCTTTTCCGCGAAGACCCCGTACGTCAACACGATCCCGGCCAGCCTGGAGCCTCGATTTCCCGGCGACCAGCAGCTCGAGCGCAGGATCAAGAGCCTGGTGCGTTGGAACGCGCTGGCGATGGTGGTTCGCGCCAATCGGATCGAACACAACATTGGCGGCCATATTTCCACGTACGCCTCAGCGGCAGCGCTGTATGAAGTGGGCTTCAACCATTTCTTCCGCGCCCGCACGCCCGAATTCGAGGGCGACACGATCTATTTTCAGGGACACGCTTCTCCGGGCATCTATGCGCGCGCCTTCCTCGAAGGGCGCTTCACGCAGCAGCAGTTGGAAAACTTCCGTCGCGAACTGAAGCCGGGCGGGGGCCTTTCGTCTTATCCGCATCCGTGGCTGATGCCGGATTTCTGGGAATTCCCGACCGTTTCGATGGGGCTGAGCCCGCTGATGGCCATTTACCAGGCGCGCTTCAACCGCTATCTCGAGAACCGCGGATTGAAGCCTGTCACCGACGCGAAGGTCTGGGCCTTTCTGGGCGACGGCGAAACAGACGAGCCCGAATCGTTGGGAGCAATCACGCTGGCGTCTCGCGAAAAGCTGGACAACCTGATTTTCGTGGTGAACTGCAACCTGCAGCGGCTGGACGGCCCGGTGCGCGGAAACGGGCAAATCATCCAGGAGCTGGAAGCGGCGTTCCGCGGGGCCGGCTGGAACGTGATCAAGGTCCTCTGGGGCTCGGAATGGGATCCGATTCTGGAACAGGACGCGGGCGGGCTGCTGGTCAAGCGTCTTGGCCAGGCGGTAGACGGCGAGTATCAGAAAATTGTAGTTTCCTCGGGCGCGTACGTTCGCGAACATTTCTTCGGCTCCGATCCGCGCCTGCTTAAGCTGGTTGAGCCATTCTCGGACGAGAAGTTGTGCCGGCTGAGGCTCGGCGGCCACGATCCGCGAAAAATCTACGCGGCGTACAAGGCCGCGGTTGAGCATAAGGGATCGCCAACAGTGATCCTGGCCCGCACCATCAAGGGCTACGGGCTGGGCGAGGCAGGCGAGGGCAAGAACGTTACGCACCAGCAGAAGAAAGTCAACGAAGACGAGTTGCGCGAGTTCCGCACGCGCTTCGATATTCCGATCAGCGATGACGATCTCGCCGACGTGCCGTTCTATCGTCCACCGGAGGAGAGCGAGGAGATTCAATACATGCGCGCCCGGCGCGCCGAACTGGGCGGATATACGCCGAGGCGCAGCGTGCGTTCGAAACCGCTGGTGGCCGATCACGATGAACTGTTCGCCGAATTTTTGACCGGCAGCGAAGGCCGGCACGTGTCAACGACGATGGCCTTCGTTGCCATGCTGCGCAAAATGCTTCGCGATGCGGAGATCGGGCAGTTGGTCGTGCCGATCGTTCCCGATGAGGCGCGCACGTTCGGCATGGAGTCGCTCTTCCGCACCGCCGGAATTTATTCGAGCGTGGGCCAACTCTACGAGCCGGTCGATATCAATACTTTGCTGTATTACAAGGAAACGAAAGACGGCCAGATTCTCGAGGAGGGCATCACCGAAGCCGGCTCGATGGGATCCTGCATCGCGGCGGGCTCCGCCTACGCGACGCACGGCATCAACACGATCCCGTTCTTTATCTACTACTCGATGTTCGGCTTCCAACGCATCGCGGATTTCATCTGGGCCGCGGCGGACATGCGCATTCGCGGCTTCCTGCTCGGCGGCACCTCCGGACGCACCACACTCAATGGCGAAGGCCTTCAGCACCAGGACGGGAACAGCCACGTCCTTGCCCTACCGGTTCCGAACCTGCGCGCCTACGATCCGGCGTTCGCCTACGAGATCGCCGTAATCATTCAGGACGGCGTTCGCCGCATGTACAAAGAGTGCGAAAGCATTTTCTACTACATCACCCTGATGAACGAGCCGTATGCCATGCCGCCCATGCCGGATGGCGCCAAAGAAGGCATTCTGAAGGGAATGTATCGCTATCGCGCCGCGTCCAATCCGAAGGCCAGGCTGCGCGCTCAGCTTTTCGGCAGCGGGACGATCTTGAACGAGGTGTTAAAGGCGCAGGAATATCTGGAGCAGCACTTCGGGGTTGCAGCCGACGTGTGGAGCGTCACGAGCTATAAGGCGCTGTATGACGACGGGAACGAATGCGAGCGATGGAACCGGCTGCATCCCGGCGAAACACCTCGCGTGCCTTACGTTATGCAATGCCTGGCCGACGCGCCGGGCGCGCTGGTCGCCGCGTCAGATTATCTGAAGGCTCTTCCGAACGTGGTCAGCAAGTGGATGCCGCGCCGCCTGGCTTCGCTCGGCACGGATGGCTTTGGCCGCAGCGAAAGCCGCGAGGCGCTGCGTGATTTCTTCGAAGTGGACTGGCGCTTCGTCACGCTGGCCACACTCGACGAACTCCTTCTTGCGGGGCAGATCGGGCGCGAAGTCGTCGACAAAGCCATCACCGACCTGAACATCCGCACGGACAAGCCGAACCCGAGAACTTCTTAGGCTTCAACGCGTCCCATTGAAAGCCCCGGACCTCTACACCAGTGCTCGGCCGCCATCTACGGCAATCACCTGCCCTGTGACGAATTCCGCCGTCGCCAGGTACGCCACAGCGCCGGCGATGTCCTCGCCAGTCCCCACGCGATGCAGTGGCACCTGCCGGATGTAGTCCTCATCGGGCGCCTCGTCCGGAAACTGAATGGTTCCCGGCGCGACGCTGTTCACGCGGATCTGCGGTCCTAGCCCGCGCGCTAGGCACCGCGTCAGCATGATCACACCCGCCTTCGACACGCAATAGTGCGTGAACGCCGGCCACGCCAGAATTCCGCCGAGCGAGGAAATATTCACAATGCATCCGTGCCCCTGCCTCTTCATGATCCGAGTCGCGGCCTGCGCGCACAGAAATTGCGACTTCAGGTTCGCGTTCATGATGCGGTCCCACTGCTCTTCGGTTAATTCTTCGAACTTCGCAGCGAAAAACATTCCGGCGTTGTTCACCAGGATGTCGAGGCGGCCAAATGCGTCCTCGACCGCGGAAAATATTCTCTGCACGTCCGCTTTCCGCGAGACGTCGCCCTGCACGGCAACCGCTCTCCTGCCCACGTTTTCGATCTCGCGCACGACCTGATCCGCTTCCGGCTTGGATGACAGGTAGTTCACGGCGATGTCGGCTCCGTCCGCCGCAAGCCGCAGCGCGATGCTCCGGCCAATCCGTTTCGCTGCGCCTGTTACGAGCGCAACTTGCCCCTCGAGTGGTTTCGGCGCCATAAGTTACCTCCTCGTTCCCTCTTGGACACGCTGGAAAGGACAAATATCTTGTATATTATTTCGTGGCCGCGAGCTATCACTTCGCGTTGCGTCGGCCCCGCGCCGCGAGCGTGATATCGAATCGATCAGGAAATCGGCGCCACAATCGAAAAGGAGGTGCGCCTGGCCACACGCCCCGCGTGCAAGCCCGGCGGCGTCTTCCGCCGTTTCGCCAAATCTCAATGGGAAAATCGAAATGAAACTTGATCTGCTTGCGATTGCAGCGCATCCGGACGACGCGGAGCTGACCTGCGGCGGCACGTTACTGAAGATGGCGGCCGCCGGCTATCGCACCGGCATTCTCGATCTGACGCAAGGCGAGACCGGTACGCGCGGTACGCCCGCGATTCGCGCTCGCGAAGCGGCCCGCGCGGCGAAAATCCTCGGCGTGCAAACGCGCCGCAACGCCGGTCTTCCGGACGCACAACTGCGAGTCTCAGACGACTACAAGGCTATCGTCGCCGAAATCATCCGCGATCTTCAGCCGCGCACCGTCATTCTTCCTTACTGGGAAGGACGCCATCCCGACCACTACACTGCCGCTACGCTCGGCTACGAAGCCTGCTTCGTCGCTGGGCTTAGAAATTATCACGTGGCCGGCGAGCCGTTCCGCCCGTTCAAGATCATTTACGCCGCAGCGTACGCAACAGTCGCGCCTACGTTCGCCGTGGATATCACGAAGTACTACGAACGCCGCCGCCGCGCCATTCTGGCCTACGTTTCGCAGTTCACGCCCTCTCAACGCGCACGTTCGAAGGTCTTTCTCCCGCTCGACGAGCTGGAGGAGCGGATGAATTTTGTCGCGCGGCAGTACGGCCGCATGATCGGCGTCAAGTATGCCGAAGGATTCGTGGTCAAGGAAGTCATGCAGGTGGACGACGTCGTGAAAATGCCCGTTCGGTCAATTTGAAAAAAGCGCGGGACGTCAGGATCTTCGCTCCCGTTCTCGAATGATGTTCCGGCGGAGTCCGCCCTAAAAGTCGTCGGATTCCTGAGTGAAGGTAAATCCCGGCAGAGAGACCACCTGGCCCGCGTGCGAAACCTTCACCCGCACGGGAGGCTCGGTTTCCGCCCCCGCTTTGCGCAGAACAGCGAAAGTGGCGAGGGCTTCGTTATAGATTTTCGTCACGAGGAATTGCTCCCCGCCCTCGTCTCTCTTCCAAACCTGGCCCACCTGGAGTTTTCGTACCGGCACGCTATGACTCTAGACAGAAACCGGGCGAGCGTCAATAACGCCCGCGCTGAGCGTCTTCTGGCGGGCTCTATTTGTGGTTCCGCACTTCCAGGTTTTCGTTCTGACGGAACTCATCCTCGCGCTGCATGAAATAGTGAGGTTGCTCGTCAAATTCCGTCTGGATGTGCGGGTGCTCGTCGAAGAACTCACGCAGGTCGCCGTGATGGTGCAGGAAGTTCAGATCCTGGACGACCAGCGGGTTGCTTTCGATCCGTTTCGCGACGTCCTTGTGCTTGCGCAGAAACCTCTCCATCTCCGCCAGGTCGCGATTGCTCAAATGCTGATCCTCGCTCACCTGCAAAGGGGCCGTACCCAGCCCGTTGCTGGGAACGAAGTACCGGGGATTTTCTGCGAATGCCTCTCTGACGCGCAAGTGCTCGTCGAAAAAACGGCGGAGATCATGGTGATGGTCGAGATACTTGTGGTTGGTGACGAGCAGCGGGTCTTTGCGGAGATCCCTGGCGATCTTCGGGTTGTCCTCCAGGAATTGGTCCATGCGGGCGACGTCTTCCTGGCTCACGCCGAATTCAAACTTCGGCACGTCCGGGGAAGCCGCCTTCAGGGGAACCGGTTTCGGCCTTGACGCGGCTGCGCTCTCGGTGGACACGCTGCGGGACCTGTAGCCCGCCGCGATAAAGTAGCGCGGATTCTGCACAAACTCCTCGCGCGCCCGCGGGTGTTGACTCACGAATGTTTGCAGGTCCGTGTGGCCGGCGAGGAAAGTCGAGTCGTTGATCAATGCGGGATTCTGCTTGAGCAGTTCCCTGATATCCGGGTGTGCGCCGAGAAACCCGTTCATTTGGTCTGCTTCCGCTTGGTCGAGGCTCGGATTCGTGTCCGTCTTCGCCGCGTTGTCGGTGTTCAGGTCGGCAAAATTCGCCCGGCGAGCCAGATACTGCGGATCTCTTTGGAGTTGCGCCTTCACCGCCGGATGATGATCGAGAAACATTTGCAGATCGGGTTCCTTCTGAACGTACTCGGGATCGTTGACGAGCGACGGGTTCGATCCGAGTTCCCTTTCGAGAATCGGGTGGCTATCCAGGAAGCGGTCCAAGTTAGCCAGTTCTTCGCGGCCTGCGTCCGTTTGGCTCGCGCTCTGCGGCTGCGCTGTCGCATTTCCCGTGGGCTGCTGTTTCGCATTCGCCGGTGCCATGGTAACCGTCAGGCTGAGGAGACAAATCATTCCTGCCTGGACGCTCGCGCCAGCCAACACTCGAAAACCACCATTCCGCATAGAGCCTCCTTTGGTTCTTGCCCTCCTTTGCACCAGCTTCATCCTTGATATCTGACGATATCTGACCATCTCGACGGCGTGAATCCGCAAAAAACGGTAATTAACGCCTGAAAACGTCTATCAAGGATTTCATGCAGATCGGGCGGGTCGATCCATGTAGGGGCTGCATCGCAGCCGTGCGCTTTCCATGCGTGCGACACGCCCATCAGCATCCCCGCCATGCCCACACCGCCGCAAAACGCAACGAGGTACGCTCGGTGACCCAATTCGCTTCTGCTTGTGGCTCCCCTGCAACTGTTTCCGAGCTTTCCTCATCCTACCGTTGGAGCAAGAAAGAAATTGTGGGTGTATACTGCAACCATAGTTTCCAGGTGTTCGCCAGAGGCGTGACGCTCCGCTTTCGGCATTTTCGCTGGCAAGACCTGAGCAAGCCGGTTGACCCGGAGGTGGGCCATGAATAAGTCCTTTGCGGCGCGATGCTTGGCGGCAATGGTGGCGACCTCGCTGCTGGCCTTGCCGGGCTTGGCGATGCCGCTACCCCAGTCCACGCAGCCGACCGTGCCGGGGGCCCAGCAATCTCCCCAGCAACAAACGCCTCCCATGCAGACGCCTTCGCAGTTGCCGGCTCAGAACACTCCGCAAACGCAGAGCCCGACGACGGCCAAGGTCCCTTACGGCCCGTTGCCGCAGAACGCGCATCCCGACGTCAAGCAGGGCAGCATCGACGACGTGAACGCGATCGGCAACCGGAACGTGGGCGGCGGCCTCGACTTTTATTCTCTCGAGCACGAGATCGCTCTCGGCAAGCAACTCGCGCAGGAAGTGGACCGCTCGGCGAAATTCATCGACGATCCTGTGATCGACGAATACGTGAATCGCGTCGCGCAGAACCTGGTTCGCAATTCGGACGCGCGCGTTCCGTTCACTGTAAAGGTGATCGATTCCGACGTGGTGAACGCCTTCGCCCTTCCCGGCGGATTCTTCTACGTCGATAGCGGCTTGATTCTGCGCGCGGACTCGGAAGCGGAACTTGCCGGACCGATGGCGCATGAGATCGCGCACGTCTGCGCGCGCCACGGCACCAAGCAGGCCACCAAGGGCGACATCACCCAGATGGCCATGATTCCCGCCATGATCTTCATTCCGTACTCATGGGCCGGCTATGCCATCTACCAGGGCATGAATTTCATGATCCCGCTTACCTTCCTCAAATTCACGCGCGACGAAGAGCGCCAGGCCGATTTCCTCGGCACGCAGTACATGTGGAAGGCGGGATACGATCCGAACGCGTTCATCTCCTTCTTCGAAAAAGTGGAAGCCATTGAAAAGAAGGAGCCTGGGACAATTCCGAAGATTTTCGCCTCCCATCCGCCCACTCCGGATCGCGTTGAGGCCATTCAGAAGGAGATCGCGACGATTCTGCCGGAGCGCCAGCAATACATCGTCACGACTTCGGAGTTCGATACGGTCAAGCGCCGCCTGGAGATGATCGAGTCGAACCAGAAGCTCGACAACAACAATCCCAATAAGCCCACGCTGCGCAAGCGCACCGACCACAACAAGGGTGGCGATACGGCCGGCGATCAGACCCAGCCGGACAGCGATCGCCCGACGCTGAAGCACCGTCCCGACGACCAGCAGCAGCAGTTCTAGATTTGCAGCGCGATCGACCGCGCCAGGGCCAAAAACGAAAATCAGTGGAGGCGCTCGGCACAACCGGGCGCCTTTTCATTTGCGTGCAGGTTCACTCGGTACGCTGCGCCACGTGATGTTCCTGCCTTCCGTGTTATCGGCGTTCACTTGTCCCGCAACGCGGGGCTGCGTTTTCAGACCGACATTGCGCAGTCCGCGTTTCCTCCTTCGCGGCCGCCGTCGTATACTGCCCACCCAATGCGCAACCACTTCGGGCTCGTTCTGCTCTGCGTCGTCATCGCCATACTCCCCGCTGCTGACGCGCATCACACTGCGTCTGCCGCCCAGCCCAAACCCGGATTGAAAATCTTCTCGCTTCCCGCTGCCGACCCGCAGCCTCCCGGGCGACCGACGTTTGGCGCTGTCCTCCTCGGTGGCGCTGGAGATGTTGGCGCCGCCACACGCTTTCTGTGCCGCCATGCTCACGGCGGCGAAGTTGTCGTCCTGCGAGCCAGTGGCACCGACGCCTACAATCCCTATTTCCACCAGCTCTGCCCGAACAATTCCGTCACCACGCTTCTGATCACGTCACCTGAAGGAGCTGCTGATCCTGCCGCAATCCGCCATGTGCACGACGCGCACGCTATCTTCTTCGCCGGCGGCGACCAATCGAATTACGTGAGATTCTGGCCGGGGCCCATGCAGCGCGAAATCAACGCGGCCATCGCTCGCGGCGTCCCTATCGGGGGTATCAGCGCCGGGCTTGCTGTCCTGGGCGAGTTCGTTTTCTCGGCGCGCCACGACACGATCACCAGTCCCGAGGCCTTCGCCAATCCGTTCGATCCCAAGCTTACGCTGGACCGGAACTTCCTCTCGATCCCCGTCCTGCTCGACATCATCACCGACAGCCACTTCTCCGAGCGCAGTCGCATGGGACGGACGGTTGCATTCCTCGCGCGCATCCTGCACGATGGCTGGGCGGATCCGGCTCGCGCGATCGGCATCGATCAGGAGACCGCAGTGCTTGTCGAGGCGGACGGCAAAGCGGCGGTAGTCGGCAAGGGTTCGGTCTATTTTCTCGAGTTGGCGCATCAGCCGGAACGCTGCGTGCCCGGCGAACCGTTGACCGTCCACGGCGTCCAAGTGTATGCAATTCATGGCCAGCCGCAGGCCAACCGCGCTGCGGGTTTCGACCTGAAGTCCTGGACTGGACGCGGTGCCGCATCATTCATGCTCGACGTCGCGAACGGCGTCATGACTCGCACCAGCCGGCAAGCTCATCCAAAATGACCGTCACAATCACTCCGGCCCAAGAGGAAGGAAACCATGGCCAGCTGCCAGCACGTGAAAGAAATCAGGAAAGTGAAACCGAGCGCCAACGGCTGCGAAGATTGCCTCAAGATAGGCGATTCGTGGGTCCACCTGCGTCTTTGCCTGATCTGCGGACACGTCGGCTGTTGCGACAGCTCGAAGAACAAGCACGCAACGAAGCATTTTCATGCTACAAAGCATCCCATTATCCAGTCGTTCGAGCCGGGCGAGGACTGGCGCTGGTGCTACGTGGATGAGATGGAAGTTTGACCTGCCGGAGTCAGGTTGATCCGCCGAAGTCGAGTTGACCGCCAGACGCGGGTTTAAAGTTCGGAGCTGATTCCATGGCCGCTGGGCAATCGCCAAGCCGAGAGCAAGCGTGGCCGCCGCTGCCGCTCGCTGAATGGAGCGAAACGCTCGACACGCTGCACATGTGGACGCAAATCGTGGGCAAAATTCGCCTGGCGCTGAGCCCTCACGTCAACCACTGGTGGGAAGTTCCTCTCTATGTCAGCGCGCGCGGCCTCACGACATCTCCCATTCCCTCCGCGCAGGGAATTTTCGAGATCAACTTCGATTTCATTGATCACAAGGTTGACATCGTTCCCGCCTGGACGCGGGCCGTCAGCATGCGACTCTACACGCGCAGCGTGGCCGGATTTTATCGCGAACTGATGCAGGCGCTCGAATCCCTCGGCATCGACGTGAAAATCTGGACCATGCCGCAGGAGGTTCCCAATCCCATTCGCTTCGACCGAGACGTCACGCACGCGCGCTACGATCCCGCTTATGCCAACCGCTTCTGGCGCGTGATTTCGAGTGTTGACACAGTGTTGAAGGAATTTCGCTCGCGTTTCATCGGCAAAGTCAGCCCCGTGCACTTTTTTTGGGGCAGTTTCGACTTGGCGTTCACCACGTTTTCGGGACGTCGCGCGCCCGAACGCCCGGGCGCCGACCGTATCACCCGCGAAGCCTATTCGCACGAGGTGTCCAGCGTCGGCTGGTGGCCCGGCGGAGGTAACGTCACCGAGCCTATGTTCTACGCCTACGCGGCACCCGCGCCGCCCGGCTACGCCGAGAGTGCCGTCAGGCCCGAAACGGCACACTATGATCCGAAGCTCGGCGAATTCCTCCTGCGCTATGACGAAGTTCGACGCTCCGCGGACCCGCGCGCCTCGATCCTGAGCTTTGCCGAATCCACCTACGACGCGGCCGCCAACCTCGGCCACTGGGACCGCGTCTCCCTCGAGCGTCCTCCCTCGCGCTGATCAGCCGTATGTGACCTCAGCGCGCCGAAGCCCGACGAGAAGGCCAGGGCTTGCGAAGTCCTTCATACAGTAAACACGGTATGGCGGAATGCCCTGGCGTTAGGTCAATCTTGGCGCTGAGGAATCCCCAGTCCCCTTCACTGATGTTAATTCAGTGGTAACGGCGCGCCCCGCGACTCCTTCCCAGGGTTTGAGCCGAAATCAGCCGGTGCAGTGTGGCCGTTGAGCACGTTTACTCCGAGGGTTGATCCCAGTCTGGGAGCGCAAACCGATGCCTGTGCATTTGGAATTGCCCACCGAGAACCAGAGCGTTGAAGGAACCCGCATGCCAGAAGGCCGATCGAGCGACGCCTTACTTTCGGCTCGTGGCCACTCCCTAATGATTGCTCTGCTCGTTACGGTAGTAGCCGCGTCTCTCAATGTTTTGACCTTCGGGTTCGGATACGGCGGGGCCAACCATTCTTTCGAATTGCCCCTAGTGAACTGGCTGCAGCGCCCGTGGCTGTACCCGCACGACCTTCTTCGCACGATGTTCGCCAGGTTTCCGACTGCGTTTTGGCCGGTTGTCGCCGACCTGGGGCGCTGGGTCGGAACCTACAGGGCCTTATGGGTGCTCTTCGTGCTCACGAAGCTCATTTTCTTCGCCGGAATCGTGGGACTGTTGCGAAAAACGGTGCGCAGCGCGTTACTGGCAGGAATGATTGCCATCGGCGTCGCGCTCTCGCCCTTCCTGAACGGCTACACGCCGTTTGGAGCGTCCGATATTCTGAACAAAACGGAGACCCAGACGTCGCTTGCAGTCGCCCTCCTGGTGTGCGCGCTGTGGTTCCTCGTGGAAAAAAGATGGCTTGGCATCGGCTTAACAATTGGAATCGCCATTTTCCTGAATTGCGCGTTCGCCGGCTTCTTTATAATTCCTCTGGCCGTGTTTGCTGTTCTCGACTGGCGCTCGTGCCGGAACAGAATCGTAGCGGCGGGAACGCTTTTGGCGGCGGCCGCGGCGTCTTTCCTCTTCATCTACGCCCGCAGACTGCCGTCCAGGTTTCCGTCCGGATACATTCAAACGGTTCTCTGGCGTTACCCGTTACATTGGATGTTGCTCAGCCACCCAGGCCCGGAATTGCTTCGCGGGATCGGAGTCTTGACGGCCGCGGCGGCGGCCATCCTTGTGGCGCGCAAGTATAAGGTCAATCGTGACCTCCGCCTCGAGTTGCTGACTGCGGTTTTTGCGGCTTACGTCGCCCTCGGAGCTGTCGCGGGGCAATTCTTCCTGAACCACAACGTCATCCTGCTACAACCGCTGCGCGCAGACTCGTTTCTCTTTCTGCTCGCGATGCTTTTGATCGAAGCGTATGCCGCAAATGTTCTTGTGGACGCCTTGGGCCACGGCGGCATTGCCATCTGGGCGTTCAGTATTGTGGGCTTGCTGCTGCCGCTCTTTCAGGACTCGGCACCGTTGATCCTGTACTTCGCTTGCGCGGGACTGGCCCTGTTTCCGCGCCTGATTCCTCAGCAGCTTCCATTGAAAAGATCGCTGGCAGGATCGAAATGGATGACAATGGCGGTGGTCGTCCTGGCGCCGGGCGCAACGTGGGTGCTGGCGCGCGGGCACTTAACCCCCCTGCGGATCTCCCTCATCGTCGCGTTGGTTGCTGCGGCAGCGTTGCCGCACTTTCGCTGGGGGTGCCGGGAGGACACGCTCGCTGCGGCGATTGTGGGATTGGCCTTCGCGCTCACCGCTCTCTACGCGGCGCCCAACGCGCGCCATCTCTGGAATCCAGAGAACGGACTTACTCCCGCGGATAAAGCATGGCGTCAAGTCCAGTTCTGGGCAAAAGCGAATACTCCGGTCGATTCTCAGTTCCTGGTGCCTCCTTACGAGCAGGGCTTCCGCGCCTTTTCCGAACGGTCGAGTTGGGTGGATTGGAAAGATGGCGCGGCGATCGCGTTCGACCCGCCGATGCTGACCGAGTGGCTGCGGCGTCTGAACGCGATCGGATCTGGTCTGACGCCAGGCCGTGATTGCTCGGAGTCCATGCTTCAATACAACAATCAGCCCTGGGACAAGCTGAAAGCAGTTGCTCGTGCCAATGGCCTTCGCTACATCGTGCAATCGCGCGACGTCGCCTATCCCGAGGCGCCGGTATTCGCGAACAAGTACTTCGCCGTCTATCGGGCGGACTAGCGGGAACAGGCTTGAGACACGGCACGGTGGTGCCTTCGCGGGACTAGCTGGGCAAAGGAGATCGCAAAAGATAAGGGCGCGGCGGTTCGGGGAGGACGCGGATCGTGCTGCGGCGATCGAGAAAGTGGCGTTGCGCGCGGCGGCCCCACGATTTCACGAACCAGTAGTTCAATGCGCCGGCAGCCCCCGCGCTCAGTATGGGGATGACGCGCGTGCCGATCGTCTCGGCGACCTCCGCACCGGCCCTTAAGGCCACCGCGTCGACGATTTTCGGGACCAGGCGCTCCATGGCCTGTTTCCCGAGGAAATCGCGCCCCAGATCCAGACCCGCGGCGCTTGCTGCGGCGAGCCACAGACCGACGAGTTCCTCGTCGCTCGAATAGTCGAACCCGTAGGTGACGCTAAGCTTCTGCAGCATACGCACGGTGACGGCCGCCAGGATCCCAAAATCCGGCAGGGCTGCAGCCAACCCGCCCAGTCCCAGCCCGGCGCCTTCGAGCGCCGCCAATCGGGAAGACGTCCTGATGACGCGATCTGCGTGAGGGTTCAGTTCCTCGTCGTTCAAATACTGCAGATCCTGCCAAGAATGAATGGCCGGAAGATTCAGACGGCGCTTGAGCTTCTCGAAGTAAGCCTGTGGATCGAGACGGATCCGTTTGTACGCGTGCCGAAAACCTGCCCGCGAGGATGCCCGCAACAAACGGTAGGCTTTGTCCGACAATACCTTTTCGACCGCCATTACAATTCCCTTCCCTCTGTTCAATTCTCCCTCACTGCATCATAAGACGAAAGCCCGTTTTTTTCCTGATGAGTCAAACGCAACTCTCGAATTGCTGTGGAATTTGGTGCTATGATGATTTTGCCTCGCTGTTCTGCGTCGCCTTCCGTTTCAGGGCGCGGTAGCCAAGTGGTAAGGCGAAGGTCTGCAAAACCTTTACCGGCAGTTCGATTCTGCCCCGCGCCTCCAAATCAACCCACGATAACGTGAGCGACCGCCGCGGCGAGAATAGCTCCGGCCAGCACGGTAGCCACGGTTAGCAAACCAATCCCGCATGTTGCCGAAAAATACAGCGCGAGCATAACATCGTCGCGAAACACCTGGTTCTCGCGCCAAGTTTTGCAGCAGCACCACGCAGCCTAGAATAATAGCTGACGGCGGGTAGACCCATTGAACAGTACGCGCGCGCCAGATTCGAAACGTGTTGCCATCGTCCATTCGAAAATGAGCCAGCTGGTATGTGACGGTTCGTATTGGCGCGGCTGAAGCTGGCGCAGTGCGGCTGCCGCCAAAAAGACGGTGGCCGGGAGCACCATCACCCACTCGCTCAGGGCAAGGAACGACATGCGGGACGGCTTTCGTGATTGCATGGGGAATCCTCCTGCAACTTTATATTGCAAAGTACATCTCGATGTCAAGTACATTCAGCCGAGCGTTGCCCGTGCGTCGCCCAAGCCCTCTTTTACCTGCTCGCGAGTTCCTCCATTCGGCCGCTTTCTCGCGTTCTTTCCTTCCTCGCCGCGGCCGCGCCGCGGCTTTGCTTTGCTTCAGTTCGTTTTCCTGAGCTAAACTTGTTGATTCGTTTCACGCTGGAGAACTGTTCATGCTCGTCGTAATGCACGCGCACGCAACCGAAGAGCAGGTTCGCGCGGTCTGCGAGCGCATCGAGTCGCTCGGCTACAAGGCGCTCCCGGTTCCGGGCGCGGGGCGCACGGCCGTCTGCATCACCGGCAACAAAAGCGTGGTCGACGTCGGCTCTCTCGAATCGATGTCCGGCGTGGCCGAATGCATTCCGGTCAGCAAGCCCTACAAGCTGGTCAGCCGCGACGTTAAAGAAGAAAACAGCGTCGTCCGCATTCCCACTCCCTTGGGCGACGTGGCGTTCGGCGACACGACGCTCGCCATTGTGGGCGGGCCGTGCGCGATCGAAACGCGCGAGCAGGCGTTCGCGGTCGGCGAAAGGAGTCAAAGCCGCCGGAGCGCGGCTGTTTCGCGGAGGGGCGTATAAGCCGCGAACTTCGCCGTACAGCTTTCAGGGGCTTGGCGAGCCGGGACTACAGATTCTGGCGGCCGTTCGCGACGAGTTCGGCCTGGGCATCGTCACCGAAGCGATCGACAACGAATCGCTGGATCTCGTCGAGAAATATGCCGACGTGATCCAGATCGGCGCGCGCAACATGCAGAATTTCTCGCTTCTGAAGCGCGCCGGGCGCTCGAAAAAGCCCGTTTTGCTCAAGCGCGGCATGTCGGCAACGCTCGACGAGTTCCTCATGGCCGCCGAGTACGTGATGTCCGAGGGCAACTACAACGTGATCCTCTGCGAGCGCGGCGTGCGCACCTTCTCCGATTTCACGCGCAACACGCTGGACCTGAGCATCATTCCGGCCGTCCAGAAGCGCAGCCATCTGCCGATTGTGGTCGATCCAAGCCATGGCACCGGCAAGCGGCAACAAAGTGCTGCCGCTCTCGCGCGCGGCTGTCGCCGTCGGCGCGGACGGGCTGCTCGTCGAGGTGCATCACGATCCCGACCGAGCGCTTTCCGACGGGATGCAATCCATCCTGCCCGAAGAGTTCGCGCGACTCGATGCGTGGAGGCGCGCGAAATCGCCGCGGTCCTCCATCGCACCGTCAATTAGCTCTGGTTCGTGCCTCACAGTCGTCGTTCTTGTCCGGATTAGAATTCCCATCTGCGCTGTAGCTTCAATGGGTGAGTTTCGCATTTGTTGCGAACAGAAGACTGCGCAAGTCATTGGTTCCGATTTTCCTGCCTTTCGAGAATGCCTTGACCTTCTACACGCAGCGCGTAAAGTCCGCGGCGCTATATTTAAATCTTCAACAGGTTCCGGGTAGCTTTCGCCAAGATCGAACGAGGGCGGGTCTGAGCCCCGCCCTCCCCTACAGAGCAAGAGGCTTTGAAAATGTTCAGGGACGCTCCGTTTCAGGGTTAGCAATTTTCGGTCAGCGCGGCGCGACGACCTGGCGGGCGAGGATGGATTTCTTGGAGCGGCGAAATTCGGAGGCTTCGGCGTTATAGGCGGCGCCGAGGAGGACGATCGTGGCGGTGATGTACATCCACAAGAGCAAGCCGATGGCTGCGGCGAGCCCTCCGTAGACCAGGGTGTAAGGAACGCGGCGAACGTAGAAGCCGAAAACAACGTCGGCGGCCCACCATAAAATGCTGGCGATGAACGCGCCGGGGAGGAGCTCGATAATGCCGGGATGGCCGGGACGTCCGAGGCGATAGATCACGATCAGAGCAGTCATGGCGAAAATGAAGACGGCGACGGCGTAGACGACAAAGGAAAGGGTGTGGGCGAACTGGAGCGAGACTCCTTCGCGGTGAATGAACCAGAGGCGGACGGCCTTGCCGAAGACGGTGAAGGCGACGACGATGAGAACGGGAATGATGGTCAAGCAGAGCATGGTGAGGGCCCGCAATTGGCGCCGCCAGTAGCCGAGGGCGATGGGGTCGCCTTCGATGAGACGAAAACTCTCGATGAAGCCGACCATGACCTGCGAGCCGGCGATCAGAGTTCCGCCCAGGCCGAGGTAGGTCCAGCGTTGGGTGTGCGGGCCGCGGCGGAGAAAATAGTCGGAGACAACCTGCGTGCTGCTGGGAGGAAGGATCAGGTTCAAGCGGTCGGGAATGGCGCGCACGGCGTCGTGTAAGAACGACGTTCCGCTGAGCAGGCCGAGGGCGAACAGCAGCATGGGGAAAAACGCCACGAACATGTTGAAGGCGATGGCCTGGCTGACCGTGATGCAGTCTGGGAAAATGCGCCCGCAGCCCAGCACAAAATGTCGCGCTGTCTTGATCACGCCCCGATTCGCCTGAAGAACAGTTGGATATACATTCCTGGAGGGATTATACGGGAGTAGGCAAATGCACGCGACCTCGAACGCTTGCGGGGGGTGCAGGCGGGCGGTACACTTCGCCGGAAAATCGATTAACCACGGATGAACACAGATCAGTACAGATGGAAAGAACTGCCATCAGAACCGGATGCGGGAGATCGTTGAGAAAAGCGTGAGGGCGCCGACAGGCGTCTGACGTTGATTCGCCTTGTTTTCATCCGTGTTTATCGGTGTTCATCTGTGGTTTCAACAGGCGGTGAATCGTGACGACGGCGGGAGAGAAGCGCGAATCGCGCAGCGAAGAAATCGTGCGGAAGCACAAGGAATTCATCTGGCCGGCGGTGGCGAACTACTACGCCAGGCCGCTGGTGGCCGACCGCGCGTCGATGCAGTATCTGTGGGACATCGAGGGCAACCGATACCTCGATTTTTTCGGCGGGATCGTGACGATTGGCGTCGGGCACTGCAATCCGAAGGTCACGTCGAAAATCAAGGCGCAAGTCGACCGCTTGCAGCACACGTCGACACTGTTTCCGAACGAGCACATCGTCGCGCTGGCGGAGAAGCTGGCGGAAATTACGCCGGGAGAGCTGCAAAAGAGTTTTTTTACGAGCTCCGGAACGGAGGCGAACGAGGCGGCCATTCTGCTGGCGCGGATGGCAGGGCCAAGCTACGACGTGGTCGCGCTGCGCCACGCCTATGCCGGAAGCTCCATGCTGGCGAAAGGCGTCACGGCGCAGGCGCCGTGGCGCAAGAGCGGCGTGATCAGCGTGGGTGTGTCGCACGCGGTGAATCCGTACTGCTACCGGTGTCCGCTGCACTTGAAGTATCCCGAGTGCGGCGTGGCGTGCGCGAATGATGTGGAGAACGTGATTCAGACTACGACGAGCGGGTCGATTGCGGCGTTCATCGCGGAGCCAATCCAGGGCGTCGGAGGATTCATTACACCGCCGCCGGAGTATTTCAAGATCGTCTATCGCATCGTGAAGAATTACGGCGGGCTGTTCATTTCCGACGAAGTGCAGACGGCATGGGGACGCACGGGCAGGAAATGGTTCGGCATCGAGCAGTGGGAAGTGACGCCGGACATCATCACGTCGGCGAAAAGCCTGGGAAACGGCGTGCCGGTCGGGTTGACGATCACCACGGCGGAGCTGGCGGATAAATTCCAGGGGCTGACGATTTCGACGTTTGGCGGGAATCCGGTAACGTCGGTGGCCGCGCGTGCCGTGATCGAAGTGATCGAGGAAGAAAACCTGCGCGAGAACACGTTTGTGGTGGGCGGATATTTTCGGAAGCGGCTCGAAGAGCTGCAGGAGAAACATCCGTTGATTGGCGACGTGCGCGGCATGGGGATGATGCAGGCGCTCGAATTGGTGAAGGACCGCGCGACAAAAGAGCCGGCCGCTGCCGAGACAACGCGGGTGCTGGAAGGCGCGCGCCGGAATGGATTGCTGATTGGCAAGGGCGGACTGTACGGCAACGTGATCCGCATGGCGCCGCCAATGAATATTTCGAAGACGGATGTGGATGAGGGCATACGGCTCCTCGACAAAACGTTCAGTGAGGTGCCGCTTAGTTGAGCTAAAAGCATTGGCCGAAACGGGTGAACCACTGACAACACTGAGAAGCCTGAACGCGACGGAGTTTGAGGAAGCGTCAATGATCTCACATCTGTTCTGCGCATTAGCGCTGTTTGCGGCGGCCCAAACAGCCGCTCCGCGAGCAACGACTCCCAAACCGGCGAGGCTGCGGGTCGACTGGCACACGGAGGAAAAACTGCGGCTTTCGGGGATGGGATCAGTGTATCCGCGGATCGCGGAGCTCGCACAGGTTGAGGGCGTTGTGCGGATTCGTATGGTCGTGGGAACGGATGGAGTGCCCTACGACGTTCAGTTTCTATCGGGGCCGCCGCTCCTGATGGGCGTCGCAATGAATGCGGTAAAGACGTGGCGGTTTCGGCCTATGCTGGTCAACGGAATTCCGGTGGAGGTAGAAACAGTCACCGGCGTGGGTTTCTTCCCGCCTGGACGCGACCCTTCCACGCTTCTGGCGCTGAAGCGCAACAAGGTGCAGAAGCACCCGAACGATCCGAAGGCGCCCGAGGCTCTTGCCCGGGAGCTTTTTCAGGATGGCGACTTGACCGAATCCGCGGACGAGTTCCGAAAATCCATCGCCCTCAAGCCGAACGATGCGGGGCTGCGCTTCGGCCTGCCTGACGCGATGCAAGAAAACGGAGATCTGCAGGCTGCCATCGGCGAATATCGACGGGGGTTCGGCCTGGTTCCCAAAGCGGCAAAGGCGCGCGAAGAACTTGCACGATGTTTGGATGAGGCCGGAGATTCCGACGCGGCACTGTCGGAGTACCGACTGCTGCTGCAACAAGATCGCGACGATGGAAACGCACATTTCTCAGTAGGCGTTTCGCTGATGAACAAGGGGGATCTCGACGGCGCGATCAAGGAGCTTCGGGCAGCGCTTCACGATAGATTCGATACCCCCACAGCACATTTCCTGCTCGGAAAGGCACTCGAAGAAAAAACGCGGTTTAAAGAAGCGCTCAAGGAGTACAAGAGGGCTGCATCGGAGGCTCCTCAGGAAAAGAGCTACCAGGAGGCGAAAGACCGCTTGGAGCGAGCCTTGCAGCAACAGTCTCGCGAACCGTAAATGCTTCAACGGCCCATTCGAGCGCGCCGGAACGAATTAACTGGCAGATGGAGAAGCGCGAAACAGACGGGATTGATTGCGAGCATGGGATGACGACCGTGATGGAGGCAACGACAGTTTGCAGGAACTACGTGAACGGGGAGTGGGTGGAGTCGAAGGCGACAAAGATTGTCGAGCGGCGGAATCCTGCGAACACGGATGACGTGGTGGCGCGAGTGCCGCTGTCGACTCGGCAGGAAACGAAGCAATCGATCATCGCGGCGAAGGCCGCCCTTCCCGGCTGGCGCGAGACGCCGGCGCCCGCGCGCGGGAATATTCTGTTCAAAGCGGCGCGGCTGATGGAGGAGCAGAAGGACGAACTGGCGCGACTGCTGACGCGCGAGGAAGGCAAGGCGCTGAAAGACGCGCGCGGCGAAGTGCAGCGGTCGATCAACATCATCGAGTTCATGGCGGGCGAGGCGCGGCGGTTGACGGGCGAGACTCTTCCGAGCGAACTGCCGAAGAATTTTTCATACACGATACGGCAGCCGGTGGGCGTGGTTGGCGTAATCACGCCATGGAATTTTCCCGTCGCGATTCCTGTCTGGAAGACTGCGCCGGCGCTGGCGTGCGGCAACACCGTGGTGTTCAAACCAGCGACGCTGACGCCGCTCACCGCGATGCGCGTCGTGCAGATTTTCGAACAGGCGGGCTTGCCGGCCGGGGTGCTGAACCTGGTGACCGGCTCGGGCAAGGATGTGGGCGACGAGATCGTGACCAATCCTCACGTGCAGGCGGTATCGTTCACGGGGTCGAACGAGGTTGGTGCGGAATTGTATGCGACGGGCGCAACTGGAATGAAGAAGATCCAGTGCGAAATGGGCGGAAAGAATCCCGTGGTGATTCTGGCGGACGCGGACTTGCAATTGGCGATGGAGTCGGCGTTGTTTGGCGCGTTCGCGTCAACCGGGCAACGCTGCACGGCAACGAGCCGCGCGATCATCGAAGAGGCTGTGGCGGACAAGTGGGTCGCGATGCTGGTGGAGCGCGCGACGAAATTCGTGGTCGGCGATGGGTTGGAGCCGGGCGTTGAGATGGGGCCGTCGGTGGATGAGAATCAGATGAAGACCGTGCTGCGTTGCATCGAAGCCGGCAAAAAAGAGGCGGAGCTGAAGTGCGGCGGTGAGCGTTTGACCGGTGCGCGATATGACAAGGGGTGGTTCGTCGCGCCGACCGTCTTCGATCACGTGCGCGCGGATAGCGCCATCGCGCAGGAAGAGATCTTCGGGCCGGTGCTGAGCGTAATCCGCGTAAAGAATTTCGATGAGGCGCTGGAGGCGGCCAATTCGGTGCGCTACGGGCTGGCGAGCTCGATCTACACCACGGACTCGAACAGGATTTTTGAGTTTGTGGAGAAGAGCGAAGCGGGGATGGTACACGTGAATTCGCCGACGGTGGGAGGCGAAGCGCACGTTCCCTTCGGCGGGACAAAGGCGACGAGCGTGGGGCCGAAGGAGGTTGGGCGAAGCGCGCTGGACTTTTATTCGGAGTTGAAGATTGTCTACATCGACTATACGGGGCGGAAGCGGGAGTCGTCGATCTATTGAATGAGTGTTTTTCAACCACGGATAACACGGAAGAGCACGGATGAAACCAGGAGAATATTGTGGGCCAGAATTGACTGACGGTTGGCGGTTCCAGGACCATGCCGGGGCGAGATATTGCGGGCCGGATCACGTAAAATGAGAACGAGGAGAAGGAATCGCGGGAATGCAAAGGGATTCCACGTCGCGGCGCGTAGTGCGGCTTACCCTTGCCATCGCGTGCGCATGCGCGCTCATCTTCTCTGTTGCGCTGACCACGTTTGCGCGTGGAGATGATTCGGGACGCATTCGGTGGAAGCTGCTCGATATGGCGCAATTGAAGCTGGACGGCAAGCCGCCGTTGAAATGGAGCGTCTACCAGCCGGACAAGAAAAAGCAATCGAATCTGGTTCTGGTGCTGCTCGGTCGTCGTTACCTTGCACTCGATACGAAGGCAAAAACGGTGTACGCGGTGATTCCGAGTGACTTGCATGCGGACGGCAAGAATGTCGAGACGAACGACGTGATACAGCCTTCGCGGAAGATTCCGAGCAGTGAATGGGCGATGCGCGACGTGGGCCCGGCGGAGTCGATCAAGCTGACGCTGGGCGACTACGGGCGCGTGCTCGAAGTGCAGTTACCGCACATGCCGGACATGCGAGCGTTCTACTGAAATCGTCTGAAATCGTTAATCACAGAGACACAGAGTTTTTGACGAAAAAGCTCTCACGCCCCTCGTTGCCGCCTACACGAATTGGTCGCGGTCAGTGCGGTTCCACGGCGGTGCGCTTGCTTTCAACGTCGTTGAGGGCGCGCCAGAGGAGCCAGCAAATCACTCCGATCATACCCAGCCAGCCAATGAAGCGAACCCAATTCGCGATCGCTGTATCGTACTGCAGAATGTCGAGCTTCGTGAACAGGTAGTTCCAGTCGTGGATCACGTAGGAGGAGTCACCTACAGTGAGCAACGGAAGTTGCTGCGCGCGGGCGTCGGCCATGTAGGTGGCAATCGGCAGAAACTGTTCGAAGAAGAAGAAAGTGCAGAAGGCGACTGCCTGGGTTTCCCGGTGATAGACGAAATAGGCGGCTAGCGTGAAAGGCACGAAGAGCTGCAGAATGGTGCCGCCGGCCACGCCGATCGTCGTACCGAAATAATGGAATAGGAGATGGCCGCCTTCGTGGATAGGGACGAAGACGGTGTCCATCAGAAGCAACAGCCCGGTGCCGTGCGCCGCCTGATAGAGAAACAGACCGTAAAACAAAAGCCACGCGATCAGTGCGAGGCGCGGAACGGAGTTCCAGGGATGCTCGAGGGGCTCGAGAACCGGAACCGTGTCGGTCCATGAGTCGGGCAGACGCAAAGGGGCCGAGTCCTCTCTGTGCAGTGAACGTGGGTAGCCCTATTCTAGCTGGCTGATGTCGAATTGTCTTATCGGCGGGATGTCGAAAGAGTGGAGCGAACGTTACGCGCCAATGACACGCGGTGATTAGCGTTTTCGCCCACCGTTAGCGGGAGGAGACGCCGGCAACCCAGGGGATGCCGATGAGACCGCCGCCGATTTTGACGTCGATGAGATCGCCAGCATTGAAACGGTCGAAATCGTCTCGATCGACCACGAGGCGCTCGATGCCGTGCCCATCGCGCCAGGACGTCACGATAAGCCGGTGGATGGGTAAAGGGCCGGGCATGGAGAACTTGCCGATCACGCGCGTGTGTTCGACCTCCGGGCGCGCAGTATCGAATGCGCCGTTGGCGAGGAGCACCAGAGCGAGCAGCCATGGCACGGGAACCAGTCCGTAGTACACGCGCTTCATGGCCTCGACTTCCTGGTGGCGCAATGCGCGGCGCTCGAGCCAAATCGCGAGACCGAGCGTCAGGAAAAAGAGGACGCCGATGAAAATCAGGATGGCATCGAGCTCCAGGGCCGGATAGCGGCCGCTGGCCGCAACGAAAGCGATGGCTCCTAGCAGGAACACTGCGGTGCGGTTCAGGAGGCGTTTGCGAAGCACCAATTCGGCAGTGGCGGAAGGCAGACCGCAAGACTCACAAACGTCCCGGGCGCGTTCGGCGCCGCAGTTCAAGCAACGTGTCATCGAGCCGTTCAATTCGAGAGAACCTGATTGGATTCAGAGGCGCTGCCTGATCGCGCTAACTGACCCCTCCCTCATACTAGCTTAGACACCGCGGAGCGGCCAAAAGGCTGAAGTATAATTCGGAAATGACCTTCCAGGAATTCTTCCTCAAGCAGAAAAAGGCAATTCGGAAGCGAAGCGAAGAAGTATTCGAGCTTCTGCGTCCGGAGCACATGGACTGGAAGCCCGCTCGGGACGCACTGAGCGTTGGAGAGATGCTGCGGCACTTGTGGGTATCCGAAGAAGGCGTGAGGCGCGTGGCGCTGGAAGGAGACTTTGCCTATTACGAAGCGCGGATACCGGGAGGACTGAATGCGGTCCTGGGAACCGTTGGATCACTGGTGGATGAACTGAAAAACATTGCCCGCGTGCATCGGGAAACTCTGGAAGCTGTTTCAATGCGCCCGGCGGAGATTTTCGAAGAGGAGCGCGCGAATCCGAGTCTGGGTTTTCGGCGCAAAGTCAGCGTGATTCTGTTCGGGATCAACGAGCACGAGATCCATCATCGCGCGCAGCTGATGATGTGCTTACGGATGCTCGGCAGGCCTGCGCCGCAGCCGTTCGAGTGGCCGCGGAAGTAAGTGTCATTCCGAGGCCCGCTTTTCGGGCCGAAGAATCTCTCTTTGCTTTCTGAGAGAGGAGACTCAAAGGGGGCGCAGGCCTTCCTGCGGGAAAGATCGGAGGAGCCAATCAATGGACGGGCGTGTGAGCCGCTACTTGATGCGCGTGATGGTGTCGGGTGCGCCCATGCACTGGATGTTGGCGTCGCGGCCGTCGGCGAGGAGGCCGCAGTCGATGTCCTTCGCGCTGCGGATCGCGTCATCAGCCCTTGCGCCCTTGGCCGTGGCGCAATGCGTGTTACCTGCGAAGGTTGTGCAGACCTGGTATTCCACGCGCGTTTGCTGAAGCGTGAAATGCACCAGGGCGCCGATGAACACAACCGCGCCGATCAGGATCATCCAGCGCGTCTGAACTTTTTTCCGTTCGGCCATTTCGCGGAACGATTATGCGCTAGTTTTCAGTCCGGCCAATGCCTCGGGCAAAAGGGCGCGGCAAGCAGCGCCCTGCGGTGGCTCACCAGACGCCGATGTATCGTACTAGTTTGCAGAAGGCGACGCTAGTCGCTTTCGCGCAGTCCGCTCTGCCGACGATGCAGTTCCCGCTGAATATATTTCCTGGCGTGAGGTACGAGGCCTTGCAAGGCTGCGATTTCTTTCAAGTCGCCCAGCTTCAGATGTGGCAGGAAGGCGAGCAGGCACGGCGGAGGCGTGTGCGGATTTCGGAGGAGCGCGACGCGGACCGCGTATTGCGCCGACCATTTCGGATGCTGCGCGATGGCCGCGACGGACGCGTTCGGGAACGCCCGGCTTGGCGAGGACTTTGAGGATCTGGCTCTCCGTGAGGAATGCGTTGTTGAGAGCGAGCTTGAGGGCCTGCGGATGACCTTCGGCCAGCAGCGCGCCGGCCACGCGAGACGGTCCGCGGCGCGCCAGCGTGAGTTTCTGGCCGACGGGAAGATGAGGGACGCGCGCCAGAATGATTTCCTCGGCCACGCGGCGGATGTCGGCGGGAGCCGAGGGGAGCAGGTTGAGACGGGCCAGGTCGAATACGTAGAGTTGGCGAACCATAGCGAGCGCGATGCGCTTGGGCGTGCGGGAATGCTGTGCGAGGCCAAGCCGAACGGCCTCGCCGGCGGTCCATGTTTTGCCTGCGGCAATCGCGCTCAGAACGTTTGAAGAGAGATCGAGGCGGGTGAGAAGGTGAGTAACGTGCGCGCTCCTCAAGATTAGGGTTTTCGATCAGCGCGAGCAGGACCGCCTCGTCGGGATCGTGCACGAGACGTTCAGTTCGTCACGATCGGCGGAGCGGGCGCGGTCCAGCGCTTGGCGAGGCGCCTCCTCGGGAGCGCACCGGCCGATTCGTTGCGATCTTCACCGGATTGGCGCGGCATTTCCTTTTGCACGGGCAGCCATGCGCACCGCGGCTTCAGCTGGACTCATCGACAACGCGATGGGTTTCCAGCGAGGCGCGGCTTTCGTCAATTCGGCGTCGAGCGCCGCGTCGAGAAATTTCGATCGGCCATGCATGCCGCCGACCCTGGCGACGGGAACGCTTTTCTGTGCGGCGTTCGCCGGCGCCGGCTCGTCCTGCCAGCCAAGCTTTTGCGCGACGCTCGCGACGAGAGCGGCCAGAGATCTCGCCGCGTCCGAAAGAATCTGACGCGAAACGGCGTCGCCCGACTCGGCGAGTTCCGCTACGAGCGGAAAGACCTGCGGAAAGACCGCATCCGGCGATTTGCTCGCCTGGTCGAGCACGCCGTTCCAGTCGTGAGCCTGAAGGTGCGGGAACAGACGCCTGGAAAGCGCGGTCGATGGTCCTCGATTCTCCTCGGCCAGCAGAACAGCGGCGACCGCGCGGCGGCCGATGTCATATGCGCTTCCCTCGTCGCTGAACCACGGACCTTTGCCGCCGGCGTGCTCGCGGCGTCCGGCTGAATCGCGACCGATAACGGAAGAACCTGTTCCGGCGATAAGAATAATTCCCTCTCCGGAGCCGAAAGCGGCATCGAGAGCGATTTCGAGATCAGTAGTGACTTCGACTTCCGCGTTCGGGAAGCTGCGTTCGAAAAACAATGAAAGCCGGCGGACTGTGGAGGCTCGTCCCGCGCCGCCAATCCCGGCACAGATGCCGCGAATATCATTCGAGGTGATTTTCTGACGCGCCAGCAGGATGTCGGCGGCTTCGCTGAGGGAAAACCAGGCGCGCGCATAACCGGCGCGAACCGGATTCGAAGGTCCGGCCGTGGCGCGCGCGAGGACGCGACCGTCGGCGCCGGCGAGGACGCACTCCGTCTTCGTTCCGCCGCCGTCGAAGCCCAGGAAGTAGGAGGCCTCTTGGGCGGAGGCGTTTTCGGTCATTGGTTCACCAGACATGAGCGCTATCGCCGTAAAGCGGCAGCAAGCTGCCGCACTCCCAAACCGGGCCGCAGTGGGCCACAAGGCCCACCCAGCGCGCGAATCGTGCCGGTGACACAAAACATGGATGAATGATGCGCCGCGCAGGAAATCGTTTGTCGACGAAATTCTGCCGATTGTGTTGACAGCGATTCGAACGCGCGGTTAGCATCCCGCGACTCGCTCAGCGAAGCCATGCATATCAAGCCCGTCGATCTCGTCATTCTAGTCTTATACCTTGCGGGCATCACTCTGTTCGGAGCGCTGTTCCGCAAAGGGCAAAAGAATCTCCGCGACTATTTCCTGGGCGGCCGCACCGCGCCATGGTGGGCGATGGCCTGTTCGATTGTAGCGACGGAAACATCGACGCTGACGATCATCGGCACGCCCGGGAATCGCTTATGGCGGAAATCTCGGTTTTCTGCAGATCGTGATGGGTTACTTGGTGGCCCGCGTGATTCTGTGCATCGTGCTGATCCCGCAATATTTTCAGGGCGAATTTTACACCGCCTACCAGCTGCTGCAAAAGAGATTCGGGACGCGCATGAAGTCGGCGGCGGCGGTGGTATTTTTGGGTGACGCGAGCGCTCGCGGAGGGCGTGCGCATTTCGGCCATCGGGAAAGTGGTGAGCGTAGCGATTGGAACCGGCGATCGCATTTCAGTCGCTGATCGTCGCGGTGCTGACGTTGTTCTACACGTTTGAAGGCGGAATGCGCGCGGTGATCTGGACGGATGTGATGCAGTTCTTCCTATATCTGACCGGGTCGGTCGTGGCGTTTTTTCTGCTGCTGCACAGGATTCCGTGCGGATGGCACGCGTGACGCAGGTTGCGGCGGCGGCGGGCGGCAAACTCTCGATTTTCGATTTTACTTTCAGCCTGACGAAGAGCTACACGTTCTGGTCGGGCGTGATGGGCGGGACTTTCTTGACCATGGCGAGCCACGGAACGGATCAGACGATCGTGCAGCGGCTGCTTTCGGCTCGGAACGAGCGAGACAGCAAGAAAGCGTTGCTTGCGAGTGGCGTGATTATTTTCGTGCAGTTCGCGCTGTTTCTGGTGATTGGCGTGATGCTGTACGTTTACGTCCGGCACGCGGGCGGAATGCTGCCAACGAGCGACCCGGATCGCATTTTCCCGGAATTCATCGTGCGCGACATGCCCGTAGGACTCTCCGGGCTCGTGCTGGCGTCGATCTTTGCTATTGCGATGTCGAATGCGAGCGGATCGTTGAACTCGCTGGCATCGTCGAGCATGATGGACTTGGGCGGCGCGCGGGGCGGCATGGGAGCGCAGTCGCTGGGGCGCTCGCGGATGATGACGCTCGTCTGGGGAGTGGTGCTTTGCGCACTTGGCCTGGTGCGCTGGGGGCCGGTGCTGGTTGCGGGACTGACCATCGCGTCGATCACCTATGGCGGATTGCTCGGAGTATTCTTGCTCGGCACATGGAATCGCCGCGCGAATGAAAACGGCGCGCTGGTCGGATTCGTCTCGGGGATTGGCGTCATGATTTGTGTGCAACTGCTCCATGCGCTGCTGGCGTGGACGTGGTACGTCCTGGCAGGGACAATTGTGACGTTTGGGATTGGATCGGCGGCGAGCGCGTTCTGGCCGGGCATGAGAGCGGGAAATCTGGAACCACAGATGAACACAGATCAACACGGATAAGAGTCAGCGGACGGAAGCGCGAGTAGACAGTAAAGACGACGGAGCGATCGCGAGCGCACTTCGCGCGAAGGTATAGGGTGCAGAGAGCCGCGACAGGAAACAGCGTGGCCGGTGGGTCCCCGAAGGTCAGAGGCGCGGGCGAACTTGTGCGCGGGTTGGGAAGCTGGGCCGCGGCTGCAATCGTCGTCGGGACGATGATCGGCACAGGGATTTTTATTGTCCCCGGCGATATGGCTCGCGGCACCGGATCCGCTGGGCTGGTGATGCTGGTGTGGATTGTGGGCGGCACACTGAGCCTGTTTGGCGCACTGGCCGCGGCAGAGTTGGGCGCGGCGCTGCCGGAAGCGGGCGGCACATACGCATACCTGAGCCGGGCGTACAGTCCCGTGTGGGGATTTCTGTTTGGCTGGATGTATTCCGTTCTGGGCGCCCCGACGTCGGTTGCGACCATCGCGGCGGGGCTGATGCGATTCGTCGGGTTCCTCTTTCCCGTTGTCGCTACGCCGCTTTTCGTCTGGCATTTTGCCGTGCCTTTTGCGCACCAACCCTACTCGTTTACGTTTACGTGGGCGGAGCCGTTTGCGGTGGTCGCCATCGGGATGGTGACGTTCATCAACTATCTCGGCGTGAAATTGGGAGGCCGAATTCAAGTGGCCCTGACGATCGTGAAGATTGGCGCGATCGTCGCCGTGATTGCCGTTGGATTTTTTGGGGGCCGGGGCACGGCGGCGAATTTCCATTTCTCTGCCGCGGCGGGAGCGACGACGGCCGGTCTGGCGGGATTTTTGACGGCGATGGTGGGCGCCCTGTGGGCGTACGATGGCTGGGTCAACGTCAACTATGTTGGCTCGGAAGTGAAGAATCCGGAACGCAATATTCCTCTTGCGCTCCTCGGCGGAGTGGCGCTGGTCTGCGGCCTTTATCTGGCCATGAGCGCGGCGTGCTTTTACGTCCTGCCGTTTTCGAAAATTGTGGCGTCGAGCGTCGTCGCTTCCGATTTGGTCACACAGGCGACCGGGCGCAATCTGGCAACCTGGCTCACGGTCGCCATGATCGTGTGCGCGCTCGGAACGCTAAATTCGTCGATTCTGACAAATGCGCGAGTGCCTTACGCCATGGCGCGCGACGGGCTGTTCTTTCGAGTCGCCCGCGGCGTGGATCCGCGATTTCGCACACCGGCCCGCGCGCTCGTTTTCCAGGGCATATTTGCTTCCGTCCTCGCCTTGACGGGAACATTCGAGGATCTCTTCTCGCTCTTCATTTTCTCGGGCTGGATTTTCTATGCGCTGCAAACGGCGGCGGTGATCCCGTTGCGCGGGAAGGAACCGGACCTGCCCCGCCCCTACCGCACGTGGGGCTATCCGGTGACGCCGGTGATTTTTGTCATTGGCGCGGTCGCGCTGACGGTGAATCTGTGGATCCAGCGGCCGGTGCGGTCGTCCATCGGGCTGGCGCTGATTCTGTCTGGCCTTTTCTTTTACCGAAAATGGCGCGGCCGAGCATTTGGCGGCGACGAAGCGAGTTAGTTCGCTGGAGCTTCTGACTCGGCAAGGAACGGCAGCGCTCCCAGTGCGAGTATCAGTCCCGGAAGTACAGCCCACGACAAAATGTACAAACTCAGGCCGATCACCGTAATTTCGTGGCCGTTCGCAATCCCGTTCATGATGAGCGCCGCACAAAAGGCGACACAGAACGCGCCTAGCATCCCGCCGGCGGGGATGAGGCTCGCAGTGAGACGTTCATGCCATTTTCCGCCGTTCTGACGAGACATGTACGCTGCGACTGCGCCGAATGCCGGCTGGGCGACGAGCCACGGGAGGTAAAACAGCAGGGCCAGCCCCGACCGCGTCCACACGACGTGCGGCCGCACGCCCCAAACCTGCAACATCGCCAAGAAACCACTCGCTAGAGTGAGACTCACCAACCCCGGAATCCAAACACTCATTGTTCGGTGATTCACAGGCCCCTCCTGACGTCTGGCGCTTTCAATCCTGAATGCAAGAACCCGCCAGTCCGGAACTTCCGTTCCAGCGTGGCGCGCAGCTTCCATCTGTGACGCGCCGTTGGCGTAATGGGCCTCGTAGACCTCTTCCAGATGGCTCGCCAGTTCCGCGGCTATTTCCTCGCGCTCGTCGCACGTCAGGTGCAGTGCGGTGAGATGTTCGCTAACTAAGCTGCGCCAGTCAGGCACGCGACACCTCCGCGAGGCGATCGAGCGCCGCGAAGAAAACCCGCCACTCGCGGCGTAAAGGCGCGAGCTGCTTTCGCCCGGCCGGAGTCAGCGAATAATACCGGCGGTCGCGGCCGGCGCGATTCTGCTGCCATCGGCCTCTGATCCAGCCGCGCTTCTCAAGCTCGTAGAGCATCGGGTACAGCGACGCCAGATTGAAGCGCAGCGCGCCGCCGGATTCCTCCTCGATACGACGTGAAATCTCGAAGCCGTACAGCGATTGCTTGGAAAGAAGCGACAGAATGGCCAGTTCCGCGCTGCCACGCGCGATCTTTGAGCGAATGCGCTTGCCAATACGATCTTTCATTCTGAATATAGGAATCCTATATTCCAGGGGCCGTGTCAATAGTACGTCGGCGGATTTGGTCGAGAAAGTACTCGCGATCACGCCGTAAGAAACGGAGTCATAGCCGCTGGAACATTTTGGGGAGCCCGGTCAGGAGCAATTCAGGATGGAGAATCTGCGCTAGGATGGCCATTCCGTCCGCGAGGCGCGGGCCAGGACGCGAGAAGTAGCCGTTCGCGTCGACCGCGAAGATGCGCTTCTCGCGCACCGCTGGCAAGCCGCTCCACGTGTCAGGCCAACGGGCGGCTCGGCCTTCCCGCTCCGCGCGCGCCAAATTGTAGCCGCAGGGCATCACCACGACGATATCGGCGCGCGAATCCGCGATCTGCTCGGCCGTGACGCGAAACGACGGCTCGCCCGCGCGACCAAGAACGTCTTCCCCTCCCGCCTTCGCGACCATTTCCGGAACCCAGTGCCCGCCGACGTAATACGGATCGAGCCATTCGAGGCACAGCACGCGCGGACGCGTTGCGGCGCGCGCGACGTTCATCTCGATGGCCGCGACGCGTTGTTCGAGCGTGATCGCCAGCGCCTGCGCTTCCCTTCTGCGGCCCGTAGCGTCGCCGACGCGGCGGATGTCGTCCCAAACATCGGCGAGCGAAAGCGGCGCGAGCGAAAGCACGCGTGGCCGCTTTGGCAAGCGCGTCAGCGCTGTCGCGAGATCGTCGGGCGATGCCGCGCAGACGTGACACAGGTTTTGCGTGACGATCAAATCGGGCGCGAGTGATTTGAGCAGCTCGGCATCGACCGCGTAAATACTCTCGCCGCGCTGGACCAATTCTGTGACTTGGTGATCCAGGGCCGCGGGCGCCGCGTGCGGATCGACGCGCGGGCGAATCAACGGCGGTTTCTTCGCCGCTTCCGGCGGGAAGTCGCATTCGTGCGTCACGCCCGCGATGGAATCGCCCAAGCCGAGCGCGAAAAGGATTTCCGTTGCAGAGGGCAAGAGCGAGACGATTCGCATTCCTAAGCGTCCTCAAAAGCGCTTAACCTTGGATGAACACAATGGACACAGATACGCGAATCCGTTGATCTGGCGAGCTGCGGCGTCATCTGCGGAAGACTACTTCCCGGACGGACGAACCGAGCACTTTTGCATTCTGAACTGACCTCGGATTTCATTCTTACGCCGCGCCTGCTACTTTCACCGCGGGGATCAGGTCAGCGAACACGAAGCCTTCACGCTCGACAATTTCGCCGGCGGAGACCGGAATATCGCGTGCGAACATCGGCCCGGCGTTCGCGAACGTGTGAAACTCGCCGTTTTCACCGCACGGATCGACGTCAGGCCGGCAGTTCGCGAAGAAGCTGCGCATCGAAACGGCGGCCGGCAAATTTGCGATCGAGCTTGCGCGGATCGACGCAAGTAAGAAATGCGGACAAGCCTCCGGCGAGCATTTCTTCCGCCAGGCGGCGCGTATCCCTGCTCCACAGAGGAAATATCGGAGCCATGCCGCAGGCCGCGAGATGCTTTTCGCGGTAGGCACGGATGTCCTCGAGGAAAAGGTCGCCGAAAACGACGCGGCGAACGCCTTCCGCTCGGGCGCGCGCCATGGCTTCGCTCATCGCCCGCTCGTAGAATTCATTCGTGCACGGCGACGGAATCGGCACCTTCACCAGCGGCAAGCCCACTGCGGCAGCCTGCATTTCGACGAGCGATTCGCGCACGGCGTGCATGGCCACGCGCTGGTGCGTGCTGTTGACCGTCGTCAGCAGCGCGACAACCTCGAATTCGCAGCCCTGCCGAATCGTGTGCAGAGCCCAGGCGCTGTCTTTGCCGCTGCTCCACGCGAGCCATGCCTTAGGTCGACCCAAATCAGCCATCGAAAATGTTATCCACAGACGAACACAGATCAACGCGACAACGACTTCTTAACGATACAGGAGGTATTTGCGGCGCATCGCGCGAAATTGATCGAGCTCGGCGGACCACCCGGCGATGATTCGGCGCGGATCGCCGCCGCGTTCGAGCTGGTCGACCGTCGACTGCGATCCAAGCAGCTCGACCGTTTTCGCAATCTGAAAATCATTTGGATATAGATGATGCAATGCCGCAATGATCTGCAACCCCATGAGCACGGAGCGAAACGAATTGCGATTGCTGACCGTAAGCGAAACGCCGCGACAGACCTCGCCTTTGTACAGTCCATCTGTCGGCGTGAACTGCGTTGGAGCAAAGCTAACGCCCGGAATCTTGCGACGATCGAGTTCCGCAACAAGGTCGGCGCTGCGAATCCATGGTGCGCCGAAATGCTCGAAGGGCGTATCCGTTCCGCGCCCAACAGAAACGCCGGCGGACTGCAGGATCTCGATGCCCGGATAGGGAAAATCCCCGCGCAGAGTGCGCAGGTTGGGCGAGGGCGAAATCCACGCGAGACCAGTCTGATCATAGAACTCGATCCGGCGCCAATCCTTCATGGCGACAACATGCAGGTCCGCGCCCATATGATTTTCGGCGTTGAACATGCGCGCCAGTTCGCCGAGCGTCATCGCGTAGCGCACGGGCATCGGAAAGTAGCCGACGAACGACAGCTTGTCGCGGTCGAGCATCGGCCCTTCGATGATTTCGCCGCCCAGCGGATCGGGACGGTCGAGAACGAAGAAAGCGATGTGACGCTTCGCGGCCGCCTCCATGCAGTAACCCATCGTGGTGATGAACGTGTAGAAGCGCACGCCGGCATCCTGAATATCGAAGACGAGCGCGTCGAGATTTGCCAGCATCTCGGGCGACGGGCGGCGCGTCGCTCCGTAGAGACTGTATATCGGCAAGCCTGTGGCCGCATCCGTGGCGTTGGAAACGGACGCGTCCATGCGCCCGCGGATGCCATGCTCGGGACTGAAGAGCGCGACGAGCTTCACGCCTTCCGCGTGTGCGAGAAGATCGATTGTGCGCCTGCCCGCCGAGTCGACGCCCGTCTGATTCGTGATGAGGCCGATGCGCTTTCCTCGTAGCGGCACGAAATTCTCCGCTTCGAGCACATCGATTCCCGTTTGCGTCCGCGCCAGGCCCGCGCTCGAAGAAACGCGTGATTTCGGCGCGCCAGACGCACGCGGCATCGCGGGTAATACCAACACAAGCAGCGCCGGCACGATTGCGATTCGACGGCAGCAAGAAAGAAACATGTAGCGTGACCTTGGGTTGTGCGACATGAAACCGTATGCTATATACAGCCGCGGGATGCAGGCGTCAACATGGAGACCCGGGGCCACTATCAATGCGTAAGTCAGCGCGGCTCGCGCTCGCGATCGTCCTCCTCATGAGTTTGTCCGCACGCGCTCAGAAAAAGTCCTCCGTAAAATCCCGGCGCACTGGCCGGAGCTCGGCATGGGTCGAGCACACGCTCAAGAAGATGACCCTGCGCGAAAAAATCGGCCAGATGCTGATGGTCTATTACTACGGCGTATTCAACTCGACGGAGAGCCCCGACTACAAGCAGATGCTGCACGAGGTGGAGGACAATCACATCGGCGGCCTCATCCTGGGCACGATCCGAGGTCCGCTCGGCATCGAGCGCAGCCAGGTCTATCCGAGCGCCGTGATTATCAACGAATTTCAGCGGCGCGCGAAGGTGCCGCTGATCGTTGGCGCGGATTTCGAAGCGGGCACGGGCCAGCGGCTCGACGAAGGCACTACTTTTCCGGCCGCTATGGCCGTGGCGGCAACGAACAATCCGCGGCTGGCCTATGAAGAGGGGAAAATCGTCGCTCGCGAGTCGCGCGCCGCGGGCGTGCAATGGATCTTCGCGCCGGTGGCCGACGTGAACGACAATCCTGCCAATCCGATCATCAATACGCGGTCGTTCGGCGAGGATCCCTCGAGCGTTTCCGAATACGTGGAGAATTTCATCCGCGCCGCTCAGGACAACGGAGCGCTCGCGACGGCAAAGCATTTTCCCGGGCACGGCGACGTGAGTGTCGACTCGCATCTCACTCTTCCAACTGTTCCCGGCGATCGCAAGGAACTGGAGGGCATGGAACTGGTCCCTTTCCGCGCAGCGATCGCGGCGGGCGTGGACTCGATCATGATCGGCCATCTCGCGGTTCCCGCGTTCGAACCTGATCCGAACGTTCCCGCCACGCTTTCGCACAACATCATGACCGGGCTGCTGCGCGACAAACTCGGCTTCAAGGGCCTGATCGTCACGGACGCGATGGACATGGGCGGCGTCACCACGCTCTATCCGCCCGGCGAAGCTGCGGTGCGCTCCGTCGAAGGCGGCGCGGACATGGTGCTGATGCCGCCGGTGCCCGACGCAGCGATGGAAGGGCTGCTCGACGCCGTCAAGTCGGGACGCGTTTCTGAGGCGCGCATCGACGAATCCGTGCGGCGCATTCTGGAGGCGAAAGAGCATCTCGGGCTGAACAAGAATCGGTTCGTCGACGTGCCGCGGCTCAACGAAAAATTCGCGCTGCCCGAATATAAAGACGAATCCCAGGAAATTGCAGATCGCGGCGTAACGCTGCTGCGCAACGCGGACAACATCGTTCCTCTGGACGCCACGAAGCCGATGCGCGTGCTGCTTGTTTCGCTTTCGGCTGATCCCGATCCGTATCCGGGCGAAACGCTCGAGCCGGCCATCCGCTGGCGCGTCGATTCGCTGAACGCCTTGCGCGCGGACACCCAATATTTTCCGGTGAGCGGGCTGAAGTTGCCGCCGCCAGATACGTACGATGTGGCGATCGCCGCGCTGTTCGTGCGCGTTGCCGACCGCAAAGGCAATGTTGCGTTCCCGGATGACGAGCGCGACTTCGTCAACCGGATGCTCGCCGCAGGGAAGCCCACGGCAGTTCTCGCCTTCGGAAGTCCCTATGTGATCGCGCGATTCCCGGACGTGAAGACATGGATCGCGGAGTTCAGCACGAATGACGTCGCGCAGAAGGCCGCCGCGCGCGCGCTGTTTGGGCAGGTGCCGTTCACGGGCGAGATTCCCGTCACCGTTCCCGACACGGTGAAGCGGGGTGCGGGCTTGCACCTCGCCGCAAACCCCATGACGCTGGAGCCCGCGCCGCCGTCAATGACCGACCGGCTGAAGCCTGTCTACGATCTGCTCGACAAAGCAGTCGCCGACGACGCATTTCCCGGCGGCGTCGTGGCCGTGGGCTGGCACGACCAGCTTGCCATTCATCCGTTCGGCAAGCTGACGCGCGACGCCAGGTCGGCGAAGGTAAACGCGGATACGATGTACGACATGGCCTCGGTGACGAAGGTTGTCGTCACCACGACGGCGGCGGAAATGCTGTGGCAGCAGAAGCGGCTCGATCTCGACGCGCCCGTTTCGCGCTATTTGCCGAGATTCGGCGAAGCGGCGAAATCCGATCCGAACCCGGCGTGGCGCTCGCGGATCAAGGTTCGTAATCTGATGCTGCACGACGCCGGCCTGCCCGCTACGGTACAGTTCTTCAAGCAGACGGAGGGCTACGACGCGATCGTCGAGCGCGCGGAAACCGAGCCGCTCATTTATGAGCCCGGAACGCGCGTCGTCTATTCCGACCTCAGCATCATTCTGCTGGGCGAGATCGTGCACCGGCTGACCGGGCAGACGCTCGATGTGTTCGCGAAGCAAAATATCTTCGATCCGCTTGGCATGCATCGCTCGATGTTCAACCCGTCGCGCAGCCTGCGCCCGAACATCGCGCCCACGGAATACGACGCGACCTTCCGCAAGCGGCTGGTCTGGGGCGAAGTGCACGACGAAAATGCGTGGGCCATGGGTGGCGTCGCGGGTCATGCGGGGCTCTTCTCGACGGCCGGCAACCTTTCGATTTTTGCGCAGATGATGCTGGACGGCGGGATCTACGCGCACAAGCGATTACTCAACCGCGCCACCATTCAGACGTTCACCATGCGCGATCAGATCGGCGATTCCGCGCGCGCTCTCGGATGGGACGTAGTGGTGGAACCAGGGTCATCGGCCGGGAAATATTTCTCGCAACAGGCTTACGGCCACCTCGGATTTACGGGAACCTCCATCTGGATCGATCCCACGAAGGACCTCTTCGTCATCCTGCTCACCAACCGCGTCAATCCGACGCGCGCAAACGAGAAAATCCGCGAAGTGCGCCCCGCCCTGCACAACGCCGTTTGTGAGGCCTTGGGCCTCACGGGTCAAGCGCAGTAGGGCAAAAATCTTTGCAGATATTGCAAACGGCGCAGGGGCTTTGGCAAGAAGAGGGCGTTGGTCGAGATTGGGCTTCGCACTACTCATTGGCTTGGTGTTCGGGACACTCAGCCGAGTCATGATTAAGTTTCCCGTTGTGCCCGCCCCCGCGGCACCGGCTGGAATTTTTCATTTGCCAGGCTTCGTTCTAGCTATGGTCGTAAGCGGTAATGTCCATAACTTTGCGATCTGGCCCGTCGTACTGGGGAACTTCGTGTTCTACGCTGCAATCTCGTATGCCGGGTGGGGCATTCGCGAGAGGCGCAAGCATCAGGGGAAGGGGCGATAACTTCCTCGGCACAATTTTTGACGTTCCGTCCTCACGGCCGAGAACTCTCCACGCGCCTCCGGCTATAATCGACCTTTGCGCCAGGGCGAGCAGTGAGACATCTGACCACAGAGCAAGGTAACCCTCGGTCCCGAGGGCTCGATCAAAAAGGATCGCTCGAGATTCTGCGCGTGCTGAATCGCGAAGAAGCGCGTGTGGCCGGAGCGGTTCGCCGGGAACTGCCGAAGATTGCGCGCGCCGTTGATGCCATTGTGCAGGCGCTTCGCGGCGGCGGCCGGCTCTTTTACGTCGGAGCGGGAACCAGCGGGCGGCTGGCTGTTCTGGATGCCGCCGAATGTCCGCCGACCTTTGGCACGCCGCCGAAAATGGTTCGGGCGCTGATCGCGGGCGGCGAGCGCGCTGTGCTTCACGCGGTGGAAGGAGCGGAAGACTCGGCGGCAAAAGGTGCTCGCGATCTGGCGAAAGCCGGGCTGACGCGCCGCGATGTCGTCGTCGGGATTGCTGCCAGCGGGACGACGCCGTACGTGCTTGGCGCGATGCGATTCGCGCGCAGGCGTGGCGCGGTGACAATCGGCCTCGCCTCGAATCGCCGCTCGCCGCTCGCGAAGCAGGCTCAAATCGCCATCGTGCCGGAAACGGGCGCGGAAGTGATCGCCGGGTCGACGCGCATGAAGGCGGGCACGGCGCAAAAAATGGTCTTGAACATGCTCTCTACGGCCTCGATGGTGCGACTTGGCAGAGTTTATGGGAACCGGATGATCTACCTGGAGCCCACGAACGAGAAGTTGCGGCGCCGCACGGCGAGGATCCTCGAAGAGGCGGCCGGCGTGAGCGCGTCTATTGCGGAACACGCTCTGCGTCAGGCGGGACACAGTTTGCCGCTTGCGCTCGTCATGCTAAAAACGGGTTTGAGCGCCGCGGAAGCGCAACGCAGGCTGGGTCAAACTGGCGGAAACGTGCGCGAGGCGTTAGACGTTCTGCCGAGCAAAGCCTCATCGACAGGAGGGCGGGGTTTCAACCCCGCCGTAAGCGAGTCGCGTTTTTCTGGGGTTTCAACCCCTGAAGCTGCGCGATCGAGTCGGACGCGCAAGAGCGAGCGGAGAAAATAGCATGGAGCGTTTTAAAATCGCTGGCGGAGTGCCACTTGAAGGAAAGGTGCGCATCAGCGGTGCGAAGAACGCCGCCCTGCCCGCCATGGCCGCCGCGCTGCTCACCGCCGAACCCGTTCGCTTGCAGAATATTCCGCACGTGCGCGACATCATCACCATGGCCAAACTCCTCGCGCACATGCGCTGCATTGTGCAGAGCCCGGATCTGCCGCCCAGTGAGTTCACGATTCAGGCGGAGACCGTCTCGCACGCGGAAGCGCCTTACGACCTTGTGAAAACGATGCGCGCGTCGGTCCTCACGCTGGGGCCGCTGGTTGCGCGCTTCGGCTACGCTCGCGTTTCGCTGCCTGGCGGTTGCGCGATTGGAGCGCGGCCCGTCGACCTGCACATCCAGGCGCTCGAGAAATTGGGCGCGCAGGTGACCGTGGATCATGGCTACATCGAAGCGCGCGCCGATCGCCTTCGCGGCGCCACGTTCCGCTTCCCGAAGATTACCGTCACCGGCACGGAGAACATCCTCACCGCCGCCGTCCTCGCCGAGGGCGAAACCATTCTCGAAAATTCCGCCCTCGAGCCCGAAGTCGCCGATCTCGCCGAGCTGCTCGTCAAGATGGGCGCAAAGATCGAAGGCGCGGGCACGCCGACCATTCGCGTGCAGGGCGTCGAGAAATTGCACGGTGCGACCCACGCCGTGATACCCGACCGCATTGAGGCCGGCACGTTTCTCGTTGCCGGGGCTATGACGGGCGGCGATCTGACGCTCACGTGCTGCGAGCCGAATCATCTCGGCGCGATCATCGAGAAGCTGACGGTGTGCGGCGTCGAAATTCGCGCGGAAGGCCCGCGCGCGCTGCGCGTTCGTCGTGGAAAGAAATTGACCGCCGCCGATGTGACAACCGAGGAATATCCCGGCTTCGCCACCGATATGCAGGCGCAGTTCATGGCGCTCGCCACGCAGGCGGAAGGCGTCTCGCGCGTCCGCGAGACGATCTTCGAGAATCGCTTTCTGCACGCTTCGGAAATGATGCGCATGGGCGCAAACATCGTGGTCGACGGCAATCTCGCCGTCGTGACCGGGCCAACTGCGCTCACCGGCGCGCCTGTCACCGCTTCCGATCTGCGCGCCAGCGCGGGGCTCGTCCTCGCTGCCCTCGTTGCCAACAACACTACCTGGATCGACCGCGTCTATCACATCGACCGCGGCTACGAGCGCATCGAAGAGAAACTCAATAAACTCGGCGCCCGCATCGAACGCATCTCCGACCGCGATGAGTAGGGCGGCAAGTAGCTTCCGGCGCCAGCCATCGGTTTGATTCCACTGTATTCCCCGGAATAGAGTCAACGTGGATGGCAGCTATGAAGAAGACTCGCATCATGTATCTCGAATGCAAAAAAGACGACATGAGCGGACCGGGACCTATCGGCCGCGTGACGTTTTCCAATTCTGGCGAATCGCTGTGCTACCGGGGCCACCGATTCCACAAGCTCGCCGGTCGCGGCTCGAAAGCCAATTATTTTGAAGGCGAGACTGGCGACCCCTATTGGATTTCAGGTTGTAAACGGCGGGGCGGCGACCGTCTTTACGCTGGCACGATCGAAATTGATGATGATCTCCGAGGGGAATACTGGAAAGAAATCCGCGGGCTTCCGGACCGACGGAACCAGAGGCTTATACGCTGTATTGGAAAGTACGCGTTGTGACGTCCCCCACTGGCTGGTGGCCCCAGCCGACCGCTGGATACTGCCGCATAAAAAACAAAAAGGGGAGCATTACCTCCCCTTTTTGAAACAAACAGAATCGAAACAGCTCCTCTGCGTCCTTTGCCTCGGCCTTATCCGGCGGCTTCCTGAGTCTGTTGCTGCGGCTGCTTGCCGCGCTGCTCGCGCAGAACGGCCTTGCGGCTCAGGCGAATCTTGTTGCCCTCGATCGCCAGAACCTTGACCAGGACCTGATCGCCTTCCTTCAGCTCGTCGCGAACCGAACGAATCCTCTGCTCGGCAATCTCGCTGATGTGCAGCAAGCCGTCCGTGCCGGGGAAAATTTCGACGAAGGCGCCGAACTCCGCGATGCGCACGACTTTCCCGAGGTACGTCTTGCCGATTTCGGCCGACGCTGTGACGTCGTGAATCATCTTCAAGGCTTCTTCCGCCGACGTGCCGTTGTTCGCGAAGACGTGGACCCTGCCGTCGTCCATCACGTCGATCTTCACGCCCGTGGCATCGATGATCGAGCGGATCTTCTTTCCGCCCGGCCCGATCAAGTCGCGGATTTTGTCAGTGGGAATGCTGAGCTGGTAGAGATGTGGTGCGTACGTGGAGATCTCGGCGCGTGCCGTCGAGAGAGTGCGCTCCATGATGTCGAGAATTTCAAGCCGGGCCTTGCGAGCTTGCGCCAGCGCTTCGCGCATCATGGCGATGCTGACGCCAGCCACCTTGATGTCCATTTGCAGCGCGGTGATTCCTTCCCGGGTACCGGCAACCTTGAAATCCATGTCGCCGTAGTGGTCTTCCGCGCCCGCGATGTCCGTGAGGATCGCGTATTTATCGCCCTCGACCACCAGACCCATCGCGATCCCCGCGCAGGGCGACTTGAGTGGCACGCCCGCGTCCATCAACGCGAGCGACCCGCCGCAAACCGTCGCCATGGACGACGAGCCGTTCGACTCCAGAATGTCGGAGACAACGCGGACCGCGTACGGAAACTCCGTGTCCGGCGGAAGCAGGTTCGTCAGCGATCGTTCGGCCAGAGCGCCGTGTCCGATTTCGCGCCGGCCGGGGCCGCGCAGGAACTTCACTTCGCCGACGGAAAACGGCGGAAAATTGTAGTGCAGCATGAAACGCTTGAACGCCTCTTCCTCGAAGAGCAGGTCGAGCCGCTGCATGTCTTCCTTCGTTCCCAGCGTGGCCGTGGCTAGCGCTTGCGTTTCGCCGCGCGTGAAGAGAGCCGAACCGTGGGCGCGAGGCAGGACGCCTACTTCGCACGTGATCTGGCGAATCTGGTCGAAGGCACGCGCGTCGGGACGGCGCCGCTTGATCAGCATGTCGTCGCGGAAGATGCGCTCGCGCAGCCGCTCGAAGGCGCGGCCCGCCATTTTGCGCTTGTCTTCGTCTTCCTCTGGAATCGCGTCGACGATTTCCTTGCGAATCCCATCGACCAGCCCGTAGCTCTCGAGCTTGGGATGCTTCGCGGTATCCAGGGCGTCGCGGAGCCGGTCTCCGTATTTTGACGTGATCCCCTTGTAGAGGGCCTCGTCGAACGCAGGCGGCGCCACCACGACTTTCGGCGTGTTGACGCGCGTTTGCAGTTCGCGAATGACGGCCACGATCTTGCGGATTTCGGTGTGACCGAATTCGAGCGCCTCGGCGACGGTGTCCTCCGCAACTTCGAGCGCGCCCGACTCGACCATCACGATGGCCTGGTCGGAGCCGGCAATGATGATGTTCAGCAGGCTCGTCTTCTGCTCCGCCACCGTCGGGTTGATCACAAGCTTCCCTTCGATCAGCCCTACGCGCACGCAGGCGATCGGAGTGACGAAGGGAATTTTCGAAATGAACAGAGCGGCCGATGCGGCGGTCACGCCGATCACGTCCGGATCGTTCTCGCTGTCCGCGGAAAGCACCATCGCGACGATTTGCGTCTCGGTGGACCAGCCTTCGGGAAACAGCGGACGCAGCGGCCGGTCGATCAACCGGGAAGTGAGAATTTCGCGCTCGGAGGGACGGCCCTCACGCTTGAAGAACCCGCCGGGAATTTTTCCCGCGGAATAGGTGTACTCGCGATAATCGACCGTGAGCGGCAGGAAATCCTTTTCCGTCGCCTTGTTGTCCATGCATGCTGTAGCGAGCACCACCGTGTCGCCGTAGCGCGCGACAACCGCGCCGTGCGCCTGCCGCGCCATTTTCCCGGTCTCGAAACTCAGCTGCCGGCCGCCTACATCAATACTCAATTTTTCGAACATCACTTGAATCCTTTTTGTCCCCGTTCCGGGGACCTCTTGTCAGATAGTTGCGTCGTGCGATTTACAGAATTTGACCTGCTCATTGTGGAGGAGAGAAGAGGCGAGGCTGGATACGACGGGCTGCTCCAACGTCTACGCCACGCGTGCACACTGGCACACGAACAGGATGTCTGCTCTGATTCGTGCGGAGGACGCGCAGCTGGCGAGGAAAGCTGACTGCCAGGCGCTATTTGCGCAAGCTGAGCCGCTCGACAATCTCGCGATACCGATCCGGGTCCCGGCGATTCAGATAGTCGAGCAAGCGGCGGCGCTTGTTGACCATCATGATCAGTCCACGCCTCGAGGCGTGGTCCTTGGCGTGGGCCTTCAAGTGAGTGGTGAGGTAGTTGATCCGTTCGCTCAGCAACGCAATCTGCACTTCCGGGGAACCCGTATCTCTGGTGTGAACCCGGAACTGCTCGATTACTTCCGCCTTAGCTTCCATCAACTCGCCCCTCCCCCTTGGTTTGCCGTACCCTGTTCTCTGTTCTCTCTTCTACACACTAAAAATGCTAGCACAGGGGGGTGTTCACGCAAAGGGAAATCCTGTAGAAAGCCTTAGGGGAACCTCGGACGAGCGCTGCTGTAGGCGAACCTCGGTTGCCTTCCCGCGGACGCCGAATCGCGCCATGAGCAGGAATGACGACTCGCGATTCCTTGGAGATGCCTTTCCCAAAGAGGCAGTTTGGGATCTACCTTCCACCCAATCGGAGTTGCAAATCTTCGGTCAAACCAACAGAAGCGCGGGAGCGATCTCGTGAACTTCCTCCGGTTCTTTGGGTTCGCTAGAAACCCGGGGAACCGCTCTTGCTTGTCCCTCGAAGAAAGCGCGGATCGTGCCCGTTTCGTGCTCAGACCGTTGCACCCCTCGTCTCCGTTAACAAGACAGCCCGGCCAAGCCATTCGCGGACAAAAATCGGAGTGCCGCGGGAGGCTGCAAAACAAAAGCAGCTTTGATTTTACCGCTAATCACGGCTTATTCCCGTGCACTAAGGCCAGAAACTCGTCCCGCGTCTGCTTGTTGTCGCGAAAGACGCCCAGCATGGCGCTCGTCGTCGCCGTCGAATGCTGCTTTTCGACGCCCCGCATCACCATGCAGAGGTGCCGGGCTTCGACGATGACGCCAACGCCTTGTGGGCTCAGCTTCTCCTGGATGGCGTTCGCGATCTGGCTGGTCAGCCGCTCCTGAATCTGCAGGCGCCGCGCGAACATATTCACCAGGCGCGCGATCTTGCTGAGGCCGACCACCTTCTTGTTCGGAATATAGGCGACGTGGCATTTGCCGAAAAACGGCAGCAGGTGATGCTCGCAAAGGCTATAGAGCTCGATGTCTCGCACCACCACCATCTCGTCGTAGCACACGCTGAACATCGCGCCGTTCAGCAGCTTTTCCGGGTCCTGCCGGTAGCCACTCGTCAGAAAGCGTAGCGCCTTTTCGTAACGCTCGGGTGTCCTGCGCAATCCTTCGCGGTTCGGATCCTCGCCGAGCTGAACCAGCATTTTGCGCACCAGGTCCGCGATGCCGCCCGACCCGGCCGTCTCCGGAATCGTGATCTCAGTTGTCTCGCTCATTGGTTTGCCGCTCCTCACAGCTAACGTGCCGTGTCATCCCGAACCCAGCCGCGGTGCTTCCGCCTTCCTTTACCCGCCTCGCCCCATAGCGCAGCGCTTGTCATCCCGAACCCAGTCCCGCGCGTTTTGCGGGAATGGGGGTGAGGGATCTGCTTTTCTCGGTTCCTTGCAGCCTGGCTTTTCCAAACCGCTCGATCGCGCCCAATCTCCGGATTCAGTACCCGCAAAACTCGAAGCTGTTCTTGCTTGTTTCTTCGATGCGCACGCGCTCCAGTTTGGCGCCCGGAAAATCTTTAAGGCGCCGAAAGACCTCGCGCGCCAGGTTCTCCGTCGTTGGAACTACGTTCTGAAATTCCGCGACCTCTTCGTTCAAATACTTGTGATCGAACGCCTCGATCACTTCGCGCTCCACGAACGGATCCAGCTCGCCGAGATTCGCGATCATCCCGGTTTCGGTCGCAACCGGCCCCGTGAACCCGACTTCCAGCACGTAATTGTGGCCGTGTCCATGCGGGCTGTTGCACTTGCCGTAGAGTTCCCGGTTCGTCTCTGCGTTCCACTTCGCGTTGTGCAAGCGGTGCGAAGCCGCGAAATGGTAGCGCCGCCCAAGAGAAATCTTCATTCGCGTTTCGCCTCTTTGCCGCGGTCACTTGGCGTAGCACCGTCAGCCGTGCACTCTGCGAACAGGTCGGGCGACTCATACAGCCGGACCCTATCGAGCCTTCCCTGCCTGATTTTAGGCTCCAACAGATCCCAGATCGCAGCCGCGATGTTTTCGCAGGTTGGAATCTGGCCGGCCAGTTCCGGGACTTCGTAATTCAAGTGGCGGTGGTCCATGCGGTCCACCACCTCGCGCTGCAGAATCTCTTTCAGTTCCTTCAGGTCGAGTACCATCCCGGTGTCCGCGTTCGGCTCGCCCGCCACCGTCACCTCGAGCACGTAGTTGTGCCCGTGTCCATGCGGATTATTGGATTTGCCGAAGACGCGCCGGTTCTCCTCAACCGAGAGATTCGAGTTGTGGTAGAAGTGCGCCGCCGAAAACTCCACTTTGCGTGTGATTCGTATCATTCGACCTGTCCGATGACTCCCGTTTGTCATCCCGAACCCAGCCGCGTTTTCTGCGGATGGGGGTGAGGGATCTGCTGTTCTGCTGCGTTCCGAACCGGAGTTCTCGGGGGATATGCTCTTCCCTTCCAGGTGACGGCACCGTGCGTCGTCTTCCACCACGACGCGATCAAAGCGGCCCAATACAGGCAAGCGCCCGGAACATAGTATTGGATTAACGAAACAGGTAAACGACTCCGCCGCAGGAACGCCACGTAATAGGCGAACGGTAAGACAAGCATACATGCGCTGCTTCCCAGAATAAGCCAACTCAATCCGTCCAGCTCTCGATCAGATAGCACAAGAGCAATCCCCAGAATCACAATCAACTCGATAAATTCAAAAAGAATCGCCGATTTCGATCCCACCAAAGGATAGAGATTCTTTGTCCAGCCCCGCCACATGGCGCCAAACGAACGATACATGCGAGCCCGCACGATCCCTCTGCCGCTCGCAAAATAGAGCGCGTTTCCGGCACGCTTCACGCCTCGCGCCAGTGCTACATCCTCCAGAATTTCCGTCGCCACTGCAGCATGTCCGCCGACGCTCCCATACACGTCCGTTCGGACCAGCAGAAATTGTCCATTCGCCGCCGCATTCGGCATCACGGGATTGTTCACCTTCTCGAAGGGGTATCGCCGTGACAGCATCCCGTAGACTCGCGGGATCAGCGAGCGCTCCCAGAACGTTCCCATCTCCTGCTCGGGCGAGTAGGAGACCAGCGCCGCCTCGTGCTCCTTCGCGTCGGCCAGCGCATGTGCCGTCGAGCCGGGTAAGTGAAAGGTGTCCGCATCAGTGAACAGCAGCCAATCTCCGCGCGCCGCGGCAGCTCCAATCGACAACGCGTAATTCTTGCCCGTCCATTCGCGCGGCAGTGCGTCCGTCTGCATAACTCGCAGCTTCGCAATTCGCGCGGCAAGCTCCGCCAGGATTGCGCCCGTGCGGTCGGTGGACTGATCGTTCACCACAATCACTTCGCCGATTTCCGCCTGCGCCGCCACCGACTCCACGGCGCGCGCGATCGAGGCTTCCTCATTTCGCGCCGGAATGATCGCGGAAACCATACTCTTCAGTCCAGACACGGGTCTCCAGAAGGCAACATGCATTGTGACGCAAATCACTGGCATCCGCGCCGTGCTGCTCCTATTATAGAAGTGCTTTGGACGATCGGCTAAAACGGAATTTGAAGACCGGCGTGGTTCTCGCCTTCCTCGTTGGTTTGGTGGCCGCGTTCGCGCATCCGGATTACCGCCAGGGTGAACCGAGTTTGCGCGGCACGCCAGAGCATGATTTCGCCCTCACGCTCGACGGCAACGCCGAGCATCTCTCCGATCTGCGCGGCCGCGTGGTGCTGCTGAATTTCTGGGCCAGCTGGTGCCCGCCCTGCGTCGACGAAACGCCCGCGCTGAATCAACTCCAAAAGCGCATTCAGCCGCTCGGCGGAACGATTCTCGGTGTCAGCGTTGACGAAGATCAAGCCGCTTACGATAAATTCCTGCGGCAGTACAACGTCGACTTCCCCACCTTCCGCGATCCGTCAAAGAACATCCCTCTTGCTTACGGCACCACGATGTATCCCGACACGTACATCATCGACCGCAACGGCCGCATCGACCGCAAGGTCGTCGGACCGCAGGACTGGACCAGCCCCACCATGCTCTCCTACCTCGATTCCCTGCTCGCCCGAAAGTAGGCCTTTGGGAGTGCGGCCGGTTGTTTACCCTGAGCGGAGTCGAAGGGCCGCCGCTTTCGGGGGTCCCGTTAGCTTCTCCGCTCGGGATTTCTCCGTGAATTACACCTTCAGGAAGATCTTTTTGCGATAGAGGATCCACATCGCCAGCCAGCAAACCAGAACGAACGCAATCGAGTAGGCCAGCGACGCATTGGCGCTGTGAGCCGGCGGCGACGTAAAGAGGTGGTAGTAGATAAGTTCGCGCACCGAAGCCTGGTGCCCACCCGAGCCCATGCGCCAGCTGTCGAGACCGGCCGACAGCATTTCCGAGAGCGTGTAAGCAGCGATTGCATTCATTCCAAAGACGAGCACCGGCATCGTCCACGGCCCGCGGCGTTTACGCACGTCGAGCACCCAGTAGCACAGCGCGAGAACCACCAGCGCGAATCCGGCTGTGAAGATCACGTAGGAGCTGGTCCACAGCTTCTTGTTGATCGGGAACCAGATGTTGAAGAATTTGCCGGCTGCCAGGCCGACGATGCCGAAAATCAGCATCCACAGCGCCTTCGCGCGCGCCGTGCGATTCGACCGCAACCACTCTCCCGTCAGCACTCCCAACAGAATTGTCCCGATCGCCGGAATCGTGCTGAGCAGGCCCTCGGGATCGCGCGTGCCCTCGTACAAGTGCCCCATCAGCAGCTTGCGGTCGAGCCACGCCACCCAGTTCCGGTCGGGATCGAGCAGAGGAATGTCTCGCCCGGGAACACCGAATCCCGGCACGGGAACGTAGCGCATCAGAATCCAGTAGCCGATCAGGCATGCGGCGATACCCACGATTTCTCCGCGCGTGTCCGTCCACAGCACGAAAACCGCTGCAATCAGATAGCAGATCGCGATTCTCTGCAGCACGCCATAGATACGAATGTGGTCGAACTGATAGTGATCGGGGAAGCTGTTGATCACGAGCACGCCAATGGCGAACAGGATCACGGCGCGGCGCACGGCGTGCATGAAAATCGAGCTTCGCGAATCCCCCCGCGCCAGCCGCGACCGGAAGGAATAGACCATCGACACACCCACGATGAACACGAAAAAGGGGAAAACCAGATCCGTGGGCGTCCAACCGTTCCACTGAGAGTGCAACAGCGGCCAATACGCGGCCCGAAAATCGCCGTTGTTGTTCACCAGAATCATCAACGCGATCGTCAAGCCGCGGAAGACATCCACCGATTGAATGCGGTCGGCGCGCGCACCAGCCTGCTTCTCTTTTGCAATTCCGGCCGCCTGAACGCCTTGTGTCGTCGACATCTGAGCACCTGGCCTTGTTCGGCGCGGATTATATCAGCTTCGGCAAGGCTTTATTCCCAGTGAACAGCTGTCCATCTGTTGCACTGTTGGACAGGCAGTTCTAGAACCGAAATCAGGCTAGGATTGACAGGTCTAAACTAGTAGCACCGAACGAGCGAGGGATTTGCTCGTTACGGGTGTCGGTTGCAAGCCATTGTGGCGGAAGGGTTTCCTGGATGAGGTCCCTATTTCAGTCCCTGCTTTCCAGGGACGTCGATGAGTCGGCCGTTTCGACCGAAGAACGGCCGGAGCAGCCGGAGATCCATGCGTCCGATGCATCCGAAGAGTCTCAGGCCTCCGAAGCAGCCGAGACGCCCGAAGGCCTGATTCCTGCTTCCGAATTGCCTTCCGCGGCAGACGCTCTTGCGGATTTGTTCCGCGATGACCCGGCCTCGGAGTCAGCCGAACAGCCGGGACAGTCCCGAGCGGTCGAACAAGGGGCTTGCGCCCCCTATCGTCCAGTGGTTGCTTTTGAACAGGACGACAGTGCGAGTTCCCGTCGCCCGGTGCTCTGCGACCTTCCTCTTGCCGACGAAGTTGCCGTCGAGCCCGCAGTAACGGCCAGGCCCGAGATTCCGGCAGAAACGGAACTGACGATTGGCTCTGACTTCGAGCCTGAGACGCCGCCTCAACCGCGAGCCGTGGACATTTCGCTGACACCTCCTCAGCCCGAAGAGCGGATCGTGGCTGATTCTCCGCTTCCCGTTCCGGATCCGACCCTGAATTCCGGTGTCGACGCGGAGATCGCCATGAGCGTCGACCTCGCCGAGCAAGCGGTTGACGCGCACAGTCCCGGTGATTTTCCGTCCATAAAGGCGGTCGTGAGCGATCCTTCCGAATCAATTCCCGCCCTTGCGAGGCCTATGATTCGCCTCGCCAAAAGCGATTGGGAGTTCGAGGAAAAGCTCGCAGCCCACAAGGAATGGGTGGAATCACGCGGCGCGACAGGCTGCAAGGCAGACCTGGCCGAAGCCGACCTGCAGCACTCCGACCTGATCAGCGTGAACCTGCGTTACGCCGATCTGCAGGGCGCGAACCTGAAGAGCGCCGACCTTCTGCTTGCCGATCTCCGCGACGCCTGCCTGGTGCGCACCAACCTGGGAGAATCCTGTCTGGTTGGAGCAAATCTCGAAGGTGCGAACCTCGAGGGCGCGACTCTCGACGACGCAATGGGACTCCTGCCCCGCCAGCTGGCAGGCGCAAATCTGCACGACGCTTCCTTGCCCGATCAGATCGCCCGGTTCGAGGCGCGCGCCCTTTTCGCCAAAGCATCGCAAACCGCCATGCAGTTTTTCACGGCGCTGATGGCGATCAGTGCCGTGTCGGCGCTGATGATCTGGCAGACGAGAGACCTGCAATTGCTCACCGACTCGTCGATCTTCCGATTTCTGCACTCGCGGGCCGCAGCCGCGTTGCCGACGGCTCAGGTCTATCTCATCGCGCCTGTCGCGCTTTTCATTGTCTATCTCGTTCTGCAATTCCATTTGCAGACGCTGTGGGACGCGGTTCTCCAATTGCCCGCCATTTTCCCCGACGGCGCGGAGATCGGCCAGGACTCGCCTCGCATCATCCGAGCCCTTCTGCGCGCCCATTTTCGCTGGATGAACAAAGACGCTCCCTCGACGCGGACGATCGAGCGCATGCTCGCCCTGGCCCTGGCTTACTGGGTCGCTCCCGTGACGCTGCTTCTCTTCTGGGCCCGCTACCTGACGCTGCAGGATCTGCACGGCACGATTCTTCACGAACTGCTCGCAGCGGTCGCCTTCGGCGTGGCGCTCTACTCCACCACGAAGATCGGGCGCCCGCAGGAGCGCTGGGCGGTCGAGGCCACGCGCAATTGGCAATGGCTGTCGAAGCTGCGCGAACTGAATCCTTTGAAAGCGGCCGCAGGACTCGCCGTTTTCCTGCTTTTCTTGTCGGTGGGGACGGTGAAGGGCGTGCCGCATGGCCGGACTCGCGCGCCGCAATTTTCCGCCGCGAGCATTCGACGGTGGGCGCCGGATATCTTCTGGTTCCTCGGCTACGATCCGTACGCCAACCTGACCGAGACTTCCATGTCGACGGCGCCCGCGGGCTGGTCCGGAGCCGACACGCAGGTTTCGGCCGTAAAGGGAGCTCGCCTGAACGATATGAATTTCCGCTACGCGCAAGCGTACGGCATCTTCTTGGCGAACGCCCATCTCTGGCATTCCGATTTCGAGGGCGCCTTCCTGTCCGACGCGGATTTCCGCGGCGCCGACCTGGGCCAGGCCACCCTGCGTTACGCCGTGATGGACCGCGCCCGCCTCTATCACAGCAATCTCGACCGCGGTAACCTCGATGGCGCGAATCTCGATCGCGCCGATTTCCGCCAATCGAACCTCTCGTATTGTTCGCTGATCGACGCCGTCCTGATCGACGCGCAGTTTCAGGACGCAACACTCTACGGCGCGCGGCTCACCGGCTCCGCGATGGAGCGCGCCAATCTGGAAAAAACCGATTTGCGCTCGGCCTATCTCGACGGCGCCGATCTCGAACACGCCGATATGCGCAATGCGTATCTCTGGTCCGCCAAACTTCCGGGAGCCAATTTGGTCAGCGCGCAACTCGCCTCCGCCATTTTCATCAACGCCGATCTGCAGGGCGCCGATCTTCGCGGCGCTCAGTTTGCAGGAACCGTTCTGAGCGGAGCAAATTTGACCGGCGCCATCATCGACGGCACCGATCTCCGAGGTGCCCTTGGCCTGACGGCGGGGCAAATCTGCGCGACAAAGTCGCGCAGCGGATCCATCTTGACTGATTCCCTTGCCTCCCAGGTGCGCGCTGCCTGTGGAGGTCCCCTCCTCGCCGCCCCGGTGCCGCCCCCGAACCCTGCTGCACCGCCATCCGACGAAAAGCCGATGGCCGCTCATCATTCTTCTCCGGTGCCAACAAACAAACCTGGCCACCCATGAGCCAAACTGAATTTACGAAACTCATTCAGGTCGCCATTGCGACGTGGGGATTATTGGGTCTGGCCTTCTTGATCGCGCCGGAAAGAGTGCTGGAGGCGCTTACACGAGGACGCGTGGTGTTTTCGCGAGGAACCATTCTGTTTTTCCGCCTCGCCGGGGCCCTGAGCGTGCTCGGAGCATTCTCCAGGCTTTTCTTTTGGCACGGCTAAGTTCATGCGGCCGCCCGTCGCTGATGTAGCAATCTCTACGACGATGCCTGGCGACGTTATCGGCGGAGCCGCCTGCTTTGGTCGAGCGACGGAACAGAGAATGCATAGGTATTCAGTCGAACTTGTGATTAGCGGCGACGATCTGGACGAAGCCGAGGTGTCGGCTCTTCTCGGACTCAAGGCGAGCGTGTTCTTCAAGAAGGGCGATTCGCTCTCTCCCAAAAGCAGAAGGCAGAGGCATACTTCTAGCCGGTCTTTTTTCATTACTCGGCCAGGCGGGGAACCTGAATGGCAATCGCTCGACGAGGGTCTTAAATCTTTGATTGAAAGGCTGCAACCCTGGGCAGCCCCGACGCGTTAGGGCTGCGCCGTCTTCTGCGCGGGTTTCTCGAAGCGGCTGTCGTCGGCCGAAACATTCGCCTGAATCTGGTCCCATTTGTAAATTGTGGGGCCCTGCACGTGCACCACGGTTACGGTGAACGGCAGCTTTACGCCGCTTACGTCGCGGTAGTCGGAGTAATCCGTATCCTGCGGCAGCGATCCGAGCGGGCTCTCGATGCGTTCCGAGACGCGCAGCAACAGGCCCGATTGCGCGTCAAAGTAGAACATCACACGCCCGCCGCCTTTGCGGAACCCAATCACGCGATACGCCTCCTGATCGCCGATCTTTTCCGTGCCGGCAGCCTGCGCGCGCACAAAATCCTCCTTCAAGTTGAGCCCCGGAATGAACGAAGCCCACTGCTTCGCGCGCACCAGATCGTCCCACGTCAAATCTTCCGCGGGACGCCCGGGGAAAGCGTGCCAGCCGTTCGCGCCGTCATATCCCTGCGACATCGCCGCTCCGTTCGGCATGTGCACGGTCAACATCGCCTTGTCGGGAGCCTTGCGAACCTCTTCGACATCCACCTTCATGCCTCGTGACGCCATCTCCTCAACGCCCTTCTCATCGAGTGTCGTTATCTTCTGGATGGCCGCGGCGCCGCCCAGGGCGTCCGTGTATTTCGCGATGATCGCGTCGACGCTGATCGCCGGCACGCTCGAAGCGCCGGCGTTTGCGCCTGCGCTCGCTTCCGCAGGCTTCGCCATTCCCATGCCCATGCCATTCGGACGCCCACTCATCCCCGCGCCGCCCATCATCGATTCGCCCGTCATCGTCGAGGCGCTCAGGATTGGCATGCTCTCGGCTTTCGCCGCGCCGCGATGGCAGGTGTAGCAAGTCACTTCGCGCCGCCCGTTGAAATTGTCCTTATCGATCGCGAACATCATCTGCATCATCTTGCGCGCGGTGAGCTTCGTCTGTTTGTCGTCGCTGTCGAAATGCTTTGGCGACGTGGCAATACTCGCACTCGACGCCCAGCGCGCCCGTGATGTACTGCATCGCGGGAATCAACTGGTCCGACGGAACGTCTTTCAGCACCTGCAAGTTCATGTAGACTTCGCCTGCCGTTTTCTGCGCGGGCTCCTGGGCAGACTGCGCTCCGTTTGCTTGAGCGGGGCGTGGCGGGACGTTCATTCGCGGCGGCGAGCTTCGCGCGATCAGCGGAGCCGGCCTCCCAGCCAGCACCAGCGCCGCAACGGCAATTCCTGCAACGGCAAACGAAAACTTGAGCAGCGATCGATCGTCGGTTTTCATCGGTCGGTTCCCTCGAGATTGGTCCGCGCGATTCGCGTGTTCCGCGCCGGTCCCTTGTTACCAGCTTGATTCCAGCTCTGGAATCATACGCAAATTGCCGCATTTGTGATGCTAAAATTCTCAAGGCTGCGGACCGGGCAGGAGAAGTCGGCCGGATCCGCAACACAAATCATTTCGCAATCGGGTCGGAGAGCCAGTGATCGAAGGCAAGCGAATCGCCGTCGTGATGCCCGCTTACAACGCGGCGAAGACCCTGCGCTCCACCGTCGAAGAGCTTCCCAGCATCGTCGACGACGAAGATTCTCGTCGACGACCACAGCCGCGATGACACCGTGCGCGTCGCGCGCGAACTCGGGCTCACGGTGATCGTCCACGAAAAGAATTACGGCTACGGCGGCAACCAGAAGACGTGCTACCGCGCGGCACTCGATAGCGGCGCGGACATCATCGTCATGGTCCACCCCGATTACCAGTACAAACCGACGCTGGTGGCGGCCATGGCGGGAATGATCTCGTCGGGCGTGTACGACGTCGTGCTCGGCTCGCGCATTCTCGGCGGCGGCGCTCTACGCGGCGGAATGCCGCGCTATAAGTACGTCGCCAACCGCCTGCTCACCGCCTTTGAAAAATCTGCTGCTCGGCGCGAAGCTCTCCGAATATCACACCGGATTTCGCGGATTCAGCCGCGAAGTGCTGGAGACCTTGCCGCTCGTGGAAAACTCCGATGACTTCGTCTTCGACAATGAAATGATCGTGCAGATGGTTTACTTCGGGCTGCGCATCGGCGAAATTTCCTGCCCGACAAAATACTTTGACGAAGCCTCTTCCATCCGCTTTGTGAGGAGCGTCGGCTACGGCTTTGGCGTTCTTGGAGCGACACTGAAGTGCTTCCTCCAGCGCCTTGGGCTGGCGCATTTTCGCATTCTGGACGCGAAGGGCCGCAAACTGACCGACGCATGCGCCGAGATGCCTGCCGCGACGCCCTTGACGCAGCAAACCACGGAGCGGATATCTTGAGCGCGCGCGCTGGCGGCGGTTCGTCTCCGATCCCGCTCGCCGCAACAGCCGCATGACGCCGCCGTCCGAATCCCATCACAACCTGCGCTCGAATATTCGCGACTCTGGCCTGCTTTTTCTTCTGACGTGCGCCGCGCTCCTGATCCATGGCTATCATCCGTTTTCCGAAGACGCCGAAATCTACGTCCCGCAGATCAGGAAACTCCTGCATCCGGCGTTGTATCCCTTCGGCTCTCAATTCTTCGAGACACATGCGCGCCTGACGCTCTTCCCGAATCTGGCCGCCGCGCTCGTTCGATTCACGCATTTGCCGCTATCTGTCATTCTGTTCGTTTGTCACCTGTTTTCGATTTTCCTGCTCCTGCTCGTCTGCGGGCGAATCGCATCGAAATGCTTTCAGGCGGCGCCGGGGCGCTGGGCCGCGGTCGCGATGGTCGCGGCGCTGCTTACGCTTCCCGCCACCGGAACGGCTCTCTATCTGCTCGACCCGTACTTCAATCCACGCTCGGTCTCGACTTTTGCGATTCTCTTCGCCGTTGACGCCGCGCTCGAACGGAAATTCCTTCGCGCCGCTTTGTGGCTCATCTTCACCGCACTCATCCATCCGCTAATGATCGTCTTTGGCGCCTTCTACGTTGTGCTCGTCGCGCTCGCGCAGAGTGCAGTCGCGAAGAAGTCGACACATGTCGTCTCCTCAGCCGCTCTCGCGATCGCCGCGCCGTCGTTTCTGCATCCATCGACCGCCTTTTTCCAGACCTTGCACGACCACGCGTATTACTTCGTTCTCCGCTGGCGCTGGTACGAGTGGCTCGGCATCTTCGCGCCGCTCGCGATTCTCTGGTGGTTCAGCCGCATCGCCGACGCAAAGCAGCGGCCTGTTTTGAGAACGCTCGCCCTTTCGCTGATTCCGTTCGGCGCGGCGTGCTTTCTTGGCGCTCTGGTCGTCTCGATTCCCCCGCTTCAGATGCTCGCGATAGGCCAGCCCATGCGCGGCTTCCAACTGCTCTATCTGCTGATGGTCCTGATCGCTGGCGGCCTGCTGGGTGAGGCGCTTCTGAAACACCGCCTCCTCCTCTGGCTCGCGCTGTTCGCGCCGATTTGTGCGGGCATGGCGTTTGCGCAATTCCAGCTTTATCGTGCCGATCGCCATATCGAATGGCCAGGCACCGCTTCCGCAAATCCCTGGGTGCAAGCGTTCGTCTGGATTCGCGCAAATACCCCGGAAGACGCCATCTTCGCCTTGAACCCGAATTACATGGCTTTGCCGGGTGAGGATTACCAGGGCTTTCGTGCCATCGCCGCGCGCAGCAGCCTCGCCGACGGCGTCAAAGATTGGAGCGCCTCCGCCATGTTCCCCGGCCTACCACTCGCGAGCGAATGCCTTCAGCAAGTTCGCGCCGTGCAGGGATGGAGAAATTTCCGCGCGGCTGACTTCCAGCGCCTCAAGCAGACCTACGGCGTCACCTGGGCCGTGCTCGAACAACCGCCGATCGCGGGCCTTTCGTGCCCATATCAAAACAAGAAGGTGCTCGTGTGCCGAATCCACTGAAGCGGCGGCCCCATCCTTTGGATTTTGCCGCCGCGGGCGGGCAACGCTCTCCGGCACAAGCGTTTCCAACTTAGGTACGCCGTGCCTTATACTTCTTAGTCCGCGACGCAGGGGCGGTCATCCGTTGGCCCTCGGCCTCTCCAGAATTCATGCATAACATTCTCTCGAAAGCGGACTCCGATCCCGGCACGACCGCGTCGCCCACGCAAGGGCGCTCCGTCCTGGGCATCGCCTGGATGCTCGGCATTCTCGTGCTGACGTGGCTCGTGATTTACATTCCCTCGCTCGCCAAGCCCGGCCTGCTCGACGACGCCGACTCCATCCACGCCGAGGCCGCACGCGAAATGCTCCTGAATCACAACTGGGTGACGCTCTACATCAACGGTATCCGCTACCTCGAAAAGTCGCCGCTCATGTATTGGACTGTCGCGGCTAGCTACAAACTCTTCGGCGTCGCCGAATGGCAGACGCGCCTTCCACTCGCCTTGGGCGTCCTCGCCCTCGCCTTCGCCGTCTTCATCTTCGGCCGTCGGTACTTCGGGGCGGAAGCCGGCTTCTACGCGGCGCTGATCGTCGTCACTGCGCCCGGCATTTTTCTTTACACTCGCTTCCTGATCCCCGACGTCTTCGTCGCTTTATTTCTCACTCTCGGCCTCTACTGGTTTCTTATGGCTTACGAGCAGGACCAGCCCTCGCGATGGCTCTGCTGGGGCGTTGCCGTCACGATGGCGCTCAACGTCTTGACCAAAAGCCTCATCGGCATCGTGTTTCCGCTCGCCATTATCGGCCTTTTCCTGCTGCTCACCGGAACACTCCGAAAAATCCTCAAGTTTCATCTCTTCTCGAGCCTCCTGGTTTTTCTCGCCGTCGCGGTGCCCTGGCACGTCCTCGCGGCCATTCGCAGCCCGGCGCAACCCGCCGGCCCCGAGAAAGGCTTCTTGTGGTTCTACTTCATCAACGAGCAGTTTTTGCGCTACCTGAACGAGCGCTTCCCGCGCGACTACGACAAAGTGCCCCTGCTCGTTTTTTGGGGGCTTCTGCTGGCGTGGGTGATTCCCTGGATCGTCTACCTCGTTCCGGCGTTGCGCGAGTTTCCGATTCGCTTCCGAACCTGGCGCGAAGGCCTTGACCGTCGCGCGCGCGCGAATCTCTTCTGCGCGGCCTGGGCGCTCGTGATCATGCTCTTCTTCAGCTTCTCAACCCGTCAGGAATACTATCGCTGCCCGCGATTCCCGCTCTCGCGCTGCTAATCGGAGGCTGGCTCCAGCGCGAGCGCGAATCCGCCGCCGACAGCCGCGATCGGCGGGACGGCCGCATCGCTTCGGCCTTCCTGTTACCTTCGGTTTCGCCGGATTTGCCGCCGCGATGGTCCTTCTGGCCGGACGCACCCCTTCCCGGCAGGCACGGACATCGGCTCCGTCCTCGTCCCGCACCCCGGCAGTTACAAGCTTTCGCTCGGCCATATGGGCGACCTCACGCTCGAATCGTTCGGTTTGTTTCGTACACCGCTTCTGCTCGTCGGATTGGGTCTGCTGGTGGGGACCGGCCTGAACTGGATTTTCCGCCGGCGTGGCCGGCCATTTGCCGGAAATCTTGCGCTGACCGGGATGATGATCGTGCTGCTCTTTTGCGTGCACCGGGGACTCGTGATTTTCTCGCCGGAGCTCTCCTCGAAGCGCGTCGCCCTGGAAATTCAGAAGGCCTGGCAGCCCGGCGATACGATCGTCATCAACGGCAAGTACGAATGGGGCTCAACTCTGAACTACTACACCGGGATCGAGTTGCACATGCTCAACGGGCACGACGGAAACCTTTGGTTCGGCTCTTACTTCCCGGGCGCACCCCAAGTCTTCGAGAATAACGCCTCGTTTGAACGCCTCTGGAACGGCCCGAACCGCGTTTTTCTGTTCACCGAGGATTTCCTCGCCGGAAAGGCTCTGGCGGACATCGACCGCAGCAAGGTCTTCGTCTTCGCCCGCCAGGGCGGCAAAGTCGTCCTCTCCAACCGCCCGTAACAAGGCGGCGGTGCGAAATCGGGAGCAAACGATAACGCAGGAGACTGCTTCTTGATTTCACCTCCATTGGCGCTCCGAATGTCGTTTTGCGAACTGGGAAGGCAAGAGCGTCTTGCTAATCTTCGCTGGACAACCGCTGAAATCGCCCATCTTTCCTCTCTGTGCGCACTCTGCGCCTCCGCGGTAAACGCTCCCGCAAGGGTCGCCAGGTTCGCCCCGGTATTTTCTCGATCGGATGGCCCACGAGAGGTTCCGGTATTTGACCGCAATTAGGAAGGCAGCCGCGCCTCGCCAATTCGCAGCGGGAGGTTTGGTATTCTGTGCCAGAGCGCGACGCGGGACGCCGCTGTCACTGAAGATCGCGGCGTCTGGTCCAGGGTTACGTTAAGCATTACAACAACGTTCGTTTGAACAGCGCCGTTGGCTACATCACGCCGAAGGACATGCTCGCCGGGCGTCAGCAGGAGATTCACGCCGAGCGGGATCGGAAGTTGGAGGCGGCGAGGGAACAGCGGAAGAATCGCCGCCAGCGGGCCGCCTGACTGATGGTAGTCGCTGGTTGGCCACGAGAGCCCTCTGCGGGTTCCGGAAAATCTGGCCCCATTCATTCCGGAAATTCTGGCCGGTCTAGTACCAAGCAGTAGGGCTGAGAATCTCCCTCTGCCATCGGTCGTTAGACCGGTCGGCCGGAGGGAGAGGGATGATTGGGATGCTCAAGCGTCACGAAATCGAGATTCTCCTCAAGGCGGGCCATTCGCAACGCGAGGTGGTCCGTTTGAGCGGCGTGGGGTTGCGCTCGGTGCGACGGATCGCCAAGGAACCGTCGGTGGTCGATGTCGACGATGCCGCCGAGCGGGAGAAACGGCGGATTGGCAGGCCGAACTTGGTGGAGAATTTCCGCCAGCAGGTGGAAGCGATTCTGAAACAAGAGGCCGACCTGCCTTCCCTGGAAATTCTCCGTCGTGTGCGCGAGGCGGGCTACCCGGGAGGGAAGACGGCGCTGGACGAGCTGGTCGCCTCGCTCCGCCCTCAGGTGGCCCAGCCGCTGGTTCGCTTTGAAGGTTTGCCGGGGGAATTCAGTCAGCATGATTTTGGGCAAGTGGACGTTCAGTTCCTCAATGGCTCTGTCCAGCGAGTTCATTTCTTTTCCTCGCGGTTGAAGCACTCGCGCTATATCCGCGTCAGTTTGGTTCCGAACGAGACAGTGGAACCTCTGGTGCGCACCTTGGCGGGGCACCTGCAGGATTGGGCGGGCGTCCCCTGTTGTGTGTTTTCGACCGGCCGAAGACCATCGCTCTAAAGTGGAAGAAGAACGGGGAAGTGACGGAATGGAATGCGGTCTTCGCCGAAGCCACGCTGGAGATGGGCATCGGCGTGGAGTTGTGCTGGCCGTATCAAGCGCGTCAGAAAGGGAGCGTGGAGAACTTAGTTCGCTTTGGGAAGTCTTCCTTTTTCAAGGTGCGGAAGTTTTTACGACGAAGAAGATCTTTGTCGGCAACTGGTCGAGTGGCATCGTGAGGTGAATGAAGAACGACCCTGCCGTGCGACCGTAATTATTCCCGCGGTGCGTTTGGCAGAAGAGGCCCCGCGGCTGCGGCCGCTGAAAGTGCGGCCGGAAGAGTTGGCCCTGCGTATTCCGGTCTATGTGGGTCCCACGGGAACCGTGCAGTACGATGGGCATGCTTACTCGATGCCGCCGGAGGCCATCAGCAGGCCCGCCACGCTGTTCCTGTACGGCGATCGGGTGCGGATCGTAGCGGGTAAATATAAGGCCGAGCACCCGAGGAAATTTGTGGGCTAGAAAGCTCCTGGACGGCGAAGCACCGCGCGGCGCTGGTGGCCGCGGTATCGGGCAAGCGGGGGAAACGCTATCTTAAACGACAGCAGCTGTTGGAGTTAGGAGAAGCGTCGATTCGCTATCTGACCGAGTTGGTGCATCGTCGGCCGCGGGGGTGGTGGGTGGATGTGGATCGCTTGCACGAGATTCTGCAGAGCCACGGTGGGGAGATTCTGCGCGAGGCCCTGGAAGAAGGGTTGAAGGCGGAGCGGTTTGATGTCCGGTTTGTGGAGGAGCAGCTGCAAGGTGAAGCTGAATTTCTCTTTGAGGTGAACGGGTGAGAAGCAAGGCGGTGGAAGTTTCCTCGGCTCAACCTTCCCTCCCTTGCGGAGGGGATTCCCAGCGGCCCGCAGCAGTCAGGGGCGCGGCGGAGCCGCGGCGAAGCGAAACCTTGACGGCGAGGACCGCTGTGAAAGAATCGGGAGAGAGGGAAGAATCACGGGAAGGGACGAAAAATTTCGCAGAAGGGAGCCTGCAGAGCAATTTTTTCGAGGGGGCCTCACCTGCGGTACCGGGGAAGAACCGTGTCCGAGCCATCAGGCGAAGATCCCGAAACTCACCGCCGGTGAGATCGAAGCTCTGCTCCGTCGTTTGAACCTGGCCCGCACGCGCCACATCTATGCGGAGGTTGCCGATCGTGCGGAGAAGGAGGAGTGGTCCTATCGCGACTTTCTGGCTTTTCTGCTGGCGGAAGAGGTGGCGCACCGCCAGCAAACGCGGCCGGCGCGCTTCACGCGCAAGGCGCACTTCCCCTTCTTCCGAACCATCGAGGAGTTCGACTTCCACCGACAGCCGGTTTTGCGGAAGTCGCATCTCGGTTCCTATCTCGAGCCGGATTTCGTCCGGGAGGGGCGCTCGCTGATCCTGTACGGGAAGCACGGGCGCGGGAAGACGCATCTGGCGGTGGCCATTGGCTATCGGGCCATCCAAAACGGCTTTGAGACGCTCTGCGCCAACGCGGCGGAACTGATCGAGGGTCTTTCCAACGCCAGCAAGAGGGCAGCTGCAGCAGGCGCTGTTCACCTACACCCATCCTCACGTCTTAATTTGCGACGAGATAGGCTACCTGGCCCATGGACAAGATGCCGCCAACGTTCTGTTCCATGTGGTGAACGATCGCTACTTGAAGAAGCGCCCGATGATCTTCACCACCAACAAGCCGCTCGGCGCGTGGGGCAAGGTGCTGCACGATGAGGATCTGGCGGCCGCCATCCTGGATCGGGTCCTGGAACGTGGGCGATTCATCCACCTCGAAGGACCCTCTGGCGGACGGGTTATCAGTCAGATGGGCAGGAGCACTCACCGGCCTACACGGCAGATGGTGCCAGAATTCCCGGAATCGACCGGCCAAAATTTCCGGAACCCACACCCTCCAGGAGCGATTCCACCTAAATGGGAGCCTGCTCCCTGTGCGCCGTCCGTCGTTGACTTCCGTTTCTTCCATTCCTAAGATTCCACCCTGAGTTTGTTCGCAGTGTTTAGCAGGAGGTCACGGTGCGTCGAGAACGGGCGCTGAAGGTTGTGTTGGTGGTGGTTGGATTGCTTTTTTCGGCTGGCGTGCTTCCCGTGATGGACTCTTTATCACACCAGAATCAGTCGATGTATACCTTTGATATGATGCTTAGCCTCTATGTCGCGCTCGGCGTTTTTCTGCTGATCGCAGCGCGTAATCCTTTGCCTAATCGTAGCCTGATTGCCTTCACGGCATGGTCGAGTTTCGCTCACGCCGCTGTTATGACGGTGACGGCATTCTCAAAGGGGGGCTATCGTGGAGACCTGTGGGGTGTGGCTGTGCTTGTCATCATCGGTGTAACCCTGATCGTGCTGGCTCCGGCAAAGCAGTCGGGCAAGCCTGTATCGGCAGCCGTGGTGTAGGCTTCGCATTCAAGAGCGGCATGCACGCTTGATTCATTCGCTCGAATAAGGAGAAAGAGTATGAGCACAACTGCATTGACCGGCCGGTTGGGGGAAGCGTCGTCGCGTTTCAAGGCTCGGATGGCCGGTGTCTTTCAACTGCTCGAAGCCATTACGGCAGGGTCTCCTGGGGTGTTCATTCTCCCATCGCAGCAGAAGGACAAAACCGTGAAAACCGTGGGAATTTACGCCAAGGGCATCTTCAAAGCAAAACGGGGAGCCTGGCAGCTCCCCGTTTTAGCACTTTCTCTGGGCCGGGACTAAAGCTTCTAGAACGCTTCGTCCGCGGCAGCGCACCGCAAAAGCGGTGTGTTTAAGCTTTTTTCCAGTCTAGGCCCGGTGGATTCATCCTTCCTCCGTGGTCTAGCTACTTCCAAGCCCTTTGTACGTCTGTGCGCCGTCCAATGCAATAGGAAATTTCCTGTATTCCAAACTGGGACCGGGTCAGCGCGAAATCTCGAAGGGTGTTCCCTTCTCCCCCACTTCGCCTATCTTCTCCCCGATGGCCCCTAAGAAACTCGCCTGTCTTACTGTTCCCGCATGAGCATGGATGGATCGGCGGATAGCGCCCGCCGGGCTGGAATCGCAGCCCCGGCAATGCCCAGCAGCGCCATCGTCAGCACCGCGCCGCCCAGCACCACGGGATCCCGCGGATTCGCCTGATACACAATCCGCCCCAGCAACCGGCCGGCGAAGACGCCCGACAGCAGCCCCACCGCCGATCCCACGCCGAGCAGCAACATGGGCCGCCCCACCGCCGCACTCATCACGTGCATCTTGCGCGCGCCCAAGGCCACGCGGATGCCCAGCTCCTTCATCTGCCGGCTCACGCTGTACGCCGCCATGCCGAAGATGCCCGTCACCGCCAGCATCGCTGCCAGCAGGCCCATGACGCCCAGCGCTACTGTCGCCGCCCGGGCTGGGAACAGCACATCTCGCAGCGCATCGGGCCAGTTCTGCAGCCTGATCGGCACATTCGGATCGATGCCGCTCAGTGTGCGTTGCAGCGCCGCCGCCATCTCGTTCGGCGCCCGCCGCGACCGCACCACCAAAACCGCGTCGCTATCCTCGCTTTGCGACAACGGCAGATACGCCGCGGCCTGCGGCGACTCTGCCAGGTCGTGGTACTTGCCGTTCTCCACCACCCCAACCACTTCCGTCAGCTTGCCCCAGACAACGAACCGCTGTCCGACCGCCGGCGTTTCTGCCCCACATCTTCCGCGCGAAAGTCTCGTTCACGATCGCCACATCCGGTGTCTCTGCGCTGTCCTGCCATGAGACGTCCCGCCCGCTCAGCAGCCGCGTGCCGGCAGCTTGCAGGTATCCCGGCGACATCAGAAACACGAACGTCGCCAGCGCATAATTGTCCATCCTGAACTCGACCGTTCCCGGCCGGTAAATCGGAATGTCGCGTATCCAGCCGTTCATCGGCGTGGGTTTCACCGCCCCCGCCGCCGTCACGCCGGGGATGCTCCGCGCCGCCTCGATCATCGCTTTCTCTTTCGCCAGCGCCACGTCGCCTTCCTGCCCCACCTCGCTCAGGTCCATCTCGGCCAGCATCGCTCCCTGCGGCTGGAAGCCGAGCGGAGCGTGCAGCGCGCGCACCATGCCGCGCACCGCCACCAGCGACGGCCGTCACCAGCAGCGTGCAGATCGCGATCTGTGCGCCCAACAGCAGGTCCCGCAGGGCAAACCGGCGCAGGGGCATCGAATCCACCGGTCCGCCCTTCATCGCCTGCAACGGACTGCTCTGCCAAGCCTGCCGCGCCGGAACGATTCCAAACAGCAGCGCGCTTCCCAGCGTCAATGCCAGACCTGCCAGGTACAAGCGGGCATCCGCGCCGGCCGCCAGATGGCCAAGGGCCGGATACCATCGGTTCAGCACGCCAAGCAGCAGGTCCGCGCTCACCAGCCCCGCCGCTCCGCCCATCAGCGATACGATCAGCGCCTCGGTCAGCAGTTGCCGCACCAGCCGCCGCCGGCTCGATCCGAGGGCCACGCGGAGCGCCAGTTCCCGGCCGCGATCTGCCGTCCGCGCCGCAAACAGACTGGCCAGGTTCGCGCATGCCGCCGCCAGCACCAGCAGCCCCAGCACGGTCACGCCGTAAAGGAATCCGCGAATCACGTCGCCGTCGTCGCCCCAGAGCCCCGGGTGGATCAGCCGCACCGACAGTCCGTCGTCGGTCTCCGGATATTCCTTCGCCAGTTCGGCCACAATCGCATTCAGATTTTCCGTCGCCTGCTGCGGCGTCACGCCCGGCTTGAGCCGGCCAATCACCGTCACGCGAGATGTCCGGCTATGCAGGTAATCCGACCCCTCCACCTGCTCCTCGTTGGCCATTGGGATCCAGTAGTCCGGCCACACAAACCGCTCCGTGCCGTGGAACTGCGCCGGCGCCACGCCGACTACTGTAAACGGATGCTTGTTGAGGTCCACGGTCGTCCCGATTACGTTCCGATCGCCATGAAACGCGCTTCGCCACAGAGCATCGCTCAACACCACATACGGCGCTGAACCCGGCCCATGCTCGTCCGCCTCGTGGAAGAACCGCCCCGCCTCCGGCTGCACCCCCAATAGATCGAAATAATTGCCGGTGACCTCATCGCCCGAGACATTCATCACCGCGTTATGCCAGCGCAGTCCCGCGTCGGAATATCCATAAATCGCCGCCATCCCGCTGAAGGTTGAGTTCCGCCGCCGAAAATCCTCAAACGCGGGATACGACGTAGTCAGTAGCCGTCCGCTCGCCCACAGCTTTGGGCGAATCTGATACAGGCTCCCTGGGTCGCTCACATCCAGCGGGCGCAGAAGGACCGCATTCAGCACTCCGAAGACGACGACGTTTGCCCCAATCCCCAGCATCAGGGTGAGTAAGGCGACGAGCGTGAACGCGGGAGACTTCCGAAGCACGCGAAGCGCAAAACGAACATCCAGCAGCAGGTCCTCCAGGAATGGCAGGCCCTTTTTGGCGTGGTATTGTTGCGTCAGACCGCCCAAGGCAGGTTTACTTGAGGAAGAGCGCTTCGCGCATCTGATCGCGCCCGACGAACGTCTTCGACGTGCGGAACTCGCTGAATATGTCGAGGATTTCCCGGTTCTGAAACACGCGCGCGTGCACGGCCAGGGTCGGCGCGGGCAGCGTCTCGATTGTCTCGTTGTCTAGAATTCGATACCGATGGAATCGTTCCGGCGGCCGGCTGTGAAAAAGCGACAGCACCGCTCCTCCCGGAGTCAGCATCCTGTAAATCCGTTCCATCGCGCGCGGCAGCAATTCTCCGTCTAAGTAATCGAAGAGGTCCCAGGCAAGAACGCCACAGTAGCTGTTCTCTGGGTAGTCGAGCGAGCTGTCCAGAAACTTCTGGACGAGTAGAGCCTGCGAGGTTCGCTCATCCTGCCCGACAGCCGCCTGCCGCAGCCGCTCTTCTTCCGTGCTTAGAAATTCCTTCCAGGATCGCAGCAGGTCTTCGGTCGTAATCCGATAACCGCGCTCTATGAAGAAGTTGAGGGTGGATTGCGACGCATTGCCGAGGTCCAGAATGCGGCCGCGCTCAACGTCGCTGATCATCCACAGAAACTCCTTCAGCCCATTCGAGGTGCGGGCATTCCGGTTGCTCGTGGCGGCGGGCACGGCGGGACCCGGCTTCGGCCTGCTCGTGGCAGGTGCGGCTGCCGAATGCGCCTTGGCGGTCCAGTTCATCGGCCGCTACTCCTCGCTCGCCGCTGCCGATGCGGCGCGAGCGGCCGCCACCGGCTTCGGTTGGTCAGTTTTGGCTTGGGCATCGCCCGGGCGAACCATCTCCACATTTCCGCGAAGTCTCGCGCCATCGTCGATCCCGATGCGCGGCGTCAGAATGCTCCCCTCCACGTGGCCCGACGAGCCCAGTCGAACGCTCTCGGTCGCTTTCAGATTTCCCTGGACGCGGCCATAGATCACGATCTCACGCGCGTCGATATCCGCGTTCACCTTGCCACTGGCGCCCACCGTGACTCGGCCGTTCGTGATCCGAATCTTCCCCTGTGTCTCGCCCTCCACAGTCAGATCCGACGTGCCCGTGATGTCGCCCTTGATCCTCAACCCGGCGCTGATCGTCGACGCCTCTCCGGATCGAACCGGCTGCGGGGCCGGTGCTGGCGCTGCCAGTACGGCCTTCGCTTGCGTCTGAGTTGGCATGGTCTGTGCCGGGGCCTGCGGCGTCGCTGCCAGTGCCGCCGGAACCTGCGGCGAGGCGGTTTGCGGCGGGACAGCTTGCGGCGTCTCCTTCGGTTTGTCGGCTACGGGACCCGGCCCGGGCGCGTTCGAGGCCGGTGAAGCGGGTTTGGCCTCTGTCGTTTTACGCCACATGGATTCCTCCCCCAGAGAATGTCGGACACTCCAAGACAGCCTGCGCCGGGCTGGCAGGCCTCCTGTCGCGCTTTAAGCGCGCGTACATCGTCAGGAACTATAGTACAGACCCCAGATGGAGTAAACCCAAGTATCTTCGCCACATGTTTGCCGATCCGACACTACGGGCAGCAGGCCTTCTCCCCGGTCTTGCGGCCGTGCCTGACCTGGATTTAGGTTACCTAGGAGGCAAATCTGCGAACCTTAGGTCACCCAGTCGGTGGCCTCCAAAAAGCCGTCACTCCGTCGTCTGCACGGACCTGTGCCGCAACTCCCACATCGCCGCGGCGAATCCGACCACCTCATGAAAGAAAATCTTCTCCCCCTGCCTGCTTTGCCACCAGTCGTCCGGATTGAACTGCGAGTCGGGGGCTGCAATCACGTGAAGTTCGGTTCCGGGCGGAAGCAGGCGTGAGCAAATGTACCCGGCCCTCCGTGTGTGGTAATTCGACGTGACCAGCAGGATGTGCTTCCAACCACGCTCCGCCAGAAGTTGCGAAAGCGCCGTGCATTCTTCGCGCGTGTTTTGCGCGCGGTTCGGAAACCGCACGATGGCGCTTGCCAGCGCTCCCCGGTTCGTCAAGTCGTGCTGTTCGAGGTCCGCAATGCTGATATAGGGACGCAAGTACCGCCCGCTGGCGACCACGCGGGGCGCCCAACCTGCCTTCAGAAGCTCGGCCGCGCGCGTGGCCCGGTCTCCGTTGTAATTATCGTCGCCGAGCATGACGATGGCGTCCGAAGCTCGCGGAGAATCGTCCCGGACCAGCATGCGCCCGGCGACGCGCATCAAGGGGTGCCGCGCGAGATAAAGAGCGCACAAAAATGCGACAAAACAGCACAGCAGCAGAAACTTGAAGATGATTCCGCCGCGTTGCGCCTTCCCGGCTGTCATCCCGCCTTCGTCATACAGTCAAACCCAGCCGCGTTCCTTGCCGATGGTAGTGAGGGATCTGCTTTTCGCTCTTCGATTCCGCGCCAGGCATTTTCATTTTCCCGGATCGATCTGACGCAGCCGCTCCGCCGCCTCTTCCGGCAGCAGACCGTTGAAGTAGATCTCCTTGATGCTGTAGGACTTGCTGCGCTGTTCCACGATGGGAAGGATTTCGATGTGCCAGTGGTAATCGCCCGCAATCGTGCGCCAGTATTCGCTCAGCTCGCCCTTGGTTTGCAGCGTGTTCGGCGCGGTGTGCAGCACCATGTGATACGTCGTGCTCACCTTCGCCAGCCGCCGCAACGCCCGTCTCAAGAGGCTCGCCAGATGATGGCGGTTCTCCCCCGGCAAAGGCGCTTCGAACTGGTGGTTGTGCGTGCGCGGCATCAGCCACATCTCGAACGGCACGCGCGAGGCATAGGGACAAAACGCGTAATAATCGCCAACGTTATCCACGATGCGCTTCGCTTGCCGGATTTCCTGCCGCATGATGTCGCAGAAAACGCAGCGCTCGCGTTCCTTGTACCACAACCGGGCCGAGCGCAACTCGTACAGCACCCGCCTGGGCACGAAGGTCGTGGCCGTGAGTTGCGCATGCGCGTGCGTCCATTCCTCGCCGGCCTGCTCGCCCCGGTTCTTGAATATGGTCACGTACTTGAACCGCGAATCCTGCTTCAGGTCCGCGATCCGCTGCGCGTACGCTTCCAGCACGAGCTCGATCTCCTCTTCGCTCATGTCCGCCATCGCGCGTTCGTGGTCGGGCGTTTCGACGATGATCTCGTGCGCGCCCGTCCCAGCCATGCGGTCGTAAATTCCTTCCGCGCTCCGCGTCGGCTCTCCCTCGATCCGGTACAGCGGACGGAAATGCGGAAACACGCGCACCTGCCACGGCCCTTCGCGCGGCAACGTCAGCACCTCGTGAATCTCGATCCGGTTCTCCGGGCACAGCGGGCACCCGTTCTGCGGAATCCCGTCCGTTTCGGGATGTCCCACCACCACCCAGCTGCGCGTGATCGGATCTTTGCGAAGTTCCATTCCTCTCCTTCCACACCACCGGGATAAACATGCGCCTGAAAAAGAGATGTATCTTAACCGAAGTCGCCGCGCCATGGCACTGCCGCTGTTGGAAGGATTTCTAAATGTTCGGACTGGCGGGGTGTTCTCTGTGGCAGCGTCTCTTTGGCTGGACCATCTGTGGAGCGTCGACGATCAATGGCAACCGCCGACTCGCTTGGCTATCGCGTGTAGTGCGTCGGCGTAGGGCCCACTTCCAGGCGGTGACGATCCCAGATGGCCCCTTCCCGACTGTAGCTGGCCATCTCGAAATCCTGCGTCAATTCCAGGCAATCCGTCGGGCACGCATCCTCGCAGAGGCCGCAGAACATGCAGCGTGAAGTATCGTAGGTGAAGGTCGTGAAGACCTTTCGCCTCGTCGCTTCGTCCCGGTGCCATCCGACGACGATCAGGTTCTCCGGGCAGATCAGCGCGCAAAGATTGCATGCGATGCACAGGGACTCGCCCGTTTCCGGGTTGATGTTCAGCCGCGGCGCGCCGCGGTAGCGCTCCGCCACCATCGGCCTCTCCAGCGGATACTGCTCGGTATAAACATTCTTCGGGGCCTGATAGCGGAAGGTGAGCCACATTCCCTTCAGCAGGTCCACCATCATGACGCGGCGCAACAGTTCTCGCATGGAAATGCCAGTGTGACTTCACGCTACGGGGTTGTCAAGGCGGCCCGGACTCAAGTTACTCAAGTGGCGCTCTCTTCGTTTGACTCGCACACACCGCATGGCCTAACATGCGCCCGCCATCAACGGACCCCTTATTCGGCCAACGGAAATCGACCTGGGAGCGCGCGGATGAGCGAGTGGAAATACCTGCAACGGGATGTCTCCGAGCAACTGACGCAACTTCATTTCTTTTCGATGAACAAGCGCCACGCGGGTGGCGACGTCACGTTTCGCATCACCGTAAAAGAGTTTGCCGCTCCTCCGCCGGGACAGCGCCTGCGCTTTTTCGCCGAAGCGGACAAGCCGGTCAATCAGAAGACGGCTGCCTTCGTCCCCTGCGGCTGGGGCGATTCGGTTCTTGTGGCGCTGGGCGATTGCGTGCGCCTCATTCGCGAATTTCCGTACGAGGAGTAACGGCATGGCCGCTAAAATCGTCACTCTCCAAGTCGCGCGACGGGAGCACAGTCCCGCGATAACCGTGTTCGAACTGACCGGCAGCATTCATGCCGGCCCCGACTGCCAGCGCCTGCAGCAGGAGTTCGACACGCTGACGCCCGGAAACGAGAAGCGGTTCATCCTCGACCTTTCCGGCGTCACCCACGTTGACAGCGCGGCCATCGGCACCATCGTCATGTGTTTTTCGCGAGTGAAGAAGTCCGGCGGAATGCTCTGTCTCGCTGGCGCCAAAGGAATGGTCGCGGGCACCCTGAAGTTGACCCAGGTCGACAAAGCCATCAAAGTCTATCCAACCGCTGCCGAAGCCGCAGCCGCCCTCCAATAATCCCCTTTCTTTGCCCGTTCGCCTCGTGCTGATGCCCTGTGTTCCCTCCAACTCCTCTACTTCCTCTACTTCCTTTACTTCCTTGCTTCCTTACTTGCCTCCCTGCCTCATCTTCTTGCCGCGAAGAATTCCCGCAACACTGCCGCCGCCTCCTCCTCCAAGACCCCCGGCGTCACTTCCACACGGTGATTCAGCTTCGGATGATCCAGCACGGAGAAACACGAGCGCACCGCACCCGCTTTCGGGTCCTCCGCGCCGTAGACAAGCCGCGCAACGCGCGCCTGAATCATCGCGCCGGCGCACATCGCGCAAGGCTCGATCGTCACGTAGATCGTCGCGTTCACCAGCCGGTAGTTCCCCACCGCCGCTGCCGCTTCCCGCAATGCGATTATCTCCGCGTGCGCCGTGGGGTCGCAGTCCGCAATCGTCCGATTCCCCGCCCGCGCCACGATCGCGCCGCCCGCCACCACCACCGCCCCGACCGGCACCTCGCCCCGCTCCGCCGCCGCGCGCGCCTCCTCCAATGCCGCCGCCATGAATCTCCGGTCCTCGTTTTCGGTCATGGGGTTTTCGGTCGTGGAGTTTTCGCTCGTGGGGTTTTCGCTCATGGCGTTTTCGCTGGTGGCTGCTCCTTCTGTCCCTGGTCGCGGGTCAGGATAACATGAGCCTGGAGTCGCACACCTCGCGTCCGAGCCGTTCAATCTTCCGTCCGGCGCGATGTGAACGCTTAAAACTGTTCGCGGGATGTTGCGGGCTCTTCGGCTCGCTCCATTCGACCCAAGATTCCTCCTTGGAACCGTAAAAAGGAGCGCCAACTTCCTGATTTTCTGCTAACTGGTTAACAAAGGTCGTTCCCGGACTCGAGGATCGGCGGCCTGCTCGTGGAGGAAAAAACGCCGGCGAGACGCCGGCGCTACGGACACCCGGCCGCCTCGACAAGGAGGGCCGGGAGGCAACCGGCGACGGGCGGATTTATGGAAGAGAGGCGGATAGGATTGGCCGATTACGGATGGAGTTGTCGCGGCACAAGTGGAGGGGGGTTTTGGCTCAGCGAAGGATGCTGGGCGTTTTTGTTATGTGGCGCCGGCGTCTCGCCGGCGATTTTCAGCTAGAATCCCGGGCGTGGTTACGGTCCGGAGCCGCGGACGACTGCCGCACTGGGAGAGCGAAAATGCCGTCTATTTCGTAACCTTCCGCCTGGCGGACTCCCTCCCGCAATCGGCATGCCGCCGCCTTGAGTTCGAACGGAACGATATCATTGGAACGGCGCGAGCGATGGGGCGAACCCTTCTCGAAGACCGAGCAGCGCCTTGGTCAGTTGTTCCGCCATAAGCTGGAATCGCGGTTGGACGCTGGTGTTGGGGGCTTGCTTGCTGGCGCGGCCACCCATTGCAAACGTTGTTTGCGACTTCCTTCGACACTTTGACGGGAAGCGATACTGCCTTTTTGCGTGGTGCGTCATGCCGAATTACGTTCACGTCCTGTTTCAGCCGACCGGAGATTGCGACCTCGCCCGCATTCTGCACGGATGGAAGTCGTACTCGGCGAAAGAGGCGAATCGGTTGGCAAATCGCTCGGGCGCGTTCTGGGAGCGCGAATACTTCGACCACATTGTGCGCAACAGGGCCGAATTCGATCGAATCGTGCGGTACATTCTGGCGAATCCGGGAAGGGCTGGCCTTCGAGATTGGCCATGGATGGGATCGGCGATCTGATCGCGGAGAAAAATCGCCGGCGAGACGCCGGCGCCACGAACAGCATAGGGGTGCACGTCAGATTTGGGGGAGGACCTCATGCGGCCGCCTGTTTTTTCTGTGAGCGGCGTTCCCAGAAATCTTCGAATCGTCCGCTGAGCTTCGAGCAGCGGAGCGCAATGATGGCATTGGCACCTTTGACGGTCCAGTGCATGCCTGCCCGCTTGAGCCTGGTCCCGACTACTACCTTGCAACCCGACTCCACGACGCCGGTCGAGGTACAGTACCCTTGTTTTTCGAATTCGGGGTAGCGCATGCGCCGTCGATTCTTCCAGAGGTACTGAATACACACCTGTGCCTCTTTGTGTTGATCGACGTGGCTGCGCAACACGTGCACTATGGCACTCAAGCGGCCTTCGTCGAGTTCGCGGTAGCGTTCCTCGATCCACTGTTTGCCCTCGGCGCTCTCCCCATGAATGATCTTCCCCACCCGACTGAGATAGTCTTTGGCATGATAGCGGTCGAGAATCTGCTTGGCTTGCGGAAACAGTTCCGTCGCCGAATTCCAAATCCAGACCGCACCATCTCCCAGCGCGGCCTGACGCGCTGCTGCGGTGAAACCGCGACGGCTGGCCTCGCGCTGGACGCGCGCGGCAAAGTCCGACAGTTCAGGACTGGTGTCGGGGGTGGCGGCGCTTTCAATCGCGGCGGAATAGGTGATCGATCCCGGATCACGCACCGGCCGGCCTTCCGCATCGCGCGATTCCGCCGTCCAGATGGTGACCAGCTTGGCGTCGCGAGTTTTCGCCTTGCCGTCGGGCTGCTTGCCCGCGCGGTCGGCCACTTCTTCTTTGCGCACGGGCACTCCGGTTCCATCCATACCCAGATACATAGTGGGAGCCACCTCGCCCATTCGCTCGACCTGCTGGCGTTCATCCGCCGCGATCTCCGCGCCCAGGGCTTCCGCCGCCCGTTCAACCTGCTTTGTGCTCACTTCGACTCCCGCCAAATCGTGCAACATCGTGCTGCTCTCTTCAAAGCTCAATAGCGCGGCGGCACTGCCGGTCATGCGCAGAACGCCGGGTGTCAGCGAAAATAACTCCAGCTTCAGATCGCGGTCGCGCGGGCAGAATCCGCTCTGGCATTGGTCATCGTAGTAGTAGGCCCGCTTCAGGTGCAGAGCTCCCAACACGCTTTCGAAGGTCTTTTCGTGGCGGCCGTGATAGCAGGCCACACCGCCACAGGGACAGGGTAAGGCCGGTCCCCCATAATCGCTGGTGTCGGCGTTGAGCTTCTGTTCCAAGGCCCGGGCGGCCAAGGACAACGCTTGCCGGCGCGCGGCCGTCTCCACGGCTTCGAAATCCAGTTCGGCGACGGAGGAGGAACCTAAGAGGGTTTCGATCTCCCGGAAGATTTCCTTTTCGAGACTCGTCTGAAGCCCTTTTTTTCCGCCTCCACTCGGGAGGCGGGCACCGTGCCGAGTTGTTCATCGGCCCATTGCTCGCAGGCCTCCCAATAGGCTTCGACGTGCTCTCGAAATTTCTGTCCCGCTTCAATCTGTCCTCGTACCACCGGCACCTGCGCAGGAGCGACATAGCGGGAGCGAGTCTTGCTTTCGACCTTTTCCGTCAGGGTGAAATAGGGGCCATGGGCCGCCTTGGGATCGTGTTGACAGGCGCAGGCCGCTTGTCCGCACTTCATGCGGCGTTCATAGAGCGAGCCCCGTCGCATCGGTTCCGGACGGGAGAGAGCTGCCGCTGCCTGGGCCACGTTCGAAGGGACTGCCGGGTTGAGGTTGTCCATGCTCGATCCTCCTGCCGTATATTATACGGTAGGACAAACCAAAATTGTCGCTGATTTTTTCGAAAGCCCCCAAATCTGACGTGCGCCCACGGCATAGCGGCGATTTGATTTATTGCTGGCGGGCGATTAGAATCGGTGGATTACGGATGAGGCGGAAGTCACAAATTAAGGGGATATTGGCCCAGCGAAGGATGCTGGGCGTTTTTGTTTTTGTGGGGCGGTTCGAGGAGAGAACGCAGGGGAGGGCGTGGCCGGCGGCTAAAGCCGCAGAATCCTGAATATTTTATTTTGCCCGTTACGGCACGACTGAAGTCGTGCCCTGACACAAAACCGGCACAGCCGGGGGCGACTGTGCCACACGAGACAAACCATGAACAGGAGAAGGGATGATTGACGGAGCGATACCGGAGGGGCTGACATTTGACGACGTGCTGCTGCTGCCAGGCAAGTCGTCGATATTGCCGACGCAGGCGGACACGCGCACGTGTCTTTCGCGCGGCATTTCGCTGAACATTCCGATCGTGGCGGCGGCCATGGACACGGTGACGGAATCGCGCCTGGCGATTGCCATGGCGCGGCAGGGCGGCATCGGGTTCATTCACCGCAACATGTCGATCGAGCGCCAGGCGCGAGGAAGTGGACCGCGTGAAGCGCTCGGAAAGCGGCATGATCGTGGACCCGGTGACGATCCAGCCGGAATTCACGGTGCGGCAGGCCCTGGACATCATGAACAAGTATCGCGTCTCGGGATTGCCGGTGACGCGCGGGCCGCAACTGGTCGGCATCCTGACGAACCGCGATCTGCGCTTCGAGCGCAACCTGGACCAGCCGGTGAGCAACGTGATGACCAAGGACAATCTGGTCACGGTGCCCGTGGGCACCACGCTCGACGAAGCGGAACGAATCCTGCAGCGGCACCGCATCGAGAAGCTGCTGGTGGTGGACAACGATTTCAACCTGAAGGGGCTGATCACCGTCAAGGACATCCAGAAGAAAATCGAGTTCCCTGCCGCCGCCAAGGACGATCACGGGCGGCTGCGCGTGGGCGCCGCCATCGGCGCGACCGGCGATTTTCTGGAGCGCGCGCAGGAAATGGCGCGGAAAAAAGTGGACGTGATCGCGATCGACACGGCGCACGGCCATTCGACGCGCGTGATGGACGCGATTCGCGAAGTGAAGCGCAGGATTCCCGGAGGTGCAGCTGATGGCCGGAAACGTGGCGACGGCGGAAGGCGCGCGCGATTTGATCGCGCTCGGCATCGACGGGCTGAAGGTGGGCATCGGGCCGGGATCGATCTGCACGACGCGCGTGGTGACCGGCGCGGGCGTGCCGCAGATCACGGCGATCATGGAATGCGCGCGAGCGGCGAAAGGCAGCGGCGTCCCGGTGATCGCGGACGGCGGCGTGAAATTTTCGGGCGACATCACCAAAGCGATCGCCGCGGGCGCGTCGTGCGTGATGATCGGCGGGCTGTTCGCCGGCACGGAAGAATCGCCGGGCGAGACGATTCTCTATCAGGGGCGCACGTTCAAGTCGTATCGCGGCATGGGTTCGATGGGCGCGATGGAAGCGGGTTCGGCGGACCGCTACGCGCAGGAAGACGCCGCGCGCGGGAAATCCGTCCCGGAAGGCATCGAAGGGCAGGTGCCGTACAAGGGGCCGCTGGCGGGACTGGTCGAGCAGCTGGTGGGCGGCCTGCGCAGCGGCATGGGATATTGCGGCGTCGGGAGACTGACCGAGCTGCAGGAGCGCGCGCAATTCATCCGCATCTCCCCCGCGGGGCTGCGCGAAAGCCACGTCCACGACGTGATCATCACGAGAGAAGCCCCCAACTACCGGCTCGAATAAAGATTAGAGGTAACCGACGCAACGGTCCGGTTTTGAGGTTGAAACGATCAACAAAATTATGTTTTGCGGCCTCCGTTGACGCTGCGCAGGAACGGCTAGCGAACTGGCGTATCGGAGCGGCGACCGGAACGAGGTCCGCTGCAAGTCAAGAGCGAACACAGAGAAACGCCGAGTGGCAACTGCCGTAGAGGCCCGCGAGTGGACTGCTTTATTCTAGTGGCTGGAGCAGTGCTGGTGGCCACCGGGTCCATCCTTGACTTCATCTTTCGTCTCGGAATGACGCGAGTCGGATATAAATGGGCGCTGCTGCTCGGAGGAGCATTCAATTATCGCGAATATCACAAAGTGCGGCGAAAGTACGGGTGGCCTGCGTGGCCCGTCTA
>CAVWCN010000013.1:0-87589 GCA_963753475.1 uncultured Acidobacteriota bacterium
CTCCGGCCGATATTTCAGGGTGCGGAACTGGCTCTCGGAATAAGGATTGTCGTCCGAGACGTGCGGGCGACTGTGGGTTTTCGTGACACCCAAGTCCGCCATAAGAAGGCCACGGGCTTGGACCTCATCGAAGTGCCACGATCGGCATGCAGCGTCAGTTGGCCGGGCTGGATGTGTTGCTTCTCGCAGCTCTCCTCGATCAGCCGCTTGGCCAGTTCGGCGCTTTCGCGATAGGCGACCATCCAGCCGATGACGTAACGGCTGAAGACATCCAGGATGACGTAGAGGTAGAAGTAGGTCCATTTGGCGGGGCCGAGCAGCTTGGTGATGTCCCAACTCCAGAGCTGATTGGGAGCCGTGGCCAGCAGTTCCGGCTTCTGATAAGGCGGATGGGTGAGTTGATCGCGGCGCTCGCGGGTTTCGCCCTCTTGTTTCAGAAAGCGATACATGGTGCGAATCGAGCAGTGATACTCGCCCTTCATCGAGCAAGTCGCATAGACAGCGGCAGGCGAGCGATCCTGAAAGCGTTCCTCGTGGAGATGAGCCAGGACGGTTTCCCGTTCCGCGGTATGCAGGGCGCGTGCCGGCAAGGGCCGCGAAGCGGCCACGGCGGGAGAACCAAACATACGCGTTCCCGGTAGAAAGAAGCGCGAGGCAGCTGAGCGCTCACAAGCGGCGCGATGCCGACACTGGAGGCAGTCCCGTGACGGCGGCCATCAGGACTTCTCCTCCGGGTCCGTCCGGAATCGGACGACCCAACAGCATGGCCACTTTTTTTTGAACGTCGATGACGATGTTCGGCTTTGCGCAGATCTTCGGTCAGGCGCGCGTTCTTACGGCGAGTTTCTGGATTTCCTCTTCCAGCGGATGCGCTTGGACTTCGGCCCGCGTTTCTGCGGAGTCAGAGCTTCGAGGATGCCGTCGGCCCGCTCTCGCCGCCAATAGGCCAGCAGCGACGAGTACAGACCTTCGCGGCGGAGCAGCGCGCCGATGCCGCCGTGCGTCTTGCGGCAGCCGCTCGGCCTCGCCAGGATGCGCTGTTTATATTCGGCGGTGTAGGTCCGCCGCTTCGTTTAGCGACTACTTCTGGGTCCGGCCGCGAGGCCAGCGGCGATCGGCGCCCGCTTTGGCTGCCGCTGCACTGCGCTCCGGCTCGCTTCGCTCGCCTTCGCTCCGTTCCGCGCCAGCCAAACCCCCAGGGGAAAGAACACCAAGAGAATTTTCATATCTTCCTTTTTCTTTCTCGCCCTGCTCATTAATTAATGGTACTAAACCTGTCTCAGAGATGTTGGCACGGAGGGTGCTTGCAAACACCCAAACATAACCCTTACAAAACTCTCCAGATAGAATCGAGGAACATAGTGGTGCCTCCGTGACAGTTTCGCAGGATTGCTGATTCAAAAGACTCGGCCAAACCTCCCGACTAGCTTACCGCTTCTACTTTTGCTGCGCCTCGCCCTCGCGCGCCGCTCACCACTTCCTGGATCACTATCTTTCTTGCAAATACACCACTAGAGGTGGTATATTTATTATCGGAGAATAGCATGGCAGAACTCTTTACACTTGCCGAAGCGGCGGCAATCGCCGAGATTGAGCCCGACACGGTTCGAACGGCACTCGAAAAAAGAGCGGTGACCCCGTCGCGCAAGGTCAAAACTGGCAAAGCGGTGCGCTACCGGTTCTCCGAGGGAGACGTTCTCTATCTTCTCGTTGTGACGGAATTCCCCTTCCCTCTCTCGAAGGACGACAAAGACTCCCTCGCCAAGGTCCTGGCGCACGGAAGCAAGACCGCGAAACATTGGACGTCCGATGGGCCGGACCTGGTCTTTCGCTCCGGAGACATGAAGATATCGATTGAGTGCAAGTGTTTCCGCGAAACCGTGGAAAAGAACGTGTCCGCCTATCGTTGGGGCAAAGAACGAATCACCTCGTCTCGGGACGTCCTCAGCGGGGAGCCCGTCTTCCACGGCACGCGCATCCCGTTGGAGCATGTCGCCGCCTTGTTTCGCAAGAACGTTCCGGAGGAAGAGATCGCGGAGGACTTTCCGCCCTCGACGCAAAGGACCTACAATACGCCCGGCTGGCCGCTCGATTCGGTGCTGCACCAGGGCGACCGAAAAGGCGATTGCGAATCGAAAGAGGAACCGACGCAAAAACCGCGAATGCATTTGCAGGGCATCGAAGAGGTAGTTGCCGACAAGGGCTATCACAGTGGCGCGGTGGTCACGAATCTGGAGAATGCGGAAGTGCGGACCTACATCCCGGAGAAGAAGCAGCCCGGGCAACGACATTGGGAAGGCAAGGCCCAGGAACAGAAAGCGGTCTATGCAAACCGCCGGCGAGTGAAAGGAACCTATGGCAAGCGCCTGCTGCGGAAGAGAGGTGAGTTGATCGAACGAAATTTCGCGCACTGCTACGAGACGGGCGGCATGCGACGAATACATTTACGGGACGCCAGAATGTTCTCAAGCGGATCTTGATTCATGTTGGCGCATTCAATCTGAGCCTGGTCGTTCGCACCCTGTTGGGTTCCGGAACACCCCGAGAGCTGAGAAATCGCAGGATTTCGCGGATTTCGCTTATTACTGTGCTTTTATTCTCGACCCAAAGCCCTTCAGCACCTGCGCGCGGGTCAAAGTTTTCCCTTTCATCGTTCAAATTCGGCTCGCGTCGAAATCGGCGCTATCTCAGATACAAGCCTCGGCATCGCGAAACGAGCGATTGTGCCACGGGCAGCTAAGAAAGCTCTGGATGAAATACCGAAACCATTACACGGGATCGCAAAAGGAAAGAGAAGCAATCCTGAAGGAGTTGGACCTATGAAACAGACGACCAAGCGCGATAGACACAGCGAGATTATCGAGCAGCGCACGCGAAAGAGCGCAACGTACCGCAAGACCTTCGAGCGCACCCTGCATCAAATTGACCTGGCTCTCCTGGTCCGCGAGATGCGAGAGGATGCGGGGCTGACTCAGACCGAGCTTGCCAGGAAGGTTGGCACCACGCAGTCTGTGATTGCCCGCCTTGAGGACGCTGAATCGCTGGGCACTCGCTCACGATGCTGGAGCCGCATCGCTACCGCCTGCGGCGTGGCCCTAAAGCTCCACGCCGAAAAGAAACCCAATTTCGACCGCGAAGTCGTGCTTGTGTAGGTAAGCCGTAACGCGAGCTGTTAAAACTGACGAAAAGCTGATGAAACCAGGGAAAAAGCGGAAGAGAGCGGACCACAGTGGGTCAACCTTCGATAGCTTCCTCGAACAGCAAGGCATTCGAGCGCAAGTCGAAGCCGTCGCGGTCAAACGTGCGCTGGCTTGGCAACTCGAGAAGACCCCGCAAAACCGGCAGGGAGCGTGATGAGCAACCCATCCAGAGGAACGCGCGCGGTAGCCGCCGTCGCTTTCTCTCTAATAATGGGAGGCCTGCTGGCATTTGCCGGGCTCCTTCTGGGATGGTATCTGTGGGGACGATTTGGGCCACCACCGAGAGACCCCGACGATACTGAGGCTTACCTTTTCGGATTGCTCATCGGCGGAGTTATGGGACTCGTTGGAGGCGCAACGCTGCTGTGGAAATTCTGGCCTCGCGCGACTCACGCGCTCGACAAGGTGCCGGACGGAACGCGGCTGACATGAAGCGACGAATGGCAATTGCCGCTATGCTGATAGCCTCGCCCAAAAAGAGGCCGAACTTCGACCGCGAGGTCGCATTAGTCTAGTTCAGTGGAGAGTATGCCGTTGGGCGACGTTAGCCAGCGAGGATCGGCACAAACGCGGCTCCAAATGGTAAGATGAATCAATGAAAGTGAGGCAAGCACCATGAGCGGCGCAATAAACAATCTGAAAAACTACGAAGAGCGCATCGTCCGCGATAAAGGAATCTGCGGGGGGGAGCCCGTGTTTAAGGAAACCCGGGTCACTCTGCGCACGGTACTTGCGAGCCTGGCTGACGGCGATCGCGTCGAAGAGATTCTTGCCGATTTCCCGAGCCTGAAAGCTGAAGACATGCAAGCCGCCATTGCGTTCGCCGCCGCTTCCGCCGAAGAGGACTTGCCGGTTCCGGAAGTTCCACACATTCGATGAAGATCAAGCTGGACGAAAATCTTCCTCTCCGCCTTGCAACGCGTTGAAAGACCTCGGTCACGACGCTCATACGCTGCATGACGAGTCCCTCATTGGTCAGTGCAGACAGGGAAATTTGGCAAGCGGCTCAGAAGGAATCGAGATTCCTGATTACCCAAGACTTGGATTTCTCGGACTTGCGGCAGTTCGCTCCTGGGTCGCACCACGGCATCCTGCTCTGCGTCTTCGCTCACCGAATCGCAGAAGACTTAATCGGCGAGTTGTGAGAATTATTTCAAAAGGAAAATGTTGGCGAGTGGGCCGGTTGTTTTGTTGTTGCCACGGAACGCAAGATTCGCGTGCTGAAGCCGGAGAGCAAATCGGTGTCTTAGAACGGAATGCCGATGAAACCAAGGAAAAAGCGAAGGAGAGCGGACCACAGTGGGTCAACCACCGCATGGGCCAAGCGGAGTCTGTCGCACGCCTTCGTGGGGGTCTGGGAGCAAGTGCCGAATCGTTTCCATACAACTACCGTGATTTACAGAATCGCTAACAATGGAGGGACGGTTCGTATCACGGCCGTTGACGAGAGCGATCAGAGTCCGCTGAAAATATCTCAGGTTGGTTTGAGGGGCAGGGAGCTTCGATTTAGGAGCCTCTACTCACCTACGAAGCACAAGGCATCTCACTCGATGCGGCTGACTGCAAAAAACCGCGCCACTCACGTGGTCACCTATACCGATGAACCCGGAAGGTGTGTAAGCAAGGAGCGGTGGCGAAAGAGAACTGACCACAGTGGGTCAAAAGCAAGATAGCCGATCAGGTCGCTGGTTCGCAGCGGATTGCGGTGAATCCGATCGAGTTTTCGTGGAATTTCGCGAACCCGTATGCAGCGAGCGCCTGCTTGGCAGTGTCTGTCAGCCGCGCGCCGAGAACTTCAAGCTCGGTGTATGGCGGATCTGCTGAATGCACGCCGTGATGCAGATCGATTGAGTCAAGCTCCGCTATCAAGAGTTCATCCGCGCTTGAAGATTCCGTATCGTCGAACGTCGTGATGCCGGTCAAATGACTCTCATTGGGGCGTTCTTTCCAAAGGCGTTGCGCCACGGCCTTATTTGAGGGCGTGTCCACTATCCACACGGGCACGCCTCGTGCGAGCTCGGCCAACCGCTCGCCGAAATTGCGGTCGACGACAATGCAAACCCTATACGGCCAGCCATGCCGGTCAGTCTATCTTGCGAAGCTTCAGACGAAAAGTTCTTTCGCCTGCCTCGGTGGTCACCTCAAAACCGGCCATACGTGGTCACTTCAAAACCGGCCATACGTGGTCACTTCAAAACCGGCCATGTGGAGATAGCCCGGAACGTGTTTTTCGGTTGAGCCGGGAGCGAGGTCAAGGGCGCCCGCGCAGCGGGCGTTCATCGCTAGACCCTTGACGCCGCGGACGGCTGATCCACCATTGGATCTGACGAAGCGCAGCTTCGTCTAGCTGGCTAGTTTTTCTCTTTTTGTGCCCGGACCCGCTTCCCATCGAAAGATTTCGCGTTAGGATGGCCGAGGAGCCACGATTCGCGGCTCGGTCGACCTGCGGCATCCCCGGTTTTGCCTCTGGCCCAGCGCATTTATACCTGTTTTTCTGGATCGGGCAAGTCGGTTTTCGTTCTCCAGCTCCGTGGTCCGCACTTGAGAACATGGCCGTGGTGCAGGAGTCGATCGAGCAGACCGCTTAAGGGGTCTATGCTAGGCTGTCGGTCCTCTGACCGCGTAGTCGGTCTTGCCCTCCCCCACTTTTAAGAGGCATTTTTTGTAAAAAAATCCTTGACTTGAGCTATGTCCCGTCGTTTCATTAGTCTCGATGAACGAAGACGGGATTCGCGAAGCCCGGCGTCAACTTCTTGGCGAACTGCCCGACCCCACCGAAATCGTGCGGGGTTCGCTGCTGCATCGCAGGATTTTCCATCGCCGGGGTTGCGTCAAGTGTCGTCGGGGGCAAGGCCACCGGATCTGGGTCCTTACCGTGGGCTATCCGGGAGGACGGACACGCCAGTTCACCATTCCCGCCCAACAAAAGGGACAGGTGGAACGGTGGCTGCGGAATTATCGAAAGTTGCGGGCCAAGCTGGAGGCCATTTGCGAGCTCAATCATGAATTGCTAAGGGCCGAACGTTAGGGTTCCTTTTTTTAGGATCCTATTGTTTCATCAATAATGATGCAACAAGAGCAAGAACTCCATATCTCGATTCGTTCTCTCCTGGAGTCCTCCTTTCCCTGCCTGCGCCGCACCGTGCGCAAGAACCTCGCTCGCTTGACTGGCGCCTTCCTGCAGTTGGCCTGGAGTGTCCGTTTCGGCTACGGCGGTCTGCACCTGACCTCCATCGCCCGGGTCCTGCCCGAGGGGAAGAAGTTCAAAAGCAGCTATAAATGGTTGTCGCGCTTCTTGAAATGCAAATACTTTGACGCCTCCAGTCTGGCCGAGTGCATGCTGGGGGTGGTCTTGGGGAAAAAGCCGCCCCGTTGGGTGATCGTGCTGGTCGATCAAACCACAGTGAATGGCGTGGAGGTCGTCAATGCGGCCATCCCGTTTCAGGGGCGAGCCGTGCCGATCGCTTGGGTTGACTTTGAATATCCTTGGGAGAAGGTCTTTCCCACATCCCAAAACACGATCGAGCGTTATCTGCTCACTTGGTTGGGGCAGGCGGTCCCACGCGGCGTAAGGCTGATCTTGGTTTTCGACCGCGGCTATGCCCGCGTGGAGCTGATCAAGGATTTAAAGGAAGGTGGGCAGCCTTTCCTGATCCGTGCTCGCCGCAATGTTCTGGTGCAAGTGAAAGTGCAGGGCCGGCGGCGATGGCGGAGTTTGGGACGTCTTCCCCATCGCCAGGGCCATGCGACTCGCTACACTCATGTCCTCTACCATAGTCAAAAAGCCGAACCGGTCGACGTGATCGTGTATCGCGAAAAGGGGTTTCGCGAGCCCTGGTTCTTAATCGTGCCGCCGGATTCCCAATCCTGGCTGCCCAGCGTAGAAGTGGTCCGGTTGTATCGGCAACGCATGCAGATCGAGCAGTGTTTCCGGGATTGGAAAAGTCATCTGGGGCTGCGCGGCTTGCACCTCGAGGTCGACAAATCCGAGCGCCTGCTGCGGGTGCTGATGGGATTCACGCTCGCTTATTTAATGGTCCTGCTGTTGGGCAGCGATCCGCTTGCCGAGAAGCTCCGGCCCTACTTTGAACAGGAGCGCCGTAAGCTTCGCCACGGCACCCGCAAAGTCCTCAGCGTGCTATCGATCGCTCTCCATGTGCTCTCCGATCCGCGCTGGCAGCAACAAGCGCAAAACCGTCTGGTGCAAATTCTCTCGCGACTGGCGCAGGGTCGAGGAGTAACCCTGCTGCCGGCCTTCTCGCCCTAGCAAGGGAAGTCTTCTCGCCCTCCACGATCCTCCTCTCTGTTTTTTTTAGGGAGAAATTGTTTCTGATTCTCCGAGTTCGGAATCCCGCGTTGCTCTTGGCGAGAGATGGCATTGCGTCGACCGATTCTTGCCAATCACTGTTTGCGAAAAACGGACCATCGCGCTCGGATAATTTCACGCTAGAACCGCGACAAACCAGATTAAAACTGGCGGTCATTTGATTCCTCCGCGACAGCGCCTAAATACTGGGGGAGGGCAAGCGTAGTCGGTCTCTTGACAGGTATCCAATTACAGTCTAATATTTAGATGTTAATTGGAGGAAACATGCCACGGCGGGGGCTAAAGTTAAAGCAGGCCAGTGCGGTCCTACAGATAGAGCCGAAGGAATTGCAAAACCTTGTCCAATTCGGCGTCGTAAAGCCCCGACGATTGGAGGGAACGTATTTCTTCGATGCAAACGCCCTCATGGTAGCCAAGGTCGCCTTTTATCTAAAAGAGTCACTGGGCACGCGGACGAGTGTGCTCTCCAAACTCATGGAAGCATTTTCGGCGTCTGAGGAAGAAGTTCAAATCAGAAAATCCTAAGTACATCATCTTCAAATGCCGACTCGCAGCGGAAGAGGAACCAATCAAACTAGGAGTGCCCTTTCGAGCCTTTGGGGAACAGATTGAGGAAGGAATGAGCAGAGCTGATCTCTATAGGGACCTGCCGCGTGGGAAAAGGCGCCGGGGCTGGAAAAAGGAATTTCTGGAATCGCTAACCGAGGCGGCAAAAGACATCGGAGATGTCTCCGAAGAAGAAATCTTGCGCACGGTTCGCAGCTATCGTAAAGAGAGACGTGCGCCAGAGATCACCGTTGCCGCAGAAAGTTAGGAAACGCAAGTCGCGGGCCGTCGTTGACACTAGCGTGCTTGTGGCTGGCATATCGGGCTTCAGAGAGCCGTTCGTTTCTGGCCGGAATCCGAGTGCTGATGTACTCCAGAGGTAGGGGAGCGGAACAATTTCGTCTGGCTCATAACGGAAGATATTTTGGATGAGTACAAGGAAGTCCTAAACGCCTCCGTGTTCGTTCAAACGTGATCGGAAAGGTCATCAACCTGGTCCGCGAACGGGCCGAAGAGGTGAAGGTACATGCCTCGACTCAAATTTCTCCCGACCCCAAGGACGACGCGTTTTGCCTCTGCGCCGAATCCGGCAAGGCAGACCTTGTGATTACCCTCAATCCCAAGGATTTTCCGCAGGCGCGGTTGAAAAGCAGAGTTATCCTTCCGAGTGAATTTAAGATGTGATTCAATCGCGATCCACTGTCGCAACCAAATCATGTCGGGACTCATTAGCCGCACGGTCTCGCAGACACAAATTTGAGTCCCTCATGAACAGTTGTAGGAGCGGTGCAGGAACCTCATGTGAGAACAAGAGATTCAGTCAAGAGTGGCCACGAAAGAGCAGTTGCGGACCAACTGCTTGCAGCTTTAGAAATCGAAGCCAGTTTCGTGCGACACGGCGACCCGAGCAAACAAGAACCCGATATCATCTATCGAAAGCCCTGCGAGCAAAGTTTTGGCATTGAGGTTGTGACCGCTTACTACGAGGACAACGACGCGCGGGACGCTGCGGAAATCGCTGCGGTCGAACGGCCTCTCGGCCCCGGTGAAATCCGAGAGCGGTCCGGCGGACTGCTCGTCGAGCCTGACCAGAAAATTTGCGAGCGCATCCAAAAGGAATTAGAAAAGAAGTGCCGCAAGAACGATGCGGGAACTGATGAACTGTGGCTGTGCATTAGCCAGGATGCGCTCCTAGCCGCCCATTTCGCAATGGATGAAGCAGTCTCTATCGGAAATTCCCGCGAAAATTAATCTTCGCCGAGGGAGTCCTTCGTGCGTAATAACGTCGGTGAGTTGGAAGTCGCGACCAGGGTCGGCCATTTCGAATTTGGACTGATGCGCCAGTGCCGCGAATGCCGTTTTGACTGATGCCGGCAACTGCTCAACGCCCGTGAGAATCTTGAAGTCGCCGTCGAGATTGTGCCCATGTTCTGTGCCGGCGACTTGCGCACCGGACGTCGGAGCCAAGAGCGCGAGGAACCTGTTAACCTCATCGGGAGTCACATCTTGTGAGTAGAAGCCACCACCTCTTTGAGTCTCCAGGAAATTCTTACCAACACCGAAGCTGCCCCTGAGCTCTGTGCCGTCGTAGAACTCAATGGAAACGCTAGGCACCGGGATGCCGTACCATGGGGCGTACCAACCTTCTCGGTGAGAGTCCACAAAGGCTAGCCGCCACAGCTCTTTTTCTTCCTCGTCGTTGAGAGTCGTGAATGGCATCGTGGCATTCCCGCGTCAGGTGTTCGCCTCTCTATCTCCACTGTGGTTATCAATCAAGTCGCAGCGAAAGGGCAGCGCCTTTCTCCCATTCGTGGAGCATGCGCTCTCCGACATCAGCAAAGTCAGAATGCTGTTTAATGTAGGAGCGGATTTCGGGCGTGGTGTGTGACATCGCGTCGCCGATGCGCTCCAGAATCTGTTTGACCTTGGAAGGAGTGCCCGCCATTCGTGTTTCACCCAGCCTGCGAAGTTCCTTCCCGCTCGGCCACTTGGTCGTTCCGTTGAGAGTGAGCGCCATACTGTCTTCGGGCAGGTAGACAGACGTGGTCACGAGATCGTAGACCGGAGCAAGCCTTGCTTCCCCGAGAACATCATCATAGGCAATCCCGAAATTCTTCAGATGCGCGTCGCCGTTGCGAAGGCCGCAATTAAGCGCAATCAAGGTAAAGAGCTTTTCCAGATCTTCGTTTATGTGCGGTGAGTTCGAAAACTCCTGAAACCGCTTCATGATCGAGGTCTCATAGCTGCCGCGATATTTCTCATCCGTCCTCCGGGCGTTAAGCACGCAAAAATCCTCGAAGCCGCGATAGGTGCCGTCCGTGCGAAGATCAAAGCGGTCAATCACGAGCGCCATGCCATCTTCAGCGAGCCGATAGGGAGGCCCCTCAAGTCCGCACCTCTGTGCCACTGTGAGGCAGAAGTACTCGTTCGCCGCGAGCTGCGGATACCCGTTCGACTCCCACAATTTCACGATGTGGGTGGCACCCCTGTAACTCTGAGAGAGGCGGGGTTTGGCCTGCTTCAAGACGACGGATGCCTGTTCGTCGCGCACGAGGATTTTGGGCTGCACGCCGCTGATGCCGGAAAAGGATGCAAACTTGTCGATCAAATAACGGAATAGGTCTTCGTCTCGGCGGCACACAAGGATTTCGTCCACGGACTGAAAGGGAACTTCCTCATGGAGCTGCTCTTTTCCGCCGGTAAAGCGAATGCGGCCTACCTGTGATCGCCCGACGATCGAGAGCAGATCAAACTCGTCAAACGTGCCGGTGGCTTTTGCAAACGCGAGGCGGAGGCGCTCGCGCAAAACCCCCTCGGGGAGATTCATCTCGAAAATAGGGGGCAAGCCAAAAGTGGTATCCCAAGAGGGCAGCCGCAGGGGCATGGTGACAGAGGCCGCTCGCTGTGGTGTTGCTTCTGGCAGATAGATAAATGTGCTGCCGCGATCGCGGTACCTGTCGAGCAAACCGGCTTCAACGCCGTCGGTCCAGACCTTGATCATCGCGATCCTCTTGCATGAGTTCGTCCAGAGTCGGCCTCCGCGAACCCGTTTCCTGGAGCTTTAGCTCCATGCCCAGCGCAGAGAGAATTTTGGTAATTTTGGAAAATCCCAACTCACCGATGCGACCGTTCTCCAGTGCATCAAGCGTTGAACGGCCAATGGAAGCCTTCTTTGCCAATTCGGCCTGGCTGAGGCCAAGCTTTTTTCGCCTTGCGGCGATCTGGGCACCTAAAGGGGAGATGGTCAGCATGTGCTTAATATACTAGGCATTTAGGGCTATGTAAAGCGATTTGCCTAGTATATGGTGCATTAAGTTCCATGCCGCATCCCGTCTGCCTTATCCCGCCTGAGGAGCTACCGGACTCGGAAGGCAGAGACATTGGAGAGCCTCAGTTCAGATTCTGGCGTCTTGATGTGATAAAGCCCGCAAGATGGCATCCAGAACTCGATCGAGGTGCTTGCCGACGTCTTCGGCAAGAAACCGGAGGATCAGATAGCCGTTCTCCTGAAGCAAGGCATCTTTACGACGATCTCGCCGGTAGGCGTCCGCATCGCCCAGATGCTGGCCACCGTCCAATTCGATGGCGATTCGGGACGGCGCGCAAAGCAGATCAACCTCCATGCGACCCCAGCCATCGAATGGAATCGGCAACTCCGCATTCAAACGAAACTTTCCGGTTCGTTGCGGCCAAGGTTTCGAGTCGTCGATATAGAAATGCCTCGCTTGCGCTTCGCGCTCGATTGGCGCCCTCGGCATTCGGAGCTGGCCTTGCGGCTACGTTGACAAATAGATTTGCCAGAGAAGAATCTACGCCATCGCGCACCAAGCGGCGTACGCTGGCGGCGTATTGGCTCTTCCATTCGGGATCGATGGGAAGTGGCACGTCCGCAGGCCAGCCGGGCACGGCGCTGCCCGGAAGCTGCATCTTGTAGCCAATCGCTTCGTAGCCGCGACCGCGGCGATCAAACATCCGCGCGAGCATGGGCACATTGAGGTCGGCATAGTCGTAGACGCGCACTTCGCGCTTGCCGTCATAGAGACGATGAAGCCTGCCCACGTATTGCGCGATGGTTCCATGCCACGAGACGGGCAGCGTCAGAAATAAGGTGTCGAGCCGGGCATCATCAAAACCTTCGCCCACATAGCGGCCGGTGGCCAAGATCACGCGCGCCTCGTCCGCCGGAATGGCGGCCAAGCGGGCGGAGATGGCGTCAAGTTCCTTTTTGCGCATCCCGCCTCGGAGCACCACTAAGTGCGGCACCTCGCTTGCCAATTGCTTGGCCAAAGAGTCCAGATGTTCATTCCGTTCGGTCAGCACCAGCGGCGAACGTCCCTCCCGAAGGGTTTGGATCAGGTCATGGCAGATGAGCTGATTGCGCTCTTCATCGGCAATCAGCTCTTCATAGAGTTCGTGGAATTGTTGCCGCACATTTGGATTGGCCGGCCGCAGCGGGCGAAAGTCGGTCGGGCGAACCATCACCGTATGCTTAAAGGGGTGAGCCGCCGCCCGCTCCTTGGAATTAACCCGATAACGCACGGGACCGCACTGCATAAAGATGATCGGATGGTGGCCATCCTTCCGCATGACCGTTGCAGACAAACCCGTGACGAACTTCGCCTTGGCCTGGCGCGCAACCAGCTCAAAACTTTGGGCGGACAGATGGTGGCATTCATCTACAATGAGGTGCCCATAGTTACCGACCAGATCATCGACTACGCCGTTTCGGACCAGGCTCTGGGTCACCCCCACATCCAGCAGGCCGGTGGGCTTGTTGCGGCCCCCACCAATCCGCCCAATAACGCGAACCGGCATTCCCAAGAAGGTGGAAAGTCGCTCGATCCATTGCTGTTGCAATTGCCGCCGATGCACCAATACGAGCGTATTGACGCCGCGTTTCGCAATCAGCCACGCGGCTACCACGGTCTTGCCGAACGCGGTGGTAGCTGCCAACACTCCCGTGTCCTGGGCAAGCATGGCCTGGGCGGCGAGGATCTGCTCGGGGCGCAGTTCACCCTGGAATGTCACCTTCAGCGGTTGGCCAGAGTTGCGTTGGTCCCGGACTACCGTTTTGATGTTCAGACCCGACAGGGTTTGAAGCAGGTCATCCAGGCAGCCGCGCGGCAATCCAATGTGCTTCGGGTAATCCTCAGCGCAGGCGATAATTCTAGGCTTGCCGTAGGTCGAAAGCCGCATGGCCTGCGCTCTGTAGAATTCGGGATTTTGGAACGCCGCCAGTCGGATCAAGCGGTTGCGGAGGGCAGGAGGCAGTTCCTCTTTCGCGATATATATCTGATTGGCTAACGTGAGTTCTAAGGTTTTCGGAAGGGGACCAGCGATGGGGGTATCTTTTCTGCGCCGCGAGGGCGGAGCCATCCAGGGTGTCGCTTCCTCTTCATCGCCTTGTGGCACTAAACGGACGCCAATTACCTTCCCTTTCGCTTCGGCGCGACGGACCACTTCTTCAACTTCACCGCGGCTAATTTTATGGATCGAGGACAAGAACTCCCATTGGTCGAGATACGGTGTCATTCGCTCATCCAGGAAAACGCCATTGCCTGATTCTCGCGGCCGCTTCTGCAGTGGCAAGGCGATTAAGTTGCCGAAGCCACCTGGCGGAAGAGTGTCTTGATTGGGAAAGAAACGGTCGTACGAATCCAGGCCAATGTCGGGACGGCGTTCCATGGTTTCCGTCAGAATATGCGCCCCAAACTTACGCGCCAAAGTGGCAGGCACGGCTTCGTTGAAGAAGAACCAAATGTGTCCGCCCCTGCCCGAGCGCGATCGCTCCAAGGCCGCCGGCAAATTCATTTGACGGCAAGTTTCCAAAAGCGCGCCAACGTCGTCCTGCCATGTTGTTTTGTCAAAATCGGCGGCGAGGAAAAAACAGGTTTCGTCCAGAAGCATCGGATAAACGCCTATGACGAAATCACGGCTATGGTCGTCATGACCCTGCAGATGCCAGCGAATCACATCGTCAGTTACGGGAAGAAAACGCTGGTGGGGACATTCGGAACATTTGATCCTTGGTTTTTCGCAGATGCCCTGGACCCATTCATTACCGCATACCGGTGAATAGCCGGCCCTGCCAGTCTTGCGGCTTTCGAAGCGACGCGGGTAGACATCTTCGCGTCCATGAAACAGCGAACGGAAGAGGGCGATTTTGGCCTCGGCGGGGGAATGCTGATTCACGCCAGCCTGCTGCAAGACAGGCAGTCTGACAAGGGTGTCCACGACCCTATTCTACATTTGCATCTCCGCAAGGCTCCAAGCACAATCGAAACCGACCAAGAGCTTGGCTGACGAGATCGTTCGGGTCAAATCTCTATCCGGGGTCTGAGCGGGGTATGGCTCCGCGCGTCCGTTTGGGGCTCTTTCGCGGCTGCCCGATTTCGAACTTCATGAACCGCGATAGTTTTACCATCGCTCGCGGTTTCTCTCTTCAGAAATCTCGACCTTCAGTTGTAACAAATGTAGTTCCCGATCGCAGCTCAGGGATTAGGATTCGTCGAAAGCGCTCCGCACTCCATTGATGTTATCTCCGATTGGAACGCGCGATCTTTGAGGCGTGGGCAAAGTGATGCAACCGACGCGAGAGCGTGTCCCCTCAAACAGTCGGCGCGACCGCGCAGTTCTACCGTCTGCCTGATCCCAAAACTTGGGTCCAACTTGGATCCAACAACTGCCAAATTAGGCCCAAAACCGTGTACTATGACGCAGAACAAAGCCAGACGGACCAACAAGATAGATTTTTTGCAACTGCCTTGGGCGCAGGAGGTCTGGAGTTCAAATCTCCACGCCCCCAACCACTCACTCCTGAATTCTCAATTTGTTCTAGCTGACGCCGTGCGCGTCGGAGCCCGAACACTTGGGTCCATTGGGTTCCAAGTGCAAGCTTTCCGTTACCGCTCGTACAACAGGTTCTTGCCATCGTGGTTATTTTCGTTTCTTGCGGCATGGGTTCGCCTTGTTTTCGGTCCAGCCACGGACAGCTCCCTTTCTCGCGTGGAGCTGCATTTGCTTTTCAACGCCGATGGCGTCTCCGTATTTCTGGACGGGGGTGACTGAGGTTTCTCGAAAATTGAGCGGGTCCCTGAGGTTCTGTAGTTCTCGATAATAGTAGAGCGCGGTCGGGCGCTTCCCCGTAAATTTCAGCCTGCTCAGGAATGCAATATCTTCCTCAGCGGCAGCGCCACTCATGGAAGGGTTGCGCAGGAACTCTTGCAGCCCCGGCTCTTGCTGAGCCGGACCGGCGGGTTCTCTTTCCACAAACTCGAGCGTCCTGAGATACGCAGGCGCCAACCTTCGATTTAGAACGATTTCCATCGCGAAGGTAGTGAGGTCGAGATCCCACGAATCAATCAGCGGGTCGAGGAAAGAGATGCAATTTTGCATCGAGACGCTGAAGACATCCACATCCAGAAATTCGAGCACGGTGACTCGCAACTCTTCGTAGCTTCGGCCATTCAGTTGAGCGACGAGCTTAAGCCAGCTGTCGCTTTCCAATTCTTCTGTAGCGACTTTCTTGACGACATCCAAGAGCTTCTGCGTGACCAGGCGTTCGAATTCCCCGAATGGATGGCTCTCAAAAATGGCACGCATCTGCGCCTGCTTGTTGGGCGCACATTTGCGCAGGACCAAAGCCCGAACCTCCTTGAACAGCGGCATTGGCGAGTCAGTAATCTTTTTCTTCAGTTCCTCCGTCAGCTGATGCGTCGCCAGCTCGGAAAGCTTGCCGGCTGGGAGCTTCAAGAACTTCTCCATAGGGACATAAATGTCCGTGCGCAGGGGCGAGGGAGGCAATTTCTTCCCGGTTAGGAGCTGCGAGATGTAGGAGTCCGTAACCCCAGCGGCAGTCGCCAGTTCCTTTTGCCCCAGCCCAAGTTCTTCCAGCCGCTGTTTGACCATCAGACAAACGTCCACAGAACTCTCCTGGTAATTAACTCTCGACAGTGAATCTACTGCGATCGTCCCAGAATGCACTTGACAATACAAGTGAATTAACCGACTCTAGTTAACAGACTAAGGGATCCTTCAGCTGACCTAAAAGTTGGAAGTTATCTGGACCACCCCTCGGCCGTGAAAACCAAGGAGACCATCATGTTTGCACGCAGAGTTTACATCCGCCTGAAGCCAAATAGCGCCGCGGAACTCACCCAGAGGGTGGAGAAGGAAATCATTCCTCTGCTTCGAAAACAGAAGGGGTTCCAGGACGAAATCACATTCATTACCCCATCCGGAGCGGAGGCGTTCGCCGTCAGCTTGTGGGACAAGGCTGAGAACGCGGAAGCGTATAACCGCGCAAATTACCCCGAGGTGACGAAGATCCTCGCCGCGCTGATCGATGGGCCAACCCAAGTGGAGACTTTCGACGTCGCGAACTCCACATTCCACAAGATCGCCGCAGCCGCAACCGTCTAGGCCAAGGGAACCATTCACCATTGTTTGAGCCGGGGGCGGCAGTGGTCCAGTCCTCCGCGACTCATCTATCGACCAGCGAGATTTTGAGATTCCGCTCGCTGGAAGGAGTCGTATTCAGACCTGGGATGCTTTGCAAAAAAAGAGAGAGTTCATGCATTTGCTTTTCTGGATAGTAGGCGGTTTGCTTGCAGGCTGGGTAACGGGGAAGATGATGTCGAGTGAAGGGCGAGATATGGTGACGGATCTCGGGATAGGTCTTGCCGGTGGCCTGGCTGGAGGATTCATCGTAGCCGCGGGCATGCCGGTTCGGGGAAAAATGGTTTTCGCAGATCTGGCGGCGATTGCGAGCGGAATCATTTTGACGGTGGTCGCCCGAATAGTAACGGGAAGACGGCAATATGCTCCGACCGACTAACGAGGGAACTGAAAGGTATGTGCAGGGGCTTCTTCGCCCGGAGCCTAGCCGTGATCGCTTTCCTGCGACTGCGAGCCTCGGCACGCTGAGCAGAAGTGAGGTCGTCAGTGCCAGACAAGATCATCACCGGGTTTCCATTGCGGCGCTGCTCGTGGCCGTATAGGCCAATCGTCACGGTTGCGCTGACGCGAAGAATGATTCGGTGGCTAGATTCGGTCTGCCTCAAGCAAGTGAGTTTTAGGGCGTGAGCAAACCGCGAACGAAGCCGAGGGGCCGCCGTGGCAGATGAGATTAGAAGGGGAATGGTCCGCCGCTATATGGAACTGCAGCATCCAGAGTGAGGCCTCGAATGGAACAGCTAGGCAATCGCGAAATGTTGCTTACAAGAATGGACAGCGCTTTTAACGATTATTACCACGAAGCTGAAAAGCTCAGCGTCCTGCTAGGTGAACCTCGAGACGCCTTCAGTCCAACTGCGTACCACGATCTGCTGAAACAGCGGACTGTCGAGGTCGTTGCGTACGAGAAATACTGCAGGATCAAGGACGAGTTATTCAGGCTAATCGATCCGCCCGTCCTTGATAGACGCGAATCGAGCTCCTACTAAAGCTTTTGAAGGCTTTCGGATGATTCTGCGCTGGCATCTCTGGTGCCCGTGTCAGACGCTGGCATTCGTCACGCTCATTTCCGTGGCGCAGGAACGGGGGCGCTTTTGTCACTGCCGTCGCTATCTGCTCGGCGCGCGCCCGCCTCTTTGCCGAATTCACTTTCCCGTTCGGCGTGACGCCGCCGCCTTTACTTCGTATAATCGACAACCACACCCGCTCAACCGCTATGCGTTGCGAAGGGGTTGTAACTCCCAGACCCTCCAGTATGCGAACCGATGCCTCCCAACACTCCGAATGCGATGACGCTACGAGAACGTTTTGGGCAGCCGTCCGTCTCTTCGCATTTCCCGCACTGAACCAAGGGTTTACCCTTCTGCAATTCACGACAACTTCAATGCCCTACGCTGTGCCCGCGGACGTGAACTGTTCAATATTGGACAGTAAAGAAGTTAGGACAGTTCTAGGCTGGATTGGCCACCGAGGGCCGGAAAACTATGCCACAAGACTCGCACCAGCGCGCCGCCGAATTCCACGACCTTGCCGCACATGCGCACCGTGTTGCCGCCGCGCACCACGGGAAAGAAGATCACCAGACTGGACACGAGCATTCCAAACAAGCGTTGGAACATGCCACTAAAGCATTCGAGTGGTCACAAGAAGCTCATCGGAGGTCCGCGAAATCAACGGTGAAGCCATGAGGCACGTGGACCCACCCACTGACGGTTCTCTGACCTGACGCATTCGCAAGAGGCGCGCGCCTCGATGGACGAGAATCGGGCAAGCCGGATAAGGTCACGGCCCGAATCAAACGAAAGGTAAGACGGCCTGCAAAAAGCGCAGCGGAGGGATGCCATCTGAGTATCGGAAGACAAACTTCTGGGGAGGGGTTCGCATGTTAGCAGCCCGTCGACTCGAGATTGTCGAGAATTGCCACGAACGCTCTCTCCGAGCACGAAAGAACGGCGGAATCGTCTCTTCCGAACTCGTAAACGGGCTCGCAACAATTGCGATTCCCCTTTACCACCCGAAGGGCACAGTCTTATTCGTTGAAGGTCAACCTTCGCGTGGGGTATTCATTCTCTGCTCAGGCAGCGTAAAGCTCTTCACGTCGTCGGCAGCCGGGAAAATGTTGATCCTAAGGTTCGCCGGTCCGGGGGAAATACTTGGCCTGGCTGGAACGCTTTCCGGCCAGCCGCATGAAGTGTGGGCGGAAGCGACCCAACCGACGCAGACCAGCTTCGTCAAAAGCGAACACTTCGTTGATATTATTCGGCGCAATGCTGAGCTTGCAGTGCACGTAGCCATGCACTTGGGGGAATCCTACTGTTCCGCAATCGCCGGAATGCGAGCATTGGAACTTTCGCGGTCCGCAACGCAAAAACTTGCTGTCTTTCTTCTCGATTGGTGCGAGAAGAATCGCCCGTTCGAGGCCGCCGCCAGTGCGCCGTGCACGTTGACCCGTGAGGAAATTGGTCATGTCATTGGGATGTCGCGAGAGACGGTGACACGACTTCTCTCGGGGTTCAAGAAGAAGGGGCTGATTCAATGGAAAGGCTGCAATTTAGTTCTTACGGATAGAGCCGCTCTGGAAAGTTTGGCCGCGAACTGAAGCCCGCTTCCTGCAATCGGCATATCGGGGCACGCGGTGGCGGACTGGAGCAACTTATGAAAGCCAAGAAACAGACGGGTTCCCACCTTACCGATTTCGCTACAGGAGCCACCCTGGGCGGCAAGGTCTCTCGCTATCAGCGTAAGCAGAACATCTATACGCAGGGTACACCTGCTTACACGCTCTTTTACATTCAGGAAGGAGGGGTGCGGCTCACCAGCCGAACGAAACGCCATCCATCCGCAGTCACCGCGATCTTAGGGGTGGGTGATTTTTTTGGCGAGCTTTGCCTCGCAGGCTATCCTCTTCGCGTATCGACGGCCGTCGCGTTGACCGCCAGCTCCTTACGTACCATACAAAAAACGAAGATGCTCCATCTGCTTCGCAAGAAGAATAAGGCGTCAAATGCCCTGGTGGCCTATCTGCTCTCCAGTGTCCAGAAGTACAAGGATCATGTAGCGGAGTTGCTGACTTCTCCCGCCGAACAACGGCTCGCGCGCGTGCTTTTGCGGCTGGCGCACTTGGATAAGAAAGGCCCTCCCGTTGTCGAGGTTCCCCTTCTAAGTCACCAAGTGTTGGCGGAAATGGTCGGCACTACGCGTCCGCGAGTCAATGTGTTCATGAATCGATTCAGGAAGCAGGGATTCATAAGCTACGATGGGGGATTGGAAGTGCACCAGTCGCTGCGGAAAGTCCTGCGGCGCTACTAGCAGTCGGATTCCGAACGAGCACGTCATGGGGCGGCCAAACTCTCAAGATAGCAATGTGAGTCTGATTGATTCGAACCAAGATGATCTCCGGTCATACTTCTCAACGATCTGTTTGCTGGTATGCAGCCTGCTGGTAGGGGCGGTCCTTGATGTTCAAACGGTACCGGCATCCTCCCGCGGACTGCAATTGGGATCTTGCGCGTGCCTCAGCTTGAAGCCGCCTTTCACCTTCTCTGCGAACTAAGCCTCAGGAAGCTCGCAACCGTTTTGGAGGCGTGGCAGAAGTCCCACCCGCAAGATCCCCTTGGCAGCGCCTCGGAAGCGGCAGCTTGTCTGTTTGAGGAGTGTTATCGGCAGGGTGTTTTGACCTCCGAGTCTTTCCTGGACGAAAGGCGTTTCCTGGGGAAGGTCCCTTTCAAGCCGAACCCGGAACTTCGCGCGGATTTCTTCGCAGCGGACCAACGGGCGCAGGACCTGGCTGGCGCAGCTGCGATTGAAGACGAACCCGGGCGATGCGAACGCCGTGTTCGCGATGACTCTAAGCCTCGGTATGGAGTCCGACTATGCCAGTCTTATCGATAACAAGGAACGGCCTGATCCACTTTCTGCGGGACGCGACATGATTGTCGGGGGCAAGGACGCACAACGACCGCCGTCAGACGAGTGTCCTTTTTTGTACAGTCTTTCCCCAAATGAACTGCCTACACTAGAAGCTCGGACGAGTGTCCGAACGGCCATCGATGCAGAATCCTGAAGACTGGTTCGAGTTGAGCTGCAAGCTGCCAACACGGTGCCAGTCGACACGCACGGTTCAATAGTGGACGCTCGATGGGGCGCGGCATTACCGCAGAAGGTGATAAGGGTCACTGAGAAACGCCTTTTCCCTGCGCTAGAAACGAGATGGTTGCTCGATGAGTTCGTGCCATATAGGAGCAAGACAATGAAACATATCTTTTCATTGATGGCTTTGGGTGCGCTTTTGTGCTCGCCGGCGTATGCCCAAAAGGACGAAAACAATCGGATTCGGAATGCAGGCCAAGTGATGGTTGAGATTCTCAACGTTCCCGACGACATTCCGGCGGATCTGCTGGACAAGGCGGAATGCGTCATCGTTCTGCCGTCGGTCATGAAGGCAGCTTTCATCGTCGGCGGCAGCTACGGCCGAGGCGTGATGTCATGCCGCAGCGGGCCCGATTTCAACGGGCGTTGGAGCGCGCCTGCGATGATGGCTCTGGAGGGCGCCAGCGTTGGCTTTCAGATTGGTGGCCAGGCCAGCGACTTCGTCCTTCTGGTAATGAATAAGCGGGGGGCTGGCTCGATACTCACTAGCCAGGTCAAGCTCGGCGCTGACGTGGCCGCAGCGGCCGGACCGAAGGGCCGTAATGCTGCAGCCTCGACGGATGTCACGATGCGAGCAGAGATTCTTTCCTATTCGCGTTCGCGCGGATTGTTTGCCGGCGTTTCCCTCGCAGGCTCCACCCTTCGCCCCGACAACGATGGCAACGAGAGGCTGTACGGAAAAGGAATCAGCGCAAAGGACATCGTCATCAACAGTACGATTCGCCCGCCCGCCTCGGCAAAATTGCTCCTCGCCACTCTGAACAAAAAGTCTCCGACAAACAGGTCCGGTAAATAGGGCTCAGGGAGGCCATGGATGGCCGCGCCCGGCCGGGCGAGCGGCGCAAGAAAAAGGCGGACGGAGGTAAGAGTCATGAAACTAGTTAGCTTCATCAGCACCGGGGTTCTCCTGCTTCTCGGAGCCCTTGCTCCCTCGTACGCACAGCTGGAGCAGCACGAACAAGACGCTAAGCCGCCGGCACAGGACCAGCAGGCTAAGCCCGGAAAGCGGCAGCAAGATAGAAGTAAACAATCGCAAGACAAAAAACAGCAACAGCGCGCTCAGCAGGAGCAGAAGAGCCAGGGCAGGCAACAACGCGCCCAAGAGCAGCAGAAGAATAACCAGAACAGGCAGCAACAACAGCAACGTGCTCAAGAGCAGCAAGGTCAGAACAGGCAGCAGCAACAGCAACGTGCTCAAGAGCAGCAAGGTCAGAACAGGCAGCAGCAACAGCAACGTGCTCAAGAGCAGCAAGGTCAGAACAGACAGCAACAACAGCGCGCTCAGCAGCAGCAGGCCAATCGGCAATCACAGCGAGTGCAACGTGTGCAGCGAGGTCTGGAGCGCGAGGTGTGGCAGCAGCATCGCGCACGTAACTGGCAGTCGGAACACCGCGACTGGCAGCAACGTGGCGGCTACGACGGCTATCGCATTCCAGATACGCGCTATCGCAGCTACTTTGGTCCGAACCACCGGTTCCGCATCTACAGGTACCCCATGGAGTTGTATGGCGGGTATCCGCGTTTCCGTTACGGCGGCTTTTGGTTCGGTTTGATGGACCCATGGCCGGAATACTGGTCAGCGGACTGGTACGACAACGATGACGTGTATATCGTCTACACGGACGGTGGATATTACCTGTACAACCGCAGGTATCCCCGGGATCGGATCGCAATCACCGTCTACCTGAACTAACAGGTCGTCGAGGTGATGCCGCCGAGACTGCCCGGCGAAGGCAAAGCACACTGGCCTTTAATCAGCGTTATCGCCAAGGACGATCCGAGGAAGAGCGTGCAGCTGTTCTGACGTTGAGGGACCCTTCCCGAGAATTACAGCTCGACAAGACTAGTCGGAGAGGCGATGGCGCAGGAGGACAGTTTGTGGACGACGGGGCATGTGATTGAGGATGATGGAGCAGTAAGCGAAGGGGATTATGACAACACCGATTTCCATTAAGACTACAACGATTGCTGGCATCGTTCTGGTCGTGATCGCCGTGATCGCACTCGCTTATCAGGGAATTACCTATACGACGAAAGAAAAGGCCGTCGACCTTGGTCCAATTCAGATCACGAAGGAAGAGCACCATACGATTCCGCTTCCTCCTATCCTTGGAGGCATCGCGCTTGTCGGCGGCATAATACTGATTGTCGTCGGAGGTAAGCCGGGGAATTGACCTGTGGGGACGCGCTTCGCCGATGAATTGCCTCAAAGTTAGGAAGGCGAATTCTCCGGAAGCATCGAAGCGCGCGCAGAGGGCAAAGAGGTTGCAATGACCAAGATTGGACAGTACCAGGCATTTTGTTTGTGAGAGTTCTCACCGTACTCGTAGCGCTCATCTTGACTTTGGGCTGGCCGAGCCAAGCCGCGGCCTACGCCGTCCTTGCTCATGAAGCGATCATCGACAGCGTATGGGACACCAATATACGCCCGTTACTTTTGAAGCGTTTCCCCTCTGCGACGGCAGAACAACTCAAAGAAGCGCATGGCTATGCATATGGCGGGGCGATTATCCAGGACATGGGTTATTACCCGCACGGGAGTTTTTTTTTCAGCGACTTGACGCACTATGTGCGCAGCGGAAACTTTGTCCTGACTCTTCTCCGCGATTCCAAGGACCTTGACGGCTACGCCTTTGCGCTTGGAGCGCTCTCTCACTATGCCGCAGACAATCTCGGTCACCCCGTTGGCACGAACCGCGCGGTGCCGCTCCTCTATCCCAAGCTGAAAAAGAAATACGGAAACTCAGTTACATATGAAGAAGACAAGTTGGCGCACGTAAAGACGGAGTTTGGATTCGACGTTCTGGAAATAGCGCGTGGACGTTACGCTCCGGATAGCTACCACGACTTTATCGGCTTCGAGGTTTCGGTCCCTCTACTGGAGCAAGCCTTCCAGGAAACTTACGGTTTGGATCTGAAAAGCGTTCTTTCTGACGAAGACAAGGTGCTTGGATCCTATCGTCATGACGTCAGCCAGCTTATCCCGCAAGCAACGCGCATTGCCTGGAGCCTGAAGAAGGACGATATCCTGAAAGACCAACCGAGTATGACGAAAAGGAAGTTTCTCTATAATCTTTCTCGCGCAAGTTACCAAAAGAATTGGGGAAAGGACTATCAAGAACCGAGCGGTTGGGAGAAATTCCTCGCGTTCCTTACTCGGATTGTCCCGAAGATCGGCCCCCTAAGAGTACTGCAGCTCAAAACACCTACGCCTGCGGCGGAAAAACTGTTCGAAGCGAGTTTCAATGCGGCTCTGGATCGGTACCGGCGCCTGCTGAGTCAGGTAGGCGCCGGCCAACTCGACTTGCCCAACGACAATTTTGACACTGGTGAGATAACAGGGCCGGGAAAATACCAGCTCAACGATCTGACCCATGCAAAGTTGCTCGACGCTTTGGCGAAGCAGAATTTTATTGGCGCTTCGCCCGATGTTCGGACTGAATTGCTGGACTTTTATTCTCATCCGGACGCTGCATATGCGACAAAGAAAAAACCAAAAGACTGGGCGAAAGTTCAAGTCGAACTTCAGCAGCTCAAGAACGCATCCCCTCCGGTCGTTACGGGGAGTGCGCCGTGATGCTGAACTTTCGGATCTGCTGCAACCGTCTTTGATGATACAGATCGATGATCCATAGAACGGTAATCATCATGATGCCCGACCGAGCGAGGGACGCGAGAAAAATAGACTGATGGGGGTAAGAGTCATGCTCCGCCTTCATCCCAGCGCGTCATGTCGCACTGTTCAAAATTGAACAGATTCCCGCTTTCTCTCCGGCGTATGGTGCTCCTGAAAGGGTCAATCTCTCAGACGCTCACGATATGTTTGCGAGCGGTTCGGTGATTTTTGAGAGCGCTCCATGTCTAACGTAACCCAAAGCGATTTGCCGCCTGACCTGGCGACCTTGCGGAGGGGAGGTACAGCTTCCCACAGGCGCCGTCCTGTAAGCGTCCTCTTCGTCCATCGCGATGCGGAGGCAGTTGGGAGCTGCGTGCAAGAGTTGGAAAAAGCGGGGTTCGTGGTCGCCGCCGACGTCGTCTCGACTTTAGGGCACTCCACCGAACAGATTCGCTCCCACGCTTATGATGTTGTTTTGGCCGAGTATCCGGCGTCGAGTTCAAGGGAATCTAAGGCCTTGCAGATCCTTCATCAACGAGTGGAGGACATTCCCCTCCTGTTCGTGGTCAGTGCTATGGGAAGCGAATCGCTCGCGCGGCTTACCGCTGACGGCGCTTTCGACTACGTTGAGCGAGAGCATCTCGCTCAATTGCCTATGGCCGTACGCCGTGCACTGAACGAACAGAAGCTGCGGGCCGAACTGGAGGAGGCCGGAAAGGCCTTGCGGCATTCGCAATCGCTATATCGAGCGTTGGTGGACAATCCCGCTTACGGAATATGCCGGTGCGATGCCGAAGGAAGGATTGTCGACGTCAACCACGCGTTCTTGGCGATGCTTGGCTATTTAACCAAAGCGGAGCTCTTGGCAGCCAACCGTGTGTCTGAGATAGTCCGTGATTTTGGTCAGGGACGGCCATTGGCGGGAGGTTCTCCCACGTCGGCGCGCATCGCGCCGCTCGAAATAGAGTGGAAGCGGGGAAACGGCACCACTCTGAAAGCGAGGCTGAGCGGCCGCGCCATTTTTGATGAGGGCGGAGATTTTGCGGGCCATGAAATCATCGCTGTTGACATCACGGAGCAGCGCGCGCTCGAGGATCATCTGCGCCAGCAGGCGTTGAGCGATTCGCTCACCGGCTTAGCCAATCACCGCCGCCTTTTCGAGGTTTTGCACGCCGAGATCTCCCGATCAAAGCGCACCGGGCGGCAATTCTCGCTTCTATTGCTGGATCTCGATGGATTGAAAGAGATCAACGATCGATTTGGGCATTTGGTCGGGAACCGGGCGCTGTGCAGGCTGGCGCAGATCATGACTGACTGCTGCCGGTCTGTAGACACCGCTGCTCGGCAGGGCGGCGACGAGTTTGCTCTGGTGTTGCCGGAGACCGCCGCAGTCACCGCCACGCTGGTGGCGTCGCGAATTTGCAATCTTCTCGCAAAAGATGACGAAGAACCGCCGCTTTCGGTCAGTGCAGGAGTTGCCAGTTATCCGCAAGATGCCAAGAGTATTGGAGATCTTGTGTACGCAGCGGACAAGGCCTTGTACGGAATGAAGGAGAAGCAGCCAAAAGCCGCTCGGGCCGCACGATGCTGAATCCTCCCGCTGCACGCAGGGAAGGGAGGGGATCGAATGCATGAATATCGTTTCCGTCGGCCGGATCGGCGGCAAGAACGACCTGCCGGTCCGAGTTCTGGCAAGTGGACTTCATTCCTGCTAAGCGGGGAAGAAAAAATTCTTCAATTGATTTCAGCCCGCGCGCCCCTTTCGGAACTTCTGAACAGAATCTGCCGGGCTCTCGATCTGGATATCGGCAACGTGGTTTCGCTCATTTCCTTGCGGGGCGAAGATGCAGCAGATGCTGCTGCTATGGCCGCGAACGCAGCGCGTTTTGGTCTGTACGCTTTCTGTTCGGCAGGCGTTTTTGCCAATAATGACGAACTGCTTGGATCGCTCGAAATGTACTGCTGCATTCCCGGCGGGCCTTCTCTCGAGGAATTTCAATTGATTGAGCGGGCCACATGTCTGGTCGCGATCGCCATCGAACGATACAACGAGGCAGGCCAGGATGCGAATCGCCGCATCCACGCGCACCGGGCACTGCCGGGGTTTGTGCTGGAACGGCCGTCTTGCATGAACTGATCCGGCGCGCGCAGACCTGACGACCAGCTCGAGCTGTAGGACTTGGGATGTATTATGAAGTCCGATGGCGAAGACATTGACCATGCGTCCCCTACGGTTTAATGGTCCGCGAAGAAATCAGGCCGGCAGGAACCAGCTCAACTGGTTCATTGCTTGCTTCATGATCCTATTTCATGTTGGGGCGATTGCGGCGCTCTTCTTTTTCACCTGGAACGCGCTATTCGTCGCGATCTTTTTGTACTGGGTGGCCGGAAGCCTCGGAATCGGGATGGGTTATCACCGCCTGCTCACTCATCGCGGCTATAAGACTCCTCAGTGGGTCGAGTACTTTCTCACAGTCTGCGCAGTGACCGCCTTGGAAGGGGGCCCGCTCCTGTGGGTGGCCACGCACCGTATTCATCATCAATTTTCGGATAAGGAAGGCGACCCGCACTCGCCGCGCGATGGCAAGTGGTGGTCGCACGTGGGCTGGATTTTAGTTGGCAACGGCTTGCGCCAAGACGTTTCCACGCTCGACCGCTACGTCCCCGACCTGGCTGAGGACAAGTTTCACGTCTGGATCACGGAATACCATTTTGTGCCGACAGTTATCCTCGGCTTTGCGCTGTTCGCGCTCGGCGGATTGCCGTTTCTTTTGTGGGGCATTTTTTTGCGCACTGTCGTGGGGCTCCATACGACGTGGCTCGTCAACTCTGCCACGCATATCTGGGGTTCGCGCCGCTTTGAAACCCGCGACCTATCGAGGAACAGTTGGTGGGTCGCACTGCTGACTTTCGGTGAAGGGTGGCACAACAACCATCATGCCTGCCCTCCCTCCGCTCGGCACGGTCTGAAGTGGTACGAAATCGACTTCAACTGGTACGGCATCTGGATTCTCAAGCAGTTTGGACTCGCATCCAATATCCAACGAACCAAACTACCGCCCGCCGCACTCTAGTCGATTTCTCGCCCTCCGTCGGAGGGCGGTAAACAGCGCCCAAGTCAAGCTACCGTTTCCGGGACAACCCACAAACCCACGAACCCCCACCGATCGCGCCGGGTACCGCCGCCTAGTTGTCCTTCTGTCTTTCCTCCATCCGGTTTAGGCGTCCCACCGCCTCTTGAGTCGGGGTTCTCGCAACGTCGTGTGCCCGGCCTTTTGTTACAAAACGTTCTATAAGGGACAGTATTCAGATTCGTAAACAACGGATACTTGGGTCTCGCAGCTTTCAAGGAGACTCACCGTGAAGATTTCAGTAGTAGTCTTGGCAGTCCTCGCTGGTTTGAGCGCGTCCATGCCAGCTCAGGCCCAAACCACAGTCGCGTCCGAAAACGCTCAGACGCCCGCTTACAGAGTCAATGTAGTTAGCCGCACGACCCGGCGGTGGTCTACGAGCACCGCAGCGGCTCCACAAAGATTAATTTTCGAGGCACCGATTTGATGCCTGCCGCAATGGGCGAGGCCAAAGTTGAGAGCAAGCGCGGGGCCATGGAAATCGAAGCCGAATTCTCCGGACTGGACAGGCCCACGAGCTTTGGCACCGAATATCTGACGTATGTCTTGTGGGCGATTTCGCCCGAAGGGCGGGCGGTGAACATCGGCGAAGTATTGGTTGGCGATAACCATCGCAGCAAGCTGGACGTCACCACCGACCTGCAGACTTTCGCCTTGATCGTGACGGCGGAACCTTACTATGCGGTGCGCCGTCCCAGCAACGTCGTGATCCTGGAAAACGTGATCCGGCCCGACACGGGCGGAACCAGCCGAAGCCGTGGACGCGAAGTATGAACTCATCGGCCGCGGCGGCTACATCCCCACCGGCTATCACTTTGATCCGGTCGTGTTGAATTCCAAACTGCCGCTCGAATTCTTCGAAGCACGCAATGCGCGTGCGCATCGCCAAGTCGGCCGGAGCCGACACGTTACGCGGCCTCCAGCTATGAAAAGGCCGTCAGCCAGATGAAGCAGGCCGATGATACTGGCAACCATGAAGCACGTCGACAGGAAAGCGCTGATTTCCGTGTCGCGGCAGGTTGTGCAGACGGCGGATGACTCCCGCGAAATTGCCGTGAAGACGCATCGACGCGGATCGGCGTGAATGCCGACAGAGACGCGGCAGCGGCACAAGTCGCAGATGCCAACGCCCAGTCCGAGCAGGAAATGCGGGCTCGCAGAACGCGGAAGCAGCAACCGCCGACGCCAACCGCCGCCAGCGGACGCCGACCGGGCTGCGGCTACGGCCAACTGCAGGACAAGCTGCCCAGGCGGATTCGGATCGAAATCGAGACGCCGCTGTTGACGCCAATAGGCCACCGCCAATGCTCAACAAAACCAGGCAGACGCCGAAGCGCAATCCGACCGCGATCGCGCCGCCGCCGTCGATGCCAACAGAGCCACGGCCAATGCCCAACAAAACCAGGCAGACGCCGAAGCCCAATCCGACCGCGATCGCGCCGCCGCCGTCGACGCCAACAGAGCCACCGCCAATGCTCAACAAAACCAAGCAGACGCCGAAGCGCAATCCGACCGCGATCGGGCCGCCGCTGCGTCTTCCGATCAGCAACTCCAGCAAGCGGTGCAGGATCGTGAAGAACTTCGCGCCCGATTGCTGCAACAATTCAACGCCATCCTTGCTACTCGCGACACCGCTCGTGGCCTCGTCGTGAACATGTCGGACGTGCTTTTCGACACCGGCAAGTACACTCTTCGCCCGGTGGCGCGCGAGAAACTGGCCAAAATATCCGGAATCGTTCTTGCCTACCCGGATCTCAAGTTGGCCATCGAAGGCAACACGGACAGCGTTGGCAGCGATGCCATGAATCAGACGCTTTCGGAAAAGCGAGCCGGCGCCGTGATGGATTACCTGGCCAAGGAAAATATTCCGGCGGCGTCAATGACGTCGCAGGGATTCGGTAAGACCCGCCCGGTTGCGTCCAATGACACCGCAGAAGGGCGACAACAGAATCGCCGCGTGGAGCTGGTTGTATCAGGCGATGTAATCGGAACTACGATCGGCCCCGTATCTCAAAGCCTCCCGTTGACGCAACACCCGTAAGCCGCACCGCAACACGATTGGCAGGCCCCAGCGAATCCTGGGGCCTGGCCAGTCTGCCGTTTCCTAACTACCGGGATTGGCCCAAGCCAATTCGAAAGAGCATCCCCGGCGTTAACAAGCGGCCCAGAAATCCGGCGCTCTTGCTAGCTCTTGCTAGGGGCCTGAAAGAGCAGCGCTGGAGACGATCGATCCATCCTTCGGCAAGATTAGGAACCGCGCAAAAATAATTTCACATGGGCCGCAACGTGTAGTTCCACATCGGTAGCACCCTGTGCTTAGTCAGCGCAAGTTGTTTCATTTGCTGAGCTGATATCTTTTCACCTTTTTCGTATTTCCTGGGCAGCAGATGAGCACGCACGTTTAGTCCCGCCGAAGTCGTCGTGGTGCGAATGTAGTTGAGGGCCGTCGAGTAGTTCCTCAGAGGTTGGCCTGCCCAGTTCTTGCTGATCTGGCAGAACAAACGGTGTTCGATAGGGTTCCATTTCGAGGCCCCTGGTGGGTAGTGACTGACCGTGACCGCAAGCTTGTAGGGATTGACCAACTCTTCCTGCAAGTGATATTTCCAACCGCGCGAACGAGCACTGTTGCCCCCTCCGCAATCGGCCAGAATTAATAGTTCCTTGGCCCGCTCGTACTTCCTCTCTCCGTAACTCTTCCACCACAAAGTGATGGCATCGACGACAAAGGCAGGGGTCTCGCGCGTGGTTCCCAGCACCACGAGGCCCTGATTCTGCGCCGGATCGTAGATGCCATAAGGGATGGCCACGCCTTGGGCGTCGCTCAGGAAATCGTGGTCCATGACCAGCTGCGGCTCCTTCTCCCAGCTCACCCCGGAGTGCTTGAAATTCCCAATCATCTCGCGCTTTTTGGTATCGACGCTGATGATGGGATTCCCTTGGGCCAGAAATTGCTTTCGCTGGCGCTCGATGTAGGCAAACTGTCGATTGCGCACCGGCCGGGGTGGCGGGTTCTTGTTCCCCGATTCGAGCTTCTTATGGTTGACGCGCAAGGAGTAGCCCATCTGTTTCAACAGCCGCCGTACGGTGCTGGCGCTGATCTGAATGCCCCACTGACGGAGTTGCTGAGCGATTTTACCGGTGGCCCGGCGGCGCCATTTCAGATCGCGGATCGGATCCCCGGCCGTTTCGTGTTCGAGGAGTTGGGCCATCAGTTCGATCACTGCGGCGTTTTTTTTTCCGCCGCTACCCGGCCTCCGCCGGAGCGGCGGATCCGGCTGAGATTTACTTCCTGCTCCAGCAATTGTTCGCGGCCCCGCGCTACTGTGTGCGCGTCCAGGCCCAGGAACTCGGCCAAGCGTCGGTCGCCACCATGTCCCAGCCGCAGCGACTCCATCCCCGCGAACAAGCGGCGCTGCTGCTCGTCCAGCAGCTCATAGAACAGGAGGATGGCTGTCTGGAGTTCCTCGGGCGAGAGCTGCAGGGCCTCGGAGTGAACGGCCACCGGCAAATGCTGGGCACGGCGACGGGCCAGTATTTGCTGTCGTCGCAGGCTGGGATCGCCGGCGGTGTAGAGGAATCGGCCTCCGAGGGAGGATCGCTGCAAGCGGTGTTGCTGGACCAAATGGCGCAAGGGCTCTTGGGTCTCGACGTGGAGGACCGCGGTCAATTCCTGAGCGGAGTAGCCCTTGGGGGAGGTTCGGGCCAAGGTCTCGACCGTGTCCAGCAGAGACCCATAACGCGAGAACCAGACGCTTTGGTGGGACCACAGGCCGAGGGCATCAAAGCGCACGATTTCTTGCAGCGTGTAGAAGCGCCCGCGATGGCTGTAGCTGGTGAGAGAACCGAGCTGCTGCAGTTTGCGGAAAACGGTGAGGTCTACCGCGGTGCCCAGGACGCGCTTAAGTTGCGGCAGATCGGCAATCTTGTGGCGGAGCAAATGGCGGCGGAGGGCCGCGGGCTGAAACGAGACCGGTCGCATTATGTTAGAATTCCGACTGTCGGCTCTTTACGTAGCGAATTATAACATAAATATAACACGGGAAGGCACGCAAACCGAGAATGCGAGGAATGTCAACCGAGCCCTTTGTTTATAGGTTTAGCGGTTTCAAAGGGTGTGCCAGATCGACTCTAACAACTACCGGAAACGTGTGAGTTCACATTGTAAATGGACTATTATTCTTGTGTGGCTCCTTAGGCTCTGCAATCACTTGCGACACTGGTGCGCCCAACGGAGGCCATTCACAATTCGGACGAGGACCCGGATATGCCACCCAAAATTCTCCGTTGGGACTGTGCTAAAGAGAACAGATAAACGACAACAATCGTCGCACGATTGCTCGGTGGATGGTCTTCCTGATAAGGAGTACAACCGTGTCAACTGACTTCCTCCGCTGTCAGAGTCGAATCAGCCCCGCGAGACGCCGCGGAATTCTCGAGTCCGATTTCCTCTCAAAATTCTTCGTGCGACCTTTCCGCTACGAAAATAGCGATCGTCGCTTTTTTCAATGGTCCTTCACGGCCAGTGCATCGCAGTGGCGTCAGACAATCCGGCGTAGCGCAGAAACAATGGAAGGCGTGCTTATCCGCCAAGCGAGTGCTTTGGCATCAATCTTCTCGCGCTGGCGAGCGGCGAGACAGATCGGCAGGGCTCAAATGCTGAACATCAATAGATCGGCGATGATCTTCATCAAGGAAGACACACCGCTGCCATCGACGGTTTCCATGGAGAGCGAACCTTTCGTGCCCGGTTGGAGGATTATCAAGAATTTAGATCGCCAGGCGCTGACCCGGGCAGTGGAAGGGGCGCATTGGAACGTTTCCTATTTGGCAGGCGAGATCCGGGCAACCGTCTTCGGGTACAAGAGTCCAGGAACTCTGCGCAGGGCAGCGAAGTATGTTCTGGCTAGGCAGGAGGAGCAGAACTTCAAGTTTAACTCTCTTGAACTCACGAAGGTCGTTTCGAAACAGTTTCTGGGCATTCCTTTTATGGGCGTTACGGCTCATTCTCGGCGAATTCAACGAGGTTTTGGTCTCGACGCCCCCAAAATTCTGCCCTAACTAAGAACAGTCTCTCTTGGCGCTAGCCATTTCGAGCCTAAGGCATTTCCAGAAAGTGTGCCAAACGGGACTGCGTTGTTCTATTGCGAAGACTAGAATCTTATGTGGAACAATCCCGATTGATGATTTCGACCCAGACTGGTCAATTGCATTGGGGGAGAAATGCAAGGTCAGAAGCCGAAGGTTCTATTCCTCTCAACTGGCGACGCCACACGCAGCCTGATTGCCGAGGGTTTTCTACGAACCTTAACGGGTGACCGATTTGATGTCACGAGTGCGGGGGTCGAACCCAGCGCCTTGAATCCCCTGGCAAACCAAGTTATGAACGAAGCAGGCATCGATATCTCGGGGCAGAAGCCACAGAAAGTCGCGCAATCAGTGAGGGAGCGTTTCGGCTACGTGGTTGCGATCTGTGATGCGGCGAAGGAACGGAGTCCGATATTTCCTTTCACGCTGCACCTTCGACACTGGAACGTCGTCGACCCAAACACCGCCGGTGGATTGCCCGAGCAGAGGGCCGAAGTCTTCCGCCGGGTGCGAGACGAGATTAAGGACGAGGTTAAACGATTCATAATCGATACCTCAGAAATCAAGGCACGTGAACTTTCGATTGCGTAAGGAATCGGGGACTTAGTGAGAAGACGCCATGCTCTTGTCTCGCAGTGGTCCTAATTTCAACTCCTGCACCTTCAGGCTAGGATCTTTCCAGCGATCGGAACTCTTCGCTGGTTCGACCCTCGCTGCCATCGAGTGAACGATGAGAATCCTGACCAAATCTCTGGCGACAGCGATCTTGGCAGTGTTCGCAGCCTCCCCCGCGCTCTTTGCTCAAAGTGGTGCGAGTTCTTCGGGTGAACCTCAGAATCATGCGAGCGTCCTGAACGCCCGTGAGATCGTCGAGCTGTCGGTGGCGGCTACCGAGCGCAGCTGGCAGGTCCGGGACCACTACACTTATATGGAGCGCGATGAGGACCGCCGCCTGGACTCGCGCGGGATGGTGAAATCGGAGAATTCCGCCGTCAGCAAAATGACTCTGGTCAACGGCGCTCGGTTTGAGCAGATCGTCGAACACAATGGGCATCCTCCATCGCCCGAGGAACTGCAGAGAAGCGTGGGGGATCTCAACAAGCTCAAGAACGAAACACTGGCCGAGCGAACGGTCCGGCTCGACCAGGACGAGGCAAACAGGTCGTTCCTCCGGGACGTGCTCGGTGCTTTCGATTTCCGCCTCATCGGCGAAGAAAACGTCGAGGGCAGGCCAGCTTACGTCCTGCAGGCCACGCCGCACCCTGGCTATCGCGCGCACGGCAGGTACGCCGCGATGCTCTCCAAGGTCGAAGGCAAGCTCTGGGTCGACACGCAAGACTTCGGCTGGATCAGGGTCGACGGACGCGTAACGCAGCCCTTCTCGATGGGGTTGTTCGTGGCTCGCGTGCAGCGCGACTCGCACGTCATCCTGGACGAGATGTGCGTCGGCGACGGCGTCTGGGTGCCAAAACGCGTCGAAGTGCGTGCAAGTCTCAGGATCCTTTTCCTGAAGGGTTTGTACATCGACAGGATTATTACGTACTCCGATTACCAGCGTCCGGCCGAAGGCACATACTCTTCGGCGGAATAACGAGCAGACCCACGGTCCTCTTGTCACGTGGGTAGTCAGCGGCCGCAGCGCGAAGGACCAATGGGTGAGACGGCCATATCTCCGCCGGGCCCGCTCATTTTTGCTCGAGCGATCCCGGGCGGCGACGTCGTGCTCGTGTATTCCCGGAGTGTGATACGGATTCCCTTGTCAGTCGTGCAGGACGACGCTCAAGAGGGAAGTATTGATCTGAAGTTCGCCGTTGTACTTGATGAAGCCCAGTTTTCTGAATTTGTTCATGAAAAAATTCACGCGCGAGCGCGTTGTGCCGACCATTTCTGCCAGCATCTCCTGCGAAATCTTGGGGAGCATCGTCTGAGGCCGGTCTTGCTGGCCATACCGTGCCAGCAGCAACAGCGTGCGTGCCAGCCGCTTCTCGCTGGAGTTGAAGAGCTGATCGACTAAATCCTCTTCAATCCGGATGTTTCTCGAGAGCATGTAAGCTATGAAACGGTCGGAAAATGCGTGCTCCTGGTGGAGGACGCGAACCATCTCCTTCTTTTCAATGGTCAGTACGGTGGTTGGCGTGATCGCGGTCGCTGTCCCTATCCGAACCGACTGGCCCGCCAGGCAACCCTCGCCAAAAAAATCCCCCGGCCCCAAAACCGCCACGACGGCCTCTTTGCCGGTTTGATTGACCACCGAAAGCCTTACCCCGCCCTTTTGAAGGTAAAGGACATTCGCAGCGGGATCGCCTTGCGAAAAGATTGCTTCCTTCTTCTTGAACTCCTCCACTTTCCTGGCCACACCCGTTGTATCCAGAAATCCCTGCAGATCGAACGTCAGCTTCTGCACGGGGGCTGGTTTGTTATTTTTGGTGGTTTCCCGCGGCTTGCCCATGACCAGACGAGTTCCCATAGATACCCTGACCGCGCAAACGAAACGAAGTTCCTAAACTTTACTACCGTCGCGAGCAGACGTCACTCTATTTGTGCGTACAACAAACACTGTATTATAAGCGGCTCGTGCCGCGGCGGTCTATGCAATATTTCGAAAATGGCCCTTCGGAATTGTTGCTTTCACTCTTGTGCCCTGGCGGCTCGTTTCAATCTCCAGGCGGCCTCCCAGTTGCTCCACTCTTTCCCGCATCCCCGTGATGCCAATGCCAAGCGTCTCCTTGCGTGACGAATGATCCAAGACGCCGTCTGGTATCCCGTGCCCATCGTCACTGACAGTTACGATCATTCCATCGCGATTCTGCTCGATCTTTATCTGGGCGGCGCTGGCTCCTGAATGCAGGTGAACGTTTGTGAGACTGGCTTGCACGACGCGGAAGACCGCAAGCTCGGCTTCTTCCGATAGCCGGTGCAATTCTTGAGTTATCTTCACTTCTACATGCAGACCGTTGCGCTGGTTAATCCCGCTCACGTACCACAGGATTGCGGTTTTCAAACCGCATTCATCGAGCATGGGCGGGTGAAGCAGGTAGGAAAGGGTTCGGAGCTCCTCCGAAACGCTACCGGCGAGAGATCGCGACTCCAGGAGAATCTCGTCGAATGCAGGCGGGGGCGAGGTGATCGTATTTCTGACCATCGTCAGGTTCAATTGCAAGACAGCAAGTTTCTGCCCCGTGCTGTCGTGCAGTTCGCGTGCGATGCGACGGCGCTCCTCATCTTGAGACCGATAGAGCCGCCTGGAAAACTCGCGTAGCTCTTCCGCATTGCGGTGACACTCGATCGCAATTGCCGCCATGTGAACAACCTGTTCCAGTAATTCCATGTCTCGTTCGCCGGGCGGTTGGGGCGTTGGGCAAAACAAAACCAGGGTTCCCAGGATTTTCGCTTCTTTCGAGACAATGGGCACGGACCACGCGGCTTGCACGCCGTGGCTAAAAACCAGGTTCCAGCAAACTGCGAAAGAAGGATCGCTCCTCAAGTCCGCAACCGGGACGCTGCTTTTCTGACTCTTGGCAGCGCTCCGGAAACTTCCGTAGGAGGGCACCTTCAGGCTTGCGAATGCCTGGCTCCAAATCGTGGGAACTCTCGGGCCCGCCGCTAGCCGGAGATGCTTCCCATCGAAGTCTGGTAGAAGAACTGTCGGGATTACCCCGGGTGACTTCGCATCGATGAAGTTGCACAGCTCATTCAGGACTTCCGTCATCGGCGCACCCTGAGAGAGCATCCTGAGTACGTGGGTTTCCGATGCCCGTAGGCGCTGAGAAGGAGCTTGAGTCATGTTGTTCTCCTCCCGTCAGGGCAAGACACGTCTTCCTGGCAGCACATTGATCTACCTGTCTGCCGTCGTGAATGACGATCAGGGAAGCGCAATGCTACAGGCACCGGCTGGCGCGTTCTGTTCAATTTTGGACACTTTCAGCGATGACAAGAGGCAGCCCAGGTCCCGAATAATCCCCTGCAGATCCGTAAAGCCCGCACTGGTGTGCACAAGTGAACAGACGTTGACCGGCATTCCCTCTAAGATGCTGGCGTATGGCTGAAGCAAGAAGACCACGGGGAAAACAAGTCCGAGAGCTTCCGCCTGAACAGCAACGGAGATCGCAGGCTCCCTCTCATTCCATCCGGCACTAGCCGTTTTTGGTCAAGACAGAAATTTCGGGTAACGCCTTGGAGCCGGCCGGAGTGTCTGCCTGCGAAGAGCAAGGAGATACTGAAATGCCTATTCTTCAAATACTGATGGTTCTGGTCGTGGTAGGTGTCCTGCTTTGGCTGGTCAACAGCTACATACCAATGCAAGGAACGATCAAGTCCATTTTGAATGCAGTTGTGGTGATCGGCGTAGTGTTGTGGCTTCTGAACATTTTTGGACTCTTTCATTCGCTCTCCCACATGCGCGTGGGGACTTAACTGAACGTGAATGAAGGACTGTCTCAAGCTCCGATCGTCCCTGCCGGAGGGCACGCACCAGACACAATCAATCGCGCTGAACGCAACGAGCGAATAGCGCCTGAAATTACGGTAATGGAGGCAACAATCATGAAACCAGTCAGACTTATCGGCGCGGGAGTTTTGCTCCTTCTTCTTGGAGCCGTCGCGCCTACGTACGCACGGCAGGGCCAACCAGACAACAAACCCCCGAAACAAGAGGAGAAAGCCAAGCCCGCAAAGCAGGAACGCCAGCAACAAGCCAAGCCTGAAAAGCAGCAACAGCAGCGAGGTCAGCAACAGCAAGCTAAGACTCAGCAAAACGAGCAGCGACAGCAAGCCAAGACTCAACAAAACGAGCAGCGGCAGCAAGCCAAGACTCAGCAAAACGAGCAGCGGCAACAGCAAGCTAAGACTCAACAAGCTAAGACTCAACAAAACGAGCAGCGACAGCAAGCCAAGACTCAACAAAACGAGCAACGACAGCAAGCCAAGACTCAACAAAACGAACGGCAACAGCAAGCCAAGACTCAGCAAAACGAGCAGCGGCAACAGCAAGCTAAGACTCAACAAGCTAAGACTCAACAAAACGAGCAGCGACAGCAAGCAAGACTCAACAAAACGAGCAGCGGCAGCAAGCCAAGACTCAACAAAACGAACGGCAACAGCAAGCCAAGACTCAGCAAAACGAGCAGCGGCAGCAGAGGGGTCAGCAGCAGGCCTATCGACCCTCAAATCAACAGCAAGGTCAACAGCAGGTCGCTTGGCAAGATCACCGCGCGCGTGACTGGCAGTCCGAGCACCGGAACTGGCAGGAACGCGGTGGATACAATGGTTACCGCATTCCTGACGACCGTTACCGTGGCTACTTTGGTCAGGATCACTCGTTCCGTATCTACGGCCTTCCCGAAATGGTTGTCGGCGGTTATCCGCGCTTCCAGTATGAGGGTTTCTGGTTCAGCGTCGTCGACCCATGGCCAGAAGCGTGGTCAAACAATTGGTACGACAACGATGATGTGTATGTCGTCTACTCCGGCGGCGGATATTACCTGTACGACCGCAGTCATCCCGGCATTGGACTTGCACTCAGCGTCTATCAGGACTAGCGAGTCGTCGAGAGATGGCAAAAGTGTAACTCGAAATCAGAACATGCAAATTTCTCAAGCACGCAGGGCGCCTCAAAAGGCGCCCGAAAGAGGAGGCAACAATGCTGGGAACGATACTGATCGTCGTCTGTGTGATGGCGCTTCTGGGTGTACTGCCAAGGTGGTCGCATAGCCGGCAATGGGGTTATCTGCCCACGGGAGGGGTCGGCGTGGTTCTGCTCGTCGTCGTCCTCCTGGTGCTACTCGGCCGCATCTGAGGGCGCGCGGGTCCTCGAGTGCTCCTCACTGAGGCCCACCGTCCAAGCGATTGCGCTCGAGTGAGCACCTGGAATCGAGAGAGGCTCGGCGCGTGCCTCCCGTTTTCTTCGTACCCGTCGCCGCATTCGCAGTCGAGGTGAAAAAATGGATGAGTCCAAACGACAGGCAGTTAAATTCCTGGAAAAGGAAATCAAGACGTATATCGCGCTGGCCCTGTTCTTGTCAAAAAAGGGCATCCGGGAACACATGCAGGTGGGAGACAACGACGTTTTGATCAGTCCAACGTACTACAAAGAAAGAATGAGAGAGGCGAGGAGGCTGGTGAATAAGTTGAGAGAACCGGGCTAGGGTCCAGCCCCTCTTTCCCCAGCTCGCGGCCGGAGCCGCGAAACGGCCGCAGACGCAGAATCCAAATGTGTGCACAACAGAACAGATAAACATCGCGGATGTGTCTAGCATTCGGTTGTATGGGGAGTAAAAGAGATGTTTCGCAGATCGGTCCACCCGCTTCAGCCTGACAGTCTCGGCTTCAGACCTGCACTGAGAAAAAAGGAACGAGAGACCCGATATGCTCTGGACAGTTTCTATGGTGTGTCTTGTCTTGTGGCTGCTGGGAGTCGCTACGTCCTACACGTTCGGCGGGTTCATCAACATTCTGTTGGTTCTGGCGGTCGTGGCCGTTTTGATCAGGTTCATCCCGAGCCGAAAGATCGTCTCCTGAACGCAAACCCAACAACATGCTGGTTGCAGGAGCGGGCTCGGTTGTCGCGGGCGCCGGGCGAAAGGGCTAAGGGAAGTTTTCGGTTGGGAATAACCTGAGAACGATTTTCGTTCAACGGTTTCTCCTCGACTCAAGGCGCACTCTGCAGCGCCCTCACAAAGGTTCCGGATAGAGCAAATCTTCCGCAGCCGCAATTCTGATCATGGAGGTCAGCGATGATACGTAAATCAATCCTTTTTGCCTGCGTGGGACTCGTTGCAGCCGCATCAGCTCTCGCGGCAAACAACAAGGAGCAAAAGCGGCTCCACAACGCCGGTGTCGTGATGCAGGAAATCATGAACACGCCCGAGAACATCCCGCAAGAGATCATGGAAAAAGCCGAATGCGTTATCGTTTTTCCGTCGGTTCTCAAGGCGGCGTTCGTCGTCGGTGCAAGCTACGGCCGTGGAGCGATGGTTTGCCGAAGCGGGAAGGGCTTCCGCGGGCCATGGGGCGCGCCGGCGATGATGGCGCTGGAAGGTGGCAGCGTTGGATTTCAGATCGGCGGACAAGCTACGGATCTCGTTCTTTTGATCATGAACAACAGGGGCGCGAGCTCCATCCTGAACAGCAAAGTCAAGTTGGGCGCCGATGCTTCTGTGGCAGCGGGCCCCGTAGGGCGCGACGCGGCAGCAAACACGGATGCGTACATGCGAGCGGAAGTCCTCAGCTATTCGCGCTCGCGTGGCCTTTTTGCCGGCATTTCACTCGAAGGTTCGACGCTTCGGCCCGATGACGACGCCACTGCGGACGTCTATGGCCACAGGCTAACGGCAAGAGAGATCGTGTTGGGCGGCGAGGCACGCGTTCCTGAATCCGGCCGTCTCTTGGTTTCAGTCTTGCAGAAAAATTCGCCTCGAAATGAGTCGAAGGAGTCTGCAGGCAACTAAGCACCGAGCGTTTACCGCTCCCGTGTGATCGAACGGGCCCCTAAGGACAGAGGATAGCCATGAAGAAAGATCGGCTGCAAAACGCGGTTCGCACGGGAGCGGTTCTCATCAAGGACGGAACGCTTCTGCCCGAAACCCTCCAGGTCGAAGGCGACCCCTGCCTGCCGGGTTGGAGATTGGTGCGAGATCTCGACGGGTACGCACTCGATGGGAAAGTCCGCACAGCCGGCTGGACCTTCTTCTGCCTGGCCGGTGACATCAAAACGATTGTATTCGGCGGTGACGAGCGATCCACCGTTCGCAGGGCCATCAAGCGAATCCTGGCCGACCCGAGGTCGAAGCCATTCAACTCCCTGGAAATCACCCGAGTGACCTCCAGGCGTTTCCTGGGACTGCCCTACGTGAGCGTGGGAGCCCAGGCGCGACACGTGCAGGAAAGCCTGGCTCTTTTCTCCGCTCAGCGCATTCGGGAATCGCACGAAGAAGAATCAGCCGCCACTCGGACGAAAGTATGGGGGTTCGCGAGCGCGGAAGAATCCGGCCCCGCAAGAACGCAACGGCATGTCAGCGTGGCGACGGCGCCCGGCCTGTAGTTGCTTTGGGGAGGTCTCAAATGAAAATAATTCACAAGCTTGTGATTGCGCTGGCTCTGGTCCTGTTCTCAACTTCCGTGGTTTCGGCCCAGGACCTCTCGAAATACCGCACCTTTTCGCTCGGAACGCATTTGGCCGACCTCGCAAAGCAGGTCGAAGTAACGCCGGACGACATTACCGTAATCCACCAGAGTCCGGTGCTCATTCAGGAGTTGACGTGGTGGCCAGTGCCATCCGATCAATCCTCCGCGTCTGTGGATCCGGTCCAGACAATTGTGTTCTCCTTCTGCGACGCTGAACTCTACAAGATCGCGGTGACTTACTCCGGCTCAGCGACGCAAGGGTTAACTGCCGAAGACTTGGTCGGGGCCATCTCCGCACAGTACGGTGCCGCAGCACTGCCGATTATCCCGGTAAACTCTTCAACAAACGCGTCTTACAGCAACAAGCAGGAAGCAATCGCTTTCTGGGAAGACTCCCGGGACTCAGTGGCTCTTTCCCGCTCTCCTCTTTCCGGTAGCTTTCAACTTGTCCTGTTCTCGAAACAACTGAACAGCCAAGCCGATGCAGCCATTGCCGACTCAATGAAGCAGGAAAGCGACGCCGCTCCGCAAAGGAAGGTAGCGCTGGTGAAAAAGGAGGCTGACGCGCGGGAAGCACTGCGGCAAGCCAACTTGAAGGCATTTCGCCCCTGATCTGATATTCCCGATCATGGTGCGGCTCCTTGGATTTGACGACGAATGAAACGGAGGTTGAGAAATGACAATGAATGTGACGCCCCTGCATGACCGTGTTTTGGTGCGGAGGCTGGAAGAAAAAGAAACCGCGAAGGGCGGAATCATTATTCCCGACACGGCCAAAGAGAAACCTCAAGAAGGGGAAGTGATCGCGGTTGGCGCCGGCAAGCTCAACGGGAAGGGCGCTCGGATTCCGCCGGAAGTGCGGAGAGGGGACCGCATTCTGTTCGGCAAATATACGGGCAACGACATCAAGATCGACGATCAGGAATACCTGATTCTTCGGGAGGAAGAAATCCTCGCCAAAGTGGGCGGCATGGTCAAAGCGGCATCCAGCAAGAAGTAGCTTCTCCGGTGCGCCAGTCGTAAGCCGGACAGAGTCACACGCCCCGGGAGGGCAAAGTCGATGGCAAAACAAATCGTAACTGGTGTGGATTCGCGTCAGGCTATTCTGCGTGGCGTCAACATTCTGGCCGATGCGGTGAAGATCACCCTGGGCCCGAAGGGCCGCAATGCTGTGATCGAGAAGAAGTTCGGCGGCCCGATTATCACCAAGGATGGCGTGACGGTAGCAAAGGAAATCGAGCTCCAGGATCCACTCGAGAACATGGGCGCGCAGATGGTGAAGGAAGTCGCTTCCAAAACCTCTGACGTAGCCGGCGATGGCACCACGACAGCGACCGTCCTGGCACAGGCCATCTTTCGAGAAGGCGTCAGGACGCTGGCCGCCGGCGCAAACCCCATGGCACTGAAGCGCGGCATCGAAAAGGCCGTTGGAGTTGCCGTCGAGGAAATAAAGAGACTGCACAAGGACGTGAAGGGCGACATGATCGTCCAGATCGGGACAATCAGCGCCAATAACGATCGGCAGATTGGCTCGATCATCGCGGAAGCGATGAAGAAAGTGGGCAAGGACGGCGTCATCACCGTCGAGGAATCGAAGACGATGGAGACGACCCTCGAAGTGGTCGAAGGAATGCAGTTCGACCGCGGGTACCTCTCGCCCTACTTTGTCACCGCTCCCGAGAGCATGGAGTGCGTGCTCGAAGACGTCTACATTCTCATCCACGAAAAGAAGATCAGTTCCGTGAGGGAACTGTTGCCGCTGCTCGAACAGACGACGAAGATGAGCAAGCCTTTGCTGATTATCTCGGAAGACATCGAAGGCGAAGCGCTCGCCACGCTCGTCATCAACAAGCTCCGCGGCACTCTACAGTGCGTTGCAGTAAAGGCTCCGGGCTTCGGCGACCGCCGCAGAGCGATGCTGGAAGACATCGCTGTTCTGACCGGCGGGAAAGCCATTAGCGAAGATCTTGGGATCAACCTCGAAAACGTGAAACTCGAGGAGCTTGGCCGCGCGAAGAAAGTGATCATTGACAAGGATAACACCACGATCATCGAGGGTGCAGGCAAAGCCAGCGAGATCGAGGGTCGCATCAAGCAGCTCCGCACTCAGATAGAGGACTCCAGCTCGGACTACGATCAGGAGAACCTGCAGGAGCGCCTGGCAAAGCTGGTTGGCGGCGTGGCCGTTATCAGGGTTGGCGCCGCCACGGAGACCGAGCTGAAGGAAAAAAAGGCTCGCGTCGAGGACGCCATGCACGCGACACGCGCAGCAGTCGAGGAGGGTATCGTCCCCGGAGGCGGGGTAGCCCTGCTTCGCTGCATTCCGGCACTTGCGAGGCTGAAGCTTCAGGATGATGAGGCGACAGGTGTAAACATCGTGAGGCGTGCCCTCGAGGAACCGACCCGCCAAATCGCCCAGAACGCTGGACAAGAGGGAGCGATCATCGTCGGCCGCGTGCGCGACTCGAAGGAAGAAGATTTCGGATTCAATGCAGAGACGGGAGAGTTCGGCGACATGATCAAAGCTGGCGTGATCGATCCAGCCAAGGTCACTCGCCTTGCCCTCCAGAATGCCGCATCCGTCGTTGCCTTGATGCTGACCACGGAAGTCTTGATCGCCGACATCAGGGAAGAGAACGAAACGGCTGCCGCCGGCGCGGGGCATGGCGGCGGCATGGGCGGCATGTATTAAAGAGCTTCAGGTCCCGGAATCGGGCGCTCGTCAGGCGCTGCAGGCTCTCGCGAGCCCGGCTGACCGGGCACAATTCCTTGATCTGGGAAAGCTCCGGCGCCTGATTTATTCCTCTTGACAATAGTCGTTGAAACGAGTAGTATAAGCGGGTGAGACCAGCCGATCAATCCGGGCGCGCAGAACGGAAGCAGACCGCTTGTCCTGAGGAAGCGGCATTCCTCGATCTCCTGCGCACGACGGACATTCTGGCGCGCCGCCTGGTCGGCGTCTTGAAACCGGCCGACCTTTCTCCGACCCAGTACAACGTGCTGCGGATTCTCCGGGGCTCGCCTGACGGGCTCCCCTGCGGCGAAATTGCCAGCCGCATGATCACCAGGGACCCGGACATTACCCGACTTCTCGATCGCCTGGAGAAGCGCGGCCTGATCTCGCGTTGCCGCGAAACGAAGGATCGGCGGATGGTTCTCACTCGGATCACGGCGGAGGGACTGAAGGTCTTAGGCGAGCTCGACGCGCCGGTACAGGAGGCTCACCGGGAACAACTGGGGCATCTGGGGTCCGCGCGGCTGCGCGAACTCGCCGAGCTCCTCAGCGCTGCCCGGGGCGGCTGATTTTTTGACTCCAATAGTCGTTGCAACGAATACCGTTGTGACGCATCTAAGCACGATAAAGCAGCACATAAGGAACGAAAGGGAGGGACGGGGATTGCTCCCCGCCCCCCGCACGGACCCGGACGGGCGCGATTAACGCATCCGGTTCTTATCGCAGGGAGGATGGGGACAGACAGAGGATCTCATGAACACCCTCTATGACCATCGCCCACACGCGTTCCAACGCACGGGACACGATACGCCGGTACTGAGCCCGGTTCGTGTTTTGCTGGAACTCGTTCCCTTTGACCAGAGCCCTTCCCTCCATCCCCTCCGCGACGGTTGGCTGTCCCGCCTTGTTCAGAGACTTCGCGGGTACTACGGCTCTGTACGACTGCCTGTGTTCGTGCATCGTCAGATTACGTCCTTGGACTTGCTGACGCGATCCGCCCGACATCTGGCGGATAAACGCAGGCTCTCCCGGTTCTCGCGCAAGTTGTTTCTGTACATGCTCAGGTTCTTTGACCGCGCAGGGTTCGGAAGTCCCTCACGCTTTCGGGACCTCCGATATGGCCTTCCACTTTCTCCTACCGTGTCGGCACCCTGGAGTAAGGTTCTTTCGCGGCTCGATGGCTGGCCTGTACATACCTTTGTCAACGCTTCAAGGTCGGCCTCACGGCCAACCGCACATGACTCAAGGCCGGTATGGTTCGTTACACCTTTACCGTATGACTCTTTCATTCACAACAACCTGCCGGTTTAGCCCGGCGCTAAGGGGAATCACCATGACTGCAACGAGTACCGAAGTGAGACCGCAAACCACGACCTGGAACATCGATCCGGTTCATTCGGCCGCGGAGTTCAAGGTCAAGCATATGATGATTTCAAACGTGAAGGGGCAATTCACCGGCATCGCGGGTTCTTTGAGCCGGGACGATGACGACATCCTCCGCTCATCCGTGGAAGTCCTGATTGATGCTGCTTCCATCAACACCCGGGAGCCGCAGCGCGATGCACATCTCAAAAGCGCGGACTTCTTCGACGTTGAGAAGTTCCCGACCCTCACGTTCAAGTCAACTCGCCTGTCCCGCAACAGCAAGGGTGAATTAGAAGTGACCGGCGACCTGACGATTCACGGCGTCACTCGCAAGGTCGTGTTTGAGGTTGAAGGGCCCTCCTCCCCGGCGAAAGACCCCTGGGGCAACGTCCGGCTTGGGGTTTCGGCAACCACAAAGATCAACCGCAAAGACTTCGGCCTGACGTGGAACACGGCCCTGGAAACCGGTGGAATTCTCGTCGGCGACGAGGTAACCATTACCCTGGATGTTCAGTTCGTAAAGGCTTGAGTCTCAGGCGGCGCGGAAGCTCCGATGTTTGCGCGCCGCACAAACTGAAGAGAGGAGGCCGGACATGTCGCTCCGTCCTGTCAAACAGATCTTGCAGACACAGCCGACGATCGAAGGCGCGGGAGTGAAGCTGCAGCGCGCTTTCGGCTTCGGTAAGACAAAAGACTTCGATCCGTTTCTGCTGCTTGATGATTTCCGCAACGAGAATCCAGAAGACTATCTCGCGGGATTTCCGTGGCACCCTCATCGAGGAATCGAGACGATTACCTATGTTCTCGCCGGTTCGGTCGAGCACGGCGACAGCCTGGGCAACAGGGGAAAGATGACGGCCGGGGACGTGCAATGGATGACGGCGGGCAGCGGTATTCTGCACCAGGAGATGCCCAAGGGTGACCCTCAGGGGCGCATGCACGGCTTTCAGCTGTGGGCCAATCTGCCGTCTTCGCTCAAAATGACGGACCCGCGGTATCAGGATATCCCCTCGACCGCGATCCCGGAGGTCACCGACGACGACGGCACCAAAGCTCGCATCATCTGCGGGGAGTTTTGGGGTAAGAAAGGTCCGGTCGAAGGCGTCGCCGCCGATCCGAGCTATGTGGACGTGTCGGTGGTGCCCGGCCATCGTAAGCGCTTGAAGATCGCCACCGATCGTAACGCCTTTGCTTACGTGTTTGCGGGTTCGGGCACGTTTCGCGATGCCTCGGAACCGCGGGCGGTGCTCACCGACCAGGTCGTCAACCCTGACGCAGCGCCAGTTTACGACGCCAGGAATCACTCGCTCGTGCTTTTCGACCGCGGCGATGAAATCGTCGTGCAGGCAGGCGATGAAGGCATCCGATTCCTGCTCGTCTCAGGCAAGCCGATCGAGGAGCCGGTGGCCTGGTATGGTCCGATCGTGATGAATACGCAGGAGCAGATCCGCCAGGCGATGGCCGACTTACACACCGGCGCATTCATCAAGCGCCGGTAAGCCAGTCGCCTTCCGTTCTGTCCCGTTCCGGTATACGAGAGCGATTGGTCGCGAATCGCTCTCGTAGCATTCGGCCAATTCAAATCCTGACGCCTCGGCCATTTAGTCGAACTTTTGTTTCACTGCCTCCCATACTCGTCCGAGCCTTCGGCTCACTCCTGCTGAGGCTGCTCGCAAGCGCACCCGCGTGACTGGCGGCCTCCGGCGCGTCCGGCTTCGCCTGCGCGCCTTCATTCCTTGCTTTGCGCGCCGGCAAGCTCCCCACGAAGTACGACCCCAGCACCAGAGCAGCCGCACTCGCTTGTACGGCCAACGTTTCCACCGTGGGAAACACGGAAAACCACAATCCCATCCACGGTGAGAGCACGTTCGACAGCCACGGTATTTCCGTTGTGGGCAGCCAGTGCGCCATTTGCATTTCTTGCGCCTGCTCGCCCGCCATCACCACCAGCACGAACCCGAGCAGGATTCCCGTCAGCACCAGCATCTTCCGATACGGCAGCCGCCTGTGCGCCACAAACGTGAGCGCCGCAACCGCTGCGGAAAGTAGCACGCCCACGCATGCACCCCAGAACACGATCTCATCCCCCAGCCTCAGCCGGTAACTCTGCAGAAAAAGCACAACCTCGAAGCCCTCGCGATAGAACGACGTGAACCCCAGCAGCGCCATCCCCCAGAAAAACCCCGTTCCGAATTTCTCCGCCTTCCGCTCGCTCCATCAGTTCCCGCTTGCGGTTGTTGTGCATCGAAATCCAGCCGGTCCAATACAGCTTGTGAAAAAACCAGTTCATCACCACCAGCAGGACGACAATCGCGAGCAGCCCGGTCGCAGCTTGCAGCGCGAGCGCGGAAACGCTCCTTCCCAGGTCGTCCAGAATCTGCACCGCGACGATCCAGCTCACCAGCGTCGCAACTACTCCCCCGCCCACTCCCAGCGCAATGGGATTCTGCCGGCCCGGACGCTTGCGCCCCATTCCGGACGTGATCACCGCAAGCACCAGCACGCACTCCAATCCTTCGCGGAAAACCAGTACACCGATGTCCAGCATCGCCGCCCAGGTGTTCTGGCCATGCAATAGCGGGTTTGGGTTCCCGGACGAAGCGATCGCCTGCCACACGATTGCGCCCGCTGCGATCAGCCCCGTTGCGGCGAGGATCGACGCTGAAACGACACTGCCCGTCCCGCGGCCCTCTAGGACCTTCATCTCTCTTTTTCCATTTCTTTATGTGGAATGCCTGAGGAAACGATTTGCGGCGGGTACTTCCGATTGCCGAGCGCCCGAAACACCTTCCTCGACCATCCCAGTTGCAACTGAATAGCAACTGATAACCATGCTGAACGTTTCCCCTTCCGACTGTCAAGCCGTCGTTTGCGAACTTCCGGTCCGGCGCGGCGAACTGCGTCAAATCGAGATCCAATGGAGCAACGCGACGGTCTTGTCATACGGGGAACACCCCGCGCGTAGTACCATAGAGGGCTGCCGATTTCGCTCTCGCGCTGCCCCAGAAGAGGATTTGTCAGCCAGGAATGACGCCAAGAGACAATCACTTCGCGATTCGCGCCGAACATGCATCCCGCCACTACCAGTTAGGAGCCGCTCTGGTTCGCGCCGTTGATGACGTCTCCCTTTCCATCCCGGCCGGCGAATTCGTGGCCCTGCTCGGCAGCTCCGGCTCCGGCAAATCCACTCTGCTGAATCTGATGGCCGGCCTCGATCGCCCCACTTCAGGCGCCATCCTGGCGCACGAGCGCAACCTCGCCGAGATGACTTCCGACGAGCTCGCCGCCCATCGCAGCCGCACCATTGGCATGATTTTTCAGGCTTTCAATCTGCTTCCCCGGATGACGCTCGAGGAAAACGTCGAGCTTCCGCTGCGTCTGGCGGAAGTCGATCGAAACGATCGCGCCGGACGCGTGCGCGAAGCCATCGAACGCGTCCACCTCACCGGTCGCCTCACTCACCGCCCGACCGAAATGTCCGGCGGCGAGCAGCAGCGCGCGGCCATTGCTCGCGCTCTGGTGAATCGCCCAGCCATCCTCCTCGCCGACGAACCCACGGGCAACCTCGACAGCGCCACCGGCGACGAAATCATGCGCCTGCTCCGCGAAATCAACGACTCGGGCGTGACCATCGTGATGGTCACTCACGAGCGTCCTCGCGCCGCCGAATTCGCTGATCGCCTCCTTCAAATGAAGGATGGCAAGCTCATTTCCGACGGAGCCACGGCATGAAGCTCCGCGATCTGACGGAACTGGCCGGCCGCAATCTCCGCGAAGCCCTCCTGCGTAATTCGCTCACAACGCTCGGCATCGCTGTCGGCGTCGCTTCTCTCGTCGCCATGCTTTCGCTGGGAGTAGGCCTCCAGCAATTTGCCAACAAGCGCCTCGCGAGCTCCGGTCTCTTCGACGCGATTTTCGTCGCTCCACATCGAAGCGATCGCGCCTTTGGCGCAGGGCCAACAGCCACACGCGGAACGCCCGAACATTTCCCCGCGCTCGACCGGCAAGCTCGTCAGGAATTCGAGAAACTTCCGAATGTCGCCGAGGTCTACCCTGAGATTCGCTTCAGCACGGAAATTCTTTACGAAGGCAATCCCTACATGTCGGTTGTCGCTGGAATCCCCGAATCCCAGCGCAATGGCGGCGCATTCGACGGCATGGCTGGAAATTCTTCTCCGGTCCCAACGCCGAAGAAACTATCCTTCAAATCGAGTTCGCCAGGGACCTCTCGAAACAGCCCGATTCGCTGATCGGCAAGGAAATCACTCTGCGCTACGCCGAGCGTCAGACGCTGCCCGCGGAATCCTCCGCGAGCTCAAATTCCAGCCCTTCCGCAAGCTCCGCCGCTTCCACGAACGCCGGCTCCGAATCCGGTCTCGCGCCTGGCTTCTCCGTCATCCCGCGCCAGATGAAGCTTCGCATCATCGGCGTCGTCGAAACGGAGCCCGCCACCGGTTTCGGCGGCTTCGGTCGTGGCCGCGTCCTCATTCCGCAGCAGCTCGCCGAAAAACTCGGCGCCACGCAGTACAACGATTTGCGCGAGATTCTCCGCGGCCGCTCCGCTTCCCAGAACTACGCCACGCTCACCGTTCGCGTCCAAAGAGCCTCGCTGGTGGAAGGCGTCGAGACCAAAATAAAGTCCATGGGCTTCTCCACCTTCTCCCTGATCGACGCCACCAAGAATGTCCGCCTCGTCTTCGCCGTTTTCGAATGTCTTCCTCGGCATCTTCGGCAGCCTCGCTCTGGTCGTCGCCTCGCTCGGCATCATCAACACGCTGGTCATGGCCATTCTCGAACGCCGCCGCGAAATCGGCGTCTTAAAGGCGCTCGGCGCTTCCGACCGCGACGTCCGCAAACTTTTCTTCGCCGAAGCCGGCGCCATGGGTCTGGCCGGCGGACTCCTCGGCGTTCTCATCGGCTGGCTCATCGGTCAAGCCATCACCGTCGGTACCAACATCTATCTACATCGCCGCGATCTCCCCTCCATCCGGATTTCCGCCGTTCCCTGGTGGATGGTTGGCGGAGCGATCGCCTTCTCCATCGCCGTGAGCCTCGCCGCGGGTCTGTACCCGGCCTCCCGCGCCGCCCGCCTCGACCCCGTCGAGGCCCTCCGTTATGAGTAGCACCTCTCCTCGGACGACTTATCATTCTGCTTGCCCTGAGCGGATTTTGCGAAGGGAGCGAAGCGGCCGTAGGCCACGCAGCCGAAGGATCTCTCTTCGCTCTTGCTTCATGTCTGCGACGATTATCTTTTTTCTCGTGCTCACGTTTTGCGCCCCTCCCTCTGCCCGCGCTCAGGGCCGCGCCGAATGTCGCGAAGCCCCCAGCAAAATCCTCAGCCACGCCGTTCCCTACTGCGTGATCCTCCCGCCCTCCTACGACTCGAACAAATCCCGCCGTTATCCTGTCCTCTACTTCCTCCACGGCCTCGGCGGCGATGCGCAGTTCCTCATCAATTCCGGCGGCCTCGACATGATCGAGGACCTCTGGCAACACCGCCAAATCGCGGACTTCCTCATCGTCACCCCCAGCGCTGGCCGCTCCTTCTACATCAACTCCCGCGACGGCCGCGTCCGCTACCAGGATTTCTTCATCCGCGAATTTCTGCCCTTCATCGAAAGTCACTACCGCATTCTTCGCGACCGGCATCACCGCGCCATCTCCGGCATCTCCATGGGCGGCTATGGGGCCCTCCGCTTCGCATTTCTCTATCCCGACCTCTTCGGCTCCGTCAGCGCGCACAGCCCCGCACTCGTCCAAAATCCTCCTCGCTCCAACGTCTCCAGCGGACAGGAAATCACCATCACGCGTTTTCTCGGCTCCGCCTTCGGCTCGCCCTTCGATCCCGCCTACTGGACCCGCGAGAGCCCTTTCACCATCGTCCGCGGACATCCCCGCCCGCACGACCTGCGCATCTATTTCGACTGCGGCACCTCCGACGACTACGGCTTCGATCGCGGCGCCGAAGCATTCCACAAACTTCTCCTCTCCCGCGGCATCCCTCATGAATTCCATCTTTATACCGGCGGCCACGACTGGTCCTACTTCGCCCAGCATCTTCCCGCCTCCTTCGAATTCCACTCCCGCGCGTTCACTCCCTACATATGACTAATTCGAAGCTAATTTGTTGATGCTCTGTGTTTTGTTTTATATTTTCAAATATGCTATTGTTCTCATGTAAGTATCAAGATATTTCTTGACATTGTTAATATATTGTGATTATTTGTTCGCATGTATATCTCCATCGTTCCCAACCGCGACTCCCCGCCCGCCATCCTCCTCCGCGAAGGTTGGCGTGAAGGCAAGAAAACTCGCCAGCGCACCGTGGCCAATCTTTCCGATTGGCCCCAGGAAAAAATCGAAACCTTCCGCCGCCTACTGCGCGACGAACCTCTGATCTCGCCGCACGATCTGTTCACCACGCAAAAAACCGTTCCGCACGGTCAGGTCCAAGCCATCCTGGAGATGATCGACATGCTCCAGCTGGATCATCTGATCTCCGCGCAGTGTTGCCGTGAACGAGACTTAGTGATGTCCATGATCGTTCAGCGCTTGATCGATCCCAGCTCGAAATTGGCAACCACGCGCGAGTGGCACACCACCACGCTGGCCGAAGAATTGGGAGTAGCCGAGGCCACCGAGAATGATCTGTACGAAGCCATGGACTGGCTTTTGGAACGCCAGGAGCGCATCGAGAAAAAGCTGGCTGCTCGTCATCTGAGCGAGGGCGGGTTGGTGCTCTATGACGTGTCGAGTAGTTTTTATGAAGGGCGGACCTGCCCGCTGGCAAAATTTGGCCACGACCGTGATGGTAAGAACGGTCTGCCCATCATCGTGTACGGGGTGATGACGGATGGGGAGGGATGTCCGGTGGCGGTGAGCGTCTATGCGGGGAACACGGGGGACCCGACGACGGTAGCCGACCAAATCGAGAAGTTGCGGGAGCAGTTTGGATTGCAACGGGTGGTGCTGGTAGGAGATCGCGGCATGCTGACTCAGCCGCAGATCGACAAGCTCAAACAGCATCCTGGTTTGGGATGGATCACGGCACTGACGAGCACGGCGATTCAAGAGTTGGTGAAGCAGGGGGCCTTGCAACTGTCGTTGCTGGACCAAAAGAATCTGGCCGAAATCACGGCACCGGATTATCCCGGTGAACGGCTGACGGTGTGTCACAACCCGGTACTGGAGGAGCAGCGCAGGCGGAAGCGGCAGGACTTACTGAAAGCCACGGAGAAGAGTTTAGAGAAGATCGGCAAGGAAGTGACGCGGAGAAAAAAGAAGCTCTTCACGGCCGCGGAGATTGGCGTGAAGGTGGGGAAGGTGCTGGGACGCTACAAAATGGGCAAGCACTTTGCGTGCACAATCGGCGAGGGCAGTTTCGCCTGGAGTCGTTGTGCGGAATCGATCGAGCAGGAAGAGAAGCTGGATGGGATTTATGTGCTGAGAACGAGCGAGCCGACGGAGCGGCTTTCAGCGGAAGAGACGGTGCGCAGCTACAAGAGCTTGGCGGAAGTAGAGCGGGCTTTCCGCTGTCTGAAAGGGATCGATCTGTTGGTGCGGCCGATTCGGCATCGCAGTGAGGATCGCGTCCCGGCGCATATTTTTCTGTGCGTGTTAGCCTATTACGTCGAATGGCATCTGCGCCGAGCTTGGGCGCCGCTGTTATTCGAGGATGAAGAGCAGCGGGAGGAGCGCAAGCGTCGCGATCCCATTCTGCCGGCCAAGCCCTCGGATTCCGCCGAGCGCAAGAAGCGCTCGCATCAAACTGCGGATGGTCTTCCCGTGCACAGCTTCGAGAGCTTGCTGCGGGAGTTGGCCAGCCGGGCTCGAGTGACATACGCGCTCAAACCGCAGAAGGCGGAGGAGAAAACGAATTTAACGTTCCGGCAGGTGCCGGAGCCGACGCCGCTGCAGGCTCGGGCCTACGAATTGGTTCGGATGTTCCCAGTAACCGGAAGGTGAATTTTGCGCTATCCCTTCGGAAATCAACAGAATACTTTCTCGCTGCTAAGTAGCATGGATCGGGTCGTCGGTGCTGCTTTGAAGGGCAGCGCTACGTTTGAATCTTTCTGTTGCGTGAGTTAGCGCCGCGGCGCGTGGGTTGCCAGTTCGCCGAGCGAAGCGGAGGCCGCAAAAAAAAAGACAACCACCTGACCGTGTCTCGCGGAGAACGATGAACGCGGCGAGTTCCGCGAAAGGTAATCGAATGAGAGTTTCCGACCTGGAGTCTCTTCTTAGGCTGGCTTCGCGAACGCTGGCACTCGCGACCACAATGAAGTCGTGAACCGCAATTTTCTTCCCGCTTTTTTCAGCTTTCCGCAGCTGCTGACTCTCGACCCTTGACCTCGGCTCATCTCCCTGCTCACATCGCCTGCGCGCCGTAAAATTTCTCCCCTGACAGCACGGCCCTCACTCCCCGCACCAGGTCTCTCGCGCCGTCCCTCTTCTGCACCAATCCTTCGAACCCTCCCATGCGCGTCATCCTTTCGAGCTCCGGGTTCGTGTGGTTCGTAAAGAAGAGTATTTTCGCGCGCAGCCCCGCGTTTCGAATCCGGTACGCTGCCGACCACCCTCCGGTCCGCGGCATCGTAACGTCCATGATCACCAGGTCCGGATCGAGTTCTCTCGCCTTGATGATCACCTCGAGCCCGTCCTTCGCTTCCCCGCAAATCTCGATGTCTCGCTCCTCTTTGAGCAAGCTCCGGATTCCTTCTCGTGTCACTTCGTGATCGTCCGCGATCAGGACGCGTTTCTTCGCGCCCTCCTGCGCCTTGCTTTCCTGCGGCCCGCCCGGTTGCGGCTGGTTCGCGCCGCCCGACCCGCCCTTGTATCCCAGTTCCTCCGCCATTTTCAGAATCTGCGCCTCGGAGGGAGGCTCCTCCACCGGCGGGGCCTCCCCGATCGGAATGATTGCCGCCACCTCTGTGCCTTTCGGCAGTGGACGAACCTCCAGCCTCCCGCCCAACTGTTGCAGCCTTTCCCGCATTCCCGCGATTCCCACGCCGCCGTCCGGCGTCGCGCGCCTCGGCCGCCCGAGCTTCCCGCGCTCGATTCCTCGTCCTTCGTCTTCCACCGACAGCAGCACGAATTCCGCATCGAACGAGACGCAAATCCGCGCCTTGCGGCTTCCCGAATGCCGCAGGACGTTCGTCAATCCCTCCTGCACTACACGAAACAGCGCCATTTCCTTTTCCGTCGTCAGCCGCGGCAAGTCGCTCGGACTTTCCACTTCCACCTGGATTCCGCTTCTCTTCGTGAATCCTTCCGCGTACCAGTTCAACGCCGATGCCAGCCCGAACTCGTCCAGCAGCGGCGGGTGCAGTACGTATGACAGCGTTCGGATCTCGTCTTCGATCTTTCGCACCAGACCCGCCGCATCCGTGATTTTCTGCTGCACCTCCGCGCTAGGCCCGTCGGCACGCTTCGCCAGCTCGCTCAACGCCATGATTACCACCGCCAGTTCCTGCCCGGTGATGTCGTGCAAGTCCCGCGCGATGCGTCGCCGCTCCTCGTCCTGCAATTGAAGGATTCTCGCCGAGAGTTCGTGTAACGAGGCCTCGCTGTCCTGCAGCGCCCGGTTTTTCTCCACGATTTCCGTCGTTTCGCTGGCCGCAATCTTGATCGTCGTCACCTTCTTCCAGTGGATCGGGCTCATCGACAGGCGAATCGTCCGAACGATTCCATGAGCTGGGTCCTCCACGCTCAGCGAGCCCTCCGTCGTCGTCTGCGCCGCCCGGCGCAACGCTACCTCTAAATCCTCCCAGCAAGCCGGAGCAAGGAAATCCCTCAGTGACGTCCGGCCCTCCCCCATCTGGCCAGGCTTCGCGCCCAGCAGCTCCGCGAACTTTGGATTCGCGTACAGAATCGCTCCCTGCGTCGACACGTGCGCTACGCCTTCCTCGATTCCCTCCAGCAAGTTCCCCAGCACGTTTGCATTCGGCCGCTTCGCCCCCGTCTCTGTCTTCCCGCGCGCCGCCCCCCCATTTTTCGCGTTCCCGCGCGCCGCCTTTGCCGCTGCGCTCTTTGTCGTCCGCGCCGGCTTTTCAGTCTGCTCCGCGCGCGCGCCTACGCCTTTGTCATCTCTGGCGTCAGGAATCCGGCGGACTCCACCGAAGTCCGATTGTCCCGCCTGCTTGCCGGGAGCGACGTCTGTCAGGGAATGGGAGTTTGTAGCTTCTTCTTCATTCCGTCCGGAATGAGTCTTTTGCTGGATTTTCTGCGAGGTGTACTTCCGCGCCACGGGACCCTCGGGTGCTCTTTCGTGCGGTAACGCGGCTGGGAACCGACGTGCACCGCGGGCAACTAGGCACGCATTATATACTCTTGCGTTCGCCCGGCCCATAATATCTGCCCCGCTTCAAAGCGGTCCTGCGGCGAGAGGATCTCGCGATCGCCAGCGAGCACGCTTTCTATCCACTCGCCACTAGTTACTTCCCGTTTGTCGCGACTTGCTGCTTTTTTCCCTTGGCGAACCGCCGCCCGCCGTCGCCACCGTGATCACCGTCCCGTCGATCCTGTCGTCTGCCAGCTTGTACGGAACCACCCGCAGCCGGTACGAGTTCCCTTCCCGGTCCGTCAGCGTCCGTTCGATCGTCTGCGGATTCGCCATCACTTGTTTCACCATTTCCTGAAAATCCGGCAGGTCGACGCCCGGATTGATATTCGATAGCGGCCTTCCGACGTCGTGCGGCATAAGCCCAAAGATTTTCTGCGCCCGTGGAGTGAACCGCCGGATGGTCAGATCGCTTCCCACCATCATGATCGACATGTCGATACTGCCCAGCAGGTTCGTCAGGTCGCTGTTGATCTGCGACACTTCCGCGTTCCGGCTCCGCAGTTCGTCGTTCACCGTGCTCAGTTCCTCGTTCGTCGACTGCAATTCCTCTTTCGCCGTTTCCAGTTCCTCATTGGTGCTCTGCAGCTCTTCGTTGCTCGAAAGTATCTCCTCGTTCGCCGCCTGCAGCTCTTCGTTCGTCACCTCCTGCGTCTCGATAAGGGACTGCAGATACTCCTTCGTCGCCGCAAGTTCCTGCTCCAGCTTCGCCACCCGTGCCCCGTCCTCCCTCTCTTCTCGCCGGGCGGGCGACGTTTTTCGTGGCCGCGGCTTGGCTGGCGCGTCTTCGAGAATGACCATGAAATAGAGTTCGCTCTGGTTGCCCGTCCGGAACGGCGTCACCTGAAAATTCACCTCCCGCAGGTGGTCGCCCCCGTTGCGGCGGTCGCCGGTCTCGTCTTCCACTTTCATCCGCACGTTCTGCTTGCGCACGGCGGCGTCTTCTTTTTTCGCCCGGTTGATTGCGTTCCTCAACTCCAGCAGCAACCCCTCCCGCGCCATCTTCAAAATGCTCAAACTCGCCCGCCCGGACGCCAGCTTGAAATACCGGCTGACGTTCCCTCGCGTGTGCACGATCTCGAAATCCTCGCTGATGAACGCGACCGCTGGCGCATAATGCGTCAGCAGCCTACGGTCGAACTCTTTTTGGATCTCCTGGTAACTCCAGGTCGTTTCCTGCGGTTTCGCGGGCAGCCGCATCGCTCTTTGCCCGGCCATATCCGCCGAGCGGCTCAGCGAGAACGTGACTGCCTGCCGGCCCGGCAGCCCTTTCTTCGAGAAGAACCTCAGCGGCCGGTTTTCCATCGCAAACAGATGCGAAGCCGTCCCCACTCCCTCCGATGTCCCGAGCACGAGGAACCCTCCCGGGCGCGTGGCGTAGTGAAATAGCGAAACCACCCGGTTCTGCGCCGTCGGCTCCAGATAGATCAGCAGATTCCGGCAGCAGATCAGGTCCATTTGCGAAAACGGAGGGTCGCTCAGGACGTTGTGCTGGGCAAAAATGCACGCGTCGCGAATGTTCGTGCTGATCCGGTAGCCGTCCTCCACTTTCGTGAAAAACCGCCGCAGCCGTTCCGCCGAAACGTCGCTTTCGATGTTTTCCGGATAGACCCCGTTGCGAGCCCGCGTGACGCACGATTCGTTCACGTCCGTCCCGAAAAACTGCACTGTGGTCTGCGCCGACCGCGCGCCCAGAAACTCCAGTAGCGCGATCGCCGCGGAATACGTCTCCTCACCTGATGCGCAAGCCGGCGTCCACACGCGAATCGGAGCATTCGGCGCGCCGTTCTTCAAAATCTTGGGAAACAGGTCCGCTTTCATGCCCTCGAAAACGTTCGGATTCCGGAAGAAGCTTGTCACGTTGATCAGCACGTCCTGGTACAGAGCCTTCATTTCCACCGGACTTCTCTGTACATACTTGACGTATTCCTTGATGCTCTCCATTTTGTGAACCACCATCCGCCGGTGGACTCGTCTCAGGATTGTGCTCTGCCGGTATTGCGCGAAATCCACCCCCGTGCTTCTCTGCAGTAGATGGAAGATCGCCCCGAGCCCTCCTTCCGCCGTCGTGGTCTCTGCCTCTTCGGCGCGCCCCCGCCCGACGTAAGGATGCCTCGCGATTCGCGCCAGTTCGCGCGCAATTTCCGCCGGCGGAAGCACGTAATCCACGCATCCCGCCGCGATCGCGCTCTTCGGCATGTTCGCGAACTTCGCCGTGCCCTCGTCTTGGGCGAACGTCACGCCCCCCTGTGCTTGGATCTCCGCCATCCCCAGCGTTCCGTCCGTCCCGTATCCCGACAAAATCACGCCGATTGCCCGGCTCCCTTGCGCCTCGGCCAGCGCCCTCATGAAATGGTCGATCGTCATGTGCGCGCCGGCCGACTCCCCGCGCGGCGAAAGGTTCAGGGTGTGATCCGAAATCGACATCATCGCGTTCGGTGGAATCACGTAAACGTGGTTTTCCTCCGCCCTCATCCCGTTCGTCACTTCTATTACCGGCATCGCCGTCCGCTTCGCCAGTAACGTCGTCAAAGCGCTTTCATGCTTGGGGTCGAGATGCTGAATCAGGACGAACGCCATCCCCGTGTCCTTCGGCAGATACTTCAGGAGTTCCGTGAAGCTCTCGATTCCTCCTGCCGACGCCCCGATTGCCGCGATCAGCAGATCGCACGCCGCCTCCTTGGCTTGCGATACCCTCTCAGGAGAAGTCTTTTGTTTTCCGCGAATGGGCTTCTTGGATTTCATAGTCGCCCCGATTGAAAATCAGAAATGCGACAGCATGCGCCTGTCGCTCTCAGAACGAGTGGGGTTGAATATACGCGAAATCGCAAAAAGTGGAACTTTGTTACGGTACGCTGCGGGTTCCGTGCCTGAGCTGCTCATTCTCATGGCCCAATGCTCGACCGCCGGAGGAGAGCTTGCACCCCCGCAGGAAGGCTTGCCGGCCATCAACGACCCTGCCCGCCGTCGGCGAGACGATCAGCCAGTGGGCAATCTCTCTCACCCGAAGGCGAATTCGCTGGAAGCAAAACTGGTTCGCTATTCCAACACCACCGTGCCGGATTTTAGTCCCTTCCGTGCTTACAGAGCAACGATTATCCTTTTGTATCGAAACCACATGACAAACTTCGTCGTCTTGGTAGCCAGAGGGGCACTTCCCGCAGCCAACCGGTCTCTGCCGCCAACGAATCGGCGCGGCCACGAGGCAAATTCCGGCGTCGCCGCGCACACCGATTTGCACGAGTCGGGTTCCCAGCAACGAAGATAAGCGAGGCCAAGATTCGGAGGGATTAAGAGCCCAGTGGAGGAGAAAACTTCAACCGGCAAGCCACCTACCTGCCGGGCCTGCTGCGCGCGTAAGTTGCATCCCGCGCGCGTCGCTTGCCACATCCTACGCCACAAACTCACCGTTTCGCAGAAACTCGTACCGCTCGATCGCTGCCGCCACTCCTACGTCTCCCGAGTATTCCGGACTGCTCCGCAGCACCCGCCCCAGGCACCGTACACGTACGGGCCCCGCCTGCGTCAGCTCGTGCGGCAGCGTCATCACGATCTCCAGGGGCGACCCGCTCCGCAGTCCCTTTGGCAGGTGAAAATAGATGCCTCGGGAGCTTACTTCCCGCGACTCCGTCTCCGCCTCCCCCACCACCGTTTCGTCGGTCCAGCGGACGGTTAGGGGCAAACGCATCAAGAAACGTCGCGACGCTCTTCGCTCAGACAAAGCCACGGAACACCTGCCTCTTGGCTCGGCATTGGCAGTGCAAGCCGGAAATTTAGTATTCGGGGTTTCCACACACAAACCCGCGACAGCTAAGTTCTTGCTCAGAGTAGGTTTCCCGCGTGTCTGAACCAATAGAGCGATGGAATCAATTTGGGGAGCTTTTCCGGTACAGCAGTACTATAGCTTTCTTCCTGGGCTCCCCCGCAGCAAGCTACGCCGGTACGTTCGAGGAGCAGGGGCACACAGACGATGTCTACCCGCAAATGCCTACGAATAGAAATCTCCGTAAGTCCATGAAAACAAAAGCTCGCCAAATTTCTACCCGCCAAAAGATCCGCGAATTCTCCTTCGCCCTACCTTCGCCAATCCCGGCATTTCGCTGCGTGGTAGACTGGCTGTCGTTCATGCTGCTGCTGATCGACAACTACGATTCCTTCACTTACAACCTCGCACAGTACCTCGGCCAAATGGGCCAGCGCCTCGAAGTGCGGCGCAACGACAAAATCTCGCTCGAGGAAATCGAGTCGCTTGCGCCTGAGCGCATCGTGATTTCGCCAGGACCGTGTACGCCGAAGCAAGCGGGAATCAGCGAGCCCGTGGTCGAGCGCTTCGCAGGAAAAATTCCGATTCTCGGCGTTTGTTTGGGGCACCAGGCCATTGGCGAGGCCTTCGGCGGGCGCGTGGTTCGCGCGCCGAAAATCATGCACGGAAAAACCAGCGAGATTCGCCACGACGGCAAGACGATTTTTCGCGGACTCGCGCAGAAATTTGCGGCCACGCGCTATCACTCGCTCATCGTCGAACGGAAATCATTGCCGCGAGAACTCGAAATCTCTGCCGAGACGGACGATGGAACGATTATGGGTTTGCGGCACCGGAAAATGAAGGTCGAAGGCGTGCAGTTCCATCCTGAATCGGTGTTGACCGAGTCGGGCTTCTGCCTGCTTGAGAATTTCCTCTCTTTGTAAAAATTCCCTTTTAGGACTCCACAATTCGCCGCACAGTCACGAAGAAACGGAGAACGAAGGGATTGGGAAGAGTCGTCCTGCCGTTCGTCGCTGCGATTGCATGCAGTTGGTCGATGAGAGCGACGGCGCTGGCGCAAGAGAAGCCTGGCGCGCGTGCCTATCTTGGGTTTGACGCGAATGAGTATCCGGGCGACGCGGCGCTGCCGCGGCTGAGGCAGGCGTTTACATTTGCGGGCTATTGGCTGAACAACCCACCGGGAACGCCAGCGGGCAAAACACGAACGGAATCCGACACATGGCTCGGGCATCGCGCCGCGCTCGCGCAACAAGGCTTCGGCTTTCTCGTGCTGTTCAATGGGCGGCTCGACCGCGAACTAAAACCGGCTGCGAATGCGCCCACCACGGGAGCGAACGACGCTCGCGCGGCTGCCGGCACAGCAAAGCGCGAAGGATTCCCTTCCGGCACCGTGATCTTCGTCGACCAGGAAGAAGGCGGGAGCATGAACGCCGCGCAGATGGCATACCTGCTCGCATGGTTCGACGGAGTGACCGCCGCCGGATTTCGCGCCGGGATTTATTGCTCCGGAATGCCGTCGAAAGAGGGCGATGAGGTCGTGCTGACGGCGAACTACGTTCGCGAGCATACGGGCGGCCGGAAAATCGTCTATTTCGTCTACAACGACCAATGCCCGCCGTCGCCCGGATGCGTGCAACCGGCGAATCCGCCGCCGCCGGGACAAGCGGCGTTCCTTTTGCGGTGGCGTGGCAGTTCGCGCAGTCGCCGCGGCGACGCAAGCTCACGCGCACTTGCAGCACAACCTACAATCGCGACGGCAACTGCTACGCGCCGGGCATGGGCCCGGGCTCGCCTTTAGTCGACATCGACACGGCCACATCCCCCGACCCGTCGGATACGCGATAGAAGCGGCATCTGTCGAAGAGGGATGCCGCGCTGAAGATCGCGGCTCTGCATTTAAACCTGACAGCGCTTAAACGAGGTAAGCAAGGGGCATTTCTAACGAGGTTTGACACCACTTAAACCTGACACCACTTAAACCTGACCTTGACTTGGCATCCGGGCGTCGGATACGGTAGAGGCGTTTCCCGGAGTTGCAGCATGCGTATCATCGTTTCCCACCAATAACTCGCAGCGGCTGAATTCAGCCGCGCGTGCCGTGACGCTGTCCCGCTGGTCTGTCCAATGCGGGGGGCACGTTCTTTCCTGCTGTCTCGAACTAACCCGAACCTTTCGCGCGCAATCTGCGCGTCCAGTGAGAAAAGCCTATGCCGGACTTTGCTCTCGAAGTGGAAAGCCTTGTGAAGACGTATCGCGCGAAACGCGGCGGGATTTTCGGCCGTGCGAGCGGACCGGTCCGCGCGATCGACGGTTTGAGTTTCACCGTTCCTCGCGGCGAGATCTTCGGCCTGCTCGGCCCGAACGGCGCAGGCAAGACCACACTGCTGAAAATTCTCTCGACTCTGCTGCAGCCAACCCGTGGAAGCGTACGGATCGAGGGAGTGGACGCCGTTGCCGAGCCGCTCGAGGCCCGCCGGCGGATCGCGACCGTGATTCAGGAGACCGCCGTCGAGATGTTCCTCACCGTGCGTGACAACCTGCTGACGTTCGCGCGTTTTCACGCGATCGAAGCGAACGAAGCCCGGCGCCGCGCCGACCGCGTGATCCAACTCTTCGGCCTGGGAAGCGAAATCGAGCGCAAGGTACAGGATTTGAGCGGAGGTTTCCGGCGGCGCGTGCAGGTAGCGAAAGTGTTTCTGGTGAATACGCCGGTGCTCTTTCTCGATGAGTTCTCGACGGGCATGGATCCGATCCTGAAGCGCGCGGTGATGGAGTCGCTGCGCGAGGAAGCCAAGCGCGGCCGGACGATCGTGCTGACCACGCAGATTCTGAGCGAAGCGGAAGAGCTCTGTGACGACATCCTGATCCTGCACAAAGGAAAACAGGTGGCGCGCGGCAATTTGAACGCCCTGAAACTGCTGTCGCGCGGCGTGTACGAGGTGGTCGTGACGTTCGACGCGCTGCCGACGGATATCGATGTGGAGATCGCAAAACTGCAGCCGATTCGGTCGCAAGTGAGCGGGAACACCATCGAGCTTTCGGTGAAAACGGAGGAAGCGGGCGCGATCGAGATCGTCGGCGGGCTGGCAAAGAAAGGACGCGTGCTGCACGTCGAAATCCGCGGCGCGAGCCTGGAGGACATTTTCGTCGAGCTCACGGCCAAGGCGTAGGTGGGCATAGGAGTCGCAAAAGACGTTCTGTCTTGCGGCCTCCGTAACCGCCGGAGAACGCCGAGAATGCGAAAGGCAGCGCAGCAACGAGGAGGACACGATGGCGGCGATGACCGCAATGCTGTACCGGGAAAGCAAGATTCGCGCGACGAATGTGACGTTCATGTTCTGGGATTTCTGCTACCCGCTGTTCAACCTGCTCGTGTTCGGGGTGGGACTCACGGCTGCGTTCGGATCGCCGCGCTCGACGGAAGGAGTGGACTATAACTCATTCTTCCTGGCGGGCGTGCTGGGCATGGCGAGCTTCGCCATCGCGTCGAACAGCGCGTGGTCGTTCTTCCTGGACCGCGACAACGGAATTTTCTACGAGATGCTCACGTATCCGATGAGCCGCGCGGAATACCTGCTGGGAAAACTCGTGTTCAACGTCGGGATCGCCGTCGTGCAGGCGGCGCTGACGATCGGCATCGGCGAGGCGGCTCTGGGAATTTCGCTGCGATTCGATCTCTTCGGAGTGCTGGCGGTCGGAATCGTGATCGGCACGGCGGGGTGGTTTTTCTTTTACACGATACTGGCGCTGAAGATCCGGCGGAACGACGTGTTCAACAGCGTCACCTCGGCGCTCTACTTTGTGTTTTTGTTTTTCAGCTCGATGTTCTACCCGCCGGGGCCTCTCCCCAGGTTGCTGAGATGGGTTGCCCTGGCGAATCCGTTGACGTGGCAAATCGATTTGCTGCGGTACGGGTCGATTGGGCTCGGACACCCGCGGCAGTTGGCGATTGAAGCGGCGGGATTGGCAGTATTTGTGGCTGCCTGCTTCGCGTACGCGGTCCATTCGTTGAATCAGGAGTGAGGGATGCTGAGGCCGCATCTCGCAGGCAAGTGAGCAGCCGTAGCAAAGTCACTGCCATCGACGGAACTGTTTTTATTTTGCGGCCTGCGAGAAGGCGACGAGATGGTCGAGCTTGGCGCCCGCGGCGCCCGAATCGATCGATTCGGCGGCGACTTGCACCCCTTCGCGAAGATCGGCCGCGCGGCCCGCGATGAAGAGAGCGGCGGAGGCATTGGCGAGGACGATGTCGCGGCGGGGGTCGCGGTCGCGAGGGTTGGTGGAGGGACCCAGGACGTCGCGTATGAGTTCCGCGTTGCGTTTGGAGTCGCCACCGCGGATGGCTTCCAGCGGCGCGCGGCCGAGGCCGAAATCTTCGGGAACGAGAGAATGGTTGCGGACGGCGCCATCGCTCAGTTCGGAAACGTAGGTCTCGCCGGAAATGGAAATTTCGTCGAGGCCATCTTCCCCATGCACGACGAACGCGCGCTTGACGCCGAGAGCCCCGAGCGCCTGCGCCATCAATTCGGTAACGCCGGGATCATAGACTCCGACAACCTGCGCAGAAGCTCCGGCGGGGTTGGTCAGGGGGCCGAGGAGGTTGAACACGGTGCGAATTTTCAGCTCCTGGCGTACCTTCGTCACATGCCGCGTGGCCGAATGCATGGCGGGAGCGAAAAGAAATCCGATGCCGACCTGCTCGATGCACCGCGCGACGCGTTCGGGAGGCAAATCGATGCGCACGCCGAATTCTTCGAGAACATCGGCGGAGCCGCAGAGCGACGAGTGCGAACGGTTGCCATGTTTCGCAACGCGCACGCCCGCGCCTGCGACGACGAAGGCGGTTGCCGTCGAGATATTGAACGTGCCGAGCGCGTCGCCACCGGTGCCGCACGTGTCGACAAGCGATTCTTCGGCGATCGGATGATTGTCCGGAAAAATGCGCGGCGCGTGCCGGCGCATCGCCGTAGCGAAGCCGACGACTTCGTCCATCGTTTCGCCTTTGAAACGCAGCGCGGCCAGAAATTGGGCAATCTGGGGCTCGGGAACCTGGCCGCAGAGTATATTTTCCATGGCGAGCTGCGCTTCGAGGCGCGACAAGTCGTCTCCGTTCATCGCGAACGCGATGGCGGCGTCTAGAGGGCCTGGGGAAACCCAAAACGTGGCGCTGGTGGGATTGCCAGGGAGCGCGGAGGAATCCCAGGCGCGTACGACTCTGGTGGCGGCGCGGCGCTCTTGGCGCGTCATGCCCTTCATGTATAAAGCTACGGCGATGGCCGCGAACTGGCTCACGCTGACCTGTCCGGTCTGAAACTCGCTGATGAGCGCGTCGAGCTCCGCACTCGACAGGTCCTCTCCCGCCAGCAATTTGTCCAGCGCTTGTTGAATCATCTGGCCGTTCGGCTTGCTCGCTCTAGTCGTTCCAAGTAAACTGGGGCGTTTTCGCGCTGACGCAAATCATAACACTGTTCTTAGCTGCGCCTCTGGCGCGCCCGGCCAGATGTTTGGGGCGCGCAGGTCGCGCTAGGCTTCAGGAAGCATCGGAGCAATCATGAAGATTCACGAATATCAGGCGAAGGCAATCCTCTCGAAATTTGGAGTGCCGGTGCCGCGCGGCGAAGTGGCGTTCACGAAAGAAGAAGCGCGTGCGGCCGCGGAGCGATTGGGAACGAAGATCGTCGTGGTGAAGGCGCAGATTCATGCCGGCGGGCGCGGGAAAGCGGGCGGCGTGAAACTGGCGAGATCGACGGATGAAGCCGCGTCGCTCGCCGAGCGCATTCTCGGAATGAAGCTGGTGACACCGCAAACGGGCGAAGAGGGACGCGTCGTCCGGCGGCTGCTGATCGAAGAAGGCCTCGACATCAAACGCGAGCTGTATCTGAGCGTCCTGGTGGATCGCGTGGCGGGCGCGCCCGTGTTCATGGCTAGCGCGGCGGGCGGCATGGAAATCGAGGAAGTGGCGAAAACGAATCCGGAAGCGATTCTCCGCGAGACGATTCATCCGGCGACGGGTATGCAGCCATATCACGCGAGGAAAATTGCATTCGGACTCGGCTTGCCGCCGGAGATGCTCTCCGTGGCCACGACGTTTTTCCGGTCGTTGCATCGCGCGTTCATGGAAACGGACGCGTCGCTGCTGGAAATCAATCCGTGCGTGGTGACGGGCGACGGGCGGCTGGTAGCGCTGGATGCGAAAGTGAATTTCGACGACAACGCGCTCTACCGTCATCCCGAATTCAAGGAGCTGCGCGATCTGGATGAAGAGACGCCGCTCGAAGTGGAAGCGTCAAAATTCAAGCTGAACTACATCAAGCTCGACGGGACCGTCGGCTGCATGGTGAACGGCGCGGGTCTGGCCATGGCGACGATGGACATCATCAAACTGAGCGGCGGGAGCCCGGCGAATTTTCTGGATGTGGGCGGAGGCGCGTCGGAAGAACAGGTGAAGAACGCGTTCCGGATTTTGATGAGCGATCCGAATGTGCGGGCTGTATTCGTCAATATTTTCGGCGGGATTTTGCGCTGCGACGTGCTGGCGAGCGGCGTGGTGAAGGCGGCGCAGGAACTGGCGCTGAAGGTGCCGATCGTGGTCCGCATGGAAGGGACGAACGTCAAGCAGGGGCAGGAAATTCTCCGCAACTCAGGACTGAATTTCACGGTGGCCAACGGAATGAAGGATGGGGCGGAAAAAGCGGTGGCGCTGGCAGGGGGTGCGCGATGAGCATCCTCGTTGATAAATCGACGCGGCTGGTGGTGCAGGGACTTACGGGGCGCGAGGGCGGGTTTCACGCACAGCAGATGATGGCCTACGGGACGAAGGTGGTCGCCGGAGTCACGCCGGGAAAAGGCGGGACGAAACATCTCGACGTGCCGGTGTTCAACACGGTGAGCGACGCGGTGCGCGCAACGGGGGCAAATACTTCGGTGGTTTTCGTGCCGCCTCCGTTTGCGGCCGACGCGATTCTGGAGGCAACGGACGCGCAGGTCCCGTTCGTCATTTGCATCACGGAGGGAATTCCGACGCTCGATATGGTGCGCGTGGCGGCGGCGCTGAAGGGGTCGAATACGCAGCTGCTCGGGCCGAATTGTCCTGGAATTATTTCACCGGGAAAATGCAAAGTGGGAATCATGCCGGGCGCGATTCATAAAGAAGGACACGTCGGCGTCGTGAGTCGCAGCGGAACGCTGACGTACGAGGCGGTTCACCAGCTGACGCTGCTCGGCATCGGGCAATCGACGTGCGTCGGAATCGGCGGCGATCCGATCATCGGAACGAATTTTCTCGACGTGATCCGGATGTTCAATGACGACCCGCAGACGCGCGCGATCGTCATGATCGGCGAAATTGGCGGGAACGCAGAGGAGATTGCCGCGGAGTTCATCAAAAAGAATGTGAAGAAGCCGGTCGTGGGATTTATCGCCGGGCAAACCGCGCCTCCCGGACGGCGCATGGGTCATGCGGGCGCGATTATCAGCGGAGGCCAGGGCACGGCGGCCGACAAGTACAAAGCAATGCGCGCGGCGGGCATTCACACCGTGCAGAGCCCCGCGGAAATCGGCGAAACAATCGCGAGAGTACTCGGAGACAAAAGGAAGCAGGGAGGCAAGGAAGCAAGGGGGCAGGGAAAAAAAGCGGGAAAGCGCAGGGGGCGATGAGTCTTCGAGTTTCTTTGATTACCTGTCTGGTTTTGGCTTGGGTTCCGCAAACCTCAGCCGCCCGGAACAGCGAGTGGAAAGGTCCGTGGCAAGACTCATATTGATTTCTTGAATGGAGGAGTCGATCTTGGCAATTGAACGAACGCTGGCGATTATCAAGCCGGACGCTGTAGGACGGAACCTGACAGGAGAGATTCTGAGCCGCATTCATGCGGCGAAATTTCAGATTGTGGCGGTCAAGTCGCTGCGGCTCACGAAGACGGAAGCGGAGGGATTTTACGCCGTACACCGCGAGCGGCCGTTTTTCAAGGACCTGACCGATTTTATGAGCTCGGGGAAAGCCGTGGTGATGGTGCTCGAAGCGGACGGCGCCATCCCGAAATGGCGCGAAACGATGGGCGCAACCGATCCTGCGAAGGCCGCGCCGGGTACAATTCGCCGCGAGCTCGGCACGAGCATTCAATACAATTGCACGCACGGCTCAGACGCGCCCGGAACGGCGGCCTTCGAAATTGCGTATTTCTTCGCGGGTCTCGAACTCGCGTGATCGCAACCCATGAGCGTCTCAGGGCGCAAACCCGGCTTGCGTGCTAAGTCCTGCCCAATCACTGCGGCTTTTGTCCGCTGCCCCTCATCCTCGGCCCACGGATTTGAAGTAATTGATGGATACACGTGTCGATCTATTTTTCCCGTACACCATGAAGAATCAGGGACATACGTAAAACTGATGGATACAGAATTCGCAGTTTGTGAGTTCCGCGTATCGGCGCCGCTCGAAGCACGCTTCAAGGAACCTGATTCTCGCCATACGCTATGAATCCGCTGCGTGAGATCGGGAGGCTTCTTCTTATTCTGGGGCTCTGCCTCGCAGCAGTGGGCGCGTGGTTTGCTTTTGGCGGGAGGCTGCCGTTTCGACTGGGACGATTGCCGGGCGACATCGCGTATCACGGGCGGCACGGCAGCTTTTATTTTCCGATCGTGACGTGCATCATCGTCAGCGCGGCGCTGACTTTGATCTTCTGGATTGTGAATCTATTCCGGCGCTGAACATACGATGACGCAAGCAAACCAAGCTTCCCTCTTCGACCTGACGCCACAGAGGCGCGTCTGGAAAGTGAGCGAGCTGACGCAGCAGGTCGGGAATCTGCTCGAAGGGAATTTCCCGGACGTGTGGGTAGAGGGGGAAGTGTCGAATTACAGGCCCGCGCAATCCGGGCACCTCTATTTCACATTGAAGGACGCGCAGGCGCAGATTCGCTGTATCTGCTTTCGCGACCAACTCCGAGGAATCAAGTTCCGGCCCGACAACGGGCTGCAGGTGACGGTCCGCGGCTCGCTCGGGGTTTACGAAACGCGCGGCGAGTACCAGATTTACGTCAGCCACATCGAACCGGTGGGGCTCGGGGCGCTTCAGCTTGTCTTCGAGCAACTGAAGAAGAAGCTGCAAGACGAAGGTCTGTTCGACGAATCGCGCAAGAAGCCGCTGCCCGTGCTGCCGCGCTGCATCGGCGTGGTGACGTCGTCGAAAGGCGCTGCGATTGGCGACATTCTGCGCGTTCTGAAGCGGCGCTTCGCGAACGTTCACGTGCAGATTTATCCGGTGAGCGTGCAGGGCGACGGCGCCGCGGCCGAAATCGTTCACGCGCTGCGTTATTTCAATCGCGTGAAATTCGCGGAGGTGCTGATCGTCGCGCGCGGCGGCGGCTCGCTCGAGGATTTGCGGGCGTTCAACGAAGAGGCGGTCGCGCGGGCCATAGCGGGCTCGGCGATTCCCGTCATTACCGGTGTCGGCCACGAAACGGATTTCACGATCGCCGATTTCGTTGCCGACCTGCGTGCGGCAACACCTTCGGCGGCGGCGGAAATCGTGCTTCGCTCGCGCGACGAGTTCGAGCGGCACATCGCGGAGCATCAACGGAGAATCGTGCAGCGGCTGCGCTTCGTTCTTTCTGAATGGCGGCACCGTGTACGCGATCTCGAAGCGCACCGTGGTTTCCGGCAGATCGAAATGCTGCTCCGGCGGCGGGCGCAACGGGTGGATGATCTCTCCGGCATTATGACGGATGTGCTGCGGCTGAAGCTGGCGAGCGGGCGGCAAAGGCTGACAAGAGCAGGAGCGCAAATTTCGTCGTTCGATTTGCGCGCACGGGCTGTGACGTTGCGGCGGCGAATCGAGCAGGGGCGTGAGGGCCTCCGCGCCGGGCTCGAGCGAGCCGTGACACGCAAGCACCGCGGCTTTGAGTCGTTGCGCTTCCGGCTGGCGCGAACGGATTTGCGTGCGCGCGTGAGCCGCGTGCAGCGCAGACGGGAAAGGTTATCGGCTGACCTGATGGTGAGGATCGACCGTCTGCTGGCTGCGAAGAAACGCCGGCTCGAGGCCGCGACGATCCAGCTCAGCGAGCGCAGTCCATATCAACTGCTCGAACGCGGCTACGCGATTGCCTACGATGCGTCGGGAAAAGTTTTGCGCTCGCCGGATCAGGTGGCGCCCGGCGACGACATTTCCGTGCGCCTCGCCCGCGGCGAAATCGATGCCACCGTCCGCCGAACGAAAAAGAGCTAAAAGACAACCAAGACGCGCACCGAGGAAATGGAGAGCACGGAGAAAACTGCCTTTGAGCTCAAACAGTTCTGCGCACCACGACGTGAGTGCTGAAGCGGGTGCTGCCGAATGGGGCGACGACCTTGAAGCCGGCCTTCTCGAACATCGAACAGGTGCCGTGCGTGGATTCGTTACCGAAGGCGCGAGTCTCCCAGCGAGTAATCGGATAAGCTTCCACGAGGCCTCCTCCCTTGCGTTTGATGGCTTCCAGCGCGGCGTTGAGTGCAGCGCTCGCGACGCCGTGTTTGCGATGCTTTTTGAGAACAGCGAAGCAGGTGATTCGCCAAGATTTTTCGGTGCCTGGATCGGGCGCGAGATTCTTATATTTGCGGCTGTTATCGATGCGGGGAAGTTCTTCCCTGGGTCCGTATTGGCACCATCCAACCGGCTCGCCGTCAGCGTAGACCAGGATTCCGTGGGCGCAACCCTGCTCGACGAGTTTCTTCTTTTGCCGGCGATTCCTCACACCTCGTTCACGCCTGGTGGGCAGCCACTCGCTCTTAGGCAAAGAGCAAGAGCGCTGAAAATGCATGCACTGACAAAAATCCCAGCCGTTCCCTTGCGAGAAGAGCTTCTCAAAATCGTGCCAGGTTTTCGTCGATAATTCTCTTGTCGTATATGCGGAAGCTGGTGATGCCATTCGACCCTCAGGCGCGCGGAAAAGGCGCTATTCCTCGGCGGTGCTGCCGGAAACTTTGAGGACGGCAAGGAACGCTTCCTGGGGAATATCGACGCGGCCGACGCGCTTCATGCGCTTCTTCCCTTCTTTCTGCTTTTCGAGAAGTTTGCGTTTGCGCGTGATGTCGCCGCCGTAGCACTTGGCAAGCACGTTCTTGCGAATGGCGCTGACGTTTTCGCGCGCGATGACGCGGCTGCCGATGGCGGCCTGCACGGGAACCTCAAACATTTGGCGCGGAATCAGTTTGCGCAGGCGCGTGACAAGCTCGCGGCCGCGTTCGTAGGACTGGTCGCGATGGCAGACGATCGTCAGCGCATCAACCGGCTCGCCGCCGACGAGCACGTCGAGCTTCACCAGATCGGATTCGCGATAGCCCGCCAGGTGATAGTCGAGCGAAGCATAGCCGCGCGATGCGCTCTTCAGCCGGTCGTAGAAATCGAGCACGATTTCGTTGAGCGGCATTTCGTACGTGAGCATGACGCGCGTCGGCGAGAGGTATTCGAAATTTTTCTGCACGCCGCGCTTTTCCTCGCACAGTTGCAGGACCGCCCCGACCGAATCCTCCGCAGTGATGATCATGGCGGTGATCATCGGCTCTTCGATCTTGGCAATTGCAGTGGGCGGCGGAAATTTCGTGGGGTTATCGACTTCCAGCACGTCGCCCGCCGTGGTGGTGATGCGGTATCGCACGCTGGGCGCGGTGGTGATCAGGTCGATGTTGAATTCGCGCTCCAGACGCTCCTGCACGATCTCCATGTGCAGCAGGCCGAGGAAGCCGCAGCGGAAGCCGAATCCGAGCGCCACGGAATTTTCCGGTTCGTAGAAAAACGCGGCGTCGTTCAGCTGCAATTTCCCGAGGGCGTCGCGCAGGATTTTCGTAATCGGTGGCGATGACGGGAAACAGGCCGGCAAAGACCATGGGCTTGATGGCTTCGAAGCCGGGAAGCGGCGGGGCGGGGCGCGCGGCTTCGATCACGGTGTCGCCCACGCGAGCGTCGGCCACCCGCTTGATATTGGCGACGATGAAACCCGACGTCGCCGGCGGCAAGCTCGTCGAGAACCACCGGTTTGGGCGTGAGCGCGCCGAGGGCTTCCACTTCATAGACTTCGTCGTTCGCAGCACAGGCGAATCTTCATGTGCGGCGTGATGCGGCCCTCCATCACGCGCACCAGAACCACGGCGCCGCGATAAGGGTCGAACCAGGAGTCGAAAATCAGCGCGTGCAGCGGCGCTTCGGCCGAACCCTTTGGCGGCGGCACGCGCTCCACGATCGCTTCGAGCACATCCTCCACGCCCAGGCCGCTCTTCGCGCTGATCAGCAGCGCGTCTGTCGGCGGGAATCGCCAGCACGTTTTCGATCTGCTCCTTCGAGCTGCTCGGGCTGCGCGGCGGGCAAGTCGATCTTGTTGATGACCGGAATGATTGTCGAGATTGTGCTGCGCGGCGAGAAACGCGTTGGCCACGGTCTGCGCCTCAACGCCCTGGCTGGCGTCGACGACCAGCAGCGCGCCCTCGCAAGCGGAAAGCGCGCGGGAAACTTCGTAGGAAAAATCGACGTGGCCGGGGGTGTCGATCAGGTTGAGCTGATATTCGTTGCCATCGCTTGCCGTGTAATGCAGGCGAATGCTCTTCGCCTTGATCGTGATGCCGCGCTCGCGCTCGAGGTCCATCGAGTCGAGCACCTGCGCGCTCATTTCGCGCTGGCTGAGCGCGCCGGTCAGCTCGAGCAGGCGGTCGGCCAGCGTGGACTTGCCGTGGTCGATATGCGCGATGATGCAGAAATTGCGGATGAACTGCGGATCCATCTATTTCCTGAGTTACTCCCGATCCTTCAGCTTGAGCCTGTGCTTGTTCTCTTCGAGGAAAGCGCGGAGACCTTCGGCGGAATCGAGCAGGCGAATCCACTGTTCGTAATAGAGCGTGACCGGAAAGCGGCCGAGCCCGTAGACGCTGACGCCGCCCTTTTCTCCGACACGGAACTCAAGGGTCCCTCGTTTTCTGCCGCCGACCTGCTTTTCGAGATCCGCAATGCGAGCCAGCAATTCTTCCTTGCTCTCCTCCGGCATGTTTCTCCTCCTCGAGTCGGCCTGAGCCGGCTGTCTCGATCCGTCGAACAAGCTCATGCAAAGTGTGCACACAATCGTATCAGTATAGTCGCCCGGATTGCTAACCATAAGGACTCGGGGTCAAGATTCAGCGCCATCCTAAAAGGCTGTGCGGGCCCGGGATAGGATGAGAGATTGCCTGAGAGAGGGTGTTATCGTAGGCTTTAGCGGGTTTTGACCGCCCCGGGGCGGAAGGGCACCAGTTTCCGGCGAGTGCACGCCTGAAAGGGCGGTTGCTTTCGCCTTGTCTGCAGGCGACGAGAGAAATATGGGACCGGCCCGGGAAGTGGCGCCGTTCAGGCCGGTTCGCGCGATTCTACCACGACGTCTGCTGCTCGTTGAATTTTCCGCGCAAGGGAACGGAGTTCACAGGGTTAATGAGTCTCTTCGAAAAAGTACGCGGAAAAAGATCGAAGATTCTCGCCATTGTCGGGTACAGCCTGGCCGTACTGAGCCTGGTGTGGGTCCTGCACGACTTCCACATCGTGAAATCGTTGCGCCAAATGGCCAACGTCAACTGGAGCTGGGTTCTGCTGGGCATGACGTTTGACGTGATCAGCTATCTGGTCCAGGCGCTGCGATGGAAGTTTCTGCTGACTCCCTTCGCTCGAGTTCGGCTGACGCGCACGACCCGCGCCGTTTTCGCGGGACTGTTTGCAAACCTTGTTTTTCCCCTGAGGCCCGGCGAGTTCCTGCGCAGCTATCTGATCTCCAACCAGGAGGAGATTACGCTGGGCCGCGTGTTGGGATCCGTCGGCGTCGAGCGGCTGATTGATCTGGTGGTCGCGACAGCTTCGCTGGGCGTCGTCTCGCTGTTTGTCGAGCTGCCCCAGCGTTTCAAACGCGCCGCCGACATTCTGGGGATCGTGACGCTGGCGCTGGTGGCGATCATCGTCGCGCTGATCTTGTACCTGGAATTCAAGCTGGGAGCCAATCAAGAGATCCCAACCAGCAAGACGCACATACCTGGAAAAATCCTGAGCGCCCTCACGGGTTTGCATGCGATGGGCACTGCGCCGAGCTTTTACCCGGCCGTCTTGACGTCGATGGCCATGCCCGTTTTCCAAGTCCTCGCATTGTGGGCCATGGTGAGGTCGTACGGTTTAGGACTCTCGTTCATGGCTTGCGTCGTGGTGTTGCTAGTGATCAATCTTGGCGTGTCCCTGCCTAACGCTCCGGCTAACGTCGGATCGTACCAATTTTTCTGCGTCCTCGGAGTGAGCGTCTTTGGCGTGGAGAAAACCACGGCCGCCGGCTTCTCGTTTTTCGCGTGGTTTGCGCTCACGGTTCCCTTCATTTTTCTGGGGTTCGCGGCGCTGGTCCAGAGCGGGATGACGTTGCGCACCATGCGCGAAAGGGTGTCGGGAATTTCGGGAGAGGTTTCGCGGTCCCCCGCCGGTTCATGAAGGAACCGATTGGGGGATGCGATCTCGCCAGGCAGGGCGAGACGAGCGTAGCCGGCGTTAGGCTTTGGCGCGGCGGAGCGAACTTCGATTTGAGCGAGGCGGCACGCTCCGTATATATTGTTTCTTACGTCCCCGCGCGCCGGTATCCCACGCGCTGCCCGCGTCCTGCGGCTCCCCGCCGCTGAGGGCAGAGATGGGAAGCTGCCTCACGCCCGCGGACGCTGAAAGAACGGCATGGCCTCAGGAAATCACTAAACACCTCGAACGGGCGCGCCGCAGCTCTCGAAAAGAACAAACTTCGCGAGGCCACTCGTCGAATACCAGGCGGTCCTCGACGAAGTGCCTGCCAACCAGGAAGCCATCCAGGCTCTCGCCGACATCTATACCCGGCTGAATGACCCGCTCTCAAAGCCGCCCAATTATTACGGGACCCAGTTCGACCGCCTCGTCGACGCCGGCGACGCCTCGAAAGCCACGGCAATCTTCACGCGTTTTCTTCGCGCGTTCCCGCAGCCGCCCGACCGCCTGATGCGCTATGCCGGCTCCTGCTCCAAAAACAGAACCGCACCGAGCGAAGCCATCGAGCAATTCGGCGCCGCCGCCCGGCTTACCAGCAGCAACAGCGCGATATGGAAGCGCTCGCCTGCTACGAAAGCATCGCGCTCCTCGATCCCGAAAATCCCGGCGCGCCACGTCGTACTCGGCGAACTCGCGCGAGCGCCTCGGCCATCGCGACCTCGCCACCCGCAGCTACCTCCGCGCCGGCCAGCTGACCCAGGCTTGCGGCGGCATCGATGAAGCGATCGAATATTTCGGCCGCGCGCACCATCTTTCCCCCGACGATCGCACCGGCGCTCTGCTCTTTGCCGAAGCCCGCCTGCGCAAGGGCGACGCCGAAGGTGCCGTACGCGCTGCTCGATCCCATCGCTGCGAACGAAAAGGACACGGCACTTTCTCGCTCTCTTCGGCGAGTCGCTGCTGCGCACTCACCGCCTCGACCGCGCGCGCGAAATCTTCGAGGCCTACTACAAAGAAAAACCCGAAGGATTCTCGAAACTGTTTCGAACTTGCCGGCGCCTATGCAGCCGCGAAGGACAGGACGAACAAAGCCGCCGCGATTCTCTTCCAGACGAAGGACTGGATGCGCGGCGTTCGCAAGCGAGGTTGAAGCTTGTCCGCGCAGATGGACCGGATCTCCGCCGCGTATCCGAATTCGCTCCGCATCGCGGAGGCCGTGGCGAAAATCTGCGAGGAATTGAATCGCGAGACGAAATATTTCGACGCTCTCGTTCGCTTGTTCGATCTCTATCTTCGGGCGGGCCAGCATCAAAGAAGCTTGCGATGCGCTCGACCGGCTGGTCGATATCGACCCGTACGACTACCGCAATCACGAGCGGATCGAGAGACTCCAGGGCAAAGCCGATCCCGGTTTTCTGCAGAACATCGTCGGGCGCGCCGCGAAGGCTGCGACCGTCTCCCCCGCACGGGCGGCGGCTTTTCCGGCGCCGGCGCCGAACCCGGCGCAACGGCTGCCATCTCCGACGAGCAACGCAAGGAACAAGCCCTGGAAGACCTGATCGTGCAGGTCGAGATTTTCCTGCAGTACGGACTGCAGACCAAAGCGGTCGAGCGGCTCGAAAAAATTGCGGAGCTTTTTCCGGGCGAAGGGGAAACGAACGAGCGGCTGCGAGCCGTGTACGAACGCGCGAACTGGTGGCCGAAGGGAGAACCCCGCAGAATCGCGCCCATATCGTCGGGCGCGGCTGGTCCCGGGTCGGCGTCGTCCGGGGCTCCCGCCGAGGGCGCGACAACATCAAGCGTTCCAGGCACTTCCGCGGCGGAAATGCACCGCGATCTGACGGCCATCGCTGAGATCAACCGGCTGATGTATCGTCAAGCTACGCCCCAGGAAGTGCTCGCGACGACGGCCGCCGAGATCGGCAAGTACCTCGGAGTGGCGCGCTGCCTTGTCGCGGTTGGCGCGTCGGCGGAGGCCGGCCAGGCCACCGCCGAATATTCCTCGCCAGGCTTGTCTGCAGCGACCGCCGCGCGCGTCGCTTCAATCGCATCGCTTGTTTCCACCTCGGTTCCGGATTCGCTCGGCGGCGTCGAGTTGAACGCCTCCTCCCTTCCTGCGCTGGCCGAACTGAGCATGGAGTCCGCCCTCGGAGTGATCCTCACGAACAAGGATACCCAATCGTCCGTGGGAGCGCTGGTCGTTGCGGACTCGAAAGTGCGCGCGTGGAAAGCAAACGAAACGTTCTTTCTACAGGCGGTTGGCGATCAGCTCCTGATTTCCGTGAATCACACGCGCTTGCGCTCGCTGGTTCGATCGCTTTCGGTCGCCGACGAAAAGACGGGCATCCTGAACCGCAGCGCGTACCTCGATTGTCTGCTGGCGGAAGCGAACCGCGCGCGTTCGCAGGGAACGTCGCTGTCGTTGATCATCCTGCAAGCCGACCGCGGCGGCGAGTTGCTGAGGCAGCACGGCGAAGCGGCTATCGAAAGCTATGTCGACGAACTCGCCCGGGCGCTGGCGTCGTCGATTCGCCAGACCGATCTGATCGTCAAGTACACGGCCTGGTCGCTCGCTTTCGTTCTTCCGAGCACTTCGCTCGAAAATGCTCAGGCCCTCGCGGAGAAATTGCGGCAGGTGGCCGCAGCCGTCCGGCCCTCGTGGGGAGTGGATCTTACCGTAAGCGCCGTGGCCGCCGAGTCGGCTTCCCGCCCCGGAGATGAAACCGAGGATCGCGTCACCGAAATCATCAATCGAGCCGAATTCGGTCTCGATGAGGCGCGCCAGCGCGGCGGTGATACGCTCGTGGCGCTAGCGACACCTTAAGTGAGTAAATTCAATCGCGGGGCGGCTAATGCCTCGCCCGATTCAATTCCGGAGGTCGATCATGTTCGTAAACGACGTCGTCATTGTCGCGCGGGGCGCGCACTCCGATGACGCGTTACATGGGGGCCTTCGATTCAACCACCGCAATCGATCTCGGCAGCCGCGGCCGCGCGCGAGGCGATTCGCCGATCCGGAGTTGGCGCTTCTGAGCTTCGACCACGTTATTTTCGGCAACGTGATGCAGACCAGCGCCGACGCCCTCTACGGCGCGCGCCACGTCGGCTTGAAAGCGGGGTTGCCGGAGCGAAGCGCCCGCCGTGACGGTGAACCGGCTTTGCGGCTCGGGGATCGAGGCGATCAGCCAGGCTGCGCATCGCATCCTGCTCGGCGAAGCGAAAGTTGTGCTTGCCGGCGGAACGGAAAATATGTCGCAGGCGCCCCACGTGATTCGCGGCGCGCGGTCGGGTTTCAGGCTGGGAGAAGGAAAGCTCGAAGATTCGCTGGCGTCCGGGCTGTTCGATACCTATTGCGGCTTCAGCATGTCCGAAACCGCCGAAAATCTTGCCGCCGAGCAAGGGATCACGCGCGAGGCGTCCGACGAGTACGCGCTTCGCAGCCAGCATGCCGCCGAAGCCGCCTTTCGAGCGTGCCGCATGAAAGAGGAAATCGTTCCGGTCGAAGTGAAGAAAGGCAAGAAGACGATCACCGTTTCGGACGACGATCATCGCCGGCCGGACACCACGCTGGAAATTCTTCAAGCCCTGCCGCCGGCGTTTCGCAAAGACGGCATCGTCACCGCCGGCAACGCCAGCGGCATCGTCGACGGCGCCGCCGCCGTCGTCGTGACTCACGCGAAAATCGCCAAAGAGCGCGGCTGGAAACCGCTCGGCCGCATCGTTTCGTGGGCCGCAGTCGGCGTCATCCGCGCATCATGGGCATTGGACCGGTTCCGGCAATCAAGAAGGCGCTGGCACTCGCCGAATTTGAAACTCGACCAAATCGACTTGATCGAAGTGAACGAGGCATTCGCGGCACAGTATCTCGCCGTCGAAAAGCTTCTCGGCCTCGACCGCGAGAAAACCAATGTCAACGGCGGCGCGATCGCGCTGGGCCATCCGCTCGGCGCCACAGGCACGCGGTTGGTGCTGACGCTGCTTCTCGAACTGCGCCGGCGTGGCGCGCGTTATGGAATCGCCAGCGCCTGCATCGGCGGCGGCCAGGGTATCGCTATGGTCGTGGAATCCGCCGCCTAGGCAAAGGCATCGGCGCGACGTGCGCTGTCGGCGAGGTAAGCGCGGCGAGCTTGGACTCCTCGTTGCGGTTTTTCCTCACCGCGTCAGTCGTAAACCGCCGGCGCAGCGGCAGTGACGGGGCGTCCTGTTTTCACCCTTCCCGTTAGCACTGCTCCGACGCGCATCCCCACCGCAAGCGGGCTGCAAACCGATTCGTTAATCGTCACCTCTCCGCTCTTTTCGTGACTCCCCGTACTCCGATAGTGCGTTTCCAGATCTTCGACAAACCCTTCATCCCAAGCCGGATGCCTGCGTTCTTGGCTCGATGCTCCGGCTTCGGTCGCGGGGAACGCTGGCACGAAATTGATTTTTCCCGTACCCTACTACACGCAAAGTTGAATTCGCCGGGAGCGGAAATGCCGATCGAAAGAGTGGGAGTCGTGGGCTGCGGCCTGATGGGTTCGGGCATCGCGCAGGTGGCTGCACAGGCGGGCTTCCCTGTCATCGTGCGCGAGGTTTCGGCGCCGCTTGTCGAAAAAGGCCTGAAATCCATCGAAAAGAACCTGGGTCGCCTGGTCGAGAAAGGAACTCTGACCGCTTCGGATCGCGACCAGGTCCGCGGGCGCCTGCGCGGCACGACGAATCTCGACGACCTGAAGGAATGCGACCTGATCGTCGAAGCGATCATCGAGCAGTTGCCTGCGAAGCGCGAACTGTGGTCCTCGCTCGATGCGGTCTGCCCGCAGAGCGCGATCTTCGCAAGCAACACTTCCTCTCTTTCCATCACGGAGATGGCGACGTTCACGCAGCGCCCGGACCGCTTCCTCGGCCTGCATTTCTTCAATCCCGTGCCGGTCATGAAGCTCGTGGAAGTGATTCGCACGATTGCCACGGATCCGAAGGTTTTCGAGGAAGTGTTGGCGTTCGCGGCAAAGGTGGGCAAGACGCCCGTGCGCACGACCGATCGCACCGGCTTCATCGTCAACCGCCTGCTCGTGCCGTATCTTCTCGACGCGGTGCGAGCGCTCGAAGAGGGCGTCGGCTCGATCGAGGATATCGACAATTCCATGAAGCTCGGCTGCGGTCATCCGATGGGCCCGCTCACGCTGCTCGATTTCGTCGGTCTCGATACGACCTACTACATCGCGAACATCATGTTCGATGAATTCAAGGAGAAGCGCTTCGCACCGCCGCCACTGCTGAAACGTATGGTCCTTGCCGGCTGGAACGGGCGAAAAACCGGCCGCGGCTTCTACGATTACGCCGATCCGGCCAAGCCAAAACCGATGCAATTGAGCTGACGACGAAAATCGAAAATCGAAAATCCAAACGGAACAGGGAACGGCGCATGCCCTACGAAAATCTGCTCTACGACGTCAAAGATCAGATCGCGCGGATCACGTTCAATCGTCCGAACGTGCTGAATGCGCTGAATCGCAAAACGATCGACGAACTTGGCGATTGCCTGAATGCCGCTCAGCGGTGACAATTCCGTTCGCGTGCTGATCCTCACCGGCGCGGGCGAAAAAGCGTTCGTTGCGGGCGCGGACATCAACGAACTCGCGCAGCGCACGCCCGTTGACGGCAAAGAATTTTCGCTCTACGGCCAGGAAATCATCCATCGTCTGGAAACGATGGGCAAGCCGTCGATCGCTGCGATCAACGGTTTCGCGCTCGGTGGCGGATGCGAACTGGCGCTGGCTTGCACGATGCGCATCGCCAGCCGGAATGCGAAGCTCGGCCAGCCGGAAGTGAAGCTGGGAATTCTTCCCGGATACGGCGGCTCTCAGCGACTCGCGCGGCTGTGCGGCAAAGGCGTGGCGCACGAGCTGATTCTTACCGGCGAAATGATCACGGCGGAAGAAGCGCTGCGCATCGGCCTCGTGAATCGCGTCACCGAGCCTGCCGAACTTCTCGCGACGGCCGAAGCGATCGCGCGAAAGATCATCGCAAATGCGCCGCTCGCCGTGAAGTACGCGATGGAAGCGATGGAACATGGAATGGAGATGACGCAGGAAGAAGGCTTGTTCCTCGAAGCGACGCTGTTCGGGCTTTGCTGCGCGACCGAAGACATGCGCGAGGGCACGCGCGCCTTTCTCGAAAAGCGGCCCGCGAAGTTTCAGGGGCGCTGATGAGTCCGCTGAAGCCAACCGAAATTCGCGGCCGGCTGAACGCCGAAGGCCTGCGTTTCGGCATCGTCGTCAGCCGCTTCAACAGTTCATCACCGACCGCCTTCTCGCAGGCGCGCTCGATGCGCTCGAACGCGGCGGCGCAAGCGAGAAGCAGATCGAAGTCGTCCGCGTGCCGGGCTCGTTCGAGATCGCGATCGCTGCGAAAAAGCTGGCCGCGACTGGCCGCTTCGACGCGATCATTTGCATCGGCTGCGTCCTGCGTGGCGAAACGTCGCACTACGATTACGTTGCTTCGGAAACCGCGCGCGGCATTCAGCTCGCGCAGCTCGATACCGGCGTTCCCATGGCATTTTGCGTCTTGACTTGCGACACGCTCGAGCAGGCCATCGACCGCGCGGGCCTCAAGAGCGGCAACAAAGGCTACGAAGCCGGCGTCAACGCGATTGAGATGGCGCAGCTCGTGCGCAAACTCGGGAAGACTTCTGCGCCAGCGGTCAGATCGCGCCGCTCTTCCCGCCGCTGACATGCTCTCTGCGATTCGCACGTCCGGATCGAAGCATCGCCGCTCGCCGTCGGCTGCGAGCCCGTATGACGCTTCGCCACAAGTCCCGCGAATTTGCGCTGCAGATGCTCTTTGAATGGGATATGGCCCATCAGAGCCCGTCTCGCATCGAGCAGCACTTCTGGAAGACGGCGCGCGCTGCGGAACAAACGCGCAAATTTGCGAACGAGCTTTTCGAAGGCGCAGTCGCTCAGACTGATGCCGCGGATAGATGGTCACCGAACTCTCCGAGAATTGGCGGCTTCGAACGCCTGGCTGCGATCGATCGGAGTATTTTGCGGCTCTCGATTTACGAATTCCGTTCCGGAACTGCGCCGCCCAAAGTGGTGATCGACGAGGCTCTCGAGCTCGCCAAAAAATTCTCTTCGGAAGAGGCCCCCGCGTTTCTAAACGGGATTCTCGACGCCGCTCTCAAGAAGTTGGAGGCCAAATGATTCCGCGCGCGCGATGCCCAACGAATCACGGACGCTGCGGGCGAACACCTCGGTGAGTCACGCCTCGATGTGCGCTTCGAGAATGGGAACTGCGGACCCGCTGACCTTTGGCACGAGGCGTCCGCGGTCCGACTTGATTTCCGCGCGAATTTGACTCGGCCGCCCCATCTCGATTCCCTGCTCGATCATGAGAGTCTGTCCCTCGCGCAGCCGTTCGTTCCGAACCAGATACGCGGCAAGCGAGCCCGCGGCAGAACCGGTCGCCGGATCTTCCACCATGCCCCCAGGGCAGCATTCCGCGAGCGAAAGCGTGCCCGTTTCCGTCCAGCGCGAAGCAGTAAGCCATCACGCCGCCTCGCGAAATCAGTTGAGCCAGCGCGCCGCATGTTCATGTGAATGCGTCCCAGGCTCGCACGCCGCTTGATCGGCACCATTAGGTTGAAGATTCCGGTGGAAACGAATTCCAGCGGCAAGCGTGCGTCGAAATCGCTCGGCTTCAGGCCGAGCGCGGCGGCGAGTTTTGCGCGGTTCAGCTTCGCGGGTGCAAAGCGCGCGGGCTTTTGCGTCATGGTAACGAGCGCCGGCCGCCCGTCGCGAAACGCTCAATTCGACCGGCAGAATTCCGGCGCCGGTCTGCTGCATCATGTGAACGCTTCCCTCGGATGACGCCGGCACCACGCCCAGCGTAGCGAGCAGGAACCAGGTGCCGATCACGGGATGCCCGGCGAGCGGAAGTTCGCGCGTGGTGGTGAAAATGCGCAGACGCGCGAGCGCGCGGTCGCTCGTCGGCTTCTGCACGAACACCGTTTCCGATAGATTCATCTCGCGCGCGATGTCCTGCATCCGCGCTTGCGAAAGACCGTCGCCGTCGGTGACCACCGCGAGGGGGTTGCCCGAGTACGGCTTCGTGGTGAAAACATCGAGCGTATAGAGCCGCCGCCTCATGAGTGCCTTCCCCGTTTTCAGTATTCCGCCGGCTCGACATCGAGCCTCGCGTCGCGCCGAAATAGATCAGAGCCCGCGAACGACGGCCACAACTTCGTCCAAGACACGCCGCGTCGTTTCCGGACGAATTGTCTCCGCATAAACGCGAAGCATGCGCTCTGTACCCGACGCGCGCACCATGACCCACCCCACATCGCCAAGATAGGCCTTCATGCCGTCCAGACTCTCCCGTCGGACAATTGGCCAATCGAGAATGCGCCCCAACTTGCCATTCGAGAAATATTCGATCGCCTTTTCCTTCTGCCCGAGCTTGAGCGTAAGGTCGACGCGCCCGTAATGATGTTCGCCGAACTCGCGATGGAGCGTCGCAACCAGTTGGTTCAGCGTTTTACCGTGCCAGGCCATCACTTCCGCCAGTAGCAGAGCGCTCACGGTTGCGTCGCGCTCCGGCAAATAGAGCTTCGTGCCGATGCCGCCGCTTTCTTCGCCGCCCAGCAGGATGTCGCTCTCGAGCATGCGGTCGCAAATGTATTTGAACCCGATCGGAGTTTCGAAGACCTCGCGTCCGAACTTCACCGCGATTTTGTCGATCATCTTCGTGGTCGAAAAGGTTTTTGCGACGTTCCCCGCCAGCTTCCGCGTTCCGGCCAGATGCCAGAACAAAATGGAAAAGATCTGGTGCGGCGTAATGAAAGTCCCGTCGGGATCCATGGCTCCAATGCGGTCGCCGTCGCCGTCGAAAGCGAATCCTGCGTCAAATTTGCCCTCGCGCAACGCGCGGCGCAGCGCTTCCACGTGCGGCTCGATGGGCTCTGGATTCACGCCGCCGAAGAGCGGGTCCCGCGTCCCCCGGATTTCTTCGCATTCGATCCCGTTGCGGCGAAACAGATCGCGGAGGAGCCCGCGCGCCGCGCCATGCATCGGATCGATCAGAAAACGCAATTTGGCCGCCCGCAGGCGGTCCCAATCGACTAGTTCGCTGAGCTTCTCGAGATACGGCGTGCGCGCGTCCAGCGAATGGAGCAAATCCTCGCGTGGCGGCAACGCCGGAACTCCTTCGCGAAGCACCTTCGCGATTTCAGACTCCACTTGCGCGACGATAGCGGGCGAGGCGGAGCTGCCGTAGCTCGCCTTGAGTTTCAGGCCGTTCCATTGATACGGATTGTGGCTTGCGCTGATTTGGATTCCGGCGGCAGCTCCGCGCAATCGCACGAGCAGCGAAACAGTCGGCGTTGGGCAAGCCTCGGCGGCGAGCGAAACCGGAATTCCGGCAGCCGTTAACGTCTCAGCCGCAACACGCGCGAAGCGCTCCGATCCAAAACGCGTGTCGTATCCCACCACGACACCGCGATCAGACCGCTCAGCTCGAACCACGTACCGAGCGATCGCGTGCGCCACCTTGCGCACGTTCTCGTAGGTGAAGTCCTCGGCGATGATTCCGCGCCATCCGTCGGTCCCGAACTTGATCTGCGTCATGAGGGCAGTATAAGCGATACGATTTCTGCGGAGAAGCGCGGGCCCAGGGAATCCCGCCCCCGGCTAGACCAAATTGTCGTTGGAGCGCTCGGGCGCGGGCGCAACCGCGCTGCCGGCTATTCCGGTAGCACGGGCAGGACGACCGTATTTACGGTTGTTGGATCGTCTCGCAATTTGATATAGAGCAGAGTCCCATTCGGCCGGGGAACGGTGAGCGTGCTGTCGGCGAATCCGAGCGGAACGGGCATGTTGTGCGTGAACTGCGCATCGGACGCCACCGAATCAATCAGGAATAGATTCGTCCCGCTGAGCGTGCATGGCCTGTCCGGAGAATCCGGGCAGCGCACTTCTTTCAGCGATGGGATGCGGACCAGGCGCGCCAGCGGCTGCCAATCTCCCTTCGCTCCATCCTCGCTCACGGGACGAAAACGGAGAGCGCCGAACGCGGACGGCCCGAAGCTCTTCACGGGATCGAGCATAGCTAGCACTGTCTCGGCATCCTGCAATACCAGGTTGCCGTCGGAAATGCTGAGCGACACGTCGAACGATTCGTCTTCCGTGGCCACCTCGATTTTTTCGCTTCGCGGAAATTTCTTCGGCGTCACTGTCTTCAGGAAGAACGACAGGCGGCTGTCCTGTGGAAGCTGATCCTGACTGGCGAATCGAATCGCCGACGGGCTGGGCCCCGGTTGTATGCTCTTTCCGATCAGCGTGACTTCCGGACGCGGCGGTTCCACGGCCGACGGCAAATCCAGGGTACGGCCGTCCTTTAGCGCCACGTGCGCAACGATGGTCTGATCCGGTTTCAACGCGCCGACGGGAATTGTCGTCGAAGCCAGCAAAGGCAACTGATCCTTCTGCCCGGCGCGCGTGAGCGCCCCCGGAACGAACTCCACTCCCTCGATTTTGAGCGCCTTCACCTCGTCCAACCTGGTCCCAACGAGCAGCGCCTGGTGGTCGCCGGCATTGAACGTGAAATGATCGAGATGCGCTGCCTCGGAATACGCGATCAAAGGAAGCTCGTCGGGCTCCTTAAGGCCGAACTGCTTCACACGCACAGTCATCACGCCCGTTCTCTTATTTTGCAGGGGGACGTGCACTTCGAGCTCGTCCGGCTTCAGAATCTTCCATGTGGCCGTCAGTTCGCGGTCCTGCGCGTCGCGAACGGTAACCGAATCGACGCAAACCGCGCAGTCCGATTCGAGATGCAACGTGTCCTGGCGGCCAACGACGAGCGCGCCCTGATCCGTGGCTGGAACCGTCCACTTAACCGAGTGCGCATCGCGCAGATTGAAACTTGGACCTTCAAACGCTTCGAAACCCCAGCGTCCGTAAAGCGTCGCCTTCACTTGTGAAACGATCGTGTCGGTCGGGACCGGGCGCGTATCGACCACGAATCCTCCTCGCGCCGGATCGGCTGCGGCAGGCAGATCGATCGTCTTGCCAGACTTCTCAGGCACGCGAAGCACGAAGTCATGTGCCATGTTCGTCGAAAACACAAGCGGCGCGCCGCCCACAGGCAGAACGAGCGGCGTCTTGTGCAGACAAAAAACCTGGCTCGCGTCCACGGCCTGGAGTGGCGGAAGCTGCGCCGCTTCCACCGCCGGCAAGCCCACGACGAGCACCGATTTCGGATTGCGAAACGAGGGCGGACTATTCAGCCGAAGGTTCAGCTCATCCGTGTCCGGACGCGCCAGCGCCGGAATGTACTGATACTCGGCGGTGTGCAGATTTCCCATGAGCCGCGCCAGGTCGAGCACCGTTCCAACGTACGGGCTGAACGTGCCCGCCCCGGCAAGGGGAGTCGAGCTGACCGCTCCGATCAAGTTCGCGGACGCTCCCGATGTAAGCGCGGCGACCATCGATTGCGTGTGCGCGTCGCCGAGAACGAGTTGATCGCTACCCTGAGTCAGGCAAGGCTCCTGCTGTTCCGTCGGCTTGTCAAAACATTGCTGATCGACCTTGATATGCAGAGTCCGCGCGAGCTCTTCCGAGCGTTCCTTCAGCTCCTTCGGATTCCAGTCGGAGGTGCGCTTCACCTCGGCAAGGTACCTGTCGAGGCGCGAGCGATCCAGGCTTGCCTGATCCAGATCCTGCGATGCTCGAACGAAGGTTCCCGGCCTTCCTTGAACTGCCGACCGCAGCGTGCCGAAACCTCCACCGGTTTCCGGAGCTAGGAACAACAAAGCTTGCTGGGCGCCCTGCGGCACGGTGACGACGATCCCTTCTTCACGCACCTTTCTCGTCCAACTGTCCGCGCGAGTGAACCAGTCATCCGGAGGTGGATTCGTGGTCCCGCGCAGGAACGCGACGACCAGCAAATAATGAACCGACTGGCTGTCGGGAAACTCCGGATGAATCCACAGACGATCTCCTGCCTGCAGATTGGCGACATCGGAAATCGGGAGCGTTTTGCCCGCGCGCGTTACGCGCATTTCCACGCGCGGCCCCGTCAGGTCGAAGGGAGCAGTATCCGCCCGTGCCGCAAACGTTCCCCCCAGCAGCAGTACGAAGAGAAAAATGCGAAAGAGGACGCTGGAAATCTGGAAGCAGCTCGTCTTGTGCAACCGCATTAAGATTTCGCTCCTTGAACGGGTAAATCGATTACGCGATTCGGAATTTCAGTCGCAAACTGAGGAACACACACCCGATCGTCGAGGCCAGCCAGCACACAGATTGTAAACAGAAACTGGCCGGATCAAGCGTCAATATTTGGATGCGTTGTCGTTCTGATTTGCTGCCGAAGACTCATGGAAAATGGCGCTCGCCAACTGTTTAACACAACACGTCGCGCGGCTCTCGTCAAAGGCTCGGTATCTAGAGTAGCTTCCGCATGCCCTTCTGCTCGAGCCATTTCACGATCTTGCCCACATCCTGCGACTGCTCGCGCGAGCAGATCAGCAAAGCGTCGCCCGTCTCGACGACCACCAGATCCCGCACGCCCACCGCCGCGACAAGTTTCGTCGGCGACCACAGATAATTTCCGCTCGCGTCCATGGTAAACGCCGGTCCCGCCGACACGTTCGCGCCTGGCTTCTTTGCCAGCAGTTCATAGACGGCAGCCCATGAGCCGATGTCGCTCCAGCCCACACTCGCCGGGATGACGAATACCGCGGCTCCAGCCGCTTCCCTTTTGGTTCGCGAGCCGCCCGTCACGCGCAGACGTGTCACCGGCTCCATCAGCGCGTAATCCACAGAAATATTCTCGAGCTTCGGATAAATGCTGCGCAGCGCGGATGCATACCGCCGCGTGCCAATCGTTCTGCGGAGCCCTTCCAGCGCATCGTAAGTTGCCGGAAGAAAGCGCCGTAGATTCTGCAGGAATGTCGAAACGCGCCAGAAGAACATTCCGGCGTTCCAAAAATAATCCTCGGACGCAGCGTAGCGTCGCGCGGTCGCCAGATCGGGCTTTTCCGTGAACCGTTTCACTCCATAGGCCGTCGCACCACGCAAACGCAGCGAGCCCCTGCCCTTTTCGATGTAGCCGTATCCTGTTTCGGGCCGCGTCGGCGGAATTCCCAGCACGACAAGGTCGCCGGGCGTTTCTGCCGCTTCGAGCGCCGCGCGAACCACCTTGCGATAACGCGGCGCGTTCGCTACGTAGCTGTCCGATGGCAGGACGCCCATCAGCGCGTCACCATGCTCGTGCGCGAGATGGATCGCCGCAAGCCCGATCGCGGCGGCTGTATTGCGTCCGACGGGCTCGGCCAGAATGTGCGGGGCTGGGACGCCTGGCAGCTCGCGTCGCACAGCTGCCGCTTGCTCTTCGTTCGTAACGGCCCAGAAGTTCCGCAGCCCGAAAACTCCGGCCAGGCGCTGCACCGTCATCCGCAGCATGGTTTCGCTGCCGACGATATTCAGCAGTTGCTTCGGCGTGCGCATGCGGCTGCGCGGCCAGAACCGCGTTCCGCGCCCGCCCGCAAGCAGGATCGCGCACGATACCAGCTTTTCGTTTTTCGCGCTCACTCCCAATTCACCGCGCCGTCCAATCAGGTGTAGACCACCCTGGACCAGCGGCTCCGTTCCACGCCGCGCTGTTCGAGCCTGGCCGCGAATTCGGCCATGTCGGCCGGCGCGTAGGTTCGCAGCAACACCGTTCGAGATCGCGGCGAGATTTCATACGCGCCGAGCGCCGCGGGAATCATCCACGGCTGCGCCTGACTGTATTCGGCCGTCCCATCGCTCCACGCGATGCTTCCGTTGCCCTCGAGAAAAATCAGCAAATCGAAATGCTCGCGCGAACTCGCGGCCCCGACACCCTGCTGAAACTCCCACTTCTCCGTCGCGAAATACCGGCAAGCCGCCAGATACGTTTCCGTTACTCCGCCGCGCTCGATCCGCACCGGATCGACCTTCCCGCCGCTCTGTTCGCCAAAACGCAGCACTTCGAGCGCCTTCTCGATATGCAGCTCGCGCGTCTTTCCGCTCGCGTCGCGGCGATTGTAATCGTAGACGCGATAGGTCAAATCCGAGTACTCCTGGATCTCGCACAGCACGAAGCCCGCGCCAATCGTGTGCGCGGTCCGCGCCGGCACGAATATAGTTTCGCCCTCCCGCACGGGAACGTGTTCCAGGCAATATTCCGCCGTGCCGTCCGCGATGGCCTTCTCGAATGTCTCGCGCGTGACATCCGGCTTCAGCCCGAGCAGTAGCAAGACATGTACGTCGTCAGCGGTTAACATAAACA
>CAVWCN010000014.1:0-145308 GCA_963753475.1 uncultured Acidobacteriota bacterium
CAGGTTTTCCGGTATTGACAGCGTGTGCGTTCTGCGCCTAGATTGATTCTGCACCTTTGCGAGGAGTCCCCTTTTGCGCTTCTATGCGCGCTGCGCGCTGATCGCTGTTATCTGCTGCGGGATGTTAAGCCTGCAGATGCCGACGGTTCGAGCCGCGTCGACGGATGCCGCCCGCAAAGCAGAGGTGGTGCCTCCGCTTGCGATTATTGCTTTGGCGGATCACGCTCATGTCGGCCACGTGAATGCCTCCAGTGGTACGACGGTCTATCCCGGCGATTCACTCGATACGGAACCGGGTGGTGAGCTTCGCCTCGTCGTGGGCACCGGCCAGGTCTATCTTCTTTCGGACAGCGCGGCGAACCTCCATCGGCAGAGCGCGGTCTTGCGCGCTTCGATTTTGCGCGGAACCATGGGCTTCTCCGGCTTGTCCACCCAGCAATTTGTGATCGATACTCCCGAGGGCGCCGTCCACGCCGCCAACGGCCTTCCGGCCTATGGCCAGGTGACGATCACCGGCCCGAAAGACATCGTCGTTTCCGCCTATACCGGGGCCCTGGTGGTCGAGCGAGGCGACCAGCGACTTGTTGTGAACGCGGGCCAGTCCTACTACGTTTCGCTCGTTCCCGATCCCGAGCCCCCGCAGAGGAAAGCTGGCGTGGTACCCGCGCTGAACGAGCACCTCGTGTGGCGCATCGTGATCGTCGGTACCGCCGCCGGAATCGGCTATTGGCTCTGGCAGCACTACTCCGAGAGTCCCGCTGGTCCGAAGTGATTTTTCGAACCGCTTTAGCGGCCATTCGGCGCGGCCGTTCTGCGATTGACATGCTTTTTGAGTCGTTTGGGCCCGCTCCGAATCTTCTGCGAATGCCTCCTTTTGGTTGTGAGTACCAGAACTAACCCCAGAAATATCAGTCGCATCCGGACTTTGAATTCTTTTGCCGTCAGAATTTACTTGACTTCAAAAACTTGTTGAGAATAGACTCCGCCCATCCACACGGGGTGTGTGGTCGGTTTTCAGGGGTGAATATTCCAATCCTGAATCCGAATTTTCAGCAGCTGTTCACGGATTTCGATCCTTGCTGATGTGACGATCGTGCCGTGAAAAGGGGTGGTTCTAGGGTGGCGATGGGGCGTTTCCTTCCTGCAGTTTTGGAATTTGGCCCGTCATTTTTTGAGCTTGATACGTTTCAAGCCCGGAAAATGTTGCTGCGGGCTCGCTCGACGCGCGATTTGCTCTTGCACGTTCCTCCTCTCAATGTGTTCTGCGGAACGGCATCTGCAAACTCTGAATCCAGGCTCGAGCCAAGTTTCTGCCATCACCGCCAGTAGAGAATGCACTCTGACCAAGGAAACCGCGACTGCGTGTCGCGCGTTGTCTTTTAAGGAGGAGCGAATGTTTCGTAGCCGTTTTCTCTTAATTTGCGTAGTGGTTTTCTCTCTGGCAATCGCGGCGGCCCTGATTACCGCCAGCGCTGTGCCGGCCTGGGGCCAGGCTACTTCGACCGGCACCATCGTGGGAACGGTGACGGATAATTCGGGGGCGGTGGTTGCCGGCGCCACGGTGACTCTGATCGACAAGTCGACGGGCGACACGCGAACCACGACCACGAACGACGTGGGTCACTACATCTTCCCGAACGCGAGTCCCAGCACGTATACGATCAAGTTCAAGAAGCCCGGATTCGCGGAGCTGGACGTTGCGAATGCCGCAGTAACAGTCGGCACGCAATTGACCGAAAACGTGCAGATGAAGCTCGGTTCGGTATCGACTACGGTGACCGTCACGGAAACGGCCGGAGCGCAACTGCAGACGATGAACTCCACGATCGGCAGCACGATTTCGGGTGACGCTCTGCAGTCGATCCCGTCTGTGGGCCGCGACGTCAGCACGTTTGCCGTTTTGCAGCCAGGCGTGACGCCGGATGGCAGCGTGGCTGGAGCCGTGGTCGATCAGAGCACGTTCCTGCTCGATGGCGGGCAAAACACCAACGATATGGACGGCAGCATGCAAGTGTATACGCCCAGCTTCGCTGACGACACGACGGGCGGAGCGGTATCGGGCAACATGGGATCGGCTCCGCCGACGGGCGTGATGCCGACGCCGATCGATAGCGTCGAGGAGTTCAAGGTCAACACGGCCAACCAGACGGCGGACTTCAATAACTCCGCAGGCGCTCAAGTTGAGGTTGTCACCAAGCGCGGCACGAGCAACTGGCACGGTACGGCTTACGACTATTACCTCGACAACAACTTTTCGGGGAACACTTGGGACAACAACTTGTCAGGCACGCCGCGGCCGAGCTATCACTTCAGCCGCTTCGGCTTTGCCGGCGGCGGTCCGATCATTCCGAAATCTTTCTGGGGCGGAAAGACTTATTTCTTCGCCAACTATGAGGGATTCCGGTGGCCTAGCTCCACGACTTATGAGAGAGCCGTTCCCAGTGCGAATATGCGGGCGGGAATCCTCACCGTCAACGGCACCGACTACCCGATCGCGAACTACGATCCCCGTGGGATCGGAATCGATCCCCTAATGCAGAGTTTCTGGAACACGTATGAGCCCTTGCCGAACGACCCGGGCTGCACGTTGCTCTCGTTCTCGTTTTGCGACAAGACAAACGTGCAGGGCTTCAAGGCGAACATAATCACCCCGGAGAGGAGCGACTTTGGAGTGGCTCGTCTCGACCACGACTTCGGCTCGAAGTGGCACTTCATGTCGAGCTTCCGTGATTACCGGGAGCTTCGCGCCACCACGAGTCAAGTGGATATCGGCGGCTTCTTCTCCGGCGACACGCTCGGAACTCCGGCCTCGTTGTCCAACCGGCCGCAGCAGCCCTGGTACTTCGTGGCCGGACTCACGACCAATGTCTCGGCCAATGTGACCAACGACTTCCATTACAGCTACCTGCGCAATTTCTGGGCATGGGAGAGTCAGAACGCTCCTCCGCAGGTGAGCGGGGCCACGGGGGCACTCGAGCCGTTTGGCGAGTCGTCCACCGAGGTTCTGGCTCCTTACAACGTGAATACGCAGAACATCCGCCAGCGCTTCTGGGACGGGCAGGACAATTTCTTCCGAGACGACATCACGGTGCTGCATGGCAATCACCTGTTCCAGTTCGGGGGGCAGTATCAGCGTAACTATGACTACCACCAGCGGACCGATAACGGCGGTGGCATCAACTTTACGTTGACCTACCAATTGGGCGACTCCCTGGGGGCGGGGCACGTCAACATGGACTCCATTTACAACAATGGGTTTGCCGGAGGCATCGCCAACGAGGGCAAGACGTTGAATCGGGACTTGGCCGCGATGATGGGCATCGTCACCGACTCGCAGATTGCCTACACGCGCTCCGGTGCCAATCTGGCTCTCAACCCTCCGTTTACGCCGGCGTTCGACAAGAGCACCATTCCTTATTACAACGTGTACTTTGGCGATAGCTGGCACATGAAGCCGTCGCTTACGTTGACCTATGGCCTTGGCTGGACTCTCGAGATGCCCCCCACCGAACAACAGGGCCGGCAAGTCGAAGTAGTCGATGCCAGCGGACAATTGCTCAACGTCGCGGGATATCTCAATCAGCGCAAGGCAGCCGCTTTGAACGGACAGGTGTATAACCCCACGATCGGCTTTGCGCTGGTCGGAAATACGGGCCCCGGACGGAAGTATCCCTACGATCCGTTCTACGGTTCGTTCAGCCCGCGCGTCGCAGTTGCTTGGAATCCGCAATTTCAGTCCGACAGCTTCATGGGCAAAATCTTTGGCGCGAACAGTTCGGTCATTCGCGGCGGCTACAACCGGATTTACGGCCGTCTGAATGGCGTGGACTTGGTTCTCGTTCCGCTGCTCGGCGATGGTCTCATCCAGCCGACCCAGTGCACGCAGGTGTTCGCCAACGGGAATTGCGGCCCAACCAACCCAGATGCCTCGACTGCCTTCCGCATCGGCGTCGACGGCGCCACTGCGCCGCTCGCCGCGGCCAGCCCGACTCAGCCCCAGCCTATCTTTCCAGGCATCAACAGCGTATCGGCGGGTGCTGGCGAGGGTTTTGACTCAAACTTCCGGCCGAACGTAGCCGATTCCTTCGACCTCAGCATTCAGCGCCAGTTCGGGCCGAAGCTGATGCTGGAACTCGGGTACATCGGACGCCGCATCACTCACGAGTATCTCCCCATCAACCTCAACGGGGTTCCCTACATGATGACGATGGGCGGCCAGAGCTTTGCTCAGGCGTACGCAGCGGTGGAAACAGCGATGGGCTGCGCGACGTCCGAAGCGGCATGCGGTGCTAATGCCAGCCCGACCGTAGCGGCTCAGCCCTTCTTTGAGACTGCTTTGGCCGGTACCGGGTATTGCACGGGCTTCGCGAACTGCACGGCAGCCGTCGTCAGCCAAGTTAACCCAAATACAGCCTCCGGTGCTGGCGAGTTCGGCAACTTCGCCACCCAGTCCGTGTGGAACCTTTGGTCGGATCTGGATCAGGGCGGCATTGGAGGTGGTCCGGGCGGGTCAACCCTTCCGGGCTTCAACTTCGCGCGAAGCATGCAGAACAGCGCCATCTACACGAACGGCGTCTGCGCTCCCCTCGGCTGCAGCGGCCAGTTGACCAGCGGTGTGGGCGACAACGCCAGCGTTGGCTGGGGCAACTACAACGGCGCCTTCGTTTCGCTGAAGACGACGGACTGGCACGGCCTCACCTCCCAGCAGAACTTCACGTTCAGCAAGGCGCTGGGTACAGGTGCTTTCGTGCAGGCGACCAGCGAATACACGGCTGTTGACTCCTACAACATAAAGGAGGGCTACGGTCCTCAGTCCTTTGACCGCAAGTTCATCTACAACCTCTACATGGCCTACACTCCGCCTGTGTTCAAGGGGGAGCAAGGGCTGGTGGGGCATGTGCTGGGCGGATGGAGCTTCGACCCGATCTTCACCGCAGGCAGCGGTGCGCCGGTAATCTGCAACACGCAAACCGGCGGCGGATTCACGGGTGGGAGCGACTCCCAATCGTTCGGGGCAGCAGATGGCGTGAACTACTTCGAAAGCGCCAGCTGCCAATTCACCAAGCCAATCAGCGGGAGCGCCTCGGCTCACGTTGGCGTGGCCGGCAGCGGTGGTATCGGAACAAACACGGCCGGCTCTCAGACTGGCGCGGAGGTCAATCTCTTCAGTAATCCCGAAGCCGTTTATAACTCCACGCGGCCGGCGATCCTGGGGCTGGACACGCGAGCGGGCGGTGAGGGAGCGGTTCGCGGCCTGCCGTACTGGAACTTGAACCTGAGCGTGACAAAGCACATCAGAATCTCGGAACGCTTCGGTCTGCAGTTCCAGGCGAACTTTAACAACATTCTCAACCACGACGTGTTCTTCGATCCGGTTCTTGACTATACGGCTGCGAGCAGCTGGGGCGTTCTGAGCGCACAGGCGAACACGCCGCGTCAAATCCAACTCGGTTTGCGGCTCGACTTCTAACTTCGTCCAGCTTTAGCTGCTTCACCGGGCCGTCCCGAGCAATCGGGACGGCCCTTTTTCTTTGTCGTGGGCGCTCTGAATGTAATTCAGGGCGGCTCAACTGAGGAAGTGCGAAATTGAGCGGGCTTCCAGACCCGACAAAACGGCGGTCGGTCGGGAAAGGGTTATCGGGCGCCTGCAGCCGCGCGATGCTTGACGATGGGGCGATCGCCAGCCGGGCAGGGAGCGCCGTTGTGGCCGGCCAGAAGATGTTTGATGAGAGCGTTGATTCTGCGGTGACTTTCGCGGCTCAGTTCGGCGTCTTCGGAAATCGTAAGGTCCCTCGTTCGGCGGACTTTCTTCGCCTCCAGCAGGGCTGCCGCTGCCTCGGACCAGCAGCGGTCGAGCTCCGCGCAACGGGTTTGTTCCGGCATGTGAAGCATTCTAAGGACCGCGCCTGCTATGGCAACGGTACGGTCGTACTATCGGCAGTACCGCGCTATTTTCGTCGTTTATTCGCGCGAAAGATAAGAGAACGACAAACGGCCGGCGCCCGGCAATGAAATGCCATGCCGCGCGGACTGGAAGCTGTGCTCTTCGCGCAGCACGAGCCTGAGCGGATGCGCGCCACACAAGCGCGAAAAGTTTCGGTATACTCTGTGATTCGAGGCGCGGTACCCAAGAGGTAAGGGAGAGGTCTGCAAAACCTTTATGCGTGGGTTCGATTCCCACCCGCGCCTCCAAAATTTCGCGGAGCGAAATTTTGTCCTGAGCAAGCGCGTGGATTTCGCGCGAGTCGAAGGGCAAACGACGCGAAGCGAAATTTTTGTCCTGAGCGAGTCCCGTTTTGTGAGACGAGTCGAAGGGCAAAGGCTTTGGCTATCGGGCCTACGCTAAATGCAGCGATCAGGGCTGTGACGCACTTCTGTTATATGCTCCGTTGCGTCGACGGATCGTACTACATAGGTGTCAGCGACGATTTGGCACGCCGGGTCCAGGAGCATAGATGATCGGCGACGCGGTCCGCCAGTCCGTAATCGACGAGGAGCACCTGAAACTTCTCTCGCTCGGTTACATGATCTCGGCCGGCATCTCCGCCGCTTTTTCGCTCTTTGGCCTGATGTACGCATTCATGGGGGCGATGTTCGGTGCGATTGCGCGAATGCCTGCCTCGCCGAAGGGCGAACCACCGCCGCCGTTCGTCGGATGGCTCTTCATGGGCTTCGGGCTGGCGTTTTTCGTGGCGCTCATCGCCTTCGCTCTTCTGAAATACAAAGTGGCGATGTCCATCAAGCGCCGCCAGTCGCGGACGTTCTGCCTGGTACTCGCCGCGATCAGTTGTCTAGAAATGCCGTACGGGACGGTGCTCGGCGTTTTCACCTTCATCGTGCTCGGGCGCGACTCGGTCGCCCGGCAATTCGAACCTCACAAAATTCCTGTTCCAGTCGCTTGAGCGGCCCCCTGGGCAAAAGCGATGCATGTTTGCTGTGCGCGGTGTCCTGTACTACGATCACTCTCCCGCCCGGCAAGACGGCGGGCAGGCTTATGAGCGACGCAGCGGCTTCCGGTACGAAAGCAAGCGCGGATTTTCTCTGGGGATTCTGGTATCCCGCCGCGCGCAGCGGGGAATTGCGCGGCGGAAAACTCGTTCGCGCCACGCTGCTGGAGGTTCCGCTCGTGCTGGGACGCGACGACGCGGGAAAGCCATTCGCCCTGCGCGACGTCTGCCCCCACCGCGCGTTTCCGCTCTCCTTCGGTCAATTCGACGGCGCGAATGTCGAATGCGCCTATCACGGCTGGCAATTCGACGCGCACACCGGCCAGTGCCGCCACATTCCGTCGCTCACGGCAGATTCGAAGCTGAAGTGCGAACGAATTTATGCGGGCAGTTTCCCGTGCGCCGAGCGCGACGGCTACATCTGGGCCTTTATGTCGAATCCGCAGGGCCTTTCGAATCCAGGTGTCGCCGGACAGGAGCAACCGCCGCCTCCGCCCGAGCTGCTAGCGTTCAGCCCACGCTACAAAATTGCGCATTTGTGCGCCGACCTGCCCTGCTCGGTGGACCACGGAATCATCGGCCTGATGGACCCCGCGCACGGGCCGTTCGTTCACCAGGCCTGGTGGTGGCGCACTCGCCGCAGCATTCGCGACAAGTCGAAGCAGTTTGAGCCCATTCCAAACGGCTTTCGCATGAGCCCGCACGCGCCCTCCGCCAACAGCGCGCCGTACAAAATCCTGAAATTCGCAACGGGCGAGCCCGCCACCACGACGATCGATTTCGTTCTGCCCAACCAGCGCTTCGAGCAGATCCGCGCCGGGCGCTACTGGCTCTCGAGCCGAACCACCGTCACGCCCGTGCGGCGCGACCTTTGCCGGCTCGATTTCGTCGCCGCGTGGAATATTCTGCCGTGGTTCCCCGTCGTTTCCTTCATCATTCATGTCCTCGGCCCGCGGTTCATCCGCCAGGACACGGAAGTTATCAAGAAGCAGGGGCTCGGGCTGCAATATGGCGATCGCATGATGCTGGTGGACGACGCCGACCGCCAGGCGCGCTGGTATTTTGACTTGAAAGCGGCTTGCCTGGAATCGCAACGCACAGGGGCCCCGCTGCGGCATCCCATGTCGGGCCCGGTCACGCTGCGCTGGCGCTCGTGAATCACGGCGGTCTCGGCGGGTTTTGGGAGATGGCTAGCGCAGCTTGGCGAGATTGAAGCTCGCTTCGATCGTTTGGCTGTCCGGCGTGAGCACGACCACTTGCGCGGGCTCGGAATCGATCTTCTCGGGATTGTAGGTCAGCTCGATCCTCGCGCCGGTAATCAGCGGAATCGGGTCGTATCCATACGAATAGATGGGGCCCCCGCGAAACGACTCTGCCGGAATCTCCACGCCGTCCTGCACGAGCGTCACCTTGAAGTCGTTCCAGAAATCGGGCACCCACTGGTCGTACTCGGGCGCGGAGACCGGCGGCACAGGCGAGTAGCTGGGCGTGAGGAAGATGTCAACGTGTACGCGAAGCGCCACTGCTCGCTGCTTCTGAAATTCCTGCACAGCATCGGGCGCGTAGAAGTTGGGCCTTCCCTGCGTTCGCTTGACGACTTCCGAGAAGGGCGTATCGATGCCAATCTCCCGAATATACGGGCCGCTCTTCGGCCCCGGGAACCAGCGGATGTACCGGGACAGAAATTCCGCGGTCTGCTCGTCGTTGCGATTCCCCATGAAATAGGCGTCGCGAATCGCCGTCGAGGAAAGCGGATAGCTGAAAGCAAGCGCCCGCAGAGCGATCCCCGCAAGCGCGAGACATGTGACCGCGACCAACGGGAGGAGTTTTCGGAGAAGGCTCACTGGGAAACCTCTCTACTCGATTGGACGCGCGGAATGGCCGCGCGTTTCGATCCGTCCGCTATTTCAGGACTCCGCTCAGGAATGGATAGTGCTCCGCCGCGCCCATGAAGAAGAGCATCGGGAACGAAAGCCAGAATCCCACACGCGACGCGAAAAACGCCCAGCGCGCCATGCGTTCCGCTTCGGCCGGCATCAGCTTGCCCTCTTCGACGCTCGCTCGCGTCCACGCGATCAGGCGTTTCTGCACTCGCCAGACCACGCCCCACGTGTTCAGCAGCATCAACAAGCCCAGTCCTCCGCCGACGCTGATCGCCAGGTCGGCGTTCGACGACTGCGCGGTGGAATCCAACTCAAGGATCGCCCACGATGCGGCGATCACCACGACCGCAATCGCCGAAGCCCGGATCCAGGAGTTGCCGAGGACTCCCTTCGCCGGTAGTTGCAGCGGGTACATCACCGCGTACGCGACAAGCCATACGAGAAGCCACCACAGCAACCAGTGCAAGGCCAGCGACGGATTCCCCGCGTTCTGCGCCGTCTCCGCCAGCAGGATGTAGAAATAGCGCATCCCCACGAAAACCGCCACCACCGCCGACCAGCGGAACCACCACATCGCGCGCGTCATCATCACCGGAAACACTTTGCCGCGAACCGACGCGTCGAGATGCTTCATCGTCGGAAAGCCCACGAGATTGAAGAAGTAGAGCAGGCCGATCCAAATGATTCCGGAAACGAAATGAATCCAGCGCAAAGCGATTTCCTCGTTTGCCACCGCGCCCTGGGGAAAACTGAAATGCGGCCGGAACAGCATCACTTTCAAAGCGGAATCGGCGAACGTGTGCATGCGCCTCCCCTCAACTGCGAATCAAGTGCAAAAATCGAAACGCCAGGCCGAAACTCGAATGCGAAACCGGCGCTCACTTTTCGGAAGTCGATCGTCGCTCATTCCGAATCAGGAATTTCGGTGTTTCGGACTCCGGCTTTGCCCCGCTCCATTCAGCGGCGCGTAACTTCTCAAGCGCCCAGGTCGCGTGTTCGGCGATCAGATCATCCTCCGATCGGGCCAAAGTGTCGAGCAGGGCGATCGTGCGCGAGCGCGCAGGCGAGTCTTGCTCAAAGGACGCGTTCCCCAGCGCGACGCACGCATTGCGCACTATCCCGCGCCACTTGGCGCGCTTAACGGCGCTCCCGCGAAACGCGGCGCTGAACTCTTGCTGCGAAAGGCCTGCAAGCAGTCCGAGTTCAGGCGCAACCAGCGAAGCTTTCGATTCGCGGTTCGGCTCTCGTGGGCTTACGTCGCCGTTGCGCGCGTCTCCCGTTGCGAGATCTGCGCCCTGCGCCGCAGGTTCCGAATTGCGCGATTCGAATTTCGAGCTTCGCGCGTCCGCAATTTTGCGCGGCGCGAACTCGGCCGCCCCTGTGACTGCCGCCTTGCGATTCCACGGGCAAACGTCCTGACAGATATCGCAGCCGAAGACCGCGCCGCCCATGCCTTCACGCAGCTCGCCGGGAATTGCCCCACGGAGCTCAATCGTGAGGTACGAAATGCAGCGCCGGGCGTCCAGAACGTACGGTGCGGCGAAGGCCTGCGTGGGGCACGCCTCGAGGCACAACGTGCAGTTCCCGCAAAGATCGGCGGGAGGCGGTTCTCCGCGCGGCAGCGTCGGCGCGAGCTCGATCGTCGTCAAAACGACGCCGAGAAACAGCCACGATCCCAGTTCCTCGTTGATCAGGCACGTATTCTTCGCCAGCCAGCCGAGCCCCGCGTACTTTGCCGCGACGCGCTCCACGAGCGGCCCCGTATCGACGTACGCGCGCGCCTCAAACGGCTCCGCGAATTGCGCCCGCATCGCGGCCAGCAGATTCTTGAGCTTTCGGCCAACCACTTCGTGGTAGTCGTCGCCCCACGCATAGCGCGAAATCCATCCGCGCGGCGATTCGCCGTCGTGGCCCGCGCGAAACTCCGTGGACTGCGGCAGCGCGGAATTGTAATTCAGCGCCACAACGATCAGGCTGCGCACGCCTTCGAGTACGGCCTCCGGATCCTTCCGGCGCGGGTCATGCAGATAATTCATTTCTCCCGCATAGCCCCGCTCCAACCACTCCGCCAGCCGCTCCGGAAGACGCGCCAGCTCCAGCAATGCATCCGGCTCGGCTATGCCGCACAGGTCGAATCCGGCGGCTCGCGCCTCCTCGCAAATCCAGGCCGTCCTTTCCGCCGGAGTCATCCGCTTATCATGCCTCAGCCGGAGCCGATGCGCACACGCGTCGAGTCAACTCCGACCGCCGTGGCCGGTCGCCCCCCAAAGGCGTTCCCTTGCTTGGCCTCTTTCACGTACCGCTGATACAATGCTCGACCATGACAGACTGGCGCCAGATTCAAGCTCGTATCCGCAAGGCCAAAACCAGCTCCGACCCGCTCACGAAGCTTTCCGAGCTTTATCAGCGCACGCGCGACGCCATGGTTGCGTGGGAGCTCGGCACCGTCGAAGAAAAGGCCGGGCGCGCCGAGCAGGCCGCGAACTGGTACTCCGCCGCCGCTCAGCGCTTCCGCCGCGCGGAGTGGAAGAAAAAAGCGGAGGAAGCGCTGGTTCGCCTGGGATTCGAGGTCCCCGCCGCATCGGACGCTGCTCCGGATGCCGAGCGGAACGTCCCGTCGGAACCTTCCGCCGAATTCGGCGCGCAAGACTACGGCCGGACGCGCACTCCTCTTGCCCTGGGTGAAATCGACGAAACGGAAACTTCTGAACCCTCCTCGCGCGAAGATCGCGCCGAACCGCGCTCGAGCGCAGCCGAGGAACGCGCGCCCAGAACCGCCGGAATCTCGCGGGTTCCGCTGGCAAACGCGGAGCGCGGGGCTGCTGACGCGCCGGAGGGTCACAAGAAACGCCGCCGCGGGCGTCGTGGAGGACGCGGGCGCCATCGCAAACCTGCTGCGGGCTCGTCGCCATCCTTGCCGGCCCAAGCATTCACGCCAGCGCCGCCCTCGTCTGAAGGGTCCGCCTCCCGGAGGCTTGAGACGTCCTCAAGAACGCCCGCCAGTGAACCAGCCGATTACGGCGTCTCACCGGAAATGGAAGACCAGATCGAAGGAACGCGCGAGGAACGCCGCAGTTCCGAACGAACCGAGATGCCGCTCGGCAGCCGGACTAACTACGCCGAATCCCAACTTCCGTCCGAACGCACCGCACGCGGCCGCGCCGGCGATCCTGCTCTCGCCTCGCGCATGGCGCGTCTCGAATCGATGCTGCGCCGCCTGCTCTCGGGTCCCGCGCATCACCTCGATGAGCTCGACGACGCTCCCGCGGGGCCCGGCGTCTTCCTGCTCTCCGATTCCGACCAGATCACCTCGTACTACGTCGAAGCCTGCCAGACGCTTCGCATCGGAGTCGGCAATCTGGTTCGCGGCAGCCGCGCGGCCAAGGCCCGTCGCCCGACCGGCCGCGGTTACTCCGAAGGCGGCGACTTGAAGGAAAAGCTCGCCGACCACCTGGGAATCAATCAATCAAAAGTCTCGCAGTACATGAAGGAGCACTGCGTCATCCGTTGGATTCAACTCGACGAAGATGCTCCGCACCTCGCCCACTTCGCCGTCGCCGTCCTCCGTTCTCCGCTCAATGTGGAGTAGCCGGACGCCCGCGCTTACCCGCACGGCTCGATATCCCAGAAAGAAAAAGGGGCGTCCCGTTTGCGCGGAACGCCCCGAGTCCGAGTGAATCGCTCTTCAGAACATCAGGTGCAACGACAGCTGCATGAATCGCGGGCTGCCGATTGTGTTCTGTATGTCGCCGTAGCCTTGCGACAACCCGGGAGACGTGTTGTAGCAGGGCACCGGGTTGTAGCAGGAATTCAGCGCGAAATCACTTTGCGGTGCGTCGAAGCTGGGGTGGTTGAAGACGTTAAAGGCGTCGGCTTCGAACTTGATCGTGAACCGCTCGGTGAGCTTGAAATCCTTCATCACCGAGAAGTCGAATCGCACTTGAGCCGGCGCCCGGAAGATGTTGCGGCCATTGTTGCCGAAGCCCGTTTCGTAATTGTCGCAGACCTGCGTGCCGCTCACCGTCTGGCACGGCGGCACGCCGTCCTGCCCCGGCTGAAGATAAGGAACGGCAAAAGCGTTCGGATCGATATAAGGCACGCTCAAACCCTGGTTCGCGCCCGAAGCGTAGAGCTGATCGGTGCCCCCGATCGTTGCCTTGGCGATGCTCACCCCCGACGCGAGCGGAAGGATCGGGTTTGTAACGAAGTCGTCCGCGCTGAAAAAGAGGCCCCCGGCCGTTCCCGAAAAATCGATGATGCTGAAGGGCTGGCCGCTCTGCGCCACCGTAATCCCGCTGACGGACCAGCCGTTCACGACGGCATCCATGAATCGCGAAGCGTTCGGCATCTTCGGAAAATCGTACACGTAGTTCACGCTGAAAACGTGTCTCCGGTCAAAGTCCGAACTCCCGTACGACGTCTTGAGTGCGAGCGGGTTATTTCCGTTGAAGAAGAGGCCCGAACCCAGCCCGCTCCCTTCGTCCAGCGCATGCGAAAAAGTGTAGGCCGCATTGATCATGAAATTGTGGCTCATGCGTTTCGTCACCTGAAACTGAAACGCGTTGTAATTCGAGATACCGGCCGCAAGCCAGGAATCGGAGTTCGGATTGAACCCGACGTACGGTGTCCGCAGGGCCGTGTTCCCGTCCGACGCTGCAAACTCGCCAATCGTCGTCTGTACTTGCTCCGGCGGAAGCTGAATGCAGGTCGACGACCCGTCGTTGTACGGATCGCATCCCCCGGAAGTCGTCGGCGTCGCGGCCAGAAAGCCGTAAGAGTAGATCTGGTTGTTGATCGCATTCGAACTCGTCGCGATTCCCGGCTGGTTGAACGGGATCGGCAATACCTCGTGCACGCCGTGGTTTCCGACGTACCCGAACACCAGCGTCAGGTCGTTCCGCGGCTGCCATTGCAGGTCCAGGCTCCAGTTCTCGGAATACGGCAACTTGTTGGTGGGATTGTACCCGCCGAACAGAAAATCGAACGGCGGATTGAACGTGTTGGGCGTGCAGTACGGCTGCCCTGGCTGCTGCATCGCGGGAACCGGTTGGCCTGAGCAACCCGCCAAATCCCGCATATCGTGGACGAGAGCCGCCACTCCCGAGAGATTTGTCGGCGGCGCGGGCAGCGACCCGGCGCCAAAGGGATTCCCCGCCAAGCAGCCCGTCCCGCTGCACGTTGTATTGAACGGAACGGTGAAGGGTTCTTCCGTGGTGACGCCGAATGGCCCGCTGATTCCGAGTCCCGCACTGGGTGAAAACTCCGTGAAGTATTCGCCGCGATCGGCATAGATTCCGAATCCCGCGCGAACCACAAGATTCTTGATCGCTCCAGGACTCCAGGCCACACCGACGCGCGGAGCGAACATCCACTGTCGCCCCGTAAGCGTTGAATTACTGACTCCCTTGAACCCGAACGCGCCGTTGTTCCCGGCCACGACCAGTCCGATTGCAGGTTCGTTGTTCGACAGCGTCCCGAACGAGTCGTTGCCCAAATTGTACTGGTAGTCCGATGGGTAGAAGTTGGTGAGCAGCCCGTTGCGTTCATACAACGGCCCGTCCCAATCCCACCTCAAGCCCAAGTCAACCGTGAGGTTGGCCTTCACCTTGATATCGTCCTGCGCGTAAAGCCCGGCTTGCTTGTAGGCGAAGTGGCGGTTTGTCTCGCCGTCCAGGATGCGACCGCTGCTCCTGTCGTGGCCGAGCAGTCCAGTCAGGAAATCGGGGAAGCTGTTGAAGTTGAACGTGGCGACATTGTTCTCGCGGTTCTCAACGTTGAACTGTCCGTAATCGAAATTGAACCCGAACGCCATCGAGTGGCGCCCTTTGATCCAGTGATATTCGGAAGCGCCTTCGAATTGGTTCTGGAATATTCCCGCGTTTGCGAAGTTCGTCGCCGGACCAATACGCACGCCGTTGAAATTGCCGTCGCCGTTGGTGATCGTTATTCCGGGGAAGTACGTGCTCCCCGCCAGATTCAGCCCAACTCCCGAAGGGGTGACCGCCTGGCTGGTCGTGGCGTTCGCGATTTGTCGGATGAATCCGAACCGCTGCTCCCACGTCGTGTTCGGCGTAAGGACCGTCGTATTGTCCAGCGAAAACACCTGACTCCCCGCCTTCAGCGACTGGGGAAACCCAAGAACCTGGCTGACCGCAAACGGGCTCGTCGAAGGATCCTTTTGGAAGTAGTACTTGGCCGCCAGCCGGTCCTTCGTGCTGAATTCGTAATCGATGTTGCCATTCACCTGATCGGCGTTGAACGTGCTCGGCGCCCCTTTCACGTAAGCTGTGAACGGGATGCTCCCCGTTTCGGTCGTGTTCGCCGAAGGGATCACGTACTGGCCGTTCACCTTGGCCTGCATGATCGCCAGAGCGACCGGATCGATATCCGCGGCGGTGAGGCTCGTGCCGAAGTCCGTATTCGCCATCGCCGCAAGACTGGCAGCGTCGCGCGAGTCAGTCAGATCGGGCGGAACCGCGGCACCCCCCAAAGAACCGTTCAGCGCATCCGTGACTCTCTGCCCCTGATATGACGCGAAGAAGAAGAGTTTGTTCTTCTTGATCGGACCTCCAATCGTTGCGCCAAACACGTTGCGGTGCAGCGGCGGAGCGCCCGAGAAGAAGGGATTCGCCTGCAGGAAAGTCGGAGTCGCGTCGAAAACGTTGTTCTGGAGGTACTCGTAACCGAGCCCATGGAATTCATTGGTGCCCGACTTCGTCGTAATGTCGATGTGGGCCCCGCTCGTCGTTCCTTGCGACGCGTCGTACATCGAAGTGGCGACGTGCAATTCCTCGATCGTTTCCGGAGGAGGCGTCGGCAGCCCCTGTCCGATCGCGTCGAACACGGACGTATTCGTCTGCACTTGGCCCCCGGCCGCGAAGTTTTCACCCGTGTTCAAGATGAACCGGTTCGTGCTGATGTAACTCGTCGTGTTGCCGTTGAAGAGGTTGTTCGCATTCACGGCATTGAACGTTACGCTGTTGCTCGTCGGGCGCTGCCCGTTCGAGACGATCGCCTGGTTACCCAGTCCCTCGTTAGTTCCTGCTCCGGAGAGAAAGTCCGCGCTGACGCCCCGGGACAGAACCGCCAGTTGAGTGAAGCTACCCGTCCCGAGCGGGATGTTCTGGATGACTTCGCTCCCGAGCGTGTACCCGTTTGTCGTGTCGGTTTCGTTCAGGAGCGGAGTGGCTTCTACCGTGACAGTGGACGAAATGGCCCCCGGCGACATCTTCGCATTCACCGTCGTCGTCAGATTTCCCTGCACCAGAATCGGCGAATAGACGTCTTTCTGAAATCCTTCTTTTGAGAACGTAACCTCATATCTGCCAATCGGGAGGTCCACAACGCTGAATGAACCGTCGTTCTTTGTTGTGGCCTTGAGTTCCAGGTTCGTGCCGACGTTGCGGATCGTGACATCAACCTTCTGAATCACCGCGCCGCTTGCGTCCGTAACGGTTCCGTTGATCGCGCCCAGTGTCTGTTGGGCCTGCGTTGTAAAGGAAAGCGAAAACGCTAGAAAGGCCGTGACACACACCAACACTCCCACTTTCACTTTGTAGAACACTCCACACCCCCTTCTAGGACTTCCGTCGCTCGGCTTTTACCCCGCCTCGATTGTTTGGTCAAGACGTCCCTGTGGATATCTCCATTCACAATTCCGATTCGATGCATCCGCCCTCTTCGCGTCTGCGCAATCGCGCCGGCGAGACATCCAGAATCGCCCTGCGCCTTTGTAAAGAATCAATGTGAATGCGAGAAGAAGAGTGTGTAATCGCGGCGTGAACTGGTTTTTGTGGCGCCGGCGTCTCGCCGGCGATTTGAAGGGTTCTGCTAAGCGCGGGGCACCTCGCTCCAGGCGGACTGCGTCGCAGAGACTTCAGACTCGGTGGGCACGAGTCGTCGCCGCGCCGGTGCTCTGCGCAGACGCTGGCTGTGACCTGCACACTTCTGGCGTTTCCTGGCCACTTCTTGCCCTTCCAGCCTGTTTCCAGCCCCCCATTGGCTGCACCCAGGCGCCATTCAACCCCCAATTGGCACCCCTGGTTGCAGTTTCGTAGACCCTTCGCCCCGATTGCCTCAAACTTTGACCTGCAAGGACTTACGGGTGCACCTGCACCTTGTGGGGTCGGTTCTCTTGGGGGAATCCGAAGTTCAGGGCTCGCCTGCCGACAGGGTAGGCTCAGCGCTCGCGCGCTAATGGGAAAGGTGCAATTATGCCAATGACAGTTCGCAACCGGCTTTGGAAATCATTCGATTGGGCTTTGTGCAAGACCGCAGGCGTCACCTTCGACACGATTCAGTTTTTCAACAAGCACAATCCGAATCCCTCTTTCACGCCGAAGTGGTCGGACAAGCCGCTCTGAAGTCGTGGGAGAAATCCAAGCCCACGCTCGGCTGGCCGCGCACGACGGATTCGCTTTGCCCGGAGTGCGTCAAAGAAGCGCGCGAGGCCATCATGAACGGCAAGAAGGATTGGACCGATCTGGTGCACGAGAAGGTCGGCGAAATCAAGGCGCAGATCATCGAGCGCGACGGCCAGGTCTGGATGGTGAAGGAATGCCCCATCCACGGCAAGTACGAAGACATGATGGCCGTCGACTCCAAGTTCCTCGAGTGGATCGAGAAGAATTTCCCGGGCCGCGATATTCCCGCGCACAACGACGAAGACCTGCACAACCACGGCTCGAGCACCGTCCGCTACGGCCGCGGCTCGGTGCTCACCGTCGACCTCACCAACCGCTGCAACATGATGTGCGATCCCTGCTTCATGGACGCCAACCAGGTCGGCTACGTCCACGAGCTGACCTGGGAAGAAATTCAGGAAATTCTCGACAACGCCTGCAAGATCAAGCCGCGCCGGCAGATGTCCGTGCAGTTCTCCGGCGGCGAGCCGACCATGCATCCCCGATTTCATTGACGCCATCCGCTTACGCCCGCAAGATCGGCTACAACAGCGTGCAGGCCGCCACCAACGGCATCGAGTTCGCCAAGAGCAAGGAATTCTGCAAGCAGGCCTTCGAAGCCGGCCTGCGCTACGCCTACCTGCAATTCGACGGCATCGGCAACGACGCCAACAGCCACCGCCAGGTGGGCAACCTGTTCGACGTGAAGCTGCGCGCCATCGAGAACATGCACGAGGCGGGCATCGAAATCATCCTGGTCACCACCATCGTCAACAACGTGAACAACGACCAGGTGGGCCCCATCGTCAAGTTCGCGATGGAAAACCCCAAGAAAATCTCCTTCGTCGCCTTCCAGCCGGTTTCGTTCACCGGCCGCGACGAGGACATCACTCCCGAGCGCCGCATGCGCCAGCGCTACACGCTTTCGCATCTGGCGCAGGACGTGAGCAAGCAGGTGGGCAAAGTCGAGCCCACGCGCGACTGGTTCCCGATTTCCTTCATCGCGACGTTTGCCGGCTTCGCCGACCTGTCGCACGGTCCCGAAGCGCAGTGGGGCTCGGTCAGCTGCGGCTGCCACCCGAATTGCGGCGTGGGCACCGCGCTGATGATCAACAAGGAGACCAAGGAATGGGCGCCGGTGCCGCGCTTCCTGAACGTTCCGCAGCTGGTGAAGGACGTCACCGAAATCACCGACGCGGCCCGCGGCAAGAAGTTTCTCCAACTTCATGATGGCGCTGGCGCTGCTGAAGAACTACAAGCCCTTCCAGGCGCCCCCGAGCCTGCCGCTGAAGGACCTGTGGAAGAAGTTCGACAAGACCTGGGCGCTCTCGAAGGACGCGCGACAAGAAGTACGGCCGCACCAGTCCCGAACGCACCTACGAAGACGCCATGAAGCGCCGCGCGCAGGATCCCTGGAACTTCCTCTTCATCGCCGGCATGTGGTTCCAGGATCTGTTCAACTACGACTTCCGCCGCACCGAAATGTGCATCATTCCCTACGCCACGCAGCAGGGCGAAATTTCCTTCTGCGCGTACAACACGGGCATCGGCTGGCGGAAGATCATCGAGAACATGTACAAGAACGCGACCGTCGCCCAGTGGTACAAGGAGCACGGCAAGCACGAGATTTACGCCAAGGGCAAGAGGGTGGATCTGGCGAACTACGAGCACTCGCTCCGGATCGACGCCGAAGACGCCGCGCGCGTTCGCCACCTCGAGCACGACATTCCGCTGACCGCGGCCGAAGAAGACCGCATCCGCCGCAAGAAGGCGTTTGAGGAAGCGGCCAAGGTTCGCAAGATTTACGAAGAGCTCGTGCTGAAGAAGCCGCAAGAAACCGTCGTGCAGATCGGCTCCGTCCAGCAGATCAAGCTGGCGGTTCCGGGCGCGCCCGTAAAGTCAGCTCCGCCGGTTCAAATCGCCGGCGCAAACGGCAACGGTCATTCCAATGGCAATGGCCACGCCAGCGGGAACGGCGCCTCCGCGCCGGTAGAGGTCCCCGAAGCCGTAGCTGGCGACTAGCGCTTGCAGGGGTTTCCTCGTAGGGGCACGGCATGCCGTGCCCGCAACAGAGAACTGCAACACTTTTGAGGGTGTGTCACGAACAGCCCCGGCTTCCGCCGGGGCTGTTTTCGTGTCAGCTCGCACTATATCAGGCGTGGCTTTTTCGGACTCCAGTCGGCTATGATTCCGATGGAAGGGAAGGACTCCAGATGCCGATTTACGAATACGTTTGCAACGATTGCGGCGAGCGCTACGAACAGATCGTGATGAGCAAAAGCCAGGCGATCGCGTGCCCCAAGTGCGCAAGCAAGAAGCACACGCTGCAGCTTTCCGTCTTCGCCGCGCCCGCCAACGGCAGCAAGTCCAGCGCCGGTTCGTCTGCCTCAACAGGCGGAAGCTGCGGCTGCACCCCTCATTCCTGCGGTTGCCATTAGCGCCGGACGGAACCCAATCCAGAGCACCACCCTACAGTCAACGTCTAATCGCAACACGTCGGGAATAGAAATCGCCGTAACTACGTGAAAACAAAGGCCAATCAAATTTCTACTCGCAACTGGATTCGCGCAATCGACTTCGCCTTGCCTTCGCTTTTTCGCCTCAGGCGCGGGAGACTTCGCTCATCAGTTCGATGACGTTGCGGTCCGGATCGCGAAACGCCGCGAGCCAGAAGTCGTGTTTTTCGAGCTTGGCCACCAGCGTGGGCTTGCTCTCGAACGTGACTCCCCGTCTCTCTAACTCACTGACAGCGCTCTGGATATCATCAACGCGAAAATAGAGAATCGGGCGAAAGACCTCTCCATTCGCCTCAGGCAGCCCCAGCATCAGCCGGATGCCCGCACAGTCGAAAAACGCGAGATTTGGCGCGCGAAACAGGAACTTCAGCCCCAGCACGTCGCGATAGAAGGCAATCGAGCGGTCGAGGTCGGTGACCGTCATGCCGATCTGCCCGATTTGGCCAAGCTGTAGACCGGAACTGGCCGTCGCCATTTCTGCACCTCTGTTTTCCTGCCCCGTCGAAATGAGGAGGCATCTCGAGTGGAAACGTCGCGTGGTGGCGTAAGGGTACGCTCAGCGTCGAGTGCGTTCAAGAAAAAGTCGCGCGCGCCAGGCCTGACGGTTAGACTATGCGCCGACGTGAGACTGCGAGAGCGGTAACGGGAGAGCATCCATGCTCAGACACATGAGATTTGCGATGGCGCTGGTTGCCGGATGCGTGGCCGTTTCGGCCGCTGCGCCGGCGTTCGCACAGGCGCATGGCGGAGCTGTCGGCGCGCAGCAGGAGTTTCTGGCAAAACGCGCGGGCAACTACACACGAGTAATCAAGTTCGTGGGCCAGCCGGGCGAATGGAAGGGGACGTCGAAAATTTCCGTGATCCTCGGTGGGCGGTTCATCAGGGAAGAAAATCGCGACACGGTTTTCGGACGCCCGGTGGAAGGAATCCGAATCCTCGGTTACGACGATGCGGCGAAGCAATACGAGATGATTTCGATGTACACCATGTCGACCGCGATCACGAAGTTCACCGGAACGAGCGCGAACGACGGGAAGACGGTCAGCTATTCGGCCACCTCCTCCGAGCCGCAAGGGCAAGTCCCGCTGCACGCGCTGATCCGCCAGGTCAGCGACAATGAATTTGTGGTGACGCTCTCGACGCGCGGCCCAGACGGCAAAGACAAGCCATTTCAGGAGACGACGTATACCCGAGAGAGATAATCCGGAATGAGCCGCAGAGGACAGATGGCCGAGATGTTGCCCACTTGCAAGCATTAGGCGGGGTGCCCTTGGCGCCGAACGGTAAAAAGGTTCACCTTACACCCCCGCAGCCATGCTCGCGCAAAGTGTGACGATCTGGCAGAAACTCTTGCGTTCAGTGCGAGAGCAGGTTGCGGGCGAGGAAGAGGAGGTTGGCGGGGCGTTCGGCGAGGCGGCGCATGAACCACGGAAACCAGTACGAGCCGTAGCATATGAAGACGCCGCTGCGATAGCCTTCGCGCGCGAGGCGCGATTGCTCAGCGCTTTGGATTCCGTAGAGCATCTGAAATTCGAGGTCGTCTCGCGCCATTCCTTGCGCCGCAGCCCATTCGCAGATTCGCGCGATTAACTTGCGGTCGTGAGTGCCGATGGCTGCGCGGACTCCCGCGCGCCGAGCGTTCGCTTCAAGCAGCATCCGGGCCAGCCGGAAATAATTCTCATCCACATCCGCCTTTTTCGCGAAGGCGATTTCGGGCGGCTCGCTGTACGCGCCTTTGACTAAACGCACGGCGGCGCCTTCGGCGATGAGCGATTCAATATCGCGTTCGGTGCGAAACAAGTAGGCTTGAACGCAGACGCCGACATGCGGGCACGTTTTGCGAGCGCGGCGAGCGAAGTCGAGGATCGGGTCGACGTAAGGGCTCTGCTCCATATCGATCCATAGCGTTTTGTCGTGCGGCACCTGCGCGGCAATGCGAAGAAAATTGTCGAGGCAGAAGGCTGGATCGAGATCGAAGCCGAGCTGAGTGAGTTTGATGGAGAGCTCGCTCTGCAGGCCGCGCTCGCGAATGTTTTCAAGAACTTCCAGATAGTGCTCGGTGACGGCTTCCGCTTCGGCGCGATCGGCGACGTTTTCGCCCAGGTGGCTGAGGACCGTTCGCAGACCGTTTCCTTCGAGGTGCTGCGCCGCGGCGAGGGCGTCGTCGGCGTTTTCGCCGGGCATGAAGCGGTCGACCGTGCGGCGCGCGAAGCGGTGGCGCGGGAGGCGTTCGCGGAGCCACCGGCTTTGCGAGGCCTTCAAGAGCGCGGTGCGAATAGGTTTCATGGATGGTCAGACAGGCGCATGGAGTCACCCAAAGAAAACAGCGGACCCCTCACCTCCATTCTCACGAAACGGGACTGGGTTCGGGATGACAACGGACCAGTTTCCCGCGTCATTGAGGCGAGGTGAGGACTTTGAGGAAGCGGTAGTAGAAGTCGAGGCCTTCGTAGAAGGAGGCGGCGGGAAGGCGCTCGTCGCGGCCATGCGAGCGATCGTCGTTGATGTCGATGAAGACGCCGGGGACGCCGTAGGTCGGAATTCCGGCGGCGCGCGAGATGGCGCCGTCGCTGGCGCCTGCGTCCATCACGGGAACGACAGGCACGCCAGGCCACATCTGATTTACAACTTTTTCGAGACCGTTCATCACGTCTGGCCGGAGCGGTGAAGGCGGATTCGCCTTCGGCCCCAGGCCGGAATTATCGACGTAGGTGACGTCGATTTTCGGCTCGGCGAGCACTTTCACAAGCTGCTGGCGGATCTCTTCGGGCGAATGGCCCGGGAAGATGCGGCAGTTGACGATCGCGCGCGCGAAGCCCGGAAGCGCGTTGTTGGCGTCGCCCGCATCGAGGCGCGTCGCAACGCACGTGGTGCGTATGCGCGCATTGTAAAAAGGCACGGCCGAAAGGCGATCGATGGCGCCCCGATCGGGAGGCGTGCGGAGGATAGCCTTCATGTCCTCGCCTTGCGCCCCGCCGACGATATCGGCTTCCTTGGCGAAATAGCCGCGCGTCACGTCGTTGAGCTCGAAGGGAAACTGGTAGTGCTCGAGACGCGTCAGGCCCTCGGAGAGCTGATAGATCGCGTTGTCGGGCGTGGGAAGCGAACTGTGGCCGCCCTTGTTACGCACTTCCAGCTGGAAATCGGCGTAGAGTTTTTCGCTGGCCTGGATACCGACCAGGAGCCGTTTGCCGCGGTCCATTTCGAAATCCCCCGCGTCGGGATTGAGGATGTATTCCGCATCGACCAGGTCGCGATGATTCTTCAGCAGCCACGCGACGCCGTTATAGGAGCCACCTTCCTCATCCGCGGTGAGCGCGAGGATGATGTCGCGATCGGGCTTGTAGTGCTCGCGGTGGAGGCGAATGAACGTGGTGACGAAAATTGCGTCGCCATCCTTTATGTCTTCGGTGCCGCGGCCATAGAAGTAGCCTTCCTTCTCGATGAATTGGAAGGGATCCATCGACCAATCCTGTGGGCGAGCCTGGACCACGTCGAGGTGGCAGATCAGGAGGATGGGCTTGCGGGCGCCCGTCCCATGGATGCGCGCGACCATGTTGAACTTGCGGGGATTCGGCCCGAGGAGCTGGACGTCCGCGGGAGGGAATCCGGCGTCGAGGAGACGCTGGGCCATGGCTCTTGAGGCGGTGGTCACATTGCCGGTAGGCGTATCGGTGGTGTTGATCTCGATGAGCTGTTTGAAGATGGAGCGCGCAAGGTCCTTGGTGGCGTCGTCCACTTGCGCGCGGAGCAGCAGGGGCGCTGCGAGCAACACGAGCGCGAGCAAGCAGGAAAAAAAGCTGCGGAATTTCATTCGACGGCCCCCAAGTGAAGAGAAGGAAGCCTATCAAAGGAACGAGATTCCCGCCAGAGGAAGGAACGACGGCACGATCGAGCGCAGCCCAGGGTGCATGCGATGCTGCGCCACGCGGTTGGGGGGCCTGCGAGCCTAGAACGGCGGGGAAGCGAAGGGCTTTTCTGAAGGCGGCTCGAGAATGAAGATGGCGTAGCGGTAGAGCGCGAGCTTCATGGCCATGCTGACCTGATGCAATCCAACAATTTCACCGAAAGCGGCGTGGACCTGGTGGACTTTGGCGTCGGGAAGAAGGCCGAGGAGTTCGCCGAAGCGGTTCTTGGCCTTGGTGAACTGAAGATCTTCGGCGGGCGAAAGCGGGGGCTGCAGATTCTTTTCCTCATATTCGCGATAAAACTCGTAGCGGAATTGCTTCGCGTAAAGATCGATGTAGGCGAGTTTCGCAGCGTCGGGCGCAGGCTGGGCGTCGGCGACAGCGGTTTTGGTGAAGGCGCTCACGGCGTCTTCGAAGCCGAGGAAATTGGCGCGCGCATTCTTTGGCGGCCCGGTGCGTTTTCGCGTGATTTGTGCGGCGAGGCGATCCGTTCGCTCATCGTAGCAGCGGCCATAGACGGCTGCGGCTCGCGCCGTTGAGCCCGGCGCGGAGTCATTTTTCTTTTTGAACTCCGCGACCCAGCCGGTGGAAGTCATCGCAAGAATCTGCGAGCAGGTGAGGCCGAGACGGTCCGCGGCGACAGGGGAGGCGGCACGCCTGGGGCGAGCATGCTGCGCCTGAGCCCGGGATCCGTGCGCGAGTAGCAAGGAAACGAAGAGCGCGGCCATGATCTTCATGTGTTTGCCCGCGTGCGACGGGATAGATCACCTTTCGGCGCGTCCGACGTTTGGCGCTTTGGGCCAAGCAGGGCGCGTTCCAGGAGAAAGTCGATTGCGCGAGCCAGGCGACGGCTGCGCGCCGCGGGCGATTTGGCCGAATCGAACCACGCGATGAAGTGGCGACGATGGCCCGGGGCGAGCGCCTGAAACGCCCTCCACGCCTTGGGATGCGCTTTCAGGCCGGTGCGGAGGTCGATTGGGAGAGGAAGCTCTCGCGATTCGCGGTCGATGCGAAGCTCGACGCCGACAAGGTCACCTACGTCTGCGCGCGCGGCTTTGCGCAGCGCTGTGTTGATCTGCATGCGAAAACGGCCCGCGCCCGCGGGCACGAGAGTCGTCCGCGCCAGCTTGCCGTTCACGACGGCAACCACCGGGATGTATTTCGGCTTCGTCTGTTTGTGCCACGCCGCGGCGCGCTTCACGCTTCCCATTTGTTCCTGGAGTTCGCGCGCAATGTCGGTGGGCACATCGATGTGCCGCATCATCCAGATGCGATAGATCGTCGCCTGAAAACGATGGAATTTGACCGCCATACGCAGCGACGATTATCCGCCAAAAAAGAAAAAGGCCGGCCCGAATAATCGGACCGGCCTTTGGTTTTAATCCTGGCGGCGACCTACGTTCCCGCGCCGTTACCAGCGCAGTATCATCGGCCCTGCGAGGCTTAACTTCCGTGTTCGGGATGGGAACGGGTGTGACCCTCGCGGTAAGACCACCAAGAAACTGGAAGTTGGAGGTTCGAAGTTGGAGGTCAGAAGACAACCCCAAATTCAAAACCATCCAGCAAGAATCCTGGAAGATTTGACAACTGAAGGAAGCGGGCGAACCGCAAATCCACACTCAAAGAACGCGATGCGAAAAGACGCTTTCCATGCGGGAGGCGAACGGGAAGAGAACTGCAAGTCTCTTCACCGCTGCGCTTCGCGTTAGGAAAGTTTTATGGTCAAGCCGAACGGCCGATTAGTACGGGTAAGCTACACGCATTGCTGCGCTTCCACCTCCCGCCTATCAAAGTCGTAGTCTTCGACTGGCCTTCTTAGCTCGCCGGAGGCACCTTGGGAAACCTTATCTTGAGGCGAGCTTCTCGCTTAGATGCTTTCAGCGATTATCTCTTCCGGACTTCGCTACCGAGCTATGCCACGGGCGTGACAACTCGATCACAAGAGGTCCGTCCATCCCGGTCCTCTCGTACTAGGGACAGCTCCTCTCAAGTTTCCTGCGCCCACACCAGATAGGGACCGAACTGTCTCGCGACGTTCTGAACCCAGCTCACGTACCGCTTTAATAGGCGAACAGCCTAACCCTTGGGACCTTCTACAGCCCCAGGATGCGATGAGCCGACATCGAGGTGCCAAACCTAAGCGTCGATGTGAACTCTTGGCTTAGATCAGCCTGTTATCCCCGGCGTACCTTTTATCCGTTGAGCGATGGCCCTTCCACGCAGAACCACCGGATCACTAGATCCCACTTTCGTGCCTGCTCGACCTGTGTGTCTCGCAGTCAACCCGGCTTATGCTCTTGCACTCCACGGCGGGTTTCCAATCCGCCTGAGCCGAGCTTTGAGCGCCTCCGTTACCATTTAGGAGGCGACCGCCCCAGTCAAACTACCCGTCTGGCCGTGTCCTCCGACCCGTCGAGGGGTCGCAAGTTAGAGCGACAGAACTATCAGGGTGGTATTTCACCGTTGCCTCCCCCTCAGCCGAAACCGAGGGTTCCCAGGCTCCCACCTATCCTACGCAGACAGTACCGTTAATCATGACCAGAGTGCAGTTAAGGTGCACGGGGTCTTTCCGTCTAGATGCGGGCATCCGGCGTCTTCACCGGAACCACAAATTCGCCGAGCCGCTCGCCAAGACAGTCGTTCGATCGGTACGCCATTCGTGCAGGTCGGAACTTACCCGACAAGGAATTTCGCTACCTTAGGCTTGGTGTTAGCTGCATGTCGCCATGCAGAACGGACTATATCTTCTCCGATGCCGATGTGGCGCCGGAGTCTGGCGTGTAGTCTCTGAGGATTCTGTCTATTACCTGTTGCAAGGACCGTTTCCGGGCCTTGCCCTTCGCAACCGGGTTCAACGCGTATGCCTTCTCGATGATCCGCGCCATCCCCTTGGCAGTATGGTGTTCCCTGCGTTCCATGGCCTCGACAATCTCACAAAACCGGTCGTAAACCAGCTTGCGAGGGGCGAATCCCATGTGAGTTCGCAGAAAAGGCACCACTTTTTCAGCGATGCTTCTCCGGCTGGCAACGGCATAAACGAGCACGCGCTCGTTTCCTTGTTTCGGAAAAATCCTGCCACCACCAAACATCGCCCTAGCCAATTCCAGCAGTTGCGGATAGGCCCGGTGCTGATACAGGAAAAATTCCGGGTCTACGTAATAGCCGAACTGGGCCGTGGGATGTTCTTTTATGGAGACGCAAACTGAACCCTCGCCTTCGATAAAGCCTGCGAGGAACCATTTTTGTTGCTCAGTAAAGGACAGTCTTTCCTGCTGATAAGCTGCAGTCATCGGATTTTCACGCTACTCGGTACCACGACAGTACGGACCGGTGAGCTGTTTCCAGCAAATAGCCAGATTTAGTAACGGCTATCGCAGTAGCAGGACCGTTATAGTTACGGCCGCCGTTCACCGGGGCTTCAGATCAGGCCTTCGCTGCCTTGCGGCAGCTAAGCCCTCCCTTTAACCTTCCGGCACCGGGCAGGCGTCACCCCCTATACGTCGTATTCGACTTAGCAGAGAGCTGTGTTTTTGTTAAACAGTCGCCGAACGCATTTCACTGCGGCCCCCTCGGGCTATAAACCCTAGCGGGGCACCCCTTCTCCCGAAGTTACGGGGCTAATGTGCCTAGTTCCTGAGCGAGCGTTCTCTCGAGCGCCTGTGGATATTCACCTTGTCTACCTGTGTCGGTTTGAGGTACGGGCACCAAGCGAACTCCTTAGAGGTTTTTCCTGGCAGCGTGAAATCAGAGACTTTGCGGCCGTGTGGCCTCGGATCCGGTCTGACCGTTGAATGACCCCGTGGATTTTCCTGCGGGATCCGGCTTACACCGAGCCATCGGGACATCCATCACCCGACTCCCCTATCCTTCTGCGTCACCCCATCGTCAAACGTTCGCGTGGCGGGGCAGGAATGTTGACCTGCTATCCATCAGCTACGCCTTTCGGCCTCACCTTAGGACCCGCCTAACCCTGAGCGGATTAACCTTCCTCAGGAAACCTTAGACTTTCGGCGACACGAGTTCTCATCGTGTTTATCGCTACTTATGCCGGCAGAGTCTCTTCCGTGGCGTTCAGTAGTCCTCTCGGTCTACCTTCGACCACCACAGAATGCTCCCCTACCAAATGACGCAATCCGTAGATTGCGTCAATTTCGCAATTTCGGTCGCAGACTTGAGCCCCGTTGGATTGTCGGTGCGTGAGCACTTGACCAGTGAGCTGTTACGCTTTCTTTAAAGGATGGCTGCTTCTAAGCCAACCTCCTGGCTGTCTGTGCGCTCACACGTCCTTTCCCACTTAGTCTGCAGTTGGGGACCTTAATTGGCGATCTGGGTTCTTTCCCTCTCGACCACGGAGCTTATCCCCCGTAGTCTCACTCCCGTGCTGTTGTCCACGGCATTCGGAGTTTGATTGGATTCGGTATCCTGGATGGGACCCTAGTCCATTCAGTGCTCTACCACCGTGGCAAATCACACAAGGCTGCCCCTAAAGGCATTTCGGGGAGAACGAGCTATCACGGAATTTGATTAGCCTTTCACCCCTACCCTCAGCTCATCCGAGCGATTTTCAACTCACAACGGTTCGGTCCTCCAGCTGCGGTTAAGCAGCCTTCAACCTGGCCAAGGGTAGATCATCCCGCTTCGCGTCTATTCCCACACACTAATCGCCCTATTCGGACTCGCTTTCGCTACGGCTCGCTTTCGCTTAACCTTGCGCGTGAGAATAACTAGCCGGCTCATTAAGCAAGAGGCACGCCATCAGGCATTTCCCGGCCGAAGCCGGGACATAGCCCTTTGACTGCTTGTAGGCATACGGTTTCAGGTTCTATTTCACTCCCCTCGCAGGGGTGCTTTTCGCCTTTCCCTCACGGTACTGGTTCACTATCGGTCGCCAACGAGTATTTAGCCTTGGAGAGTGGTCTCCCCAGATTCCCACGGGGTTTCTCGTGCCCCGTGGTACTCAGGATACCGCTTCGAGTCCGGTAAGCTTTCGGTTACATGGCTATCACATTCTATGGCCCCGATTTCCATCGGGTTCGCCTAGCCTCCGGATTGGTAACTCTACTCACGCGGTCCTACAACCCCCCGGTATAAATACCGGGGTTTGGGCTGTTCCGATTTCGCTCGCCGCTACTCTCGGAATCTCGTTTGATTTATTTTCCTCCAGGTACTGAGATGGTTCACTTCCCTGGGTTGGCTCGTACCCGCCTATGTATTCAGCGGGCCGTAGGCCGGTTTTACCGGCTTGGGTTTCCCCATTCGGAAATCCCCGGATCAAAGCCTGCTTGCGGCTATCCGGGGCTTATCGCAGCTTGCCACGTCCTTCATCGCCTGTTGGCGCCAAGGCATCCACCGTACGCCCTTAGTAGCTTAACCATAAAACTTACCCAACGCGCCTCGATCAGTGAAGATCAAGGACCCGAGGAAACGCGGATGATGCAGAGTCTTGCAAGCCCTGCTTCCGCGCTTTCTGAGCTGCGGGCGCATCCTTCGCCAAGATACGGTTCGGGAAACGCTCGCAACGCATGTGCAAGTTCGCCTTTCCACATTGCGCTACTTTGAGCAAATTTGCGGTATTGCGTCACGCGAAACTTGAGGTTCGCGCGCGCAATGCCTACTTCCTTCAGTTGTCAAAGATCGATCGTTCCGCTCAACTGTTTCCGATCGGAACGTCTCCGCTCCCGGCGGAGCGCAGGACCGGTTAGGAGCCGATTCTGCGAGTACAAATAAAAAACCCGGCGTCGAGCGCCGGGCATGTCCGTCCACTCTTTGGGGCCGCTTTTAGTCGCGAACCCTCCCGAACGGATATGCTCGAAGCTCGTTGTTGAAAAACCCGGTGTTCGTAACCAACCTCACCTCGTAATCAGTGAGAGGACCCGGTCCGTCAGAGAACTATCCCCGCAAGCCGGGCTTCGCTGACATCCAGAGAGTATAGCAACTTCCTGTATTTCGTCAAGCGGTCGTAATGTGTTTTTAACATGCAGTCCTGTGGATTTCCGCGCGCTTGTGGAAATGCCGCGCGTCGAGAACTTCCCTCCCAATACGGGGCCTTCCGACCCTCCCACCGTGCTTTTGCCAACGTTACGGCTTGACAGGGCAACTCAAGTTCAGGAACCACCTTCCAGGAATCGCACGTCGCGCTCGGCGGCACCTTGCAGCACTTTTAATGCAGCCTGATATGCAGGGCTCTCGTACGCCGCGATCGCCGCCTCCACGCTGTCAAATTCGATCACTACGGATCGCTGGTCCAGTCCTGCCTCGAACGTTTTGGCGGGAGTACCGCGCGCTACAAAACGACCACCGCCGGCTTGAATCGCCGGACCCGCCAACTTCGCGTATTCGGCCAGTGCCGCAGCGTCTGAAACAGAGCGGTAAAAAGCGATCCAGTATCCTTTGGCCATTGGCGCTTCCTCGAGGAATTCCGAAAACTAGGGTACATCAGCAGGCTTGCCGGAAGTAGCGGGAAACCCCGGCTTGGCACAAGTCGACCACGTGGCGGGCGGCGTGTTTGCTGGCGTGACCCAGCGGCGATCCCTAATCGGACCAGCGTTGGGGTTTGCGGTCCCAGCGATGGGCTTTCAGTTTTTGGAGCAGTTCGGGATCGAGGGGGCCTGCGTCGCTGGCGGCGACGTTTTCCTTTACGTGGGCGGGCTTGCGCATGCCGATGATGGTTGTGCTGACGACCGGGCTCGACAGCACGAAGCGCAAGCTCATCTCGGGCAGAGTCATTCCTTCGGGCAGGATCTTCTTCAGGGCATCGACGCGCGCGAGCGTGTTCGCCAGATTCTCCGCATTGAAGTACTTCGAACGCCAGTCGCTCGATGGAAACTTCGTTTCCGGCGTGAATCTGCCGCTCAGGCTGCCTTCGTCCAGCGGAACGCGCGCGATCACGCCGATGTTCATCTCTTTGCAGAGAGGGAACAGCTTGTCTTCGGGCGCCTGATCGAAAATGTTGTAAATCACCTGGACAACGTCGACCAGACCTGTGCGGATGGCCTCGAGGCCGTTCTCGGGTTCCCAGCGATTGAGGCTGAGGCCGAACGAGTTAATCCAGCCGTCCGTTTTGAGCTTCTCGACCGTTTCGCGGAATTCGGGTTCCTGCGTCCAGCCGTCGTCCCAGACGTGAAATTGCAGGACATCGATCTTGTCCACGCCGAGCTTCTCGCGGATCATTCGCGCGTGCTTGAAAACATGTTCGGGGGGAAAAACGTCGTTGTACTTGTAGCTCGGCAGCGCGGGCCACTGCTCGTTCATGGGCGGAATCTTCGAAGCGGCGTAGAGACGCTTGTCCTTGTTGCGGGCAATGATTTGACCGAGCAGGCCGTCGCTCTTGCCATTGCCATAGGCCCAGGCCGTGTCGAAGAAATTGCATCCGAGGTCTACGGCAAGCTGTAGCGATTCGAGGGACTCGCGGTCGTCCGAGCCGCTCCAGCCGCTCATGCCCCAGAGACCGTAGCCAACGTCGCTGACGGGAATTGCGGTCCGGCCGAGCCTCCGATATTTCACGATCACCCCTCCACGAGAGACCTGCCTGACGATTGTGCCATAAAGAGCGCCGCACCCAATGAGAGTTGGAGGGAATTCGGAGGTTCTTCGAGCCGAGACTACAAGCTGTCTCAAAAATGCTATGAGCAATGGGAGAGACTTGCTTCAGGGGTTAACAGGACGCTGAAAAAGTCGAACGGAACGGCAGCTTCAGGGGTTAAAACCCCTGATGCAAACTTCCACCCAAAGCCATTTTCCCCGAAACTCTAAGCCCAACGTTTACCGCGGCTTGAACGTCGGAGCTAAAACTCCGACCCCTAAACTGCATTTATGAAGGCCTTCTTGCCTATTGACTTCGCACTGGAATTGCAGTTTCTTGGCACGCACGAAATTTTGGGCTGCTACCGTGCGTATCTAGTCGGCAAGAGTCTCTGATCCGGGCCCAGCTGGCCAGAAGGAAGATCGTGGACGCGATTTCGCTGGAGAACGTGACGAAATCCTACGACGGGGTCACGGCCGTCAACGACGTCAGCCTGCGGGTGCGCGAAGGCGCCATCCTTGGCCTGCTCGGTCCCAACGGAGCGGGAAAGACCAGCACGATCCGGATGGTGATGGATATCCTGGTCCCCGACGAAGGCTCGATCCACGTTTTTGGAGAGCCGGTGAGCCAGGAGACGCGGCGCTCGATCGGCTACTTGCCGGAGGAGCGGGGCCTCTATCCGCGGATGGAAGTGCGCAGCGTGATCGTATTTCTTGCGGCGCTGCGCGGGCTGTCGCAGGCGGAGGCGGAGAAGAGAGCAAACGCGTGGCTGGAGCGCCTGGAACTCAGCGACTGGGCGGGAAAGAAAGTGCGAGACCTCTCGAAGGGGATGCAGCAAAAGGTCCAATTCATCGCCGCGGTGCTACACAAGCCCCGCCTCATGATTCTTGACGAGCCCTTCTCCGGCCTGGATCCGGTGAACGCAGGCGTCATTAAAGACATCATGCTCGAAATGCGCAACCAAGGCTCGACAATCGTCTTATCCACGCACCTGATGGAGCAGGTCGAGCGATTGTGTGACTCCATTTGCCTGATCAACAAGGGGCACAACATTCTCGACGGCGACCTGCGCGCAATTAAGAAGTCCTACGGTAAGAACACGGTACTCATTGAATTCAGCGGCCCGGATAGCTTCCTGACGCACCCTGCCATTGCCAGCGTCAATCGCTTCGGCAGCGGGGCGGAGGCCAAGCTGAAACCAGGCGCCGACGCACAGGGAATTCTGAAAGCAGCTGTGCAAGCGGGAGCGCGCATCGACCGGTTCGAGCTGCTCGAGCCTTCGCTCAACGACATCTTTATCGAGAAGACCGCCCATGCGTAGCATCTGGCTTGTTGTCAAACGCGAATACTTGACAGCAGTAAAGACGAAGGCGTTCGTTATCACCACGATTCTCTTGCCGCTCGTCGGCATCGGATTTTTTGTGATGATTCTGTTCTTGACGACTCACCAGCCGACAAAGACGTTTCGGCTCGCGATCGTCGACGAAGCCGGCGGCCTTGGACCATCCATTTCTCACAACCTGGACGCGAAACTTCCAAACGGTCAGCCGGAATTCACGGTCTCGAAAGCGATTGAGCGGCCTGCGGCCGGCGACGGCGTCGAAAATCAACTTCGCGCCGATATCCTCGCCGATAAGCTTGACGCTTACCTTTTCGTTCCGCATGATCTTACAAAATCGGCCCAACTCCACACCCGCAATCCTGGCGATTTTGCTCTTCAGGGTCCCCTGCTCTCCGCCTTGAATCGTGCTGTTATCCTAAATCGCCTAAACGCTCGCGGCATTCACCTCGATGACGCCGGTGCGATCACGCAGTCCGTCGACCTCGAACTCATCAAGGTCAGCAAATCCGGAGAAACCGTCGAAAAGGGCCAGTCATTCGGGCTAGCGATCGCCCTTGTGATTTTGCTCTACATGTCACTCCTGATCTACGGAATCATCATGATGCGCTCCGTGCTCGAGGAAAAAACGACGCGCACCATGGAAGTGTTGATTTCGTCGGTAAAGCCGTTCCAACTGCTGACCGGCAAAATTCTCGGCGTGGCAGCCACGGCATTCACGCAACTCCTCATCTGGCTCGTCTCGCTCCTAATTCTCTTGTCGTATGGCGCAGCCATGGCCTCCACGATGGGCCCGGATTCGCCCTTCACAAACGTCCACGTTCCCGCGTCGCTGATCGTCTACGCGATCATTTTCTTCGTTGGCGGCTACTTTCTCTATTCGGCGTTGTATGCCGCGATCGGTGCGGCGTGCTCGAGCGAGCATGACGCCCAACAAATGCAATGGCTTGCCACGGCGCCGCTTGTGTTCACCATCCTCATCTACGGCATGGTTATGAGCGATCCGGCATCGACCATGTCCATCGTGCTCTCAGAAATTCCCTTTTTCGCACCCGTGCTGATGCCGCTGCGCATTTCCCTGCAGATGCCGCCCTTCTGGCAGATCGCTCTGTCTATCGTGCTCTTGTTCGCGACGACAATCGGCGCGATCTACGCCTCCGCGAAAGTCTACCGCATCGGCGTGTTGATGCACGGCAAGCGCCCCACGCTCCCCGAACTGGCCCGCTGGCTTCGTTACTCGTAGGTCTTTTGCGAGCAGGCCAGCCGGGCGCCGCATCGCTTTGCCGGTTCCGCAAGGGTGCGTCCTGGAGTTGCTTCCGGGGCCGCGTGCAGAGCTGGCGCTTCACTTTATTTCCCAAACGGGTGGTCCGCCCGTTCCGAATCCAACCCCCACGCAGGAACAGCAGAAGAGAATTTTAATCCCACGGCGAAAGAATGTGTCGATAGTGGGGCGCAGTAAGCGATTCGAGCGTGAGAACGTTCGATTGTTCCGGGCAAAGCAACGAGCGCTCGATCCTTCGGCCGCCAATGCGTTCGAGTCAACACGCGGGCACCATGACGGCTTATGTTTTCAGTGCATGCCGTTTCATGGATGAACGGTTCATCGGCATCCGAGAGTTCCAGGAGAACGTCTGCCGCAATTCGGCGTTCCCGTCTCCGCTCTTTGAATGCCGCCCGAATCTCCGCGCGCCGCGACCAGATGAGGGCGCCGGCAAACACGAGAACCACGGTCCCGAGGAATATCGCCGCACTGATCGCCCAAACCATCTGTTTGCTCTCGGTCGAAGCGATTGCCGTCCGCGCCGCTTCACAAGTTGAGAGTAATTATAATCCCCCTCTGCCAATCTGCGAAGGCCACGTCATCGTTGCGAAAAGTTCCGGGACCTAGATCGGAGGACAGCGGAAGCCGCCGGAGGCTTGCTCGATTTTTGCGGCGACGGCGAGAGCCTCTTCCTCTTCCCACGGGCGGCCGACGATCTGCACTCCGATGGGCAAGCCCTCCGGAGAGCGGCTGACCGGAACGACGGCTCCGGGAGTGCCGAGGAGATTGAACCAGGCCGAGTAGGCCATCGCGTCGAGATATTCGAGCTTGCGCCCTTGAACCATCCATTCGCGCTCGCCGTGGCGGAATGCGGGTATCGAGGCCACAGGGCAGAGCAGAATCGGAAATTCCTCCATTTTGGCAAGGAAGCGCGCGCGGAGCACATCGCGTTCGAGCAGCGTGTCGAGCAGCTCGGTTGCGGTTAGAGGCGGTTGTTGCGCGACGGCGTCGCGAAACTGCCGGTAAAGGGGGCTTATCTGGTTCTGGTTGCCCTCGAGCATGGGGGAGAAGGCCATCTGTCCGGCGCGGCAAAACAGGTTGGCCCAGAGCCGCTGGGCGCGGTCGAGATTTTCCGGGAGCCACTCGACAACGTCGAAGCCCTGCGCGCGCAAGCCATCCGCCGCGCTGCGGACGGCGGCTGCCGTTTCGGGCGTTACCGGCGCGAGAGGGTGCTCGGCGAAATAGCCGATGCGCAGTTCGCGGATTTCGGCATCGCTCGAGTGCCGAAGGGGAACGGGCGCGGCGCACGGATCGCCGGGATCGGGGCCCGCGACGACCTGGAAAACGCGCTCGACGTCGCGCACGGTTCGCGCCATCGGCCCGACGACGCCGAGTTGCGCGAAGGGTCCGGCCGAGCCGGGGAAGTGGCCGGTCGAAGGCACCCGACCGGGTGTCGGCTTCAGTCCACAGATTCCACTGAAGTGCGAAGGAACCCGGATGGAGCCGCCGCCGTCGCTGCCGATTCCGCCTGCCGAACAGCCCGAGGCGATTGCGGCCGCTTCGCCGCCGCTCGAGCCGCCGGGCGTCCGGTCGGGATCCCAGGGGCTATTCGTGCGGCCATGAAGGGAGTTGTCCGTCTCCCAGGCCATCAGAAATTCAGGGACATTCGTGTTGCCGAGGATAATTGCGCCAGCCGCGCGCAAACGGGCGACGAGAGGTGCATCCGTTGGCGCGATGTAGTCTCGGCGCAGGAGGCTGCCGCACTCGCAGGGCCAGCCGGCGACGTCGATTGAGCTTTTCATGGACATCGGAACGCCGTGAAGCGGCCCTAGCGACTTTGACCCGGGGGCGCTATGGACGGCGGCATCCGCGGCCCTGGCTTCAACACGGGCACGATCGAAATCGGTGTGAGTGTATGCGTTGAGGTTGGGATTCAGGCGCTCGATGCGGGCGATGTGCGGCTCGATCAGTTCGACGGAGGATATTTTGCGTTGGCGAATTGCATCCGCCATTTCACAGAGGGAGAGGAAATTGAGATCGATCAAATCGTGTCCTCGTTTGTGTGTAGCAAATCGTGAAGTGTACCACGGCGTGAAACATCGACCGTTTGCGCGGGAAACTAGAGGAGGCCCAGCGCTCGGCCTTCTTAGTAATGCGTCACGACGGGCGCGGGTGGCGCGCTCGATTCGTCGCCGAGAATCCAATCAAGACGGGCGACAAGCTCGTCGTGTCGCGCCTCACCGAGCAAGCGGCTGACGGCCTTGCCGTCGCGATCGAGGATGAGCGTGGCCGGAATGATTTTGCCGAGACCGAGCTTCTTGATGGTGTCCGCGTCGGCGCCGACCCAGACCGGGAAATCGACACCTGCCTTGCTGAGGAAAGCGGGAATCTTGTTCTGATCGTTCTTGTCGTCGAGCGAAGCCTCGATGAACGCGACGCCTTGAGCGGCGTACTGCTTTTCGAGCACGTTCAACATGGGGAGCTCCTCGCGGCACGGGCCGCACCAGGTAGCCCAGAAATTCAGGACGATAACTTTGCCGCGATAGTCGGAGAGCGAATGCTTCGTCCCAGACAAATCCTTCAGCGAAAGCTCCGGGTAAGACTTATCTTTCGCGCTCGCCGCCGACGCCAGCAGGGCGCATCCAACAACGGCCGCCATCATCGGGAAGAGTTTTTTTCGCCGACCCGCCAATCGGCCTCCTAGAAATAGTGAGAAAAGCCGACGATGATCGTGTAGTCGGCGAAGAATGCGTCTCCGTTGGGGGTGTTATATTGCATCTCGGGCACGCTGGGACGGCGGTCGCGTTGAACGGCCCACGGCGCGTTGACGGAAATCGTTTCGTGCCACACCGAGTACATGAGCCCGGGATCGATTGAGATGATGTAGCCGGGACGGCGGAAGCCGTTGCTTGCGCCAAATGCGTCGCGAACAGGGATTCCTTCCATACGCGCGCCAAAGCTCAGATCGAGACCGCGAACTTTTGGTACTCCATGTGCAAAGCCGCCGCGGAAAAGGTACTGGTCGGGAACGGACATCAGGCCCTGCCCAGGCTGATTGCGGAATGTCCGAACGCCGTTGGTGTCACGCGGATTGAAGAGCCATTCGCCCTGGAAATAGGCCGTCGTCCGAAACCATATCCTCTGGTAGGCTTGCGAGCCAAGAAGCAGACCCCATCCGCCGTCGCCGGTCTGGAGGGATTGGTCCGCGGTTGCGGTGACCATCTGGCCATTCAGCAAGGCCGTACCGGTTGCGTCATCGATGCCGGTGGGAATCTTCAGAGACGCGCTGAAAGCGATGTTGCCGTGGCCTTCCGTGGGCGGACGAAAGACCCACATCTGTGCCCCAACCGTCGTATCGCCGATCCCGGCGACCCTGAAAACTCCAGACGGCGGGTAGACTTGGTTGCGGGTGCCCTGAAAGACGGGCACGTCGCCGATGAGGCTCCAGCGGGGAGTGAGTTGATAGTTGATACCGATGTCCCAGATATTCTGGTGATTTTCCACGCGGTGGCCGGCCGGGCGGGGAATCTCGTGCGTACCGATGAAGTATTTGTTTGAGCTGAACGACCGGTAGCCGATATTGAGAGTCAGGCGATGAAGCCAACTGTGGCCACCAGGGCCGCCGTCGGCGTAGGCGTTGCTTAGGAGCACGTCCTCGGATTGAGGCTGCGAGTGCGCGGCCACACAGCCCTGCGCTAGGGCAGGCAAGGCGCCCGGAAGGAGCAGGGCGGCTAAAACGAGAGCGAAAACAGCGCTGAGCCGATATATTCGAACCCGGACGTCACATTCCGCGATTGAATGCTGCATTGGCATTTCACCCCTAGGACGAGATTGTCTGACTTGGATCTCCCTGTCGCCCGGAAACTTGGCGCGGACGAGCGAGAACGAAGTGTGGACACACACCCACGCCGCGACCACCCTCAGATCCAAGCCCTTGAAATCCAACACGCTGCGTGCAGGTGGGCGCATCTTACGAACGGCGGAGAGGCAACACAATAGTCGAAACATATTAGCTTTGTCACAGCCACGTGTGACGCAAATCATGCCGCGACCGCTGCCGGACACCGCGAAGCTGGGGTCCGCGCCGACTTTGGGGCTTGGAGCGGGCGCTGCGGGCGGCGCCGAAGCATGGCGCGGGCGCACAAACATCAGCAGGAGACTAACTGCTTGACCATTCCATCTGGCCGGTCCTACCCTTCCCCTGGCTAACGGCACCCTTGGGGAGGCGCAGAGCGCCGCGCAGCACGAGTTCGGCAACACGCTCTTGCTGCGCGAAAGGAGCGGGGAGATGTGGGGCTTTGCACGGCTTGAAACGCTGCTGCAGGACCTTCGCTACGGCGTTCGCATGCTGCGGAAGAATCCAGGATTCACGATCGTCGCGGTACTGACGCTGGCCCTGGGCATCGGCGCGAATACCCGGACAATCAGATGCCGTGGATGACGATCGTCGGGATCGTGGGAGACCGCTAATAGGAATCTACTATTGACCGAGGGTACCGCGGGTGTGATCGTGATCACGCTTCGAGGCAAATCTGGGGTGCTGGCGGGCGGTAATCGTTTCGATTCCTCGCTGAGAAAGGGATAGTCTCACCGGGATTTCGACTCTAAGGCGCGGCTGATTTTTTGGCGTAGCTCGTAGCTCCTGCTGGCGTTCGCGGGGCGGATGGCGGTTTCTTACGGGGTGAGGGCCTGACTTTGCGAAGACTTCTTGGGTATCTGACGGCGGCTCTGGCGATTTCCGCTCTCATTCTCTACAGCTGGCCGACGCCGACGATCCTTTATGAGGGGATCGTGCTGCTGCACCTGCTGCTCGGCGTCGCGCTCCTTTTGATGGCGATCCCGTACCTTCTGCGGCTGATGCGGCAAGGGTCGATCGCGGAGCGCATCGGCTGGATCGTTCTTCTGGTCGGAGGATCGCTCGGAGCGGCGATTATCTACACGGGGGCGCGCCGTCAAGAGTGGTCTCTTGTCGACTCGCATATTCTCGTCAGCATTCTTGCGTGCGCGATCCTGGCGTTCGTCGTTGCGGGAGGCGGGGATGGCTGGCGGAGAGTGCCGCGAAATCGGCGCTGCGGCTGGCGCTTTGTCTGGCGGTAGCGGCTGGAATCGCCGCGGGGGCCTGGTGGGTGCGGACGGTTCCCTGGCAGCGAGCTTACGTGATTCGCAATCCGCAAATCGCGCCGGCGAGCATGGACCAGGAGGGCGCCGGCCCGACGAGCCAATTCTTTCCGAGTTCGGGAGAGACCCTTACGGGAAAGACGGTGCCGCAGGATTTTTTCATGGACTCGCAAGCGTGCGAACGCTGCCACGCGGATATCTACCGCGAGTGGGAAAGCTCGATGCACCACTTCTCGTCGTTCAACAACCAATGGTACCGGCAGGCAATCGTCTACATGCAGGACACCGTCGGCGTAAGGCCATCGAAGTGGTGCGCGGGGTGCCATGACGCGGCGCTCTTCTTTCCGGGAAATTTCAACACGCCGATCGCGTCGCGCGTCCACACGCCGGCCGCGCAGGCGGGGATCGGCTGCATGGTCTGCCACTCGTTTCGCATGATCAAGAGCACGATGGGAAACGGCGACTACATTCTGCAATATCCCGCGTTGAGCAAGCTGGTGGCGACGAAGAATCCGTATCTGCGGCGGTTCATCGATTTCATGATCGAAGAAGATCCGGAACCGCACCGCAGGACTTTCCTCAAGCCGTTTATGCGCACACAAACGGCCGAGTTCTGTTCGGTTTGCCACAAGGTGCATCTGGACGTTCCGGTGAACCACTACCGGTGGGTGCGCGGGTTCGACGATTACGACAACTGGCAGGCGAGCGGCGTCTCGGGCCTGGGCGCGCGCTCGTTCTACTACCCGCCGAAGCCCCAGAGCTGCGCAGACTGTCATATGCCGCTGAGGGAATCGCACGACGCGGGCAACGTCAACGGCTTCATCCATAATCATCGATTCGTCGCCGCAAATACGGCGGTTCCGTATGCGAACAAGGACGAGAAGCAGCTGAATGACGTGGAGAGTTTCCTCAAGGACGGCAAGGTGCGCGTGGATATTTTTGCCATCTCGCCGGACAGGCCTTTGGCGAAGGGCCGCACGCGAAATGCAGCCACAGCAGCCTCAAATCGAGACCACGTTCGCGGTGGGCGAGGAAGCGGAAATGCCGACACCTTCGACGCCCGTTCCGACGCTGCCACCGCAGCCCGTGACGGCGCCACTCAACCTGGTGAACGCCGCGGTTCGCGCAGGCGACACCGTTCGCGTGGATGTGGTGGTGCGCACGCTGGGAGTGGGGCACTTCTTCCCGGGCGGCACGGTGGATGCGTTCGACTGCTGGCTGGAACTGAAAGCGACGGACGACCAGGGCCGCGTGGTTTTCTGGAGCGGCGGCGTGGAAGACGGCGGGCGCGGGCCGGTCGATCCGAGCGCCCACTTTTACCGGTCGTTGCTGATTGACGCGCATGGAAATCCGATCACGCGGCGAAATGCGTGGGCGGACCGGGCGACCGTTTACGTGCACCTGATTCCGCCCGGCGCGGCGGACACGGTTCATTACCGCCTCCTGGTTCCGAGGAACGAAAAAGGGCGATTGCATCTCGTGGCCAAGCTGAATTACCGGAAATTTTCCTGGATCAACACGCAATTCGCGTTTGCGGGTGTGCTGCACGACACGCATCCGAACGACGTAGCGCCCGGGTACGACGATCGGAAGATGACGTATACCGGCGATCTGTCGGATGTCTCCGGAAAGATCAAGGCGATTCCGAATCTGCCGATCGTGACGATGGCGCAGAACGCGGTGGATCTGGACGTATTGCCGCCCAACGCTCCCGAACCGAGGCCGAAAACGGCGTTCCGTGGAAGTGAATGGCAACGCTGGAATGACTATGGAATCGGGCTTCTGCTGCAAGGCGATTTGAAGGGCGCCGAAGACGCGTTTCAGGAGATTACGAAGAAGAATCCTTCGAACCCGGATGGCTGGGTGAACGTCGGCCGGGCTCGAGTGCTGGAAGGCGATATTTCCGGGGCCAGGCAGGTACTCGAAAAAGCTCTGAATATCGCGCCACAACTGGCGCGCGCAAATTACTTCTACGCGCGCGTACTGATGGAGCAGGGAAACTATGACGGCGCTCTGAAGTATTTCCGGGTAGCGGCCCAGCAGTATCCGGAGGACCGCGTGGTCAGCGACGATATGGGGCGCGTGCTGTTCCTTCAACACAAGTATGCGGAGGCCACTTCGCAATTCGAGCATACGCTGTCGATCGATCCGGAGGATCTCGAGGCGAATTACAACCTGATGCTTTGTTACACAGGCATGGGGAACCAGGCGAAGTCGAAGGCATTCGAGACGCGCTACCTGCGATTCAAGGCGGACGAGGCGTCTGAGACTCTTACGGGGCCGTATCGGCAAGCGCACCCGTACGACAATTTAGAGCGACAGCGCATTCACGAGCACGATTCCGGGATCATTGCAGACTTTCTATCCAAGCCGGCGGAGAACGGGCAAAGCGCAGAAGAACTCTCCGGGCAGCGTGGATATGGGCGCAAATCTACTCGGAGCGGCGGCCAATGAGCGGCCGGTCTCGAAGCCGGCTGTTCGTCGCACTGCTTTCAGCCGCGGTTTCGTTTGCATGCCTCGCTTCGGTAGTCGCAGCAAGATGGCCCAGCTCGCGGCGATCTCCCAAGCTTGCTGCGGCCGAAAGTGGGATCCATTTCGAGGACATCACGCGCGCGGCGGGCATTCATTTCGTCCACAACAACGGCGCATTCGGCCGTAAATGGCTGCCCGGAAACGATGGGACCCGGCGTCGCATTCATCGACTACAACAACGACGGCTGGCAGGACATTTTCTTTGTGAATGGCCAGGACTGGCCGGGCCATCACGTTCATGGCGCAACGACGCTCGCGCTCTATCGCAACAATCACAACGGCACATTCACCGACGTGACGAAGCAGGCCGGCCTGGCCGTTTCCATGTACGGGATGGGCGTTGCCGTCGGCGATTACGACAACGACGGCTACGACGATCTCTTCGTCACCGGCTACGGCCAGAGTCATTTCTTCCACAACAACGGCAACGGAACTTTCACCGATGTCACGAAGAAGGCGGGCTTGTGGGGAACCAGACGAACTGAGCACAGGCGCGGCATGGGTCGATTACGACCGCGACGGCCGGCTTGATCTCGCTGGTCGCGAACTACGTCCAGTGGTCGCCCGAAAAAGATCTGTTCTGCACGATGGATGGGAAGACGAAATCGTACTGCACGCCCGAGTCGTATCACGGCACGTCGGTTCGCCTGTGGCACAACAACGGCAGACGGCACATTTGCGGACGTCACGAAGAAGGCGGGGCTCGACGACACAACTTCAAAGAGCCTCGGCATCGCCGATTTTCGACGCGAATCGCGACGGCTGGCCGGACATCGCCATCAGCAACGACACGCAGCCGAACAAGCTCTACATCAACAATCGGAACGGAACGTTCACGGAAAAGGGCGTCCCGGCGGGCATCGGTTTCAGCGAAGACGGAGTGGCGCGCGCCGGGATGGGGATCGACGCGGCAGACTTTGACCGTTCCGGCTATCCAAGCCTCGTGATCACGAATTTCTCCAATCAAATGATGGCGCTTTATCACAACGAGAAGAATGGTCTGTTCGTCGACGAGGCGCCCCAAACGGCCATGGGACGCGACAGCCTGCTGACGCTTGGCTTCGGCTGCTTCTTTTTCGATTACGACCTGGACGGCTGGCTCGATATGTATGTCGTTGACGGCCACATCGATCCGCAGATCGAACGCGTGGCGCAGCGCGTGCACTATGCCGAGCCGCCGCACCTGTTCCGCAATCTGGATGGGCACCGGTTCGAGGACGTGGCGAGCGCCATGGGCAAATCATTCGACGAACCCCGCGTCGGCCGCGGCGCCGCGTACGGCGATATCAACAACGATGGAGCTCCCGATATCGTGATCACCACGAACGGCGGTCCCGCCGCGCTCTTCCTGAATCGCGGCGTCACAAATCACGGGTTGCGGATCAAGCTGGTGGGAACCAAATCGAACCGCGACGGCATCGGAGCCGAAGTGACCGTCACGGCGGCGGACGGACAAGGAAACCCGAACGCTGTCGAGCGGATCCAGCTACCTTTCTTCGAGCGAATTGGTTCTTACCTTTGGCTTGGCGCCCACGGAAAAGCCGACGGAATCGAAATCCGCTGGCCCAGCGGCAAACCGAACACCTCTCAAATGTGGCGGCGGACCAGATCATCACGGTCAAAGAAGGCCAGGGCATTGTTGCTGCCAAACCGTTCGCGAAACGCTAATGTGCCTTTCAATGGCACAGGCGCTCTTGCCTGTGCGACGCAAAAGCGCGGCACAATCGTGCGTAAAGGAGGGAACTTTGCTCGCGTCTTTGCTTGCGTCCGAGTGCGGCGCTTTCGGTGCTCTCGATTACGTGGTGGCATGAAGCGCTCGCATTCAGATCCCCTGCCGCCACTGCTCAATGACTTGCATTTACCATTTCTCGACAAAAATGAATGAAGCTGGCTAAACGCATGGGCCGGCTTATCCGGTTTGGCCTTACCGGCGATCATTCTCGCTTTCGCCGATGGTGGGCGCAAGATCAGAAGAAGCGCGCCGTCACCACCGCGCGGAAGGCTCCGGCCGAGACGTCCGCGCCACAAGCGTTGAATTTTCACGTTGAGGCGGCGCGAGAGAACGCGATCGGAATCGCGCTGATGAACCGCCAGCAGTTTTCAGACGCCCTCGGCCATTTTCAGCGAGCCTGCGTTCTGGATGCACAGTCGAATGTTCCGTGCATGAATATGGGCGTCGCATTCTTCAATATGCAGCGCTACGAAGACGCGCGCCGCGATCTCTCGAAGGCCGCCGAGCTCGATCCGACGAATCCGCGTTCCTGGTTCAATCTCGGCCTGCTCGACAAGGCAGAAGGAAAGCCGGATGCGGCGATTACCGATTTTCAGAAGGTCGACCGAGATCGATCCCACGGACCCTGATACGCACTATTTCCTGGGCCTCTTGCACTCGGAGCAGCAGCAGTACGCAAAAGCCATACCGGAATTTGAAGCCGCTCTGCGATTGAATCCGTTCCATCTGTCTGCGGAGTTTGGCCTGGCGCAGGCGCTGCTTCGGTCGGGCCATAAAGATGAAGCGAGGGTTCACCTGGCGCGTTTCCAGCAGATGAACGCCGAAAAGCTGGGGACGCCGATCAGCTTTACATACGGAGATCAGGGAAAGTACTCGCTCGCGGAGGAAATGGTTCCGGCACCGGAGCCTGTTCCGCCTGCGGTTCCGGTTCATTTCGTGAATGTGACCGCGGCTTCGGGTCTTCCAACAGAGCGCTCTGCGGCTGAGTCGCGCGTTACAAAAAAAGAAGAACAGTCCAAGCGAGAATCGGCGGAACCTGCGGCGCCAGCGGCCGCGCCATCAGGAGAGCCGTCGCTTGCCGCGTTTCTGGGCAGCGGCGCGTGCGTCATCGACTACGACGGCGATGGCAAGCCGGACATCTTTCTCGTCAACGCAAATGGGAACGGCTTTGCAGGCTTGTATCGAAATCTCGGCAAGCGGGAGATTCGAGAACGTAACGCAAAAAGCGAAGCTCGACCTGTATGGCGAAGGCACGAGCTGCGCCGTCGGAGACTACGACAACGACGGCCATCCTGATCTGGCCGTGGCCATCGATCGCCGCGTTCACCTTTTCCACAACGAAGGCAACGGCACGTTCAAGGATGTCACCGATGCGTCTGGAATCAGCACCGACGGCCTCATCCTGGGAATGACCTTCATCGATTACGACCATGACGGCGATCTTGATCTGTACGTGACGCGGTTCAACGATTTTCCGCTTGCGCATCCGGACCAACCGTTTTCTTTTCCGGCCGACCTGCCGCCACCGGGGAACGTCCTCTGGCGGAACGACGGAAACGGCAAATTTACGGACTGGACCAAAGAGGCAGGCCTCGCCGGAACCGCCGCGTCCGTGAGCGCGATCGGAAGCGACATCAATAACGACCGGGCGATCGATTTTGTCGTGACAAATCTGCACGAACCCTCGATTTATCTCAATCCGCGCGAGGGCGAATTCCGTTCCATACAACCTTGGTCCACCGCGATGCCCGCTTCCGCCGCCGGCGCGGTAGCATTCGATTTCAACAAGGACGGCTGGATGGACCTGGCGTTCACTCACTGGGCGCCGCCAGGCCTGAGCCTGTGGCAGAACGTGGAAGGCAAATCGTTCCGCCGCGTGAAACTGCCGGACATCGTCTGGATGCGCGGCTGGGGAATCGCGCCGATCGACTACGACAACGACGGCTGGATCGATCTGGTTGCGGTGGGCGAAGGGTTCGACGGCGCTGGCCACATTATTCTGCTTCGCAATGAGGGGCCGTCCGGATTCCGCGACGTTACCGAAGAAACGGGGCTCAACAAGATCGTGCTGCACGATCCGAGGTCGGTGATCGCCTGCGACTTCAACGGGAACGGCGCGCCCGATCTGCTGATCACTCAGAACCGGCTTCCTCCTCTGCTGCTGAGAAACGAGGGCGGAAACAAGTACAACTGGGTTCAAATTGCACTGGAGGGGCAGCACGACAACAAGAGCGGGATCGGCACCAAGGTGAATGTGATTGCCGGCGCGCTGCGGCAAAAATTTGAAGTTCCCGGAGCGTCCGGTTATCTCGGCCAGGGTCCAACGGACATTCTGACGGGCCTGGGGTCGGAAGCTGCGCCAGACGTCGTGCGTCTCCTTTGGCCAACCGGAGTCTCCGCAAGACGAATTGCAGGTCGCAGCGGGAAAACGACGCGAGATCGCCGAAATCGACCGGCGTGGAAGCTCTTGTCCAATCGTGTTCGTTTGGAATGGGAGGCAATTCGAGTTTCTCGCGGACATGATCGGCCCTGGAATCGTCGGACATTGGATCGGGCCGCACGAACGCGACGTTCCCGATCCCGACGAGTACTTCAAGGTTTCCGGCTGCGGACGTCGCCCCGCAGAATGGCCGGATCTTGTTCCGAATGCTGGAGCCGATGGAGGAGCTCGACTACCTGGACCAGGTGCGATTGATTGCCGTCGATCATCCGGCGGGCGTGGAGGTCTGGCCCAACGAACGCTTCGCGAGCAATCCTCCGTTCCCGAAGTTCAAAGTGATTGTCAGCAAGAATGCGCGTCTCCCGGCGGGGGCATGGGACGGCAACGGGCGGAACGTTCTACCGCTTCTTGCGCATAGGGATCGCAGGTACGTCACTGATTTTCCCCAGGCGCCGTATCAGGGATTCGCCGGAATGCACTCGCTCGACGCTCGACCTCGGACCGTGGGATTCGCCGACGCCGCTGCGATTGCTGATGGACGGTTTCACCGATTATTTCACCGCGAACTCGATGTACGCCGCATGGCAGGCGGGCATTACGCCGATCTCGCCGTACGTCGAAATGCTGGAGGCTCCGGGAAATGGGTGCGCGTTGTGGACGACATGGGATTCCCGGCGGGACTCGCGCGGACGATGGTCGCTGACCTGACGGGTAAGCTGCCTCCGGGCACCCGCCTAATCCGCATCACCACGAACCTGAAGATTTATTGGGACCGCATTCGGATCGACAATTCAAGCGCCGACATTGCCATTCCAAAGACCGAAGATCCCTCTTGCCGACGGCGAAGCTCGATTTCCGCGGCTATCCGCGCGTGGTGGAAGGCAATCCGAAGAACAACGATCCGATTAACGACATCCGCTACGTTTACGAAGACATCAGTTCCACCGGCCCCTACACGCGCCAGATCGGAAATTACACGCGGTACGGCGATGTTACCCCGCTGGTGAGCGAGGCGGATGAGGAATACGTAATCTTCGGTTCAGGCGACGAAGTCGCGGTCGAGTTTCGACGCGACGCGTTTGCCAGATCTCGCGCCAGGCTGGACGCGCGATTATTTTTTCTACGCGAACGGGTTCGCGAAGGACATGGATTTCTATGCGGCCCATGGCGATACGGTGGCGCCGCTCCCCTTCCATACCCTCATTCCGTACCCGTACTCGAGCGGAGTCGCTTACCCGGCCGACGACCGCCATTTGCAGTGGCAACTCGAATATAATACGCGCGGCGTCGCTGGTCCCGCGGGGCCGGTGTATCTCTTCCGGTACCGGGATTCGGCGCGGCACTGACCCGGCAGACCGCCTGCTTGATCGAATGCACTCGGCATGCTAAGTATTTTGAAGACGGGTATTTTCTCGTGCAATCAAGATGACACGGTCCCATACGATTGAATCCGGCTCAGCGGAAACGGGCGAAGCGTCCGGAACAGCCGTTTCCAGGCGCGATCCTGTCTTCTGGCGTGTCGAGGGAAGCCTGCTCAACCTCACGGCCGTCAGGCCCGTCGCCTTCTTCAGCTGGAACGCGCAAACTTTTCTCGAGCGCTGGGCGCGCCGCAGCGTTATGGGAGCGCTCGCGTTGGGACGCCCATTGTTTTACCTGACGAATCGTGCCTTCGCCACTCGCTTGCTGCACATGGTGCTGCGTGGCGTCAGCCGCGACCGGCTGGACCTTCTTGGAGAGGAATATTTCGAATACGAGCTGAAGCCGCGCCTGAAACGGAGCGGCCACGAAAAGCTCAAAGAGGCGATGGCGTCCGGCGGGCGCGTCGTGCTGGTCAGCCAGGGACTCGACCACGTTATGCGCCCCCTTGCGAGTTATCTGGGCGTCGGCGAGATCCTCTGCAACCGGCTCGATTTCCGCGATGGCATCGCAACCGGGCGTCTCCTTAAGCCCGTGATTCGTCCGCGCGGGCCCTTTGCGCGGCTCTCAGAGAACGCGCCCGACGGCAGGCGTCCGCGCGCGAAGCTGCTCAGCGACCTCCGATTTCAAAGAAACCCGGGCTCACTGGATCGGGCAATCCAACCCGTCGGCCGCCGCTCCAGTCCCGTTCATGTGCCGGTTGTCCACTTCAATTCGCATCGGTTGCTTGAACCGTTTTCGGTCCGTGAATCGCTTCGGGGCAAGACCATTCTTTTTATCGGCGCGACTGGTTTCATTGGCAAAGTGTGGCTGGCGAACCTGCTCGAAGATCTTCCGGAAATCGGCAAGGTCTATCTGCTGATTCGGCCACAGCGCTCGCGGACCGCCCTCGAACGCTTTCAGCGCCTCGTCGAGGAATCGCCGGTTTTCGAACCTCTGGCGGCAAAGCACGGACCGAATTTTGCGAACTTTCTACGCGAACGAATCGAGGCGATCGAAGGAGATGTGACCCAGGCAGGACTCGGCGTGCGGGCGGATGTGCGCCGATCATTGGCTCGCGATGTGGATGTGATCATCAACAGTGGTGGTTTGACAGATTTCAATCCGGACCTACGCGATGCCCTGGCGACAAATGTCCGCGCCACCGCGCATCTTTTGGACTTTCTTCGGGAGTGCGATCACGCCGCGCTTTTGCACCTCTCGACCTGCTATGTGGCGGGGCGCCGCGACGGGCGCATTCTCGAAGACCTTGCGAGAAACTACACGCCGCGGGCGGTGCCCGGCTTCGATGCCGAAACGGAATGGCGGTCGCTGGAGGCGCTCGTTCGCCAGACGGAATCGCGCGCTGAAACGGACGAGGTCGGAGAAGAACTCCGCCGTGCGGCATTGGGCAACGAGCATGCCGCAAAGGACCTGCAAGGCTCTGCGCTCGACAACCAGATCCGAAAGAACCGTCTCCGTTGGGTTCGCCAGACCCTCACGAACGCCGGCATGGAACGCGCCAGTGAGCTCGGGTGGCCCAACACGTACACGTTCACGAAAAGTCTCTCCGAGTCCCTGATTCGAAATTTTCTCGATGCCAACCCGCTCGCGGCGATCGCCGTCGTGCGGCCGGCCATCGTGGAATCGTCGGTCGACAAACCATTTCGCGGATGGAATGAAGGCGTCAATACATCGGCGTCGCTTTCGTATCTGCTGGGGACCTTCTTCCGCCAACTTCCAACGAACGAAGCGAAATGTCTCGACCTGATTCCGGTTGACCTTCTTTGCCGGGGCATGACTCTGATTGCCGGGGCGCTCGCTTCGCGACGGCATGCGAGCGTGTACCAGATGGCCAGCTCCGTGACGAATCCCTGCGACATGCGCCGCTCGATCGAACTCACGGGCCTCGGCCATCGCAAATTTTATCGCGCCCAGGACAATTTTCAGCATCGCATCCGCGCGAAATTCGACGCAATCCCCGTATCCAAGTCGCGGTACGAGAAACTTTCCGCTCCCGCCCAAAAAGCGGTGGTGCAGGCGATCAACCGCAGCGTGCAGGGGATTCCGTTCGTCCGTCCGCCTCTTGCGCGGCGCGAACGGGAACTGGACAAGGTGATCAAACTGATCGAGCTGTTCGAGCCGTTCATTCTGCTCAACGACCACGTCTTCGAGGCGGCCAACATCGAGCGGCTCAGCGCCGCACTCGCTCCCGACGAGCGCGCGGACTTCGGCTACGACGTGCGGTCGCTCGATTGGTGGAATTACTGGATCAACGTCCACATTCCGGCGCTGCGCAAGTGGTGCTATCCTCTCCTCGAAGGCCGCCAGCCGGAGACGCGTCCGCGCAGAAGTGTGCCCCTTACGATTCGGACGGAAAGCGCTTCGAGCCAGGCGGGTTAACGTCGAAAAATCGTGTCTATCTTCCTGACGGGTTCGACCGGCTATATCGGCGCCCACGTTACCGCGAATCTGCTCGCGGATCATTCCGATCCGCTCAACCTTCTTGTGCGCGCTCGCGACCTTCAGGAAGCGCGGGAGCGGCTGTGGCGCTCGCTCCAATTGCACGTGGACTTCGACCAATTCGAGGGCTTCCTTCAGTCGCGTATCCGCATTTTCCTTGGCGATATCACGAGCCCGAAATTCGGAGTGGGGGACGACGAGTACGCGCGGCTGGTTCAAACGACGGACTCGGTGATTCATTGCGCGGCCTCGCTCAATCGCAAATCCGAGAAAAGCTGTCTGAACGTCAATTTGCGCGGCACGCTCGAGGTGATTCAACTTGCCACGCGGGCCCGCGATCATCATGGGCTGCGGCGGTTCAGTCACGTCAGCACCGTTGCGGTCGCGGGCCGGCGCGCGGACGAAGTGATTCGGGAAGACTCGGCGATCGACTGGAACCTTTCAGACTACGACCCGTACGCGCGAACCAAGAAGTTCTGCGAGCACATGGTCCGCGAATTGCTCTCCGGAATTCCGTTCACGATATTTCGTCCCAGCATCGTTCTGGGGGACAGCCGGCGCCCGGAAACCAACCAATTCGAGATGGTCCGCGCGTTCGTTTTTCTGGCGGGACTGCCCGTGCTGCCCTTTCGGCCCACGGACAAGATCGATATCGTGCCGGTGGACTTCGTGGCGGATGCGATCGCAACTTTGCATCAGAAGCCGAATCCGGAGCACGACACGTATCACCTTTCCTCCGGAGGAGACTCCGAGACGTTTGCCGAGTTGACCGATGCGCTGGCGAAAGCGCAAGGAAGGCGCCCTCCCGTTTTTGCGCCGCGCCTGGAAGCGCCGTCGTCGAAAATCGTGAATGCGCTTGCAGGGAGGGCGGGCAAAGTTGGCGGGCTCGCGACGTTGCTGAAGGTCTTCCTGCCCTACCTGATCTGGAACACGGTATTCGACAATGGCCGCGCCGTCAGCGAGATGGGCCTGCGGCCGGCCCGCTTCTCGCAGTACTGCTATCCCTTGCTGCGCTTCAGCCGCGAAAATAATTTCAACTACCCCTATCTCGGCTGGCCCGCTCGCGCAGCGGCTCAGGATCCACGCTGATGCTCGACGCCGATTTCCTTCTTGAAATATGGGTCGGTGGCCTTGTCGAGCTGAACAAACTCCAATGGATGCTCGGTAGGGGCGATTCCTGGAAGCCCGGCGAGCGACTGAAACTTCTGCTGGCCGGCTACAACGGCACGCGAAACACGGGATCGGATGTGCGGGTGCAGGAGATCGTGCGGCAGCTTCGGCGGATTCTGGGAGCGGACAACGTCGAACTGAGCGTCATGTCTCAGAATTTCGAACACACTCGGGGTTACTTCGAGAATGCCAGCCGGGCCTATCTGCCGGACGTCTACCCGCCGTTTCTGCAGTCGGAAATCCGGAAGCAGCACGGCGTGATCGCGTGCGAAGGCTCAATGTTCAAAAGCAAGTTTGCCAACGCCCTCGCGAATATGATGATTGGCGCGCTGGGTATCGCCGCCGTGCAGAACAAGCTGAGCATCGCCTACGGCGGCGAAGCCGGAGCCATGGACCCCTTTCTGCAAAAAATGTGCAAACGGTTCTGCAGCGACTCTCTCATCATCACGCGGAACCCCGAATCGCAGGCGGTTCTCGGCAAGCTTGGAATTCGCTCGGAACTGGGCACGGACACTGCGTGGACGTTTGAACCGCTGGCACCGGGGTTCGGCCGTAAAAGGCTGCTCGACGCCGGCTGGGACGGCGCCGCCCCCGTACTGGCGATTTGCCCGATCAATCCGTTTTTCTGGCCAGTGAAGCCGTCGCTCAGGAAATGGCTGGCCCACTCGGCATTCGGCGCGTACAAGAGCAGCTACTACCGTACGATTTATTTCCATCGTTCGGGCGCCGATGTGGACGCCGCTTACGAGCGTTATCTTTCGTCAATGGCAAATGGAGTGCGCAATTATCGGAAGGACCACACCGCTTTTCCCATCCTGATCGCCATGGAGATGCTCGATCGTGACGCCTGCCAGCGGATGTCGGACAAAATGGGAGGTGTCCCCGTGTTTACCTCCGACCGGTACAATATGTTCGAACTGGTGAGCATCTTGCGCGCGTGCGATCGGATTCTTTCCTCGCGGTATCATGCGATTGTAACGTCGATGCCGGCGGGAGTTCCTTCCGCGGGAGTGACCATGGACGAGCGCATCCGCAATCTCATGCGCGAGCGTGGCCACGAGAATCTTCTGATGACGGTCGACGATGCGGAGCTCGAGGACAGAATTCCCGAGGCCCTTCGCGCGATGGATGAGGATGCAGAACAGATCCGTTGTTCGACGGGGCGCGTCGTGGCGAGGAACTTGCAGTTGATGGCGCGCATGGGAACGTATTTTGAAGAGCAGGTTGCGCGAAGGTATCCCGAGTTCCCGCTTCGCGGTGGTGTTTTGAGCTGGGAGGATTATCTTCCGCCGCTCAGCCCGCTTCTGCGAGCGTTGATCGAACGGCACGAGTCCGCGCTGGTGTGAAGGGATTGTGGCCGGCAATCCCCAAAAACGGAGACAACATCTCTCTGGATAAAGACTGGATTGAATGACGTTTCTGGAAAATATTTTCGATCGGCTTCAGCGTGCTGGCGAGAAGCCCGTTCTGAAGGAAATCCGAGGTGCGCAGAGCGTAGGTTTCTCGGGCGCCGATCTTCTCGCGCGGATCGCTCAAGCGCGGCAATTCCTCGCCGCGCAGGGCCTCCGGAAAAACGATCGCTGCGCATTACTTGCACCGAACAGTTTTCTCTGGGTGGCGCTTGATCTCGCCTTGATGTCCGAGGGAATCATTGTTGTACCGCTCTACGTTCGTCAGGCACCGGCTGAACTCGCCGCAATGCTCAAGGATAGCTCTCCTGCCCGCATTTTTTGTTCCGACGTTGCCCTTGCCACAGAGATTCAAAAACATTTACCTTCGGCGCCGGCTATAACACCGCTCGAATCCGTATTTGCCGGCTCCAGCGCTCTGACCGCCGCCGACCGTGGCGCTGCTCTGTATCGTCACCTGGATTCGGATGCGCTGACAATCATCTACACGTCGGGAACTTCGGGCGAGCCGAAAGGCGTGATCCTGAACGCGGGCAACGTGAACCATATGCTTCCCTGCACGAACGAACGTCTGGACAAGCTGATGGGCAGTCGCGATGGTTCGGCCGCGACTCCCGACCGGATCTTCCACTATGGGCCGTTCTGCTTTGCGGCGTCATGGATCCTTCTGTTGACGGCGCTCTCGCGCAACAGCATCCTGACGCTCTCGACCGACCTCTCCAGGCTTTCCGAGGAACTCAAGCTCGCCGAACCCAACTACTTCATCAACGTCCCGATCTTTCTCGAACGCGTGCGCAGAAAAATCCAGGAGACGGTTCAGCAGCGCGGCGGCTTTGCCGCAGCGGTGTTTTCCCGCGCTCAGCGTGCATATCTTTCCCGGCGCAAGGGCGGAAGCACCCTCGTCGATTCGCTGGCTTTGGCGCTGGCGAATCGCACGGTGTTCCCTGCTATTCGTAAGAGCGTGGTCGGGGTGAATTTGAAGGCGCTCATTTGCGGCTCTGCGCCCTTGTCCGTTGAAACGCAGCTGTTCTTCATCATGATCGGCATTCCCGTGCTACAGGTTTACGGTCTCACAGAGACCACAGCCATTTGCACCCTGGACGATCCGCAACACGTCGAGCCCGGACGCGTCGGCCCGGCAATTCCCGGGATCGAAATGACCACCTCGCAAGCCGGCGAGATTCTTGTCCGCGGGCCCAACATTTTTCCCGGGTATTGGCAGCGACCGTCCGAAACGGCGAAGGCGCTCGAAGGAGGCTGGTTTCACACGGGCGATCTGGGTGACGCGGATGCGGCGTGCAACTGGCGCCTCACGGGTCGCGCGAAAGACCTGATCGTTCTCAATTCAGGTCATAACGTGGCGCCGGAGCCGCTGGAAGGCGAACTCGCAAAGAAGCTGCCGGAGGCTCAGCAAATCGTGGTGGTCGGCAACCAGCGAAGCTCGCTCGCCGTTCTCGTGACCACGACTCCATCGAACGGGCTGAAGGAGTCCGCCGTGCAATCTGCGATCGAAGCAGTGAACGCCAATCTGCCGCATTACAAGCAGATTCGTGCGTTCCGCATCATGGGCGGGCCTTTCACGGTCGAGGAAGGCCTGCTGACCACGATGGGCAAATTGAAGCGCGAGGCTATCGCCGCGCACTGCGCCGCTCAAATCGACGAAATGTATCAGAAGAAGCCCGCATGAAGCGCTTCCACGGAAATGCTCTTTCATGGCAACTGAACGAGGGCGTGATCCACCTCATCCTCGATCGCGCGCCGTGCAATGAAATCGGCTCTCTGACGCTCGCCGAGCTCGAACAATTCGTCGCCGCCCTGGAAGGTGTCAAAGACGCGCGCGCGCTGATCGTTTCGAGCGCCCGCAAGGAAGGCTTTTGTGCAGGCGCCGATTTGCGCGAGCTGTATCGCGAATTGCGGGGGCTCGATTTTGAGACGCGCAAGAAGGGCGTGCGTGATTTTCTCGAGCGCATTCATTGCGTCATGAACGCAATCGACGAGAGCCCACTGACAACAATAGCGGCCGTCAACGGAATCGCGTTTGGCGGCGGTTTCGAACTCGCTCTGACCTGCGATTTGATGGTTGCGGACAAAATGGCGCGCTTCTGCTTTCCCGAGTTGCGCCTGGGTCTGATTCCCGGCTTCGGCGGGATTCCGCGCCTCAAGCGCGACCTTGGCAACGCAGTTATCCGCGATTTGCTGCTCACGGGGCGCAGCGTGAACGCCGTCAAAGCGCAGTCGCTTGGACTCGTGAGCCAAGTCACCGCGGAAGGCGACGTCCTTCGCGTTGCGCAAGCGACCGCGACGCAGGCAGGGAAGTTTGATCGCGAAACGGCAATCGCGGCCAAGCGGTTCATCAAGCCGATTCCGCGCGAGGAACTTCAGCGCGAGATCGATATCTTTTGCGATCTGTTCACTCGCCCGGCCATGGAGGACGGCCTGCGAAAATTCGTCGAAAGCACTGATCCTCTGCCGTACCTGCCGTGATTGGCGGGAGCGTATTCCGCACCGACCACTTGCAGGAGAGAACGTGAAAAGGCGAAGAAATGGAGAAGGCGAAAGAGCGGAGCTCTTGGCGAGTAGAAATTTGCATGTACCTCATTCGTACTGAGTTACGAGGATTTCTATTCGAAGGCATTTGCGGGTAGACGTTGACTGTGAGCCGGCACTCCGGGACGCCTGACCCATATCTTGATTTGTGGCAAGATAAGGCCCTATGACGACTCTGGACAACACGACCGACGAGATACTTCAGCTCGCCGCGAAGCATTTCAATGTGGCGCCGGACAAGCTGCGTCCGGATGACGATTTTTTCAAGAAGCTCGGCATCAACAGCCTTCAGGCCCTCGATCTGCTCACACGCCTGGAGCAGCACTTCCACATCGAGCTGCCCGACTACGAGCTTCAGGGCGTCTCTGATTTCCGCACGCTCGCCGAACGCATCCACGCCCGCCTGTGATGTTGGATCTCGACAAATACAGTTCGCTGGGTGAAGCGCTGAGCGCCGCGCTGGACCGGTGGCCCGATGAAACCTGCCTGATCGAAGCGGACCGCGACCGCGAGAACGCTCGTTTAACGTATCGTCAATTCAAGCAGGCGGCGCTGCCACTGGCGAGCGCGCTGCAACGAGCCGGACTCGCGGAAGGGACGCGTGTTGCGGTCCTGATGACGAATCAGTCGAAGTGGCTGATCGCCGCATACGCCATATTTTTCTGCGGCGGCATTCTTGTTCCGCTGGACTATAAGCTCTCGGCCGACGAACAACTGAAGCTTCTGGCGCACTCGCGCGCTGAGTTTCTGGTCATCGAGTATCCCGTCTGGCGCAATATCACGAAATCGCCCGCCTTCGGAAGTATTGCAACGCGTCTGGTCCTTGTGACCGAGGCGCCGGCGGGAGCAGAACTTTTGAGAGCGCAGCGCTGGGAAGATTTTCTCGATGTGCGCGAGCCACGCTTTTTGCTCCGACGGCGGGGGGATGCGGCGTGCATCGTCTATTCGTCCGGAACCGGCGGGCAGCCGAAGGGCTGCGTGCTGACGCACGGGAACTACCTCGAACAGTGCAAGGCGCTGACAACCTGGTACCCGTTCTGGCCTGGAGTTCGCTACCTCAGCATCCTGCCCACGAACCACGCGATCGATTTCATGGTCGGCTTCATAGGGCCCTTCGCGTGCGGAGCTTGCGTGGTTCACCTTCGCACGCTTCGTCCCGAAACCGTGCGCGAAGCATTTGTGCGCTATCGCATCACCTACGTGACTCTGGTCCCGGCGATCATCAAGAATCTCGAGCGTGGGCTGCGGGACAAGTTCGATGCATTGCCCTCCTGGAAGCGCTCCATGCTGGACGCGATGACGGCAGTCAACAAACGGCTCACTCGCAAGCGCGCGAACCTGAAACTCAGCCGCATGCTATTGCCGGCGGTGCACAAGGCTTTCGGAGGCGAACTGCTCGCGTTGATTACAGGCGGCGCATTCATCGAGCCGGCGACACTGCAATTTTTTTACGACCTTGGGATTCCCGTCGCCAACGGCTACGGGCTTACGGAGGCTTGTACCGTGCTCACGGTGAACGATCTGAAGCCGTTTCGCGCGGATACGGTCGGCAAGCCGCTCCCGGGAGTTCAACTTCGCATTCTGAATCCCGATCCCGAGGGCATCGGAGAAGTTGCGGCGAAGAGCGACACGATCATGTCGAAATATCTCGACGAACCCGAGATGACGGCAGAAACGATTGTGGATGGATGGCTGATAACCGGCGATCTCGGCCGCATCGACGCAAACGGCCATTTACAGCTCTTCGGCCGCAAGAAGAACATGATCGTCACCGAGGAAGGGAAAAACATTTATCCGGAAGATATCGAGTCCACCTTCGATCGCATTCCGGTCAAGGAATTCTGCGTGTTCGCGGCGAACTACCTTTGGCCCGCCCATTCGATGGTGGCCGAACAACTCGTGGTCGTCCTCCGTCTGAATCAGGGACAGCCCCTTACCGATGAGATTGTTGAAAGATTGTCCGAATGCAATCGGCGCCTTCTCAATTACAAACGAGTGCGCGGGTACCTGCTTTGGGATCGCGATTTCCCGCGCACTGCCTCGATGAAAATCAAGCGGGGTGAGCTGGCGGAACAGATTCGAACGGGCGCAAGGCGCGATTCGGTGGCGCCGCTGTAATATTACCCGTGAACAGAAGTCTGAGAATCCTTGCTTCATGAACCTGCGCTTCTTCGCCATTCTTAACCCAGCCGCTGGCGGAGGCCGCTGCGGCCGGCTCGCCGATTCTGCGCTGAACCTCGTTCGTCAAACAGGCGTCGACCTGGAAATTGTGCGGACCACCACGGCTGGGGATGCGACCGGGGCCGCACGCCGCGCTTACGAGCGTGGCTTCAGGAATTTTCTCACGGTGGGCGGCGACGGGACCTCCTACGAGGTCATCAACGGCCTTTTCCCGCAGGCGCTTGCGGGCGGGCGGCCCGCGCTTGCGATCCTTCCTCTCGGCACCGGCAATTCCTTTCTGAAGGACTTCACGGCACGCGGATTTGCGCACACGATCGACGCGATCGAAAATCGCAGCCGTCGCGCCTGCGATCTGATTCGCTTGGTTCACGCGGACGGCGAGATCTACTCCCTGAATCTCGTGAGCCTTGGCTTTCCGGCCGATGTTGGAGAGCTCACCAATCGTCGCTTCAAAAGGAACGGGCAGCTCGGCTACATTCTTGGGGTGTTCGCGCGTCTCGCGCAGCTCGAATATCACGCTTTTCCACATCGCCTGGACGCGGCGGGAGAATGGGACCGCCGCCCCTGTCTTTTTCTCTCTTTCAGCAACAGCAAATTCACCGGAGGCAAGATGATGATCGCTCCGAAGGCCGATCCCACTGACGGTCAAATCGAATACGTGCGATGGAGCCCGATCAGCCGGCTCGGTCTGCTCCGCACTTTTCCTCGGTTGTTCACCGGCACGCACATCGATCATGCGCTTGCCTCCCGGGCCTCCGCTCGCCAGGTTGAATTTGATCTGGATGGGCCCGTCAACGTGCTTGTCGACGGCGAAATTCTCCGGCTCGACTGCCGCTCCCTCGAAATTCTTCCAGGCGCGCTGGATGTCTTCGTATGAGAAAGTATTCGCGGTGAAAAAGAGCTATCTGGTTGTCCGGTCAGCCTTGCGGTGGGCCGCAAGCGGAGTTCATTTCGCCGTCGTTGGCACGCTTCTGGTTTTTCTCGGCATTTTGGTCGATCCTCGCAAGAACGACTGGCCGCAGCGCGCCTTTTTTCGCAACATTCTTCGGGTCGCCGGCGTGGAATTCGAGGTGCGGCGTTCTGCCGGCTTCGATCCCCGCCGGACGAGCATCTTCGTCTGCAATCATGTCAACATCTTCGATCCATTCGTCATTTACTCCGCGATTCCGCAGTTCGTGCGCGGGTTCGAGCTGGAATCGCACTTCAAGGTTCCGATCTATGGCTGGATGATGGGCCGCTTCGGGAATGTTCCCGTGCCGGATGCTCCTTCGCGCGAGGGATTGGAAATCATGACCATGCGCGCCAGGAAAGCCCTGGATTCGGGCATCAGCCTGATCGCGTTTGCGGAGGGATCGAGAACGCGCGACGGGCACGTCCACGAATTCAAGAAGGGAATTTTTCGGATTGCGCAGCGGTTTGGAGTTGCCGTCGTGCCGATGAGCATCGTCGGGTCATATGAATTTTTTCAAACAGGGAACTGGATGCTGTATCCCGGCAAAATCACGGTCTACCTGCACGACACGATCGATACGGCCGGGCTCGAACTCGCGGACGTGGACGGGCTTCGAAGGCGGGTCCAGGAAATCGTCGCGGCGCCGGTGGAGGAATCGCTCCGGAAGGAAACGCCTCAAGCCGTCTGAGAGACTTCCTGCTTAGGCAAACCGCGCCCCTCGCGCAGTTCTTTCCACGTATAGACGACGCGATGAATTACGGTTGCCGTCGACAGGGTCGCGATCACCCACAGCACGGGAGCCATTTTTGCGAACGCGCCGCCGATGATCAGCAGAACCAGCCGTTCGGGCCGCTCCATGAATCCCACTTTGCAGGAGGGAATCAACGACTCAGCCCGGGCCCGGGAATAGCTCACCATGAACGAGCTCGCCATGGCTACGGCCGCCAGAACCATATAGAACGTACGTCCGATCAACGTGTAGTAGACGACGAGGCCCATGTAAAGCGCGAGATCGGAGTAGCGGTCGAGCGTGGAGTCGAGGAATGCGCCGAAGGCAGTCACGCGGCCAATCCGGCGCGCCACCTGGCCGTCCGCCATGTCCAGAAAGCCGGCAAGAAAAAGGACTGCGGCAGCGCGATGAAACTCCCCCATCGCAAACAGCGCAGCAGCCCAGGCGTTGACAGCCATGCCCAGGAACGTGAACGTGTTCGGCGTGATTCTGGTCGCCGCCAGCCCGCTCACCACGTGTCGCAGCAGCCAGCCCGCGCCCTCGCCGATCCAATACGTCAAGGGACGTTTCAGTTCGTTGGCGTCATTCGGCATCTTCAGGAATCATAGCGCGCCGCGCAACGGATTCACAAGATCGGCGGGGGCCGTCTACGTCCCCCACGGAGTGCGTGAAGACAGAGTTAGCGATGTTCGCCGTACCGTCGCCGAGATTCCTCGTCGCTCCGCCCAGCACGTGCAAATCCGTGCCGGGGATCTCGTTCGTCGCCGCAAACGTTCGATTTCCTCGCGGCCGGAGAAGGCATTGCGGGAATCGGACTGCTCCTCCTCCGCAGAATGACGCACTCATAGAGGACAACCGAAGAGGATGTCAACAGGGCTAATCCTCCTTGGGCGGCGTCACTGAAATCATCGAAACTCCGGCCTTCGCTATGGCCTTGTTCAGCGCCGGCACATCTTTGCTCTCCGTTTCCTTCCACTCGTCGAGAGGCGGCGTGATCTCACCGTTCAAGCGGTCATACACGGTGTAGGATTGCGTGGTTGGCGCGTCGTCGGCGCTGTCAACCGTGCTTAGCAGAGCCTGCAACTGGTCCGCCGGCATGATCGGAAAGTTGAGTGAGTCCTCACCCGACTTGGATTTCAGCTGGACGAGTCCCGCTTCAATCGACTCGATTTTCTTGTTGAGTTCGTCGGCCGCGGACAAAACCGGCTTTCCCTTCGCATCATCGGCCACGCGTTTCTTGAGTCCGGCAATATCGGCCTGCACTTCCTTCATCTCGTTTACGGCTTTGTGCGCCTCGCTGAGCCGGTCACGAATTTTCAGGCCAAGTTCGAGCTGCTTTTCGAGATCCGCCTGTGTGACGGGTACGCGCGGGTCTTCTTTCACCTCGAAGGGCGCGGTGTAGTCCTTGCCCGCGACAATGAGTCTCGCCTCGTATTTTCCGGGAACGGCAACTGGGCCTTCGCCCGAGCCACCCCAGACCACGAGCCCGGGAACTTTCGTCGCTGGCTCGTAACGCAAATCCCAGACGAAGCGGTTCAGCCCCTTCTCTACGGGGAGCGGCTCGGACCCACGACGCCGGAATCCTTCTTCAGGCTCACCCGCCTCCTTTGACTTCTTGCTCGTGAACTTACGAATCACATTTCCCTTGCCGTCGAGAATTTCCAGTTTGATTTCATCCTTCGGCGCTTCCTTCAGCCAGTAATCGAGGAGCGCTCCGGAGGGCGGATTGGCGCCCGCGCTCATGCCACGCATCGGAAACGAAAAGATACGCGTCCGGTAGGCGGTGCGAGGCGTGAAGAGCTTCACATCCTCGTTCTGAGTTGTTCCCTCGAGCTGCCGGAGCGGCGTGATGTCATCGAGAATCCAGAAGGCACGACCGTGCGTGGCAACCACCAGATCGTCATCGTGCACGACGAGGTCGTCGATCGGCGTCTCCGGCAGGTTCATCTTGAGGGATTGCCAATTCGCGCCATCATCGAAGGAGACGTAAATCCCCGTCTCCGTTCCCGCAAAGAGCAGGCCCTTGCGCTTCGGATCCTCGCGCACCACGTGAACGTACGCAGCATCTGGAATTCCGTTGACTAGTTTCGTCCACTGCTTGCCATATTCCGTCGTCCTGTAAATGTACGGCTTGAAATCGTCGAGCCGATGGCGATCCACCGCGACGTAAGCGGTCCCTGCGTCGTGGGGCGAAGGATCGATCAGGCTGATCATGCTCCATTCGGGCAGGTCTTTCGGCGTTACGTTCGACCAATTCTTCCCGCCGTCGCGGGTGAGCTGCACCAATCCGTCGTCCGTCCCCACCCAGACCAGGCCCTTCTGGAGAGGAGATTCGGCGATAGCGAAAATGGTGTCGTAGTACTCGATGCTCGTATTGTCCTGCGTGATGGGGCCGCCGCTCGACTGCTGCTTGCTCTTGTCGTTGCGCGTGAGATCGGGGCTGATCGCTTCCCAGCTCATTCCCGCGTCCGTAGATTTGAACAAAACTTCTCCGCCGTGATAAATCACCTTCGGGTCCTCCGGCGAGAGCGCGATCGGCGCCGTCCACTGGAAGCGGTGAACGAGCTTCGCGGCCGCGTGCCCCATCGGATTCAGCGGCCAGGCGGAGATGTCCTGCTCCTGGCCGTCTTTTTTGTCGAATCGGGTGATGAGCCCGTCGTAGGAGCCCGCATACACGATGTTCGGATTGCGCGCGTCGGGAACCACGAATCCGCTTTCGCCTCCTCCCACGTCGTAAAAGTCCGCGTCCGTGATCGCGCCGTTGTCGCTGCGGCTCGCGATCGAAACGGTCGAGTTGTCCTGCTGCGCGCCGTACAAGCGATAGAGAAACTGGTTGTCGGTTGCCACATGATAGAACTGCGCCGTGGGCTGATTGTCTTCGGTCGTCCACGTTTTTCCGCCGTCGGTCGTGACCGTCGCGCCTCCGTCATCGCCTTCGATCATGCGATTCGGATTCGTGGGGTCGATCCAGAGCCCGTGGCGGTCACCGTGCGGCGCCGCGATCGCATTGAACGTGACGCCCGCGTCCGTCGAACGGTACATTCCCGTGTTCAGAATGTAGACTTCGTCCGCATCTTTCGGATCGGCAAAAATGTGGGTGAAATACCAGGCTCGTTGCGTGAAACGGTGGTCGGCGCTGATCTTCTTCCACGTCTCGCCGGCGTCATCGGAACGGTAGAGTCCGCCTTCTTTGGCTTCGATCAGCGCGTAAACGCGCGATCCGCCGGGCGCCGCGGCGACCCCGATCCGGCCATAAACTCCATCCGGCAGCCCATGACCTTTCTGTTCCTTCCACGTCGCGCCTCCGTCGGTCGATTTATAGAGCCCGCTGCCGGGGCCACCGCTATCGAGGCTCCAGGGCGTGCGCACGGCTTGCCACAGCGCCGCGTAGAGAATGTGCGAATTGTCAGGATCGAACGTGATGTCGATCGCGCCCGCCTTCTCGTCCTTATAGAGAACCTTGTCCCAGTGTTTTCCTCCGTCCGTCGAACGGAAAACTCCGCGCTCCTCGTTCGAGCCGTACGCGTGGCCCAGAGCCGCGACGAAAACAATATCCGGATTGCGCGGATCGACGATCACGCGACCAATGTGCCGCGTGTCGTCCAGCCCCATATGCGTCCACGTCTTCCCGGCATCGATGGACTTGTAGACGCCGTCACCAAACGAAATATTTCCGCGAATGCACGCCTCGCCCGTTCCGACATAAATGGTATTCGGGTCGGACGGAGCGACGGCGATGCTGCCGATAGATGAAACAGGTTCGTTGTCAAAAAGTGGCGTCCATTGGAGCCCGCCGTTCGTCGTTTTCCAGACGCCTCCGGCAACTGCTCCGAAATAGTAGGTATTCGCATCGCCCGGAATGCCCGCAACAGCGAGCACGCGCCCACCTCGAAATGGCCCGACCAGCCGCCATTTCATCCCCTTCAGCGTGTCTGGCTTCAGCGTCTGTGCGGCGACAAGCGGCGCCGATACGAAAACGCACAACAACAGGATTGCCAAATACGAAATGAAACCTGGCAATCGATTCCTCACCATATCCTCCGCAAAAGCGCCGAGATTCTACCGCGTGGAGTTGCGGTTTTGTTCAGACTTTTCTATGTTTTCGCCGTGGCTTCGACGAATCCCGCAACGGAAAACCGCAAGTGCGCTGTGACCCAGGCCGCCGCGTATCTTTGGCCCTCTTCCCGCGTGGACGGTAGCCCGGGACAATTCTCGGAGGTCGGCGGGTTCCGTTTAGAACAGCCTGTATGCGAAACGCAAGGGTCGGGGAGACGAATCCATCCGTTTGTATCGATCCTGGCACCGGACGGTACTTCTGGGTGGGAAACGCTCTTCTTGGGGGCAGAAGAGCCAGACCTTACTCGAAACAGTTCGATGAACATACAACAAATACCCGATGGCCCCAATCCCAACGGTTCGAGAGACTTCTTGCGGGGTGAGGAACATGCAACAGTTCATTGCTTCCTAGGACGTACATTCGTGCAACAGAAAGTTCTAATTGTCGACGATAACGCCTACGTAAGGCAGAGTGTCCGCTGGGCCATCGAGCACGACCTCGAATGGCAGGTGTGTGGCGAGGCGGCGAACGGGGCAGAGGGGATTTCCGCGGCGGCCCAAATGAAGCCGGACATTATCGTCCTTGATCTCTCCATGCCCGTAATGAACGGGATCGAAGCTGCGCGGCAGTTGAAGCGATTGATGCCCAATATCCACTTGCTGATGTTTACTTCGTTTGTCACGCCAGCGTTGGAGGACGCGGCTCGCGATGTCGGGATCGAAGCGTTCGTCGCGAAAGGCGACGGCGCGACCGTGCTTCTCCAGAGCTTGCGCCGCCTGGTCGCTCCCGCCGGAGCTTCAGCGGCCCAAAACCAGGACCCCCTTTAGCCCGCTATGCCTGCACGCCACGCTGAACACTCACTGGGCGGGCGTGTACGTCCAGGTCAGGATGTCCTGGGTCGCCGTCAGCCCCCCAGTCGCGCCCGTGAATCCCACATACGCGGTGTTGCCCGTCAACGTGGGGATGTTGATCGTTACAGATTGTGTGAAGCTCTTGCCCGTGCTGGAATCCGTGATGGTCCACGTCAAAGTCGTGTCGTCATAGGTCATGTGCACGTTCATCAGGTCGCCGCTGCGAAGGTTCAGGCCCGAACCTGTCGTGCTCGTCCCGGGTGTTGCAGAGGGAGAAGCACCGTTCGTCCAATCGCCGGTGAGGCTAACTTCGATGTTCCCTAAGACCGTGCTATACAACTGAAATCCTACGGCCACGCTGTTCGCAATCGTGCGGTACCCTAGCCCACCACCTCCGCCGCCCAGGGCGCTCGGACTGTTGCCTTGGATGGTGAAGGTGAAGCCGTCCGCATTGGGTTTCGTGAGCTGGAAGCTGAAATCGTTGGTGAAGGACTGCACGTTGACCGGGGTGCTGAAAAACGCGCTCCGTGCTTCTCCTGTCCCGCCGTCGGTCAGCCGCAAACGCGTTCCACTGATCGAGGCACCCCCATTCAGCGTCAGGCCAGAGGAGGTGAAGCCAGTTCCGAAGTTGATCGTAGCGGTGGAGGTCGTCACGGTGAGAGTGACGGGATTGCTGGTCACCGAACTCACCGTGTTGCTGACCGTCACCTCAAACGTGGTTCCATTGTCCGCACTCGTGGTGGCGGGTGTGGTGTAACTCGATGAAGTTGCTCCGGAGATAGGTGCGTACCCTGAACCCGTGTTTTGTTTCCACTGATAGTTGAGCGGCGCCGTCCCGCTCGCCACCACCGAGAATGTCGCCGTCTGCCCGGCAGTGACCGTCTGGTTCGTCGGTTGTGTCGTAATCGAGGGTGGGTCCGGTGATGTCGAGTTGGAGGTGTAGGTCCAGGTGACGATGTCTTGGGTGGCCGTCAGGCCGCCCGTGCCTCCCGTAAACCCTACGTAGGCGGTATTGCCGGTCAAGGCTGGGATGCTGATCGCTACAGATTGTGTGAAGCTCTTCCCCGTGCTGGAATCCGTGATGGTCCACGTCAGAGTCGTGCCGTCATAGGTCATGTGCACGTTCATCAGGTCGCCGCTGCGAAGGTTCAGGCCCGAACCTGTCGTGCTCGTCCCGGGTGTTGCAGAGGGAGAAGCACCGTTCGTCCAATCGCCGGTGAGGCTAACTTCGATGTTCCCTAAGACCGTGCTATACAACTGAAATCCTACGGCCACGCTGTTCCCGATCCCGCCGGTGCCAGTGGAACTCTGACCGTACCCTAACGCCCCGCCGGCGCTCCCCAACGCAGTGGCACCAACACCCTGAATCGTGAACGTGAAGCCATCGGCATTGGGTTTCGTAAGCTGGAAGCTGAAATCGTTGGTGAAGGACTGCACGTTGACCGGGGTGCTGAAAAACGCGCTCCGTGCTTCTCCTGTCCCGCCGTCGGTCAGCCGCAAACGCGTTCCACTGATCGAGGCACCCCCATTCAGCGTCAGGCCAGAGGAGGTGAAGCCAGTTCCGAAGTTGATCGTAGCGGTGGAGGTCGTCACGGTGAGAGTGACGGGATTGCTGGTCACCGAACTCACCGTGTTGCTGACCGTCACCTCAAACGTGGTTCCATTGTCCGCACTCGTGGTGGCGGGTGTGGTGTAACTCGATGAAGTTGCTCCGGAGATAGGTGCGTACCCTGAACCCGTGTTTTGTTTCCACTGATAGTTGAGCGGCGCCGTCCCGCTCGCCACCACCGAGAATGTCGCCGTCTGCCCGGCAGTGACCGTCTGGTTCGTCGGTTGTGTCGTAATCGAGGGTGGGTCCGGTGATGTCGAGTTGGAGGTGTAGGTCCAGGTGACGATGTCTTGGGTGGCCGTCAGGCCGCCCGTACCTCCCGTAAACCCTACGTAGGCGGTATTGCCGGTCAAGGCTGGGATGCTGATCGCTACAGATTGTGTGAAGCTCTTCCCCGTGCTGGAATCCGTGATGGTCCACGTCAGAGTCGTGCCGTCATAGGTCATGTGCACGTTCATCAGGTCGCCGCTGTGAAGATCGACCCCCGTCGTGGTCACGCCAGGTGTAGCGGAGGGAGAGGCCCCGTTTGTCCAAGAACCGGTGAGGCTGACCGCCTTGTTCCCAAGAACCGAGCTGTATAGCTGAAACCCTACGGCCAGACTGTTGGCGATCCCCGGAATCGTATTCGTCGAATTTGGACCGTACCCTAAAGCTCCGCCTGGAGCGCCGAGGGCGGTCGAACTGTTGCCTTGGATAGTGAAGGTGAAACCGTCCGCATTGGCGTTCGTAAGCTGAAAGTTGAAGTCGTTGGTGAAGGACTGCACGTTGACGGGGCTGGTGAAGAATGCGCTCCGCGCCTCGCCCGTCCCGCCATCTGTCAGGCGGAGCCGCGTCCCGCTGATCGCCGCGCCGCCGTTCAGGGTCAATCCAAGGGAGGTGAACCCGCTACCATAGCTTGGCGAACTTCCTCCTCCCGAGGTCTGGATCGTGTAGATCCCCGTGGCCACGGCGCTGTTGGTCATCCCGCTAGCTGTCGCGATCGCCTCGATCGTCTCCGTGCTGCTAACGGTAATGGGTCCAGTATATTGAGTGGACGACGGGCTCGGAGTCGTGCCGTCCGTCGTGTAATAAATCGTTGCCTCGCCCGTCGCATCCGAAATCATCACCGGCAGCGCCGCCGTGTATGCTCCCGGCGCCGGACTGAACGTTGGACTCGCCACTTGTCCGGATCCGGAGCCAAGCAATCCGTAAGCATCGAGTTCGCCCTGTGCGCCGATGTACACCCTGCCGTTAGCAATCGTGGGCACGGTAAACTTCACGGCGGGGCCCGCGGTGTCGCGGCTATTTGTCGCCTGAGAGCTGTTCCAAAGCTCATGGCTAACGTTGGTGGCGTCAAAAGCGTGCAATACAGCAGGGCCGGTATCATATTTCGAGGAATCGATAGCCCACACGATTCCGTTCGTGTTTCCGTTGGAACTGACCGAAGGGGTAGCACCCGGGAATGCGAGCGACATGGAGGAATGCGACGTGGACGCCGTCAGGCGGCCGTTGCTCAAACCAAATGCCTTTAGATAATCGTTCGTCCCCCAGAAATAAACGTTGTTGTTCCAATACGCCGGCATGCTCCAAATTCCTCCGCCAACGGCCGACGTGAGCTCTTGCACGATTTCGGAGTCGCTCGAGCAACCGGAACAATAATGGGTGTTGTTGGTCGTCATCTGATCCCGGTTAATCAGGTAGATGGTTGACCTTTTACCTGCTTCAATTAGTTCATGGGAAAAGGTGCCCGGTTGATCGGGCAGCAGAAGAACGCCGCCGGAACCCAGATCCCCATCAGAGCTGTTCAGGCTCGACTGGTTGTAGGGCGTAAAGTAATCCGTGAGAGCGAGCGTGTTCCCGCTCAGAATGAGCTTGAAAATGCTGTCGCCAAAGTCTTTGGAATCAAAAGTACCGTTTCCGGTGACCGAGAAGATGCTTCCGTTCGAGTCCGCTGCGAGGCCTGCGCCGGACATCCAGATTCCCGCGTCTGAGCCGTTCGGGTTGGCAACGAAAACCGCCGTTCGCGCGAGCGACGAGGCGTTATAGGCGAAGACCCAGCCATGGTATGGAGTAGAGTCACAGTGAGAGGCGTAGGCGACATAGACGGTCCCATTCAAAAGCAGGAGTCCCGGCCGATTGAACTGAGTAGCGTCATTAAAGGTGATCGTTGTACCGCCCTCGCCGGTGCCCGGAACGGTCGCGGTAATCTGGGACGGTCCCGGCAATATTTCCGCTCCCGTTGTGATGTCGAGCATATGCAGACGATGGATGAACGAGCCATTCGCAAGCTCCGATTTCGCTTCCACATACATGGAGTTCGTATTGCGGTCGATTACCGGTGTGCTGGTGATTCCGATCAACGGTTTGACGTTATTGCAATGTGCGGCAGCCAGATCCCCTACCGGTACCGCCTTCTCGTTCGTTGTGCCTCCATGAGATGCATCCACCAGGTCGGCATGCCAGAGTTGGGTTCCGTTGTCCGCATCGAAAGCATAGACGCTGTCGTTTTCTGTCGCTACGTAGACGACGTTATGCGTGCCGCCGGCGATTGCGACGTTCGACATATACAGCGGCTGGGCATAGACAAAGCCGTCCACCGAACTCTTGAATAGCTTCCCGAAACTGCTCGAATTCACATTGCTGGGCGTCAAAATCATTTCGTTGATGTTCTGCCCCGTGCGCATATTGTCGTTGTGCTGGGTCAGAACATCTAGCTTGGGCTGACGACAGGACAGGACGGGAAGCAGCAAGGCAAGCAGCAACAACGCTTTTTTCATGAAGGGACCTTCAGTTTTTGACATGGCCATGCCCTGTAAGTCAGAAGCCCCGCCGCCAGAATCAGGCGATCCATCGGGAGCATGCCGCCTTTGACCCCACGTCAAGACGCGATCACACGCAGGCCTCAACAAGCCCGGGAAACCGATTCGTCCAATTGTGAGGGAATGGCACCTTTCGGGCCCTTGTCGAGCATTCGCCCTGCCAGGTCTGTCGCCGTCTCGGGACATCTTCTTCTGCGCATAACTCGTTTGAGATCAGGGCGCCGAGCTCGAAAGATGCAAACCGCGCTGCCGCGTTTCGTTACAACTGTGCAAAGTCTTGCCACTGTTGGCGACGGACAACGCTCCTGTGTCGATGTCGGTGAACACGTGACCTCTAGTTGCCGCCTTGAAGGTTTTGGTTCGGCGGGAATGATGCCTAGGATTGAGTGGTGCCCGGGGCGGGATTTGAACCCGCACGCCCGTAAGGGCAAGGGATTTTAAGTCCCCCGCGTATGCCATTCCGCCACCCGGGCAAACGTCTGGGTCGCATTATATAGCGTTCTGAGGCGGCGCGACCGCGTCCACAAAATTCCGTGTCCTGCGAGCAGGGTAGGGATTCTGCCGCGGCATGACTATCGACCGGCGACGTCGATCGCACCGCAAAATAGTCCATTTGACGAACAAAAAGCGAACCCGAAATGCGTGATTTTTTGACGAGTAGAAATTTGCCGCCGTTTTGTTTTCATTGGGTTAGGGCGGTTTCTACTCGAAGGGGTTTGCGAGTAGGCGCCATCTGGAGCCCGGCACTCCGGCTACTCCTTCACGACGGCCTTGACGAGATTCCTGGGATTGTCTACGTCCGAACCCACCAGAACGGCGAAATGATAGGCAAATAGCTGCAGAGGCACGACCTCGAGGAGTGGAAGCAGGAGTTCAGGCGCGGCTGGAACAAACAGCACTCGCTCCGCGCAATCCCCAATCTCGCGGTCGCCTTCCGTCGCAATGGCGATCGCCCTTCCGCCGTGGGACTTGACGTAAGAAAGCACGTCCAGTGTTTTTCTATAGCGGAGGAGGGAATCGGGATCGGTCGTGTCACGCGTCGCAAAAGCGATGACCGTCAGGTCGCTATCGACCAGGGCATTCGGACCATGCCGAAGTTCTCCGGCGGGCATGCCTTCGGCCTGGACGTAGGAAAGCTCCTTCAGTTTAAGCGCGCCCTCGCGCGCGATCGCATAGTGAATGCCTCTCCCCAGCAGCAAGAAGGAGCGCGCATCGCGATAGAAACGGGCGGCCTCCTGCCGCCGCTGCGTCCCAGGCGTTCAGATTGCGCTCGATGCAATCGGGAACCGCCGCGAGCCGGGCGAGGTGAACGCGCGTGACCTCCGACGTGACGCGGCCGCGCCGGCGCGCAAGGAACAGGGAAAAGAGATGCAGTATGGCCAGCTGCGTGGTGAAACTTTTCGTTGCCGGTACCGCCTTCTCCGGGCCTGCAAAAGTGAGCAGGGAAGCGGTGGCTTCGCGCGTGATCGTGGACTTCGCGATATTCGAGATGCCGATGGTCTGGGCGCCTCGGTTTAGCGCTTCGCGCAGGGCTGCGATCGTGTCTCCTGTTTCGCCGGATTGCGAAATCACGATGACGATCGGGTCGGATCCCGCGTGGGTGGAGCGATAGCAGTATTCGCTCGCGTACTCCACGTCCACGGCGACGCCTGCCAGATCCTCCATCATGATTTCACCGGCCAGTCCGGCATTCCGGCTCGAACCACTCGCTGCGATGATGATCTTCCGGAATGCGAGAAGCGCGCTTTCCAATCGCTCCAACGCGCCCGGGAAGATGACGTCGCCCTGGACGTTGTTCAGGAGGGTTTCGCGGATCGCGCGCGGCTGGTGGTAGATCTCGCGCAGCATGGCGTGAGGAAACTCACGCTCCCCGGCGTCTTGGTTGGTGGAGTTCTTCGACATTTGCCAGTGTCTCGATCGAATCGCCGCCGCTCAGAGGTGTTAGCGGAATCGACGAATCAGCAATGTGTGTCGGCCGGAACGGTAAAGGCCCACCACATAGATGGCGGGTGTTCCCTTCGTTGAATAGATGAGTTGGCGAATGCGCAGCATCGACGTGCCCCGCGGAATCGACAGGAGTTCCGCCGTGCGCTGATCGGCATCGGTGGCGTCGATTTCCTCATCGGCATAAGCGAGTGTGAGGCCATAGTCCCGCTCGAGCGTCGAAAACAGCGATCCGCGCTCCAGATTGGGAGTTGCCAGATCCGGGAACTCTTCGGCCGCGAGATAGCAGGTCTCGAGAGCGAACGGCTCGTCTCCCGCCTGCCGGACCCGCTGCACGACGGTCAAAGGGCTCGCGGACGGCAGCGACAAACGTGCGGCGATCTCAGGATCCGTTTCGGCCGAACTCAACCTCACGATCTTCGAGTGTCCGGACAGGCCACGGCTGGCCATCTGCTCGGTATAGCTCATCAGCTTGTTGAAATGGATTTTGGGAGGAGCGACGAAGGTGCCGGCGCCGTGCCTCCGCTCCACCAGGCCTTCCCGTGCGAGATCGGCCAGCGCGTGGCGCGCGGTCATCAGGCTGACCTTGTGAATCCTGGCGAGCTCGCGCTCCGATTCGACCAGGTCCCCAGGGTTCAACCTCCCTAGTTCGATGCGCTTACGGATCGAATTTTGGATTCGACGGTAGGCAGGCTCGCCATTTCGGTGGTTGGTATTCATCCAATCTCCGGCCGGTTCGGGATGCCCCTGGTTCTCTATGGTTTTCCGGAAGTGTACCACGCTATAGAGCGGCTCGCCTGGTTCTATTACCCGCTATAGAGCGCCTTCCGTCCGCCACGTGCACTGCTATAGCGGATTTCGCGGCATGGAATCCGCGTAATCCTCATATAGCACGTTTTTATTGCTTGGCAAGCAAAATTCTGCTTGACAACGAAGAATCCCTGCTATATAGCTCAATGCCACGCAGGGAGGGTTCGGGGGTATAGCAGCCTCTCGCACGATTGGGCAGGAGGTGCCTGTGAAGCGGACGTGCCGGTCTTTCGCACTCGTGTTTTCTCTGGCCGCGTTTCTGATCGCGGCTCTTTTCGCCACCGCAACGCCACTCTGGAGCCAGGATGTCACGGCGTCCGTAACCGGAACGGTTACCGACCCGTCCGGTGCAGCCGTGGCGGGCGCCACGGTCACCGCTACGGAAGTCAACCGTGGTACGGTCTACACCACAAAAACGAACGACACGGGGCTCTACAATTTGCTCCGCATTCCCATCGGCACCTATAACGTAAGGGCCGAGTCGAAAGGCTTCGAAAACGCCGTTCAGTCGGGCATCACACTCGTGCTGAACCAGATCGCCCGCATGGATTTCCAGCTCAAAGTGGGCGCGGCGACAGAGACCGTTGAAGTCACCTCGGCGCCTCCTGTGTTGCAGACCCAGACTACGCAACTCAGCACAGTGGTGGATTCGACTACGATCGAGAATCTTCCGCTGGCTTCCGGAAACTATATCCAACTGACATTGCTGGCACCCGGGAGTGTCCAGCCGAATCCTGCGTCGATGGTGCAGGCGGCGCGCATCGATAGCGCTGGAAGGCCGTACATCAATGGCAACCGCGAACAGTCTGACAACTTCCTTCTCGACGGCGTCGACAACAACGAAGTCTCCGACAATCTGGTTGGCTATCAGCCGCAGAAGGACGCCATTCAGGAATTCAACCTGATCACGCAAAACGCACCGGCCGAGTTCGGCAGCTATGCGGGCGGCATCATCAACGCCACAATCAAGTCGGGCAGCAATAGCTTTCACGGCGACGCCTTCGAATATTTCCGCAATGACAAGCTGAACGCGAATAGCTGGCAAAACAACCTGGTCGGCGCTCCCAAGAACGGGATGCGGTGGAACCTTTTCGGCGGAACCTTCGGTGGTCCGATTAAAAAGGACAAGCTGTTCTTCTTCGCCGATTACCAGGGCCAGCGATTCGATTTTCCGTCGTCCGCCTTTACGCCGGCACCCAAGACGTTTACAGCGGCCGAGCGAGCCGGCAATTTCGGCGACATCTGCACAGGCGGATTTACCGGTGGAATCTGTAATGATCGCGATTCAAAGGGGAACATCATCGATCAGCTGTACAGCCCCTATGCAGTGGATGGCAGCGGCAACCGTCTTCCCTACGCGAATAACATCATCACCGACCCAATCAATCCTGTTGCACAAGCTCTTTTCTCCTCGAGCATCTATCCGGCGGCGACGAGCGCGAATCCGGCGGACAGCGTCTATAACTACGACACCGCCAGCGCCATCAACGTCGACCAGGGTGACGCGAGGGTGGACTACAACATCTCCAATTCGGACCGGCTGTTCTTCCGTTATTCGCGGGAGTTCCAGGACAATCCGAATACCGCGACAGGTTCTGGAACACTATGGGGCCTGAACGACGGGCACGCGAAAATGCAGAACGGCGTCTTGGACTGGACGCATGTCTTTTCGCCTACCCTCGTGAACGAGGCGCGAATGGGGGTCAATTACGTCCGGCTGGATACAAACAACTCCGATACGACTCCGCTTGGCACCTTGGGGCAGCAGCTTGGCATACCCAATGCGAATGACCCCGGCCCCGGTCTGCCCTACCTCAACTTCAGCGGATTTGCCACGGGAGTTGGCGGCGAAGGAGTCGTCCAGCTCTTCGCCACCACCGTGCTCCAGTATGAAGACAACCTGACCATCAACCATGGCCGGCATACATTCCATGTCGGGTTCCAATTTTTCCGCGACCGCATCAATGCCTACTATTCGGGAAACAACGGGCAGCTTGGTTTCCTCGACTTCAGCGGGAAATTCACCGAGGGCATCAACACCGCTAGCAATGATTTGCAGACAGGTGTCGGCGCGGGCAGCGGCTACGGGGGAGCCGATTTCTATCTCGGCCTGTCGAACGATGAAGGCCGCGGCTCCGTGGGCGGTACGTGGGGCCAGCGGGCAAACGTTGTTGCCGGTTACTTCCAGGACGACTGGCAGGTAACGCCGAATCTCACGTTGAACCTTGGTCTGCGCTACGAAAATCACACACCGTGGGTGGAAACTCACGATCGAATGTTGAACTTCGGTTTCTATAGCGGCGTCCCGGAATTCCCCGCCGGCTCGACTATCCCCGCAGGGTTCACAGTCCCGGCAGGCAGCCTGGCGCCGGTGACTGGCTCGAATCGGGCGCTTTACAATACCTACAACGGAATCGGAAACTACCAGCCACGCATCGGCATCGCTTGGACTCCCGGTTTTCTCAACGGGAAGACGGTGGTTCGCGCAGCGTTCACCTCTTCAAGCTATCTCGAAGGGACTGGAACGAATCTCCGGCTGACCTTGAATCCGCCGTTCGGAAACGAATTCGAGGCAATTTATACCGGCACCGCATTCCAGTCGCCGGGCACACTGCCTCCAACGGTGGACAATGGACTCCAAACACCGCCGCCAAGCGATCCGTTCGCCGGCGCGGTCGCTCGCTTGTGGGCTCCCGATATTCAGCCTGAACTCAACAACGAATATAACCTTACGGTCCAGGAGCGGCTGAACAACACAACCACTCTTCAGGTCGGCTACGTGGGCCAGCGGACGACGCACCTGATGGTCCCATCGAACTATAACCAAAAGCAGGTAACGACGGGCGGTTGCTCGGTCGCGGCAACGAATTGCGTCGAGAATAATGGCGTATTCTACCTGCTTTCGGATGGACCGATCATGGGCGGTAATCCGATTCTCAAGGACGACTTGGGCCCGATCTCCGGAACGGCCTCCAGCGGCAACATGGATTACAACGCTTTGCAAGCCGTGTTGCAGAAGCAGTATGGCAGCGGGCTCCAGTATCAGGTTTCGTACACCTACTCGAAGTGCATGACGAACTCGAGCGGATACTACGGCTCTTGGGGCGGTCAGACTGTGCCTACCTCGCCGTACTTCCAGAATATCTACGACCCGCGCGCCGAATGGGGGGCGTGCTACTACGACGTAACCCACGACCTTACGGCCAATGCGGTCTATGACATTCCAGTCGGTAAGGACCGCGCCTATGGCAAGAACCTGAACCCAATCGTCCGAAACATCGTGGGCGATTGGACGATAAGCCCCATCGTCACTCTGCGTGGCGGATTCCCCTTGACGTTTGAATACTACGACTTCCTGGGGACCGGCACTCGCGGCGAGCGTCCCGATTGTAACGGGCCAATTCCCATCGTAAACAGCCGCACTACAATCTCTGGAGTTCCGGGTATTCAGTGGTTTAACCCCAGTAACGCCACTGCTCCTGCGGGCGTATTCGGGACCTGTGGAATCGGGACCGTACGCGGCCCGGGTGAGAAGGAAGTTGACATGAGCTTGATTAAGGACTTCCACATCACTGAGTCAAAACGTCTCGAATTCCGCAGCGACTTCATCAACGTCTTCAACCATCCGGTTCTGACCACGGGCTACTGCACGATCGGCATCGGAGCGGCTGGCTGCGGGACGGACGGCGTGATTAACACCTCGCAACTGGAGCGTAACATTCAGTTCGCTTTGAAGTTCATTTTCTAACCTCCACCCTAGGCTGTAGAATGGGGCAGGCGATTCGGATCGCCTGCCCCATTTATTTTTTGCTTATGCCGCGCACTGCTTTGCCGACGTTTTGTCTTGCGTTCTCCGTGCTGCTCGTTCCATCGAGCCTCGCGCAGACCCCGGCTAAATCCTCTTCGCCTGAAACTTCTTCCGCCGTTGAACGCGCCCTTGACCTGGCGAAAGAGGGCCAGTGCGCTGCCGCTTTGCCCTTGTTGAGAAGCGCCGGCTCGCACGCCGCCGATCGTCAGACGAAGCGAAGCGTCGGCTTGGCCACCGTTCGATGCGCGCTGAAGTTGGACAGGCCAGAAGTGGCCGTAACCGCGCTACTGTCGCTGAATCGGGATTTTCCGCGCGATCCGGAAGTCCTCTACGTTACGACTCACGCCTATTCCGATCTGGCTACTCGCGCATCGCAGGAACTCGCTCAAACCGCGCCCGATTCCGACCCTGCGCGAGAACTGTATGCGGAATCGCTCGAGATGCAGGGGAAATGGGACGACGCGGAAGCCCAATATCGCAAGATTCTCGTGGCTCACCCTGATCTTCCCGGCATTCATTACCGGATCGGCCGTCTCATTCTTTCCAAGCCGCCTACCGCCACCACAGCCAGCGACGCAACCCGCGAGTTCGAGGACGAACTCAAGCTCGATCCGAAAAATGCAGACGCCGAGTACATTCTCGGCGAACTGGCCCGCCAGTCATCTCAGTGGGACGACGCGATCGCCCACCTGTCCCGCGCCGTGAAACTCGATCCCGGCTTCGCCGCCGCGTATCTGGGACTCGGAATGTCGTTGAACTCCGCGGGAAAATTTGGCGATTCGGTCGCCCCGCTCGAGAAATACGTGCACCTGCAGCCGGACGATCCCGCGGGACACTATCAACTCGCGATTGCTTGCGCGCGAAGCGGCCGCAGGGAAGAAGCCGAAAAAGAGATGGCTCTTCAGCGCGCGCTCGTGAACAAGTCTCGCGAGACGCAAGGGAAGGAGGCGCAGGGACCGGGCGAGCCCCGGTAGTCCTGCGCGCGCCAGAATCCAAAAGATGCGATGCGTCCAGCCTCGAAGATTTTCGTGAACGCCCGGGGATGAAGACCGGACCGCCAGATCTGTTCTCCAGGCGTTGCTTTCTCCGCGCTCTTGGGTTTCTTGGTGCGAACGCCGCACTCGCCCGAACTGCTTTTGGTCTACCTGGAGCCGCAGCAGCCTCGTCCTCTGCCGTCGGTCCTGTCTTCCAGCAGATTCCCGCCAGCACCAGCGGAATCTCGTGGGTCCACGTGAACGGCCGTTCGGAAGATATGTATCTTCCGGAGACGGTCGGCGCGGGCTGCGCTTTCTTCGACTATGACAATGACGGTTGGATGGACATTTACCTGGTGAACAGCGGCAACTGCGATTTCTACCATCCCGATCCGCCGCTGCGAAACGCGCTCTACAAAAACAATCGCGACGGCACGTTCACGGATGTAACTATCAAGGCAGGCGTCACCGGGAACGCGTACGGGATGGGCGTCGCAGTTGGCGACTATGATGCCGATGGATTCCCCGATCTCTACGTCACTCAGTATCCGCGGAGCATTCTTTACCACAACAACGGCGACGGCACGTTCACCGATGTGACCGCCAAAGCCGGCGTGGCCGCTCCCGGCTGGGGAACGAGCGCCGTCTGGTTCGATTACGACAACGATGGACGGCTCGACCTCTTCGTCTGCGGCTTCGTGGACTACAACAAGTCCAAGAACAAGTGGTGCGGAAATCGGGCCACGAACGATCGTTACTACTGCATTCCTAGCGTCTACGAACCCGCGCCGTCGTGGCTTTTCCATAACAATGGCGACGGCACGTTCACCGACGTCAGCAGGGAATCCGGAATCGCGTCGTCGCTCGGAAAGGCCTGGGGCGTCGTGGCGGCCGACATCAATAACGACGGCCGGATGGATCTGTTCGTTTCGAACGATACCGTTGCAAACTTTCTTTTCGTCAACCGTGGGCAAGGAAAATTCGAGGAGGATGGTCTACTGGCGGGAGTCGGATACAGCGCTTACGGGCGCGCTCGCTCGGGAATGGGCGTGGACGCGGCCGATTTCGACCAGGACGGCTGGATCGATCTCTTCGTCGCCAACGTCGATCACGAAATGTACGCGCTCTATCACAACAACAAGGACGGAAGCTTCACCGATCTCGCTCCGCAAGACGGCATCGGCTCGACAACGGAATTGATGAGCGGCTGGGGGCTCAAGTTCTTCGATTACGACAACGACGGCAACCTCGATCTTTTTCTTTGTAACGGGCATCCCGACGACAAGATCGACGCCCGCGTTTTTGGCGTGAAGTATCGGGAACCCCTTCTGCTCTTCCGCAACACCAGCGCGGGTTTTGAGAACGTCAGTGGCCAGAGCGGTCCGGCCCTCAACGAACCCCTGTCGGGCAGAGGGATGGCTCTTGGCGATTTCAACAACGATGGACTCGTGGATGTACTCGTGACCCAGAACGGCGGTCCTCCGATCCTGCTCAAGAACAGCGCGGGCCGTCAGAATCACTGGCTCGGCGTGCGCCTGGTCGGAAGGAAAGCGAACATCGACGCGATCGGCGCAAAAATCACGTATCAGGCCGACGACCTGAAGCGCCACGTATTCAAAGTGGGTGGCGGAAGCTACGCCTCGTCGCACGATCCGCGCGTCGTTCTCGGCCTCGGCCCGCGCGCCAAAGTCGACTGGCTCGAGGTGAAATGGCCGGAGCCCAGCGGCCTCGTCGAGCGGTTCACGGATCTCCCCGTCGATCGCTACGTCGCGATCACGGAAGGGCGTGGCAAGCCGCAGCGCTGAGGGCAGTCTGCAGGGATTTCCCCTGCACCGCACACTTTTTGGCACCTCAGAATACCGATTCGCCCGTATGTTCAGCGCCCCCCATAAGCCATAGCATGGACTGAGATTACTGTTGGCCCCCGCCCATCCTTTCGCGTTGGAGGCATGAGATGAAATTGCTCACGAGCGCAGCGGTTTTATGTTTTCTTGTCGCAGCGCCCAGCTTTGCATATTCGCAGCAGGAACCACAGCAGGAGCAACAAACAAAAAAGGAGCAGAAGAAGAATCAGCAGGACGAGAGAAAGCAGCAGGACGAACGGGCCAAGCAAGAGCAACAGAAAACCAAGCAGGAGGACCGGTCGAGGCAAGTACAGCAGCGGGACGTCTCAGAAGCAGGGGCAGGAACGCGCCAAGCAGGAACAGCAGAGGGCTCAGCAGGAAAACCGGTCGCGCGAAGTGCAGCAGCGGCAGTATCAGAAGCAGCAGGCCAAGCAGGAACAGGACCGTGCCCGTCAAGATGCCAAAGGGCGGGAAGACCAGCAGCGGGCGTACGCCAGGCAGCAGGAAGATCAACCGAGGCAGCAGGAACGCCAACGAGGTCAGGAAGAACAACAGCAAAGGGCGGGGCACGAGAACGTACGCTATCAAGCTCGCGACATACATCCACGGCACGGCGGCCGCGTGATTCCCGACCGGGATTACGACGACCATTTTGGACGCGAACACCATTTCCACGTCTCCTGGCATCAGGGCGAACGCCGGTTCAATTACGGCGGCTATTGGTTTGCGTTTGGCCAACCCTGGCCCGTGGAGTGGACGGACAGCGACCAGTTCTACCTCGTCTACAACTATGACGACGATGATTACTACCTCTGCGATCTCGAACATCCTGGAGTCCAGTTGCTCGTGATCGTTCAGGATTGAACAGAACAATAAGTGCGTGTGGCGCGGGCCCCATTCGAAATGAGCGGCGGCCCGCGCTCGACGCACCCTCCGAATAGCCGAACCGTTATCTTCACCAATGAAATAGTTCCCGCCACCGAACTTGTGTACCGATCCGCTTGTAGGCGCGCTTCTTGTTTTGCCGCCGTTGATTCGGTGTGTTAGCCTCACGCCCTGCATTCACTTGGGCGCGCTGACGCATGACCGCTGAAGAAATCCTCGAATCCTGCCAGTTGAGCGCCTCTGCCGCGTGACCATGCGCGCCGTCGACCTCATCCGCAAGAAGCGCGACGCCGCAGAGTTGACCCGCGAAGAGATCGACTTCCTGATCGAAGGCGCTACGCGCGGCTCCATCCCGGATTACCAACTCGCGGCTTTCCTGATGGCCGTTCTATGGCGCGGCATGACGGCAGCTGAGCTCGCAGCGCTGACGGAGGCGATGCTCCATTCCGGCCAGGTGCTCGATTTTTCGGCGCTACGCGGCAGCAAGGTTGATAAACACTCGACTGGCGGCGTTGGCGACAAAACATCCCTTGTAGTTGCGCCCGTGGTGGCCGCCGCGGGCCTGGACGTGCCGTTGGCGCGGAAGCGGCCGTTCGTTCCCATGATCAGCGGCCGCGGGCTGGGGCACACCGGCGGAACGCTGGACAAGCTCGAGTCCATTCCGGGATTCGACGTCAACCTTTCGCTCGCTGAGTTTCGTGCCGTTCTGGAGCGATGCGGCTGCGCGCTGATCGGCCAGACGCCCGAAATTGCCCCCGCGGACAAGAAACTGTACGCGTTGCGCGACGTCACAGCCACCGTCGAGAGTCCTTACCTGATTTGCGCCTCGATCATGAGCAAGAAATTGGCGGAAGGGATCGATGCGCTGGTGCTCGACGTGAAAACAGGAAACGGCGCCTTCATGAAGAAGCAAGATGACGCAGAACATCTGGCTCGATTGATGGTGGATACGGGGAGGCGCATGGGAAAGAAGGTCGTCGCGCTGATCACGGATATGGAACAGCCGATCGGCCGGAAGGTCGGCAACGCGCTCGAAGTGGACGAATGCCTCGACGTCCTTCACGGTGGTGGTCCGCCCGATCTTCGCGAGTTGTGCGACGAGCTCGCTGCGTGGATGTTCGTACTCGGGGAGCGCACCGCGAATCTCGCCGAGGGACGCGCTCTTGCCGCGGAAATGATTGCATCTGGACGCGCTCGTGATACATTCCGCGAGATCATTCGCGCGCAACGCGGAGACCCCGGCGTCGTGGACGATCCGGGACGTCTGCCGCGGGCGAGGAACGTGTCGAAAATCAAGTCGCCACGAACTGGGTTTGTCGCGTCGCTCCGCTGCGAACAAATCGGCGTGGCGAGCATGCTTCTCGGTGGCGGGCGCGAAAAGAAGGAGGATGCCATCGATCCGGCCGTGGGTCTCGTGCATCGAAAAGAAGATCGGCGAGGCTGTCGAAACGGGTGCGACTCTCTGCACCGTTCACTACAATTCCGACGCGCGGCTGGCGGAGGCCATCGACTTGCTCTCGGACAGCTTCACGATTGACGATACCGCCCGTCCTCCCGCTCCCCTCGTGCGAAAAATCATCGAGCCCGAGAGTTGATCGGAATGCACCGCTTCGTCGGAATTCTCGGAATGCTCACCATGATGAGCCTGGCGTTTGTCTTTTCCACGAATCGCCGGGCGATCCGCTACAAGACGGTCGCCTGGGGACTGGGACTGCAAATCGTGTTTGCGTTCATGGTCCTGCGCTGGGACGGCGGCCGCGCGGCGTTTGCGTGGCTCGGCGACAAGGTGAATTGGATCCTCGGCTTTGCGAACTACGGCGCGACGTTTGTCTTTGGCCCGCTGGCGCAGAACGTGAAGCCCTGGGGGATCATCTTCGCGTTTCAGGTCCTGGCCGGCATCATTTTCATCGCCGCGCTTTTCGCGCTTCTGTACTACCTCGGCGTCATGCAGTTGATCATTCGTGGCGCGGCCGTTTTCATGACCAAGCTGATGGGCACGAGCGGCGCCGAGTCGCTCAACGTCGCCGCCAGCATCTTCATGGGCCAGACGGAAGCGCCGCTGACGATTCGCCCATATCTGCCCGACGTCACGCAATCCGAGCTGATGACCATCATGACCAGCGGCATGGCTCACGTCTCGGGCGGAATCATGGTGGCCTACATTGCCTACGGCATCCAGGCGAAGCACCTGCTCGCCGCCGTGATCATGACCGCGCCCGGGCACGATTCTGCTGTCGAAGATGCTTGTGCCGGAAACCGAGAAGCCGCTCACGGCGGGGCGCGTCGAAATGACGCACATGGAACGCGACACGAACGCCTTGGCGGCGATTGCCCGCGGAACCACCGACGGTCTGAATCTTGCAATCAACGTCGCGGCCATGCTCATCTCGTTCATCGCGCTGATTTATCTGGTTGACGGCATTTTCGGCGCGGTCCACGCACACCTCGCCTGGTTTCCCATGAGTCTCGAGCAGATCTTCGGCTGGGTGCTTTCGCCGATCGCCTGGCTGATCGGGATCCCTTGGAAGGAAGCGCCGCTTGTCGGGAATCTTCTGGGCCTGCGCATGGCCACCAACGAACTGATCGCGTATCAGCGCCTCGGCGGGATGATGACGGCGCACGCGCTCGATCAGCGCTCGTTCACCATCGCGACGTTCGCTCTATGCGGCTTCGCCAACCTCAGCTCGATCGGCATTCAGATTGGCGGGATCGGCGCGCTCGCGCCGAATCGAAAAGCGGACCTCGCCCGCCTCGGCATTCGCGCGATGCTCGCCGGCACGATGGCCAATCTGATGTCGGCATCCATCGTCGGAATCATGCTGAAATGAAGGCGGCACGGACGAAAACTCCCGCGCGAGAATTCGAATTCTCCCGTTCTGACCGCGCCGCGAAATTCATTCTCTCTAAAACGAAGCTGCGTCCGCGAATCGCTTTGGTCCTCGGCTCGGGGCTCGGCGCATTTGCGGACGATCTGACGGACGCTCGTTCGCATCCCGTACGAGAAAATCCCGGATTTCCCGCACTCGACCGCGATTGGCCATGCCGGCCGGCTTGTGATCGGCAAAGCGGGGAACGTAGCTGTTGCGGCCATGCAGGGGCGCGTTCATTTGTACGAGGGATATTCGGCGCACGACGTGGCTTTTCCGATGCGCGTGCTCGGCCGCATGGGCGTTCGCGCAGCGATTCTGACCAACGCGGCGGGCGGCATCAATCGCGACTACAATCCGGGCGCGCTCGTCGTGATTCGCGATCACATCAATCTGCAAGGTGCGAATCCGCTGATTGGCCCGAATGAAGAGCGTTTCGGTCCTCGCTTCCCCGATATGACCGAAGCGTACGCAAAATCCTATCGCCAGCGCGCGCTTGCCGAAGCGCAAAGCCTTGGCATCGAAATTCACGAAGGCGTCTATGCGGCCTTAGCAGGGCCCAGCTACGAAACGCCGGCAGAAATTCGATATCTGCGCGCAATTGGAGCCGATCTGGTGGGGATGTCCACGGTTCCCGAAGTGATCGTGGCGCGGCACATGGGAATTCGGGTCCTGGGAATTTCCTGCGTGACGAACATGGCGGCCGGCATTCTCGATCAGCCGCTAAGCCACGCGGAAGTACTGGAAACGGCCGAGCGCGTCAAAGGCCAGTTCATCGCCCTCCTCCGTGCCGTCATTCCGCAAATCGCCGCGGATGTCGCGGACCGGCCCGTCTAAATTACGCATTATTATATTGCTCCTCCCGCGGTGCTGTTTTGCGGCCTCCCGCGGAGGGCCACAACTCTAGTCCGGCAGAGTGGCGGCGCCGGTGATTGTGAATTCCGTCGACGCCCCGGCGGCTTTGGGCAGGCCCGGGCGGCTGACTGGCTGGCCGCCACCAACCCACACTTCGACTTTGCCGGGAGTTATCCGCCGCGTTCCTTCCGCGTCGACCGTACTCAGTTGCCGGTTGCGTAGCGTGAACGAAACTATTTCCGACTGGCCCGCCCCCAAGTGAATGCGCTGGAAGCCCTCGAGTGCACGGAGTGGCGCGCCGGCCACTCCGGGATGCGTCAGATAAAGTTGCACTACTTCGTCGCCTGCCATCGTACCGGCGTTCGAAACGTCCACCGAAACCCTTTCCGTTCCATCGGCAGCGACCTTCGCGTCGTCAACCTTCGCGTTTCGATACGCGAACGACGTGTAGCTCAGGCCATAGCCGAACGGAAAGAGTGGCTCACCCTTGAAGTAGCGATACGTTCGGTTGGCCATCGAATAATCGTCAAACAGGGGAAGCTGATCGATGCCGGTGTAAAAGGTAACGGGCAAGCGTCCGCCGGGACAGAAATCCCCCGCCAATGCTTCGGCGACGGCCGTTCCGCCCTCCTCGCCGGGATACCACGCTTCGAGGATTACCGGCAGATGCTTATCCGACCAATTCACGGCGACCGCACTTCCGCTCATCAGCACCAAAACGGCAGGTTTCCCGAGCGCCGAAATCTTCCTTAGAAGTTCCTCCTGCGGATCCGGAAGCACCAGCTTGGTGCGGTCTCCGCCCAGAAAACCGTCCGCCTTGATCTTCATTTCCTCGCCCTCGATGCGCGGTGAAAGTCCCATGACGAGGACGACGAGATCGGCATCACGCGCGGCGGCCATCGGGTCCGGCGCGCCCGATTCGGCCGGGCCAATCAGGCCTGTGCCCTGCGAGTAGACGATCTTGGAATTCGAGAAACGTTGGCGAATTCCGGCCAGTACGGTGACGGGCTTCGAAGGCGTCCCATTGTAATTTCCGGTGAGCGCATCGATGTTGTCCGCGTCTGGACCAATCACGGCGATCGTCTTGTACGTGCCTTTCAGCGGCAGAAAGTGGTTTTCATTCTTCAGGAGCACGATCGCTTCGCGTGCGGCCTTCAACGCCAACTGCCGGTGCGCTTCCGTGTCATTTTCGGAGGGTTTGAGTTGCGAGTACGGAACCATCGACGGCGGATCGAACATTCCCAACTTGAAGCGGGCGGTGAAAAGCAGCCGCAGGGAGTGATCGATGTCCTTTTCGGGAAGAAGGCCCTGCTTTACGGCTTGCAGGAGTGCCTTACGATTATTCGTGATCTCGCTTGCCGGCCACGCGCAAACGAGGTCGGTGCCAACCTTGAACGCATCGGCTTCGGCCGCTGCCATCGACCTCGCGTAATGATGGCCGTCCCAGATATCCTGCACCGCCCCGCAATCCGAGACGACGTAGCCCTTGAATCCCCAGTCCCTGCGCAGAAATGTTTGTAGCAAATCCGTATTTGCGCAGGCCGGCTCGCCGTTCAACGAATTGTAGGCGCACATGACCGATCCGACTTTGCCCTCCGTTACGGTCGCACGGAACGCGGGAAGGTAGGTGTCTTCCATATCATGCAACGACGCTTTCACGTCCACCGTGTGGCGCGTGGGCTCCGGGCCGCTGTGGACGGCGAAGTGCTTCGACGTGGTCAGCGTCTTCAGGTATCGGGGATCGTCGCCTTGCATGCCGGTGACGTAGGCCACGCCCATACGCGATGTGAGGTAAGGATCCTCGCCGTAAGTTTCCTGGCCGCGGCCCCAGCGGGGATCGCGGAAAATATTAATGTTTGGCGACCAGACCGTGAGGCCGCGATACCAATCGCTCGAGCCGTCGGGCTGTAGAGTGGCGTAATACTTCGCGCGGAACTCAGTGCTGATGACGCCCGCAGCCTGATGCATCAGCGGCTCATCGAACGTCGCCGCCATGCCAATGGCCTGCGGAAACACGGTGGCGTAACCCGCGCGCGCAACTCCGTGCAGCCCCTCGTTCCACCAGTTGTACTTGGGAACTCCGAGACGGGGAATGCCATCCGCCACATGCGTCAGCTGCGAAATCTTCTCCTCGAGAGTCATGTGCGAGATCAGGTCGTTAACGCGCTCCGTGATCGGAAGCTTGGGGTTCTTGTACGCTGGAACAGCCGACTCGCGAGTTGACTTCTGCCGCGCGAGAACCGTTGCGGAGATCGCCAGGCAGAACAGGCAGACTATGACAGCCATCTTGTGTCTCATATCCTCTCCGATTCATGCGATTGTAGACGAAAAGCGATCTTCGCAGACGGCGCGATGCGCGCAGTAAGAAAGTCAGTATCTAAGAACCCGCCGCAGACGTTGCATTTCAGACAGGCGCTCGCAGATTTCCGGGCTTGGCTAACGCGGTCGTCAAGTCCGGCCGTCACAATTTACCTATGCCGTGCAGGAATTCGCGCGCGAGCCGGATCATTGGGCAGCCTTCGCTGTGGCCGGGATCGTCAGCACGGCCGCCGAAGCGTTCGGAAGGTCGAAATCGTAGGCGCCGTTCGAATCCGCTGGGACCGGCTCGGTCTTCGGATTCGCGAGATGGCCCTGCCCATCGAAACGCGCTCCGCCGTAGCTGATCTCTCCGGTAGATTGCGAATCAAGCTTGGGAGCTCTCAGGAGCATCAATTTTGCTGCATGCGCCCGGCCGGCCAAACGTACGCACACGCGCCCGGATGCTACCAGGTCCTTGTTGATCACTACGACGTTCACAGCGCAATCCGAGCAAGCCGTGGTCGCGAAGGCGCGCACGTTCGCCTTCGTTTGAATCTTGGCGGGCGCAAGATAGTCTCCCGAAGCCCTTTGGGAAAAAAGATACATGGCGTAGTAGAGCGGCCGGACGACGACGCGATATCGCGAGTGGTGGGAAGTGCCGGCGTCACCATACGTGTCAATCGGATCATAGGAGCTTCCCCCGGCGCGGTAGCTCGTGTGGAAGTTAACTTCGCTGAAGCCGTCCTCGGCCGCCGAGTAGAGCCAGTCCAGACCCCATAGTGCCGACGCGAACGAGTTGCTCACACCCGGCATGCCGCCGCACGACGCGGAATTCGTCTCGGCCAATGCAATCGGCAGCTCGCGATCGTGCGCCGTCGAGACCAGACTTCGTTCTTCATCGTCGAACTTCGTCATCAGCTCCGGCGCCAGCAATTCCTGGATGCTTACGCTGCGTCCGCCGCACGTTGTCAGCGGATACTTGTGCACGGTAACGAGTTTCAGGTTCGCCGCGCCCACGCCATCGATGAAAGCGCCAAGATCATGGGCATTATTCCAACGGCAGCAAACTGCCGGCCCCACAACCGCGTACCGCTTGGCGACCGGATTCTCCCGGAACGCGGTCGCGTACAGGCTGAAATCCTTCACGAAATCCGCGATCGAGTACGTCGGCGGACGGAAGCCGCCGCGATCGAAAAGGTCCGACTCGTTCCCCATCTCCAGTCCCACAACCTCTTCCGGATCGATTGCTCATAATCGTGATCCGTCGGGAGCTGCCTCGGACTAGGAGCGCGGGTTTGGCCGAGAGAGCCTGCCGCATAGAACATACGAGGACTCTCCTTTCCGTGTTCGACTCGGCCGCCATCCGCACCGCCTTCCTCCTGTGGTTCTCTGACTTACACTTACGCTGCGACTTGCTTCGGTTCGCGTCATCTTGGTTTCGACATTCACCGCCGATGGCCCAGACAAATCCAAGCAACTCTCGCCCCACCGCCGTTACGATCTGCGGTTTGTTCTTTCCGTGCGCCAGCAGTTTTCGGTAGCGAGCATGCAATCGATGCTGGGCCTTCCAGGCGATTTCTTTCACTTCTTCGCTCAGCCCGACCTGACGTTTCAAGAGGTAACCGCCCAACCAGGGTCGGAATTGATAAGCCCAGGCGGCCTCGACGATGACGCGTCTCAAGTGCGCATTGCCGGTTTTGGTGATGGCGCCCCGCCGTTTTCGTTCGCCGCTGGAGTCTTCGCGGGGAACCAGGCCACTGTATCCCATCAGTTGCCTGGCTTTGGCAAAGCGCGAGATCTGCCCCAGTTCGGCGACGATGCTCACCGCCGTGACTTGCGCAACGCCTCGCAGCGCTTGCAAGGCTTCGATCACCGCCCGCATCTGGGGTGGCGCCGAGCTCGCAGCTTGCAGGATCGCCTGGTCCAGCCGCTCGACGCGGGCCACCAGGTGCTCGACTTGGTGGACAGTAGTCGGTGAGTACCATCTCCTGCGCAGGTTGCTCGAAATGAACCTTCGTCTTGATCCATTCCAGATGAGCGTTGGTCCACCGAGACTTGATGCTCTCCGGACGCCGCCACCCGTGACGCAACAGAAACTTACTCAGTCGATGTCGGGCTCGCAGCAGGTCACCTTTAGCGGCTTCCCGAGCTCGCACCAAATCTCGGAGCGCTTCATGCGCCGCATCCGGCACCCACACCGCCGTGAGATCGCCGGCTCGGTAGGAGCGGGCCAGTTTCAGGGCGTCACGCCGATCGGTCTTCACGCGATCTCCCGGCCTGGTCGGCACCAGCGACGGTGCCACCACCTCGCACTTCGCTCCCAGGGCGGTCAGTTGCCAGTACAGCACGTAGCCCGTGGGACCAGCTTCATAGCAAAACCGCAGTGGCTCCACAGGCTCCAGTTTTCGAACCAACCGACGAATCGACTCCGGTCGGTTCGGGATAAGACCCAAGGATCGAACCTCACCGTTCGGTTCCGCCACTGCGACCGCAATCGTCTCGGCATGGACATCCAGGCCAACAAATCGTATTTTACTCATGGGACCGACTCTCCTTTCGCTTGCGGCTCTGCGCCGTTCGTCTGCTACGACTCACAGCGTAATCCGCGCACCGCGAAATGGAAGTCGGTCTTTTTATTTTCCATGCCACGGCCGACCGAACTTGAGTCGCTTCGTCCATGATGACTAGCGATTCCCTGCGTGATTTCATTCAAGGCCCAGCGGCTCGAATTCTGTTTGAGGTTGATGCCCAAAATCAGCCGCCAGTCCGTTGCTTTTGCCGCATCGGAATAGAGCCGAAAATCGGCCGACGTGAGCTTTCCTTTGCACCAATCTGGATGAGGCGCCGCGGACGCGTCCCAGCACGTGTTGTCCTGGCTGTTACCGCCAAGCCGCAGAACGCCATGACCCAGGTTGTGCATGAGTCGGAAGAAAACCTTGTTCGGTGCCCCGGGCGAGCCAAGCGCATATTCGGGCGGCCCGGTTTCGGCGGTCGAACTCGCGGCGCCCTTCGGTCCGTTGGGCAGCCCCTGACCCGCAGTCGAAACTTCCAGGCTGAAACCGACAAAGTCTCCCGGAATCTGGCGTCCCAACGTTTCTGTATCCACCGACACCATTGCCAGTTCCGAATCAGTGGCCCGGGCGAAAACGACGGACACGAAAGCGGTGAATGTGCAGAGGCAGGCGCAAGCAGCAATCCAGTAACCCACGCGGGTCAAAGGTTTCATTTTTGATTTGTCCTGGAACCAAGCGCGAACCAACCGGCGCCGGTCATCGCGGATGCGAAGCTGCCCGCGCAGCTACATACTAAGCACAGCTCCCCGGAATTGGAAGAACGAGAACGTCAAGCGCGTCCACTACAACATCAACTTGCCTCCAAACCACCGTGGCCGCTGGCCGCCACCCAGGCCGGTCTTGGTGGCGACGCCGGCGAACCGTAGAGCACATTCGCACGCGGGGCAATCGGAACGCTGGCGGACAAGGGAACAGCTGTCAGCAGATGAGTACGCACCGCGAACGAAATCGACGGGCCGAACGGGGCCTTTACCTCTGCAAGGGGGCGCAGTAGGCTTACACGTTGCACCCGGTAGCCGCTCGAGTTTGCTGACGAGAAGACCCGTGCTGGGCGCAGAGAGGATCAAGGGCTACAGAATGGCGACCAGTTCAACGAACAGTTCGGAACCGCAGGACCCGCCGAAGGTCACACGGCGTGGCTTCGGGAAATCGATTGTCGCCGCGACCGGGGCCATCGTTGTCGGAGGCTTGTTTGCGCTCCGCGAGTGGTACCATTCGCAACCAACTCCCGCGCGCGTGATCGCGCAAACGAACGAGATTCCCGTTCACGGTTCGAAGATCTTTCAGTATCCAACGGATGTGGCTCCTTGCATCCTGGTGCGCACCAGCGAGACGGCTTACGTCGCTTACAGCCGCATCTGCACTCACAATTCCTGCCCCGTCTTCTATCATTCCGACGAAAATGCCTTCGTATGCCCCTGTCACAACGGCGTGTTTTCCGTCACGGACGGGTCGGTCCTGCAGGGGCCTCCGCCGGCTCCTCTGCCCCGCATTCTTCTGAAGATTCGCGGAAACGACATTCTTGCCGTGGGAATCGCGAAAACCTAGCGATTCGCAAGACCTTGCCCATCCGCAGAGATTCGTGCGATTAACTGATTCGCTGTCTCGCTTCACAACTCGTTCACCGGCGGCAACCATTCAATACCAGAATGCGTCGTTATAGAGGGGATTTCGGCGGGGGAGACGCACCTGCAAGAATCGCGCGAGCGGTCTCGGCAGCAAATCGGCCGGGGCGGCAAGGAGACAGCACCATGAAGAAAGTCTTGCTTGGCTCGATTTTGCTCTTGGTGGTCGGGGCGCCGGCTCTGTATGCCAGCCCCAAACCTCTGAAGGTCTTTCTATCGCCGGCCTCGAATGTTCCGAAAGCCGACGTCCTGAAGAATTTCAGCGACAAGTGTTCCAACGTGACCCTCACGCTGGACCCCAAGAAATCGGATTTCATGATCGAGGCTCGCTGGGTCGGCCGGTACGAATTCACCATCTTCAAGCACGGTGGCGACGCGGTGTATGGCACGCAGACCAACTTTCTGCACAACGCCGTGAAAGACGTTTGCCACTACATGAACACACACTAGCCGGGATGACCTCTCTGGTTCCGGACACTCCTTGGGCCGGCCTGAATACAACGGGACGCGGGCCGGAATGTGTGGCTAGGCGTGCCGAGACGCCGCAATTTCCTTTGCGATGGCCGTAGCAGCGACGGCTGGGTCAGGCGCGGCCGTAATCGGCCGCCCTACGACGAGGTAGTCCGCTCCGGCGCGAATCGCTTCGGCGGGTGTGGCGACGCGGGATTGATCGTTTACGTCGGCCGCGGCCGGGCGCACACCCGGAACGACGATCAGGAACTTGGGCCCGCAGGCGCGCCGGATCGCGCGCGCCTCATGTGCCGACGCCACAACGCCGTCCAGCCCAGCTTTTCTTGCGAGCCTTGCCAGCGATACGGCGCGAGCCCCGGGCGTCCCCGCAATCCCGATTTCCCGCATGGCCGTTGAATCCAAGCTTGTCAGGATGGTCACGCCCAGAAGCGCCGGCCGCATTTTCTTCCCCCTGAGGGCTTCACGCGCGGCACGCATCATGACGAGCCCGCCCGAGGCATGCAGCGTAAGCATCGTTACGTCGCGCAGATCCGCCGCCGCCGACACGGCTCCCGCCACGGTGTTCGGGATATCGTGGAATTTCAAGTCGAGGAAGATCTCAAAGCCAAAGCCCGCAAGCCGGTCAACGGCTCGCGGGCCTTCCGCCGTGTAAAGCTGGCTGCCGACTTTCAGCACCCCGACCGCGCCGCGCAGCCGCCGCGCCAAAGCCACGGCCGGGCGCATGCGGTCGTAGTCGAGCGCGACGATTATTCGCCGTGAATCTGGTTCGGTCGTGAAGGGACCTCCAGGAGCTCCAGGCGGACCTTAGCCAGCCCGCGCTGGTCGAAACCAAGGTTCCGTGCTACCTCGTAAGAGACGTCCAGCTCGCGGCCTCCGATGTAGGGGCCGCGGTCGTTGATGCGGACGATTTCGCTGCGGTGGTTCTTTGTATTCGTTACCAGAACCAGCGAGCCCAGCGGAAGCGTGGGGTGGGCCGCTGTTGCGCCGTACATATCGTACGGCTCACCCGTGGCCGTCGGCTGCCCGTCAAAATCCTCGCCATACCAGCTGCTGGTGCATTCCCAGACTGCCAGAGGCTTGAGCTTGCTGCTCTTTTGCAGTTCAGACACGGTCGGGAGAAGGCTGTTTTGCAGAGACGCTGCAGATGGATGGGCTGTGTCCGCGCTGACTGCCGCCGTCGGATTGGCGGACGGGGTCAGCACGAGCAAAGCCACACCTAAAAACACCGACTCAAGCACAACGAATGCCTTGGCTCTCATGGTCACCTATCTTTATTTGAATCAGCAAATTATAGCTTAAGGGCCTGCTCTTGAACAGCACTTTCGGCCCGAAATGTTCCTCGTAACTCGCTGATTTCAAATAGATTTTGGGCTCGGCACCACGTTTCGAGGCCCGTTGCCAACCGCTCCGAGGCCCGCGGGTCCGCGAAATGCGCTGTGCCCACTTCTACGGCGGAGGCGCCAACTAGCAGATATTCAGCTATATCAGCAGGACTTTCGATACCGCCAAGTCCCACAATCGGGATGTTTGTTACCCGACTGGCCTCGTAAACTAACCTCACCGTTATAGGTCTTATCGCGGAACCGGACAACCCGCCTGTCGTACTACCTAGATGTGACGTTCGATTGTGTACATCCAGACACATTGCTGGGTATGTGTTCGCGATGACCAGTGCGTCCGCACCGGCCGACTCAGCAGCCTTCGCTATAACGCCAATGTTTCCAACAACAGGGGATAGCTTGACCCATAGAGGGCGCTTCGCCGCTCGGCGCGCAGCCCAGACCACCTCGCTGGTAACGCCGGGATCGGTACTATACTCCGCTCCTCCCTTTTCGACGTTCGGGCACGAGATGTTAAGCTCGTACGCAGCGAGGCCTGCTGTCTCCTCCAGGACACGAATCACATCAACGTACTCGGAGATCGTCCGGCCAAAGACATTCGCAATGATTGCGGTTTCATATCGGCGCAGTCGCGGGAGCTTTTCGGCAACAAACGCCTTTACTCCAATATTTTGCAGGCCAATAGCGTTGATCATGCCGCTCGGCGTCTCGCACATCCGGGGAGCAGGCGCACCCGCCATCGGCTCAAAGGACAGTCCCTTGACGACGATTCCACCTATCTTGTTCAGGTCGACGAGGTGAGAGAACTCGATACCGTAGCCGAACGTACCGCTCGCAGCGATGACGGGGTTCTTGAGAGAAACGGAGCCGACACTAACTCGGAGGTTTACCGCCGAGGGCCCCTGCGGAGTTCGTGCCAGCTCGGACGAAGCCACTCGAAAAAGTCTAGCACGAGGGTCAAGGCGGCGCGCGACCTGGACTGAGTTGTTGCTATCTTCGCCGCGGAAACTGACGTAAAGGCCCGCTTCGCATTGACTTGGCGCGGGGCGCAACCTAATATGGCGTCCGCGATCGGCTGCCCGGCCGCCATCGGCGCCGGCAGTTTGGTGAAACGATTCAGAACGGACATTTCCCAGGTCAATTCCATGGAGACACAGCTGTGGTTAGCAGCAGTGAGACAGCGCGTGCAGAGGTCTTCCAGATGAACCTGAACGAGTACATCGAATCCAGGCGCGAAGAGCACCTCAACGAACTCAAGCAATTCTTGCGCATCCCGAGCGTCAGCACGAAAAGCGAACACAAGCCGGACGTTGAGAGAGCGGCGCACTGGGTTGCGGAAAAACTCCGCGCCGCGGGTCTCGAGAACGTGGAAATCGAGCCCACAAAGATGCACCCCCTCGTCTATGGCGAATCCCTGCGCGCGCCGGGCAAGCCCACGGTCCTTTTCTATGGTCACTACGACGTCCAGCCGGCCGAGCCGCTCGAGCTTTGGACCAGCCCTCCTTTCGACCCGACCGTCCGCGGCAATAATCTCTTCGGACGCGGCACCGCCGACGACAAGGGGCAGGTACACATTCACCTCAAAGCCCTCGAATGCCTGCAGAAAACAGCTGGGAAGCTGCCCATCAACGTAAAGGCGATCATCGAGGGCGAAGAGGAAGTGGGAAGTGTGAGCCTCTGGGATTTCGTGCAACAGAATCGCGAGCGCTTGAAAGCGGACGCGCTGGTCGTCTCAGATACTTCGATGCTGGCCAAAGGCGTTCCCTCGATCACATACGGCCTGCGCGGACTGAATTATTACGAACTCGAAATAACAGGGCCCGCGCAGGACTTGCATTCCGGCGCTTTTGGCGGTGCGGTGCCGAATCCCATTACGATTCTGGCGGAGATGATTGCCAAGTTGCACGACAAGAGTTTTCGCGTGACGATTCCGGGTTTTTACGACGACGTTGCGAGCGTCTCCCGCGCCGAGGGCAAAGCGCTGAATTCGTTGCCCTGGAAAGAGAAGGATTTCCGCCGTATGGTGGGTGCGCCTGGTCTTTGCGGTGAGAAGGGCTACACCGCCGTTGAACAGTTGTGGGTCCGCCCAACTCTCGAGCTGAACGGCATCTGGGGAGGATACCTCGGCGAAGGGGCAAAAACGGTGATCCCGTCGAAGGCCTACGCGAAGATATCCACGCGGCTCGTGCCGATTCAGAATCCCGCGAAAATCGCGAAGCTGGTCGAACGCCACATCCGGAAGTTGCTCCCGAGAACCGTCCGGTGCAATTTCCAGGTGCTCAGCACAGGCAAGCCGTGGGTCGCCGCCTACACGCACCCGATTTTTCAGAAGGCGATTCACGCTCTCGAAGCGGGTTTCGGCAAAAAGGCTGTCTTTATTCGCGAGGGCGGATCGATTCCGTTCGTGACGCAGATGCACGACACATTCAAAATACCCTGTGTCCTGATGGGATTCGGTCTCCCCGACGAGAATGCCCACGCTCCGGACGAGCACATGGCGCTCGAAAACTATTTCGCCGGTATAAAGGCCGTCGCGCTCTTTTACGATAGCCTTGCCTCGCAGTAGAAGGTTCTGACAGGGCGTGAGGACACAAGGACCGACGCATGGTCGGTCCTCGCGGTTTTTCGACGAGGCCGAAAACTACTTTGCAGCGGCTTTGGCGAGCTGCGTGACAACGCCGAGCTGCTGCATCATGCCCAGAGCGTCCCAGTTGATCCAGCCCTCCACTATCTTGCCGTTGGCGAAGCGACAGATACTGACCCCAGAAATCGCTATCGGCTTCCCCGTGGGCGCGATCCCGCCGAGATCGCCTTTGTGGGTGCCGTGGCACGTCCAGCGCGCCACTACCATCTCTCCTTCGGCAATGATGTCCTCGGTCGTCAGGCGAAGGTCGGGAAAGGCATTGTGGTAGAGCGTTACTCTCTTCTTCTCGCTCTCTGGACCGCGGCCGGCATCGGGCGTGGAAGGGTCGTGGTGAGTGTAGTTTGTGGCGAAAAGCTCGTCCGCCACCGGCAAATTCTTCTTATTCCAGACTTCATCAAACACGCGGCGTACCGCATTCTTGTTCCCTTCTGACATGGATTCTCCTTGTGTGCGAAATTCGAGATCGATTCCTCGCGTTGAAGCGAGTTCGTGGTTGTCTCTGCAAACACTGGCGTCCTGGGTCTGCGGCCCTGTACGTCGAACAGGAGGTTGACTCCGCGGGAGTGAAAAACAGGAGGCCGGAAGTTGCTGGCTTCTTAGCGCTCGATGCGGAGCTTTGGCCCTTACGGGAACTGCGCTCGGACTACGGAGCGGGAGTCTCGCTTCAAACGACGAAACGTCGAGTTCATGCTGTGCTTCGAGACCGTGCCTGTCAAGGAGAATCGGGAGAAGAGAATCGGGAGAATCGGGAGGCTCCGGAGACTCTCTTGCGGGGGTTGTCGCGCCCGCTCGTCGCTCGTTGTTACTCCCACGCATGTGCCCTGGCTGGTGAATTCAATGAGCGTTGCATTCGCCTTGAGGAAAAAGCCCGCTTTTGCGGGGTTTTTTAGTGCTTTTTTCTTGCGTTGCATGGGAAGGACGTTTATAGTGCCTCGCGGCATCCGGTATGCCGGATGCCCATGAGCACTCAGGTGCGAGGAGGAAGTGAATGGCAAGTCCGATGAGCAAGTCGAAGATCGTTGCCCACCTGGCCGATAAGGTCAGCACGCCGGAAAAGCCCGTTTCCAAGAAGCAGATCGCGTCGTTTTTTGACGAGCTGTTCAAGCTCGCGGTAAAGGAAGCAAGGTCTGCGGGCAAATTCGTAATCCCAGGCTTCGGGCGCGCGGTAAAGGCGCACCGCAAGGCGCGGATGGGTCGCAATCCAGCGACGGGCGAGGCGATCAAGATCAAGGCCAAAACGGTCGTTCGTCTGCGGGCAGCAAAAGCCTTCAAAGACGCCGTGCTGAAGTAGTTTCCTGGCGCGAAATTCAGAAAACCCCCAAGCACGCCCGTTCCACAATGGGACGGGGACTTGGGGGTTTTGTCTTTCCAACAGTTTCGCGGCCCCAGGGCGCAGGCGAGCACAACTGATCGTCCAGCCTCCCGTCCACGGCGGGCGGACGCCAATGACCGGTCCATCTTTCGTAAGATTCCAGAGATGCGCGAATATTCAGGCCTTCTAACCGACCTCTATGAATTGACCATGGCCGCGGGTTATTTCCAGACCCGCTTCGATGCACGTGCCACATTCGAACTGTTCGTCCGCAATCTGCCGCGAGACCGCAACTACCTTGTAGCGGCGGGGCTCGAACAGGGACTGGAATTCCTCGAAAACGTCCGTTTCAGTGCCGAAGAGATCCGCTTCCTGCGGGGGCATCCGGTGTTCCGCAACATCCGCGACGAATTCTTCGACTATCTTGGCAAGTTCCGCTTCACCGGGGACGTCCATGCTCTTCCCGAAGGAACCCTCGTTTTTGCCGGTGAACCGCTCCTGCGCGTCACGGCGCCGATCATCGAGGGACAGATCATGGAGACGTATCTGCTCGCGACCCTGGGCTATCAAACGTTGATCGCGAGCAAAGCGGCGCGCGTGGTGACGGCCGCTCAGGGCCGCCAAGTGGTCGAATTCGGCGCGCGGCGCGGCCACGGGCCGGGGGCCAGCATTTGGGCTGCTCGGGCGTCCGCGATTGGCGGTTGTATCGGCACGTCCAACGTGCTTGCCGGCCAGCTCTTTGGGATGAATACCTACGGCACGCAGGCGCACTCCTGGGTCATGGCGCATGAAAATGAATCCGAGGCCTTTGGCCATTTTCTCGACGCATTTCCCGAAGGCGCGGTCCTTCTGCTGGACACCTACAATGTGCGCAACGCCGTCAAGACGATCGTGGCCATGGGGCGAAAGCCGGGCGGCGTGCGGCTCGACAGCGGCGACCTGGTGAAAGAGAGCCAGTGGGTCCGGTGAGTGCTGGACCGCGCAGGATGGAACGACGTCCGGATTTTTGCTTCGGGCGATCTGGACGAAACGAAAATCGCACACTTGCTGAAAGCGGGCGCGTCAATCGATTCGTTCGGTGTTGGCACGGCGCTGGCGACGCCGGGCGACGCGCCGCACCTGAACCTGGTCTACAAATTGGTGGAAGTCGAACGTGGCGGAAAGACTCGCGAAGCAGCCAAGTTCAGCGAGGCCAAAGCGACGTATCCCGGCCGCAAACAGGTGCTGCGCTATTTGAACCGCGCGGGTGACTTCGCCTACGACCAAATTGCGCTTGAGGGAGAGCCGGCGAACGGTGGACAGCCCTTGTTGATCGAGGTGATGCGCGGGGGACGGCGCACTCGCGGTGTCGAGTTCGTGACGGAACTTCGCGCACGCACCTTCGTCGGCCTCGAACGTCTTCCCGAGAAATACCGCCAGATTTCCCGTTCGGCCGAGTATCCCGTCCGCTACAGCAAGCGGCTCAAGGCCATGCTCGAAAATGTTCGCCGCCGGATCCGGCGCTCCGCGCCGAAATGACTCGCATTGAAATTTTCCGAGAGACGCAAATGCCGACGCGCAAGACCATTTTCTGGGAAGTCGATACGCAGGCTGACTTCATGCTGCCTGGTGGAAAGCTATACGTCCCCGGCGCCGAAGAGACGATTCCGAATCTGAAGCGGCTGGTCGATGCGGCGCGTCAGGGACGAGTGCTGCTCGTTTCCGACGCGTGCCAGCATACGCCGGACGATCCCGAGTTTGCGACGTTTCCGCCTCATTGCGTCCGTGGAACGCCCGGCGCGCAGATCGTTCCCGAGGGACTTGCGGACAAGTACTTCACTGTGCCGAACGAGCGCGGATTCAAACTGCCAGAAGACCTCTTTGCCTATCAGCAGATTGTGATCGAAAAGCAGACGCTCAACGTCTTCGATAACCCGCTCACCGATGAAATCGTGAACCGCCTTCCGAAAGAGGCTCGCTACTTCGTTTTCGGAGTCGTCACGGAATATTGCGTGGGGCTGGCCGCGAAGGGCCTGCTCGAACGCCGCCGCCACGTCTCGCTCGTGATAGACGCGATCGAAACGCTGAAAACGGAGGACGGCCGCCGAGCCCTCGACGAGTTGCGTTCCCTCGGCGCCCGTTTTGTGGCGACCGAAGAAGCCCTGGCCGCGGCTGCGTCAGATTGAATTCTCGCTCGATTACGAGTTTTGAGCGGTGTGGCTCGTGGATTTGCAGGCACGACCCATGGTCGCGCTACGAATCAACCAGTTCGGAATCGTGCTTTGCGAAGAGGGTGTGGAGTGCAGGGGGCGTGCGCTCCTTCGTTGCTTGGATTCCCTGGATCAAGGCGTAGATATTCGCGGTCATGACGAGTAGATAGCGCGTGGGTGTGGCCATGGCCATGGGATTCCAATACGTGTGCTTGATTCCACGCGGAACGACGACGCCTGAGCCTGCGCTCGCCTCGACGACCTCGTCGCCGCGTTGAACGCAGAGAGCGCCCTTGAGCACGTACCAGGCTTCGTCATCGCGATGATGGACGTGCATCGGCGCGATGCAGCGCGGGGGCCCGGGTGGCGCGCCCGGATCGCGCCATTCAGCGACCACAAACGCATTCTCCGGCGATCCCATCAAGCGTCCGGCCAGGGCTCGGCGATCGTCGGTTCGTTCATGAGCTGCGCTCGGTTTGCTCTGCGGGGCGGGCGATCACGTTGTAAACCCACATCAAGAATGTGGTGACGATTCCGACGCCCATCACGACCCACCACATTTTTTGCGGCTGCTTCAGCACGTCGCCGAACAGGTGCACCAGATAGCCGCCGAACGGGCCCGCAATGAGATAGCCGATCGCCACCGGCAGAAACGCGTACCCCATGAATAGTCCCTGCTGGCCCGGCGGGGCGAGCCGCGACATATACTCGTAGTAGCGCGGCGTTTGAATGATTTCTCCGAGTGCCACACCCGCAAGGGCGACTGCGGTCGTCGAAATCGCCGGATGCAGTGCCAGGGGAATCCACGCCAGGCTCGAAACGAAGATTCCAAGCGTCATGGCGGGAAACGTTGGAATCTTTCGAGTCAGGTACGTGACCACAATCTGCAGGCACATCACGGTGAAAGCGTCGATCGAGAGTAAGGCATCGACGTGTGCTTTCGGGTCCACAAAGCCGCGCACAAACAGCGGCACCGAAACGTACTCCTGCCAGAACATCACCCAGTAGCCGGAATAGATCAGCAAAAACGCGACGAATCGCCAGTTCCCGAGAACCACGAACATGTTGCGAATCGCGGCAGGAACGCTCGCGACCTGTTCCTCTTTCGTTTGCGACGGCTCGCGAAAGAAAAAGAGCGTCACCCAGAACATCAGGAAAACGCTGAGCGCAGAGACGCGGAACACGTACTCGATTCCCACGTGCGTTCGAACGACCGAGGCCACGATCGGTCCCAGCGTTCCGCCCACGTTCACCAGCGTGTAGTAAATCGAATAGCCGATCGAACGGACGTTCTCCTTCGACGCGCGCCCCGTCGTCCCCGCGACGCACGGCTTCACCAGCCCCGGGCCCAGCGCCGGAACCATCAGGACGGCTCCGACCAACCACTTCAGGTCGATGGCGTGCCGCAGCGGCTCCATCCAGGGCGACGAGAGCGAGCCAAGCAGGAAGTACCCGACCGTCATCACGGCGTAGGCGAACAGCAGAGCCCGGCGAAAGCCAAAGCGGTCAGCCAGTGTTCCGCCAAGAACCGGCAGAAACCACACGACGAACCCGAAGATGCCCATCAGCAGGCCGGTCTGGCCGAGCGAGAGCTGCAGTTTTTCGTGGAGGAAGATGGCCAGGACGGCCGTCGTGCCATAGTAGGCAAGCCGCTCGAACAGCTCAGTGATGTTCGCGACCCAGAACGAGGACTCGAATCCGGCGCGGATTTCGCGCAATCGCTGGCTGAGAGGCACTCGTGTCTCCTCGTGCCGAGGGATTCGGCGGCGCTGCGTCTCGGGGAATGAATGCCGCGCCAACCGGCCCGCGATTGTAGCGGAAGTCGCGCGATTCGCGACGCAAATTGTTTGTGGCGCAGGGAATGTGCCGAGACGAACCTGCCTGACCCGGGACCCCGAGCGTCTCGCAGTAAAAGCGGCGTATTTTCAGCAGGATACTGAGCGTCCACGACGCCACTCGCTCGTCCCGAAGGGCGCACGTCAGATTTGAGAGGATGAACTCATGCGGCATCTTCCTTTGATCGCAGCGGCGTTCCCAGAAATCCTCAAAGCGTCCGCTGAGTTTGCAGCAGCGCAGGGCGATGATGGCGTTTGCGCCCGCTACGCGTCCAGTGCATGCCTGCCCGCTTGAGCCGGGTACCGATCGCCACTTTGCATCCGGCCTCCAGCACGCCGGTGGAGGTACAGAAACCTTGTGCGTGGAACTTCGGGATAGCGCATGCGCCGTCGATTGTCCAAATGTAGTGCACACATTCCCGCGCCTCTGTTGTATTGGCCGGCGTGGGCGCGCAGCGCTTGCGACTAAAGGTTTGCAAGCGGCCCTCATCGAGCTCGCGTCATAGCGCCGTCAATCCATGCTTTGCCTTCCGGGCTGTTGCTCCAAAGATCGCTTTGCGGTGCGGTGCAAGGCGCTCCTTGGCGTGAAAGCGATCGAGAATCTGGGTGGCTTGCGGGAACAGTTCCGTGGCGGTGTTCCAGATCCAGGTGGAGCCATCGCCCAGCACGCACCACGGGATGCTTCGGTGAAGCCGCGCCGCGTGGCTTCCCGCAGGACCCGCTCGGCGAAGTCGGACCGGTTCGGGGCTGGTGTCGGCCGTGGCCGCGCTTTCAATCGCGGCCGAATAGGTGATCGATCCCGGATCCCGTACGGGCTTGTTTTCCGCATCCCGTGATTCGGCGGTCCAGACCGTGACCAGCTTGGCTTCGCGGGTTTTAGCCGAACCATCCGGTTGCTTGCCGGCGCGACCGGCGACTTCCACGGCGCGCATCGGCACCCCGTACCATCCATCCCCAGGTACATGGTCGGAGCCACTTCGCCCATCCTTTCCACGTGGTTGCGCTCATCGTCGGCGATCTCCGCGCCCAGCGCTTCGGCGGCTCGTTCCACTTGTTTGGCGCTCACTTCGACACCCGCCAACTCATGCAGCAGCGCGCTGCTCTCCTCAAAGCTCACCAGCGCCGCCGTGCTGCCCGTCATCCGCAGAACGCCGGGGGTGAGGGAAAATAGCTCCAGCCGCAGACGCCCGATCTCGCGGACAGAATCCGCTCTCGCATGTCACGCAGTGATAGTAGGCCCGCTCCAGATGCAGAGGCCCCAGAACGCTTTCGAACGTCTTAGCGTGCCGGCCATGATACTGGGCGGCGCCTCCGCAGGCGCAGGGCAGTTCCGGGCCTGCATGATCGGTTGTATCGGCATTCAGCCGTTGCTCCAGGGCCCGCGCAGCCAGCCGTAAAGCCTGCCGCCGCGCCGCCATCTCCAGCGCTTCGAAATCCAAGACTCGGACGGCCTTGTCGGCCTAAGAGCGTTTCGATTTCCTGGGCGATTTCGTTTTGGAGGTTCGCTGGAAGCCCTTTTTTTCGGCCTCTCGGGTGGAGGCCGTGGCCGAACCTTCTAATTGGCGGTCGGCCCACACCTCACAGTCTTCCCAATAGGCCTCCACTTGGGCGCGAAACGCGTGCCCGACCTCGATCTGCTGCGCGGGCGAGAGCGGCCTGTTCCTCGGTCAAGAACCGCGAGTGGGTCTTGCCGTCGATCGCACGGGTGAGGCTGAAATAGGGGCCGTGACGCGCTTTGGGATCATGGGCGCAGGCGCAGCCCGGCTTGCTGCATTTGATCGTGCGTTCGGATAGAGAGCCCCGGCGCATGGGTTTCGGTTCCGCCAGCTCGGCCGCGATCTGGCGAAGGCGAGAGGAAGGAAGTGTGTTGTCCATGGCATTATCTTACGGCCCTATAAGCCGTAAGACAAGACCGAAGAAATGCCGATTCGGACGTAATCCCCTTCCCTTGGCGTGCGCCCCGTCCCGAAGGGTGCGCGACTTAAAAGTGGAAGTTAAGCCGCCCGGCGTTCCTCCCAGTAATCCTCAAAGCGGCCATTGAGATGGCAGCAGCGGAGGGCCAGGATGGCGTTGGCTCCTCGGACGGTCCAGAACATTCCGGAGCGTTTGAGGCGGGAAGCGACCACGGTTTTGCATCCGGCTTCGATGACGCCCGAGCCCACAAAGAGGTGTTGGCGGCGGAACTTGGGGTAGCGCATGCGCTCCGCATTCCGCTCAAAATAGTCTGCCTCGGTGCGAATCTTCTCCGCTACTTCGGGGTTGTCGGATTCGATGGAGCGGAGTGCGCCCACGAGTTTTTCGATTTTCCCCCGATCCAGCAGGCGCTTCTGGTGGATCTTCATCCAGGCTTTTTGCTTCCCTTCGTCATTGGGGTACAGCTTGCGCGCCACCTCCCACAGATGCTGGCGGGCGTGGTAGAGATCGACAATCTGAATGGCGCCGGGAAAGTGCAGGGCGGCAAGATTCCAAATCCATTCGGCGCCGTCGCCCATCACCACCTTCTGGAGTGCGCGGCTCCAGCCGCGTTCCCAGGCTTCCCCATAGAGGCGTCGGCCAAACTCCTCGGCGGTTTCGATCGCTCCGGTATAGGTGGTGGAATCGGGATCGCGGATCGGATAGCCTTCCTTATCCCACGTCGTCTGGGTGAACACGCATCCCAACTTGACTTCCCGCGTATGCGCCGGTTGGCCTTCGGTCTTGCCTTGCCGACCCACCGTCTCTTTCTTCACCACCGGAACTCCCGTCCCATCCATCTGCACATACAGGATGGGAATCGGCTCGCCAGCAACGGCGGGCAGGTCCAACTGCAGGGCTTTCTGGATCTCGGCTTGTTCGCGCTGAGCGATATCGGCTCCGATGGCCTCCGCCGTGCGCTCCACCGATTTGGTGGTCACCTCCAGGCCGGCCAGAACTTTCATCTGTTCGCGGCCGTGATCGAAGGGGGCCTCCTGGCCCACCAGCGCCTGCATGCGGCGCACTCCGGGAGAGAACTCCGTGTTCTCGATATCCAGTTCGACATCGGCCGGAAATTGGCCGGCGCCGCAGTGCGCGCACAAATAGTAGGGACGGGAAATGCTTCACCGGGCCCACGACGGTCAGCACGGGCTTGGAGCGGAGTTCCCGGTAGTGGGCCTGATGGCCACACGGACACGGCAACTGGCGCTGCTCGGCCGCCGGGGCCTCGAACTTCAGCAGTTCGGCTAAGGCCGCGGCGCCCGCCTGATGCAGGGCGGATCGCAAGACCGATTCCACGGCTTCCAGATCGGTCCGACCGTCTTTATGGCGTTGGGCAAAAATACGGCCGAGGAATCGGTTTATTTCTCGCGCCACTTCCTGATGGATCGCAGCAGCCGTTTTTTTTCCTGCTCCGTCCAGCCGCCCCGTTGCTGCTCGACCGGGCGGAGCCGACAGATCTTTTCGTTGAGGGTCACCAGTTCCTGGCTGAGCTTCTGGAAGCGGTGAAACTCGGCGACCTCCTTCTGCGCTTTGCGCAGGGCCGCGGGATTGGGAAAGGTTTCCGTCACGGTTTTGCCCGCCACGCGGCGGGTCAGGCGGAATTGCGGATCATGGCCTGGGTCGTTGGGTTTGGCGCAATGGCAGGTGGGCTTGCCGCAGCGGCGCATGACCGCGGTAATGGAGCCGGGGCGCAGATCACCCAAGCTGAGGAACTCCTCCAGGAGCTTGGATCTTTTGGTCTCCAAAGTAGCGACATCGTCAGGCATAAGGGTTTCCTTTCTGTATCGCAGAATGTCTGTACGTATGTAGCCGGTCAGAACAATGTCACAAAAAAGGAAATCCCGCAAGATGGCACCTCCATGTCGCCCACCCGTCCCGACCGTCCCGAAAGGCGGCTTGCGTTTTACCGCTAAGGAAACTATACTGAACCAGCTTTCATCTAGGTCGCACGGCCGAGTGGGCGCGAGCCCACTTTTTTATTGGCGGGCGTCTCGGCGGACGATGAAGGCGGGCAGCCAAAGGACCGGCGGAGTAGGTCCTGCAAATCGAACAAAATGGACCTGGAGCGGATTCGAGCGGCCGCGGAGCGAGTGACGCACTCCGAGGGCCTGGAAATCTTCGACGTCGAGTGGAAGATCGGAAAACAAAGGCTGCTGCGGGTTTATATCGACCGGCCGCCCGTTCAAGGCGAACCTGAGGGCGGGATCAGCCACAAGGATTGCGAGCGGGTCAGCGAGCAGTTGAGCGTGATCCTGGACGTTGAGGATCTCATTCCAGGTCCGGCCTATGTGCTGGAAGTGAGTTCTCCGGGCCTGGATCGGAAGCTGCGTAACCCGGCGGATTACGAGCGTTTCAGCGGACGGCTGGCGCGGATCTGGCTGAATGAGCCGGTGGAGAATCAGAAGTACTTCGAGGGCCGGCTTGGCGGGTACGCGGACGGCTCGGTGAAGCTGAAGGTGAAAGACAGAGAGATTGTGTTGCCGTTCGTCGGGATTCGCAAGGCGAACCTGGTGGTCGAGTTCTAGACAAGGATTTGGATTTAAAGGTGATTTTCGTGGAGAGAGAAGGAAATGGCGAGTCTGCTGTATCAGACAATTGAGCAGATCAGCCGGGAAAAGCATATCGAGCCCGAGGTGATCGTCGCGGCCATCGAGGACGCGATGCTGGTGGCCGCGCGGAAGTATTACCGCACGGAGGAAGAGCTGCGTTCGAAGTTCAATGCGGAAACCGGCCAGGTGGACGTGTTTTCAGTCCACATCGTTGTCGAAGAGGTCGCTGATCCCCTGCGCGAGATTTCCTTGACCGACGCACGCAAGCAAAACGCGACCATCGAAGTGGGCGGCGAGATCGTGCACACCAAGCCGACCGACGTTCTCGGAAGAATCGCGGCGCAAACCGCCAAGCAGGTGATCCTGCAGAAGGTTCGCGAAGCGGAACGCGACACGATTTACAACGAGTTCCACACGCGCGTGGGCGAGCTGGTGAACAGCATCGTCAAGCGCGTCGAGGGGCCCGACGTGATCGTGGACCTCGGGCGCACGGAAGCACGCTTGCCGAAGCGCGAGCAGTCGCGTCTGGAAACCTACAACATCGGAGACCGCCTGCGCGCGACGATTCGCGCCGTCGAGCGCGCCGCGAAAGGGCCGCAGGTTGTGGTTTCCCGCGCCGATCCCGTGCTGGTGCAACGCTTGTTCGAAATGGAAGTCCCGGAAATTTACGACGGAACCGTGCAGATTCGCGCCGTGGCGCGCGAAGCCGGCGAGCGGACCAAAATCGCGGTCGAAAGCCGCGACAAGGACGTCGATCCCGTGGGCGCTTGCGTCGGCATGAAAGGCATGCGCGTGCAGTCCATCATTCGCGAGCTGCGCGGCGAGAAAATCGACATTATTCCGTTCAGCGAGGAAACCACGGCATTCGCGCAGAAGTCTCTCAGTCCGGCCAAAGTCACTCGCGTGCAGATCGTAGATCCCGAGGAGAAGCGCCTCGAGGTGATCGTCGAGGACACGCAACTTTCGCTCGCCATCGGCAAGAAGGGCCAGAACGTCCGGCTGGCGAGCAAGCTGATCGGCTGGAACATCGACATCAAAAGCGAGGAAGAGAAGCGCCGCGAGATTGAAGCGCAAATGGCCGCGCTCACCGCGCCCGGCACTCCGCTCGCGGAACTGAAGGGCGTGGGGCCGAAGACCATCGAAAAACTTGAGGCTGCCGGGATCACTTCCGTCGAGAAGCTCGCGGACATGACGCCGGAGCAACTCGTCGAGATTCCCGGAATCGGCGAAAAGATGGTCGAGAAGATCCATCAATCCGTCGCAGCCCACTTCGAGGCGCTCGAAACGCCGCCTGCTCCTGTTGAGGAAGGCGAAGCAGCCGTTGCGCCCGAGGTTGAACGCGCCGAAACAGCTGTGGTTCCCGAGGCTGAAGGTGCGGAAGCGGCACCCGCCGTCGAGGAAAATGCCGGGGAACTCTCCGCGTCTGTGGAGATTCCGGAGGACGCTGCCGAGAGTGCTGAGCCGCAGGCGTCGTCGGAGGAAGTGGTTCCTGCCGCATCGGAAGCGGAGCAGGAAGCCCCTGCGCCGGCGCACGATCGCAACAGACAAGGACAGGACGAGGAGCCGCCAGAAGGCGGTTCAGCGGGGGCATAAAGGCCGAAACGGAAGAGTCCGCAGGCCGATGCCGAGTTTTGAACAGAGGTTTACGGGAGTTTAATGTCAGATTCGAACCAAATCAGGATTAATGAGCTGGCCAGGGAGCTTGAGGTCAAGGCCAAGGTCTTGATCGAGTACCTGCCCGAAATCGGCGTCACGGAGAAGAAGACGCACTCGAGCTCGCTCGACATCGAGCACGCGGAACTGGCGCGCAAGCATTTCCAGGAACTCGCTGCGCAGGAAGCTGCCGCGGAAGCGGCGAAGGAAGCGGCAAAAAAGGGAGCCCGGCCAGGTGCGTCCGCACGGACCGCTGCTCCTGCCGCGGCACAACGGCCTACGGCTGCGGCCCCGCCCGCTGGCGTACCGCAACCGGCTCCAGGCGCTCCAGCCGTTTTGCGACCGGCGACCATTCCTGGAAGCGCGCCTCCGCCAGCGTCTGCAGCGCCGCCTTCGCAATCGGGTGCTCCGGCAAGACCGGCGGCACCCGCGGCTCAGCATCCTGTTGCTCCCGCCGCCGCTCGTCCGGCAGCGCCTGCGCCGTCCGCTCCCAGACCTGTGACTCCTATTCGCCCGGCGACGCCGGGCGCCCCGCCGGCGCAGCCTGCGGGAACCCTAGCGCAACGTCCGGCAGCTGCATCGCCGGCCGGTCCTCGTACCGCGGCGCCTGGTGCGCCTCGACCGGCAGGAACTCCAATCGGTCAAAGACCTCCTTCGCGCCCTGAAAACGTGCCCGGCAGACCAGTCCCGTCGCGTCCGGGAGCGCCCGTTGGCATGCGCCCCGCGGCGCCGGGCCAGCAGCAACGTCCGAGGCCCGAAGGCCAGCGCCCTGGCGGACCGCCCTCACGTTTTCCGCAGCGTCCTGGAGGCCCTCGCCCCGGTGGCCCTGGCGGTCAGAGGCCGGGCGGTGGACCCGGTTTGGGCGGAATCCCGAAGGCGGAGCCGGGCAAGCCGCTCTACGCGCGCAAGCCGCCCATGCCGGCGCGGTCCCGGCCGCTGATTGAAAAGAGATTTGCCGAAGGCGAGCGCAAGCTCCATCCGGTTCGAACTCGCCCTGGCGTCGGACCGGGAGGCAAGTCTGCTCAGATCGAACCCGTCGCGCCGGTTCAACGCGAACCGAGAGCCGTGACGGTCACCGAAGGCATAACTGTCCGCGAATTGGCTGAAAAGCTCGACATTCGCGCCAAAGATCTGCTGAAGACCCTCATGGATCGAGGTGTGTTCGGAAGCATCAACCAGGCTCTCGACGTGCAAGCAGCCACCAGCCTCGCCGAAGCCTTCAACGGGATCGTGCAGGTGGTCTCGTTCGAAGAGGAAATGGCGCAGGAAGAGAAAATCAGCGAGGAGCGCACCGGTAATCAGCAGCCGCGCGCTCCGGTGGTCACCGTTATGGGCCATGTCGACCACGGCAAGACGAGCCTGCTCGACGCGATTCGCGAAACGGAAGTTGCCGCTGGAGAAGCAGGCGGAATCACACAGCACATCGGCGCGTACGAAGCGCACGTGGACGACCGCCGTATCGTTTTCATCGATACGCCCGGCCATGAGGCCTTCACACGCATGCGAGCCCGAGGCGCCAAAGTCACCGATATCGTCGTCCTCGTCGTCGGCGCCGACGACGGCGTGATGCCGCAAACGGAAGAGGCCATCTCTCACGCCAAGGCCGCCAACGTCAAAATCATCGTCGCCATCAACAAGATCGACAAGCCGGACGCACAGCCAGAACGCGTAAAGCGGCAGCTGGCCGACCGCGGTCTCATGCCCGAAGAATGGGGCGGCGACACGGTCATGGTGGAAGTCTCGGCCCGAACGAAACAGAACATTCCGCGCTTGCTCGAAATGATCCTCCTCGTCGCTGATCTCGCCGAACTCAAGGCCGATCCCGACGCCCCCGCCAGCGGAACCGTTCTCGAATCGCGTGTCGACAAAGGCCGCGGACCGGTTGCCACCGTTCTCGTCCAGAACGGCACGCTGCACGTAGGCGATTTCTTCATCGTGGGCGCCGTGTATGGAAAAGTTCGCGCGATGTTCGACGACCGCGCCCAAGCGATCAAGAAAGCCATTCCTTCGACTCCGGTCGAAGTCCTCGGTTTGCAGGGCGTGCCTGAAGCGGGCGACCAGTTCCAGGTGGCCGACGAAGCTCGCGCGCGGCACATCGCCGAGTACCGCCAGAGCAAGCAGCGCGAAGCCTCGCTCGCCAAGACAGCGTCCTCCGGGCGCCTCACGCTCGATCAATTGCACGAACAACTCAGGGCCGGTGAACTCAAGGAACTTGCCATCGTTGTGAAGGCGGACGTCCAGGGCTCAGTCGAAGTCCTCACCGAGATGCTGCCGAAGCTCTCGAACGACGAAGTGAAACTGAAAGTGATCCAGGCAGGCGTCGGCGCCGTCACGGAAACCGACGTGCTCCTCGCTTCCGCATCCAACGCCATCATCGTCGCGTTCAACGTGCGCCCCGAGCGCAAGGCCGCCGATCTCGCTCAACGCGAAAACGTCGACATTCGCCTGCACACCATCATCTACGAACTCCTCGACGAGCTGAAGAAGGCTGTCGCCGGGCTGCTGTCCCCCGTCATTAAGGAAGCCTTCCTGGGCCGCGCGGAAGTGCGCGACACGTTCCGCGTCAAGGGCGCGGGCATGATTGCCGGATGCCACGTCCTGGAGGGAATCATCAAGCGCGACGCCGATGTGCGCGTGCTTCGCGACAACGTCGTGATCTACACCGGCAAAGTGATCTCGCTCCGTCGCTTCAAGGACGACGTGAACGAAGTTCGCTCCGGTTTCGAATGCGGCGTGGGCATTTCGAATTTCAACGACGTCAAAGTGGGCGACGTCCTGGAGTGCTTCAAGGTGGAAAAGACCGCGCCGGTCGAAGCGGCAATCATCGACCGCGGGCGGGCGCCGGAAACGGCCGAAGCTCGCCGCAGTTAAGCTTTCAGCCTGCGTGTCGGAAGACGCTGGGAGCGCAAAATGCCGATCGGTTTTCTCACCCTCGAAATTCACATTCCCGACGCGCGATCTCTTAAGGACAAGAGACAGGTGCTGCGCAGCCTGAAGGATCGTCTGCGCGCCAACTTCAACGTGGCCGTCGCCGAACTCGACTATCAGGATTTGTGGCAGCGTTCGCGCGTGGGCGTCGTCAGCCTCTCCGGCGACGGCAGGCATCTGGAGGAATCGTTCGCCGCGATTCTTGCCGAATCCGAGCGCATCCTGGGCCGCGACCTCGTTTCGCAGGAAATCGAATACTTCGAGGAAACGTCGCCATGAGCATCGGTGGACACGGCTACCGCTCCGAACGCGTGGCTGAGGAGATTCGCAACGAAGTCAGCTTGATGCTGGCGGGAGAGTTGAAGGACCCGCGCCTTTGCGGTGCGCTCAGCGTTACCGAAGTGCGCGTGAGCCCCGACATGGGCACCGTGCGCGTCTACGTGCAAATCGACGGAGAAGCGCACGAACGCGCGGCAACTCTGGATGGATTGAAGAAAGCCTCCGGCTACATCCGCCACGAACTGGTCGAACGCCTCCAGCTGCGGCGTGCGCCGGACATTCTGTTTCAAGTCGATGAGTCGGAAGAATACGGTCGGCATATTGACGACTTGCTGCGACAGGCGCGCGGCTCAAAGGAATAGCCGCGTTCACGCGACGCATCTGCGTTCTCCTGTGATGGCCAGACCTCCCAAACCTCCTCCGATCGACGGAATCCTGGTCGTCGATAAGCCGCGCGGCCGCACCTCGCACGATGTCGTCGAGATGGTTCGTCGCCTGGCGGGCTTCCGCCAGATCGGGCATTTCGGAACGCTCGATCCGCTGGCTACAGGCGTGCTCGTTCTCGCTTTGGGACGCGCTACGCGCCTCGCCCGCTTTTACACCGGCCGCCGGAAGCGCTACACCTGCGCCATCCGTTTCGGATTCGCCACGGACACCTATGACGCCGATGGCGAGCCGCTCGGGCCCGATTCCTCTCCTTCGCTCGATGCGGATTCACTCGAGCCGCTCGCCGCCGGGTTTGTCGGCAGAATCCGGCAGGCGCCGCCTCCTTTTTCCGCAAAGAAGATCCACGGCCGACCCGCTCACGAACTCGCGCGCAAACACAAGCCTGTGAACCTCGATCCCGTGGAGGTTGACGTCTACGAATTCCGCTTGACCTCCATCGAGGGTTCTACCGCGCGGTGTGCTGTCGAATGCGGCGCGGGAACCTATATTCGCTCGCTCGCGCACGACCTCGGAAAATTGCAAGGCTCCGGCGCGCACCTCTCTGAAATCGTCCGCACCGCCGTTGGCGAATTCACGCTCGACCACGCCGTTCCGCTGGGTGAACTCGAGCAGGACGCCAGGGCGGGAGAACTCGCTCGCCGCGTCATTCCTCTCGAAAATATGCTGCCCGATTTGCCCTGGGCCACCGTGCTCCCCATCGTCGAGAAACGCGTTCGTCACGGCGCCAGATTCACGCTGCCCCTGGCTCAGGTCCAGCCCGGCAAAATCACCGCCGCGCAGGGCGCTCCCGACCAGCTCGACTCAGGAGACTGGAAACCCGCCCGGCTCCGCGTTTTCAACCAGCAGGGCCACCTGATCGCCATCGCCGAGCCGGTGGTGCCGCGTATCTATCAGCCACTGGTTGTTCTGGAAACGTCCGCTCAGAGCTGAACTGCTCGAGCGAACCGCGACAATCTGGCGTTTTATGCCCTAACTCTGGTGGTGCGGAGGTACATTAACCCGCCGTAAGTGGCCGTTTTGTGTCAGGAGTTTTAACCCCTGAAGCTGCCCTTCGACTTTTTCAGCGTCCTGCTAGGGCTGAGGCTGCCTGACCGGGTTCTGGCCGTTCGCAGGAAGGGGCTGCGGCTGAGGAAATCTTCGCTGGAACGGCGAGATGTAGCCGCCCAATCCTCCGCCTTCGCCGTGGCCCGCGTAGATCGTGATACTTTTCCTCGGCGCGAGCTGCACCATCCGAGGCGTGATCAGGATCAGCAACTGCGTATCGTTTTCCTCCACGTTCTTGTTTCCCGCCAGCACTCCCAGCCCGGGCACTTCCGCCAGTCCGGGAGTTCCGTTCAGCGCAGTTGAAACCGATGGCTGGAGGATGCCTGCCAGCAGCGTGGTCTCGTTTTCTTTCAGACGAACCGTTTGCTCGAGCGAATCGTTCGTGAGCACCGGAATCGCATTGAAGCTCGCGCCCGCAAGTCCCGTAAGATCGAAATGGAGCTGCAGCGTCACGTCGCCGTTCCGATGAAGGCGCGGCGTCGCTTTTATTTTCAGTCCGAGATCAATATATTCCGAGTAGGGGAATTGCGTCCCTGGCGAGCCCAGGCCCGGCGAAGAGGTGCTGTTGTTGAGTATCACAGAGACCGTGTTCGAGGCGTTGTTGGCGATGGCGGCGTCGGGCGTCCCGTTCCCGTCAAAATCTGCCGTAAAGATGGACAGCGGATCGTTTCCTGCATTCAATACGAACGGAACGTTGAACGTTCCGCCGGTTAGCCCGAACAGCAGGGCGACGGCGTTGCCCCCTGAATCGGCCACGGCGAGGTCTTGTATGCCGTCGAGGTTGTAGTCCGCAACCGCGATCGAGCTTGGTCCGGTCCCGGCCTCATAGTCGACGCGTCCTCCAAATGTGCCGTTCGCAGCTCCTGTGCTCCCCGCCTGACCGAACAAAATCGAAACGGTATTGTCCATGTTGTTCGCGATTGCCAGATCCGTGATCGCGTCGCCGTTGAAATCGCCTGTCGCCACATACATCGGCGCTGCGCCCGTCGCATAGTCGGTCCTCGTTTGGAACGTTCCGTTGCCGTTCCCCAGGAAAATCGAAACGCTGTTGTCGTTTTGATTGGCAACCGCCAGGTCCATGATGGAACTGCCATTCGAGGAAGTCGCGGTGGTGAAATGCCCCGTGGCCAGCGCCGTCGGTGCATGCCCGGCCGCAAGCACGCTGGGTATTCCGGCAATCGTGCTGAATCCCCCGCTCCCGTTCCCGAAGAGAAGCGAAATCGAATTGTCGGCCTGGTTCGTAACCGCAAGATCGAGATTGCCGTCGCCGTTGAAATCTGCCTCCACCACGGAAACAGGCACGCTTCCTGTCGTGTAATCCACCTTCGGCTTGAACGTCCCGTCGCCGTTGCCCAGCAGGACGGAAACAGCGTTCGCGCCCTTGTCGGCCACTGCGAGATCGAGGTTTCCGTCGTTGTCGAAGTCTCCCGTCGCGATCCACACCGGCCCCTGGCCCGTTGGATACGTCACCGGCGAAGCGAACGTCCCGTCTCCGTTGCCGAGAAAAACAGATACCGTGTTGTCCGATTGGTTCGCAACGATCAGATCTTCGATGCTGTTCTTGCGCAGGACGGCCCCCGTGACAAAGGCCGGTGCATTGCCTGTATCCAGCGCCGACACGGGAAAATTCTGCGACGTGGCGGGCGACGTGCTCACGTTCGATACCAGGCTCGAAGAATACTGCGCCAGCGAAACCGGATATCTCTCGCCCACGAAGAACGAAGCGGGCTGTCCGTCCTCGGCTCGCAGCAGCACGCGCCGTCCGCTCCGCACCAGTGCAAGCGTTCTCCCCAGATTCGCCGTCGCGCCCGGCAGCGTGCTGAAGAACGTAGTGGCGCCGCCTCCGAACGCAACCACCGGCGGCAGCAGTGAATTAATATCCAGTGTGCCTTCCGCGACTTGTGTGGCGATCTGGTCGGGAGTCAGCCCGGAGAGCGCGGACGGCGTGCCGAAAATCTGCTCCAGTGTGCTAATGATGTTCGCTTCCGAATTTCCCGATCCGAGCAGCCCGCTGTCCAGCGTGTAAATCTTCCCGGTCTGCGGCGGCGTGATCCCGATCTGCCGCGCGTAGGCGCGGTCGACCTCCAGAATCTCCATTTCCAGCACCAGCTCGCCGGCCGGCTTTTCCAGGTTTTCGATCAGGTCGCTGGCGACCGCCATCGCACGAGCCGACGCGCGCAGAGTGATCGTCCGGTTTGCCGGGTCCTGTTCCACGCGCAGGATTCCTGTCACGTCGCGGACCAGACGCGAGAGTTCCGTAACCTGCTCCGGAGTCTCCGACGCGGGCAGCCGGATCGTTCGCACCAGCAGCGGTTCGTATTGACGCCGCTTCTGCACCGTGTTGTCCGCTATAAAGAACAGATGCTTGGTCAGTGGGTACCAGAACGTATGCGTCGCGTCGCCGGCAAGTTCCATCGCCGTCACAAAGTCGACATTGTTCACCTGAAATCGAGTTTGCTGGGAGTGCAAATCGGCGTCGAACGCGGCGTTCACACCAAACTGCCGCGCGATCTCCTCGAAGAGCCCTTGCGTATCGCCGCGGAAATTGAAATTCCGCTCGCCGGCCTGATAATCGAGGCGAATCTCGCTTTCCAGCTGAATTCCTTGCGGCTTTTCCTCCGTGTTCGACGGTTCCAGAGCAGACAGCTCCGCCAGCCGGTCCCGAATCGTCTCATCCGAAGGATCGAGATAGTGCGCGTCGAGCAGTTCTTTCCGCGCCTTCCCCAATTCGCCCGAAACCGCTTCCTTTTCGGCCAGGTCGACTTCCGCCTGGATCAGGCGCCCCTTGGCCAGCTGCCGCCTCATCAGGTAATCGTGGTTCTCCGGATCCCACTCCACGGCTCGAGAGTAGGACGCATACGCCGCCGCCCAATCCTGTTTTTGCTCCGAGTCGCCGCCTTCGCGGTAGGCCTCTTTGGCCTTCTTGGGATCTCGCTTGAAATGCGGGTTTGCCGAGTCGGCGCTTTGCCCCTCTTTGTCCGGCCGAGCAACGGTGTTCGCCGACTGTTGGCGCGGCGCCGTACGGGCTGTCCCGGCGAGGCTGGTGAGTGCGATCACCACGAAAGCGGGAAACGCCCGCGGAAAGAGGCTCGAAGAATTGGTTTGTCCGCGCTTCAAAGGAGTTTAGACGCCTATTCTACAGTCAATGTTGTCGCATGCGAGAAAAGTGAATCCCCTTGCTTCCTGAGGGTCAGGAGCGGTAAACTCGATTGCTAGTTGAAAGCCAGTTGCAACTGGAAAACGACCTCAAAATGGCGGCCACCTGACCTATGCTCTCGGCCCTCTTGGTCGCGCTTCGGGAAGGTCTCGAAGCCGCGCTGGTAGTTGGCATCGTACTCGTTTACCTGAACCGAACCGGCCGCCGCGCCCTCGCGCGCTATGCCTGGGCCGGCGTCGCTGCTGCTGCGGCTGGCAGCGTCGCGACCGCCATTTTGCTCCAACGCTTGAGCGTCAGCGAGGATGGCTTCGAAGGCCTCATGATGCTGCTCGCGGCCGCGCTCGTCGTGACCATGGTCATTTGGATGAACCGTGTCGCGCGCACCCTCCGCAAGGAAATCGAGCAGCGCGTCGAAGCCTACGCCCGGAAATCCACGCGTGCCGCCGGATGGGGAATCGGGCGTCTTCGTTTTCCTGATGGTTCTGCGCGAGGGCGCGGAACTGGTTTTGATCCTTCGCGCCGTCGAGCTTTCCAGCGCCGGCGTCCAGGTCTGGATTGGGACGGGGCTCGGCATCGCCCTCGCTGTTGCGGTCGGTCTTTTCTTCTTCCAGGGCACGCTGCGCATTCCTTTGCATCGGTTCTTTGCTGTGACGAGCGTCATACTCATGGTCGTCGCCTTTCAGTTAGCTTTGACCGGCGTGCACGAACTTAGCGAAGCCCAGTGGATCTGGTCGAGCCGGACGGAAATGGCCACGATTGGCCCCATCGTCCGCAACGAACTCTTCTTCTTCATCGTGATTCTGGGTGTCGCCGTGGTTGCCGTCCTGCGCGAATGGTTCAGCGCCCGGCGTCCCGCTCCGGATCCGGCTCTGAACGCCGCCGAGCGCCGCATGCGCGAGTGGGAATTTCGCCGCCAGCGCCGTCTGGAGCTTCGCTGCCGCGATTCTTTGCATTCTGATCGTGCTGTCGCTGACTGCCGAATCCGTCTACACGCGCGCCATGGACGCGCCCGCCAAAGCTGCCATGCTCACCGCGCAAAACGGCGAGGTTCGCGTCCCGCTCTCTGACCTCACCGACTCAAGCCTCCACTTCTACGCGGCCGATGTGAACGGCACGACCATCCGCTTCCTCATCATCCATCGAACGAACGGCGATTACGCCACGGCTCTCGATGCCTGCGAAATTTGCGGGCGCCAGGGATATCGCCAGGAAGGGCAGAACGTCGTTTGCCGCAACTGCGGTGCAAGCATCTATATTCCTTCGATCGGCCAACCCGGTGGCTGCAATCCGGTTCCCGTGAAGTCGCACGTGGAAGGCGGGAGAAGTGATCGTGGACCTTTCGGCGCTCGCCGAGCGCCGATTCCATGATCCACGCCCGGTAAAATGCTCATCCGCCTGGTCAAGGAATCGTTCATCCGCAATCCTCGCCGCAAACTGCTCGCCGCGGCCGCGCTGATGGTCGGCATGGCGGTCGCCACCGCCACGCTCACGATTGCGCTCGAAGTCGGCGACCGCCTCGCGCGCGAATTCCGCAGCCTGGGCGCGAATCTTGTCGTCACGCCGCAAGCCGACACGCTTCCCGTCAATATCGGCGGCGTCGATTACCGTCCCGTCGACGAAGGCGCTTATCTCCGCGAAGCCGATCTCGGCAAGCTCAAAACGATTTTCTGGCGTCACAATATCCTGGGCTTCACGCCCTTTCTGGACGTTCCCGTCGATCTTGATCTTGTTGGCGGGTCCAGACCCGTTGCTGCCACTCTGATCGGGACCTGGTATCAGCACTCCCTTTCCGTTCTTGACGGCACGGTGTTCACGACTGGTCTCAGCTCTACGCATCCTTTTTGGAAAGTTCGCGGGCGCTGGTTCGCCGATAATGCCGGCGAATGCGTCATTGGTGCTCGCTTCGCCGCCGAACATCCCGGCATGGCTTCAATCGGCGGAATGATCCAGATTGCGCCCAACGCAGGTTCCCACTCGCCGCTCTCTCTCGCTATTACTGGAATTGTCTCCACCGGCGACGCCGGCGACGACGCGATCTTCGTTCCGCTCTCGATCGCCCAGCGCGAGTCCGGCCACCCGGCCAATTCCGCCGCCTGTTTGTCAGCGCGCTCACCAAGCCCGCCGACGCGCTCTCCGAGCAGGATCCCGCCGCCATGACGCCCGCCGAGCACGACCGCTGGTTCTGCTCGCCCTACATTTCGTCGATCAGCTTCCAGATCAGGCAAGTTCTCCCGGGCACGGACGTGCGCGTGATTCGCCGCGTCGCCGAATCCGAAGGCCGCATCCTCACGCGCGTCAGCACGCTGCTCTGGATCGTCACCCTCGCTGCCCTGATTGCCGCCGCCCTCGCCGTCGCCGCCACCTCCGCCACCACCGTTCTCGAACGTCGCGCCGAAGTCGGCATCATGAAAGCCATCGGCGCGACCAACGCCATCGTGATCGGCATTTTTCTTTCCGAGCAGCTCATGCTCGCGTTCGTCGGCGGCCTCGTCGGCTACGCCGTCGGCACTGGCCTCGCCTGGTCGTTCGGCGCGAGCGTCTTCGGCAGCCCCGCGACTCCGCGATTGATTCTTCTGCCGGTGATCGTAGGGATTGCCGCCGCCGTGGCCGTCTTTGGCAGCTTGATTCCTCTGCGGCGCGCCGCGCATTTCGACCCCGCGCCGATTTTGCGAGGCGAATGATGTTCCGCCGCCTGGTCTGGAGACTCGTGCGAGGCAATCGCGGGCGCCTCACGGTTGCGCTCGTTGCCCTGGTGAGCGGCGCCGCGGTCATTTCCGCGCTGCTCAATCTCGAGTCTCGACCTCGAGCGCAAGCTGACGCGCGAATTCCGCTCCCTCGGCGCTAACGTGGTCCTCGCGTCACAGCCCGACGCGCAAACCGCCGGCGCGCGCACGGCGACCCGGTCGCTCTTGAGCGAATCTTCCATCGCGACAGGCCTGAAATCGATGAACTCGCCCGACGTTTCCGCTTCCGCGCCTTATCTCTACATCGTCGCGCGGGCCGGCGATACGCCGGTCGTCGTCGCCGGCACATGGCTCGATCAGGCGCAGGCCCTTGCGCCCACCTGGAAGATCGAAGGAACCCGCGTCGGCTCTCGCGACGACCTTGCGCATTGCCTCGTCGGCCGCAACGTCGCCGGCCGTTTCAATCTGCGCCCGGGCAGCCAACTCGATCTCACGTATCTCTCGCAGTCCGTCCGCGTCACCGTTGCAGGCGTAATCGACACAGGCGGCAGCGAGGACGATCAGATCTTTCTGAATCTCCCCGTCGTTCAAAAACTCGCTGCCACGCCTGACGGCATCGAGCTCTGGCAATTCAGCGTCACCGGCACGAATGCGGCGATGTCGCGCTTCTTGCAAGCCCTCGCCGCGCAATTTCCGGCGCTCGACGTTCGTCCCATTCGCCAGGTCACCCAAGCCGAAGGCGATCTCCTCAACCGCATTCGCGGCCTCATCGTCGGGATGGCCCTGCTGATTCTCGTCCTCACCGCGCTGTGCGTCCTCGCCACCATGGCCGCCCTGGCCATGGAGCGCCGCCAGGATGTTGGTCTCATGAAAGCCCTCGGTGGCTCGATCTCCCGCGTGATGGCGTTGTTTCTTGCCGAAGTCGGCGCGCTCGGCGCGGCCGGCGGCCTGCTCGGCTGTTTCGTGGGCGTCGCGCTTTCCGATTGGATGGGCCGCCGCGTTTTTGGAACGGCAATTTCGCCGCGCTGGGAAGTTTTCCCGTTCACCATCGCACTGATGGTTGGCGTCGCGCTCGCCGGCGCTCTGCCGTTGCGCTTGCTTGGCAATGTGAGGCCCGCGGTAATATTGAGGGGAGAATAGTGGCCGAACTCGTCGAAGTCCAGAATCTGGGGAAGGAATATCGGCAGCGTTCGCGCGCTCGACGGCGTCTCTTTTCGCGTCGAATCGGGCGAATGGATCGCCATCATGGGCCCCTCCGGCTCGGGCAAGACCACCCTCATCAACATTCTCGGCGGCCTCGATACGCCCACCTCCGGCGCCGCGATCGTCGATGGCACGAATATCGCCCGCCTCGACGAATCCGGCCTCACGCGCTTTCGCGCGGAAAAAGTCGGCTTCGTCTTCCAGCAATTCCATCTCGTCCCGTATCTCACCGCGCTCGAAAACGTGATGCTCGCGCAGTATTTCCACAGCACCACCGATGAAGCCGAGGCCCGCGAGGCGCTCGCCCGCGTCGGCCTTGCCGAGCGCGCTGATCATCTCCCCGCGCAGCTTTCCGGCGGCGAACAGCAGCGCGTCGCCGTCGCTCGCGCGCTGATCAATCATCCCAAGCTGATTCTGGCCGACGAGCCCACCGGCAATCTCGACGCCGCCAACGAAGAAACCGTGATTCGCCTTTTCCAGCGAACTCCACGCGCAAGGCCACACGATTCTCATGGTCACGCACGACGCCTCCATGGGACGCCTCGCCGACCGCCAGCATCGAGCTGGCGCACGGCCACCTCACGAACATCATCGATTATTCAGCGGAGGAGGAAGCGCGCTTTGACCATCTGCTCGAGGAAATCTGGCTTTGCGACGAGAAGGGAGTCACGCCGGATTTCGTTTGCGTCCCGCCCAGGACGGCGGAGGATTCCGCGAACCTCGTCTCGCGGCTATGCGCTCTCGGACTGCTCGAGGTCCGCAAGACCGGCGTCTCTCTCACGGCGCACGGCGAAAATCGCGCCCGCGACATCGTGCGCCGCCGTCGCCTCGCCGAACGCCTCCTTACCGACACCTTCGCCATCGAAGAAGCCGCGGCCAACAACGACGCCTGCAAGTTCGAGCACATCATCAGCCCCGAACTCGATCAGCGCATCTGCACCTTCCTCGGCCATCCCAAGACTTGCCCGCACGGCAATCCCATTCCGCCCGGCCCCTGCTGCGTCCGCCTCCACTCCCCCATCGACACCCGCTAAAGTTTGATTCTCCGATCCCCTGGCGGTGTGGGGGTGCGGCGGCTTGCCGCCGCTTTGTGCCGCGGGCTTGGCCGCCGGACCGGGTCTTTCGCTGTTGACTTACTCCGCGGTGCAACCGCACTCGACGTGTCATCCCGGCCCCTGCTGCGTCCGCGTCCACTCCCATCGACACCAGGTAAGTTGGGGAGTGTGGCGGCTTGCCGCCGCTTTGTGCTGCGGGAGCCCTCGCGCGCCGGACGGGGTCTACGCTGTTGACTTACTCCGCGGTTGTAACGCCGGCGTCTCGCCGGCGATTTGCCGCGGTGGGGACAGAAGTAGCGGCGACGGGCGTTTCTATATCGTGAAGGGGCCGCGTTCGCGCGCTCTGCTAAAATGAAAAGCCGGATGCCGATACCAATCGTTCGCTGACTTGCGACCGCACTCGACGTGTCATCCCGCCTGCCCTGAGCGCAGCCGAAGGGAACCCAGCCGCTTTGTGCGGATGGTGGTGAGGGATCTGCTGTTTCTTTCTCGACTGATCCCGCGCACCGTGAATTCGGACTAAAATAGGGTTTCCGATGCCAATTCCAATCGACGTCCGCAAGAAACCGATCGGCGTGAAGGTTCACGTCTCGACCGGCGAAGGAGTGGAAATCACCTGGTCCGACGGCCACACCAGCCGCTACGATTTCCCGTATCTCCGCGACCACTGCCCCTGCGCCCTCTGCAACGACGAGCGCGCCAAGCAGGAGAAGGTCGCCGGATCGGCCGGTTCATTGGGCGGGGCATCGGCAGTTCTGCCCATGTTCAAGCCGCGCGTGAAGGCCAAATCCGCCACCGCCGTCGGCAACTACGCCATCCAGATCGAATTCACCGACGGCCACTCGACCGGCATCTTCAGCTTCGACCATCTCCGCGAAATCTGCCCCTGCGATGCCTGCGCCCGCGAATTTCGTCCCGCCTCCGCGGATTAACGAGGTAGCGCAATGTTGCTTGTCATCCCGCTGCCCTGAGCGCAGCCGAAGGGAACCCAGCCGCGCTTTGTGCGGATGGTGGTGAGGGATCTGCTTTTTCCTGGTATTCCTTCCGATCCGCCTATTTCCCAAGCTCCGACGTGCAATGCGGGCACCGCGTCGCCGCCAGTGGAATCTCCGTTGCGCAACGCGGACAATTCTTCGTTGTAGGCGCCGCTGGCGCGGGCTTGCTCCAGCGGTTCACTTGCCGCACCAGCAGGAAAATCGCGAAGGCCACAATCAGGAAATCGATGCAGTTGTTCACGAACAATCCATAATTGATCGTCGCCGCCCCCGCCTTCTTGGCTGCATCTAGCGTCGGATACGATGTCCCGGAAATGTTGAGAAAGAGGTTCGAAAAGTCCACCTTGCCGAGAATCAGGCCGAGCGGTGGCATGATGATGTCGCTCACCAGCGATGTGATGATTCGCCCAAACGCCGCGCCGATGATGATGCCGACGGCCATGTCCAGCACGCTTCCGCGCATCGCGAACGTCTTGAATTCCTTGAGCATCGTTGTTTCCTCCTCGAGGTCAGGAACGACGCGCGCCCCTGACGATTCACCTGCCTAAGCCTGCCGAAACGAAAGCAGCCCTCCCACGATTCCTCGAACGACCAGCACCGCGCCTGCGATTCCCAGCAGCAGATTCGCGCGCCCGAGCGACAGCAGCGGTATCGCGACGAGCAGGATTCCCACAATCCCGAGCGAGCCCGCGCGCACGCCCGTCATCATTTGGCCTTCTTTTGGCACGGGCCGCGCCCACGCCCGCGCCGCCCAGAAAACAAAAACGAATCCGAGCACGATCAGCAGCGCCGGATGCGATGGCAGCACCATGGTGTGCGTCGCCGCCATCAGCGCGAGCAGCGCGCCAAGCAGAAGCACGATGAATTCGTTGAGCAAGCGAAAGAGGTTGAGAGGTGCGGGCATGCGGCCTTTCTCGGGGCGCATTATCGCCTACAAGCCTGGACCGCGCAAACTCGTCTCGCGTCTCCGGCGAATGCGCGAGGCCGCGAGGTGTTGGTGTAGGTTGGTACGTAGCGCCGGGCTTCCCTCCCAGCAGGGGTTTGCTTCCGCCGCTGGCGCTCCTCCGCATTGCAGCGCAACCCGTATGCGCCCGCAATCTGTAGGGGCGGGTCTCAGGCCCGCCCTTTTCGCCCCAATTCGCGCCCGCACTCGGGGGTGTTACAATGACCAGCTTTCCGGTGCGGCATCCGGGCGCGGCCGCGAACATCGAATGGTAAGGGGAGGTCCTTTGCACAAGGTGATCATCATTGGAAGCGGTTGCGCCGGTCTGACCGCGGCCATCTACACGGCTCGCGCGGATCTGAATCCGCTCGTTTTCGACGGCTACGAGCCCGGCGGCCAGCTTGCGCTGACCACCCTCGTCGAGAATTTTCCCGGCTTCCCCGACGGCATCCTCGGTCCCGAGCTCATCGAGAACTCCCGCAAGCAGGCGCAACGTTTCGGCGCGGAATTCAAGTCAGGAGCTGTTGCTTCGGTCGACCTCAGCCGCCGCCCGTTCAAAATCGTTGTGGCCAAGGAAACCTACGAAGCGGAAACGCTGATCGTCGCCGCCGGCGCCTCCGCGCGCATGCTCGGAATCGAGTCCGAAAAGCACCTGCTGGGCCATGGTGTTTCCACTTGCGCCACCTGTGACGGCTATTTCTTTCGCGACCGCGGAATCCTCGTCGTCGGCGGCGGCGACACGGCCATGGAGGAAGCGACGTTCCTCACCCGCTTCGCCAAGCACGTCACGATCGTGCATCGCCGGAACGAATTTCGCGCCACCAAAATCATGCTCGACCGCGCCCGCGCGAATGCGAAAATCACCTTCATGACTCCCTACGTCGTCGCGGACATCCACAACATCGAGAACAAGGCCGTCGAGATGGCCACGCTCCGCAACGTGGAAACCGGCGCGACACAGACCCTGCCAGTCGAAGGCGTTTTCGTCGCGATCGGTCACGATCCGAACACGAAAGTCTTCAAGGGCCAGCTCGACATGGACGAAGCGGGCTACGTCCGCACTCATGACGGTCCGCTGACCAACGTCCCCGGCGTTTTCGCCGCCGGCGACGTCCAGGACCATCGCTATCGTCAGGCCGTTACTGCCGCGGGCTCCGGCTGCATGGCCGCCCTCGAAGCAGAAAAATTCCTCGAAGCTCACGCCATGGTCGAGCACAAGGCCGTCGAGAGTTGAAACTTCAAGAATCGAATCAACCCGGAACCTTCGGATCGAAGCAACGCTTCGGCCTTCAACCTTGAGCTTTGAACTTTCTCAACTCTCAGCTCTGAACTCTTAACTCTTAATTCTTTCTAACCTCCAACTTCTAACCTCTAACGTCTGTCCTTCTGGCATAATTCCGGGTCCATGTCGACTGAGTCCGCCGCCCCAGCCGCCCGCGTTCCATTTCACCCCATGCGTTCCATCCTGCTGCATCTTTCCGAGAGCAAACGCCTCGCGCCGCTGATGATGAGGAATCCCCTCAGCCGGCGTGTGGCGCGCCGTTTCGTCGCCGGCGAAAAATTGGACGACGCCGTCGTGGCTGCGTGCGCCGTGAATCAGGCCGGCCAATCCTCAAGCCTGGACCTGCTTGGAGAGAACGTCGCTGACGAAGCCGCCGCTCGCCGCAGCGCGCAAAATTATCTCGCGATCTTCGACCGCATCGCGCAGGAGCGGCTGGAATCGAACGTTTCGCTGAAGCTAACGCAACTCGGCCTGGATCTGGACGCCGCCCTCTGCGAGGAATTGCTCGCCGGCATCGTCGCGCACGCCGCGCGCTACGCGAATTTCGTGCGCGTGGACATGGAAGGCTCGCCTTACACGCAGCGCACGATCGATATCGTCAAACGCGTCCGCGCGCAACACTCAAACGTTGGCACCGTCATGCAGGCCTACCTCTATCGCACGGAAAAAGACGTTCGCGACCTTCTCGACGTCGGCTGCCGCATCCGTCTTTGCAAGGGCGCCTACAACGAGCCGCCCGCCGTCGCCTTCCCGCAGAAGCCCGACGTGGACGCGAACTACGTCAAGCTCATGAAAATTCTTTTGCCGAGCGGCGTTTATCACGGCATCGCCACGCACGACCCGGCCATGCTGCAGGCCACCAAGGATTTCGTGCGCGAGAAGAAAATCGGCCGCGACCAGTTCGAATTTCAGATGCTCTACGGCATCCGCACCGACCTGCAGAAGCAGCTCGTTCGCGAAGGCTATCGCCTCCGCATCTACATCCCCTACGGCACCGACTGGTTCCCGTATTTCATGCGGCGCCTCGCCGAGCGCCCCGCCAACCTCACCTTCTTCCTCCGCTCCCTCCTCCCGCGCCGAGCCTGAGTGCTCGTCCCGGGACCATCATTCTCCCGAATGGCCCATTTCCGAATTTTTATTGCTTCTAGTCGATAGGCCCTCCTTGCGCCAAGTTGTTGCAAAGTGTACCGAGAAATTTCGGCAGTTTTGTTGACGGGACTAGAGTTACGCGGAAAATATCCCGGCAGGTGTACCGAGAAATTCTCTCCGGTACCGAAAATGTCAGGAAAGTTAAAGAAACACTTTCCGAGTGCCGCAAACTGTTCCGGGTAGAGGTTTTCATGTAGCTGATTTCGCTGGGCTTGCGGCGATTTCTATTCGGACGCTGTTCCGGGTAGCATCGCTGGCAACCCCGGGCAGCGGCTCCCGCGAGGATCCCATGGCCGCTCCTTCGGCCATTTCCTTTATCAGTTAGTGTCTTCATCGCTGCGTTATCTCATACATAGTTTAACGCTAGCATGCATCTCAAATCGGCGGATCCAAGGTAAACGCTCTAAGTGGTCCGTGAGCAGGGGATTACGGGCGCGAAAATTGCACAAGAATAGTGCAAAACAGGTGACAAATTTTGTCGGGTCATCCGTCGTGCGCCGCGTCCGCTCTCGCCCCGGCAGTAACTCAGTGGATTCCACCGAGATATTTTCAGAACTTCGGCGTGTGGCTCTACTGCGCGAGCACCACTCGGATCAGGGCACACAGCCGAGGGCGGCTTTGCCACACAAACAAACCCAGATGCTTTGGCAGAGCCAAATCTAGATTGGGTGGCTGGCGTGCCGGTGAACCGATATGGCACGCGCGGGGGCGGCGCGGATTGCGGTGGGCGGGGCGGGCGAATTAAAATTGGTTAGTAATTGGTTCATTTGTTCCTAATAGGCGGCCAGCCTGTCAGTCCTGAGTGTCGGAACCCTGATCGCTGGAAGTCTCATAAATGGTGGAGCGATTCTTCAGGCTTTCTTCAGGGGCTAGAAGACCCTCGTTGGGAGCCGATTGACGCCGGGGCTGAAGTCGCGCCTCCTGAAACCCTGAAGAAGAATGCCGAAGGCGGACGAAACGATTTACCAGGCATATGTGCTCACGGCAAATGAGTTCTGAACGCTAATCGAGAGGGAGAAACGATGAGTGTGTCGTCAAGAATGGCCCGAAAGGCATGGATTGCAGCAGCTGCGCTTTTGATCGTGGCGGGGTGCAAGAATTCGCAAGCTCCGGCGAACAGCGGGCAGCCGAACGCCGCGAACCCGGCCGACGCCTCGAGTCCAGCCAACAGCGCCGCCAACTCGCCCAACTCCGCGACCGCGCCGGATTCGTCGTCTTCCGCGCAACAGGCTCAACCGGAGAGTGCGCAGCAGCCCGCGCCGCCGCCGATCGTCATCCCCGCGGGAAGGATTCTTCGCGTTACCGTGGACCAGCCGGTCAGCTCGAAAACCGCCAATGACGGCGATCGCTTCGATGCCTCGCTCGACGAGCCTGTAATCGTTCGTGGCCAGGAAGTGGCGCGCAGGGGCGCTCGAATTCTGGGCGTTATCACGTCCGCGAAATCGGCGGGCCGCTTCAGAGGCCACGCTGAACTGGGTCTCGCGCTCGAATCGATCACCATCGACGGCCAGCGCTATCGCCTGCACACTTCGTCGGTGGCGGAAAGCACCAAAGGACGCGGCAAGCGTACGGCCATCGGAGGCGGTGGTGGCGCCGCATTCGGCGCGATTATCGGGGCGATTGCGGGAGGCGGCAAAGGCGCCGCAATCGGCGCTCTGGCAGGGGGCGGCGTGGGAACGGCTGGCGCTGCGTTTACCGGGAAACGCGACATTGAAATTCCCGCGGAGACTCGTCTCGATTTCAAGCTGGCCGAGCCGGTGAGCGTCACGCCACGATCGTAATCGAAATTTGAAAAGCAGCGGGACGAATTAGCGCCGGGGCTTCGTGGCGTGAGGCAACGGCTTTGGCGCGCGCGTCTCGCGAGCCCGGATTTCTCATGAGGTCAGTCGCGGTGAAAAATGCGGGCTTCAGGGGGCTACTAACGGGACGCTGAAAAAGTCGAACCGCAGCTTCAGGGGTTAAAACCCCTGATACAAAACGCCCACTTACGGCGGGGTTAAAACCCCGCCCTCCTGAAGACAAGGCGTTTTTCAGCAAGCTGCTAAAGCCCCTGAATTTTTAGCTGCGTCTTTACGCGCGGCAAAAAACGCCGCGCTCTCTTGACTAAAGTCGAGGGCTTCCACCCGGCGGCAAAACGCGCGGCGCTCCCTCGACTGAAGCCCGCCTGCCGGACGGGCGGGTCGAGGGCTTCCACCCCGCGGCGAAACGGCGGGGAGAGAGGGCCGAAAAAGCAGATCCCTTACCCCCATTCCCGCGGAAGTCGCGGGACCGGGTTCGGGATGACAAGAAGCGCGCACGATTAGAGTTTGCGGCAGACGGAGACGCCGTCGCGGAGCGGCACGATCACTGGAAAAAGCTCCTTTGACGCGTACGTGGCCCTGTTGAATTCCTGAATGCTCCGCGTGTTCGCGTCCTTCGCCCGCGACGTCACTTTGCCCGACCACAGCACGTTGTCCGTGACGAGCAATCCTCCGCGACGAAGCCGGGGCACCGCCTTCCTCAACGCCCCCGGATACTGCGTCTTGTTCACGTCGACCAAAATCAAATCGAACTCGCCGCCGACGGTATCGAGCAAGTCGATCGCATCGCCCACCAGAAAACGAATGCGCTCGCTTACCCCGGCGCGCTCGAAATGTTCCTTGGCGCGCCGCGCGTTTTCCGGATCGCCATCGGTACAGAAAATCTCTGCGCCGTTTCCCGCGCCCTGCGAGAACCAGATCGCGGAGTAACCGATCGCCGATCCCATCTCGAAGATGCGCCTGGCTCCGGAAATCTGCGCCAGCAGAGACAGCAGCCTGCCGCAGGCGGGGCCGATGATGGGCACGTCGTTGCGTTTCGCGTAACGCTCCATCTCCGAAAGCACGGCGTCGCGCTTGGGAAGCAGCTCGTTCATGTACTTTTCCACGTTTTGCGAAAGGATTTTCGGCATCGTCGCTCCTCGAGTCGATTCGAGTGTCCCCTTGATACAAAACGCCCACTTGCGGCGGGGTTAAAACCCCGCCCTCCTGAAGACAAGGCGTTTTTCAGCAAGCTGCTAAAGCCCCTCACTTTTGATCCGCTTAAGGCCGGAGCTGAAGCACCGGCCTCCTGAACCCGTGAACTCCCTCAACGTGAACTCTTAGGACCCTAGCCGAGCGTTTCGCCCGGCTTCATCACGTGAACTTCCAGACCCGAAATATCTTTCGTCAATTCACGGAACTTTTCGGGAGTACCAGTGAGCTGGGGAAACGTCCCGAAGTGCATGGGCACAACGTGGCGCACACCCAGCAAGCGGACGGCGAGAGCCGCCTCTCGTGGCCCCATCGTGTAGCAGTCGCCGATGGGCAGCAGGGCGATATCGGGCGAATAGAGCTCGCCGATCAGCTTCATGTCCCCGAAGACAGACGTATCTCCCGCGTGATAAATGTTCGGGCCGCCGGGCAGGCGAACCAGGAATGCGGCCGGATCGCCGCCGTAGATCGTCTTGTCTCCGTCCTGAATTCCGGAGGAATGGAACGCCTGCACCATCGTCACTTCGAGGTCGCCGACTTTCTGGGTTCCTCCGATGTTCATCGGGCTTGTGTTTTGCACACCCTTGGACTCGAGCCATGCGCACGTTTCATGAATCGCCACCACCTGCGGCTTGTGCTTCCTGGCGAGATCAACGGCGTCGGCGATGTGGTCGAAGTGCCCATGCGTGATCAGCAGGACGTCGACCTTGTCGACCTTTTTCAGGGAGTCGGGGCAAGCCGGATTCGACGTGAGCCAGGGGTCGATGATGATCACCCTTCCGCTTGCTGTGGTGATGCGAAACGTGGCATGGCCCATCCACGTGAGCTTGTGGCCGTGCGTTTGAAACATGACGGCGTTCCTCCGGTTCAGGTCAGGATTGAAGCTTGAAAAAAATGGATCAGCGCGAGCCGGGCGCGGCCTCGGGACTCGCGAGAATCGTGCGAATGGCTTGCTCGAACGCTCCGCGGGACTGCCCGCCAAAAAAGTAGCCCACGATGCGGCCGCTTCGGTCATAGAAAATCGTCTGCGGCATCGTTCCCGTCCAGGCGGGATTCACGCCATGGTAGAAGGCGTCCACGTCGATGCCAGGCCTTTGCCGGTAGCTGGGAAACGGCGGCCGATTCTTCGCAAGGAAATTCCGGGCCACGTGCATATCCGCATCACTGTCGAGGTTGACGCCAAACACGGCCAGGCTCTTCGGCGCATATTCGTGCGTAAGCTCGACAATCATCGGGAACTCGTACCGGCACGGCTCGCACCAGGTGGCCCAGAAGTTCACCATGACGGGCTTGCCCCGATATTTTTCCAGGACGCGCTGGTAGCCCTCCACATCGATCAGCGGCAAGGTGGCGCGTTTGGTGGTCCTGTGCGAGGATGTGGCTTTGTGTGTGGGCGCTTGCGAGGCCTGCGCGGCGGCCGGTATCGCGGAAAGCAGCGGAAGAAGGGCGGCGACGGCCTGGATCAGAGCGAGTCTGCGCGTTCGCATCGTCGATATCCTACCTGCATTCTATAGGTTCCGCGACGAAACATCCAAGTCGATCGTCCTCGCGCAGGCGACGGCTGGGCGTGACGGGCGTGACGCCGGTCAGTTGTACGTGGTAAGATTCAGTGTTATATAGACGTTTTCGAAGCGCTGAAGTCTTTCGGAAGCCCCGATCGGACGAGAAGAAGGCGCCGAACGCAGCCCTGTTTTGAGGAGAAATAGAAATGGCCTACGTGATCGCCGAGCCCTGCATTGGAACGAAAGACACCGCATGCGTGGACGTGTGTCCCGTCGATTGCATTCATCCGCGAAAAGATGAGCCGGATTTCGAGGCGGAAAAGATGCTCTATATCAGCCCGGACGAGTGTATCGACTGCGGCGCGTGCGTTCCTGTCTGCCCGGTGACGGCGATTTTCGCTCTCGAGGACCTGCCGGAAAAGTGGGCCAGCTTCACGCCGGTGAACGCGGACTACTACAAGAAGAAGACCGCCTGAAGCGGGCGATACGTTCCCGCTGCGAGCGGGAAGATGTCGCAGCGATTCAAAGGGAGATCGGCGCGGCGAGCTTCGGTTCGCCGCGTTTTTATTTGAGCGGCCGGCGGGCGCTTGGGCGTCCATGCGGGTAAGAGAGAGCCTTCGGGCGCGCAAGCGTTCTCAGAGATGACAGCTCGCGCCATTATTTTGTTGTGGGGCGGCGAGCGGAAGTGCCGGGCGGGTCTAAGGGCCGCCCCTATGCTTATCCGGGCCGCAGGCTCATTCGCAGGCGGGCTTTGCTGGGCGGTTCCCTGAAAAATCTCTTATGGATGTCGAAATTCAATTGCCCGGAGTGAAGCTCGGCATCGTCGAAGCGGATGGCGTGCGCGTCGAGCCCGCAGGCGCCGATCTCGCCCGCCTGATCGATGAAACCTGCGAGCGCAAGCGCCGGGAATTCACGGTCGCGAGCCTGGCGGAAGCCGAGCCGGTTCGCGCCGTTCGCGCCATGTTTCGCGAGTGGGGCATGGATCCGTCGAAGTACCGCCCGTCTTCCGAAGCGCTCTTGCGGCGCGTCGTGCAGGGTAAGGGTCTCTATTTCATTTCGAACGTCGTGGACACGGTGAACCTTGGCTCGATCGAGACTGGCTGGCCCTACGGATGCTACGACCGCGCGAAACTCCGCCCGCCGATCGTCTTTCGCCACGGAGCCGCCGGCGAGTCCTACGAGCGCGTGGGCAAGGAAATGTGGCACCTCGAAGGCAGGCCGGCGCTAGCCGATGCTGACGGTCCCTTCGGAAGCCCCATCAGCGATTCGACGCGCACCATGATCACCGAGTCCACGCAATTCGTGCTCATCGTCATCTACGCGCCCGCCTTCGCGCTCGAAGCCAGAGTAAGCGAAGCCATTCAGCGCGCGGGCGAACGCCTCTCCAAATTTGCCTGCGCCTCCGCCACCCGCTCCGCCCGGCCTGCATCTTCATAAGGGGACTGACACCCGCAGGTGCCGAGCGAACACTCCTTGCACCCAAACGTCGGCCACCACCAGCTTGATCGGAATGCAACCCGTTGTATCCGGCGCAGGACGGGCGTAGGATTCAGAAACTGAGAATTCAAGTCGGAAACTCCTGCTTCTTTCCCGGTCTGGAAGAGCGAAGGGACGATTCCGGAGTGCCGGGGCACCTAGAAATTACAACGCCAGGAGGCAAACCATGTTGCGCATAAACGACGAAGCTCCCAATTTCACCGCCGAAACTTCGCAGGGCACCATCAACTTCCACGAATGGATCGGCGACGGCTGGGCCATCCTGTTCTCGCATCCCAAGGACTTCACGCCGGTATGCACCACGGAACTGGGCTACATGGCCGGGCTGCAGCCGGAATTCGAGAAGCGCAACTGCAAGATCATCGGCCTGAGCGTGGACCCGGTGAGCAGCCACAGCAAGTGGGCCGCGGACATCGAGGAGACGCAGGGCCACAAGGTGAAATACCCGATGATCGGCGACCCGGAACTGAAGGTGGCCAAGCTCTACGACATGCTGCCGGCCGACGCCGGCGACACTTGCGAAGGCCGCACCGCGGCGACCAACGCCACCGTGCGCACCGTGTTCGTGATCGGTCCGGACAAGAAGATCAAGCTGATGCTCAGCTATCCCGATGAGCACCGGCCGCAACTTCGACGAAGTGCTGCGCGTGCTCGATTCGATGCAGCTCACGGCCAAGCACAAAGTGGCCACGCCGGTGAACTGGAAGCAGGGCGACGACGTGATCATCCTGCCGTCGGTGTCCGACGAAGAAGCCAAGCAGAAATATCCCGGCGGCTGGAAGGCGCCCCGGCCTTATCTGCGGATCGTTCCCCAGCCGAAGTAGCGGTCCGCGAGCCGAGGATGGTGCGCGCGTGATCTTCAAGCAATTCTATCTGCCGTGCCTGGCCCACGCTTCCTACGTCATTGGAGACGAGGCGACGGGCACGGCGGCCGTCGTTGACCCGCAGCGCGACACGGACCAATACATTGCGTTTGCCGCCGAGCACGGGCTCAAGATCAAGCACGTATTCCTGACGCATCTCCACGCCGATTTCGTCGCCGGGCATCTGGAGCTGCGCGATCGCGTGGGCGCGACGATCTATCTGGGCGCCGCGGCCAAAGCGGCGTATGCATTTACTCCTCTTCACGATGGCGACGTTGTCGAATTCGGACGCGTGCGCCTGAAGGCGCTCGAAACGCCGGGCCACACGCCGGAGTCGATCTCCATCCTCGTTTACGATCTGGACGCCAGCGAAACGCAACCGCATGCCGTGCTCACCGGAGACACTTTGTTCATCGGCGACGTCGGGCGGCCCGACCTGCGCGCGGCGCTGGGCTGGTCGGCCAGCCGAGCTGGGCGGCATGCTGTTCGATTCGCTGCACACGAAGCTGCTGGCGCTGCCGGACCAGAGCCTGGTGTATCCGGCGCACGGCGCGGGCTCGCTCTGCGGGAAGGCGCTCAGCAAGGAAACGGTATCCACGCTGGGAGAGCAGCGGCGCGTCGAACTATGCGCTGCAGCCCATGAGCAAGGAAGCATTCATCCAGGTGGTGACCGCCGATCAGCCGGAGGCTCCCGCCTACTTCACCTACGACGCCGTGCTGAACAGCGAAGAGCGGCCCACGCTGGATGAAACGCTGGCGCGCGTGAACCGCATGACGCTCGACGACGTGCTTGCCTTGCAGGCGGTCGGCGCGCAGATTCTCGACACGCGCGATCCCGGCGAATTTGCGGCGGCGCACCTGGCGGGCAGCATCAACATCGGCCTTGGCGGCCAGTACGCCACCTGGGCGGGAACGGTGCTGGATCGCGGAGCATCCGATCGTGATCATCGCGGACCCCGGCCGCGAGAACGAATCGGCGATGCGGCTGGGGCGCATCGGATTCGATCACGTCGTCGGATATTTGCAGGACGGATTGCACAGCCTGGAATCGCGGCCGGAACTGATCGCCACGACCGAGCGCCTCAGCGCGCCGTTCGCCGCGGAACTTCTGTCATCGAGCGAGCCGCCGCTGGCCGTCGACGTGCGCGACGCCGCGCGAGCGCGAGCAGAAACACATCGCCGGAAGCGTGAGCGTCCCGCTCAATCATCTGGCGGAAAATCTGGAGAAGCTGCCGAAGGACCGCCCGCTGCTGGTTTATTGCGCGGGCGGCTACCGCTCGTCGATCGCCGCGAGCCTGCTGCAACGCGGCCGGATTCGAGCGCGTCAGCGAAATTGCCGGCGGCATTGCCGGCATGGGAAGCCGCAAAACTGCCGGTCGAAGCGGGCTCGACCGTCCACTGAGCTGCCCCGAAGTCGAAGCGTCGAAACTGTCAGATAGCGCAGGAGAGATCGTTTCAGCGAAATGGACCTCCCGTCCTGGTCGACAACCTGAATATGAGTAATTGCGTGACCAATGGTCTGACCTCGACCTGTGGAACTGGCTAAGATGGCGAAGTAGAGCAGCGTCAAAGCGAAACCGATCAGGGCTCCGCTAGTCGCAGAAATCGAGAAGAAGCCATAAAAGGCGAATCCCAGGATTCCGCACGGCACGGCGGTAACAATTGCATCAACCGCAAAAGCGAGAAGGCGCCGCCAAAATCCAGCAATGACACGGGAAGCTTCCACGGTGGGACTACTCAGACTGTTTGCGTAGACCCGCATAGTTCGGCGTTAGTCTTAACTGAAAGATATAATACTAACATGGCTAAATGCGTGATTAGCGACCTAACCAGAAAATCGCTCATTGCTCGCTGTTAGCGAAGCTAGCTGGGCGATGGGTCGTTTGCTGCCGAGAGTCTGACTGGACCAAAGCCTCACCTCCAGGAACCTGTTCAGCAAATGCAAGGTGCTGGTGTGCTGGGGCGTGTGACGACCTTCGCGCACGTCTCGCCGCATTGCTTTGTGAGGGGCTTGGTGCTACGGTACGTGCAGGCCCGAAGACCCAATCGAAATCCCTTTTGAAAATTTGTGGAGGAACTATGAAGCTAATGAAGCTCGCTCTGAGCGTGTGTGCCCTCGGCTTGCTGGCAGGCGGCGCGCTGGCTCAGGATCAACCCGGCACGATCGCAGGCATTGAATTTCAGACGCCGAAGAACGGCATGGTCAAGCAGTTCGAAGAAGGACGAAAAGTGAAAGCCGCGTGGCAGAAGGAACAAAACGACAAGACGCCCCTTCTCGTTTCCGAGATTCTCACGGGAGAGCGAACCGGGACTTACATCGTCGGCCAATTCAACATGCACTGGGCGGATTTCGATAAGCCGTCAGTTCCCGATGCTGCGGACACGGACGAATACAACAAAGTCGTCGGCCCCTACGTCGAGAGAAGGGTCACCACCTATTATGAGTTTTTGCCGAAGTGGAGCAATCCGATGCCGGGCATGGCTCCAAAGTTCATCAGCGTCACCACCATCCATCTGAAGTACGGCAAGGGCCAGGATTTCCAGAGCGTCGTCGAGAAAATTCATGAAGCGGATCAAAAACTGAAGACGCCGGTTCACCCTGAGTGGTATCGCCTGGCGAACGGCGGGCGCGGCGGCACCTACGTTGTCACCACGGACCACGCGGACTGGGCCTCATTCGAGGACAACCCGGCTATAAAGTCGATCCGCGACAGGCTGAAGGAAGCATTCGGCGAGCAGGAAGCCACGGCGTTGATCCAGCGGCTCGACGACTGTATCGAGAGCACGTACAGCGAGTTGATTCAAACTCGGCCGGACTTAAGCTACATCCCGGCGAAGTAGGCCAACGTCAACCGTCGTTCCGGCTCTCGTTTACCGGATTAGGTTACCTGTGTCTCGCGGGCGCGATGAGGAAACCCTCCGCGCCCGCGGAGTTGTCACCTCGGCTATCGGCGCTAACTGCCTATGAACGCGCGGGGGGAAGTTCGTCCTGGCTCCGGTAGCGAAGAAACCCGCATTCGTGGCTCTTGCGCCTACCGGCGATACACCATAACATCTCGCGCATGCCCAACCCTTCCGACCTCGTCGGCCAAACCATCTCGCATTACCGCATCCTCGAAAAGCTCGGCGGGGGTGGCATGGGCGTCGTCTATCACGCTGAAGACACCAAGCTCGGGCGCGCCGTCGCGCTGAAATTTCTTCCTGAAACGGTGGCATCCGATTCAGCGGCCCTCGAGCGCTTCCGGCGCGAAGCGCGCGCTGCGAGTTCGCTCAATCATCCCAATATCTGCACCATCTACGATATCGACGAGGCCCCGCTTCAAGCGGGCGAGACAAAAGCCGGCCGCCCCTTCATCGCCATGGAACTGCTGCAAGGCATGACGCTGAAGCACCGTATCGTGCAGCGCCCCCTGCCCCTCGATCTCTTGCTGGAACTCGGCATTGATGTTGCCGACGCCCTCGACGCCGCGCACAGCAAAGGAATCGTTCATCGCGACATCAAGCCGGCAAACATCTTCGTGACCGAACGCGGCCAGGCAAAAGTCCTCGATTTCGGGCTGGCGAAGGTTGTTGCGCCGGCAGGCGCCGAGAATCTGACAGGCGATGCCGCGCCTACTGTTGCCGAACCCGACCTGACAAGTCCCGGCCTGGCATTGGGCACTGTGGCGTACATGTCGCCGGAGCAGGCGCGCGGCCGGGTGGTCGACGCACGCAGCGACATCTTCTCTTTGGGCGTTGTTCTCTATGAAATGGCAACCGGGCGGCAGGCATTCGCCGGCGCGAGCTCCGCAGAAATCTTCGACGCCATCCTGAACCGCGCGCCCGTGCCGGTGGCACGCGTGAATCCGGAGGTTCCCGGCGAGCTGGCGCGCGTGATCGACAAATCCCTGGAGAAAGATCCAAAACTGCGCTACCAGCACGCCGCCGACTTGCGTTCCGACCTGGAGCGCCTGAAGCGCGACACCGATACCAGCCGCTCGGCGGCAATCAGTTCGGCGCGAGAGGCGGCAGAGCAAGAACAAGGCGTCGTCCCGCGCTCGGGAACAACCACCGCAGTCGCTCCCGCGAACGACAGTTCCGATTCGCAGGTGGTCGCGCAACTCGTCAAGCGGCACAAGGCCAAGCTCCTGACCGCGATCGTTGCCGCCGTCGTTGTCCTTGGAGCGCTCGCCTACTGGCTGCTGCCGCCTCTGCCTCCGCCCAGCGTCTCCAACTACACCCAACTCACTCACGACGGCCTGGCCAAAGATTTGGTAGGAACCGACGGCTCGCGCCTCTACCTGCAGGAAACCAGCTCCGGCCCCGCCATTTCCCACATTGCTCAAGTATCGATAAGCGGCGGGACCGTGGCCGCGATTCCATCCCCGTCGCCTCTGTTGTTTCCTTCCAGCGTCTCTCCCGACGGGTCGAAAGTACTGATGGTCGACGAGCAGGCCGGCATGACGGCCACGAAAGGACCTTTCTGGGCATTGCCTGTTATCGAAGGTTCGCCCGTTCGCTTGGCTGACGTTACGGGCGGGGATGGTGTATGGTCCCCCGACGGGACGACGCTCGCCTATACCAAAGACAAGGACCTTTACCTCGCCGCTGCTGACGGAGCGAATTCGCGCAAGATTGCCTCTCTGCCAAACCGCGCGTTTGCGCCAGCCTGGTCACCCGACGGAAGGCTGATTCGACTCAGCGTGGTCGATCCCAAGAGCAATACTGCCTCGATCTGGCAGCTTTCTGCGGCGGGCGGAAATCCGCATCAGGTCTTTCCCGGCTGGCGCGCCGGGACCGACAGATGTTGTGGCAAGTGGACTCCCGACGGGAAATACTTTGTGTTCGAGTCACAGGGCCAGCTTTGGGCCAGTCGCGAGGCTGGCGGTTTTCTCCGCCGGGCCAATCACGAGCCCGTGCCACTCACTTCCGGGACGACCCTCTACGGCGCTCCGCTGCCCGCGAAGGACGGCAAGAAGCTGTATGCTGTCGCGGGGTTTCGTCGCGGCGAGCTCAACGGCTATGACGCCAAGACCAGAACGTTCGTGCCATTTCTCGGTGGCATTTCGGCTGATTTCGTGTCGTTCTCGAACGACGGCCAATGGGTAGCGTACGTCACGTTCCCAGACGGAGTCTTGTGGCGAAGCAAAATCGACGGCAGCGAAAAGCTCCAGCTCACGTCTCCGCCCCTGTATCCGCTCCTGCCACGCTGGTCGCCCGACGGCAAACAAATTGCTTTCGACGCGCAGCCGCAGGGAAAGCCTTTGCACATCTATACCATTGCATCCAGCGGCGGGGCGCCCCAGGAATTATTGCCCGACGATCCCGAGCCGCAACAGGACTCGGCGTGGTCGCCGGACGGAGAGTTTTTGGTCTTTGGCGGGGAGTCCGGCTTCGGCAGTCCTGCAACGAACATTCATCTCTTTGATCTTAGGACCCACGCGTTGTCTGTCGTTCCCGGTTCTCAGGGATTGTTCTCTCCCCGCTGGTCGCCGGACGGGAAGTACATTCTCGCCATGCCGGCCACCAGCAAGAACCTGATGCTGTTCGACGTGCACACGCAGAAATGGTCTTTGTTGACCGACACCTCCGCCGCATTTCCGTGCTGGACCCGAGACAGCCAATACGTCTATTTCATGGGAGGCTTTGCGAGCGCCGGCGTGGAGCGCGTTGGCATCCGCGACCGAAAGGTCGAAGATGTGGGAAGCCTGAAAGACGTTCCTATAACGGGCTTTTACAGTATCTGGTTTGGTCTCACGCCGGACTCAACGCCGTTGATCCTCAAGGACACCGGCACCCAGGACGTTGTCGCCATGGATTGGAACGAGCCATAGTCGCTCGTTGTTCTCGGAGGGCATTGTCCGAATTTGCGACAAGGACATCCCGAAAGCGAGCACCACGGACGAGGCATCGCATACGAAGTGATTTACCACGTGCTGGTTAGCATTGGTATGTGCGATGCTTCCTTGGTACAAGCTGTCTCAAAAATGCTATGAGTGGCGGAAGAGACTTTCTTCGGGGGGCTAAAGCCCAACGTTTACCGCGGCTTGAACGTCGGAGCTAAAGCTCCGACCCCCTAGACTGCATTCATGAGATGGCTGATGGCTTCTTCTGGCCGATACGGGGGTAAACCCATGTCATTTTTTCGCGACGTGAGAGTTGCGTTCCACTCGCTGCAGCGCACGAAGGGGCTTGCGATCACCGTGATCGTAACCTTGGCGCTTGGTATCGGGGCGAACGCCGCGATCTTCACGCTGGTGCGGGGCGTGCTGCTCAAGCCCCTGGTCAACCGCGGTGAGGACCGGCTGATTTACATCCGCCAGAGCGCCCAAGGCATGGGCGAGCAGGACACCACGTTCTCCGTGCCCGAAATCAAGGATCTGGAGGCCAGCGTCCACTCGGTTGCCGAGTTCGGGGATTTCTCAACGATGGGGTTCACGATGATCGGCCTGGGTGAACCTCGCGAAGTTCAGGCTGGCGTTGTCGGCGGCACGTATTTCGAGGTGATGGGCCTGCACCCCGTTCTCGGGCGTCTCATCGGACCGCAGGACGACGGTCCCAAAGCGGCCGGCGTCGTCGTTCTCACGTATCGTTTCTGGACCACCGTTTTCAAGAAAGATCCTTCCGTCATCGGCAAAACGGTTCGCCTCGGCAGCTTTGGGGATCGGTCTGCGACCGTCATCGGCGTCCTGGAACCCTCCATTCCTTATCCCGAGGACACGGAGATCATCGCCAACATCGTCACCAGCCCGCATCATCTTTCCGCCACGATGGTGACCGGCCGCATCCATCGCATGACCGAACTTTTCGGCACGCCTCGCTCCCGGCGTCACTCTCGACCAGGCTCGCGCCGAATTGCGCACCGTCTACGCCACGATGCAGAAGGACCACCCCGAGGCCTATCCCGATCAGGGGCGGCTACCGTATTGAGCGCCAAGATGCTCCGCGACCAGATTACTTCCGGCGCGCGTACCGTTCTGCTCGTCCTGCTCGCCGCGTCGGGTCTGGTCTTCATCATCGCGTGCTCGAACGTTGCCAACCTGATTCTCGCGCGCACGGTTCGCCGCGAAGGCGAGCTGTCGATCCGCGCGGCGCTCGGCGCCAGCACAGGCGCGCTGCGCCGCATGCTATTGGTCGGAAAGCCTTCTGCTCTGCGGCGCCGGCGCAGCGATCGGCGTGCTGAGTCGCGCAGCCGATGGTGGCCGTCCTGGCTCGATATGCCTCGCGTTTCTCCGTCCGCGCGCTCGATTTGACGGTCGACTCGAGCATGCTCTGGATGGGAGCGGCGCTGGCCGTCGTCGCCGCGGTGGTTTTGGCGTTCGTTCCGCGGCTTGCCGTCGGCCGACACGTCCAGTGGCCTCAGCCTGGCGAGCGGCAGCGTCCGGATCACCGAGCAGCACGAGGCCGCCGCCAGCGAGTCTTCGCGGTGACACAGATCGCTGCGTCCTTCGTCCTGCTGGCCGGCGCAAGCATGTTGATCACTACGCTGATCGCGCTGCAACGGACGCAGACCGGGTTTCGACACGCGCCACGTCCTCGCCATCGACGTTCCGGCGCATGTCCTACGGAAAGACTCCGCAGCAGGTCCTCGATTTCTACAAGGAATCGATGCGCCGAATTGAAGCGCTGCCCGGCGTGAGCAAGACCGCTGTCGCGTATGATTGCGTCCGTGGCGTGATGCCAGCAACTTCGGCCCAGGCCTGCAATTCTCCGGGCGACGGCCACGTCCACGGCAAAGACGATCCTCGCGCGATGTGGCGTGTCATCTCTCCCGGCTTTTTCGCCGCGCTCTGGCGTTCCCATCTCGCCGGCCGCGATTTCAACGCGCTCGACGATCGAGAACACAGGAGCCCGTCGTGATCGTCAGCGAGACTCTCGCACAGCGCATGTTTCCCGGCCAGGATACCGTCAATCGCCATGTCTACTGGACGGATCCGGTGCTGGAATTCGTTTCCGGCACGCAGACTTGAAAAGGCGCGATTTATGGCGCCGCACCGCATCATCGGCGTGGCGGCGGATGTCGACGACGAACACATCGTGCCCGAGCCCACGCTCACCATCTACTGCCACCTTTGCCGACGCTGCAATGTTTGGCGGTCATCTGTTCATCCACACCACCGCGAAATCCGTATGCGCTGGTCACGCCGGTGACGCGCATGATTCGCGGCATGTCCGCCGAGCAGCCCGTCGAGCACGCCGCCACTCTCGAGGACATCCGCGCGAAGTGCTGGCGCCGGACCGTTTGAACTCGCTGGTTTTTGGCGTGTTCGCAGCGGTCGCGCTGGCGATCGCGGTCGTTGGCGTCGCGGGCGTGCTGGCGTTTTCGGTCAGCGCGCGGACGCGGGAATTCGGCATTCGCCTGGCGCTTGGATCGCAGCCCGAGCGATCTCCTCAAGAGGCGTTATCACGGAAGGAGCGTGATGGCTGCGGCGGGCGTCCTCGCCGGCGCGGCATTCGGGTTCGTGGTGGCGCGTGTGGCGGGTAGTTATTTCCTGCGACTTGAAGATGCCGGGCGCATTGCCCGTGGTCGTCTCCGCGTTCGTGCTGCTGATGGCAGCGGTAGTCGCGTCGATGCTGCCGGCGGCACGTGCCGCGCGCGTCGACGTGATACAAGCGCTGCGCTCCGAGTGATCGCCGAAACTCCTGAGCCACGCGCATACCGGGAAGCTCGTCCCGGCTCTCCGTAGGGAGCCAACCAGCCTCTCCTCACAAGCTCTCAGTCTGGAAGACGTTTCCTTCCTAAGCCGCAGTGCGTCCTGGGCGGACGGGAAACCGGCGTCAGCTATCTCGGAAGGTAAGGAGTACCTTGCGTGAATCAGGCCTGACGGATGGGCCTTTCCCTCTGAGCTGAGGCAGTAGAGGAACTGCGTCCTATTTTCGCGTTCAGAAAAAGCTTGCATTTTCTGCTTATCTTGTAGCATCATTGCTACAATATGAAACAAGAACCTCGCGGCCCTCGGGCCGCTCGTCTTCGTCAACACAAATTTCATCTGCTCGGCCGTTTCCCCATCCCACCCGATCTGCTGCCCGGAACCCTCACCCGCAGTTTCACCCGCTGCGGGAATCCTCGCTGCCATTGCGCTCACGAGAAAGGCCATGAGGCCTGGACGCTCACCTTCATGGTCAAAGGCCGGCACCGTGTGGAGCGCATCCCCCGGGATTGGGTGGAGGAGGTCGAGCGGCGCGTCTCGGCCGGGCGCGAATTTCAAGATGCCGTGCGCGAAGTGCTGGCCGCCAACGTCGAGCTTTTAGTGTTGGCCCGCCAGCAGCGCAAGAAAAACAGGAAGCGCTCCTGAGTAACCCGACGCCACGCCGGGTATGGAAGTTCGTCATCCAGCACTTTCCTCTGTCGGCTTACTTCCGCTCTCCTGGCGATGGGCGTGCCAGCCACAAGATTCCAGCGAAAGATCTGTTGTGGTCGATGGTCCTGGGCACGATCTTGCGGCAATGGGCTTTTCTGGCCATTGAATCGCTGGTGGGATCGAAAGCACGGAGGAACCTAAGCATCAGCCGGAGGTTCGGCGATGATGCTTTGGGATATTTCACTGAACGTTTAGACCCGGCACCCACGCGGGCGGCTTTGGCTTCCGTGCTCCACCGCGCCAAGCGCAACAAGGCTTTCGAGGACTGTCATTTCGTCGGCCTGGCCCTGGATGGCACGACCGGCGGACGAAGGCGTAAGAAGGGATGTTCCTTGTGCCGTTCCTACCGCAATGCTCAGCAAGAAATCCTTGGCTATCGTCATCACCTCGTCCTGGCTGCGGTGGTTGGTGGTGACCTCACCCTACCCGTGGATGTCGAACCCTATGGGCCGGGCGACAGCGAATATGCAGCGGGGCAGCGCCTGTTGCGTCGCGTGCGCGCGAACCTGGGGGCGCGCTTCATTGATTACGTGGTCGTGGACGGGGAATTTGCCACCGCCCCTTTTCTGCATGTCGCAGCAGAAGTGGGTTGGCCGGTAGTCGCCCGACTGAAGGACAATCTGCCCGAATTATCTCGAGCGGCTGAGCGGCGCTTCCGCTCCCGACCGCCGGACCTCGTCTTTCGCGAGGGCACCGATCGTGTGGAGATCTGGGATGCAGACGATTTTGATCCTTGGGAAGGGTTGCAGTGGGACACCGTGCGTGTCATTCGTTACCGCCAACATCATCGGAACGGCGAAGTTGTCGAGGCTTATTGGCTCACCAATTTCTCTCCGCGTGAAGTGAGCAGCCGCTGCCTGTACTCCATGGCGAAGAGCCGATGGCAAATCGAAAATGAAGGCTTCAACGATGCCAAGAACCGCTACGGACTCGAGCACATCCGTCATCATCACGAATGCAGCCTGCTCATTGTGTGGCTGCTGACCTGTTTGAGTCTCACACTGGAGCGGCTCTATCGTTTGCGCTACCTGCATCGCGGGTCGCATCCGGCACGCACCGCCGTTGAGCTCTACCGCCTTCTCGTTCTCGGCCTCTCCATTCCGGTCCTCACCAATTCCACTTGAGATCGGCGGGGTTGCTTCACGATACCCGTGAATTTTTCCACGCCGAGCCCGGCAGATCGCACGGGCGTCTCGACAGAGCAAAATTCACCCCGCGAAAATAGGTCGCGACCGCAAACGCACTTGCCCCAGCGCACTATTCAGGTCGAAAACTGCTCCGAAGGGCTCGCCACTACCAAACTTCCGAAACTGCTGAACCGGCGTCGGTTCGGTTGCGGCGGATGGGCGCGACTGTTAGAATCGCGCTCTTGCGTGATCGAGCCGCTCCGAGGGCATGGGAGCGGCGGCAGCAGCCGGGTGCTCGCAGCGACCCTTCTGTGAACCTGCACATTTGCGCGGGTTCCAAGCATCCAATAGGTTCAACGAAGCTCAACAACATGGAGGACTGGCTTGGCCAAATATGATCTCGTGATCATCGGGAGCGGTCCGGGCGGATACGTCGCCGCGATTCGCGCCGCGCAATGGGGACTGAAGACCGCGGTGGTCGAGAAGGATCCATTCCTGGGCGGGACGTGCCTGCACGTCGGCTGCATCCCGACCAAAGTCTTTCTGCATCATGCGGATATCTACGACTACTTCAAGCGCGCGGAAGAGTTTGGTTTCGAAGTGAAAGACGTGAGGCGTCAACTGGCCGGCGATGCTGGCGCGCAAAGATAAAATCGTCAAGAAGCACGCCGGCGGCATCGCGCTGCTCTTCCGGAAACACAAAATCGAATCGATCATCGGTTGGGGACGAATCGCCGGGCCGGGCCGCGTGTCGGTGGAGAAGGACGACAAAACCACCGAACTCGAGACCACCTACACGATGCTGGCGACGGGCTCGGAGGCGCGCACGATTCCGGGCGTCGAAATCGACGGCAAGACCATTTTGACGAACCGCGAAATCCTGAATCTGCCGTCGATTCCGAAATCACTCGTGGTGGTTGGCTGCGGCGCTGTGGGCGTGGAATTCGCTTCGATCTTCCGCACGTTTGGCACGGAGGTGACGCTCCTTGAAATGCTGCCGCGCCTAGTGCCGCTGGAGGACGAAGAAATTTCCGCGGAGCTGGAAAAATCGTTCAAGAAGAAGGGCATGCGTATCGAGACGGGCGCGAAGGTCGAGCTCCGTGAAGAAGGACGCGAAAGGCGCGACGGTCGCCTTCACGAATAAGTCGGGCAAGGAGCAAACGATTGCCGCCGAAAGAGTTTTGATTGCGGTTGGGCGGCGGCCGCTCACGGAAAACATCGGCCTGGAAAAGACGAAAGCGAAGCTCGAGCGCGGCTTTATCCACGCGAACGGCTTTCTCGAGACGGACGAGCCGAAGCTGTATGCCATCGGTGACATCGTCGCCGGCCTGCCGCAACTCGCGCACGCCGCGTCGATGGAGGGAATCATCGCGGCGGGCCGCATGACCGGTAAGGACCGCGCAGCCGTTCGACCGCAAGCGTTGCCCCAACGCGACGTATTGCGAGCCGCAGATCGGATCGGTCGGCTTGACGGAAAAGCAGGCGCGGGAAGCGGGTTACGACGTGAAGACGGGGAAGTTCCCGTTCATCGGCAACAGCAAGGCGACGATTCTTGGCATGCACGAGGGCTTTATCAAGGTGGTGGCCGAAGCGAAATACGGCGAAATTCTGGGCGTGCACGCGATTGGCCCGCTGGCGACGGAAATTCTCGCCGAGCCGACGGCCGCGCTGGGCCTTGAGGCGACGCTCGACGATATGGCGGCGACCATCCATGCGCATCCTACGGTGTGGGAAGCGATGGGCGACGCGTTCAACTCCGTCCGCGGCTTGGCGATCAATATCTAGTCGGAGTGGGTCTTAAGCTGGAGTGCTTCTGTGTTTTATTTGCAGCCTCCTGCGCCTTGCAAATTCGGGTGAGCGAATTGGCATGGCGCGGTTGCCTTGCTAATCTGGACAAGACGGATAGCTCGGATTGGGCGAAACCGCTAAACGCTTTTTTGTTTCGATCCGGTAACTTGAACGAATGACTTCAACCGACAAAGTCTGCTGGGTGGTGGATGCGGGGCGGATCCCGTACGAGGCGGCATGCGAGTTGCAGCGGCTGCTCGTTGAGGAGCGCAAGGCCGGCATCCTGCCCGATGTGCTGCTTCTCTGCGAGCATCCGCACGTGATCACGCTCGGGCGCAACGGCAAGCGCGAGCACCTGTTGGCAGGGAATCGACTGCTGGCGCAAATGAACGTCGAGTTTTGTCCCACCGATCGCGGCGGCGACATCACATATCATGGGCCGGGGCAGGTGGTCGGCTATCCCATACTGGATTTGACGGAGCATCGGCGCGACGTCCGCTGGTACGTAGAGCAGCTCGAGGAAACCATGATACGCGCCAGCGCCGATTTCGGCGTGCGCGCGAGCCGCGTCGAAGGACGTCACGGCATCTGGGTGAACTCGGCGGCGGGCGAAGAGAAGCTGGCGGCGATCGGCGTGCACCTGAGCCGCTGGGTGACGTCCCACGGATTCGCTTACAACGTCTCGAGCGACCTGCGCTATTTCGACCTGATCGTGCCCTGCGGCATTTCGGGGCGGCGCGCCACGTCGCTCGAGCGGCTGCTTGGGCGCGCGGTGGATGCGGCGGAAGTTCGGGAGCGGCTCGCGCTGCGCTTCGGAGAAGTTTTTCAGTGCGAGATCATTCGGGCGCCCTTGGACGAATTGAAGGATGCGATCGGGCTGGCGCGTAGGCGCAACGAGCGAGGCGAATCGATGCCGATGGAAGCGGAAGTTTTGAAGGCGGGCCGCGCATGAGCCGCGCCCTGAGCCGGCAGCAGCATCTCGACCTCTACTATTACATGCAGCTCAACCGGCAGCTCGAAGACCGCATGGTCCGGCTCTTTCGGCAGAACAAAATTGTCGGCGGGTTGTATTCGAGCCTCGGGCAGGAAGCGATCTCGGTGGGAACGGCGTACGCGCTCGAGCCGCGCGACTGGATCGCTCCCATGATCCGCAATATCGGCGCGCTGCTGGTGAAAGGCTTCAAGCCGCGCGACATTTTCACGCAGCACATGGCGAAGTACACTTCGCCCACGCTAGGCAAGGACGGCACAAGCCATTTCGGCGATTTGAAGGTGCGGCACACGGTTTCGCCGATTTCCATGCTGGGCGATTTGATTCCGGTGATGACGGGCGTGGCCATGGCCGGACGCTATCTGGGCCAGAATATCGTGGCGATGACGTGGATCGGCGACGGTGGCAGTTCGACCGGCGCGTTTCACGAAGGGCTGAATTTCGCGGCCGCGCAGCGCGCGGCCCTCGTCCTGATTCTCGAAAACAATCAGTGGGCGTATTCGACGCCCGTGACGCGGCAGGTCCCGCTGCAAAATCTGGCCGACCGCGCCAAGGCCTACGGAATTCACAGCGCAATCGTCGACGGCAACGACGTGGTCGCGGTTTACGCTGCGGCAAAGGAAGCGGTGGACGACTGCCGCGCCGGGCACGGCCCCGTGCTGATCGAAGCCAAAACCATGCGCATGAACGGCCACGCGCAGCACGATCCTGCCGAGTACGTCCCCAAGGAGATGTTCGACTACTGGAAGGCGCGCGATCCGATCCCGCGCTACGAAAAATATCTGACCGAAAACAAGATCTGGGACGCAGCGAAGAAGGCGGAGATCGACGCGCGCATCGAGCGCGAATTCGATGCGGACCAGAAATTCGCGGAGGAGTCGCCCTTGCCTCCGCCGGAACTGGCCGAGGAGGGCGTTTACTGCGAGGGCTGCCACACGATCGAAGCGGATTGGAATCGGCCGAAGGAAGAAGTGATGCCGCCGAAATCGAGCGTGAAGCCGGAATGGACGGTTCCCAAGCTGGGCGGGCTCGATGCGGACTTCATCGCCAAGGCTGAAATGTCCCGGCGCGAAGGAAGTGGCTGCCGGGAACGATCGCGCAAGTTCTGCGGCGTCGGCCGTGGCGACGAAAGGCGCTGCAAAACCGGAGGGCAAGTCCGAGTCCGTTCCAAAAGAGGATGTAGCGAGCGCTCCGCCGTTGCGCGTTCCCTTCGGACGCGGGCCGAAAGACAAAGCCTTTGAGCGCGAGCGTAAGGAACGCACGGAGCGCAGCCACAGCAAACGGAGGAAGACGCTGATGGCCGCCATCACGATGCTCGAAGCCATTCGCCAGGCCATGTTCGAGGAGATGGACCGCGACCCGGCCGTCGTGACGCTCGGCGAGGATATTGGCGTATACGGCGGCGCGTTCAAGGTGACCGAGGGCCTGCTCGCGCGATTTGGCCCGGAGCGCGTGATCGACACGCCCATCAGCGAGACGGCCATCGTCGGCGCGGCCTGCGGCATGAGCTATCTGGGTCTGCGGCCCGTGGCCGAAATGCAGTTCATCGATTTCATCGCCTGCTGCTTCAACCAGGTCACGAATTTCGTGGCGAAATCGCACTACCGCTGGGGCGCGCCGGTGCCGATGGTCATGCGCGGGCCGTCGGGCGGCGGGGTGCACGGCGGGCCGTTCCATTCCGCGAATCCGGAAATGTATTTCGTGCACACGCCCGGCCTGAAAGTGATTTATCCCTCGACGGCCTACGACGCGAAGGGCCTGCTGAAATCCGGCGATCCGCGACAACAATCCCGTGCTCTTCTTCGAGCACAAATTTCTCTACCGGCGGATCAAGGAAGAAATTCCGGCCGAGGACTACACCGTGCCGATCGGCAAAGCCGCGGTGCGGCGCGAAGGGCGCGACTTGACGATCGTGAGCTACGCGGCCATGGTGCACACGTCGCTCGAAGCGGCCGGAACGCTCGCGAAAGAGGGAATCGAGGCGGAAGTGATCGATCTGCGCACGCTGCTGCCGCTCGACCGCGAAACGATTCTGCGTCGCGTGAAGAAAACGAACAAGCTGCTGATCGTGCACGAAGACACGCGCACGGGCGGCATCGCGGGGGAAATCGCGGCGGTGGTTTGCGAAGGCGCGTTCGAGGATCTGGACGGCGCCGATCCCGCGCGTCACCGCGCTCGACACGCCGGTGCCCTACTCGCCGCCGCTCGAAGAGCGCTTTCTGCCGAACGCGGAAAAAGTTGTCGCCGCGGCGCGCGAATTGGCAAAATATTGATTCGGCAAAGAGTGCGGCTCTGCCGCAGATAGCGCCACGGGTTCGCTTGCAGCATGATCTTCCGTTCTGAATTGGAGGGAATGAAATGGACGTCATCATGCCCCAGATGGGCGAGAGCATTTTCGAAGGCACGATCACGAAATGGCTGAAGAAAGCCGGGCGACAAGATCGAGCGCGACGAGCCGCTGTTCGAAATTTCGACCGACAAAGTGGACGCGGAAATTCCGTCGCCCGCGGCCGGCGTGCTGAAGGAGATCAAGGTCAACGAGGGCCAGACCGTGCCGATTCAGACGGTCGTCGCCGTGATTGACGCGGACGGCGCCGGCGCCGCGGCCGCATCGCCCGCACCGGCCAAGCCGGCAAGCCGCCGCAAAGCCGCCGGCCAGCAGCAGCCGCTCGCGGCGGCATCAGCGCAAGCCTCGAGCCCGCAGAAGCCGGCGACGAGTTCCGCGCCGGCACTCGCGCTCCGCCGCGCCTTCGCCAGCCACGCTCGCCGCGCCGCCGCAGCGGCCGCAACGGCCGAGAAGATTCGCAGCTCTCCGCTGGTCCGCCGCATCGCGCGCGAACACAACGTGGACCTCTCGCAAGTGCCGGGAACCGGCGCGGGCGGCCGCGTCAGCAAGAACGATATTCTGCGCCGCCATCGAGGGCGGCGGCCGCGACAGCTGCCGCAAGCCGGTGCGGCGCCGAGCCGCTCCGGCCGTTCCGCGCTCCCGCGTCCGCCGCCGCCTCCCGCGGCCGGCGGCGCGCTGCATCCGCGGTGCTCGAAACGGCCGTGCCGCGCGAAAAAATGTACTTCGGCCACTACGAAGTGCAGCCCATGTCCGTGATGCGCCAGCGCATCGCCGAGCACATGGTGCTCTCGAAGCGCGTTTCGCCGCACGTCTATTCGGTGGACGAAGCGGACGTCACGGGAATCGCCGCGGTGCGCGCGAAGAAGAAAGACAAATTCGAGCAAACGCGCGGCACGAAGCTCACCTTCATGCCGTTCTTCGTGCGCGCGGCGTGGAAGGGCTGCGCGCGTTTCCCACGGTGAACGCGTCGGTGGACGGCACGAACATGGTCCTGCACAAGGAGTGCAACATCGGCATCGCCGTGGCGCTCGACTGGGGGCTGATCGTGCCGGTGATCAAGAACGCCGAGGAGAAGAATTTCCTGGGCATCGCGCGCGCGATCAACGATCTGGCCGAGCGCGCCCGCGCGAAAAAGCTCAAGCCCGAAGAAGTGGCCGAAAGCACTTTTTCGATCACGAATCCGGGCGTCTTCGGCGGGCTGTTGGGCCTGCCGGTGATCAACCAGCCGAACGTCGCGATTCTCGGCATCGGCGCGATCGAGAAGCGGCCGGTGGTGATCGACGATGCCATCGCCATCCGCTCGATGGTCTATCTCACGCTGTCGCTACGACCACCGCGTCGTCGACGGCGCGATGGCGCACCAGTTCATGGGCAAGGTGAAGCACATGCTCGAGAACTGGACGGAAAGCCATTCTGTAGCGCGTCTGAGGAGAGGATCTTCAATTGAAACGCGACGACGAAGTGAACGTTTTCGCGTAGTCTGATGGCTGCACGTGACGGTG
>CAVWCN010000015.1:0-291323 GCA_963753475.1 uncultured Acidobacteriota bacterium
TTTTTTTTTTTTGCCTGCGTACCTCGTTCGGTTGGTCTTGCTGAAAACACACCTCGTGGGCAAACGGAAATAACCCAGATATTCAGTTGCGTTGCCCTGACGACCTCCACGTCCTTGCCGAGTTTCTGGAGTCTTCGACCGACGAAGATCCGAGTCATAGCGGCATGCTTCAATACTCAGAAACCCCCTGCAAATGACCGTAACTTCCGTTCCATAGCTGCGGATATCCAGCTCACGATCTCATCTTAGTCTTTTCGAACTTCGGCAAGGCCAACAGGACATCCCGCGGATCGCTCCAGATTTTGCGCCTAGGCCATTCACACGAGTCCCGCCCTGTCTCGTATCGACTAGTCCTCGATAGATTTTCACCAGGGCCCTCCCCGAAGCCTTCCAGGTCGAGTCCAACCGACCGATTTGAAGATACCCGCCGTGCGGAGTTCCCGCAAGAGCTCGCGATCTTCGTGGAGAGACGTGATGTGCTGTATCAGGGCTTGCACGTCTCCTACGGCACTCACAAGTGCATTCTTCCATGCACGCAGAATTCAGTACAGGCATTTGACACTCGTCGAACACGATTCGCTTGCCATGGCTTCCGTGCAAACCAGACCAAAGCCCTCTTCCAGGCTCAAAACAGGCATGGCTCTGGCGCATCAATTCCGGAACGTCATTCCGCTGCCCTAGCACGCGAATGCTGGAATAAACCAATTGCTTTAGAGCTCTCTTCGGTACGCGAACAAAGAAATCGCCAGCGATCAAAACTGACCGTCGCGGTGCGCGGGCGACTCTAGCAAGACTCCAGTGCAAAGTGCAGCCCCTTATGCACCAAGCAAGCGGCAAACAACATCGTGAATGGATCTTTGGGTATTTCCCGCGCACCGGGATGAAAGACCTCCAAATCAGCGCCATAGAAATGCCGGGCGAGTTTCGGAACACGAAACCAGCCCGACGAAGAAGTTCACAGTGAAACTGGAAGGGCGTTCAATGTTAACAAGCTGAACTCTTCCTCCTCCCTTTCAAAACCGCTGCATTGAAGGAACTCTCGTCGAAATTCTCGGGCAGCGTTTCGCCGGATTCGGCTAACTTCCTTCCGCGACAACCTCGTAAAGCGGACGAATTGTAAGCCACCCCGACTGGAAAGTGTGGGAATACTCCATTCCCCGCGCAGCCCGGATCGTCTCTAAGGCGCCAGAGGGCCGAGATGAATGACGTAATTCGCCAGCCGTCCGCTTCAGCTCGTGAGCCACAATGCGATCGTGCAGGGCCATCGCGCGACGACTCCCCAAAACTCAATAAGGAACCCGCAACCTTACCAGCAAGTTTTTACGCACGCGCACTGTGGGCCACCGGGCGCGCTAGCGAGCTAGTGAAGACCGTCACTTGCGCTCCAGCTGCCGCCAGAGCATTCACTTGTTGCCAGGCGGTATAGCAGATTCTACCGGCGCCAAGTCGGTGAGGAAAGCTATATAAGACGCGGACGTCGTTGCGCTGATCCACCAGTCTCTCTCAACATACACCGGGAGCGATCTGCAGGTAGAATAAATTCATGAGTAAAATACTGCGCTACCATGCGATGCCGAGTGTAACCGCACATTCTTATCGTTCGCGCCACGGGAAGTCATTACTCACGACCGCTGTAACACGGTGCATCCGGCCGCGGATCTGTCCACCGAACTCAAAAGCCCCGAGCGTCCAAGGCGTCGACCTCGTCTGGGAGGTCCCGCCGTCCGACGCCCTCCGCGCGTCCTCACAAAGCGCCACGAGACTCGCTAAACGAAGGGACTGAGATTCGCTCCCCTGTCCTACCGCATTCCCCATGAACAGAGAGATTGGCGCGTACAGGTTTGGGCTTGTGAGTCCGTAGGTGGCGGCCTCTGATTTCGGCATCGAGTAGTTATTCGAGACGTGCTCCGTAGCCGACGAGAAATCGAAGCCTCCACTAAGCCGATCATCAGCACGTTGTTCTCGGATCTACGTGAGCCCAGCAAACCCGATACATTGCCCCAACAACGCTCGCCGCCGCCGCACCTCCCTGAGTCACGTCTATCGTGTTGTCAGGATGTAGCCGACCTGGGAGGAGCTGTCTTCTAGCGCAGTCGGACAGGAAATCCGAATCGGATACTGCGGTCCGGTGTTCCAGATCACGTTGTTGGACACCGGAGTGATAGCGCATGCGAGCCACCGATACCGGGAGTGCTGTCATGCACCGCATTGTTGTAAATCAGCGTGCCTCCGTCGCTGCCGCTGCAGGAATATGTTCTGGGTAACTGTGTGTGCGCGCCGCCGCCGGCAATCAGCTTCGCTGCCGTGTTCTGGTAAACGTGATAAATGTCATTGTCGTGGATGCTTGAACAGAGGGTTATCCCCTCCCACAGATCATGGACCTTGTTGCCTGCCGCCTCGTTTGCAATGCCAATCCCGCCGCCCGTTCGCCATTCGTCCCGGTGATCTTGGTCGTGCCGTTGAAAACGTCATTTGTGTCCGAGCAGACTCCATGCTCTTCACAACATCAGCGTCCGCCGATACAGTTCCCGAGACTGAAACCGTTGAGATTTGAGGTCACAGGCCCGATGGTGGATATAGCTGTTCTCAACGATCGCTCCGGCAGGCGAGCCGCTGCAGTCTTGCCGAAGTCGATCCCGCAGTTTATGGTCGTGTACCCAGTCGCCGGAATTAACCCTTGATCCCTGATCTACAGATCTGGGCATTGGTTATCTGGATTAGCCTGCATGGTCATTGTGTCCGACACGTTTGAGTAGTTGGCGTCAAAGATCGGCCGGCGTCCACGAGCGCCCGAGTACCACGACTTGTCCACGCCGTAATAGTCAATCGCGCTGGCGCTTCCGCTCGCCTTGATCGCGAGAGGCGGGCAGCCGGCGGGCCACGTGTCGCCCCCTTGAAAATGAAACGGTCGCCCGCCTGGTGTGCGTAGGACGGCGCGCTTCCAGTTCCTGTGCAAGCTGCTCCGCTTGACATGTAGGGATGACTCCTCCAGGGCGCCGACTGCTCCCCGGATTGGAGTTCGAACCGGACGAGTATGAAATATAAAAGGTTCTACCCTGGGCGCCCGCTCGCGTCGCTGTCAGGAGAACCAAGGCCGTGAATATGAGTGCCAGAAACCGAATGTGTCGCATCCCTCACCTCCGCGAAAATCCTTCTACCAATAGGAAAGTAACGCAAGGCGCAGCCTAAGCCAACTGTCCCGAAGGTCAGCCCAGAGGTCAACTAACCCGCCCGGCCCGCGGGTCAGGCTAACCGAGCAGCACAGTTGTGGGAGTCAGTTAATGGAGCCAAACGGAGGAGGGATTTTAACGATCTGCCGAAATTGATGGTCAACGGGCCTGAACGCGCGGCAGGCGCTCGCGCCCCGTACCATTGAACAGACCAAGCACCTTCGCTCTCTGCTCTTTTCGCAGGAAATCAATGAACTCTCGCGAAACGGGTCTCTTCTCACCGCGTATGCTGGACCATGCAAACCCGAGAAATCTCGTAACAGCCCCCAGGAACCACGGCAATTCCCAGACGCGCACCGCGCACTTCAGAAACTCAAAAGCAGGGTCGTTGCCCATGGAATAGTCCACGCGACCGGCGCGGAATTGATGTTTGAATGGCGTACTGGAAATTCCAGTGTGTCTGTGATGAAACACACGCAAGGAGGGGATGGTCACTGCATTCCATCCTTTCATCTTCGCGCATTGCTGAGCGTACCAGTCTTCTCCTCCGTACTTGAGCACGGAATAGCCGCCAATAGCGCAGTAGCATTCGCGTCGAACCAATTGCGCCGCATACGAGACGCAGTCTATGCGATTCGAGGCACGGCCTTGAAACGTTCCGCCGCGCCGTTCACAAACCAAGCCCGCCGCCAGACCGAGTTGCGGGTCGAGATCGAAGTGGCCCATGAGAGCCTCGAAATAGGGCGGCTCAAGCGTAATGTCAGCGTCAAGGTTGCCGATGAACTCGAATGAAACTCCGTCCAGCAGCTTGCCGCCCTTCTGCAGCGCCATCCCTTTTGATCCAAAGCTCCGTCCCGCCGGTCTCGCCAGTTTCAAAAAGCGAATGAACTCGTGATCTTGGCATAGCTCTCGACGATGTCGTCAGTCTTGTCGGTGGAACCGTCGCTTACGACAACCCATCGCTCCGGGCGAAGTGTTTGGCGCCAGCACGCTGTTGATCGTGCCCTCGATCAGGGACTCTTCGTTATGGGCGGCCGTCATCGGCCCCGTCGCCCTCCGGCCAGACTTCTGCGCGCTGTTTTGAGTCAAGGTTTGCAAGGAAGTTGTCTACCCGATTGCGAAAGACTCAAGTCCGCCTCCGTATGACGTCCGACTTAGGCTCCCGCCTGGTGTGTTGCCGGGCGGAAAGATATTCGCGAACGGCATTCTGCCAGGGCTCAAAGACGCTCAAGCCTCTGCACTTCAGTTCGCGATTCTCGAGAACGGAGTATTCGGGCGCGCGACTTTAATGGGAAACTCATTCGGTCCCGCGATCTTGAGGTTGACCTTCACATCGGCCAGCGTAAAGATTTCGCGGGCGAATTCGTACCAGGAGCAGCTGCCTTCGGCAGTGGCGTGATACAGCCCATAGGCGTCCGATCGGCTCAGGCGAACCATTTGCCCTGCAAATTCGGCAGTCGAGGTCGGCGTCACAAACTCGCTGTCGACCACCCGGGCTTCGCCGCGCTCCCGCGCCAGCTTCAACATGAGCTCGATAAAATTCAGCCCGCCCTTGGCCCGGCAGGGAAGCCCCGTAAAGAGCCGAGGTGCGAACCACGAAGTGTTTGTGACGCGGAACGAACGAAGTGTTCGCCAGCCAGCTTGGTGTTTCCGTAGACATTCAGCGGCAGGGGAGCATCGGATTCCACGTACGGACTCGCCTTTTCGCCGTCGAAAACGTAATCGGTGCTGACGTGCATAAGAACGAGCATCTGAATTCCGTGCTGCGATCGCTAGGTTCCTCGCCCCCAGCGCATTTACCGCGAATGCCTCGCGCCGGCTCACGCTCGCAATTCTCGACGTGGTGCATCGCCGCCGTATTCACGATCACGTGCGGACTGCAGGTCCTTCAGACGGCCAGAAACGGAACCCGAATCCGACAGCTCGATATCCGCGTGCGTTAGGGCATAAACTAAATCCCCGTGGGTCGCAAAAGCGTACACCACGTCACGCCGAGCTGGCCGTTCGCGCCGATCACCGCAATCTTCATGGTAACGCGCTTCCGCCATTGTCGTGGATTTCAATTCCGCTTTCAAGTGCTTTGAACGACTGCGATATTGGAATACAGTGGATTGTCCCAGTCCTGAAACTTGTCCATGTTGTCGATCAGGTTCGTGACGATGGCTCTCAGATCGTCAGCGGGATGGAAGCTCAAGCACGTTTTTGGCCTTTTCGATGCTGACCTTGTAATTTCGGAAATCCTGGATGTGCTTGATGGAGAAGTGACATCGAAGTACCCAGCCGCTCCTCGACGCCGCTCTTAACCAGGTCGCCGACTTCGCCAACCGTGTAATTGCCGGAGGCGATGTTGAAAATTCCCGAGATCTTGTGGTTCGCTTCGATCGCCCGAATATAGGCCGTGGCAGCGTCCTCGATGCTCAGAATCGGCCTCCAGATCGAAGGATTGTTAACCGTGATGGTGCGATCCTTCATAGCGCTCTTGAACATCGTATTGATGATCAGATCGAAGCGCATGCGCGGGCTGTAGCCGGAAATCGTTCCCTTGCGCAGCGAGATCACCGAGAAATCTTCGTCCGACGAGTTGCATCGCGGCTTGCTCGCCCTGCAGTTTCGAAATGCCGTAGGGGTAGCTGGAGCCACCGGGCGAGTCTCGTCATAAAGCTCATTTTCCGTGTAGCCGTAAACGGAGCAGGAACTGCGTAGATGTACCGCTTCACCTTCGCATTTTTGGCCGTGTACGCCAGATAGGCCGGAGCGGCCGCGTTGAAGACGAAGTTCTTGCTCGGCGAGTACTCCGCCATCGGATCGTTGGACAGGCCAGCAAGAAAAATCACCTGATCGTACGGCTCCAGATCCTCCTCCGTGAGTTGAAAGATGTCCTTGTTCAGAATACCCACTTGGCCGCGGCAAGTGGTTGCCAAACCAGAACAGATCCACCACATCGACCTTGTAGCCTCGATCGAGCAGTTTCGGAATCAACGTGAGCCTACATACCCGGCGCCGCCAGCGATGAGAAGTTTCATATTCTCCTCCAAAATTCGCGACCCGCATTTATCAGTAGCTTGAAATTGCTCGATTCCGGCCGCGCCAGCCACTGGGCCAGGGTTTGTGCGTTTCGGTCTTTCTCCGAGAGCAAGGTCGCGCAAAGGCCACTCGATGCCGATTTCCGGATCGTCCCAACGAATGCCAGACTCGCCCTTGTTGTTGTACAGGCCCGTGCATTTGTACTGGATCTCCGCGACATCGGAAAGCACGCAAAAGCCTCGAGCAAAACCGGCGGAGCCCACACCTGGCGCTGTTTTCGGCTGAAGCCTCGACGCCAACCCATTCCCAGCGTCGGCGATCCTTTGCGAATATCCACGGCAACCAGGAAAGCGCTGCCTACAGTGACACGCATGAGCTTGCCCATGGGCGGGTCCCATTGAAAATGCAAGCCCCGCACCACTCCCTTAACGGAACGCGAATGATTGTCCTGCGCAAAGTGAGTGAGGCAAGCCTAGTTCGCTGAATTGGTCCTCTCGAAAAATCTCCATAAAAAAGCCGCGGCTGTCCTGAAATATCTCAGGCACCAGCACAACCACATCTCGCAAGTGACCTCGATTCGACTTTGAAATCCATTATAAACTCGGAATCCTCGCTTTCGGACAGTCAAAACTCGCAAATCGATCAAAACAATTATTAAGAGAACAGTAAAATAAGCTATCTTTCCACTACGCGACCCTCTAGCTCTAAGATCTAGTACAGGCTCCTCCCCGTTCTCGACAAGCCGAACCGGGTCAACTTTACGGTTCCATTGAAATAGCGCTCGAAGTACCTCTAGTCTCCTTCGTAAAGCCTCACTGGTTTCGCCAAGTAAACGCACCATAACCAAGGCGTCTGACGAGCAGCGACGTCAAAGCAGCGAGGCGGCAACTCCGAACGCCTCCTCTCCGTAATACTTATAAAAGTAGCGATAGCGCGTTATCTGGGCATCCAGCTGAAAGGCCAGTTCGGGAAACTTTTTCTTCGTCGATTGCCCTCCAAGGTGCGTGATCGCCGCAATAGGCGTGTACATGACTGTGTAGCCCGGCGTCCCACACCGGTGGCAAAGATCCGTGTCTTCGTAGTAGTAGAAAAACTGAGAGTCAAAGCCACCTAAACGTTTCAACGGTTCTCTCCGAACTAAAATAAAGCAGCCTGCCAACCAGCCGACCGTACGCTCGTCGCCACCTCTCCAACGCCAATACAAACCGGCATGAAGCCTGTCTGAAAAGAAATCCGAGAGCCTTCAGCCAAAAAGCCGCCATCCATTCTGATTCTGGCGTCGGCAGGGGCCGCGCGCATCCTTGATACGAACCGTCGGAATTCAGTACCTTGCACCCGAAGCGCCCCGCCTCGGGGGCTTGTCGGCAAAGGCAATCAACTTATCCAGGGCGCCATCATGGACGATCGTATCGGGATTCAATATCAGCACGTATTCTCCTTGGCTCGCTTCAATCGCAACATTGTTTCCTTTCGCGAATCTCAGATTCCTACCATTTTCAATTAGGCGAACCTGTGGGTAGCTGCTGCGAATGAACTCAATCGAACCGTCACTTGAGCCGTTATCAGAAATTATCACCTCAAAATCACAGCGGGTCCCAGCATAGATGGATGCGAGGCAATCGCCTATAACCCTCAGGTCGTTCCAGCACAGGATTATGATTGAAAGCTTCACAAGAAGCTCTTTCTTCGGCAGAATCGCCTTGCCCCACTGGATTCCGCTAACATGAGACGGTCAGATTGGATCTTTTGTAAATGCATCAAACGCCTCTTCGCGTAGTGGGTCTGGTTGGCAGTTGACCGTCCAACTCTTCGTCACCTTTCAGTATCCGATGAAGGTTCCCGACGTTCAGGTCTTCGCGTTCTGCAAACCGACGTCCTCTCCATGCCGCATAAACCGGTTCGGCACTACCGGCATCCGTACCCGGTGCCACATCCGGCGTCAACCTACTTCCTAACCTCTTCGCACGCCTCGCACCTGCGGCGCCGCGATGGCCCCGATAAAGGCCAGAAGCAAATACCATTCCACCACGCTCTGATCCCACAAGGAGATTCCGAAAAACGCTACCATATACGCGAAGAGTGCCGACCCCATTGCCCAGAAGAAAGTTGATCGCGTGTATCGTCCGCACCTCGCCGGGCGCGGCCCAAGTACTTGAAACCGTGAACAATAACAGCGATGAGGAGGATCAGACCAAGTAGACCTCCGTTGACCGCGTCGTGACGTATTGATTGGCCGTATCCCACATATCCCAGCCCCAGGATGCGTTGGAAGCCGTCCCGATCAGCCACCAACTGGAAAAATGGCGGACACACTGGTCAATCAGCTGGTAGCGATGGTACGAATCTCCTGTGTTCAAATGCGTAATGATGTGGTACACCGGCGATGTCATGAAAGTCTGCAGCACCACCAACATGATGACTACGCCCCACCGGACAATGCGCATCGAATTCCGTATGGGCCAAAAGCACAGCGCCCCGACGCCAGCGACGTAGGCCATCACCGGGGTGCTTGAGCTGCTCGCCGCATACCATGATCGTCGCACCGAACATTCCAGCCAATGCTACCCGACGTTCTTTCTTGTCGGCTCAGCCACAGATGATAAAAAGAGCCATCGCTACCGCCCCAAAGGTGCCTGCCAAAATGGGTTGAGAAAAGCTCCCATGGCACGGACGCGACCATTCCTGATCAGTTCGGCAGCGAAGATTTCGCGTTCGCGCCCTTGAGCAGCGCGTAGGGATTCCATCCTCTGGTCAGATGTTCAACAACCATAACTGCCACCAAGTCCAAGAACAATGCGGCGAGCACGCGAATGGCCCGCACAAACGTCCGCCCGGTCACGGATTAGACATCGCAGTAAACAGTAAGTGCCCAGCGCCGTGTATAGTCCCCCAAGTTGATAAATAACAGCTTGACCGTTGCGGAACAGCAAAACTCCAGCCACCGCAGTGATAACAGCGAGAAGGATCACGGCGGCATCGATTTTGTTGAAGCCGCCACTGAAGATCTTCCATTCTCCCGAACCCTTGATGACAAATATCCGAACCATCCCAGCAAGAATCAGAACTCGCAACAGAGGGAAGTGCAACCCGCCGACGACGAGAATTTGGTCGAGCGGAATCAGGATCGCGGCCAACAGGAACGGGACGATGATCTTTCTCTGCGGCAGGAAGAGGATCAGGGCGCAGGTGATCACCAGAATCACCATCACCACGGGATTCAGAGTGGTGCTCGCGACCCCGCCGCCGAATCTTAAGTTTTCCGGAACCACGGATTCTCCATGTCTTTAGTGGATAGAGCTAATCCCTCTCTTGCTCGCAGGCGAATGGCTCTCAAGTCACCAGGATCAGCCCACGTGTTTGTAAAAAAGCCGACCCAGCGCTGAAAGCACCGGGTTCGGGATATAACGAACAATCTGTCGGGCGGCGGCCAACCTCGGCGCCGCTGAAGACAAATCAAACACATGGCTCGATTTTTCCGAAAGGGAGAATCGCGAGTAGACCAGTGTCGATTCTTGGGTTCCCCAGCGTTTCTTGAACGTGATCAAGCCCGGTTGATCTGCATCGGTCCGTCCGAAATCGAAGAATCGCAGCCCAGCAGCTTTAGCCTCTTGAATTGACGTCCAGTATAGCAGGTGCATGCTCCCAAGATTGTGGTATCGATGGTCGGAACCACCGTACTTGTATACCAACGTGTCTTTGTTCCGGATCGTGATCATGCCTGCCAATGCGCGGCCGTCCCTCCGCGCAATTCGAATCTTAAGCGCCTCCCCAAAGCAGTTCGTCAGGTTCCGGAACCATGCTTTCGGTTGGGGCGGCAGGCGGTGCCGGCGACGAGCGAATGTGAGCAGCCGGTAAAAATCATCCAGGAGCGAATCGCTTCTGCCTTCTTCGTAGCACAATTTTTCACGTTGTGCCCGGGCAATTTTCCTCTGAATCGAATCCTTATGCAGGTTCCTGAAGATCGTTTCGAGATCGGGCCGGAGGTCCAACTCATGAAAAGTGTATCGCGTCGTTGTGGCACGCAGCGCCGTAGCGACGTTCATGCCACTCAGCGGGCGAACTTCGATATAGCGCCACTTCTCGCTTCGCATTCGGCCTTCCAGGAAGCCAATCACCGCCTCGACATCCTGTGGCCGGTCCATCAAGGGTTCGCAGTGATCGGAAAACGGGAGTGACACTAATCGGCGGCCCGTCACCCAGCTCTGGATGCGGCAAAACAGCATCGCGTTTTCCAGCTCCTAACCAGGCTCGGACGTGGTATACGCGACCGCTTTGATAACCGTACGTTTGCCTGAGCGCCCTCAACCATTGGGAGGAATGGAAGACGGACGAGCGCGGATGCTTCGCCACGAAGTCATCCCAGCGGGCATCCGATAGAGGGTCGAGATGGTGTACTGTCTCGCGAACGGACCCGTCGATCGCATTGGCGATTTCCGGCGCCGCTTGGCACGTGGCTCGCCTGTCCGGTTACCAGTTGACGTTAGATGTGGGATGCGATATGCCGCTCCGATAACTCTCGGCTGCAGGTTGCCCATTCTCAAGAATTGAAAGGATCGTCCGAATAATACTCTGCAACGCGCCATCGTTGCTGCCGCTCGGCTGCTGCGGTCGCTTCCAAGGCACCAAGCGAATCTTACTTCTCACCTCGTGAACGTTTTCGATCAGCACCAGCCGGCCGCTTTCCGAAAGATATTTATCAACTGCGCCGATCTTGCCTCGAAAAATGCTGTACACGGGCACGCCGAGCGCCGCGGCCTCGCGGTTCATTGTGCCGCCGCCGCTGATTACCAGGTCAGAGAACCAGATCAAGTTCAGCCCGTTGACAGCCTGTCCCGGAATAACCATCCGGCCCGAGGAAAACACGTCTGGCCAATCCTTCCGGATTTGTTCCTGTTGCTTTGCGCTCCGCGGAAGCACAACCACACGAACTCCCGGCTCTCCGCCAGATAACGGACCGTTTCCGCAAACAAGACGTCGCTCTCTGGATTATGGTAATGCGCCTCGGTCGCCGGAGGGCGCAATGTCACGATCAGATCGGCGCCATCCAGCCCAAATTGGCGGAGAATCGACGCATCCGGACGAAACTGGGGAATGTACACGTCCTCCTTTAATCCTGGATACCTCAGAACCCGGTTCGTCTTTTTACTCATGGCTCCGTTCGGTATCACATCGGGTATCAGGGTCCAGTTCGGCTCGATAAAGCCAGTCTTTGTGCTGTACTCGTAGTCGTGCATCACCAGCGAGGGGATCCCCAGCGATTTGCACACGAGTACCTGGGCTCGCGAACCGTGAGAAATGGCCAGATCAGGTCGCCGCGCAGAACGCGAGAGGCAGTAGCTCCGCCGCGCGGAGGCAGTTGCCCGCGATTTTGAGCAGCTTGGCCTTCCCGTAGTGCCGGCCAACCACTTTGCAGTTCAGCGAAAAGTACTCGATCAGCTCCGTCACCTGATACGTGTCTCGGGCGGTCAGAACCAATTCAATGCCATGGCTTTTCAGCTCCTCGATAATTGGCAGAAAAAAGGGAACATGTGGGGAGTTGTCGAGATCGATCCACATCACTTTTGTTTTTGCGTTTTTTTCATGCTAGTCACAGCCTAGCCGGCTTGAAGGCGCTTCCGGATGCTCACTTCGGAGGAATATTTCACGTTCTTGTTGGACTTTTCCCGCCACAGGTGCTCTGGCGTTCCAATTTGCCACCCGGCAATCCTCGGTTCAGTATGCTCCTTCACCGAAAAAGACCGCGGCTGGCGTCTTGAGAAGGATCTTGATGTCGAGCCAAATTGACCAGGTGCGCGCGTACCGCAGGTCCAGCCGAACCATCTCGTCGAAAGAGACCCGGCTTCTCCCGTGCACCTGCCACAGCCCCGTTATGCCCGGCTTTGCCTGCAGTACCCGCCCTCGGTGCCATGCCTGATAGACGTCGACTTCGTAAGGGATGGGCGGTCGCGGTCCAACGAGCGACATCTCCCCCCTCAGCACGTTAATGAATTGCGGCATTTCATCCAGACTGCTTCTCCGCAGGAATCGACCCACCGGAGTGACTCGCGGGTCATGCGGCAGCTTGTACGACCCATTGGAGTTGCCATCGTCGGCGTGCCGTTTGGCTTTGCCATTGTAGAACGAATGAAACCACTGTTCGTGCACGGATGTATCGTTGCCCATGCACATCGATCGGAATTTGAGCATGATGAATGGCTGCCCATGTTGACCAACTCGTCGCTGCCGAAAGAATACAGGCCCACGTGAGGTCAGTTTAATTGCGATCGCGATCACCACAAATGCCGGCCCCAGCAGAATCAGCGCGATCAACGCGCCAACAATATCCATGATTCTTTTCGTCACGATCGCGACTCTTCTGGATCTGTCGCGCCAGGCCAGATCTGGATAGAGGGCCGGATTGCTTGGCCGCCTTAGCGCGTCAAGTCGCCAGTCTTCAGGATAGCAATTCACGGAGATCGAAATCTGCGCGAACTCCGTGGACGTCAGTTGCAAGCGCAAAGTTTCCACGACCCTGGCAACGATGTTGGGAACGACGGCGTTCTTTTCGCGGCCAGGAATGTCCGTGAAAATCACCCCCACAACCGACCCGGCCTTATGCCAGCCCGTCAAATCCGTATCTCGCGTAAGAGTCGGCAAGATACTCGCGATCTTATCCAGCAGACTTTTTGGGGGGTGCGCGCCCTTGAAAGATGTCACCAGAACCAGAGCGTAAGCTCGGTGCGAGCGCTCGCTTCGCTTTCGCTCCAGCGCGATCATCGTTTGAAACGACTCTTGGTCAAGAACATGACGGTCCTCAGCCGAGACCGCAGGCCGATTCAAAGGCGGTCTGGGGACCATTCGTCTGTTTGTCCAAGTTGCCAACTCGATCTCCTGGCGCTGCTGTTTTTTGCGGTCTTCCTAACGCTGCCCGAATTCAGGCTGGTTGCAGGGGAGGCGGCGCGGGCCTCAATCGCCGGTCGTCACATATGGCTCAAGAGAACCATAATAGTGACTCTCGCCTTTCTCAAACACGCGGCAACGTATTTCCCCTGGCCGTTCCTGCTTTACCCGCCGTGAAACCGCTTCCCTCACTCGGCCGAGGACCGCGGACACGGACGTCTGGTTCGGATCGCCGATTTCGGTAAACAGGATCCCGAGCGCCGACTCGTTTTCGTCATACCAGCCGACCAGGTCGGTATCCCGAATCTTGGAGAAAATCCGTCGCCGAAGCATTGCAAGCGCTTCCCGCTCCTCCTGGCCGCGCAAGTCGTCCTCGATGCGCATCACCACCAACAGGAAGGAATTCCCTGACCGTTGCGACCTCTTCTTTTCCTGGGCTAACAGTTGCCGGAAAAGCGGGCCATCAATGATTGGACGTGTGTCTGCGGGCTGAGTTCCGATGAAGGTAAACGACATAGGTGCTAGGGCCTCTGCACCTGAACGGTCAAGCTAGCAACATGAGGTCCACGCACTCTTTCCCAAGCATGAGCAATGCCATCTCCGAGAACCCGTCCCTTCGCATCGGTCGAATGCCCACTAATTGCTTTATTCTCAACGCTTGGCTGCAGGCACAACGAAGAAGGCTCCGCCACCCAATGAGCAAAATACTGAAAGAAGTTACTCCATTGTGCTAACGCTTTTCGCCCGAACTAAAGACTTCGGCGAGAACCGAAAGCCCTGGTACCCGGTCACACCGCGAGGCGCGCTGCCTTACACTTGCTGCACTCGCAACCGCGTGGGGCCGGTGTCAGGCCGAAGTCAAGCTTGTGCCCGGTCGAATAGAAAGCACTCGGGACGTGCGCGGGAAACGTCGACCGCTGCGGAGGGGAAAACTGCGTTGTCGACGCCACTTCAAGGAGGCGCCCGGTGGAATAAGACGCCGGAATCAGCTTTTCGCCGGTCCCACTGCCTGAACACTCAACGAAGGAAATAGAGATGCCGTTCAGCGCGTCAGAGCTGAGAGAAGCCTGAAGCGCGGCCGTGAGTTTGTTTTCGATAACGTTTGCCGCAACTTCTGGCTCCGTTTCACCCAACTCGGCGAAGATCACTCCCATTGCCGATCCAGCATCGAGCCACCCGAACAGGTCTGTCTCGCGAACCGCCTCGGCAACAACGCTGCCCAGTCTACCCAGATCTCCGTTTCGGAATATGCTGCTGGTTTCAACGAGCATCAGCAGGAAGGCCTTGCCAAACCGTTCCGCTCTCTTTCTTTCTCGAGACAGCATTCGGAGGAAGACTTCCTCGGAGAGTAGTTGCGCGTTTTCCTGGCCGACCACTTGGAACATTCCAGATTCCTTTCTGCCTTCGCCAGCATCGTCCTCGCCGGCGTTATTTCTCACCCACCCAGAGTCTCTTCCGCCTGCTCCGCAGTTCAGCGTTGCACGCAACGTTCCAGCCCTTCGACGATCACTTAAGTCTCGTCTGCTGCAGGACTTCCATGAACTTCTAGCTCTTGAGGCAGGCTTTCAGCCGGTCAGATGGGACTCTGGTGTGAACCTTCCTTGGACCAGAGTTGCAATTCTTTTCCACTCCGGCTTCCCGGAAACTCATGAATCGTATAGGGATATCCTGTATGGATGGACGCAATTTGTCTGTAGACGCGGCGCTACCTCGTCCGGCAATGGTCTTCCCTTGGAAGCGCTGCGGCTGGCGAGAAGTCTCTTACATCGGGCTGACGATCGACACGACGTCAGGCGGTGGCGCTGCTCTCAGTGCGATCACCGTAACCGTAACCCTGATAGTAGTGATATCCGTGGTAGAGATCAGATTTTCCGACTGCGTTCAAGACCACTCCTACAATGTTCTTCCCCTGCAGTTCTTGAACGGCTTTGCGGGCGATTTCCAGCGGGGTCGATCCGGATCGCACCACCAGTAACAGCCCATCGCACATGTCTGCCAGCACGCTTGCATCGGAAACCGGGACGCATGGCGGCGAATCGAGGATCACCCAATCGAACAAGGAGCTTACGCGTTCCAGCAAGTTCTTCAGTCGTCCGTTCGAGAGAAGTTCGCTTGGGTTGGTGACCTCGCCGCCGCCGGGAATAAGATAGAGATCGGAGTCCTGGCCGCGCTGAATCACGGCCGTCTCGTCCGCCTCACCTTTAAGGTATTCCGCCAAACCAGGTGCGACAGGAGCGCCCAGGGACACATGCACGCGGGGTCGCCGCAGGTCTGCATCGATGATCAAAGCGCGGCGACCCGGCTGACGAATAATCGCGTTGGCTAAGTTCGTGACAGTAAATGTTTTGCCTTCGCCCGGAACCGAACTTGTCACCAGTATCGTCCGCAGCGGTTGATTTCCACGGAGCTGATACAGTCTCGAACGGAGAGTACGAAACTCTTCTGCTCCAGGTGTCGATGGATCAGAGTTCATGAAAACGTTGTGGCGAGGATCGAGCCGCCAACTCACTTGCGCGCAACGCTCGCGGAGATCATCAACTCGAAGAAACTCGCTCGAGCGTGGTACTCCAGGCTCCATCAACGACGGATTTGTCAGGATTTCAACGCCGGCCGCAGCCGCGGAGTTAACCGGCATCTCCTCCGGGCCAATGAAGGCGGGTTCGTCGGATTTCTGGGCCGCCCGTTCCCGCTCGGCTTTTCTGAGAGCTTCGTGAATGCGACTCATGGGTTCCTTTCCTCTGCCGGAGAGCGCTCCGCCGCGATCTGACGAAGTTCGCCAAGCAACTGATGCACCTTTTGAACAACCATCTGTACATCCCTTCGGTTCTGAACCGGTCGCGGAGACTCGGCCGGGACACCGACGAGCGGCCCTTCCTCGTCCAGTTGGAACTCCCGGGCCACTTCCGCGACCGCATGCGCGGGAACGGGACGAACGTGCTCCACGTACGCGTTGATCAGCGAATGCTCGCAAAGGAGATTCACGACCCGAGGAATTCCGTGCGAATACACGTGCACGGCTTCGATCGCCTCCTTCGAGAAGATCGGTTCCCCGTTCGCCCCGGCCCTCCGCAGGCGTTCGGCGACGTACCCGTGAGTTTCCGCTAATGTAAGAGGCGCAGTGTGGCATCGTATGGTGATTCTCTGCCGCAACTTGCCGCAATTCAGGTGACCTGAGTTTCTCTTCGATTTCCGGCTGTCCGCACAAAACGATCTGCAAGAGTTTTTCGGTCGAAGTTTCGAGGTTCGTCAGCAGTCGTATCTCCTCGAGGACGTCAACCGAAAGGTTTTGGGCTTCGTCCACGATCAAGACGGCCGACTTTCCCAAGCGATGCCGCTCAAGAAGCCAGTGGTTCAATCGCAAGAGCATCTGGCTTTTCTCGTTTGAGGGGCACGGTATGCCAAAATCCGCCATCATGTAATCAAACAGCTGTTTTTCGTTCAGCTTCGAATTGAATATAAAAGCTGTTGCCGCTTGCTCCTCATGGAGCCAGTCCAGCAATCGATTCAGAAGCGTCGTCTTGCCGGTTCCGACTTCTCCGGTAAGCAGTATGAATCCTTTGCGGTTCTTGATGCCGTAGCTCAGGATCGCGAGGGCTTCCTGAGTCCCGCCAGTCAAGTAGAGATACCGCGGGTCCGGGTTAACTTTGAAAGGGCTCTCTTGTAGCCCAAAGAATCGTTTGTACACAATTCCTCACGCGTCCGTGCCGGTTCTGGGGTTGGCAAGAGAAGAGCCTGGCCTTCGTCTGGGGCTTGCCCTCGGCGAGCGGGCCTACGACCGGCACCATCGCAATGACAGGCAGCTTCAACGCAAATTCAACGTCTTTCTCAGTCCTGACGGCGGTGTCTCGCATCTCCAGAATGAATGTGAGGCCAACTCCCAGCGCCAATCCTCCGGCAAATCCTCCGAATGCGAAAAGTGGGCGCTTGGGAAAGCTGGGCGTATCCGGCAAATTCGCGGGATCGAGCACGTGGAACTGCTCTCCCTCCTGCCTGTGCTCCAACTCCGTAGCCATCACGGAGTCTGTCACCTTCTGCTGTAAGTCATTGTAGCTTTGCAGCGCCATGCTGTGTCCGCGTGTCAACTCCTTGTACTGCAGCTCGACTTCCGGGCTGAGCTGCATCCGTTCCTCGTACAGCTTGATTTTGTTTCGAACTCTGTCCTGCTCTTTTGTCCGCTCCGCGATGATCTGATTGTCGGAACGGATTTGGGCTCGCAACCGGCGGACTGCGATCGGTTCGTACGGGTCATCCTGAGTCTCATCGGTGGTGGTGGTGGCTTGTGTCTGGGCGTTGTTTTTTGCAATCTGCTTCTGCAAGTCCGCGATGGTCGCCTTTGCCTTGATCACATCCGGATAATCGTCCGTGTACCGTGTTCGCAAATCGGCAAGCTGGTTCTGCAACTGTATCAATTGCTCCTGCATTGTGAGGGGTGTCTGCCCTGTTTGCGATGCATGCCACGAAGCGAGTTGCTGGCTCAAAGACGATTCCGCCACGCTCTTGTCTTGTTGCGCGTTTGAGAGCCCCTGCATCGTTGCATCCAGTTGCGACGTTAATCCATTCAGAATGTTGAGGTTCGTCATCTCCTGGTCCGGGAGCGCACCCATGTAGCGGCTTTGGAAGGCAGCCAGTCTCGCGTCCTGCTCATCCAGTTTCGCCTTCGCGCCAGCGAGTTGCTCGGACATGAACTGAGTCGTATCCCCGGACTGCCGCTCTCGGAGTCGGAGGTTCTCTTCGATGAACATCGACGTGACCGCTGTGCATACGGCTTGGGCCGTTCGCGGATTGTCTAATGTCACTTCGACAGAAAAGCCCGGCAAATCATTTGAGCGCGTTTCGGCCATCGGCTGGACAGGCGTCACTTCGATCGCCTTCTGCAGCCGGCCCACCAGATCATCCATTGAAGCCTTGTCAACTTCCGAGGCATATAAGCCGTATTGCCGGATGATCGGCTCCAGACGTGTCCGGCTCAGAATTTCCTGCTGCATGGTTGCCAGGCGCGCGTTTATCCCCGTCGTATCCACCGGTTTCACGAAACTGGTCGGCACCGAGGGCCCTTGCACCAGGACCAGAGTGGTCGATTCGTAGCGATTGGGTAGAAACTTCGACACCCCGTACCCGATCGGCGCCCCAATCGACCGCCAACATCAGAGATAATTACCCAGTGGCGTCGAACTATGCTCCAGTAGTCTCCCAAGACCCAACTCACCATGCATCAGCATTCAAGTCCTCCGAACCCTCTCGCGCTCGCTCAGAAACCTCTCGGGCCACCCTGCCAATTTAGACTCAGAAACATCCGATGGATCAACACGGCGTTACCGCATGTCGGACCGGCGCAGAAACTGAAATTTGATGTTTGATACTGTGCCTCGTACGAGAAGCGCGCGCTCAGCATCCTTCCAAACCGTCGCTGATACACCGAACACTCCATACCAGTTGTTGAACACTTCCCCGGGGTTCGTCGATACCCGCAGTCGCGAGATTCCGATTCCTCCATACCCGAGTGAGAAAGTGCCGTTCACTGTCTGCGTGATGTTGTGCGAAACGACGCCTCTGAGCGTGTCTCCGACTGAACCCGCGAAAACGCCTGCTCCGCCGGCAATCCCGTGATTGTAGGTGAGGCCAAGCTTGCATCCGTTCGAGCTGGTACGCTCAGATGTCGAACCCAGAGACCAGCTCAACCGCGAACTCTCGGTAGGGCCCTGCGACGCGGAACCAGTCAAGATCGGCGTTCCAAAGCTTGCGTATTCCGGACCTGCTTGTACCTGGAAGCTCATTCGTCCGGTCACGCGCCTTGCAAACGACACGTGCATCAGGCTGTCATTGATCGACTGGGTGCTGTTGCTGAAGCGGAACGCCCTGAACCGATAAATCACCGCGATAGCTGTTTTTGCTGGTTATGTCCCGATTGTAACCGGCTTGGACGATCGTGGCGTTCGAATCGATCAGGTCACTTCCAAAGAAATGCAACAGGGAGTAGCCACCCATTAGACGTTATCGACGATCGCGGCGTTTAGTTTCGTATCGATCGATGCAAGCGAAGTGTTATCAATCTGCCGAACCTGCGTCGTCAAAATCGTCCCGTTCGGGAGTCAAACCAGGCTGCAAGCCCGATGTCCCCGTCCACCAGCATTCCAATCCCGCGTAACCGAAAGCCGACTCGGGAAGATAGGACGTCCGGTCGATAAAGGAGAGCGTTGACCGGCGGAAGTGAAAGCTGCTCGATGAGACCTCAGCTCTTGAATCACCGAGTTGGCAACGCTCCCGTCATTGGAAATCACTCCTCCGCCCTCGATAGTCCAGCGAAAGGTCGGACTGCCCATTAAGATACGTGCAGGTTGAGCCCGCCGAGAAGAGTCGAAAAACTGGTCCATCCCTGGTTGCCGGCAAGACCGTTTGACGTCGCAGTCGAAATGACATTCGCCGCTGGCTCCCAATAGCTGTGGGACTCCGAAAGGCCCAGCGAGAGAGTCTGCGCCCCCGACAGGCGGCTGCGGTATCCGGCTCCACATCTTCTGAGTCGAATTCCCGCTGTCCGCAGTGGACTATCGGCGGATGGTACGGCGGGAATTGGCGCTTGAGACTGATCCTGCGACTGCGATTGGGATTGGGACTGCGATTGCCCCTGGTCCTGACTCTGTGATTGCGCCCAGACGCCGGGCACACACATCAGACGATCCCCAACGCTAGCCACATCTTGCGTTGCAGAAAGCTCATCGCGCGCTCCTATGGCACAACAATCGTGTCGCCCGCCTTGAGCACGATGTTTTGGTCGGGCCGCTTTCCGTCGACCACATCCTTGTAGTTGACGGGATATTTGTCCTGCTTCCCGTTCACTGTCCGAAGCACATAGATCTTCTTCATGTTCGCAAAGATCGTGAACCCGCCGCTGCTCGAAAGCGCCTGCAGCACAGTCTCCCCAGGCAGCAGCGGATAAGCTCCTGCACGCTTGACCTCCCCGATCAGGTACACTCGCTGGCTGTTGATCTCTTTAATCACAACCGTCACCTGAGGATCGGTTACGAATTTCTTCAGGCCCTTCGTGATCTGGTCGGCCAGTTGCGTCGGCGTCAATCCGGCCGCTTGCATGTCGTTCAACAGTGGTAATGAAATCTTCCGTCCGGCCGCACCGGGACTGTTTCCGTCAGTTCCTTTTCCTTCCAGACGCTGATATCGAGCACGTCCTGCGCTCCGATAACGTAAGCTGGATCCGTTGTGGCCGCGTTGGACACCTCCGGCCCTGATTGATTAGTCTTCCCTTCGTCCTTCTGTCCCCATACCGGTCCCGCCAGCGCAACAAGCGCGATCAGGACTAAGAATTGAATTCTGTGCATCGTGTTCCTCTCCTGCGATTTCAAATGTATGTTTCGGTTTCCCCTACCCGATCTGTTTCAGCTTGTACAGCAACGATTTGTAACTGACCTGTAGTTCTTGTGCGGCCCGTTTGCGGTTCCAGCGTGTACGCGCAAGCGCCTTCAGGATCAGATCGCGCTCGGCCTCCCGCGAAGCCGCCCGCGCCACCGCTTTGAGCGAATAGCTTTCTGATCCCGCTTCTGCTCCGGAACGCGATAGAAGTTCCGGATCCGGCCAATTCCGATAGATACGAACGATTGATCATTGAGCGCGACGATCTTTTTCATCACATTTTCCAGTTCCCGGATGTTTCCCGGCCAGGAATAGTTTATAAGGCTTTCGAGAGAAGCGCGGAGTCAGCTCTGGGAGAGCCCGGCCCAGTTCGGCCGCTTGCTTCGCCAAAAAATGCTCGGCCAAATATGGAATATCGCTCTTTCGCTCTCGCAAAGGCGGCAGTCGCAGGCAAACCGGATTCAGACGGTGGTAGAGTTCGCTCCCGAAACGCCCGGTCCGGACTTCCTCGTCCAGATTTCGGCTCGACGTTGAAATGACTCGCGCTGGCAAACTCCCCCGCTCGTTTTCCCCGCCTCCGGTAGCGCATCGAGAAGCTTGCGTTGGCATGGCGCGTCCAGTTCGCTGATCTCATCCAGGAGCAAAGTCCCGGCATACATTCCGTGAACTTCGACATCGCCACTCTGTGAGAAGTCTCCCAGAAACCGCTCGGCCGTCGTCGATGCACACGCAACCCGCATCGAAACGCCCGTCGCGCCGTGGCGAAAGATCATGAATTCGGCGCGCGAATATCTCTTTCCCCGTTCCAACTTCTCCCAGCAGCAGGATCGGTATGCTCATGCCGGCGATCTCGCTTGCCACGGTCTCAAGCATCGCCATTGCAGGGCTTATGCTGGCCACGAAGGATGATTCGGCTGTCGACACTAAGGAGGTCATTGGCTGTCCAGAACCCGATTTGCCTTGCGAACGGGTCTCCTTGCTCGCAAGAATGCGACCGAACCCAACCGCCAGGCTACTGCAATACGGGTGCCAGCGGCTGAAAACCACTGTAGGCTGGCGTCGATACTCGCTAAATATCCTGTAATCAGTAAAATAACGTTCCGCTCTGCCCCCGACAAGTCGCTGACAGCTTTTGCCTCATTTCGTTAACAAAACAGCGTCCTGGGAGCCTAGGTCTCCGTATGTCTCTTAGAAGACAGACCCTTATGATGAGCATCTCTTCCCCGAGCTGACCCGTCCCGCGCTCGCCGGGGGAGATGGTAACTCTGCTCTACAATGGGGAAGTGGTTTTCCACTTTCATGGTCGTCCTTTTCCCCGAAACCGGCCCCTGAGGCGCGGCAAAAATGCTCTAATTCCAGCTCTGCGCCCTGTAAAATCGTGTCTTTCGCGGCCTTTAGCCACCACTGACGGCGCGCGGCAGGTGGCCGGCAACCGGGCACCCGATTGCTAAGTTCTTTTCGTCCTCAGAAAGGAGTCTTGCGACCTTGGCCATGCTTACATTCCGGCGGTCTGTCCTTTGCGCCATCCTGACGGTGCCCTGCTTTCGGGCTGCGCGCGCAACCCCGAGGTTGCCAAGAAAAAGTACCTCGACAAAGGAATGTCATACCTGCAGAAGGGGAACTTCCGCGCCAGCCACAATCGAATTTGAGAATGCCATTCAGATCGACCCTAAATTTGCTGAAGCCCACTACCAGTTGGCTCAGTGTCTTCTTAAACAGAACGATTGGATGCACGCCTACCAGGAGCTCGGCCGGACCGTCGAGATTGCGCCGAATAATTGGAGCGCCCAGCTTCAAATGGCCGACCTGCTCCTTGCCGGTGGCCAAACCGCCGATGCCCGGTCCCGCGCTGAAACGATTCTCAAAGGCGATCCAAACAACACCGATGCGGAAATCCTTCTCTCCAAGGTCGACGCCATACAGGGGGATCCCAACAAGGCGCTGGCCGAAGCCAACCGGGCAGTCCACATGGACCCCACCCACGCCCAGTCGTATCTCAATCTGGCCGTCATCCAGGAACGCGGCAAAGATTTCGCAAACGCGGAAAACAATTACAAGAAGGCGGTTGAGCTCGACTCGAAAAGCGAGATTTTCAGGCTTGCTCTCGCTCAATTCTACGGACGCCAGAAACGATGGAAGGATGCCGAGAACGAACTCCAGGCCGCAACCTCCCTGAACTACAAAGATCCGCTTCCGCGGTCCGCCCTTGCTCAATTGTACTTGGGCGAAGGGCGGAAGGACGCCGCGGCGCAAGTCTTAGCCGACGCGAAGAACGCTCTGCCCGACGATCCTCGCGCCTATCGCATGCTCGGCGACTTCTACCTGAGCCAGGGTCAAATGGACAAAGCGCTCTCCGAATTCGCCTCTCTTTATGCCCAGCATCCAAAAGATTGGGGCGTCGCCAACACGTACACCCAGATCTTGATCGGTCAGGACAAAATCGATCAAGCAGCCCAAGTAATAATGCCGTCCTCAAAGCCCTGCCGTCGGATCCGGAGGGCGTCACCCATCGCGCCCAGATTCTCGAGATCCAGGGCAAGCCACAAGATGCGATTAACCTCCTCGCGCCCGTGGTCAAGGACAATCCGTCATACGCCCTGGCCCGCTATGTACTCGGAAACGCCACGCCAACACCTCCGACTACGCACAGGCCCAGACGCAATGGCGCGAAGCCGCCCGCTTAAAGCCTCAGATGATTGAGGCGCAGCGTAACCTGGCGTCCCTGGCCATTCGTAACCGCGATTACCCGGTCTGGCCAATATCAGCGCCCAGGTCATGAAGTACGATCCCGGTTTGCCCGACGGCTACATTCTTCACGCTCGCGCACTCGCTGGTCAGGGAACACGGCGGGCGCCGAGGCCGATCTGAAGAAGGCGATCCAGGTTGCGCCACGTAGCCCGGACGGCTACGCGCGCCTGGGAGACTGTATTTGGCCGAAAAGCAGATGGATGCGCGGGGAAATTCTATTCTCAGGCGCTCGACCGCGATCCGCGTCTCCGACGCCCTCGCCGGCGTCATCAACGTCAATCTCTTGCAGAAGCAGCCCGCCAAAGCGCTGGCCGTGGTTAAGACCCAGATTGCCCGCGTGCCCAACAACACCTCCTTCTACCTGCTGCTTGGCGAAGTCGAGATGAAAAATCAGGATTCCGCCGCCGCCGAAGCGGCTTTTGAAAAAGCCACGCAGTTGGACGGCAAGAACATACCGGCCGTTCTCGCGCTTGGCAGCCTTCAAATCGCCCGCGGCTTGATTGACCAGGCCATGAGCGAATACCAGCGCGCGCTCCAAGCCAATCCGCGAGATGTCCGCCTCTGCGTCGCGCTCGGTGAACTCTACGAGCGTACCAACCAGTGGCAGAAGGCCGAAACCCTCTACCAGAACGCGCTTCAAATCGCTCCCGACAACGCCGTCGCTTCCAACAACCTCGCCTACCTGATGCTCGACCACGACGGGAACATCAATGTCGCCCTCAGTCTCGCGCAAACAGCGCGCCGCGGTCTGCCCAATCTCCCGAACTCCGCCGACACGCTCGGCTGGGCTTACTATCGTCAAGGCGTGTACAGCTCCGCCGCGGATATGTTTCGGCAGGCGATTAAGGGCGACCCGGAAAATCCCACGTATCACTACCATCTCGGCATGGCTTACGAGGGCCAGAAGAACTACGCGATGGCCCGCAAAGAGTTGGAGCAAACGCTCCAAATCAGGCCGGACTACGCTCATAGCGACGAGATCCGGAAAATGCTTGCCGAATCACCGCAGCCAAAGTGACGTACCCTTCGCAGGAGAGCCCGCACTTTTCTCGAGCACCAGCTCCCTCACCATTCCCATCCTTAGAGACCACGGTCCGAATTGTTGTGATGGCTAAGCGATAGCGGCCTCCTTTCGGGAGTTCCGTCGGATCCCTCGACTCCGCGTTGCTTCGCTGGGGACAAGTATGCTGGCCTTGCTTGAAAGTGTATCGATCAATTTTGGCAGTTTTGATGAGGGGCATGGACTTACGGCGCTTTTTGTTCGACACCTGTATCGATCAAATTGCGCTGATGAGCTGATGAGGACCAGAAGCCCCAACTAGCCGGTAGATGACGAGTGTACCGATGACAAATGTCCCTGGTGCGCAGGGACGTTTGTCTCTAACACCGCGGGTACATTTGCCTCTAGCGCATGTTTGCCCTCGCAGAGGGCTCGATTCCGGCTAACTCATTGAAAACACAGCGGTGCATCCGCCGTGGGATTGAAAATGTAGTGCCAAGGAATCTGCTCGTGTTCCTCATTTTCCCCTTGATTTAAAGAATAATAGTCGTATATCTGTAGTGTCTTAGGAGGCCCGCATTGTTCCTTCGTTCGGTCAAGGCGCCCAACGGCCACCACGAGTACCTGCGGCTCGTGGAATCCTTCCGCGACGGAAACAAGGTCCGGCAGCGAATCATTGCCCATCTCGGACGCAAGGATCTCCTGGCACCTCATCTCGACAAGCTCGTCCAACTCTTGCAGGACGAATCGTCCCCGCCGCGTTGGATTCCCCTGTCCGAGGTCTCCACCCCGCGGGCCTCCACCTGGGGACCGGTCTTGGTGGCCCGACGCCTGTTTGAAAAACTGTCCCTGCCTGCGATTCTGGATCGGGGTGGGAACTCGCGGCGACACGGCCAACCCCTGTCGGAACGAGTCTTTCCTTTGCTGGCCAATCGCCTGACTCGTCCCGGCAGCGAGCATGCCTTGGCCCAATGGCTGGAAGATTTCTACGTATGCACGGCACAGGGCAGCCGCTGGATGCCGGTGTGGAAGCCATCGCGCCGGGTGAAAGTCGATTTCAATCAACTGAAGCTCTGGTATCAAACGCTGGACGACCTGCTGGCCGAGAAGAAGCGAGTCGAAAAGGAAGTCTATCTGGAACTGCGGAATCTGTTCAGCCTCAAGCCTGACCTGGCGTTCTATGACATCACTTCCACGTACTTCGAGGGAGCCGGTCCAGCCGAGTTGGGCCGTTTTGGATACAGTCGCGACGGAAGACCGCGCAACCGGCAGATCATCATCGGCGTGGTGATGATGGAGGGTTGGCCGATCGCGCATCATGTGTTCGCCGGCAATCGTCTGGACCAAACCACGGTCCTGGAAGTGGTCAAGGATCTGAACACCAGATTTGATTTGAACCGGGTCGTGTTCGTGGGCGACCGCGGCATGATGACCATCGGCAATGTCGAGAAGTTCCGAAACTTACAGCAAGGCTATTTGGTGGGGCTGCAACGGCGCAATCGCAAAGATACGTTCGCGTATATCCAGCAGGCGGCGGTGCGTAAGGATTGGCAGGAATGCCCGGCGGGGATCACGGCTGAGGAGAAGAAGGTCGTGCCGAAGACCCGGGTGGTCGAGGTGCCCGGCAAAGAAGCGGGCGTGCGCGTGTTCGTGGTTCACAGCGACGAGCGGGAACTGTACGAGCGTGGCCTGCGGGAGCTATCGATGGAGCGGGCCCGCAAAGAATTGCAATCCCTGCAGACCCAGGTGGAGAAAGGCGCATTGAAAGAGCCGGAGAAGATCGGGGCGGCGGCCGCGGCTAAACTGCGGCGCAACCATGGTCACCGGTATTTCGACTGGGAACTGCGCGAAGGGAAATTTCGCTTCTTCGATCACCCCGTGAACTTGGTGCGGGAGAAGGCTCTGGAGGGCAAATACGTCATTCAGACCGAAGAGCGAAATCTGTCGGCGGTAGAAGCGGTGGGAGCCTACAAGGAACTGAACGAAGTGGAGCGTGGCTTTTCCCATCTGAAAGGCCTGCTGGAGTTGCGCCCGGTCTACCATCGCAAGGACGCGCGCGTCGAGGCTCATGTGTTCGTGGCCGCTTTGGCCCTGTTGCTGGATCGCGCCCTGGAGAAGAGCCTGCGCACGGCGGGCAGCAGCTTGTCCTCGCCGTTTGCCTGGCAGGCGCTCGAGATGGTCCGCTGCGTGGAGGTCGAACTCGGTCAACGCCGCAAGATGTGCGTCACCCGTGGCAGCCAACATGCGAGCGAGGTGCTGCGGGCTTTGGGCATCGCGGAACTGGACCCGCCCACTCCGCCGGAGGGCCGAGAATGGCTGATGTAGTGACCAAACTCAAAAACCGCCTGTGTGTTTTCAAGGGGTTACAGGCCCGCAGGGCAAACATGCGCTAGCGGCAATCGTGCGGCTCAAACCGGCTCGCTAGCGCGAACCAGGGTGACTAACGCGCGTCCCGTAGTCGCCCGCAGTATATTCTACGCGCAGAAGGGGCAACTGGCGCTCGATTCCGGCGAGCGCTAGCGTCGGGAGGATGAACAAGGGAACTTTGGACAGACCTCGCGGTTCGATTTTGAACAGCCCGCCCGCGTGGACTCGCGCGTATTCGGGCATGCCGTTGGCGGCGGCATGCTGGAGCATCAAAAAAAACTCTCTCATGGCGCCCGCGCGCTGGGACAGAATCTCTGCTGTGATCCGGCGCGCATACCTTTCCCTTTATCACCAAACTCTTGCACAGCAGCCTCAAACCCGCGCCGACAAGCCCTTTTTATTTTATGGCTTACAATTAGAAAGGTAAGTGCACTGATGTTTCATCGAACTGGAATTCCGCCCCAACCGAAACCAACCCAATACTAACTTCAATTTCTTAAGCCTGAAGGCGAGGACCAAATGCGAAAGCTACATGGCTCTCTCTTTTGGGGGTCAGCCTAGGCTTAGGGGGAAGAGGGTCTGTAGAACATGCGGAAAATCTTTTGGAGTGTACTTGCCGTATTATTCGTAGGCGTGTGCGCGCCGTATGCCCACGCTGACTCGATCACCAAGGGAACCCTGAACTTCACGGTCACCCAGGTGGGGCCGTTCCACGGGGCGTTTACCCCTACCGGGTCCTTCCTTTACGATAACACGACGAACACGCTCACAAGTTTCACCGCAAACTGGGACGGGGTCGTGTTCGATTTCGCCCCATTGTTCACTGGAGTTGACCTGGCTGTGCTAGGTGAAGGAGGTAACTGGGTCGCGAGCGGCAACCTCGGTGTCGATACTCCACATCCGGCAACACCTTACTTCAGTTTGGACGGGATCTCTGACCTCTCTCCGTGTTGCGGGGCGTTTACGGATGGCGGCGCTAGGGCAAGCGGAACTTACACCGTAACCGAGGAAGTCACCACGCCCGACCCGAGTTCGTTCGCGCTTTTAATGCTAGGGCTCGCGGCCCTGATAATGGTGCGGAAGCGTTGTTTCCAACACCAACTCTGAAACTACAACGGAAGCCAATACGGACGGTGGGTGGACGTCGCTTAGCGGACATTTGGTCTGGGCCGCTCACCCTCCGTTCCTTCGCTGCGAGTTGTCAAGAAACCGCCGCTTTGCTTCTTCGTCCATGCCCTGAGGTATGAGCGCAGTGCGCCAGAGATTCCCGTCAAGACGGACAGACCATGGCCCGACCGACGCTTTACGTGGTACCCCTTTCTGTGGTAGCCCTTTCCTCGGAGGACACAAGCAGGGTCGATAATGATGGTGAGCGCCCGTCCGGCCTTCGGGATCACCGGGCACTTGCGAAGCCATCCACTCACGGCAGGCGTTCGACAGTGGAGCCGTTTTCGGCCGGCCGCCCGGATTCCCGCTCATACCCGGCTTCCAGGGCGTCAGGTTTTCCCGCCGCCCTTGGCGCTTTCCACTGTTCTTGCCACTGCTCTGAGTCACGCGGCAATTCTACGTCTTAGTGCTCATTTTGTGCGCAGACAATCGCTGCACAGGATGAGAACCCTTGCCGGATGCTCCCTGGACCTCGGAATCGGTATTGTGCAGTCAAATCGAGGATGTCTCGCAATTAGTTAGTTGAAGGTTGGTAGGCGGCGGTTGGCGCCGATTCGATAGAATCCGGTTGCCAAACGCAGAATCCCGAAAGGAGCCTACCGCCGTGAAGAAACCTTACCACATCGTGACCCGCGCTGCGCGGGAGTCGGCCGCAGTGATCGAGCAGTTCTGCCGCACCAATGGGCAGATCCTGCTTCCCATCCTGAACCTGATCGAGAACGCCAGCCAGGTCGTAGAAACCGTAATCCATGAGATCGGACACCAAACCTTGGAACAGATCCTGGTTTTGAGCGCCGAGCAAGTGGCTGGCCCACGCACCCCGGGCAAAGCCAGCGGGGAGATCCGCTACCACGGATCGCAGTCCGGCCGCGTCCAACTGGCAGACCGCAAGTGCAAGTGCAGCGGCCCCGCCTGCGACACAAAACGGAAGGGGAAGTGAAGGTTCCCGCGTATGAAAGGTTGCGCCAAGATCGAGGACTCGGGCAGCACATGCTGGGTGCGCTGCTGCGGGGGATCTCGACGCGGGAATACCAGGAAGTCTTGCCACAGATGGCGGAGACGGTGGGAGTGTCGCGCAGCGCCATCAGCCGCAAGGCCATCGACGCCAGCGTCGAACAACTCCAAGAACTGCAGGAACGCCGTTGGGAGAACGTCGAGATTCTGGTGATCTATATCGACGGCCAGCGTTTTGCCGCACACCACATCCTCAGCGCGGTGGGCGTGGACCGCGAAGGGAAGAAGCACATTCTCGGCATCGAGCCGGGAGCGACGGAGAACGCTGCGTCGGTCAAACGCTTATTAGCTCGCCTGCGAGATCACGGCTTGCCGACCGACCGGAAGTATCTGTTCGTCATCGATGGAGCCAAAGCGTTGCGGGCGGGGATCGAGGAGGTGTTCGGAAGCGAACAGCCCGTGCAGCGCTGCCGCAATCACAAAGTGCGCAACGTCCTCGACGAGCTTCCCAAGGAGCAGCACGGCCAGGCGTTGAATCTGATGCGAGCCGCCTGGAAGGTGCAGACTGCCGCGGAAGGAGAGAAACGACTGGAACAGTTGGCGCGATTCCTGGAGCGAGAGTATGAATCAGCGGCACGCAGCCTGCGCGAGGGAATGCCGGAGATGTTCACCTTGCAGCGCTTGCAGATTCCCGCATCCCTGCACAAATGTTTGGCGACCACCAACGTCATCGAGAGTCCGCAGAGCGGGGTGGAACGCCGCACTCACAACGTCACGCGCTGGCGGGATGCCGACATGGTCGAGCGTTGGGTGGCTTCGGCGTGGCTGCTTACTGAAAAGCATTTCCGACGGATCGATGGCCACGCCGATCTTTGGGCGTTGGCCGCCATCCTCGGCCGAGAGGTCAACTCAACGACTCAACCTTCGAAGGAGAGAGTAGCGTAAGATGAATCAGCCGCCGCTGCTAACCTTCAACTACGACCGAGACACCCTCCGGAGACGCGGTAAAAACTCTATAGGCGCCCGATTTTTTTTTCGGCGCTTTTTAGTTTCGAGTGGGGCTTTGGGCAGAATGAGCGGCTCGCCATTCTGATCCCGGAGCCCAGTCGATGAGTGATCGCCGTTGCTGTTATTGCCGGCAACTGTTTCAGCCTTCTCGCTTTCATCCTCAACAAGCCGTCTGTAGCCAAGCTTCTTGCCAGCGACAACGCTTCCGCGACTATCACCGGCAAAAGATTCGCTCCGATCCCCTCTATGCCCAAGTCGTTCGCGAGAGTCGTAAAAAGTGGCGCGACGCGCATCCCGGCTACCAAAAACAATACTGGCGAACTCACTCGCAAGCGCGGAGCATAGGCCCCCCGTTCCGACTTATAAGCGGAACCAGTTGAAAATTGATCAGATCAACGAAATTCATCGGCTCGCTGGCGCCGAGCATTGGCCGCTGCGGCGGATCGCCTGCCATCTCCACATGTCCAGCCGCACCGTAAAAAAGTATCTGCAGGCCCCGGTAGCTGCGTCCGTCCACCGTTCTCGCCCCAGCAAGCTGGATCCCTTCAAGCCCCTGATCGCCGAACTGCTCGAGCGAGATTGCCGCGCCCCGGGCGCGGTCCGTCTATATGCGCAATTGTTTATGACGCTCTGCTTAGAAATCGCTGCAAGCGCCAGAAAAGAAAGGGCGAGAAAATTCCTGATCGCAACTCAAACGCTCTTTCAGATTTGCTTTTCTTTCGCCCCATCGCCCGCATGACAGTTATCAAAACTCGGACACCAAGGTGCCTTTTCCTTGCCCCATGCCTCCTGATTCCTTCCATCTCTGGAAGTCAGTCCGGGCGGCCGAGGGAGTGGTACTCGAAGCCGAGGGCTTTCATCTCGGACGACTTGAGGAGGTTGCGGCCGTCGAGGATCAGGGGGCGGGCCATGGAGTCGCGAATCTTGGTCCAATCGAGCTTGCGGAATTCGTGCCACTCGGTGGCGATCAGCAGCGCTTCGACGCCTTCGCCGCTTCGTAGGCGAGATTTTCCGTAGTCGATCTGCGGGAGGATGGCGCGAGCCTTCTCCATGGCTTCCGGATCGTAGGCGCGAACGCGAGCGCCGGCGTTCGAGCAGATGATGGATCAAGTCGATGGCGGGCGCGAAGCGAACGTCGTCGGTGTTGGGTTTGAAGGCGAGTCCCAGAACGCCAATCTGCTTGCCCTTGATCACCCACAGCGCGCGCCGGATTTTCTCGACGAAGCGGTCGATGCGCCGCTGGTTGATCTTCTCGGCTTCCTTGAGCATGGAGAAATCGACGCCGGAGCGTTCGGCGAGCTGCACGAACGCCTGCAAATCCTTCGGCAGGCAGAAGCCGCCGAAGCCGAGTCCGGGATTCAGGAAACGCCGAGCCGATGCGCGGATCCATGCCCACGGCGCGCATCACTTCCTCGATGTCGGCGCCCAGCCTTTCGGCCAGGTCGGCGACCATGTTGGCGTAGGAAATTTTCAGCGCCAGGAACGAATTCGAGGCGTGCTTGATCAGTTCCGCGCTGTTGATGGTGGTGACCAGCCATGCGGCTTCGCGCCGTCGGGGCAAGCGGGCGCGTGGACCGGGCAGTTGAATTTGCGGTCGAGCACCGGCTGGTAGATTTCCTTCAGCTGCCGCTCGGCGGTTTCGTCTTCGACGCCGACGACGATGCGATCGGGATGCAGGAAATCCTCGACTGCGGTGCCTTCGCGCAGAAACTCGGGATTGGAAGCGACGCGAAACGCGACGCCGCTTTTGCGGCCGTAGACGGAAAGCGCGCGCTTGAGTTCTTCTCCCGTCCGCGCGGGGACCGTGCTTTTTTCGACGACGAGCTTGGGCGAACTGGCTTCGCTGGCGATGGTTCGCGCGACGTGGTCGATGGCGCTGAGGTCGGCGTCGCCATTGGGCAGCGGAGGCGTGCCAACGCAGATGAAAATGGCGTCGCCGCGGGCCGCGTCGGCGGGATTGCCGGCAGAAACTCAGCCGGCCGGCCTTGCGCGCTTTGTCGATCACGTTGTCGAGCCCAGGCTCGTAAATCGGGACGCCGCCCGATTCGAGGACGCGAATCTTCGCCGCGTCATTGTCCGTGCAGACCACTTCGTGGCCGATTTCCGCCAGGCAGCTTCCGGTAACGAGGCCCACGTATCCAGTTCCAATCACCGATATCTTCACAAGGTTCTCCCGTGCGGTGAAAAAATACGAGTCGAGAAAGCAGTTCTATTTTCATATAGACCAGACCTTCGCGCCAACCCAATTCCTCTACGGAGTTTCGGTGGAGATCGAGTCATTAGCTGGAAGGAACTGGAGACTGGTCCGCTTCGCCGTGTGTGCTAGGCCCTGAACCCCACAAATAGGTGGGTGCCCTGCGCCTGCTTCAGGCTTCCCCAGCCGAAACCGGGGCGTGCGCAACGGCAGGACGACTCGAGCTCCCTGGGATCCAGTGTTGGTTCAAATAGGCTTTCGCAGCAAGCACCTGCGTCGCAGGCCGCCTCCGCCGTCCATTCTAACAGGAACGTCGGCAAACATTAGCGGACATCGAGGCACGACTGGAGCGGTTTGGTCGGGATTCACCGCTCAACGATCGTAAACGAAGCCCTTGCGGAGAATTCGCAGTTCAACCTCAGGACAAACGTCTCTGCGCCTCAGAGGGTATTTAGTTCTATGCTCGTCATGACTCGCAGGAATGAACGGCTCGAAAATTCGCGTTCATTTCACCATACGTGACACATTAGCTGTCCAGCGGCGCAGGCGCAAGGAAGCAGCTTTCTTCAGGAGTTTCTATACGATATCGACAGGGCCAAATTACTTTGTTTCGCCGCTGCGATTTTCAGACGATAATAGCATGAATCTTTGGGGCTATCGACGATGAGAGCTGTGGTTACGGGCGGAGCCGGATTTCTCGGCTCGCATCTTTGTGACTATCTCCTAGAATTTTCGGAGTTTCTGGTCAAGGTCGCGGGAGTTTCCGATGTTGGCGCGCAGTTCGCACATCGCGTCGCATTTCACGACGCGTGCCACGGCCTTCGCGAACTTCACATCAAGCAGGAGCCGCGCGAGTTGCTCCGCCACGTTGGCGGCCTGGAATTGATCGAAATGCCGAGAAGCGAGGAGTGCTGCGGCTTCGGCGGCACGTTCGCGACGAAGTTCGGCATGATTTCCGCAGCAATGGGCGAAACGAAGGCCGGCAACGCCGAAACGTCCGGCGCGGAATACCTTGCTTCCACCGACCCAAGTTGCCTGCTGCACATTGACGGCATTCTTCGCCGCCGGAATTCACGCGTGCGAGCGATTCATCTGGCCAGCATTCTGGCGCGAACCGAAGCCGGCCACAACGAAGCAGAGACCGTCTCACAGACGCGGAGAACGGAATGATCACGCCCGCACGCGAATTTCTGCTCGCCGCGGCGACGAAATCCGCGGATCTGAAACAGCGCCAGACGATCCGCCGAGCGATCGACCACTACGACGCGTCGGCGCAGAGCGGGCGCGAACGCTTCCTCGACTGGGAAGCGGCGCGGCAAAAGTGCCACGAAATCAAGTGGGAGGCGTTGAACCATCTCGACCAATACCTCCTGGAGTTCGAACGGAACGTAAAGGCTCGCGGCGGTCATGTTTTTTGGGCAGAGACAGCGGAGGACGCGCGCCGCTACGTCGCCGAACTCGCGACCGAGCGGGGCGTCCGCACCATTGCGAAGTCGAAATCGATGGTCACGGAAGAAATCCATCTGACGCCGGCGCTGGAAAAGCTGGGCCTTAGCGTTTTCGAGACGGATCTTGGCGAGTTCATCGTCCAGCTTCGGAACGAACCTCCTTCCCACATCGTGATGCCGGCCATGCATCTGACGCGCGCGGACATTGCGAAGCTGTTTGAGGAAAGATTGGGAGAGTTCCTCGAGCAGGGCGATTCAGCCAAGGATGATCCACCGCAATTGGTCGCCGCCGCCCGACGCGCCTTGCGCCGCGCGTTTTTCTCGGCTGAAATGGGGATTACAGGCGCGAACTTCCTGGTGGCCGACTGCGGCATGATCGCAATCACCACGAACGAAGGCAACGGTCGCCTCGGAATGGGCCTGCCGCGCATCCACGTTGCTGTTACCGGAATCGAAAAGGTGCTGCCTCGATTCGAGGATCTGGCCACGTTCTGGCCTGTTCTGGCGACGGCGGGAACAGGCCAGGCGGTCTCCGTCTACAACTCGTTGATCGGCGGGCCCCGCGCTCCGGGCGAAATTGACGGCCCGGAAGAGTTTCACGTGGTGCTGCTGGATAACGGCCGCACCGACTTGCTCGCGGATGCCGAACAGCGGGATGCGCTGCACTGCATTCGTTGCGGCGCCTGCCTGAATGCCTGTCCCGTGTTCCGCACGCTTGGCGGCGGGCATGCTTATGGCACCACGTATTCCGGCCCGATCGGCAGCGTGCTGACTCCGCATTTTCGCGGGCTGAATGAGTTTCAGCATCTTTCTTACGCTTCGACTCTGTGCGGCGCGTGCAGTAGCGTATGCCCGGTAAAAATCGATCTGCATCATCACCTGCTGCACAATCGACGAAATGCCGTGAACGCGGGCGACCGCCCGTGGCACGAACGCGCGGGCTTCAAGTTCTGGCGTTGGACGATGAACGGGCCGCGCCGCTTCGCTCTGATGGGCTATTTGGGGCGCGCCGCCACGCGCGCTCTGCGAGCGCTGGGGCTCGGAGGAACGCCGCTCGATCCGCTGCGGCCGTGGACGAAATATCGCGCCGCGCCCGCGATTCCGCGGAAATCGTTCCGCTCGATGTGGAGGGAAAGTGGAGCGCGCTGAAAATCCCGGCCGCGAACGCGTGCTCGCACGCATTCGTTCCGCGCTGAAGACGCCTGCGCCGAGGCACGACTCTGCCGCGGAGATGGCCCCGATCTTTGCCCCCGTCAGGGATCCGCTCGCGCGATTTCAGAAGGAATGCGCAGCCAACTCCACCGAGTGCATCCTGGCGCCGAACGTGACCGACGCGGAAGAGGCTCTGCGACGTGTGCTCGCGTCCGTTCCACCTGGCGAAATCTACGTTCAAGATGCGCCGGCGCTGCATCGCATCGTGCATGGGTGGAACGACCGCCATGGGGTACGGTGGTCGAGCGAGGGTCCGCCCGGCGAATCGTCGATAGCGACGGTTACGACCGTCGAGTGCCTGATTGCCTCGGTCGGTTCCATGCTGCTGGCGTCTTCTGCCGGTGGGCGCGGCGCTTCGATTATCGCTCCGGTGCATGTGGCGGTTGCGAGCGAATCGCAACTCGAGCCCGATCTCGAATCCGCACTGGCGCGCGTGAAGCGAAACGGCCTCGCGGAACGAAGCTCCTGCCTTTTTCTGATTACCGGCTCGAGCCGCACGGCCGATATCGAGAAAATACTTGTTCTCGGCGCGCACGGTCCGCGGCGACTGATCGTGATCCTTGTGTGCGACTTGGATTGATCATGGCAAGTGCTACACTGGCGCATTCAGGCTGAGAGTCCATGCAGAAGCCGGTTTTGCAACTCGACACGCGCGACAACGTTCTGATCGCACTTTCCGATTGAAGAGGCTTCTCGCCGACGCCTCAAGACAGATGCAGCGGGCGCGTGCCTTACTTGCGACCGGCGACCCGATCGAGCGACTGGAACTCCTTCCGTCACTGGCCTTGTCCCGTCCAATGTGATCGCGCCGGGAGGGCTAATACTAACAGGTGTCGCGAACTCTTGCGGGGGGACGCCTTTTGGCGACGCCACCGCAGCGTATGGTGAGCGACAAGCTTGAGCTCTATCGCTGAGGGTAGTAACACTCGGGGGGCGGGAGGACTCACGTCGCTCAACCCGGGCTTCTATAACTTTAGTTCAGCGACCTCTTTGAACGGGGTGCTCCAACTCAACGCCCTGGGCAGCGACAGTGTATCGTGGGTTTTTCAGATAGCGAGCTCGCTAACGACCGCAAGCGGCTCGGCTGTTGAAATCGTCAATGCCGGTGCTCCTGGTGCATTTACCATCCCATTGCACGTAGCCTACGACCTTGAGCGGCGAGGCAACGGACTGGTCGTGGCGGAGCGGCGATCCATCTTGAGCACCGCGGACGTTGATCAGGGGATGATCGATCTGGAACAAACTGTGGCTCGGGCCGTGGACACCGATAGCGTTGTCGTTTCCGTTCGGCAAACCTTGGCAACGGCGCGTGGCTTTCAGCTGTCGGCTTACGATGTGGCTTATTTGGATCTTGCGCGGCGCGGGAGGCTGCGCTTGGCAACTGTCGACGAACGCCTACGGACTGTGGCGAAGCGGGCAGGAGTTGAGCTCGTTGACAGGAACTGATTCGCAGTTGAATAGTAACTCCAAAATCCGACCGGAGCTGTCAGGCTGGAAGTGCCTTAGTTCCCGTTATAGGGCCCCAAGCGAGAATTTTGTTCTCGTTTCGTTCTCGTTTCGCGGCCTCAGGCGGCAATCTTGAGGCCGACAGCTCGCAAGAGCGCGTCCAGATTGTCGCAGATGCGTTGGTAGAGGCGGTCGAGTTGGCAGCGCTTCTCTTCGGCTAGGATTTGGTCGTCGCGGAATGGTGCCAAGAGGCCGGCAGTCAGAGGTGCGTAGATTCTTTCGAACAGCTTCAGGAAAACCAGGCAGACGGAGTAGCCCTTGCCGACCAGCCGATAACGGCGGGAGTGCGGGATCTTTTCGACTAAACCCTTGGCGCGCAGCTTGGAAAGGTCATAGCGGAGCGAGGCCAGCGAGTACTGCGATTCGTCCAAGCCGAGAGCATCGCGAGCTGGGGCGTAGAGGTCAGCGGTGGTAAAGCTGCCGCCGGCAGCGATGTTGGCGAAGCGCACCAGGGCGTGCATGACCGCCAGTTGCCGCGGGCGATCGAGGTGGAGGCCTGGTATGCGCTTTCCGCTGGGAAGAATCGTTGGCTCGGCCAGTTTTTGCAGTTGCCCGCGGTCGACAAAGGTCTCCAGGATGTCCTGTTGGACGTTGTGATAGTTGTCGATGATCTCTGACATCCGCTCTCGCAGTCGTGGAAGGTTCTCGACATTTTTGTTGACGCCGTAATCGTACACGTTGTTGGTGGCGGGCTCGGTGCGCAACAGCCGGTCGTCGCGAACGTACTGTTTGGCAAATCCGTGCCCGTAATGACTGCGGATCACCGGATTGGGCAGGTTCAGATCTTCGATCACCGTCTGCAGCTTGCCTTTGTATTCCTTGGTTACTTTGCGCCCGAAGATCATGGTGATCTTCTTAGGTTGTCCAATCGTTCGGTTCAGGTCCAGCAGTCGCTGGGTGAGTTCGTCGACCGCGGCACGGCGGTGGAAGGTGAGGTTATCGCAATACTCCACCTGCGAGAAGAAAAGCTGGTGCCAACACCCTGCCTGCCTGCGTTCCTTGTCGCTGAAGAACGGGGTAAAGGCGGCGAGCCACCTCTGAAGCTGAAGCAGTGTAGCTTTCATATTTCAATATGAAAGACAAGATCGCCCAACTCAACGAAAAAAGAAAACTCCTGGCCGCGCAGATGCCCGATCCGCACACCGCGCTGACCGGCTCGCTGATGAGCCGGATGGTGCGCTGCAACAAGCCCGGCTGCCGCCATTGCCAGAAGGGTGGAAAAGGACATGGCCCCATCTGGATCCTGTCGGTGAGCCAGGGCCGGGGTCGGGTTCGCCAGATCCCCGTGCCTCTCCACCTGAAGCAGGAGGTGGAAGAGGGGATTGAGCGATTCGCCGCGATTCAGAGACTGCTGCAGCAGATTGGGGAAGTGAACCGGCAGCTGCTGGAGGAACGGAAGCGGCAGTAGGGCGCGGTTTGGTTGTTTCGTTTTCCGTTCTTTTTTTTGGGTCTTCTATCTTTCATATATATAGATGAAAGAGAGGAGGTCTCTTGCCCAGCTTGCTGGTCGAATCCTTTGTTCCCCTCCTGTTGGCCTTGCAGTCCTGCTTCACCCAACCCAGCTTCCGCTCCTTCGTCGGCCTGGTCTGCGGCTGGATCCTGTGCAGCGGCCGCCGCTCCCTGACCCGCGTCATTCAGGCCGCCCAACTCACCCAGTTCAAGCACTACTGCTCCTTCCACCGTTTCTTCAGCAAGGCCCGCTGGAATCTGGATGAGTTGGGGCGCTGCCTACTCCCCTTGTTGTTGCCCTTCTGCTCCCCGCTCCTGGTGGCCGCCGTCGATGACACCTTGGCCCGCAAGTCGGGGCGCCATATCTGGGGCGCAGACATGCACCATGACCCGCTCCGCTCCACGCGTGTAAGGCCCTTCTTTTGCTTCGCGCACAACTGGGTGGTCTTGTCCTTGCAGGTCTCCTTCCCCTTCGCCCCGCACAAGCACTGGGCCCTTCCCCTGCTGGTCCGCATGTATCGGAAACGGAAGAAGAATCGGTTGGCTCCCGGTCGCGGGGGAAAATGGGAAAGGAAGCAGACCGGGCAGGCCAACCCCAAGGAATACCGCACGCGCCCGCAACTGGCTCTGGAAATGATTCAGATCCTAGCCGGCTGGCTTCCCGACCGTACCATTCACGTCACCGGAGACAGTGAATATTGTGGTCGGGCCATCAGCCGCCATCTGCCGGACCACGTGCGCCTGATCAGCCGCATGACCATGAAGGCCGCTCTCTATGAGCGCCCTCCACAGCATGCGGGCGGTCGCGGGCGCCGGCGCAAGAAAGGCAAGCGTCTGCCCAGCCCGCTCCAGATGGCCGAGAACAAAAATTCGCCTTGGATCAAGACGGTGCTGTCTCTCTACGGCAAGCGCGTCCGCGTCTGGTATAAGACCGTGGATGCTCTCTGGTATTCCAGCGCCGGCCAGAGATTGCTGCGCATCGTCGTCGTGCACGACCCCCGCATCGTCGCCGCGACGATTGCTTCTTCTCGACCGACGTCGACCTGACTCCCTCCGAGATCCTCACCACGTTTTCTCTGCGCTGGCCTCTGAAAGTTTGCTTTCGTGACGCGAAGCAATTCCTGGGCTTCGAAGATCCGCAGAATCGCGTCTCCCGCGCCACGCAACGCACCGCTCCGCTGATCTTCTACATCTACGATCTGGTGGTCCTCTGGTACGCGCAATCCGGCTACAAATTCGCCTCGCAGTCCGTGCTGCAGCGGCTCTGGTACAAGCAGAAACATTCCACGTCCTTCGAAGATCTTCTACGAACCTTGCGAACGGCTACTTGGCGGGAGAGGATTTTTGAAGACCCCGCATTCGATGCGCATACGCGAAAAATCCTGCAACCCTTTATGGAATGGGCGAAAGTGGTCGCGTAAAATGCAAAACTCTAGCCTAGGCAGGAACCGGCAATAATCCGATAGCGTCCAGGCACAGGGCCAGCCTCTCGATGGCCGTTGCCAGTCGCAAGGTCAGCTGACGCGCATGATGCATCAGTCGACCCGGATATGGAAAATCAAAAAGCGCAGCCGCTTCGGCCGTGCCGTCAATAAGTCGGCTGGCAAGGCCAAGCGCTTTAGCGCCGTGAGCACGTTGTAGGCGATCACCGCCAGCCGCAACCAGGCGGCATTCGCTCCAAAGTATTTCGACGGCAGCACCCCGGCCGCTAAATCATTCTTCATCACATCGTGTACCCGCTCGATCGTTCCGGCTTTTTCTCGATGCCACTCGATTAGTTTCACCGCTTCCCAATCCCAGATGTTGCTCAGCACCGCAAAATGTCGCACGCTACTGCCGTCGGCAAACAACCCTCCCTGCCGTTGGCGCAGCCGGATGGCGATGTAGCGCAGTGGCTTGCTGTCCTTCAGCTCTGCTTGCTGATTCGACACGAACACCACTTCGGCGCACTCGCGATCTATACCTGGCTCGCGGTCCCCGTACGCCTTCCATTCCTTTTCCGGAACTTCCAGAATGGCCTCACGCAAAGCCTCGCTCATCCGCACGCTGATCGCAAAACCAATCCGTCCCTGCGGCCCTTCTTCACGTCTCTCGTTCGACAGCCAGCGCAACAACTCCTTCTCGTGACAGGCCGAATCGCCGCGATAGTAATAGGTGGTCACTGTCTTGGGCAGCGCGGCGAACGCTGCTTTTGCTACCGTCAACGGAGCCATCTGTGCCGGCACATTCCCATCCCGAAACTCATCGGCCAGCACCGCGTCCATCTCGGCCCACACCGCCAGCATCGGTTGATAACCTCGCGGCCCTTCGTAGGTATGCAGTGCTTCTTGTTTTCGGCTTTCGATAATTGTGGTGTCCTGCCTGCATCACCGTGAACTCCGGCGGGTCCAGGAATCGGCCCGTGTTAAGGCCATCGACCGAGATATAGTTTCCCCAATTCTGTCCCGCCATAGAGAAGGTCGAAGCCGGCGTGCGAAGTGCCAAAAGCTCCGTAAGACGCCGTAACGCTTCCGTGCGGCGTGGTGACACCCTGACCGGAGCGTGTGGTGACGTTAATCACCAGGCTGGTTTTGTCTCCGTACTCGGCGGGTGGCGCGCCTTGAATCACTTCCAGCGACTGAATCGCGCCGAGAGGAATCTGGTTCGAAAAGACCTTGCTTTGCTGGTCGGTGATCGGTTGGCCGTCCACGGAGAAGGAATTTTCGGCATGGTCGCCCATCCCGTGGAAAAGCCCGTTCGAATCGGCGGCGATTCCCGGCGCTGCGAAGGTAACCAGCGAGCTGACGGATGACGACGCGCTTTCCAGCGGCAGCTTGTCGAAGAGCCCGCGGTCGATGTCCGTATGCGCGGTGGGCTCGTTTTCGAGCAGATCGCCGCCACTCTCGACGGTGACCGTGGAACTCGTGCCTTTTACGGCGAGGCTCACTTTCAGTCCAACCGGCACAGTTGACCGCACGTCCACGTCCTGCGCGTAGGCTGCAAATCCTGGCGCGCTGACGGTGAGGTGATAGGGATTGAACGGCACATTGGAGAACGTGAAGTGACCGGAGGCATCCGTGGTCGCCGTGCGCTCGTAGGCGCTAACGGGATTGTGAATCGTTGCAGTGGCGTTCGCGATCACTCCTCCCGAGGCGTCTGTCACAACTCCCGTAACCGTTCCGGAGGTGCCGGTTTGAGCGGAGGCGAGCGGCGCGGTGCCGAACAGAAATGCAAACAACAACAGTCCTTTCAAAGCGTAAAGAAAACGTCTCATCGATGTTCTCCCAGGATTCAGGGCGCCCGCGGCGCATTGGTTCGCCGATGGCGGATGAAAGTGAAATGCACACGGGCCGCTCGTTCAGCGGCGAGGATTTGGGAGACAGGCCGTCAAATGCAGAGCAGGACCAGGGGCTAAACGGGGTGCGCACTGCTTTATAGAGACTTGTATGCAGGCAGGGAGCGGGGGTGCACGCGGTAGACTGCCGCAGCTCAAGGGTAAGTTTCGGATGCGTTGAAGCCCGCAGTAGCAGCCGGGTGACCGGGGTAGGAGCGAGCAAAGGCGCTGTAGATGCGACGCCAACGGAAACAGAATGGGCCAAATGGCAGACCTGGCATCGTTCTTGATTTACCGGATCGCGATGCCAGTGGTTTGCAGTTGCGAAGGCGAAAGACAGCACGGCGCCGACCAGCAGAACAGCGAGCAGCCGCTGAGTTGTCTTTCGCGCCATGCGGTTACACCTGCAGGACGTCGCCGTCGCGGGCGACGAGCAGGTAGAGCACAGGGTTGACGAAAAAGCCGAGGAGCAGGCGCGAAATCAGACCCGCCGACGATGACGATGGCGAACGGCTTCTGCGTGTCGGAGCCGATGCCCGTGGAAAGCGCTGCGGGCAGCAGGCCAAGGCACGCGACGAGCGCCGTCATCATGATCGGGCGCAGGCGGAGCAGAGCGGCTTCGTGCGTGGCCGTGCGGATGTCCTTGCCCTTCGGCGCGAAGTTTGTTGATGAACGAGACGAGAATGACCGCCATTTCCGCCGAAACGCCCAGCAGCGCGAGCAGGCCGAGAACGGAAGAGACGCTGAAGGGCGTGTGCGTCAGCTTCGAGCGCGATGAGCGCGCCGACCGGCTCCGTCATCACCACGCCGATCGCAATCGCCACCGGGAATTTGAAATTGCCGTAGAGCGCGAAGAGAATCAGGAAAATCAGCACGCAGGGCGAGCGGCCCGATCACGTCCAACTGCTTCTTGGCCGCAACGAATTCGCTGTATTCGCCGCCCCACGCGACCCGGTACCCGGGAGGCAGCGAGCGCGTGATATCGGCGATGGCGCGCTGCCCGTCGGCGACGGCGCCTGCCAGGTCGCGCCCCTCGATGCTGTACTGCACGCCGATATAGCGCGAATTGTTTTCGCGATAGATGAACGAAGCTCCGCTGGCCTCGTGGATGTTCGGCCAGTTCGCGCAGCGGAATCTGCTGGCCGGAGGGCGTGCCGACGAGCAAGATTGCCGATCTGCCTGCGCGTTCTCGCGGAATTGCGGCTCCATGCGCACGACGAGATCGAAAAGCTTTTCGCCCTGGATAACCTGCGTGGCGGCCTGTCCGCCGACGGCCGCCTGCACGACGGCTTCGACATCGGCGACATTGATGCCGTAGCGCGCGATCTTGTCGCGGTCGACGTCGATCAGCAGGCTGGGCTGGCCGAGTTCGCGCACCACCGTCAGTTCGGTGAATCCGGGGACGCTGCGCCAGGCGCCGTTTGATCTCGATCGCGTTCGATCTGCAGGACATTCAGATCCGGGCCGTAGATTTTCACGGCCAGCGCGCTCTTCAAGCCCGTCAGCGCTTCGTCCACGGCGTCTTCGGCCGGCTGCGTGTAATTGAAAATCATGCCTGGGAAGGCTGCAACTGCTTCTGAAGGTCGGCGATCAGTTCCGCCTTGGTGTGGAACGGGCTTTTCGCCCATGCCGCATCTTTGTAGGGCCTGAGGCCAACGTAAAACTCGCAATTGAAGAAGCCGGTGGGATCGGTGCCGTCGTCGGGGCGGCCGAGTTCGGAACCGACGTCGGTGACCTGCGGATACTTCATCAGGATGTTGCGGATCTGCGGCGCAAATTTGGCGGCTTCCTCGAAGGAAATCGTGTACGGCATCGTGGCGCGCACCCACAGCGCGCCTTCATCGAGGTGCGGCATGAATTCGCCGCCGATGAAGGGAATCAGCAGCAGCGTCGCGCCAAAAATGGCGACGGCCACGAGCAGCGTGGTTTTCGGATGGTCGAGGCACCAGGTAAGCTCGCCGGCGTACGTCTTGCGAATCCATTCGAACGGCTTGTTGACGCGTTCGTGGACGCCCTTCTTGAACCAGTAGGAACACATCACCGGAACAAAAGTGAGCGTGAGAATCAGCGCGCCGACCAGCGCGATGGACATGGTGTCGGCCATCGGATGGAACAATTTCCCGGAAGGGCCGCTCAGCGCGTAGATCGGAATGTATCCGGCGATGATCACCGCGACGGAATAGAAAATCGGGCGGTCCACGTCGCGGGCCGCGGCCAGAATCACTTCGTGCAGGTTGTAGTCCTGCCCTTCGCGCAGTCCCAGCTCGCGATAAATGTTTTCCACCATCACCAGCGTGCCGTCGATGATGATTCCGAAATCGATCGCGCCGATGGAAAGCAGGTTCGCGGGAATGCCTTGCGCGTGCAGGAAAATGAAAGAGAAGAGCAGCGCCAGCGGAATCGTCAGCGCCACGATCACGGCCGCGCGGAAGCTCACCAGGAAGAAAATCAGCACGATCAGGACCAGCACCATGCCGCGCAGCAGGTTGCCTTCCACCGTGTCGGTGGTCAGCCGCACCAGATCGCTGCGGTCGTAGAACGGCCGGACTTTGATGTCCGGCGGCAGGATTTGTTCGTTCAGCTGCTTGGTTTTCGCCTCGACGCCCTTCAGCACGTTTTGCGTCTGCTCGCCGCGGCGCATCATGATCACGCCTTCGACGGCGTCGTTCGTTTTGTTGAAGCCGAATTCGCCCAGGCGCGGCGCGTGGCCGATCGTCGACGTCGCCGATGTCGCGGATGCGCACCGGCACGCCGTTCTGGTTGCCGACGATGATGTCGCCGATGTCCTGTGCTGTCGCGGATCAGTCCGAGCCCGCGCACGTAGTAGAACTGGCCGCCCTGCGAATAGAATCCGCCGCCGGCGTTGGCATTGTTGGTGGCAAGCTGCTGCGATCACCTGCGGGACGGTGATGTGGTAGCTGTACAGCTTCGCCGGATCGAGCAGCACCTGATACTGCATCACCGTGCCGCCGAAGCCGGAATCGTCGGCCACGCCCGCGCACCTGCTTGTATTCGCGCTCGATCACCCAGTCTTCGCAGGTTTTCAGTTCCTGCGGCGATGCGGTCCGGGCTCTCGATCACGTAGCGATAGACAAGCCCCGAGGGGCTGGAAAGCGGCGCCAGCGTAGGCGTCACGCCGGCGGGATATTGCACTTCGCTGAGCCGCTGAAAGACCACCTCGCGGGCGAAATAATCGTCGGTGTCTTCCTCGAAGGTCAGGATCACGTCGCGACAAGCCGTAGAGCGAAATCGACCGCATCACCTCCATCTTCGGCACGCCATTCATCTCGATTTCGATCGGCAGCGTGACCAGCCGCTCGACTTCCTCCGCCGCGTGGCCGGGCCACTGCGTGATGATCTCGACCATCGGCGGCGAAAGGTCCGGATAGGCGTCCACCGGCATGTGCTTGAACGAGACGGCGCCGCCAACGGCGATGGCGGCCGTCATCATCAGGATCAGAAACCGCTGGCGCAGCGCGAATTGGACGATGCGATGAATCATCGCTCCGAGCCGTCTCTAGTGCTGCAGCGAATTCGCGAATTGCAGGAACAGGCTGCCGTCGGCGACAACTTTTTCTCCCGTGGAAAGCCCGCTCAGAATTTGCGTCTTGCCCGTTTCGCTTTGCCCGATCTGCACTTGCCTGCGCCCGAACTGGCCTGGCGCGGACTCGACGTAGACGAACGGCTCATTTTCGTCATTGCGCAGAATCGCGGCGTCGGGAACGGCGAGCGCGTTTCGAATCGTTCCCGCCGTGACGGTTACCGTCACGTACATGTCGTTCTTCAGCTTGTCGCCCGGGTTATCGACCACGATGCGCGCTTGCAGCGTCCGCGTGTTGGGATCGAGCGCCGGCGAGATGTATGAAATTTTTCCGTGGAACGCGTTGGGATACGCGTCGGTTTGCACAGAGACGGTGTCGCCCGTGTGCACGTAGGCCAGATCCGCCTGATACACGTTGGCGAGCACCCACACCGTGCTGCATATCCGAGATCGTGAACGCCTGCGTCTGCGCCGGCCTGCAGAACCTGGCCCGGCGAGACGAGCCGTTCGACGACCTCGCCGGCCATCGGCGCCAGCAGCGGGATTTGCGCCGAAGCGGAGGGCTGCTTCGCCAGGTCCTCCGGATTCTTGATTCCCAGAATCTTCATGGCCTGCTCGGCGGCGTTCGCGATCGGCTTGCGCCTGGATCTGATCGGATTCGGCTTGCAGCAAATCTCGCTCGGCAATGGCGTGATGCGGCGTAGAGATCCTGCGCCCGCTTGTAGTTTTCTGTCGGCGACCCGGAAGCGTGTCGCGCGCTTTCAGATAGGTCGCGAGCAATTGCGAATAGTCCGGGCTGCTCACTTCGAGCAGCGGCTGGCCTTGCGCGCACGTGCTCGCCCGGAACCACCAGAATCCGGCTCACGGGCCCGCCGACCTGCGTGATCACCGGAGTGGTTTTGAACGCGTTGAATGCCACGGTGCCCGTGAGGCGCAGGGTGCGCGTCAGCTTGGACGGTTCGACCGTGACCACCTGCACGTGCGACATCTGATCGGCCGGAATCGAGAACAGCTGGGCGTGTCCGACTGCATTGCCCTTGCGCGGAGAAGGAGGTCATGCTCGTCGCGTTATCGCCCGAACCGCAGCCGGCCAGCGCGAGCACAAGACCCAGGGTGAATACGGCGGCAACCGCGAAGGCGGCGCGATCTGCTTGTGCGAGCAGCTGTTCATGGCAAACTCCTGGTTCCCACAGCTTCGCGAAGTTGCTCGAGAGCAAGCAGGTAGGAGGCGAGCGCCTGCCGGTAGGCGAGTTGCGTGGCGCGATAGCTGCGCTCCGCGTCGAGGAAATCGAGCAGGCTCGCTGCGCCGCGCTGGTACGCGTATTCGCTGATATCGCGGTCCTCCTTGCGCCTCGTTCAAGATACCCGGAGCTGAAACAGCTTCAGAATCTTGTCGTTCGACTGCAGCCCTTCGTAGGCGTCCCGCACGTCGGTCAGCGCCTGGTTCTGCGCCGCCTGTTCCTGCTCCTGCGCCTGCGCGATGGCGTAGTGCGCGCGCGCGATTTCGCCCTGGTTGCGGTCGAAAATCGGGATCTGGACGCTGCCGAAAAGCGAAGCGGTATTCAGCTGCGCTGAGATGCGTGTAATTGATCTGCGCGGTGACGTCGCGCTTGCCGATCTGCTTTCTGCAGCTGGTATTGGCTGTTCGCCGCCGTGACTCCCTGGCGCGCCGCGCGAAGGTCGGGGCGCAACTGCAGGGCCTTCGCCTCCAAATCTTCGAGATTCAGTTTCAGCGGCTGGTATTCGAAATCTGCCTGCGACGTCGTAGTCCGCCGGGCACCGATTCGTAGCCGAGCAACTGCCGCAGATCCGACAGCCCCTGCACCTTGGCGAGCTGCGCCTGCGAGACGTCGGTCTGGAACTGCAGTAGCTGAAGCTTGATTTTCAGGTAGTCGTCTTCGCTGATGTCGCCTGCTTTGTAGCGCGTCTGGCTGATGTCCACCGTGTTCTGGAAACTCGTCAGATCGTCCTGCGCGAGCTGGAGCGTCGATTCGGCGAGCTGCACGTTGATGAATTGCGACGGCGGCCTGGAACGTCAGCGTGCGTTCGTTGTCCGCCACGAGAGCGCGTGACCGCGGTCACATCCTTGCGCCGCTTGCAGGCGGTGCTGGCGCTTCTTGCCGCGCTCGAAGAGATAGCTGATGCCCAGGTCGAACTGCGCCGTGTTGTCGATGTAAGTCGGCGCTGAACTGGCTCGGCTGGAAGAACGGAAGAAATTGCGCGTCCGTCACCAGCACCGGATTGGGCCGCAGATTCGCCGTGATCTCCTCGGCTTCGCTCTGCTGAATCGTGGTGCGCGCTGCCAGCAGATCGTGGTTATGCTGCAGCGCCAGTTGAATGGCCTGATCGAGGTGATTTTCAGGGCCCTTGCGTCTGCGCGGCGAGCAGGCGCAGAAAACCCCAGCGCGCCAAGCCCGAGGGCCGCGGCAAGAATGCAATACCAACACGTTGTACAGACATGTCTTTATGCACCTTCAATCGACGAGAAATGTGGATCGGCGCCGCGACGAGGTGGCGCAGGATACAAACCGGGGGTCTTAAGCGGCGGGGGGTGCGCGAGCGGGCACGCGAGAGATCACGGGGCTCTGCGCCACGGCAGACTTCCTGAGGCTCAGGCTGCTCGCCAACAGGAGTGAAATGCGGGAGAGCGCAATCACAGGAAAGCGCGCTGTCGATCGGCTGGTGATTCAGATGGCAGATCGCGCAGTTCGCCTCTGACGTGTGTTCGTGCGTGTGCCAGACGGCTCCCAGCGTCGTGGCGAACACCACCGCCAGAATCGCGACCGCGATTAAAACGAGTCGGATTGACTTTCGACGTGGCACAGACTTGCTTGCCGCCTCACGGGCGAACCCACTGAATGTACAGTAGATGCGCCGAAGTGGAAAGCGGTTACCCTGGATCACTTCCCAAAACTGCAACTTGGCTCAATTCGAGCGTTCGAGAGCCTTCTCGACCATGCCAACGCACTTTTCGACGCGCTTGCGCAGCGGGCCCTCGATCTGCTTCTGCCGTTCGCGAAGAGTGAACATTTCGTCCGCGATGTTCAGCGCGGCCAGCACCGCGACCTTCAGCGAATCCGCGATCTGCGTCGCTTCGGCCACATCGTGCATTTTGCCGTCGACGTATGCCGCAAGCTCTCTCAGGTACTCGTCGCTTTGGCCCGAGTTGACGTTGTAAGACTGGTCGTAAATCTGGATTCTCATTGCCAGCTCCCGGATCTGCGGCGACATTGTGTTCTATCGGCGCCCGGCGAAGCAAGCGGGAGTGTCCGTTTGAGGTGGCAGGCGAAATCAGGACGCGCGCAGGCTGGCGCCCAGCTTCAGCTGCAGCGCGTCGACAATGCGCGAAGAAAATGACGAGAGTTGCGCTTCCGTCAGCGTCGCCTCCGCGCTCTGGAACGTGACGCGAATCATCAGTGAAAATTTTCCCGTGGGAATCTGCCCGCCGCGGAACAGGTCGGCCGGCTCAATCGTCTGCAGCTCCTGAATTTCCAGGGCGCGAACGGCCGCTTCGACCTCCGCGAAGGGCATGCCGTCGTCGAGCACGAGCGAGAAATCGCGTTCGACGGCGGGAAAACGCGGCAGGGGCGTGAAACGCAGCGCGGCGCGCGCGGCTTCGATGGCCGCGAGCAGCGGCTCGAGCTGCAACTCCGCGACGAAAACGTCCTGGCGCAACTTGAACTCATCGGCGATGCTTCGCGCAGAGTTGGCCCGCTACGCCGATTGCGCCGCCTTCGGCTTCCGCGTTTCCGTCCCGGCCGGCATGCGACCAAATGCGCCGCGCGCGCCCCGGAAAGCCAATTCGTTCCGCCTGACTGCCAGGCGAAGCCCCCGGCCAGTTCGCCGAACTGGTCGAGGTTGCCTTTCAGGTCGGCGAAAGAAAATTCGCGCGCCTGCTTCGTAAATTGTCTTTTCGCGCGCAAGCCCCGTGGCGCCAAGCGTGAGCACCGGCGTTTCCACCGGCTCGCCGTCCCGCACGTCATAGGCCTTGCCAATTTCGAAAAGGCGCAGATTGCGCTGCCCGTGGTTCAGGTTCCATTCGATTGCGCTCGATCATGCTGACGATCCCCGTCGAGCGCATCACGGAAGCATCTTCCGCCAGCGGATTGCCGATCACCGCGGGCGCCACGCCCTCGGGCCGAAACATCGCGTCGCGCCTCGAATCGACGAGCGGAATCTCCACGATTTCCTGGTAGCCGAGCGCGACGAGACGTTCGCGCAGCCGGTCGAGCGCCTCCGCATGAGGCAGGCGATGCGCCGGCTGCTTCGCGGGCGGCAGACCGCGGCGGAAATTTGTCGTAGCCGTAATGCCGCGCGACTTCCTCGATCAGATCGATTCCGCGCGTGACGTCCTGGCGCCACGATGGCTGCGTGCAATCCCATCGCGCGGCCAGCGAGCCCGCGCTGCCTCGGTTGACGTCGACGCGCACCGGCTTGAATCCGAGCGCGCTCAGAATTTCCTCGATGTCGCGGTCGGGAACGTCCGCCCCCATCACGCGCAGCAATTCCTGCCGCGCAAACTCGATGTGACGCGGCGCCTCGCGCCTCGGATAAACGTCCACCACGCCCGCAAGGATTTCGCCGCCGGCAAGCTGCTGGATCAATTCCGCCGCGCGGCGCGACGCGAGTTCCGCCATTTCCGGATCGGCGCCGCGCTCGAAACGGTAGGAAGCTTCGGTGCGCAGGCCGAGCGCCTTCGAAGTGCGCCGGACCGAAATCGGGTCGAACCAGGCGCACTCGATCAGGATGTTGCGCGTGCTGAAACTGATTTCGCTTTCCGCGCCGCCCATCACGCCGCCGATGCCGAGCGCGCGGGCGGGATCGCAGATCACGCACATGTCTTTTGTGAGCGTGCGCTCGACGCCATCGAGCGTGCGCATCTTTTCGCCGGGACGCGCGCGGCGCACGATGATGCGCTGTTCGTGCAGCTTGTCGAAATCGAAGGCGTGCAGCGGGTGGCCCAGCTCGAACATCACGTAATTGGTGACGTCCACCACGTTGTTGATGGAATTTTGGCCGATCGCTTCGAGGCGCTGCGCGCAGCCAGTCGGGCGAGGGCTGCACTTTCACTCCGCGCATTACGCGCGCCGTGAACCGGCCGCACAGATCCGGCGCTTCGATATCGACGCGCGCCGCGGTGGAAACCTTTTCCGCGGATTCTTTGAGTTTCGGCTGAGCCGGTTTCAGCGGCAGCCGATAAATCGCGGCCACTTCGCGCGCGATTCCGTAGTGGCCGAGGCAGTCGGGCCGGTTCGAGGTGATTTCCGCGTCGAGCACCGGACCCGCCGCCGATTCATCGACGGAATCGATGGCGACGCCGGCGAGCGAGAGCCGCGCGCGCAGCTCCGCCGCCGGCTGCGGTGACCTCCACAAATTCCTTCAGCCAGTTGTAGAGAACTTTCATGCGCCTCGGCTCGCCGTTTCGATGCTTATTTCGCGACCGCCATAATCGAACTACGCTAGCGCAAGCGCGGGTCGCGGGCGCAATCGAAACTCCGGGACGAACGGTACTGCCGTGCGGCGCAAGAATCGCTTCGCAGTTGCTAGCTTGATTTCTTTCTCGGGACCTTCGCGCCTTTTTTTCGCGCTTCGGACAATCCAATCGCGATCGCCTGTTTGCGGCTCTTCACGCGGCCTCCTTTGCCTCTCTTGCCCGACCGAAGCGTCCCATGCTTTCTCCGGCGCATCGCGCTCCGGACCCTTTTTTGAGCCGCTTTGCCAAATCGTGCCATTTCAATTCCTGCCCTCATTTGGAAATGGACTGGGTGTTGGTCCCCATCAACAAACGTTCGCAGCCGATTCGGTTTTCAGGCCTGGCGAATGATCGGGCCTATCCATTTGATGTCCAGATCAGCCGAGGAGGTAACAACCGGCGGGGATTCCCGCGCGATTCCTACATGTATCTACGGAAACTGGCGCAGGAAGCGCACGTCGTTCTGAAACAGCACCGGCAGTTCGCTGATGCCGTACTTCATCATGGCAAGGCGGTCCACGCCCATGCCGAACGCGAAACCCGAAAGCCGTTCCGGATCGTAATTCACGAAGCCGTAGACGGCCGGGTTCACCATGCCCGCGCCGAACAGCTCGATCCAGCCCGAATGTTTGCAGATGCGGCAGCCGCTGCCGCCGCAGACGTGGCAGATAGCGTCCACTTCCGCGGAAGGCTCGGTGAACGGGAAATAGCTGGGCCGCAGGCGCGTCTTGACTTTCGGCCCAAGAAACTCGCGCACGAAATATTCGACCGTGCCTTTGAAATCGCAGAACGTGATGTCCGTATCGACGGCCAGCCCTTCGATCTGATGGAACATGTAGCCGTGCGTGGCGTCGGGATTATCGCGGCGATAGACTTTTCCGGGCACGATGATGCGCACGGGCGGCTGCTGCTTTTCCATGGTGCGAATCTGCATCGGCGAAGTGTGCGTGCGCAGCAGGTGCGGCCGCGCGCGTTCCTTCGATGTAGAAAGTGTCCATGTTGTCGCGCGCGGGATGATGCTCGGGAATGTTGAGCGCTTCGAAATTGTAGTAGGGCGTCTCGATTTCCGGGCCTTCGACCACGCTGAAGCCGATCGAGAGAAAAATGCGCTGGAGCTCTTCGTAGGTCTGGCGGATCAGGTGGCGCGTGCCGAGCGCGCGTTCGATGCCGGGCAGCGAAAGGTCGATTCGGTCGCGCGCCGCCGCGGCTTGTTCGGCCGCGGCTTCGATGGCTTTCTCGCGCTCGGCGAGCGCGGATTCGACGTGAGCCTTGAGCTTGTTCAATTCCTGCCCGACCACGCGCTTCAGTTCCGGCGGCGCAGGCTTCAGCCAGTTGTCGGTGATTTGCGAAAGCACGCCGGATCTGTCGTCCCCGCCAGTGGAGGTCCAGCGCTTGCCACGCGTCTGAACGAGCGCGATCGCCTTCGTCGATCAAAGTTCGACTGGTCCTGGTCGAACGCCGAGACGCAGTCGCTGGAACAGCGACACGACCTTCCTCCGCCAGAATCACGCCCAGTTGCGCGAGGGTTTGCTCGACGTTCGGGTTTTCGTCCGATGATTAGCGAAAGCGGGCACGGCATGCCGTGCCCCTACGCGGCGAAATGTCGGTCGCGCTAGGCTGCGGGCTGTGCTGGCGCCGCAGGCGCCTTCGCCAGATGCTGCTTGGCCGAGGCGACCAGCGCGCGAAAATCCTTCCGCGTCGCGCACGGCCATGTCCGCGAGAATCTTGCGGTCGATATCGATGCCGCCCAGCTTCAGCCCGTGAATCAACTGGCTGTAGGTGATGCCGTTGTTCCGGGCGGCCGCGCCGATGCGCTGAATCCACAGCGTGCGGTAATCGCGCTTGCGCGTTGCGGCGGTCGCGATAACTGTAGCGCAGCGAGCGGTTCACCGCTTCTTTCGCCGACCGGAAGAGCTTGCTCTTGGTGAGGAAAAATCCCTTCGCGTGCTTCAGCAGCTTTTTGCGCCGCGCGCGCCGCTTGGTTCCACGTTTTACTCGAGCCATGGCTCTGTTTCTCCTGTTCAAATCGCGACCTGGAGTGTCGCTGCGCGGAGGGTTGCGGCTCGGGCGACGCTGCTCCCGGAAAGCAAGCAGGCGCGACCGTGCTGCGCAATCTCCGCGGCGTGTTCGTTGATCTCTCGCGCGAATCGTGCGAGAGCAAAGCAAGCCGACATCGGCTTGCCGGCCCTGTCGTCCCAGCAATCGAGACTCCGGGCAAACCCTTCAACCGCTTTCCAGCGGCTTCAGGGAAGGCCGGCAGGCCCCCGCGGCGGTTACGCTCTGCCTGGCACAGTTGAAAACGGAATTCTATCTGCTAAGCGCCGTAAGGCAACGCCAGGCGCACGTTCGGCACGTCCGCCGGATTCACTTCGACGTTTTCCGCAAGCTTGCGCTGGCGGCGTGGCAATTTGGTGCCCAGCAGGTGGCGCTTGCCGGAATGCCAGCGCATCACTTTGCCGGTGGCGGTGATCTTGAAGCGCTTGGCGGCGCCGCGATGCGTCTTCAATTTCATTTTCTTGTTCTTCGTCACGATTTCCTCTTCGAATTGTCGCTGGCCGCAGCCGCCGGCCTTACGCCTGCGCGCCGCTCGCGGACTGTGCCCGCCGCCGCCGAGCAACGGCGAGCGCCTTTCTTCGGCGCCAGCAGGGCCAGCAGAATATTCGCTTCCATGCGCGGCCCGAACTCCACCTGCGCGTGGTCCATGATGTCTTTCAGCAGCCGATCCATCTTGGCGCGGCCCACGTCCTGGTGCGCCATTTCGCGGCCGCGATGAAAGATCATGGCCTTCACTTTGTAGCCTTCGCCCAGGAAGCGAATGATCTGATTCTTGCGCACCTGGTAATCGTGCTCGGCGGTGGAAGGCCGGAACTTCACTTCCTTGATCGTGCGCGCCTCTTCTGATGCTTCTTCTGCTCGTGCGCTTTTTTGTTCTGCTCGTAGAGAAACTTGCCGTAATCCACGAGTTTGCAAACCGGCGGCACGGCGTTCGGCGAGATCTCGACCACGATCCAGTCCAGACTCCCGCGCTCGTTTCATCGCGTCGAAACAGGGACATCACGCCGAGCTGATTCCCCGCGTCATCGATCAACGCGGACTTCCCGAGCGCGAATGCGCTCGTTTACTCGAAGACCAACCGGACCACCACGTTCTGCGATAAACCCACCTCCGCGTCCCAAGAGAAACTTCGCCGGTTTTCTGACGACTCTGTCGAAACAGACAGGGAACAGAAAAACCCGTCAATAGGGACGGGACCGAAAGTATAGCTGGCCTTCCCGCCCGCCCGCAATAGGACATTTCTGGAGCCTGCTCGGGAAAAGCGCCCGATTTTCGCGATGCCGCCGCTGCCGAGTTTTTGGGAACTTTACACGATGATCCGAGGCAAATGGGCTCTCGCAGCAACGGGCCGGCCGGCAGCGCCACATGGGACGGCAAACCGTGTACGGCGGTGCGGACGTCGCGTTACGCGATCGTGCGGGAACCAATTTCCTCTTGCAGGTCTTCGACGAATTGCTCGACAGGGCGCGGGCCCAGATCGCCTTTCGAGCGGTGGCGCACGGAAACCGTGCCCGCCTCGGCTTCTTTTCCGCCGAGGATCAGCATATAGGGAATTTTCTGAAGCTGCGCGTCGCGGATTTTTGCTTGTAGCTTTTCGTTGCGCTCGTCGAGATGGATGCGGAAGCCCGCGTCCTTCAATTGCTGCGCGACTCGTTTCGCGTAGTCCTCGAACTTCCCGCTGAGCGGCAGCACGGTTGCCTGCACGGGCGCCAGCCATGCCGGAAACGCGCCGGCGTAATGCTCGATCAGCACGCCGAAGAAGCGCTCTACCGAGCCCCACAGCGCGCGGTGCACCATCAGCGGCTGGTGGCGCGAGCCGTCTTCGCCGACATATTCCAGTTTGAATCGCCGCGGCAGATTGAAATCGAATTGCACGGTGGTGAGCTGCCAGGGACGCCCGATGGCATCGACCAGCTTCACGTCAATCTTGGGCCCGTAGAAAACCGCTTCGCCCGGCATGTATTTGTACGGGACGTTCATGCGCTTCAGCGTGTTGGTCAGCGCCGCTTCCGCGCGTTCCCATTCTTCAACGGTGCCGGCGTAGTCGCCCGGCTTCTCCGGATCGCGTGCGGAAAGCTCCACCTCGTAACGGTCAAACCCGAAAACGCGCAGCACGTCCCAGGCGAACTCGACGCAGTCCTGAATTTCCTTCTCGATCTGGTCGGGCATGCAGAAGATGTGCGCGTCGTCCTGCGTAAACCCGCGCACGCGCAGCAGGCCGTGCAGCACGCCGGAACGCTCGTAGCGATAGACGGTGCCCAGCTCGGCCAGACGAATCGGCAACTCGCGATAGCTGCGCAGCCGCGATTTGTAAATCAGGATGTGGCCCGGGCAGTTCATCGGCTTGAGCTGGTAGTCGTCTTTCTCGACTTCCATCGGGCCGAACATGTTTTCGCGGTAGAACTTGGTGTGGCCGCTGATCTCCCACAGGTGCAGGCGCATGACATGCGGCGTGAAGACCAAATCGTAGCCGTGGCGCACGAGTTCGTCGCGCAGCCAGTCTTCCATCTGCCGCCGGATGATGCCGCCCTTCGGGTGCCAGAAAATCAGGCCGGGCCCGGCGTCTTCCTGGATGCTGAAAAGATCGAGCTCGGCGCCCAGCCGCCGGTGGTCGCGCCGCTTCGCCTCTTCGAGCTTGTGCAAATACTCATCGAGTTCCTTCTGCTCAACGAAGCACGCGCCGTAAATCCGCTGCATCTGCGGATTCCCTTCCTGCCCTTTCCAGTACGCGCCCGCCACGTTCATCAGCTTGAACGCCTTGATGCGCCCGGTCGAAGGAATATGCGGGCCGCGGCAAAAATCGATGAATTTTCCTGTGGTGTAGAAAGACACGAGTGGCTCGGTCGCTTTTTCTTCCACCAGCTCGCATTTGAATTCCTGCTTCGACTTGCGATACAGATCGAGCGCTTCGGGCTTCGGAATCAGCTTGCGCTCGTTCGGAATGTCCTTCGCGGCGAGTTCGTGCATCTTCGCTTCGATTTTCTCGAGGTCTTCGGGAGTGAACGGCTCCTCGCGCACGAACTCGTAGAAGAAGCCGTTTTCGATGGGCGGCCCGATGCCGAGTTTTACGTTGGGATACAGTTCCAGGACCGCCGCCGCAAGCAGATGCGCGGCCGAGTGCCGGAAGACTTGCACGGCGTCCGGATCCTTGGCCGTCAGAATCGAGAGAGTCGTGCTGTGATCGAGCGGACGCGAAAGGTCAATCAACTCGCCGTTCGTCCGCGCGACGAGCGCTTCCTTCGCCAGCCGCGGCGAAATTTGCTGAGCGATCTGCGCCGCGGTCGTGCCATTCGGCACCTCGCGCTTCGCCCCGTCCGGCAATGTAATTTGTATGGTATCCATGCTTTGAACTGGTCCGATCCCGTGCATTTGCCACGCACGTTCGATCGCATAAATCATGTCACAACAAGTAGGACAAATAAAAGCACACCGAGACGCCCAACAGGGTATGATTACCTTATGGCACGACAGAAAAAGACGAAATTGAACAGGGTAATTGATCGAGCGGCCCAAATAATTCTTGCCCAGCTGGATTCCATGCCGACCGAAACTGCGAGCAAGAAGATTAAGGAGCTCGATCGCTTGGCGGCTAAGTCTTACCGCGCCGCAAAGACCGGAAAAGGCCGACAAGCTCGACGAACTGCGGCGACTCGTCCTTCAACCCGATCCCGCGCAAGAACTGCATAAACTCCCGCTCGTCCCCGTATTGATAGATTTTCCGAAGCGCCGTTCTCAGCGTACGAAGTTCCGCGCGCGTGTGCCTCCGGCCAGGATGCTTTTCTCTCTCAACTACCTCGTCGTAGATTCCGTTGTCGTCAGGCATCGGTCAAACTATCGCTAGAGTGCTTTCGTTGTCACTTCAACTTGTTGGCCAGTTTACGAATGTTGCGCACGTAAGAGTCAGCCAAGCGATAAGCTGTTACGCCTTCGATTTGAGTGGATTCTATTTCTCCTGCTTTGGCTCTACGGAGTGTGGAAGAAACAGAAGCAAGGGGATTGCTCTTGTACTCGGTGAAATCGAATCCGTTTGCTTGGAGCCGGTCGCGTACGATTGTTGCCGTCAGATAGCTCGGGTGCGCGCCAAGAAGAACATGATGGATAGCCCTCTTGAGGCTCGCCTCGTTCGCATTAAATTGCTCTCCAAGTTCGCGGAACACGGCAAGATACTCAGATCGTTGGTCGTCAGGCAGCATATTCAGCGTTGCGGCGAAGAGCTGCCTAAGCTTCGCAGCTTCTACCTCAAGTCGTGCCATTTCCTTGCCGATGGTCCCCAACTTGGTTAGCGTGTCGGAAAGGACCGCTATGTAATTGGGATCGTCCATGTGCAGGCAACAAGAGAACACGACAATTCGCCGAACGCAGTGGATGACGCGATGGGACCTCTTCGTGTCCTGCATCCCCCCGCCGAAAGGCGCGAATCTGATGTTTTGGGGGACCAGCGAGAACCGGTCCGGAGGATTATTCCAAAGGAGCGACGCGCGATGCCAGGAAGCTACAGAGCATATCTGCCCGCGGCGGGGAAGGACTGGGCGTTGCCCCTGTACGATCCGATGGTCAAGCTGCTGGGCGGCGACGCGGCGCGGCGAAAGCTTCTCGATCAGGCGGCGCTTGTGCCCGGGCATCGTGTTCTCGACATCGGCTGCGGCACCGGCACTCTCGTCGCGCTGATCAAACGGACGTACCCCGGCGTTGATGTGACGGGCCTCGATCCGGACCCCAGGGCCCTGGCGCGAGCCGCGAAGAAAGCTGCGCGAGCGCGAGTTTCCGTCCAACTCGACCAGGGATTTTCCGATGAGCTGCCCTATCCGGACGCCTCCTTCGATCGCGTCCTTTCTTCCTTCATGTTCCACCATCTCGAAGCTGGCGTTCGCGAAAAGACTCTTCGCGAGGTTCGGCGTGTTCTGAAGGCGGGCGGATCATTCCACCTCGCCGATTTCGTGCATCCCGAAGGGCACCGCCACGGCCTGTCCCCCAGGATTCACTCGAGCGATCACCTCAAGGACAACTCGGACGACAGAATCCTCGCGCTCATGGCGCAAGCCGGATTTGCGCGGCCGAGGAAAGCCGGCGAAAGCACAATGTTCCTCGGGTTGCTGCACGTCGCGCATTACGAAGGATCTGCGGCGGTTTGAACGAATCGAAAATGCGGTCACGACGTTAGTGTCGCGAGCTTGCTATCCCGACCAGAGATCCGCGCGCGAAGTCGTGGCTTTTCGCTCTGCTCGATGGATACGTCCAGGCCCATCTCTTTGCACATGGCCGCAAGCTGCGCAGGATTCGGGCCGGCGATGCTGAACTCGACCAATTCCGCACCGTGCGCGGCATCTGTCGACGGATGAGGGCTGTCCGCGCCCCATTCGATGAAAAACGGGAGCACGCCGCTGCGGTCATCTTTGAGTGTAACGGTTTTCCAGTGGAGGACGTGCCCGTCGGGAGTTTTGCGCGAGCCCGGCTGCGGACCTTGGAACGCTGATCCCCGCTCTGCGAAGACGGGTCGCGAATTGGTCCAGATCCCCGGGATGAGCGGCCCACCCGACGAGCCGCGGCTCCTTCAGTCCGCGCAGATCGCTTGAAAGCCCAGCGCCAGCTTTTTTCGGGTCCGGCGCGATGATTTCGAGGTAATGGCCAGGACCCAGAGAAAGCAGCGCGTTCTGCGTGCCGCGCCCGGGATGGACGCCGCCGAAGGCCGCGCGCACGCCAAGCTGTTCTTCAATGAAAGCCGTGCCGCGCTCGAGATCGCTGCAGCCGAGAAGAATGTGATCGAGCAGGGGAGGCACCATGTCGGCTCTTCGCGCGAAGCCGGCCAACGCGAACGCCGCGCCAATCGTCGCCAGAAAACTCCGCCGGGAACTGGTGTCTGACATCGCCCAACCTCCCTTGGCAACGTAAGAGGGCCGGTTCACCTGCGCAGGCTCCGGTTTAGACTTCCGCCCCTACCGCGTTCCGATTTCAGCGGCCGAACGGTTGAACAGAAACCCGCCCATGATAATCAGGACCGATGCAGCGCCGATCATCTCGTTCCCTACAAAGAAGCCGACGAACGGCACCGTGAACACGGCCTGAATGAGCACAGCGAATCCGCAGATCAATGCGATGGGTTTGCGCAAACGTGTTTCTCCGAACGTGACGACCAGGACGATGACTGCGAAGACGATCCAAGTCCAGGCCATAGAAAGAAAGGCGACTTCGAAAACGGATTGCAGGACAAGCGGCAGATTCGATGCACGCACGGCCGGGCCGGAAAACTTCTGGTACGCGACCCAATGCATCGCAGCGCTTGCCAGAAGGACAATACTGCCGAGGGTCGCAAAAATGCGCGCGGCCTTGGAACGATTATTCATCGACAGGCTCCTCAACCGCCGGCCACGACCACGGGATGGCCCGGCAACGCATTGTGCCCTGGCACGGCATTCCGCCGCAAGGCGGCCGTCTCGACGCCTTCGCTGCGACCGCTGATCTTTTGCAGAGCTAGAGTATCGGCCGGTGTCAGGTTAACTTCGTGCTTACGTGCGCACCGTTCGCTTCACCTGGGCGCGCTTCGTCTTGCGTCGCTTCGTGCGGGCTTTCCGCTTGGCCGTACGATGCCGCCTTGGCTGTGGCCGAGAAGGTTTCGCGTTCGCGGCGCGCTGCATTTCGCGGCGACGCTTGGCGGCCCAGCCGGGCTTGTTGACCTGGCGTCCGCGAGCGACCGCGAGCGCATCGGCGGGAACGTTGTCCGTGACGACCGAACCGGCGGCCACGTACGCGCCGTCGCCCACGCGTACCGGCGCCACCAGCGCCGTATCGCTGCCGATGAACACGCGATTTCCGATTGCCGTGTGATTCTTCGCTACGCCGTCGTAATTGCACGTGATGGTGCCCGCCCCTATATTCGCTTCGCGCCCGACCGATGCGTCGCCCAGATAACTCAAGTGCATGGCCTTCGCGCCTTCATGGATGACGCTGTTCTTCACTTCGACGAAATTGCCCACGTGCGCGCCCGGGCGAATGTCCGCGCCAGGACGCAGCCTCGAGAACGGCCCCACCTGCGCCGACGCGCCCACGCGGCTCTGATCCAGAATCGAATGCGCGCCAATCGTCACGCCGTCGTCCACGCGAACGTCATTGAGCACGCTTCCCGTTCCGACTTTGCAGCGCGCGCCGATGCGAGTTTTGCCCAGCAACTGCACGCCGGGCTCGATCACGGTGTCGGTCCCGACCGCGACTTCCGGGTCGATCACTACGGTCTCCGGCAAATAAATCGTCACGCCGGAGACCATCAGCTCCGCCGCTTTGCGCGCGCGAAACACCCGATCCACATCCGCCAGATGCGCGCGCGTGTTGCAGCCCAGAATCTCGTTCGCGTCGGGCGCGATTTGCGCCAGCACGCGCTCGTTGCGCTGCCGCAGCAGGCCGATGACATCCGTCAAATACAGCTCGTGATGGAAATTCTCCGGGCGCAGCGCATTCAGAGCGGGCCACAGCTTTTCAAGTGTGAACGAATAAATGCTGGAGTTGACCTCGCGAATCGCGCGCTGCTCGGGCGTGGCCGCTTTCTCCTCGACGACGCCCAGCACGCGGCCCTCGGAATCGCGTAGCACGCGGCCGTAATCGGTGGGATCGTCCAGTTCGGCGCTGAGCAGCGTCGCTGCGGCTTCGCCACGGCGATGTGTGTCGAGCAGGGCTGCGAGCGTCTGCGTTTGCAGCAGCGGCGCGTCGCCCGGAAGCACAAGCGCCAGTTTCGCGTTTCGGCGAATCACGCGCCGCGCAACCTGCACCGCGTGCCCGGTTCCTCGCTGTGGCTGCTGCGCGATCGCTTGCGCGCCCAGCGACTCCGCCACCGCGCCCACTTCCTGCGCCTGGTGGCCCACGACGACCAGTAACTGCGCCGGCCTCAGCGGCTGGCAAGCGCGGATCACGTGCTCGAGCAGCGTCCGCCCGCCAGCCCGATGCAGTACCTTCGCCAGTTCGGAACGCATTCGCGTTCCTTTGCCCGCCGCCAGAATGATGACGGCTGTATCTTTAGCAGCACTCATCTCCCAGCCATTGTCGCTGGCGCAGAACCGTTTGGCAATGCGAGTCGGAATCGAATTTTGAAGAGGATCGGATCGTTGTTGCCGTGGAGGGCGGGCGATGGGCACGAGAAGCGGAGAGACGCCGCCATTTCAGGCTACGACAGGGCGGCGGCAGGCAGGGGAGCGGTAACGACATCGGCGCCAGGGGAACGCACTTCGGTGGTTTCGGTCCAGCGGGAAGTATCGGCCAGCAGGCGCGTGACGAGCTGCGTGTGCAGCGCGTGCCCCGCCTTGTGCGCCACCACGAAGGCTTGCAACGGACGCCCGACGAGCGCCAGGTCGCCGATCAGGTCGAGCGCCTTGTGCCGCCCGAACTCGTCGCGAAAACGCAACGGCCCGTTCAGAATGTATTTTTCGTCGAGGACAATCGCGTTCTCCACCGACCCGCCGCGAATCAACCCCATCGCGCGCAGCCCTGGAAAATCCTTCATAAAACCGAACGTTCGCGCCGGAGCCAGTTCCCGGCTGAAGGTTTCCCGCGTTACGTTCAACTCCACTTGCTGCGGTCCCACTTCCGGATGCTTGTAGTCGACGAAACAGTTCACCCGAAACTGCTCGCACGGATAAATTCCGATGCGCCGCGGCCCGTCCACGAACTCGAGCGGCTTGACGACGCGAAGATATTTCCGCAAACGCCGCTGCCGGCGCGTTCCCGTTCGCGCCAGAAGATCGACAAAGGGCTTGGCGGAGCCGTCGAGGATGGGAAGCTCGAGCGCGTCGAGCTCCACGTACACGTTATCGATCCCGCACGAATAGAGCGCCGCCAGAACGTGCTCAGTCGTCGAAAGCAGCACGCCCTGTTTCATCAGGCTCGTCGCGTAACTGACGCGCGCCACGTTGCGCACGTGCGCCTCGATTTCAAAATTGTCGAGGTCCACCCTCCGAAAAACCACGCCGGTGTCGGCGGGCGCGGGAAGGAAGCGCAAATGGCAGCGCACGGCCGTGTGGAGCCCCACCCCTTCGACTTCCGCGGGGCGTTGAATTGTCATCTGGTAAGACATAGTCCACCGCTGAAAAGAGAAGCATCTTGGAGGCCGCGCCCTGAAATACTTCGACCTTTCTTTTCAATTACTTACGAAGCGCACCAAGGTCGATTCTGGCGAACTGTTGTAATGATACAACAGATGTGCCCGATCTGATGTGGCGTCGACTGGACAGTCTTTGCTTGCCGCCTCTTGCCTGCACAGCGGGTTGCAAACGGGGCTCCGCGAGTTCAATTCCGGTCTCAAGCGAACACTGCGTCCAGCGATTGTGCGAGCCCGTCGCCCTCGCGTAGAATGAGGATTCACACATGGGATCGCCGTTCACGATTCTGAGTAACAGCGACGTTCCGCCGCCGATGGCGCACCCGCGGCCGTCCTGGCTGAAGGTGCGATTCTTTGGCGGATCGAACTACCAGGATCTGAAGCGCATCATGCGCACGCTCGACCTGCACACCGTGTGCGAGAGCGCGCGCTGCCCGAACATGGGCGAGTGTTGGGAGCACCGCACGGCGACCTTCATGATCCTCGGCAACATCTGCACGCGCGCGTGCGGTTTCTGCGCCGTGCCCAGCGGAAAGCCGCTGGGTCCGCCGGAAGAGGACGAGCCCACGCGAGTTGGCGGAAGCCGCCGAACGCATGGGCCTGCGATACGCGGTGGTTACGTCGGTGAATCGCGACGACCAGCCCGACGGCGGCGCGGCGATCTTCGCGCGGACGATCGAGGAAATTCGGCTGCGCGTGCCGGGCTGCAAGGTCGAAGTCTTGATTCCGGATTTTCGCGGCGATTGGAACGCGCTCGAAACAGTGCTCGCGGCGAGTCCCGACGTGCTGAATCACAACATGGAAACGGTGCCGCGCCTGTACCGCCGCGTGCGAAAAGGGGCGGTTTACGAGCGCTCTCTCGAACTGCTGCGCCGCGCGCGCGGAATCGTCTCCCGATCTGCCCACCAAGACCGGCATGATGCTCGGCCTCGGCGAAACCCGCGAGGAAGTCTTGCAGGCCATGGAGGAAATCGCCGCGCAGGGGACTCACATCTTGACCCTCGGCCAGTACCTTCAACCGACGCCCGAGCATCTTCCCATCGACCGCTTCGTCCATCCGGATGAATTCGCCGAATTCAAACGCGCCGGTGAGACGATGGGATTCAAGCACGTCGAAGCCGGCCCGCTCGTCCGCTCCTCTTATCACGCCTTCGAACAGGAAGCCTCCGCCCGCACCTGATCGATCCTTGCCGGAAGTGCCGCAGAGAGACAGCGGGATGACACCGCCGTCGCGCAGAGGTGTACCTCGATAACCTGGCGAAGCATTGAAATTCCATCCTGAACGTGTGAGACTCTTGCGCAAAATCTGAACAGTCGAGCGGTCTGGGCGAACCGCGCGAGAGCGAAATGAGAACGTGCGCGCTGACGCGGAGGGAATCATGAAGAGTGTGCGGGTGCTTGTGCTGCTGGTGTGCGCCGTTGCTCCGGCGAGCCTGTGGGCGCGGCAGTGGAGCCCGCCGACGGCGATGAAAAAGCTTCCGAACGGCCTGGCTGTGGTGGTCTCCGAAGACCACTCGGCGCCTACCATCGGCGTCTGCATCAGCTACGGGATAGGCTTCCGCCTGGAACCCGAGGGTCGCACGGGATTCGCGCACCTCTTCGAGCACATGATGTTCGAAGGCACGCCCGACGCTCCCAAAGGCGTTTTCGACCGGGTAATCGAGGGCGGCGGCGGCTTCAACAACGGCGACACGCGCTACGACTTCACCGAATATATCGAATCGGGGCCGGTCTCGGCCCTGGAACCGATTCTGTGGCTCGAAGCGGACCGCATGAAGGATCTCGATTTCTCCATCAAGAATCTCGAGAACCAGCGAAACGTGGTGGAGGAAGAAGTTCGGGTAAACGTGATGAATCAGCCGTATGGGCTGTTCTTCGCCATCGATCTTCCCGGCAAGGCCTTCGACACCTATCCCAACAACCACAATTTTTATGGCGACTTCAGAGATCTGGACGCGGCGAAAATCGGCGACGTGCAGAAATTCTTCGAAGAATACTACGCGCCCAACAATGCCGTACTGGCGATCGTGGGCGACATCATCCATCGACCAGGGATTCGCGCTGGCGACGAAGTATTTTGCCGCGGTTCCCTCGCGCAACGTGCCGCCACGCCCGGACGTCCGCGAACGCCCGCAAACTGCAGAGCGCACCGCCCAGGAAACGGACAAGCTTGCGCAGGTTCCCGCGCTGGCCATCGGCTATCGGATGCCGCCTCACGGTTCGCAGGACGCGATCGTGGCGGCGGTGACGGGCGAACTGCTGCACAACGGCGACGCGTCCCTGCTTTATCAGTCGCTGGTAAAGGGCAAACAGGTGGCGCTCTCCGTCAATGGCGGTACGAACTGGCCGCTCGGCGATCCGTTCGAATACAACGGCCCGACGCTGATGACTTCCTTCGTCGTGTATCCGCCAAACGTCACGGAAGACCGCGTGATCGCGGCATACGACGGTGTGATCGCGGATCTCGCGAAGAACGGGCCGAGCCAGGCGGAAATCACGCGCGTGGTCACCAAGATGCGTTCGGATCGCTACGACGAGCTCGAGATTCCCATCAGCCGCGCCTCGGCGCTTTCGCACGCGGTCCTCTTCGACGGCTCTTTCGCCGGCGTGTATTCGATTCCACAGGAATTGGAGAAAGTCACGCCCGAGGAGGTGAAGGCGTTCGCCGCGAAGTATCTCGTTGCGACGAATCGCACCATCATCAACCGCGTCCCGCGCCCGCGCGCAGGGAGCTCCGAAACAGGGAGGTGCGCAATGAGAATTCTCAAGATCATCGTCGCAGTCCTGCTGGTCGCGTCTTGCGCGGCCGCGCAGGGAGGCAAAGAGCAGCCGCTTCCGAAGGGCTTGCCGCCTTACGGTCCGCAGCCGCCGTTGCGTGTGCCCAGGTGAAGACACGACGACGCTCGAGAACGGTCTGACCGTGTGGCTGGTATCGCTCGAAGGAGTGCCGAAGATCGCCATGGTCGCGGCGGTGCACGGCGGCCTGGCGGCCGACCCCAAAGACCGGCCCGGTCTTTCCGAGCTTCTCGCCGACACGCTGGATCAGGGCACGAAGTCGCGCACCGCTCGCCAGATCGCGGAGCAACTGCAGGGAGCAGGCGGAGACTTCGCGGGTCGTGCAAGCCGCGACGGGATCACGGTCAGCACGAATGTCCTGGCAACCGACGCCGGTCCCGCGCTCGCCGTTCTCGCCGACGTCCTGCAGAACGCCACGTTTCCGGACAGCGAAGTCGCGCTGGCCAAGCGCAATCTCTCCGATTCGCTGAAGCAGCGCGAGGCGCAGCCGCGTTTCCTCGCCGACCGGGCGCTTTCCAAAGCGATGTTCGGCGACAGCCCGTACGGCGTGGTCGCTCCGACGCAGGAGTCGATACGGAACGCAACCGCGCAGGAACTGCGAACGGAGTTCGCGCGGCGCTTCCGGCCGGATGAAGCGGTCTTCGTCGCGGTCGGCGATATGGACACGGCGAAAATGGAATCCCTTGTGCGCGAGAATCTCGGTTCGTGGAAGGCGCCGCAGACTCCTCCGATCGCCGAAACTCCCCGGCCGGCGGAGACCGCGGCGCACGCCGTGTTTGTGGTCCCGCGGCAGGGCTCGGTGCAGACGACGCTGGCGCTCGGCGCATTTGGTCCGCTGGCCGGCGATCCGGGTTACGCAGCGACGGAGGTGGCGAACGCAATTTATGGCGGCACATTCAGCTCGCGGCTGATTACGAACATCCGCGAGGACAAGGGATACACGTATTCGCCGGGATCGTCCCTGCAGACGTACCGCGAAGCGGGCGTGCTGCGAACGCAGGCGGATGTGCGGAATGCGGTCACCGCGCCGAGTTTCAATGAGATTGTCTACGAACTCAATCGCATGGCGACGACGAGCCCGACGGAGGAGGAATTGACTCGAGCCAAACGCGCTCTGCTCGGGATTCAAGCCCTCGTTCTGCAGTTGCGCGCGGCCGTGGCCCGTCAGCTTGCCGATAATTGGATGCAGGGACTGCCCGCGGACCAGATCAGTGTCGAGGGGCAAGAGATCCAGAAGGTGACTGCGGCCGATGTCGATGCCGCCGGGCAGAAATATTTTCCGGCGATGCGGATGGCGGTGGTCGCCGTGGGCGAAGAAAAGGTCATAAAGCAGGCGTTTGCGCCGTTTGGCATCCCCGTTCGAACGATGCCCTAGCAGGCCCGGAAATCCAGAATGGCTGATCTAGGACTGAACCCGGAGCCCAGCAGCTAAAGCCGCTTCATATAGGCTCGCTTACGGCACGACGGAAGTCGTGCCCTGACACAAAGCCCGCGCGATCATTACATCTGTGATAGGCTCGATTCCTTTCGCAGATGACGCGGTCCGGCCAAAGTTGTGCAACGGGAGCTCTCGGAGCACTGCTGCTGCTCGCGGTCGCACTGCCAGTCAAGGGGCAGTCCGCAAAGAACTACACCAGTGCGAAGGCCTGCGCGGCGTGCCACGAGAGCGCGTATCGCCAGTGGTCGCAATCATGGCACAGCAAGATCTTGCAGCCCGCCGAGGCGCGCGCCGTTGAAGGCAACTTCGCGCTCGGCAAGGTCGTCCTGCGCGGCTCGACTTACCTTCTGCAGCATCGCGACGGCCACTACTACGTCACCGAGTCGTATCTCGCGGGCAAGCCGTGGGAACACGAAGTCGACTACACCCTCGGCGGCCGGCGAATTCAGCAATACCTGTCTACGCTGCGCGACGGACGCATCCTTCTGCTTCCGATCGGTTGGGACAACATCCGCAAGAAATGGCTGCACAACCTCGACGTCGACAATCCTGAAGAGGCGGGCGATCCGGCCCCGATCTGGAACAAGAGCTGCTTTTCGTGCCATGTAACGGCCGGGCAGAAGAACTTCGATCTCCAGCAGAACACCTATCACACCACGTGGAACGACGCTGGCGCCGGCTGCGAGAGCTGTCACGGCCCGGCCAGCGAGCATGTGGCGCAGGCGAGCGGCGCGGCGAAATCTACGGGCGCTGGGGCATCGTCCGTGAACAAGAGCGCCGCAATCGACGCCGCGATTGTGAATCTCGCCAAACTGGATCCTACGCGCAGCACGATGGTCTGTGCGCAGTGCCACTCGTTGCGCGACATTTACGCGGACGGCTTCCAACCCGGCGGCAACTACTACGACTTCTTTCTGCCGGTGATGGAGTACCGCCTGCCCGCATCGAAAGATCCTGCTTACTGGCCCGACGGGCGCCCGCGGTGGTTCGCTAACGAGGCCGTCGCGTTCTGGCAGAGCGAATGTTTCTTGAAGGGGCGCGCCACCTGCCTCACCTGCCACTCGCGTCCGCACGACATGGATATCGCCCGGAACCCGCAGCTTCGCGCCGGCAACAACGCGCTCTGCACGCAGTGCCATACAGCCATCGCCGCGAATATTTCGGCGCACACGCACCACCCGGCGAGTAGCGCGGGCAGTTCCTGCATCGAGTGCCATATGCCGCGCACTCTGACCAGCATTCACGCACGCATGCGCGACCACTCGATCAGCATCCCGGTTCCCGAGAACTCGATCCGGCACGGCATTCCGAATGCCTGCAATCTCTGCCACACCGCCAAAACCGCGGAATGGGCCGCTCAAAAAGTTGACGCGTGGTATGGCGCGAAATCGGGGCAAAAATCGATACTCCGCGCCGACGCTTTCACCGAGGCGCGGGCCGCCGATCCAGCGGCCGTTCCCGCATTGCTGAAGGTGCTGGCCGATTCGTCGGAAGGGCCCTGGATTCGCGCGAATGCCGCCGGTTATCTGGGCGGTTTCCCGGAAGATCCCTCCGCGTATGCCGCCGTGCTGCGCTTGCTCACCGACGCGCAACCGCTGGTGCGCGCCACGGCGGCGTTGGCCATCAGGCCTCGCGCGGCCCAGCGCGCGGCGGTGGCTCCTGAGCTCGCGTCTCTGCTCGCTGACCCCGTGACCATCGTGAAGGTAAGCGCCGCGATCGCTCTGGTTGCCATGGGCGTGCAGCACATTCCGGGAGAGGACGGCGCGCGATTCGAGCGTGCGAAGCAGCTCTATCGCGCGCGCGCGGAAATCGACGGAGACGATCCGCAGCAGCAGTTCGCAGCGGGCAAATTCTTCTTCCTGGCCGGCAATCCCCAGGACGCTGTCGCGGCTTTTCGCGCGGCTTCCAGGCTCGACCCGTCTCTTCCCGTGCAGATTTATCTCGCGCAGGCGCTGGCGACGAAGGGCGACCTCCAGTCCGCGGAAGAGATTCTGAAAGCGATCCCGCGCGCTGATCCGCAATACGATGCGGCGCAGCGCTTGCTTGCGCAAGTTGAGGTGAAGAGCGCGGCCAGCGGCCGCTCCGCGGAACCGGCGACGACTGCACAAGCCCAGAGCGACTCCGCTGCGCAAACGGCGTTTCTCGATGGCCAACTCCTTTACCAGAACAAGAATTACGTGAACGCGCTGCCGCGGCTCGAGGAGGCGCTACGCCTGGCGCCGCAAGCGTCATGGGCCACGCAGGCGCAAATCGACCAGGCCATTTGTCTGGAAAAGCTGGGGCGCATGAGAGAAGCGGAAGCCGCCATGCGCTCGCTTGCGGGGAACGAGGCTGCGGCTCACGATGTGGACTTGCAGCTTGCGTTCACCGAGCTGCTTTACCAGACTGGACGCGCCGAAGAAGCGTTGAAGGTAGTCGACGCCCTGGTGGCAGTTGTTCCGAAAGCTTCCATGGCTTATTTTTGGCAAGCCAAGGTGCTGCTGCAGCTTCATCACGTCGGCGAAGCGGCCCGCGCGGCGGAGGAATCCATCCGCCTCGAACCCGACCTTCCCGCTGCGCACAACCTGCTGATCGGGATTTACCAGATGCAAGGCCGCACGAAAGAGGCGGCGGAACAGGCGGCATGGCTCCGCAATTACGAACGGCGCATCGAATCGCACTGATCTTGCTGGCCGGCGCCACGGTGATTTTTGCGCGCGCCGGAGCGACGAGTCCCGCCAGCGGCGCGAGGCAGATTCAGTTCGAGGATATCGCTCGCAAGGCCGGGCTGAATTTCCAGCTGCATAACGGCGCCACCGGTGAGTTTCACCAGCCCGAGCTGATGTTGGGCGGTGTGGCGGCTCTCGATTACAACAACGACGGCTGCATGGACATTTTCTTCACCAATGGTGCGGCCATGCCGTCGTTGAAGAAGGCCGGCGCGCAATACTCGAATCGCCTCTTCCGCAACAACTGCAACGGCACGTTCACGGACGTGACGGAAAAGGCCGGCGTGGCGGGCGACGGCTACTCGATGGGCGTCGCCGTCGGCGACTATGACAACGACGGCTATCCCGATATTTTCGTGGCGGGCGTCAACCGCAACATCCTCTACCACAATCGCGGCGACGGCACGTTCGAGGACGTCACGGCGAAAGCGCATCTCGAGGGAATCGAGCCGCATTACGGCAAGCTTTGGTCGGTTGCCGCCGCCTGGGTCGATATCGATAACGACGGCTGGCTCGATCTGGTCGTCACGAATTACGTCCAGTGGGACCCGCGCCTCGAACCACGCTGCGGGACGCCGCAGCATCCGCTCTATTGCGATCCCGCCGCCTATCACGGGACGCCCGACCAGATCTTCCGCAATAATCACGACGGGACGTTCACCGACATCACGGAGTCGTCCGGCATCGGCGCGCAAATCGGCCGGGGAATGGGAGTCGCTTTTGCGGATTATGACGGCGACGGCCTGCAGGATATTTTCGTGGCCAACGACACCGTGCCCAATTTTCTGTTCCACAATTTGGGCCACGGAAAATTCGAGGAAGTCGCCATGCTCGCCGGTGTGGCGCTGAATGACAACGGTCGTCCGGTCGCCGGCATGGGCGCCGATTTTCGCGATTACGACAACGATGGCCTTCCGGATCTGGTTTTCACAGGCATGGTCAACGACACGTATCAGCTCTTCCGCAACACGGGAAAAGCGCCCGCATTCGAGGACGAGACCGCAAGCTCCGGGCTGGCGCTCGAGACGCGCCGCCTGACCGGCTGGGGCGTTGGGCTATACGATTTCGACAACGATGGCTGGAAAGACCTGTTCACGGCGAACTCGCATTTTCCGGGCCTCGAGCGGGACCTCGGCACAGAAACAGCGCTGCCGAATTCCGTGTTTCGCAACAACGGTAAGGGTCGCTTCGAAGATGTGTCGAAGGCGGCCGGCGCGGATTTTCAGCTTCCGGGGCACTATCGCGGCGTCGCATTCGCTGATTTCGACAACGATGGCCGCGTGGATGCCGTCGTTTCCAATGTGGACGGCCCGGCACGGCTGTTTCGCAACATCACGCCGAACGCGGGGCACTGGCTGGCTTTCAAGCTGCAAGGCACGCGCAGTAACCGGGATGGCATCGGTGCGAAGATTGCGGTCACGCTTTCCGGCGGGCGCAAACTCTACAACCAGTGCACGACAAGCGTCGGCTACGCATCGTCGAGCGAGCCGCTCGTGCGGTTCGGCCTGGGCGACGAAGCGACGGCCAAGCTGGTGCAGATCCGGTGGCCAAGCGGAAGGATGCAGGAACTTCGCGATGTGAAAGCGGACCAGGTTCTGAAAGTCCGCGAGCCCTGACTTTCCGCAACAGTGCGCGCGGTGAGCCGCTACGGCAAAGTTGCGGAAAACGATTTGGCAATTTCGCGGGCGTGAGCGAGGCAAGGCGACGCAGGCTCACTGGGCAATTGCTCCACGTCGCGGAAGTACTGCGCGGCTTTCGCGTTGCGCCCTAACTCCGCGTTGAGGTTCCCCACGAGCAGCAGGAACATCGGATTGTGAGGGTATCGCTGGACGAGCGGCTGCGCGATAAAGAGAGCCTCCTCGTATTTGCGATCGTACTGCCGGAGCGCGCGAGCCAGAATGAAACGCAAATCCACGGACAGCAGCGTCCCCTGATTCATCCCTACTTCCATCTGCTGGACGCCTTTTTCCTTATCCCCGCCGGGGATGCCCATGAAAAATCGCAGCAGCTTGACGATGGGCGAAAGCGTGTCCACGTAGTAGTTGTAGAGTCCCAACGCCCCCGTCGCGTCGGCCGTCTGCGGATCGAGTTCGATCGCGCGAAGCATGTGCGACCGCGCGTTCACCGCGGCTCTTGCGGCGTTGCGATTCTCGCTGCGCACGCCGTACACGCGCACTTTCAGCGCGTAGCCCATTCCGGCGTAGAAGTTCATCTCGGCGGTCTCCGATTTCGTCAGTTGTGCCTCGGCCAGTTGGATAGCCCTGTCAGCCAGCGCGAAATAGGCTTCGTCGTCGCTCCGTTTATCGTGCTTCCATGCCTCGATCATTCCCCACTTGATCTCGCACACCGCGCAGTACCGTTCCCACCAGAGCGCCTCCCCTTCGAGCAGATACCCGAGTGGATTCTCTGGCTGCGCCTGCTCGAGTGCGCGTGCCAGCGGGACGGCTTGCTCGGGATAGCCTGCGTAAATTGTGTCGAGGGCTTTTTGCGCGTCCGGTGAAATGTTGAGTTTTCCTGCCCGTGCGGGAATCGTCGTGAATGCCAGAAGAAGCGCGGACGCCAACGCGATCCCTGAAAAGCGCGACAAAGTTGGATGCTTTTGTTTCATTTCATCGAACTCGCTTGACCCACCCGATCAGGCCCGCGGCCGTAACGTACATGACGAAGCACTCCAGCGCAAATGGCAGAAAGCCCAGAAATCCCGGCGCCGGCATTTCAAAGATCTTCCATGTTCTGGAACATCGGAAACGTATAGTGCCACTTCGCGCCGGCCCAGTTGTTCCAGAATTCCCAGAACCAGCCGCAAATCCAGCCCGCCACGAAGAACCCGTAGAGCCGCCGTCGAAATCCTTCCGAAAGATCGCCGATGAACGAAGGCAGCCTAGCCTTCGGTTCACCGGATCGAGCAGCAGCACGAATCCGATCCACACCAGCGCGAAACAGCGTCGCGGCGATCCGCAACGGCAACACCAGCGGCAAAATCAGGCACAGCAGCGCCAAGAGCGATCAGCACATTTTCCGTCGCCGCGAGAATTCCATTGCTTCGCCCGGCAAAGGCGGCAACAGCGCCTCCACCAGGTCCGACGTCTCGAAAATCGCCGGCGTGATGGTCGCGAATGACCAGCCATAGCCAAGACAGACCGCCGTCCAGTCCGGGCGGCACCCCGACGTAGGTCCAATTCTGCAGCCGCACAGTTGTACCCTTCGAAAATCAGCCACAGTGGGATCGAAAGCAGCGCCATGCGCGCGAGCACGATCGGCGCGTCGTTCAGCCGGGAGCGGCCCGTCAGCGCCAACACCGCCGCATCGGCGATCAGAATGTACGCGCTCCAGGCGATCGGCGTGAAAAACGTCGCCACCGGCTCGACGCCGTGCAACATCAGCGCTTCGGCGAACCGAGCGCCACGATTCCAAGCCAGCCGTGACGCGGGAAAGGCCGGTGGCGCCGCGGCTGCGGAAAAATCCAACAACCAGCGCCGCCGACGGTTGCCGCCGTGACGGCGATTCCCAATTCGGTCATCGCGCATCATGGCATCGCAAATGTGGCGCAGCAAGGCCCGTACAAAAATGTCGCCGCCGTCCGGCATAGGTGCGCGACAGCTTAATTGTTATGCTTGGCGTCTTCCGTGTCGACGACATCGACTGAACCCGAAAAACTCGAACGCGGCCTCGGCCTAGCTCGAAGCGACCTCCCTCAACGTCACTTTCATGGTGGGCATCGGGCCGTTCATCGTGATTCCGCTCGTGGTGCAGGCGATGGGCGGCCCGCAATGCCTGCTCGCCTGGCTGACGGGCGCGCGTGCTCGCGTTTATCGACGGCTGCGTCTGGGCCGAACTGGGCGCGGCCATGCCGCAAGCCGGCGGCAGCTACGTTTTCCTGCGCGAAGCCTACGGCCCGCACACTGGGGCCGGCTGATGTCGTTCCTCTATATCTGGCAGACACTTTTTCAAGGGCCCGCTCAGCGTCGCCTCCGGCGCTCTGGGCTTCGCGGGACTACTCGACTTATCTCAGTCAACAAATCGCAGCAACGCGCGAATGCGCTCGGCCGCCCTCTCGGCGCTCACGGCGGAGAAGGCTCATTGCCGCCGGCCGCCGTGGCTCATGGCCGTCATCCTGCTCTATCGCCGCATCGCCACGATCGGCAAAATCTCCGATCGCGCTGTGCGTCGATCGTCGTCGGCACCATCCTCTGGCTGATCTACGGCGGCATGACCCATTTCCACCCGAGCTTCTCCTCGCCTTTCCGCCCGGCGCATGGAGTTTCTCCTGGATCTTTGTCGCCGCGCTCGGTCACGCGTCGGTGCAAGCCGTTTACTCCTATCTCGGCTATTACAACGTTTGCAATCTGGGCGGCGAGATGAAGAGACCCCGGCAGAAACATCCCGCGCGCGATTTTTCATTTCCATCGTCGGCGTGGCCATTCTCTATTTCGCCATGCAGACCAGCATCCTCGGCGTGATTCCCTGGCAGGAAGCCGCGCGAACGCAAAGCCGTCGTCAGCATTTTCGTGGAGCGGCGTTTATGGCCGCGCTGGGCCACGCTCGCCACGGCGCTGATCCTCGTCACCGCTTTCGGCTCGATTTTCTCCGCCACGCTCGGCTACTCGCGCGTCCCCTATGCGGCGGCGCTCGACGGCAACTTTCTTCTCCGTTTTTGCGCGCGTGCACCCCACCAAGCATTTCCCGCACGGTGTCGCTCCTCGCGCTCGGCGCCACAGCCATTGTTTTCTGCCTTTCGCTGAGCTTGGTCGACGTGATTCGCGCCATCCTCGCCATGCGTTGCCTCATCCAATTTATCGGCCAGGCGGTCGGGCTTCTGATGCTCTTCACGTCGCTGGAAGGCGGAGCGCTGGCCTTTCCGCATGTGGGCTTATCCCGTGCCCGTCGTCATTGCGATCGTCGGCTGGATTGGCAATCTTCATCTCGACCGGCCGCCGGCCGATGCTGGCCTCGCTCGCCGCAATGGCCGCGGTATTGTTGTATATTTGGGTCGCGCGCGAGTTCGGCGCCAATGGCCGTTCCAGGAGGTCGTTTGAAGCCATCCAGCGTGGCCAGCCCGTGATCTCTGCTTGCGGATCGTTAATCCGCATGCCGCGGCGATGATTTTGCCTCGCTGACACTCTCCACTCTTTCCGCAATCAGCCTCGCTGCCCGGACACTCCCACTCCTTGCAGGAACCGATCGAAGCCATCGAGAAGGCCCGCGTCACCACTCGCATTCTGTTCATCACCGCGCATCCCGACGACGAATGGTCGAGCCTCCTCGACCTATCTCTCGCGCGGCCTTCACGCGCACGTCGCACTCCTGACGCTGACGCGCGGCCAGGGCGGCCAGAACGCGATCGGGCCCGAGCAGGGCGGCGAGCTGGGCGTCATTCGCACGCACGAATTGCTTGCGGCCGATGACCATTACGGAGTCCGCCAGTTTTTCACCGCGCGCCGACGACTCGGCTTCTCCAAGAGCGCCGACGAAATCTTGAGAATTTGGGGCGAAAGTCCCGCTGGAAGACATGGTTCGCGTGATCCGCACGTATCGGCCCGAGGTTGTGATCAACGGCTGGGGCGGCGTCCATTCCGGCCACGGCAATCATCAGGCCAGCGGCATCCTCACCCCGCAAGCGGTTGCCGAAGCCGCCGATCCAAAGGCTTTTCCCGAGCAGATTGCCGAGGGGCTGCAAGCCCTGGAAAGTCCGCCTGGAATTGCGCGGCGCTCGTGGTGAAACCTCGAATGCCGTTCAGTTGCCCGTCAACAATATTTCTCCGCTCTGGGGCGAGAGCTATGTCGATATCGGCATGGAAGGCCACGCCCAGCATCGCTCTCAGGGAACGCCTGCGTTCTTCGGTAATCGATTCTTCCGCCGTCCGATTTATCTCATCGGGGAAAACAGCAAGGATGAAGAAACAGGGCCCTTTGATCCCAAGCTTCTCGCGCAACCGATCACCGCGCTTGCGGCGCGTTTTCCCGATCTCGAATCGATCATGCGGCCGCCGCTCACCGCGGCGGAGCAAGATCTGACCGCTGCGCGGAAATCGGCGCTTGTGTTGGATCGGGCGGCAGCCGCGAAGTCGCTGGCGCAGGCTGGGCAACGGATCGCCGGTCTTCGCGACGAAGTCGCCAAGCGAAATGGCGCCGATGCGGCCGAGGCGCTTTGGGAACTGGAGCACGCGCGCGGCGCGATCGACAAAGCCCTCGCTGACGCGGTCGATCTGCCGATCGATGTGAGCGCGGATCGTCACGAACTGGTCGCCGGTGACGCCTTCCACGTCACCTTGAATTTTCCCGACGAGCCCGCCACGCCGGGCGACGTGGTCGTGAACAACTCCACGCTTGAATTGCCTCACGGCTGGACCGAGAAGCTCCAGGAGAACAAGGGAGAAGGGGGAACCTACGAGTTTGACGTGTCCATCCCGCCCGGCGCCAAACCGCCGTCCACACCCGCCGATGTCGTTCTGCCCTTTCCTCCGCCGCTCGTGACGCTCGCGCTGAAAACCAGGGTTGAGGGCTACGACTTCACCATCCGCAAGCCCGTCGAATCGATGGAAGCGACCACAACGGGCGTTTTCAGCTACCCGCTCGAACTCGTTCCGGCCGTCACGTTGAGCGTCCAGGACCCGGAAATCATGGTCCCCGTGAAACGTGCTTCCGAGTCCAGGATTCTGCTCGCGCGCGTGCGTTACCACGGCGCAAAAGCGGCAAAGGTTTCCGTGGGCGTCGATCTTCCTGCCGGCTGGACCGCGCAGTCTTTGGCTCCGCTCAGTTTTTCATCCGCGGGAGACCGGTTGATTCGCTTCTCCGTGAAACCGCGCGCCGCGGTAGCTCCGGGTGCCTACATCCTGCATCCCTTCGCCAAAATAGGCGAAGAAACGTTCCGCACCTCGATCGAGCCTATTCCAAGTCTTCCCACGAGCGAGTGGAGCAAGCCCGACGACGTAACCGTGCACGTCCTCGATCTGATCGTGCCCACGGGGCCTGCACATCGGCTACATCACAGCTGACGCCGATGATCCGCTGCCCGGCATCCTTCGCCAGCTCGGCATCCGGGTGGATATGCTCGATGAAGCCGCGCTTGCCTTCGGCAATCTCAGCCAGTACGACGCCATCACCGTCGGCATTCGAGCCTACGAGCTCCGCCCCGACGTGATGCGTGCGAACGGGCGCCTTCTCGATTACACGCGTAATGGCGGTACGCTCCTCGTGCAATACGAACGGGATTTCGCCTGGAACAAGCTTCACCCGTCGCCATTCCCGGCCGAAATGCCGGACCGCACCTCGCGTGTCACGGACGAGAATTCGCCGGTGCGGTTTCTCGCGCCGCAGAATCCGCTGCTGAATCACCCGAACAAGATCTCCATGGCCGACTTCAAGGGCTGGGTTCAGGAGCGCGGGCTCTATTTCTGGGGCACCTTCGATCCGCGCTACCAGGCGGTGCTGGGGATGACGGACCCGGGCGAACCGGAAACCAACGGGTCGCTTGTGTACGCCCACGATGGCAAAGGAATTTACATTTACACGGGGCTGGCGTTCTTCCGCCAGTTGCCGGAGGGAGTCCCGGGGGCCTACCGCCTGTTCGTCAACCTGCTCAGCCAAACGCCACACGCTGCCGCGCACTGACCCGGTACGTGGTGAGCTTTTTGTGTCAGGGCATGACTTCAGTCGTGCCGCAAGTGATGCAAAATTAGAGCGGCTTTAGCCGCTGGGGGGTCTTCTGACACCTCCTCACGCAGACTCTTGACCCCTGCGCGCGAGCCCGATTTAGCCCTGACCTCAATTTGGCTTGAGGCTATGACCGAACCCGCCCATTCCGAATCAATTTCAAACGCAGGATTCGCCGCGCCCGAAATGGTTGGCATTCCCGAGGGCTGGTTTCTCATGGGCAGCGAAACGGGCCAGGACAACGAGCGGCCCGTCCATCGCGTCTGGATCGACGCGTTCGACCTCGCCGCTTGTCAGGTTACGAATGCCGACTATGGCCGCTTCATCGCCGCCACCGCTCACCGCAAGCCGCTTCACTGGGACGGCCCGAACTTCTCGAATCCCGAGCAGCCGGTCGTCGCTCCGTCCTGGTTTGACGCCGTCGCCTACTGCGATTGGCTCAGCCGCATGACCGGCCGGCCCTACCGCCTGCCCACCGAAGCCGAATGGGAACGCGCCGCTCGCGGCGGCATCGAACAGAAGCTGTACCCTTGGGGCGACGCCGGTCCCGAATCGCTCCCGAATTACGCTTCGCGCTGGAAAACGGGACCCGAGCCGGTAGGCCGGGCCGAGCGAAACGCCTACGGCCTTTGCGACATCGGCGCCAACGTCCACGAATGGTGTTCGGACTGGTTCAACGCCGATTACTATAGCGTCTCACCCGAACGCAATCCGCAGGGCGCAATCGACGGGAAACGCCGCACCTCCCGCGGCGGCTCCTGGCGGCATTACACGAAAGTCTCGCGCTGCGCAGCCCGCTCCAGCATCCCGCCCGAATTTCAGTATGCGGATTATGGTTTTCGTGTCGCCCGCGATACAAGGCAGGGGGGATAAATGCAGTTTAGGGGGTCGGAGCTCTAGCTCCGACATTCAATCCGCCGTAAACGTTGGGCTTTTAGCCCCTGAAGAAAGTCTCTTCGAGGGCTCATGGCATTCTTGAGAGAGTCCGCCAGGCCAGAATCTTCCCCAGCAGGCGACGAGACCCATCGTCCCCGATCCCAAATACAACTGGCGTTTGCCCGGTCGGCTAGAAGCTCTTGAACGCCTGCCAGAGCCAAACTCCGGCAGAGGCGACCAGCAGCGCACCTGACAGCACGATCAGGGCTGTGATCGGTCTGCTCAGCTTCTCAATCCGTGCGACGAGCACGCGCTGCTCGTTCGCCATGGATTCTTCTGCCGGGCCGAGGAAGATTTGATCTTCCTCGCGCGTCTCCAGCGTGCTGCGGTAGATCAGAAACAGCACCAGCACCGTTGTGACGACGCCCCACGCTATCAGCAGTAGGATCACCGTGCTTCGCAGCATTTCCATGGTGACCTCCCGGCCCGCGGTGCGAGGAGGATTCCGGAGGGCTGATCGGCCCCTCCGCAGGCCTGCGGCCCCGGATTATAGCACCGTGGGGAGAGGAGAGAGTCAAGGAACTCGGACGGTTTTTTTCGCTGTCGATTTACCGGACAGGGAACGTCTGCCGTAGGGTACTAGTCCTGTCGTGAGGAGGGACCCAGACGCTTAGGACGAGTCAGACGCGGGGAAACTCGTGCTCGAGGTCGGCTTCGGCGTAGTCAAATGCTTCATCGGGGAACCGCACGTCCCAGAAGTTCCGCGCCGGATAGAGAATTTCAACGCCCAGTTCGAACATCCCGTCGCGTTTGCGTTCGCTCACGCGAATCACCCGGAATTCGCGCCACTCCTGCGAATGCTCGTTGCGCACGTTGATGCGCGACCCGATCGAAGGCGCAACGGCAGTTCGGAGCCGCGCGCCGCAGCGGCTCACTTCGAGGGCGTAAGCGGTCGTGTGTCGCGCCTCGCCTTGCGCGTCTTCGTGAATCACGGTCAGCGGCATGCCGACGCGGACGCGGCTTGCTCGCCGCCGTTCGATCATTGTGCAGGATGCAGCCATCTCGCTTCTCCCAAATGCTCCTGGCCGGAGCCAACTGGACAGCCCTTCTTGCTAATTTAGGCGCGCTCGCCGCCTGGGTCAAGACTTCTGCGCGCTTCCGTGTCCTCGTTGACAAACTTTCCCCGCGACGGCAATATGAATCCTCAGTCTTTTGCCCCACCTGTTGCCCAAGTGGCGGAATTGGCAGACGCGCTAGCTTCAGGAGCTAGTGGCCGCAAGGTCGTGGAGGTTCGAGTCCTCTCTTGGGCACCATTCGGCCAATTGGATCTAGATTGTAGCTGTGACTTGGCGCCAGTTGACGCCGCATTGTGCTCGGTGGGCACGGTGTAAGGGCGTTCACTTAACGGCGCGCAACCTTAAAGGCGAAGAGATGGGCCGTGCGTTTACAGGTGCTCTGCCGAAGATCGAAAATTTCTTAAAAACACGGAGGGGAGCCTGCATCGTTGCGGTATCTCGCGATGGTGTCATTCGGGCTGTCGTTTGACGGCGATAGATTCTGGTCTTGGTCCGCGTGGCCGCAAGGTCGTGAAGGTTCGAGTCCTCTCTTAGGCACCATTCAAAGGGCCGCTCATTCCAACGCATTTATGGTTCTTCCTCGATCCGCTTTCTTTGCTGCCTGAGAACAGTCGCTTCCGGCTGCTCGGCCTCTTGTAATACACTTCCGGCCGCTCTAATTCTTCGCGCGAGGTGCAGGGAATGCTCGATCGTCGCCGCTTTATCTCCGCCTGCTCTGGTCTGGGTCTCACATCCACGCTTTTTCCTGGCGTCCTCTGGGCGCTCGCCGACGGCAAGGAAAAAATCACAGCCGATATGATCGACCGGGCCGCCGCCATCGCCGATGTTCCCATCCCCGCCGACGATCGCCAGATGATGCTCTCCACACTTGAAGATCAGGCCAAAGGTTACGACGAGATCTACCAGCTTCACATCCCCAACAGCATCGCGCCTGCGCTGAACTTCGATCCCGTCTTGCCCTCCACCAAATTCGAGACCGAAAAGCGCCCGCTCCGCATCTCCGCCGCGCCCGCCATCGCGGCCCACGGCGTTCCCAGGAATCTTGAGGACGTCTGCTTCGCCTCCGCGCGCGAACTGGGCGAACTCGTCCGCGCCAGAAAAGTCTCCTCGGTGGCGCTCACCGAAATGTATCTCGAGCGCCTGAAGCGCTACGATCCCGACGCTTCACTTCGTCATCACGCTCACCGAAGATCGCGCCCGCGCCCAGGCCAGGCAAGCCGATGCCGATCTCGCGGCTGGAAACTATCGCGGCCCTTTGCACGGCCTCCCCTGGGGCGCGAAGGATCTGCTCGCGGTCAAGGGTTACCGCACCACCTGGGGCGCCGCTCCCTACAAAGATCAGCAAATCGATCAGGACGCGACCGTGGTGAAGCGCCTCGACGCGGCCGGCGCCATTCTCGTCGCCAAGCTCACGCTCGGCGCACTGGCCATGGACGACGTCTGGTTCGACGCCAAGACGCGCAATCCCTGGAATCCCGCGCAGGGATCGAGCGGGTCATCCGCTGGCCCTGCTTCCGCGACGGCCGCCGGATGCGTCGCCTTCAGCCGTCGGCTCGGAAACGCTTGGCTCGATTTCCTCTCCGAGCACGCGCTGCGGCTGCACCGGCCTGCGCCCCACGTTCGGCTTCGTGCCGCGCACGGGCGCCATGGCCCTCTCGTGGACCATGGACAAGCTCGGCCCCATTTGTCGCGCGGTGGAAGACACTGCGCTCGTCCTCGACGCCATCTACGGTCCCGACGGCGGCGACCGCACCGTTCAGCCCGCCGCCTTCAACTGGAACGCCGCGCTCGACTGGCGCAAACTTCGCGTCGGCTATCTGAAATCCGAATTCGAGCGTCCCATCGAACCGCCGAAACCTCCGAAGCCCGAGTCTCAGCTCACGCCCGACGAGAAAAAGAAATTTGACCAGGCGAAGTCGCGTTTCGAGCAATTCCGGGCCCACGCCGAATACGATCGCCGTTTCGACCAGGCCGCCATCGCGAAGCTGCAATCCATGGGCGTCAACTTGATCGCCGTCGAGATCCCCAAATTCCCCTACGACGCGATGGTCCCCTTGCTCAACGCCGAAGCCGCCGCCGCTTTCGATGAACTCACGCGCACCGGCCGCGACAAACTCCTCACGCTGCAGGGTCCGGATCAGTGGCCCGACATTTTCCGCTGCGCTCGTTTCATTCCCGCCGTCGAATACATTCAGGCCAATCGCGCGCGCATGCTCGCCATGGAGGCGGTCTCGAAAGCCTTCCAAGGCTTCGACGTGATCGTTGCGCCGACCAACAGTGAGCAATTGGTCGTCACCAATCTGACTGGCCATCCCGCTTTGATCTTGCCGAACGGCTTTCGGGGCGACGACGCGCCCCCTCCCCACAAAAACGACAAGGGCGAAATCGAAGGTGACTATGGCGGCCCCGGCACTCCTGTCAGCCTCACGTTCCTGGGCCAGCTGTATGGCGAAGCGCGGTTGCTCGCTTTTGCTCGCGCCTATCAGGATGCGACCACGTTCCATTTGCAGCACCCGAAACTCGCCCCATGACGCGTGCCGGCGACGCCTCGCCCGCGATTCCTGGCTGCCGTGACGCCTTTCTCTCCACTCACCACTCTCAACGCAAAGTAGAAATGTCCGGTTTTGCCACGGGCGCACGTCAGAAAATGGGGCTTTTGAAAAAGACGGTGGAATTCATGGTGTGTCCTACTGTAGTATATACGGCAGGAGAACTCACAATGGACGATCCTGCCCCCGTAGTTCCTGCTGGTGTCGCACAACTCGCCGCGGCATTCTCCCATCCCAAACCGATTCGACGAGGCTCGCTCTACGAACGCCGCATGAAGTGCGACAAGCGGCTTGCGCCTGTCAACACGATCCGAAGGCGGCCCATGGCCCTTACTTCACCCTGACCGAAAAGGTCGGAGGCAGGACTCGCTCCCGCTATGTCTCTACCGCACAGGTGCCGGTGGTCCGAGGAACATCGAAGAGGGACAGAAATTTCGAGAGCACGTCGGAGCCTATTGGGAGGCCTGCGAGCAATGGGCCGATGAACAACTCGGTGTGGTGCCCGCCTCCCGAGTGGAGGCGGAAAAAAAGGGCTTCAGACGAGTCTCGAAAAGGAAATCGTCCGGGAGATCGAAACCCTCCTAGGTTCCTCCTCTGTCGCCGAATTGGATTTCGAAGCCGTGGAGATAGCCGCGCGCCGGCAAGCGTTGTGCTTAGCCGCCCGGGCTTTGGAGCAAAAGCTCAACGCCGACACTAGCGATTATGTGGGACCTGCCTTACCTTGTCCCTGCGGCGGTGTGGCCCGCTATCACGGGCGCCACGAAAAGACCTTCGTGAGCGCGTTGGGAGCTCTCCACCTGAAGCGGGCCTACTACTACGATGACCAATGCCACAGCGGATTCTGCCCGCGAGACCGCGATCTGAAGCTGGAGCTATTTTCACTGACACCTGGCGTTCTACGCATGACTGGCAGTGCGGCAGCACTATTGAGCTTCGAAGAGAGCAGCGAACTACTGCACGAGTTGGCGGGAGTGGAAGTGAGCACCAAGCAGGTGCGAACGAGCGGCGGAAGCCCTGGGCGCGGAGATCGCGGCGGACGAACGTCAGCATGGTCGAAGGGATGGGCGAGGTGGCTCCCACCATGTACCTGGGCATGGATGGAACCGGAGTGCCCATGCGCAAAGAAGAAGTGGCCGATCGCGCGGGCAAGCAAGCCGACGGCTCGGCGAAAACTCGCGAAGCCAAACTGGTCACCGTGTGGACGGCCGAATCGCGGGATGAGGAAGGTAAACCGACGCGTGATCCCGGATCGCTCACCTATTCGGCCGCGATTGAAAGCGCCGCCACTCGGGATACCAGCCCGAACCTGTCGGACTTTGCCGCTCGCGTACAACGCGAGGCCGATCGTCGCAGGTTTCACCGAAGCGCCACGCTAAGCGGTCTTAGGCGATGGTTCGAGCTGGATTTGGAACACGGGGACGGAACTGTTCCACAAGCCGAGCCAGATCCTGGATCGCTATCATGCCAAAGACTATCTGCGGTCGGGTGGGAAAGGCCATCTTATGGCGAGATAGCTGAGGCCGAGCCGTGGATCCAAGCGCGCTATCAACGAACTCGACGAAGGTCACTTGAGAGACTTGGTGCATAGCGCTGCGCAGCCACATCCGTGAACACAAGGAGGCGCGGGAGTGCCTCCTGTACATACTGGAAAAATCGACGGCGCATGCGCTATCCCGAATTCCACAGCACAAGGTTTTGCACCTCGACCGGCGTCGTGGAATCGGTTGCAAGCTTGCTGGTCGGACCCGGCTCAAGCGATCGGGCATGCACTGGACCGTCAAAGGCGCCAACGCCATCATCGCCCTCCGCTGCTCGAAGCTCAGCGGACGACTCGAGGATTTCTGCGAACGCCGCTCACAGAAAAAACAGGCGGCTGCATGACGTCATTCCCCAAATCTGGCGTTTTGCCACTCACCACTCGTCACTCGCGATTGCCTTTGATATGCTGTTCGCGGCCGCGCCGCTCTTTCTGCGCCGCATGGCTCGCCAAATTCGCATCCGAGGGGCACAGTCCCGTGAAATTTCGAATCGTCTTATCCGCACTGATTTTGCTTGTTGCAGCGGCTACACCCGCCCAGCAAAAGCCGAAAGCCGCGCCTGCGAAAGCGACGCGCGCTCCCGCCGCCGATCAGGCTACGATCGAGCGCGGGCGTTATCTCGTCGAGGAAGTCGCGCGATGCTGGGAATGCCACACGCCGCGCGACGAAAATGGCCAACCCGACCGTTCGCGCTGGCTGCAGGGCGCCGCTATCTGGATCACTCCGGTCCATCCCGATCGCAACTGGGCCATGCGCGCGCCGGGCATCGCCGGATTTCCGTCGTTCACAGAAGAACAGGGCGAAAAGATTCTCGAGCAAGGCATCGGGCCCAACGGCCTCGCTATTCGCCCGCCCATGCACGAATACCATCTGAAACACGAAGATGCGGTCGCCATCATCGCTTACTTGCGCTCGTTGCCCCGGAGCCCTTCTCCACAATAGCGAAATTGGTGTGGCGCCGGCGTCTCGCCGGCGATTTTTCTCCGTTGTCCGGTCGCGGAACAGCGTACTTCCGCCGCCTCGCGGGAGTTGTCGCAGACTTGCATCTGTACCCGCATGGAAACTGCGCGTCTCCCGCCTGGACAACGAGCGAGCCGCCGGGCACGCTCCCGTTTTTCTCAAGCCGCCGTCTCTTCTCGCTTGCCACTCGTCACCGCCCTTGCAATAATCGCCATTCGGACGCATTGATCTCATCTTTGGCAGGCCAACCCCAGCAGAAAGGGCATCGCGCAATGAAGGGTGTGGTTCTCGCAGGAGGAACAGGCAGCCGGTTGAATCCGCTGACCCGCGTCACCAACAAGCATCTTCTCCCGGTTTACGACAAGCCGATGGTGTACTACCCCATTCAGACGCTGGTGAACGCGGGCATCGAGGAAATTCTTCTGGTCACCGGCGGCAAGAACGCCGGCGACTTCCTCCGCCTTCTTGGTAACGGCCGCGATTTCGGCCTTCGCCACTTGAACTATACCTACCAGGAAGGCGAAGGCGGCATCGCCGAAGCCCTCGGCCTGGCTGAATTCTTCGCCGCCGGCGACAAGATCTGCGTCATCCTCGGCGACAACATTATCGAGAACAATATTTGCGCCGCCGTCGAGAATTTCAAAAAGCAGAAGGACGGCGCCAAGATTCTTCTCAAGAAGGTCTCCGACGCGGAGCGCTTCGGAGTCGCCGAGATCCGCGGCGATCGTGTCATCGGCATCGAAGAGAAGCCCAAGGCTCCTAAATCGAACCACGCCGTGGTCGGCATCTATCTCTACGACGCCACCGTCTTCCAGAAAATCCGCCGCTTGAAACCTTCCGGCCGCGGCGAGCTGGAAATCACCGACGTGAACAATTTCTACATCGAAGACGGCAACCTGACCTGCGAAATCCTCGACGGCTGGTGGACCGACGCCGGCACCTTCGAATCGCTTCTGCGCGCCAACAGCCTCGTCGCCGAAACCGGCGCGAATAAACTTCCGATTCCGGCCGCCGCCGGGACTGCGAAATCCGCCGCGTCCTCTGTGGCGCCCAACCTCAAGCGCAAAACCGCGTCAAGGTCCCCCGGCGGTCGCCCGAAAGTCGCTCCATGAAACTCTTCGTCACGGGTGGAGCGGGCTTCATCGGCTCGAATTTCATTCGCCACGTCCTGGCCCGAAATCCGGACACCGCGGTCGTCAACTACGACGCGCTCACCTATGCCGGCAATCTTGGGAATCTGCGCTCGATCGACCACGATCCGCGCTACACGTTTGTTCGCGGCGACATTTGCGATGCGCCCGCCGTTGAACTCGCGCTGGGCGGCTGCGACGCCATCGTCCACTTCGCCGCCGAATCGCACGTCGACCGCAGCATCTACCAGCCTGCTGCCGCCATCGAAACGAACGTCAAGGGCACCTTCGTTCTCCTTCAGGTTGCGCGAAAACTCGGCGTTCCGCGCTTCGTCCACATCTCGACCGACGAAGTTTACGGCGATCTCCCGCCCGGCGCCTTCGCGAACGAAGATTCGCCACTTCATCCGAGCAGCCCTTACTCGGCCTCCAAAGCTTCTTCCGATCTTCTCGTGCGCTCCTACGTGCGCACCTACGATTTGCCTGCGCTGATCACGCGCTCGTCCAACAATTACGGGCCGTATCAGTTTCCTGAAAAATTCCTGCCGCTCCTGATCACCAACGCGCTCGACGACAAGCCGCTGCCGATCTACGGCGATGGCAAGCAGCAGCGCGACTGGCTGCACGTTGAGGACAATTGCCGCGGCATTTTCGCCGTTCTCGAGCGCGGTCAGGTCGGCGAGGCCTACAACATCGGCGGCCTCGACGTAGTCGAGAATCTCGACATGGCGCGCCGCCTGCTTCGCGCGATGGGCAAGCCCGAAACTCTGCTCGCCTACGTGAAGGATCGCCCGGGCCACGACCGCCGCTACGCCCTGGATTGTTCGAAAATCGAGAGACAACTCGGCTGGAAACCGTCCGTGCCGCTCGAAGACGGCTTGCGCCAGACCATCGATTGGTATCGCTCGAACTCCGATTGGATCGCGCAGATTCGCGCCGGCGAATATCAGTCCTACTACGAGAAATACTACGTGAATCGCGACGCGTCGCTTCACGACCTCGCCGCCGTTCCCAAATCCCGCGACTGAACTGCGTTCAGCCCCGGCCGCATTTTCGATCACTGCGGAATCGAAACCCACGCCCGGCACAATCGGAAGTCCGATTCCGCTCCTTGCGGCGTCTGCGCTGTCACCGCAAGCAGGTGCTTGCCCGGCTCGAATACGAGCGGTGAAGTCGTGCCGGATATTCCCTTCATCGGTCCGTGCGCTCCCGCTGGGACCGGAATGCTCATGAGCTTCGCGCGATTCTTGAAACCCGCGGATACGTCATAAACATTGAACTGCTCGATGCAATCCTTCTTGATTTCCGCAGTGCACGCGGGTGTGCGCGTGAAGTCATAATTAAACGTCACCGTGATCTTGTGCGTCGACCCGGCGGCCTGAGCCCCAATCGGGAATGGGAATGCAATCGCGAGCGAAATTGCCAACAGTACACGCACCTTCATCGGAGTCCTCTCGCGGCGCATTTTTGGACCCGCAGCCGCTGAGCATGCTAATTCCAGAATTCTAGCGCGCCAATACGGATCTTCGCTGCTCCACGGGCAGCAAGGCTGCCCCTGTATAGCGATGCGAGACGAGCGGCGTATGTTTTACGCGAATGTTGCAGAAACAGATAGGAGGATCGCGGCGGGAGGTGTGGTGGAAGGAGACCCGGGTGAAAGGATGAAAAGCGTGTGCTATTCAGCCACTTGCTGGCTGCGCTGGCGCCCGTCTACGGCAAGCCCGTTCTTGTCATCTTGCACACTCTAGGGAACCAATACGGAAACCGGGTCTGATTCTTTGCTTTCTTTGTTCTTAGAGTTCACCGCCGTAACCACGTAGTAGTAGGTAAGGCTATGGCCGGCCTCGATGCTCGCGTCCATGTACGACGCTTCCTCAACAATCGACGAATTGAGCTTCGAATAGCTCCCCAAAACCGTCCCGCGGTAAACGTTGTATCCCTTAATTTTCGGGGAATTGCTCGGAACCCAGGAAAGCGCCACGCTGTGAGACGCCGAGCCCGTCCCCGATAGCGAAACCAACTGTGGGGCATTGGCGGCATTGCTCGAAATGGCGATGCTTCCGGTCACAGCTCCCTTCGTTTTCGGATCGAACGTAACGCTGAGAGCGGCAGTCTGGTTGGGCGTCAGAATCAACCCTGAATTGACGCCCGAACCGCTGAAACCCGCTCCCTTCCAGCTCACCGCGGAAATCGTAATGCTGGACGTGCCCGTGTTCTTCAGCGAAACGTCCTGCGAAGTGTTCGTCCCCACGGCAACGTCGCCGAACGCCAGAGTGGAGGGCGAAACGCTCAGTGAATGGGTGGCCGTTCCCCCTCTTCCCGACAAAGCGATCGACAGCGGAGAATCGGGTGCGTTGCTCACAAGCGAAATCGAGCCGGATACCGTGGATGTGGAACTCGGTTTGAAAGCAACACTGAAGGAAGCAGCAGACTGTCCCGCCGGGATCGTCAGCGGAGCCGTCAGTCCCGTAGCACTGAAGCCTTTCCCGGTCACTGCAAACTGAGAGATCGTCAGGCTCGCACTTCCGATATTGGAAATCACGATCGGCTGCGAGTTGCTGTTTCCCGCGGTCACGGTTCCAAAGTTCACGCTTGAAAGGCTGGCCGTGATTTGCGGCCCCGTTCCCGTTCCGCCCGGAACTCCCGCACACCCGGCCATCACCTGATCGATCCAAAACTGAAAACAAGGCTCAAGAACTTCCACGATCTGAACAAGAAGTCTCTCCGGTCCCGAGTCTCGCGTGCGGAGCGTCTGAAGTTCGCTCGGCGCGCATTTAGAATCTCTATCGGCCCTAGACTGTGGATTAACTTCCCGGTGGGAGGCTACTGGCCTGCGGTACACTTTGGGGACAGCGCTGAGAGGTCTAGGACCAAGTGAACCGCAACTGACCCTGGTCCTGACCCCTCTGAGAGAGCGGCGCGCGCGCGCGTGCGCTGCTGCTGCTGCTGCTACGGAACTGATACCGTGGCCGGATTCGAGTACAAGCTTTCGCTGTTGCTGGAGTTCACAGAGGTAACCACGTAGTAGTACGTGGTGTTCTGGCCCGCCTGGACGGTCGTATCCGTGTACGATGACTGCGCGATCAACGAGGAGTTGATCTTCGAATAGCTGCCCAAAACCGTTCCCCGGTACACGTTGTACCCGCTGATGCCGGAAGAACTGCTGGCGAGCCACGAAAGCCCCACGCTGTGCGTCGCCGAACCCGCGCCGGACAGCGAAACCACCTGCGGCGAACTCGTCGCGTTGCTCGAAATCGTGACGCTTCCGCTTACCGCTCCACTCGTTGTCGGATCAAAGGTTACGCTTAGAGCGGCAGTCTGGTTGGGCGTCAGCGTCAACCCCGAATTGACACCCGTACCACTGAAACCCGTTCCCTTCCAGCTCACCCCGGAAATCGTAATGTTGGAGTTGCCGGTGTTCGTCAGCGAAACGTTCTGGGACGTGCTCGTCCCCACCGCAACGCTGCCGAATGCCAGACTGGACGGCGAAACGCTCAGCGAATACGTCGCCGTTCCTCCGCTTCCGGCCAGAGAAACCGACAGCGGAGAAGCGGGTGCGTTGCTCACCAACGAAATCGAGCCGGATACCGTGGATGTGGAACTCGGTTTGAAAGCAACACTGAAGGAAGCAGACTGTCCCGCCGGGATCGTCACCGGAGCCGTCAGTCCCGTCGTGCTGAAGCCTGTCCCGGTCACTGTAAATTGAGAGATCGTCAAGCTCGCGTTTCCAGCGTTGGAGATCACGATCGGTTGTGAATTGCTGTTTCCCGTCGTCACTGTCCCAAAGTTCACGCTCGAAGGGCTCGCTGCAATCTTTGCCTGTGTTCCCATTCCGCTCAGGGCCACTGTCGTCGTGGGATCGGAACCGTTGCTGGTCGCTGCGATCGAAATGCTCCCCGTCATGCTGCTCATTGTCGTGGGCGCGAATTGCGCTGTGAAGCTCGCGCTCTTCCCCGCGTCCAAGGTCAAAGGGAGGGTCATGCCGCTCACGCTGAAGCCCGTCCCCGTTGCGCTGATGGCTGTAACATTCTCGCTGGCCGTCCCCGAGTTTGTCACCGTGACCACCTGTTTCCCGGAACTGCCGACGGCAATGCCGCCGAACGAAACCGGGCTGGGGTTCACTGACAACGAGGCTGAACCGGCTGCTGCTCCTTGCCCGGCAAGCGAAATCGACATCGGAGAATTGGGCGCATTGCTGACAAGAGAGATCGAGCCGGCAACGCTGGATGTCGCAGTCGGTTTGAAGACCGCATTGAACGTAACCGACCCGCCCGCCTGGATCGTCAGCGGAGCGGCCAGTCCGGTCGTGCTGAAGGCTGTCCCCGTCACTGCGAACTGAGAAATCTTCACACTGGCGCTTCCCGCATTGGAGATCACGATCGGCTGTGAATTGCTGTTTCCCGTCGTCACCGTCCCAAAGTTCACGCTCGAAGGGCTTGCCGCGATCTGTGCCTGTGTTCCTGTACCGCTCAGGGCCATTGTGATCGTAGGATTGGAACTGCTGCTGGTCGCTCCGATCGAAATGCTCCCCGTCACGCTGTTCGTTGTTGTGGGCGCGAATTGAGCCGTGAAGCTCGCGCTCTGTCCGGCGGCTAAGGTCACAGGAAGTGCAATGCCGCCCACGCTGAAGCCCGTCCCGCTTGCGCTCACCGTTGTAAGATTCTCGCTGGCGGTGCCCGAGTTCGTCACCGTCACCACCTGCTTCCCGCTGCTGCCTACCAGGACGCTCCCGAAGGAAATCGCGCTCGGGTTAGCCGACAACCCCGCGACGCTGGCTTTTGATCCTTTTCCTTTCATGGAGATCTTCGTTGGCGAATTCTTGGCGTTGCTGACAATCGAAAACGTTCCGGCAGTGTCGCCCATGGCGCTTGGCGCAAACTGAAGCTGTATCGTTTCGGTACCGCCAGGGACAAGGGAACCAGCAGGGCTAGCTCCAACTACTTTAAAGCCCGTTCCCGAGAATAGCGCTTCGGAAACTACGACGGGTGTAGTCCCGCCGTTCGTCAGCTTTACCGTTTCAAGGGCCTGGCTGCCAACGGCAACCTGGCCGAAGTCGACCGTCGCAGCGCTGAAGTTAAGCGTTCCCGAGGGCAGACCGGCCCCCACGCCGCAGCCGAAGATCCCGACAACAGACAGAACGGCGGCCGCCGCGAGCCCCAGAAAAGCGAGGCGTCGAATAGGAGTTTGAATTGATTGACGGGCTGTATCTCTGTTTGACTCAGTAGATTGCGATTGATATAGGCAGGATTTCATGACATGCGCAGTGTAGAAGCCATGGTCTCCAACCGGCTACTGGACGGAGGACCAAACTTCGGTCAGTCCAGGTCGGCTGTTCAGGCGTACGGCAGGGAACCTGCACTCGCACAAGACCAGTAGAGGGGTGGCCGTCGTTGGCTAAGTGCTCTGTGCACAGCACGTTATGCCCATGAACGTCCATCGGCAATACGGGCACTTCGGGCTGTACCAAGCGAACAGGACGCCGCCTGCACCCTCTCCGGCCGAGCGGCCGCGCCGGCGGATTAGGCGTTTGGTTTAAGGAACTGCCTGCGCGAGATCCCTTGACAGCGCGGCACTTTCCTGGAGGGCGGACTCCATCGCACCGGCGAGTTGGTAAGATTTCCTATAGCGTGGTTCGTTAAGTGTTAAGTCAATTTCGCAGGCTGATTAGATGACGTTGAGCAGCTGGGAAAGGGGCTTACCCTACAGCAGATTGACAGATACCCTTTCATGCGACACAAACGGTAGGGCGGGTGGAGCACCCTTCCGGTTCCTTTTCCCGAAGGCGCGGCTGACGCGTCACACCGCAGAAACTTCGCCAGACAGCTCAAGATTTCAAGATTCCCATGTGCGCGCAGGAAAAATCCGTCGGGTGACGCTCCGGCCGGACTCTTCGATCGGTAAGTGTGTCTCATCGGCACATAAAAAAAGCCCGGCTCTCCGTTGCGGGAGAACCGGGCCTGAATTTTGCCCGCTCGCTCTTCTTACCCTGAGGCCCCGAAGGGGGCCAGGGCTGACTCGCTCCTCTCTTGAGGAGCCATCGGATGACACTTGCCAGAACCCGGCCAGCTTGAGAAACCGAACGTGGCCCCGTGAGAGGCCATCGGTTCAGGATCTGCACACAGACCCTGACCATAAATGAGACCCAGAATTTGCTGTTGCAAATCCTGAATCCCGAGAGCCGTCTCCCGCATACCACACGGGACGTACTCTCATTTTCTTTAGAAAGGAGGTGATCCAGCCGCAGGTTCTCCTACGGCTACCTTGTTACGACTTCACCCCAATCATGAGTCATACCTTGAGCGCCTGCCTCCTTGCGGTTGGCACGGCGATTTCTAGTACAACCCACTTTCGTGATGTGACGGGCGGTGTGTACAAGGCCCGGGAACGTATTCACGGCGCCGATCTGATGCGCCATTACTAGCGATTCCAGCTTCATGCAGTCGAGTTGCAGACTGCAATCCGAACTGAGCGCGCTTTTTTGCGATTAGCTCCCCCTCGCGGGTTCGCAACGCTTTGTAGCGCGCATTGTAACACGTGTGTAGCCCTGGACATAAAGGCCATGCTGACTTGACCTCATCCCCACCTTCCTCTCCGTTATCCGGAGCAGTCCTCGTAGAGTTCCCCCTTGCGGGTGGCAACTACGAGTAAGGGTTGCGCTCGTTGCGGGACTTAACCCAACACCTCACGGCACGAGCTGACGACAGCCATGCAGCACCTCTACACAGGTCCCTTGCGGGAAGTCTCGATTTCTCAAGATGGTCCTGTGCGGTTCAAGCCCAGGTAAGGTTCTTCGCGTTGCGTCGAATTGAACCACATGTTCCACCGCTTGTGCGGGCCCCCGTCAATTCCTTTGAGTTTCAGCCTTGCGACCGTACTCCCCAGGCGCAGGACTTAACGCGTTAGCTACGGGACGCGCCCCGTACAGGGCAAACCCCAAGTCCTGATCGTTTAGGGCTAGGACTACCAGGGTATCTAATCCTGTTTGCTCCCCTAGCTTTCGTCCCTCAGCGTCAGTTGCGATCCAGCGAGCCGCTTTCGCCTCGGATGTTCCTGCAGATATCTACGCATTTCACCGCTACACCTGCAATTCCACTCGCCTCTCTCACACTCTAGCACAGCAGTTTCGGAAGCAGCCTCCGGGTTAAGCCCGGAGATTTCACTTCCGACTTGCCACACCGCCTACGGACCCTTTACGCCCAGTAATTCCGAGCAACGCTGGCCCCCTACGTTTTACCGCGGCTGCTGGCACGTAGTTAGCCGGGGCTTCTTATACCCGTACCGTCAAACCCTTGCGGACATTCGTCCGGGTCGAAAGGGGTTTACACTCCGAGAAGCTTCATCCCCCACGCGGCGTCGCTGCGTCAGGCTTTCGCCCATTGCGCAAGATTCCCCACTGCTGCCTCCCGTAGGAGTCTGGACCGTGTCTCAGTTCCAGTGTGGCCGGCCATCCTCTCAGACCGGCTACCGATCATAGCCTTGGTGAGCCATTACCTCGCCAACAAGCTAATCGGCCGCGGGTCCCTCTTCCGGCGCCTTGCGGCTTTGAATCCAAGAGCATGAGCCCTCGGAATGTTATGCGGTATTAGCCCCGCTTTCGACTGGGTTATTCCCCACCGAAGGAAGGTTGCCCACGTGTTACGCACCCGTTCGCCATGCGCCCATCCATGTATTGCTACACCGAACTGCGCATTCGACTTGCATGTGTTAAGCACGCCGCCAGCGTTCGCTCTGAGCCAGGATCAAACTCTCGTTTGAAGCCTGTTGTTCCAACCGTGACGACTTTCATCATCACGATCGTGAACGAACTATTGAATCGCTCGGTTTTGCCCCGCAGCCCTGACAAAGTCAGGACCAAGGGGCTTCTCAAATGATCCGATCTAGCCGAAGGCTAAACCGAATCGATCCACCGCAGTCCTCCGGTTTCAGAGTTTGTTTGCAAACCCTGATCCGTAAACGACCACGGCAGAAACCAAACGGGTTCTGGCATGTATCATCCGATTGTCAAAGAGCAGGTCATCCCAGGCCAGCTGGAAGGACTACAGGCAATCCGCAACTATAGCGACGGGGCACGTAAGTGTCAAGCAATATCACCCAAATCCCCAAATCCTCCGCCGAACTCCCGACGTCGTGTGGAAAACGCCGGCGAGACGCCAGCGCTACGAACCACGGAGTGAGTCAAAAGCGAGGCCATTCGGGAGAATGGCGTTCCCAGGACGGCAGGGCCCGTCCACTACTTTACTTTCGCATTATTGATTGCCGTTTGCCCGTCCATATAATCGGCCACATTTCAACGACAGCAGAAATGCCTTGGGCTCAAGGCGCGCTGCACGGTGTGCGTTGAACCATTCCCGGTAAAAAGGTGGGGGCCCCTGATGAATTTCGCGCGAAATACTCTGTTTCTATTTGTGCCCGTATGCGTGCCGGCAGCCGCCGCCCAGCAGATCACCGGAACGATTCGCGGAAGCGTTTCCGATCCCAGCGGAGCGGCGCGAGCGTGACTGCGACACAAGCGGAGACGGGATTGACGCGGTCGGCCACGACCGGACGCGACGGCAGCTTCGTCCTGCTGGAACTTCCGGTGGGGCACTATCGGCTGGAAGCCGCGGCCAGGAATTTCGAGAAGTACGTGCAGGACGGTATTTCGCTCGACGTGAACGAGACGGCGACGGTTCCCGTTTGATTGGCTGTCGCCTCGACCGCACAGGAAGTGCAGGTGGAGTCGAACGCGGCGCTGATTCGGCCCAAGGTGACGAGCATGGGCCAGGTGGTGGGCGAGCGCGAGCTGCTCGATCTGCCGCTCGACGGCCGCAACTTTCTGATTGATGGCGCGGATAACGTCAACGCGGTTGATTCGGGTTTCGTTCTGAAGCCGCCGATCGACGCGATCGCGGAATTCCGGATTCTGACCCACAACGCCGACGCGCAGTTCGGCCGGAACATCGGCTCCACAACTAATATCATCACGCGCAGCGGAACGAATGCGTTTCACGGCGCGGCCTGGGAATTTCTGCGCAACGACGCGATGGACGCGTCCGACTACTGAAGCAGAACCAGTTCGGCGGAGCCCTGGGCGGGCCGATCGTGGAGGACAAGACGTTCTTCTTCGGCTATTACGAAGGTTTCCGCAATTGGCAAGGCGAAACGGTCGGCGCAACCGTGCCGACCTCCCTCGAACGCCAGGGCGATTTTTCCGAGATGTGCACGGAGGGTTTTACCAACGGCGTATGCAACAATCCGGCTCACCAGCTCTACAGTTTTTTTACGGGCGCCCCGGTGCCGGTTCCGGACAACACGCTGCCCTCCGTCGATCTCATCGCGCAGAATATTCTGCCGTTCTTTCCCTCGCCCAATCAGGGGCCGAGCGAGCCGAACACGTTCACCAGCACGCAGTCGCTGAGCGTGGACAACAATCAGTTCGGCCTGCGGATCGATCACTACTTGAATCCCGCGAACGCCTTGAGTTTCCGGTACATGTACAGCAGCGGGCCGACCACCGACCCGCTGTCGCCGCAGGGCCCAAACGTCCCCGGATTTCCCGTCGGAATGTACGACCGTGCCCAGAACTTCGTCGCGTAGGAGGCCCGATGACGGCGTAGCCGGAGGCGTTCGGATGGATGTCGGGACGCGGGGGGCTATTCCGGGGACCAGGGTTTGAGGATGGTCTGGAAACCCAGCGCTTTCAGCTTGCCTTTGATTCGCGCGGCGGCATCCGCGTTGGCATATGGGCCCACGGCGACGAGGTAGAAGCGTCCTTTACTGTACCTGAAGACGAACGCCGGAAAATTCTTTTGCTCGAGAGACCTTCTCATCTCGTTTGCATAGGTCTCATGCGTCATCGCACCTGCCTGAAGCACGAAACCCGGCCGATCCAGGGTGAGAGTGGCGGGGAGACCTGGATCTTCCGCGGCGGGCGGCTTCGCAGTCGGGGCCACGGCTTTCGCGGGAGGCGCATCGGCCTTGGCGATCGTCGTGATCTCGGTGGCCTGAACGTTGTGGCCCATGTCACCCAAGAGGTGGCCCAGGTAGAGGCAGACCGGAGCAAGCACCACGACCGCTGCGCCAATCCCGACGGCGCGGCGTACCCGTCCAGTACGGGCTCGAGTCGAGGAAGCGAGCGCCGCTCTCAGTCCGGCCAATTCTTCTTCGTGCCAGTCGGACGAAACGGTAGTGCCCGCAGCTTCCGTCTCTTCGCAGACGGGAGCCGGGAAGGCGGGCTGCGGACTCGGGGAACGCGAGCGGGGCTTGCGCGGTATCGAAGGCTCTCGAGGCGATCCAGTCCCTCAATTGGAGGCGGGAGGCTTCGGTCAGCTCCAGAAAGCGGAATCCGGCTCGACGTGTCGCATCATTGGTCCAGGCGGTTTCGGCTCTTGCTTTAATGGGCTGGCCAACGCCCGGGAGATCGAAGGCGAGCGAGATGATCTGGTTTTCGCCGGCGGCAGCCGCGCAGCCGACTCCGACGCCGCCTTCGGAGAGATCAAACAGCTGCACGCTGCCGGATTCGCTCAGATAGATCGGCGTCGCCGAATCCGGAACCAGCCTCTGATGTTGTCGTCGCTCTTGAATCATCTCCGCCGTCCGTCGCGAGGGAAAATTCGCTTCGATACTATTCCCGAGATCGATCGGCGAAGCTAAAACGAAAGCAGCGCTTGCGCAAAAAAGCAACGGGTGGCGCGCCGTGTAGCTCAAGCCTCAGGTCTAAAGAAAGCCTCAGGTCTGAAGACCTGAGCTACATTTGTCCGCAATGCGACAGGCAGGCCCCCCGGCAAGATGGCGGGCAGGCCTGAGCTATATGAAATGCGGGGGTGAGGCGATGCCTCTGGCCCAGAAAGGCAGATCGGTGAACGGCGGCGGAGCGGGCGGGTGGGTGCGTGGCTGACGCGAAGAAGAGCGAGGTTGTTTTGGCTGGCGCGAGGGCGAGGATCGCGCGCTGCTTGCCCTGTAACGAATATTTCACGCGTCTGGCGCGGATGGGTTCGCGGAGCCGGCCATGCTGGCGCTGCCAGCGGGTTTCCTGGCGGGCGCGCTCGAGCTTTTCGAGATTGGCGGGGGCGAACGCGCGCATGCGCCGGCGCATCCGGTCGGGATCGGCTTGGAAGCGCTTGACGAGTTTGTTCACCCAGGTGTGACTGACACCCAAAAATCGGGCGACACGGTAGGCGGGCCATTTGCGGGGCTCGACCGATAGCCACCATTGCCAAATCAGTTGCTCGATGACGCGGGATTCGAGGCCGCTGCGCCAAGGCAACGGCGCGCGTTTGCGCGCTGCGCGGGCTTTGCGAATCTTGCGCTGTCGCGCTTCCCAAGCGCGCTGAGATTTGTGGCCGGGGCCTCTCCCGCCCATTTGCCGTGGTCTCCCGGGCCGCGATTGTCGCGCGGGAGGAGAGGCTTTCAAAGGAATTTTCGAGTGCGCGTCGGTTGTTTCCAGGGGCTAAAAAGCCCACCGACGTTGCGAGACTTTACGCAGGGGCCGAAGCCCCGGCCTCCTAGAAAACTACGCCGCAAGAAAAGCAACTCACCGGGAAGAGGAGACGGGCCAGGCGCCCGGCTGGATCATCAACGAATCAGGGGATGAGGAACAAAATCCTCGGGAGGCACAGATCCAAGTTTCGTATGAATCTCGTCGCGACGGTACGAGTGAGTCTGGCGGCAGGACATGCACTTCACGTCGATCGTTTCAGGACCGTGCAGGACGGGAGGATCGGACTGGCCCTGCGGCCCGGTGCAATACAGCAGAATGTTGTTGTCGCATCCGGGGGTTTTACAACGAACGGCCCAATAAACGTAGGTCATGCTGCCTCGTTTTCCTTCGTGGTTGTGACCAACAAGAGTATGGACGAAGAAGGAGGAGTTGTCGAACGCTGCGGCGACGGGTGCGGCCCGATTCCGGAACGCCGCTCAAGGGGACGTTGCGGGCGCGAAACGGAATTGCCACACCAAGGCCTCAGGTCTGAAGACCCGAGTTACATTTCCCGCCCTGCGTGTGATCGCTAACAGGACGCTGAAAAAGTCGAACCGCCGCTTCAGGGGTTAAACCCCTGATACAAAACGCCCACTTACGGCGGGATTAAAACCCCGCCCCTCCTGAAGACAAGGCGTTTTTCAGCGAGCTGCTAAAGGCTGGCGGAGGGGGTGGGATTCGAACCCACGAGACCCTTTTGGGGTCTAACGGTTTTCAAGACCGCCGCCTTCAACCGCTCGGCCACCCCTCCCGTCTTTCGGATTCTAACACCGACTCTGATGTCGCGCGGCAGGGGGACCGCGCCGTCCGCACGGCAACTCAAGATTGAATCCTCCCGCTTCGCCAGTGGGCTTGGAGGTCCTCCGACTCCCCGGGCGGGCCGCTAAGGATTTCGCCAGCGGGCTCGGGTAAACTCACACCTGCACAGCGGCTCAAGTTCGAATCCTACTCTTCCCGCTAGACCATGGAGTAATCGCGCGCAGGCGCACGGGCTGCGCGGGGTTCCGGTGTTCGCTTCGAAAGGATTTGGCCTTGGTGGACGTGTATCTTTGGAATTTCCTCCGAAGCGAGGCTCCGAGACTTTCGATCCTCACGTTAGCCTGACTTCCCGTTGCGACGAGCGTAAGTCATTGAGTTGCAAGCCTTGCTCCTGACTTTGCTTGCTACAAAATGCCAGGCGCCCAAGTTGGCGGCTGAGAAAACAGCGGCAGTAGCCCGAGCTTGTCCAGGATGACCTGCAAGTCCTTGGGCACTTGGCTTACCATCGTTTTGAAGGGCTTGCCCTGCACCTCCAAGCGTCCGAGTCGGATGGCCTGTAGCTGGCGCAACAGATTGTGGACCTCGATGGTCTGGTCCTTCTGCCGCCACCGCCGTTCCAGTTTGGCGCTCAGCCAGTAAGCCAAGAAACAAATGCGCACATGGTTGCGAACTCGATCCGGTCGCCAATGAAACACCGGCCGCACTCGTAGATAGTCTTTGAGATGGCAAAAAGCGTCCTCCACCTCCAGGAGGTTCTTGTAATGACTCAAGACCCCCGCGCGGGGAATCTGCTCGGCAGTGGCGTTGGTTCGCAACAGGTAAAGACCATCGCGGATCTTCTCGGCTTCGATCACCTGGGTCCGACGGCTCCATTGCAATTGGCCGTTCTGGTCCACGGCATAGTCGAAGTATTTATGAGCTTTGAGCCGTTGCAGCGCGCGTCCTACCTGGCTAGCCAATTTCTGCGCGTTCACCTTCTTGCGCTGGACTGCCGCCAGTCGTTTGAGTTCCGTCTCTGCTTTGCTCAGTCGCGCCTGCCGCCGTTGTTGATCTCGCTGCTGACGCCAGGAACCGCCCGCAATCACGTAGCGCTTGCCCTCGCGCACGATTTCCATCACCTGCGTGCGATCCCACAGCTCGGGTGACTGCTCGGCAGGCAAGCTGGCCAGCAACTCTTCCAGCCTGCTGGCGCCCAACCGCGTCACATACTTGAGCTGCAGCTCGTCCATAGCCTCCAGATTGACCTTGCTGCTCATGCCGCCATCGAACACAAAGACCGCCTCGCGGATACCGAAGCGGCGGCGCAAGGTGCGCAACAGTCCCTGCAGCGTGGTGGTATCGCCGCGGTTGCCGCGCAAGACCTCCAAATGCAGCGGCAGGCCCTGGGCGTCGGTGGCCACCGCCAGCAGGACTTGCGGCCGATCCGAGCGATGGTCCCGGCTGTGCCCATACTGACTGATCTGGGACGGGCCGTCCCCTTCAAAATACACGCTGGTCAGATCGTAGAGCACCAGCGAGACGCCCTGGGGAAAGCTCTGGTGGTAAAGCTGCTTCTCGACGCCCACCCAGTTTCCGTTCAGTCGGTCCATGGCGGCATACAAGTCGTCTTCGTCGAAGTCTTCGCTGGCCTGATGCAGGCCACAGGCCGCGGCCAGCAGGGTGCCGCGAGCGTGATCGACCAAAGCCAGTTTGGCGCTGGGAAACAGAATCCGACCGAGGATCATGGCCTTGAGCAGACCTCTCGCACGAGCATCCGCAATGAAGTCAAAGATCGTGCTCAACCCAAACTCCTCCCAAGCCCGGTGCAGGACCATCAGCCCCCCGCAATTCCAGGCTTCGGTCAGTTCGAGCGACTCTGCGGCTACCAAGCTGCGCCCCTGGAGGGACTTGCGGATAAGCTCGCGGGTCTCCGGGGGCAGGTCTGTGATATTGCAAATGGTGCGGGAGCGAGGGCCCTTTGGGGTACGAAAGGACTCGCGAACCAGGTAGGTGAAGTAAGTGGTGCCGCCGTGCTTGCATTTGGTGACCTGCACGAACATACGTGCTACATTGAAGCACACATTTGCAGTAATTCAAGCACAATCTTAACCAATGTCGATATATTACTTGCTACACACTTCGATGGAAATCCTTATTTTTCAGAGATTTTCCTTACTCTGAATGGGAAGTCACGTTAGAATTTCAGTCGCAGGTGTGTCCGAGAACATTGCGGGTGTGTCTCAAAACATGAAGCTTTCGCGGTCTTCCGTGCTGATCTTGTGTGCCTGGACGGTCTTCGTCGGCGGCTACACCGCCGCTTCGCTGCTGCTGCGGCACGGCCAGGCGCTCTCGACCATCAGCGATCTGACGGAGGCGTTCGTCGCGCTGTTTGCGAACACGTGCCTGCTGGCGAATGCGGCCTCGCCGTATCGGCGACGCAATGCCTTCTGGATGCTGATGGGGCTTGGCTGCACGCTGTGGCTCGGTGGACAACTCGTGTGGATTTACCAGGACCTGGTCCTGCACCGCAACGTGCACAGCCCGTTTCCGGGGGACCTGCTGTTTTTCCTGCACACCATTCCGTTCATGGCGGCGCTGGCGATTCTGCCGCATGCCAGGAAGATGCGCGAAACGCTGCGCTACGGCTTGCTCGACCTTTCTCTGCTGGCGATTTTCTGGCTCTACCTCTACATTTTCATGGCGGTGCCGTGGAAGAATGTCTGGCCCGTTGCTGCGCTGTTCAACCAACGCGACCTGCAGATCTACATGTCGGAGAACATTCTGGTGGCGGTCGGCTTCGGGCTTCTGTTCATCACCGCGCGCGGAAGCTGGCGCGTGGTGTACGGGAACCTGTGCGGCGCGACCTCGCTTTACACGGTGGGATACCTGATGGCACACCGGGCGGCGCCGGTCTCGCAAAAGTACGTTGGCAGCCTGTTCGCTCTCCCGTTCATCGCGACGTTTGTATGGCTGGGCACCACGGGCATCATTGCGCGCAGGTTGAAGCTCGAACCGCAGCCGCTGGCGCCGGTGCCGCGCCGCGACGCGCAGTGGCCCTTTCGCGTGGCGATGACGGCGCTGCTCTTCGCCCTGCCGCTTGCTTATTGGGCGGTGTTCATCAGCGACGCGCCGGCGCCCGTGCGGATGTTCCGCTTGACCGCAACTCTGATCACGGTGTTCGTTGCCGCGTCGATCGTTTTCCTGCGGCAGCAGCTGGTCTACCGCGAGCGGACGGCGCTGGTGCAGGAACTGCGGGACTCACTGGCGAACGTGAAACGCCTGCAGACGCACTTCGTGCAGTCGGAGAAGCTTGCGTCGCTCGGGCAGCTGGCCGCGGGCGCCGCGCACGAAATCAATAATCCGCTGACGGCGATTCTGGGTTACTCGGACGTGCTGATCGGGGAAAGCGCGCCGGGCGGACGCCCGTACACGATCGCGGAGAAGATACGCGACCAGGCACGGCGCACGAAAGATCTCGTCAACAACCTGCTGAGCTTCGCGCGGCAGGTGCCGGCGGAAAAACAACTGCTCGATCTCAATACCGTGTTGACCAGCGCCGTGCAGCTGCGTCATCTCGACCTGCGCGAGAAGAACATCCGCATCGAGCTAGAAAATCGAGGCATTCTCCCCGGCGTCCGCGGCGACCCGAACCAGCTTTTGCAGGTTTTTTATCACCTGATCAGCAACGCCGTGGATGCGATGGAAACGGTTGGCGGAGGCACGCTCACGATCCGCGCGTTTCGCGAGAAGGGATTCGTGGTGGTGGAGTTTTCCGACAACGGGCCCGGCTTGCGGCAGCCGGAAAAAGTGTTCGATCCCTTCTACACGACAAAGCCGGTCGGCAAGGGCACCGGGCTGGGCTTGAGCATCTGCTACGGCGTGATGCAGGAGCACGGCGGACGCATTTCCGGCTTCAATCGCCCCGAAGGCGGTTGCACATTTCGCCTGGAGCTTCCGGCTGTTCTCGCCGTGTTCCCGCAGATCAGCACTACCTCGGCAGGGGTCGCGCCCGCGCCGACCGAACCGACAGCGCCCGCCGGCACTCGCTCCAGCTAAGGGGTAAGACCGCCGGCCCGCGCGATCCAAGTCCAACCTGGACGAGATGGCGTCTGTCGGCGGGGATATGCCGCCGACCGCGCCCGGCACAGCCTATCGTTGCGAGTCGTCGTCCCCGGATGATCTGACCTTGCGAACAACACCGTGGATCGCCTGCCCCCCAAAATGAGTAGTCGCAGGGCTGCCACTCTCGAATTGCAACGTCACATTCGAAAACTGCACGTCCGTACCTCCGGTAACGCAGACGTACAGCTTCGATAGTCCAGACTTCTTCTGGAAAGGCGCGACATTTCCGTTGGCGGTGATGTCGGCCAAGCCGCTGACCATGAAGCGCCCAGTGGTAGGAGGGGCCTCGGTTGGGCAGGTGCTCGTGTCGGAGCTGACGGTAGCACCCTTCAGTGTGATGTGGTGAGTATGCGGCCCACGGACAAATGGGTCCTGGGTGGGGTTTTCACTGTTTGCCGAAAGCCAAAAGTCGCCCTCTTCCATCGTCATGGCGGCCTTAAAGTCAGCCGTTCCGGTCCTTTCGTTCAAGGTCAAAGACCACACGCCATGCATTTCCCATGGTCCAACTGTGGGAATCGAGCCCGTTTGGGCTGTGAAGTCGTTGATTGTCCCGCTGAAGTGCACTGGCCTCGTCTCTTGGGCCAGAGCGCCGGTAGCCACCGCCAGCACTAAGACCGCTATCGTGCGTACCGCCCACCACAAAGTTTTGCTTTTCATCAGGAAACCTCCCGGATTTAAGTTTCAAGTCTTTGTCGCCGAAAGCCCCTCGGGCGGCACCAGCGCCGTAGCCCTGCGCAGGAAACCAGCCCGAGGAAGCCTTTCGGCAAGTTCCCGCTCGACATGTGCGGACAACATGGACAGTTTCGCGGGAATCGTCAAACTGCAATGCGCGGGATGGGCGTTTCCCGTCAAATGCAGTCCTTTGCAGTTCATGCCGGGGGGTTTACAATCGCGCTACTTAGCTTGTGAGGCCGTCCCCCGACCAGGAGCGCGCGATGGGCGAACCATCCCCCAGCACAACACCACCCGAGCGAGCATCCGACGACCGTCTGGATTCCTGGAAAGAAATCGCGGCATACCTCGACCGCGACGTGACAACCGTCCAGCGCTGGGAGAAGCGCGAGGCGATGCCCGTCCACCGGCATCTGCATGACAAGCGGGGCTCGGTCTACGCCTTGACTCCCGAACTGGACGCCTGGATCCAAAGCCGCAGACAGCACTTAGAAGAAGAGGAAGAGGAGGAGGAGAGAGCGCCCGAGGCCGTGGCCGCGCCGGGTGACGGCGCACCGAGAGCCAGGGTGCCGGCGCGTTACTGGCTTGTCCTGGCCGGGCTGGCCGTACTCGGCGTGCTTGCGGTCGCCTACATCCTGTCGCGAGGTCGCGCAGATCGTGCGGCCCAACCCGAAATCAGGTCGCTAGCAGTGCTACCCCTGAAGAACCTCTCGGGAGATCCCGCCGCAGGAATACCTGGCCGATGGGATGACGGAAGAACTCATCGGACGCCTGGCCCAGATCCAGGACTTGCGCGTGATTTCCCACACGTCGGTAATGCGCTTCAAGAATCCGCAGGTCTCGGTACCGGAGATTGCGAAAACTCTCGGTGTGGACGCCATTGTCGAAGGGTCGGTGACGCGGGAGGGCAACCGGATTCGCGTCACGGCCCAGCTGATTCGCGGAGCGGCGGACGAGCACTTCTGGTCGGAAACCTACGATCGCGAGCTGAGAGACGCGCTCAGCCTCGAAAGCGATCTGGCACAGACCATTGCGGAAAAGGTGGAGGTTACAGTCACAGGCGAGGAGCAGCGAAGGCTTGCCGCGGCGCGTCCCGTGGCACCTCAAGTCTACGAGAGCTATTCAAAGGGCGAATTCGCACTCAATACAAGCAGCAGCAAAGCTGAGTTCGAGGCCAGCCATTCCTTACTTCGAGGATGCCCTGAAAAGAGATCCTACGTTTGCGCCCGCCTATGTGGGCCTGGCAAATGCATACAGCAATCTCGGCACGGTTTTTGTCGGTGGCTCCGCCGACGAGATGCGCCCGAAAGTGACCCGCGCGGCCGAGAAAGCCCTGGAACTCGACCCGAATCTGGCCGAAGCGCACGTTCTGCTGGCCAACGTGAAGCAAGAGGAGTGGCACTGGGCGGACGCCGAGACGGAATACAGGCGCGCTCTCGAATTGAACCCGAACAACGCCGCCGCTTATGAGGGACTTGCTTTATGGCTGGCGTGCCATGGGCGCGCGGACGAAGCTGTGGCTTCGGCGGAGCGTGGCCGGGAACTGGACCCACTGGCGGTTTCCTTCGAGGACTTCGGGTGGACACTGTTTCAAACTCGCCGCTACGATCAAGCGATTCGCGAGTTGCGCGCCGCGCTGGCGTTACAGCCCAACGACTTCGGCGCTCTTATGGACCTGGGATTCGTGCTGATCGCGAATAATCAAGCCGGGGATGCAATTCCCGTGCTGGAGAAAGCGGCATCCATCTCCAACCGCAGCTCAGGCGCGCTCGGAATACTGATCCGGGCGTATGCGCACGACGGGCGGCGCAGTGATGCGCTTCGGTTGCTCGCGGAGTTGAAACGACGGCGAAACGCAGGCTACGTCCCCGCCGGCGCTATGGTGAATGCTTACTTGGGCCTCGGCGAGAACGAGGAGGCCTTCACCTGGCTCGAGCAGGCCTACAAAGAACAATCGAATATGCTGCAGTTCGTCAAAGTACATCCGTACTTTGATCCCTTGCGCAGCGATCCTCGATTTACGGAGTTGATCCACCGCGTCGGGCTCGACTAGCGGGAGTTTACTGCGAGTTGGGTTGGAAAAATCCTAAGTCGATGGTTTCTTAGAGAATTAGCGGGCGCGCTTTGTCTTACCCACTTTTTTGACCGAGATTAAGCTGTCCAATCCAAGGGCGTCAGCCAACAGGTTCTGGGTGAGATTCAGCTTGCTCTGGATGGTAGCGGTGCGGTAAGGGCCTTTGTCGCCTTGGGGAGGATAGAGCAGAACATATTGCATGATGTCTTCGAGTTCGTCTTTGAGTTGCTCCACGGTGATCTGTGGACAGGCTTTCTGAGCCTGTGCGTGCAAGTAGTTCAGCAGCGAGATGCCCAGCATGCAGTAAAAGGCATGCACGCGGATCTTGCTGTCGGTCCAGTGATACATGGGTCCCCAGTTGAGCCAGTCGCCGTCTTTGAGCCCGCGAAAGATTTTTTCCACTGGCTGCTGTCCGCCATAGCCGCCGACCACTTGTTCGGCCGTCCACTCCATGCGGTTGCTCATCAAGATGGTGCGACCCAGCCGTTGCGTCATCAGCTGATTCCAGGCGGCGGTGTCCACATCGAACTGCAAACTCCAGCGCCCCGAGTCTTCCGGCTTCAGCTCATAGCGGATCAGCGCCTCCAAGAACTGGGCGGAGTCCAGCCAGAGCGAAATCTTGTTGCGAATCTGTTTCTCTTGCAGGCGGCAATCCGGCTTCCTCAGATCCAGCGAGAGGCGGCGTAACGATTGCGTAACCTTGGCCAGGCTGGTGGTTAAGCTGTGCATTTGCTCGCTCAAAAAAGACGCGGAATATTTCAGCACGCATAAGCGCTCTCGCCCGTGCACCAGCACCTTCTGCGAAAACGCCAACACTCCGGGTTGCTGGCTGCTTAACGGTGTGAACTGTTCCAGCGGCGTCTCGCGGAATTCCGCCGGGGCTTGGTTCCAGGGCAAGGCCGAAATCCAGCCCAGGCCCGATTCCTCCAGAGCCAACGTGTTGTAGAGCGACGCCGAGCCTTTGTCGAAGACCAAAGTGATGCTGTCGCGCGCCATCTGGTTCTCATCCACAAAGCGCAGCAAACGCGGCAAGGCGATCGAAAATTCCTCCGTGTCGCTCACATTGCCGGGATATACGTGATGACAGAGGGAGAGACCATAGACCCCATCCAACACGTAGGACAAACCCACTTGCCGCAGATTGTGGCGCCCTTGTTTGTTGTGCCCCCGCTGCGCCAAGGTGTTGCGCTGGTTGCTGGAAGCCACGAAGGTGTAGAAGTTGGTGGTGTCATAGGACAGCAACCGCTGACTGACCATCTGCTTGTCTTTCCACAAGGCCAGCAGACGTAGTTGCGCCCGGTCCAAATCATCTTGCGCGGGATTCATGGCCGCGGAGGCGCTGAGAGGGCTGAGCTGGATCTGCTGAAAACAATCCCAAAAAGCTTGCGAGGTGAAGCGCTCCGCCGGGACTTGCCACAGCGATTCCAGGATAGTCTGGTGATACCAATCGGCCACCTCGGTCTTGGGTCCGGGATCCGCGAGGCGATGAAAAGCGGCGAGCAACAGGTAATGAGCGGTGGAGGGTCCGGATCGGGGAGCGGGCCAGAGGGATTGCAGTAAGTCAAACACGCCCGAGCGTTGCGCCGCCAACCACAGGGCTCCAGGTAGGCCGGCTTGACGACTGGTGGCCGACAAAGGCAGAGGGGCGGAACGCTGCTGGACCAGATCGGCGACCTTCTCGGCGGTGCCCAGATAGATCTGGTGAATGATGCGAGGCTTGCCCTGGACGCGGCCACTTTCGACCAGGTAGTAGTAGAGCTTGTGGCCTTTCTTTTTGGCGACGAGGGAGGCCATTTAGGGGTAATACATAAGGGAATTCGCCACTCGATGTCAAGAGAAAAATACAGTATATACCTTGTCAACACAGGGTACATACACTGTATCGATGCGGAAGAGGCCGGCCGCAATAATAGGGTAATACCAGCGCAAGGAGCAGAGTTACGGGCCAGTCCATTCAGAACAAACGGTTTACAAAGGAGCGAGGAGGACTAGGAACGGCTCCGCAGTAAACTCCCGCTAGCGCCCGTGTGGGCCAGGCCGTTTCGCGCTTCTGTCGAACATTCTGCGGCTTCTCAAGGTAGATCCGGCGTTTGATCCGCTGCGCGGCGACCCTCGATTCGCCAGCCTTCTCCACCGCGTCGGGCTTGGCTAGCCTCCATCGCCTTTGGAACCATGCACCGTCGTCAACGCCATCGACTCAACCGAGCGCTTCTCTGAGGAGTTGAGTCTGGATCCTCCCAATTACCCGCACCGACCACCATTGCGGGCGCCTACTTCCGTTTGATGTTTGGCGTTTTCGTCTGAACCCAGTTTCCGTCGAAGCCGCAGCGCAGTTGGAACTGGCCTTTCGCCGAGTTGACGATCGCGCCCGGCGAATTGGGTCCGCCGTCTTCACACGAGCAAAGGCCCTTCTGATCCGGAGCTTTAGGCGCACAGTCAACCACAGGCGATTCCGGCGGGTGCACAACCGCCGTGCTGCGTTCGCGTATAGCCTCGCTGGTGTGTATCCATTGTGGATAATATGTCGGCGGAGCTTCCAGATCCTTCGCACTCGCCGGATCTAATACGCGGGCGCACATCTGTTCGACCCCGTGTCCGACCTGAATGACGGTACCTTCTGGATAGTCAACGCTAGCCCACGCGCATGTGATTGGTTTCTGAGACTTCGACTGTTTTGTCGCTGACTGCTCGCCGCTCCGATCCGTTGGATAGGCGCGCGCGTTCGACGCCGTCGCAAACCCGATCACTAGCGGAATCCCGACGATGGCCGTGATCAAGCCTCCCACCAGCACCTTCGGCGCGCGCGCAAACCGACCTTCGGACGATACTGACATGATTGCCTCCAATCGATGCTTGAGATTCGACCCAGAAACTCCTGAAATTCCCGCAACGTCCTCGCCGAGATGGAAGCGGCAGACTTTCAGAATGCCCGCCGTGTAATCCTCTGGCGCAGCGCCGCACCGAATCACCATTTCGTCGCAGGCAAGTTCGCGTTCACTGCGCAATCGCCTCTCGATCCACCACAAGAGCGGATAGAACCAGAAAATGCAGCTCACGGCGTGAGCGAATGCGGCCGTCCAGTTGTCCCAACGTTTGGCATGAGCCAATTCATGAAGGATTACCGATTCCAGTTCGGCGGGAGCTAAATCCCGGTCCAGCCCTGTCGGAATCATCGCTACCGGTCTCCGGAATCCGGCCAGTACAGGTTCGGAAACCTCATCTGAGAACTTCAGATCAATGTCCCGTTGCAAACCGATTTGCCCCTTCAATCGAAGGAGTGATGTTTCATCCAAACCTCCGGCGTGGTCTGAGGGTCGGCGCGACGATCGGCGCGGAATCCACAGTTTGGGCAGCCAAAGGGCGAACGCGACTGCGCTTCCGAGAAGCCAGATAACGATCAGTGAATGGAAGGAGCTGGTCGTTGGCGCATTGGGCGTCGCGGGAGTCGCCGGAGGAATCATCCATCGAGAGAGCGCTGCGGGCATGCCTGCCGAGACGTGGGCTGGGAGCAGTCTGTGAAGGCTCTCGCCCAGCCAGGAAAAGAGCGCCATCGGCAAGACGAATTTCGCCACGGCAATGAGCCAAAGCGTGTGGCGGGCTGCTGGTCCGCGTCGCCGCATGCACAGGCACAGAATCCAGACAGCGAGCGCGAAAATCGTTGAATCCGCCAGGTGGCGCGCCAGAGCGATCATCGCTTCTTCCCCTCTCGTTTCGCCAATTCCTTTTCGATTGTCTTTATATCGGCGAGGGTCAATTGGCCCGTTTCGACCAAGTGCGACATCACCGATGCCGGCGAGCCGCCAAACATATCCAGCAGGTCGGCGATCACCCTCTTGCGCACCGCGATCCGCGTAAGCACGGCCTCAAAAACGTGGGCGTTGCCATTTTCTTGATGCGCCTCACGGCCCCCTTCCGCTCGAGGCGGTAGATCATCGTCTGAACCGTCGTATATGCAGGGCGATGTTCTTCGGGCAGTCCTTCCTGAACTTCGCGAACGGAAGAGGGACCAAGTTCCCATAGCTTCTCGAGGAGTTGGAGCTCAAATCGAGTCACGCGAGTGTTTCTCATCGACTACCTCTGTGGTTATATCTACTACGCTTGTATGTATTAGTCAACCGAAAATTATCGAACGGCGTTGCGGTGCAGAAGGTCGAGTCAAGGTCCTCGTCCTGCTTGCGTGCTTGTGTGAAAACCGGAATTGCGTGCTACAGTCCTAAGATTCATGGACTCGGCCGCCATCGCCACCGAGCATCTGACGCGGAGTTTCGGCCAGCTTGTGGCCGTGCAGGACGTCAACCTGCGCGTGGCGCCGGGGCAATTCTTCGGCTTTCTCGGCCCCAACGGCGCCGGCAAATCCACGACGATCAAGATGCTTACGGGGCTGCTTGCACCAACCGCAGGCCGCATGGAAGTTCTGGGAGTCGATCTCACCGCGAATCCTGCCGAAGTGAAACGCCAGATTGGCGTCGTGCCGGAAGGCATGGCCCTGTTCGGGCGCCTCACTGGGGCCGAATACCTGAATTTCGTCGGCCGCATGTACGGCCTGGATCGCGAAACGGCTGCCAAACGCGCGGGGGAGCTGCTCGATTTCATGCAGCTTGCAGCGCAGCCGAAGACTCTGGTGACCGACTACTCGCACGGGATGCAGAAGAAGCTGGCGCTCGCGGCCGCCGTGATTCACGGCCCGAAAATACTGTTTCTCGACGAGCCGTTCGAAGGAGTGGACGCCATTGCTTCGGGCACTCTGAAGGCCATGCTCCAGCGCATGATTTCGCGAGGCGCAACGATCTTTCTGACGTCGCACGTTCTCGAAATCATCGAGCGGCTGTGCAGCCACGTGGCCATCATTCATCACGGGCGCCTCGTGGCGCAGGGCTCGCTGGAGGAACTGCGCGCGGGCGTCGAAGCCCAGTCCCCTGAATCTTCGGGCGCGGGCGAAACGCCGGAACTCGCGTCCCGGCCGGGAGAGAAGCTGACGCTGGAAGAAATTTTCCTCCGGATCGTCGGCGGCGCGCGCCTCGCCGACCAGGAACTCTCATGGCTGGGCTAACCTCTCCCGGCTCTCGCGGCCAATTCGCGGCCATCGCCCACATCCGCTGGCGTATTTTCGTGAACTCGCTGCGGCACGATGCGCGGGCGCCTGGAAATGGTGTCGCGAATTTTTGTAGGCGTATGGTTCGGGGTGGGAGGACTGGGCGGAGCGATCGCGGTGGGCTTCGCCTGCTATTATTTCATCGGCCGCGGGCATGTGGAGTGGGTCGCATTTCTGCTGTGGCCCGTGTTTCTCTTTTGGCAGATGTTTCCGATTGTCGCCACGGCTTTCACCGAGACGTTCGATTCCTCGAGTCTCCTGCGCTTTCCGCTCAGCTATCGATCGTACTTTATTGTGCGCCTCGTCTACGGCTCGCTCGATCCCGCCACAGCGATCGGAAGCCTCTGGCTTTTCGGCATGTTCGTCGGCATCGCCGCCGCGGAGCCGCGCATGGTTGTCCCCGCCGCAGGCGTGCTGATCGCGTTCGGCGCAGCCAACATTTTGCTTGGGCGCATGATTTTCTCCTGGATCGAACGCTGGCTCGGTCAGCGCCGCACGCGAGAGATCATGGGCATTCTGTTCTTTCTGGTGATCATCGGCTTCCAGTTCATCGGTCCGCTCTCGGCGCGAATCGGGCACCACGCACATCCGGGAGTGACGCTATTCGTTTCCGAGGCCGCCCCGTTCGAACGCGTGCTGCCTCCGGGCCTGGCTGCCTCCGCGCTTGCGGGATTCTCGCATGGTGACGTCCTGGCCGGCCTGGCTGCGCTCGGTTTGGTCTGCGTGTACGGGCTGGCTTTCTTCTGGCTGTTCCACGTGCGGGTGCTCGCACAGTTTCGCGGAGAGAGTCTGAGCGAGAGCATCGCACCCCTGGCGGGTCCACGTGCGCGGAAACTGCCGGTGCGCGCCGGGTGGGACGTCCCACTGGTTTCGGGACCGACGGCTGCGATTTACCAGAAGGAACTGCTCTATCTTCTGCGCAGCGGGCCCATGCTGTTCACGCTGCTGATGCCGCTGGTATTTCTCCTGATTTTCCGGCTGACGCCATCCAAGACAGGGAGCGGCAGCTTTGTGAACGGAGCGTCTGATCTCGCGTTCCCCATCGGCGCGGCATACGCGCTGTTGATGCTGACGAACCTGATCTACAACAATTTTGGCGCGGACGGGGGCGGAGTGCAGTTCTGGTTCGTCTCGCCGCAGCCCCTGCGCGAGGTGGTGCGCGCGAAAAATCTGGTTCACGCGACGGTGCTGGCCGCGGAATTGATCCTGGTGTGGTTTGCCGTTGATTTTATCTATCGTCCGCCCGCGCTGGTCTACACGCTGGCGACGATCGCGGGAGTCTTGTTCGCGGCTCCTGTGAACATGGCGGTGGGCAACCTGCTCTCGCTCTATGCGCCCAAAAAACTCGATTTCGGAACGTTTGGCCGCCAGCGCGCCGCGAACACGACGGCGTTTATGGCGCTGTTGGTGCAGGCTGTCGTGTTCGGCTTCATCGCGCTGACGTTCGTGCTCGGCCGCTATTTCCACGGCCTGTGGGTCACGACGCTCGTGTTGCTCGGGCTCGCCGCTGTGGCTTTTGTTTGTTACGGAATCGCGCTGCGCCGCGTCGACGTGCTCGCGCTCACCCGCCGGGAAACCCTCATCTCCGAACTATCCCGCGCCTAGGAGGCACGGCCTAACCAGAGGCCGGTCGCCTATAGCCACCGCTTTCACCGAGCATACTCCAGTAGCGTAAAGGTGCCCGGCAGGATCGGCGGGCGGCGACGGCGCGTTCCCGGCGTTTCGGGTGGCAGGGGGCCGAACTCCGCGGTGACCGTGTAGATCGTGTGGTTCTTCAGATCGATGCCCATCGTGCGGGCGCCGCGCTGCGTCGAGATCATGTCGATCTTCGTCAGCTTGTCGGCCGAATCCTCGTGGGCCACGGTGATGGTGCCATCGCCGCACGAGGCGAACGCGAAGTCCGTTCCCGGATCAAAGCGATTGGCGTCCACGCCCTGTCCGATCGGGACCGTTCCGAGCACCTTGCCCGAATTTCCGTCGACGAACGCCATCACACCGTTGTGGCATCCGACGAAGAGGCGCTCGTTCTTGGCGTCGATGGCCAGCCCCGAGGGCGATTGGCACGGCGCGAGCGGCCAAGTCTCGTCCACCTTCAAAGCCTTTGCGTCGATCTTGACCATTTCGCTTTTATCTTCGAGGTTCGCGAAGACGTGCCCTTTGCCATCTGCAGCGGCAAACTCGGGCTTTCCGCCGAGCTGGAACGTGCCGACCACAGTTGCGGTGGCGGCGTCGATAGCGGTCGAAGTTCCGGCGTCGCCGTTCATCGTGAAGACACGCTTCGTTCCGGGATCGTAGATGATTCCGTCGCAATCCTTGTCCGTCTTCAGACGCTCGATTACTTTCAGAGTCTTGTAATCGAACACGGTGACCATGCCGGGATCGCCATCGCTCGCGTAGCCTTTATTGAATTGCGGCGCGAGCGCGATGCCGTGCGACCGCGTCAGCCCGGGAATGTCGCCAATCACCTTGCCCGTCTTCGGATTGACCACGATCACGTGCGTGCCGCGCGAAATGAACAAGCGGTTCATCCCAGCATCGAACGCTAGGTAATCCCATCCACCGTCTCCGCCCAGCTTGTATTTCGCTTTCAGATGGTAGCCTGACGAGCCGGCCTGCGCCTTCGCGCGAGCGGCATCCGCCCTCGCCGCGGCCGGATGAGACGTCAAGCTGGACGCGCCGGCCTTACGCGGCGCGACTACGTGTCCCACCATCCCGACGCATACCGCGAGAACCAGGAAGGCCAGATAAACGACCGCCGTCCTCAAATGCATCTTATGCACGATTCACCTCTCCCGATTCATGAAAATTATCATTGCCACAGAGGCCCAACTGCAGATCCGACGGTCAGATTCGAGGCACCCGGACACCCACCCACTTTCTATCGCGCGCACCTGAAAATTACCTGAAAATCGCGTGCCCGATCCTGGGAGCAGCATTCTTCGCGCCCAAGACAGCCCGTGAAAAGGAAAATCGGATTTGGTGGATCAGATTTTTGTGGACGCAGCTTGATTCCCAATCTGGCATAATGCCCGGCACACACAGGGTGGCGAAGAACGGAATCAGGCTGACGATCGAAGGAACGGGCGGCTCGGGACGCGCAAGCGGTCCAGAAAAAAGAGCGGACGCTCCTTTCGGATCAAAGCCTGGTTTTGACTCTTTCGCGGGGAGGCTGCTATGGGGAGCACGTACGTCAATTCACATCGGAGCAATGGGCTGCAGGCGTCCTGCAGCGAGTCTGCCGCAGCATGGTTGCAGAGAGTTGGGCGTGCGATCTGGGCGCTGGCACTGGTTGGATTGCTAGCGGCAGCAGCGGTTGCGCAATCCACCAGCCAGTTAAATGGAATTGTAACCGATCCGTCCGGCGCGGCCGTTCCGAACACGCAGATCACGCTGACGGCGATGGCGACGGGGCTACAGCGGTCAACGACGAGCAACGGGACAGGGCTGTATCAATTTCTGGATGTTCCTCCTGGAACTTATAGGCTGGATGCGACGGCGCACGGGTTCGTGCCCTATAGCGTGTCGAGTGTGATGCTGGCCGTCAACACGCCTTCCACGATCAACATTCAATTACAGGTGACCAGCGTGGCCACCAAGGTGACGGTGGAGGGCGCCGGCGCGCCGCTGATCAACCGCACCGATGCGTCGCTGGGCAATACGCTCGAGAACAACCAAATCTCCGAACTGCCGATCGCGGACCGCAACGTGGTTCAGTTGCTCAGCCTGCAGCCGGGCGTAGCCTATCTGGGAAACAACCTTGATGCCGACTCGGATACGCGAAGCGGCGCGGTGAACGGCCTGCGCAGCGACCAATCCAACGTCACCCTCGACGACATTGGAGTCAATGACCAGAATAATGGATACGCGTTCACCAGCGTCCTGACGGTGCCGCCCGACTCCGTGGAGGAGTTTCGCGTAACGACTGCTGACGCAAATGCGGATTCCGGCTATTCCAGCGGCGCGCAGGTGGCGCTGGTAACCAAGAGCGGCACGAACAGCTTTCACGGCTCGGCCTACGAGTACAACCGCAATACGATCTTCAGCGCCAACGATTGGTTCTTGAAACAGTCTCAGGGACAGGCCGGCGTGGCCAACGAGGCACCGAAGCTCCTGCGCAACGTCTTCGGCGCGACCTTTGGAGGGCCGATCAAGCACAACCGTCTCTTTTTCTTTACGAATTACGAAGGGCGGCGCGACGCACAGGGCGCCAGCGTGCTGCGAACCGTGCCGAGCCCGACGCTGCTGCAGGGCAACATCGAATATCAATGTCAGGACCCCACGGCGTGCCCGGGCGGCACGGTGAACGGAGTGAGCGGGGTTCCGTCAGGCTACTATGCGCTCAGTCCGGCTCAGATCAAGGGGATGGACCCGCTCGGGATAGGTCCGAGCGCGGCGGTCGAAAGCCTCCTGAGCCAGTACCCGGCGGCTAACGCAACCGGCGGCGATAATTTCAACACGCTCGGTTACCGGTTTTCCTCGAACGCAGACTCCAGCTTCAATACCTACATCGCGCGGCTGGATTGGCATATCACGGGGAGCGGCTCGGAAACCCTGTTTTGGCGCGGACAAACGCAAAATGACAAGCAGCCCCAATCGCAAGAGTTTCCCGGCCAGCCTGCCGCGAACACCTTGCTGGACGACAGCAAGGGCTCCACTATCGGCCTCACTTCCATCCTTTCCCCGACGTTGATCAATGACTTTCACTGGGGGTTCATCCGCCAGGGCGGGCAGAACGCCGGCGCCTCGTTCACCCCGGGCGTATTTCTAAATGACGTGAGCGACCTTGTTCCCTTCACTCGCTCGACAATTTACTTTGTGCCGGTCAACCAATTGAGCGACAGCCTGAATTGGACGAAGGGGAATCACACGTTCCAGTTCGGGGGCGACATGTTTCTGATCCGGAACAATCACACGAGCTACCAAAACTCGTTCTCGGACGTGCAGGTCAACATCGTTTACCTGAACACGGGGGGAATCGCCAACACCGGGAACCAGCTCGACCCCGCCGTGAACGGCTATCCGGCCGTGAGTCTCAATTTCGGCCCGAACTACGACAGCGCGATCGGAATGCTGATGGGAATTTTCGCCGAGGGCGACGGGATTTATAACTATGACCGCCAGGGCAATGCGCTCGCGCAAGGCACCCCCATCAACCGTCGTTACGCCATCAACGACTACGAGTTCTATGGACAGGATGCCTGGCGCATCACGCCTCGATTGACGCTAACGTACGGCCTGCGTTGGGTCCTCGAGCAGCCGCCGTACGAAACAAATGGTTTGCAGGTTGCGCCATGCGTGGCGGCTGCGGGCGGAGGCTGCACGAACCAGAACGTTGCCGACTGGTTCAACAACAGCGCGAAACTCGCGTCACAAGGGATGCCGGCCAACGACGCCGGCGAGATTTCGTTCGTTCTTGGTGGCCCCAAGAATAACGGCCCGGGTTTGTGGAACTGGGACCATCAGGACTTTTCGCCGCGCGTCGCTGTGGCGTGGTCTCCCGATTTTGGCGACGGGTGGCTCTCAAAGATTTTCGGGCGGAAGGACCAGTTCTCGATCCGTGGCGGCTACAGCATCATGTACGACCACTTCGGAATTCCAATCGTGAACAGCTTCGACCAGCACGGCTCTTTCGGACTCTCGACGCAGCTCGGCGATGCCGCCGGTTCCGTGACGGTGAGTAACGCACCGCGCTTTACCTGCCTCGTACCGGGATCGTCGGGCCAATCGTGCTTGCCCGCCCCCTGTCCGGACTTGAACAGTCCAGGGTGCTTATTTGGCCCAGCGCCGCAAGGCGGTTTCCCCGTCACGCCCAGCAATACCGCTTTTGCAATCAACTGGGGACTGGACCAAACCCTGAAAACGCCCTACACGCATGTCTTCAATCTGACGCTGTCGCGCGAGGTGACGCCGAATTCTTCATTGCAGATTTCCTATGTAGGCAGCATTGCGCGGCGTCTGCCTATGCAAGTCGACCTGGCTATGCCAACCAACCTGACAGATCCGGCGAGCCATATGACGTATTTCCAGGCAGCCACGATGCTATCGAAAGACGCCGCCGCGGGCACAGACATCAATCAGGTCCAGCCCATACCATTTTTCGAGAATCTTTTTCCTGGCTGGGCAGGCGTGACTCAGAACCAACTCGCCAACCAGCCCGATGGTGAAAATCTTGATTGCGCGACGAGCAATACCGTCGCCTTCCCCGCCGCACCGACGGCCACTCAAGCCATCTATGACATGTGGAACTGCTTCCCGCACAACGAAACGCTGTCGCTAAAATATCTGGATTTGCCCAACTCTGCCACGGATTTGAACCTTCCCAACAGCAAGCTTGGCCCGTACGCCTTCTATCACGATCAGTTCAGCTCGCTTTACGCCTGGCGCAATATCGGGACTTCCGACTACAACGCCCTACAGGTGACCTACAATGTCCACTGGGGAACGAACCTGCAGGGCCAGTTCAACTACACGTTTTCAAAGTCCCTTGACGAAGCATCGGCCGCCGAGCGAATCGGGCCCTACGAGGGCACAGGCGGAACGGGAAATGATCTGAACGGCGGCGGTATCGTGATTAATTCATACGATCCGCTGGCTCTTCGGGGGCTTTCGGACTTCAATGCCAAGCACCAGATCAATGCAAACCTCGTCTATCAACTCCCATTCGGCAAGGGCCAGATGCTGGCCGGAGACGCCGGGCCGCTGCTGAATGCCCTGGTCGGAGGCTGGCACGTCTCCGGCATCTTCCGCTGGACAACCGGTTTCCCTATCACGGTCGATAATGGCTTCACGTGGGCGACGAACTGGAATATCGAAGGCGACGCCGAGCCGAATGGCCCGGCTCCAGCGACAGTCAACGGTTACATTAGCGCCCTCGGTAATCCGTACATTTTCGCCGATCCGGCCGCGGCGCAGAACGCTTTCCGCCCAGAATGGCCGGGCGAATCGGGCGTTCGCAACACCGTGATCGGCGCCGGCTTTTTCAACGTAGACACGGGCGTGAGTAAGGATTTCTCGGTCGGTGAGAGAGCCAAGGTGGAGTTCAGCTGGCAGGCGTTCAATGTAACGAACTCGGTGAGCTACAACGTTCGCAGCGCGCAGCCATCGCTCTCCAGCGACCCAAGCACGTTCGGCCTCTACACCTCGACGCTGACGACTCCGCGCTTCATGCAGTTCGCTTTGCGATTTGCATTCTGACGCCCGCGCGTTGTGGGCTGAACCGGAATCAGCCGGACCGACTTAGCCTGCGCTGATTCCGGGTAGTACCGGTAACCTGGTGCCACGCCCGAATTCAGAGCGGATCTTGAATCCTCGCGCGAGTCCGTGTAATTTCCCCGAGTTCGCCCATAAGAGGAGTTCGGGTGTGGAATAAGGGAGCCATGATGAAACGCGCCCGCAGGACAGCGCTTCACGGCCTATGGATTCTATTCGCGGTGCTGGCGCTCGCGCCGATCACAAACATCGCCGCGGCAGCGCAGTCGATGCGGCAATGGTCTGAGCCACGCATGCGCTGGACCAAGCAGGCTGCAAACGACTGGTACGCCAAGCAGCCGTGGCTGGTCGGCAGCGACTACATTCCGTCTTACGCGATCAACCAGCTCGAGATGTGGCAGCCGGACACGTTCGATCCCAAGCGCATTGACCAGGAACTGGGCTGGGCGCAATCGCTAGGATTCAACACGATGCGCGTATTTCTCCACGATCTCCTTTGGGAGCAGGACCCTGAGGGATTCAAGCAGAGAATCGAGACGTTTCTGACCATTGCGGCGAAGCATCATATCCGGCCGCTGTTCGTGCTGTTCGATTCGGTGTGGGATCCGGACCCGCGTCTGGGGAAGCAGCACGCGCCGCGGCCCGGCGTGCACAATTCGGGCTGGGTCCAGGGTCCCGGAGCGGAGGCCCTCGACGATCCGGCACAATATCCGCGACTCGAGGCGTACGTTAAAGGCGTCGTGGGGGCGTTCGGACAAGATCCGCGCGTTTTGGGTTGGGACATCTGGAACGAGCCCGACAATACGAACGAGGGCAGCTATGACAAGACCGAAACGAGAATCAAGAAAGCCCTGGTCCTGGCGCTACTGCCGAAGGCGTTTGAATGGGCGCGCGATGTAGGCGCCTCGCAGCCGCTGACCAGCGGAGTGTGGAACGGGAACTGGGGAGTCGGCGACCAGCTCAGCCCGACGGAGAGGGTGCAGCTCGGCGAGTCGGACGTCGTATCGTTTCACAGCTATGAGAAGCCCAAAGCGTTTGAAGCAACCGTGCTTTCTCTCCAGCATTTTGGACGTCCGATCCTTTGCACGGAGTACATGGCCCGCCCGAGAGGCAGCACCTTCCAGACGATTCTTCCGATCGCGAAGAAGTATCACGTCGCGGCAATCAATTGGGGATTCGCGGCGGGCAAGACACAAACGTACTTTCCGTGGAGTACCTGGCAGCATCCCTATCCGGACCATCTGCCCGAACTTTGGTTCCACGACATCTTTTATCCCAACGGGAAACCCTATAGCCGGGCGGAAGTGGATTTCATCCGGAACATCATCAAGGGATCGTAGGGCGTAACCGGAAAGCGCGAGTGCCCTTTCATGTCTGGCCCGCGCGGAGGTCCGTAGTACAATTTGCGGATTGGGGCTGTCGACTTGGGGAGGGAGCCATGGGGAAACTTGCGGTCCTGTTTGGGATAGCCAGCGTTGCATTGAGCGGGCTGGCGCTGGTACATGCGCAAAACACCATGCAGCACCCGACTCCTGCGCCGGATGCCTTTTCGCGAGTCCCTGCCTACCACAAAGAACCGCCGACTGAACGGCTGCCCGCGACTCTGGACCCGAAACTGTTTCCCGATCACCTGAACCAGGAGGTCTACGCGCTGGCCGCGAAGGAAAAGAAGATCCTCTACCAGCAGCCGTGCTATTGCGGGTGCGACCGGGAGGCGGTGCATCACAAGAGCCTGCTGGACTGCTACGTCGACCGGCATGCGTCGATTTGCGCCACGTGCAAGATGGAAGCCGTCTTCGCGTATCAGGAATACCGCAAGGGAAAGAGCGCGGCGGAGATCCGCCAGGAGATCATCGCGGGAAAATGGCGGAGCGTCGATCTTTCTTCCTACGCCGATTCCGCGAAAGCAAGATAGTCCCGTTTTCCACGGGCCAGCGCGGCGGGTTAGTCCGTCCCTCTCCGCCGAACCTCAAAAACAAGAACCAGACTGAGTTATTTCACCGCGGCCGGCAGATGCATGGTGATGTGTGTCGTGCGGCCTACATGGATCATCACGCGGCGCGACCATGGGGTAAAGATGCTGTAGATGCTTGCGCGCAGATCGTACTGGCCGGGAGAATACCGTTCAAAGATGAAGTTTCCGCTGGCGTCGGTATGCGTCGCGTGGGGGTGTTCTCCATAGGAGGTTTCGATAATCACGGTGGCGTCGGCGACCGGATGGTCGTGTGAATCGACCACGGTGCCCGCGAGATTGCCGACCGGGTAGCGCGCGTGCGAGCCCGCGGCGAACGCCAGCACAGCGGCCGCGGCAAAAAGCAGCAGGCGCTTCATGGCCGCCTCCCTGTGCGAGAAAGCCGGAGAGTAACATTCGTTTGTTTTCCGGTGCGCACTTCGATGTTGTGTTTCCAGTCGGTGGACTTCCCGGCGAAGGAGGCGCGCACGTCGTAATAACCGTGGGTCAGTTGAGGAAAGAAGAAGCGACCGTGGGCGTTGGTAATGGTCGCGTCAGGAGCCCCACCCGAGGCGGTCTGCATGATTACGCGTGCGCCGTCGACCGGCCTGCCCTTGGCACTCAGCACGATGCCGGAGAGCGTGCCCATGCCGCCTTCCTGAGCGGCGGCGGCAAAAGCCAGGATGGCACATAGAATAAGGACCGACGCGGTGCTTCGCACTCTTTTCCTCCTGCTGCCTATTTTAGTGATCGGTGGCGCGTCCGGAGCGGGAAATCCCCAGCGGTTTCAGCTTCGATCACCTGTACCATGGAGCAGGGGGTTCACCCCGGAAGCGGCGCTAAGCTCCTCCACTACAATCTTTTTGGAGAACCGGTACCCCTCGGCTATAATCGTTTGATTCGACTCCAGGAGGAATCTCGAGTGTTGGCGATCCGTTTGGCACGCATTGGAAAGAAGAAACACCCGTTTTACCGGGTGGTCGTGATTGAAAAGACAAACCCGCGTAACGGGCGCTTCATCGAAATTGTGGGGACGTATGATCCCGCCAAGAAGCCTTCCGTCATCCAGTTGAAGGACGAACGGGTACAGTACTGGCTCGGAAAGGGAGCTCAGCCCAGCGACACGGTCCGAAGCTTTCTGCGCAACCGCAAGCCTTCCTGAAGAATCAAACTTCATAGTTAGCCATGCGTTTAGCTCTTGTTCACGATCGAGTCCGTGTCTCTGCTGAACCCGGCCGGCTGTGGAGGAAGGGTCATCATGAAGGAGTTAGTCGAAGAAATCGCGAAAGCTCTCGTAGACAAACCGGAACAAGTACGAGTAAGAGCAGTGGAAGGCGAGCAGGTGACGGTGTTGGAATTGCGAGTTGATCCCGAGGATCTGGGCAAGGTGATCGGGCGGCAAGGACGGACGGCCAAGGCGATCCGAACCCTGCTGGGAGCGGCTGGGATGAAGTTGAAGAAGCGTTTCACACTGGAAATCCTCGAGTAGTGGCCACACTTCAATCGGCGCGGGTCACTGTGGCGCGTGTGCTGCGTCCGCATGGGCGTCACGGAGAAGTGGCCTGTGAAATCCTCACCGATTTTCCCGACCGGCTCACCCGCCTGGCATCCGTGGAGCTATGGAATCAAGCCAAGCCGCCTCGGAAAGCGACTGTGCGCTCGTGCCGCCTCAGCCCGAGCCGCGGCGGCCAGGCGATTTTCCACTTCGAAAACTCCGATTCGATTTCTGACGCGGAAAAGTTGGTCGGACTCGAGGTGAAGATTCCTTTTGCAGAGCGCATCCAGCTCCCCCGCGGAAGCTATTACGTCAGCGATCTGGCCGGCTGCGCAGTCCAAATGGCTGGCGGAACGGTAATCGGCGTCGTCCGGGATGTCCAGTTCACGGGAGAAGGCGTTGCGGGAACGCCGGTGCTTGAGATTGATTCGCCACGCGGCGAATTGCTGGTGCCGCTTGCGGAAGAGATTTGCACGGAAATCGATGTGGCGGCGAAGCGAATCCTCATCGTCCCGCCCGAAGGCCTGCTGGATCTGAACCGCGATTCCTAATCACCGTCTGCAGGCGTACACTGACTCGCCGGCGGCACCTGGCCGCGCTCCGAAGATGCAATTCGACATCATTACGATTTTTCCGGGTTTCTTTGCCGGGCCGCTCGATTATGGGATCGTGCGGCGCGCGCGTGAAGCCGGTCTGATTGAAACGCGGGTGCACGACCTGCGCGACCACACGCACGACCGGCACAAAACGGTCGACGACCGGCCCTTTGGCGGCGGCGAAGGCATGGTGATGAAACCCGAACCGCTGTTCGAGGCGACAGAATCGATTCTCGGAATACAAGCTGGCGCGGCCGATCGAACCCCGCCGAGCGGGACCGCGATCGTGCTGCTTTCCGCGGCCGGGGAACTGTTCCGGCAACAGACGGCGGAGCGGCTTGCGAAACTCGAAAGAATCCTGCTGATTTCGGGGCGCTACGAAGGAGTCGATGAGCGCGTGGCGGAGCATCTCGCGACCGATGAACTTTCCGTCGGCGACTTCGTGCTCTCCGGAGGTGAATTGGCTGCCGCGATGGTAATGGACGCCGTGGTGCGGCTGATCCCCGGCGCGCTGGGAAACGAAGACTCCGCCGTGAATGAATCGTTCAGCGCGTCTGATGACCCGATCGAACCGCCGCCGGACGTCGCCGCTCGTTCCGGCCACGCGCCGCCTGCTCGCACTGAGGCGGTCGAAAGCGGACAAAGGGCTGCTCGCCGCTGCCTTCTCGACTACCCGCACTACACGCGGCCAGCTTCCTTTCGCGGATGGGACGTTCCGGATGTCCTGTTGAGCGGGAACCACGACGAGATTCGCCGGTGGCGGCGGCAGAAATCGCTGCAAAAAACGATGCGGAACCGGCCGGACCTTCTGCCGAAAGACTGAGGTCACGGAGGGCAGGCAGAAGCTGCTTTCAGTTGTTATCCTTGTCGGCTGCGTCCTTGTCTTTATCTTCCTTTTCTTTTTCCTTCTGCTGTTTCTTCCTTTCCTTTTTGCCGACCTTTTCCCAGCGCTCATCGAGCGATGCTTTCGTGAAGAGGGAATCCGCGAGATTGGTGTTGTATTCGCACTTGTCGAAGAAAACCTGAAAAACCTTAATGCCGTTCCGGTCGCGCGTGATCTGGAAGGGCGTTTCGATCCCGTCGATCGGGTGATAGAGCGAGTAGTATTCGATTTCCTCGCTGCGCATTTGCGTTTTCGGGATCCCGAATGTCGACGGTCTTGCGGATGGGCAGGTGCGTGTCGCGCGCAAAGGCGATCCGTATGGTCCGGTTGTCGTTGTCGACGAGTTCGACCCAGTCCGCTTCTTTCAAATCGACCACGTCGGGGCCGGCATAACGGAAGATCATGCTCGGCTCGTGGATGCGATGCCGGAGAATGTTGTCCAGATCGATCTTGGTGTCTTCCTGGAAACGCGCCACGTCGCTGACCGCCGCCTCGGAGACGCCGCCGCGGTCGAGTGTCCAGCCCTTGTCGCCGTTGTAGATTGAGATCAGGTTGCGCTTCGGCAGGTTTTCCTGCCGGTCCTTGGATGGCGGTTCAGTGTAATCGATGAAATGTTCGAACCCGCTGAGGTCCCCCGAGTGGCCGAAACCGCCCAGATGGCCGGTACAGGTGGCGTCGTGAACGTTCAAATAAGCCGGGCCGCCGAGAGCCGTGATCGCTTCCTGGATCAGTCGCTTGGCTTTTGCCGCGCTCTGGGCCGGCATCAGAACTTCGTCATCCTGCGCGCTGAGCCGTGCAGCGGCCGGCAGGCAAGCCGTCGCCAGGAACAGTACTGTCGCCAATGGCAAGTTCAACCGCACAGGACGGAACCTCCGTTAACATTGATTACTTCACCCGTGATGAAGGTTGCAAGGTCCGAGACCGCGAAGAGAATCGGTCCCGCGATTTCCTCGGCCGTGCCCGGGCGCTTCAGAGGTATCGGCGCCAGGGCTCCCTTCAGCTGTTTCTTGTCGCGGAGGACGGAAGCCGACATGTCCGTGTCCACCCATCCCGGAGCGACACAGTTCACCAGAATATTGTGGCGCGCCAGTTCAGTCGAGAGGCCCTTGACGAAGCTGATGATCGCGCCCTTGGATGCGGCGTAATGCGTGTGCAAGGATTCTCCGCGCTGTCCGGCCGTCGAGCTGACGGCGACGATCCTGCCGCTGCGCTGCGCGATCATGTGCGGGACAGCGAAGTGAATCACGGCGTAAACGCTCTTCAAGTTGACGCGGATCATGTCGTCCCACTCGCGTTCAGTCATCTGCTCGATGGGCGCGTCCTTTTCATTCCAGACGCCGGCATTGGCCACCAGGATATCGAGGCGTCCCAGGCGCTCTCGCGAAAACTCGATCAATGCTTTGGCGTCGGCCATCTTGCCAAGATCGGCCTTCTGAGATTCGATGCGCGTTCCATGCTTGCGGGCTTCCTGCTCGATTTGTATGGCGGCGTCTCGGCTCTTCTTGTAGCTGAAGACCACGTCAGCGCCGGCCTGCGCGAACAGTTTCACGGTCGCGGCCCCGATGCCGCGCGAACCGCCCGTAACCACAGCCGCCTTGCCCGCCAGCGAGATCATAAACCCCCTAGCAACTCCAAATCCGGAGATGGCCAACCGTTTAGAGGTCAAATCCGCGCATTAAGAACGCCTGAATTGCTTATCGTAATGATATAAGCGAGGCCTTTCTTCCCTATTTATGTCCGATGGGAGACGCTTCCCTGCGCGACCTTGCTCGCTGCTTGCACCAGGCTTTCAAAGAGAGCCCGCGCCAAAATATCGGATTCGACCATGCGCTCCGGGTGCCACTGAATTCCCAGTACCTGGGTTCTATCTCCAATCCATTCAATGGCCTCCACAACGCCGTCGGTTGCGAGCGCAGTGACGCGCAGGCCGCGGCCCAGCTTCAAAACCGACTGATGATGAGAGCTGTTTACCTGGACCTCGCGCGTTTGCGCCAGTTCGAATAGCCGGGACCCTGGCTCAACTCCAATCGAATGAAAGGGTTCTGGTTGACCCTGCTTGCGGCCGATCCACTCGTGCTGAATCCCGGAATGCAGCTCGGAGGCAATGTCCTGAACCAGTGAGCCACCCAAGAATACATTTAAGCTCTGAATTCCGTAGCAGATAGCGAGTACGGGTTGCTGATCGCTGAAAGCATGCTGGAGCAGAGCGAAGTCAGTCCTTTCGCGATCCGGATCAGGGTCCGCGCACTTTGGGTGGCGGGACGCGTTGTAAAGGGCCGGATTGACGTCAGACGGGCTGCCCGGGAGAACGAATCCGTCCAGCACGCGTGCCATATCTGCCAGATGGGATGCTGAAAGGCCGAGCGAGACCTCCACGGGCTCGCCTCCGGCCTGACGCACCGCTTTAACGTACAGGTCATAGCGGCTGCGATCCGAGGCAAGCTCTTCTTTTCTCGTTCGATACGGAATGCCTATGCGCGGCTTGCCGGTGGCTTCGTTGACCATGAATTGCTCATCGTATCATCGGGCCGTGATGCGGGCAACGGCCACTGCCCTCCACTGCCCGTGTCCGGCCGCGCAAGCTTCCTGCGTTTTGCGCGACGCCGATTTGCGCTACTGTTCTCGCGTGAGTGCGGACTTGCGAATCTATGGCGCGCTCGCGGAGGCGGTCCTCGCCCTGCATTTGCTGTGGTGCGCGTGGGTTGTGGTTGGCTGGATCCTGACTCGCGGGCGGCGCGTGCTGGCCTGGCTTCACATCGGTTCGCTCGGGTACGCAATTTTCATTGAGCTGACGCCGTGGCCGCCGTGCCCGCTCACTGCCGCTGAGAATTGGCTGGAAGCCCGCGCAGGCGTCCCACCCGCGCGCGGGCCTTTTCTCCTACATCTGCTCGACGCGGTCGTCTATCCGAACGTTCCGGAATGGCTGGTTGTCGGGAGCGCCGTCATGGTGTGCGTTGCGATTCTGGGCGTGTACGTGCGGCGGCACTTTCGGGGAACGCTTTGACAGTCCTCACTTCTAACGATGCGAGCTACACGCCTCTCGGGGCATTCGGCGCGACGTCCGCAGATGTTTGCAAGCCACGCGAAAACCAATAACGACGGAGGTCGCCGACGAGAAAGAGCGAACCGGTCACGAAGATCACGTCGCCGGGCGCAGCGGCGGCGAGGACGCGGTCGAGCGCTTCGGCCGGATCAGGGATGGTCATCGCGCGGCGCGCAAGGCCGGCGGTGATTTCGGCAAGCAGCGGCGCGGAAATGGCTCGCGACTGGCGCGGCTGTGTGAGGGTCACGCTCTCAGCGAGAGGGAACAGCAAACCCGCAACTTCGTCCACGGCTTTGTCGCGCATGGCGCCGTAGATCAGGTGGATGTGGCGGCCGGAGAAATTTTCCTCCCAGAAGGATTTCAATTCGCGTGCGGCAGCGGGATTGTGCGCGCCATCGAGATAAATGGCCGGAAGCTCGGAGATGCGCTCGAGGCGGCCGGGCCACCGCGCGGAGGAGATTCCAGCGGCGATCGCGTCATTGGCGATGGCGAAGCCGCGCTCGCGGAGAAGAAGAGCGGCGGTCGCAGCCGTGAGCGCATTTGGGATCTGGAATTTTCCAGGGAGCGAAGGGGCAATTGAAATCTCGCGCTTGCCATCGATTCCCGACGCTACGGCCCGGTAGAAGCCATCCTGCGAAGTCATCTCGCTCAATCGCCAGAGCGCGGTGGTCTCAACAAGACGCGCCCCGCGTTCACTCACACGCGCAGCAATAACGGCGCGCGCTTCAGGCCGCTGCGGCGCGCTGACCACCCACGCGCCATGCTTGATGATCCCCGCCTTTTCGCCCGCGATTTCCTCGATGGAATGGCCCAGAAAATTCTCATGATCGAAATCGATCGGCGTGATCACGGCGATTTCCGGTTCGACGATGTTCGTGGAATCGAGACGCCCGCCGAGGCCGACTTCGAACACGGCGACGAAAGCCTTCTCCGCCGAACCGCCGGCCTTGCTGGCATTCGCGAACGCGACAAAGGCGATGGCCGTGACGCACTCGAAGAACGTCGGGTGTGCGACGAGTTTTCCGGCAGCCAGCAAGGATTCGATGGCGGACTGCACGCGCGTCCAGGCAGCCGCAAAAGCGTCGTCGGAAATTTCGTGGCCATCGAGGCGAATGCGCTCGTTGATGCGCTCGAGATGCGGCGAAGTGTAAAGGCCCGTGCGAAATCCTGCGGCACGCAGGATCGATTCGATCATCGCGGCCGTGGAGCCTTTGCCATTCGTGCCCGCTACGTGCGCGCATGGGACAGCAAGATGAGGATCGCCCAGCGCGGTGGAAAGAACGCGGATATTCTCCAGGCCGAATTTCTGGACGCGCGCCTGCTGCGGGGCGGCGAGTTCGCGTCCTAACGCGTAAAGCGAACGGACGGATTCTTCATAATTCATGCCGCATTCAGGAAGAAATCGAGCGCCTGCGAGATGTAGCGCTTCATATCCTTGCGGGGAACGACCGCGTCGAGAAATCCGTGCTCGAGCAGAAATTCGGCGGTCTGAAAGCCCTCGGGGAGTTTTTGGCGAATGGTCTGCTCGATCACGCGCGGTCCCGCAAATCCGATCAGCGCTGCCGGGCTCGGCAATGTTCAGATCGCCCAGCATGGCGTAAGCTGGCGGTAACGCCGCCGGTGGTGGGATCGGTGAGCACGGAAATAAACGGCATGCGCGCCTCGTCCAGCCGCGCCAGCGCCGCGGACGACTTTCGCGAGCTGCATCAGGCTGACGGCGCCTTCCATCATGCGCGCGCCGCCGGAGCAGGAAACGATGATCAGCGGCTGCTTCTGCGCGAGCGAGCGCTCGATCGCGCGCGCTACTTTTTCGCCCACCACCGCGCCCATCGAGCCGCCGATGAAACCGAACTCCATCGAGCAGCAGATCACGGGCCGGCCGTTCATCTTGCCTTCGGCGGTGAGGATCGCGTCCTTCATGCCCAGCCTGTGCTGGGCTTCTTTCAGACGCTGTGCATAGGGCTTGGTGTCGACGAATTGCAGCGGATCGCTCGAGGCCAGCTCGGCGATCGTGCTCGTCCACCGCTCGTCATCGAGAAGCAGTTCCAGACGCCGGCGCGCGCCGAGGCGGAAATGGTGCTCGCACTTGGGGCAGACCTCCCAGTTGGCCTCGAGGTCTTTCTTCCAGATGATCGCGCGGCAGGCGTTGCACTTGGTCCACATGCCTTCGGTGCGCACGCGGCGCTCTTCCACCGGCGTGGGATTTTCGAGGGGCTTTTTATCACGTTTGAACCAAGTCATGGAAACCAGTCGATAGCTTAGAATTGCCAGTCCGCGGCCATTCCCGCGCAGCGATCCTGGAGGCCGCAAAACGGAATCAGGCGTCCCCAGTCATCCATTCCGTTCAGTAGTCGATCCCGCGCTGCGCCAGGATGCCTTTCGTGTACGGATGCTTCACCTCGCGCATTTCGGTGACGAGATCGGCGGCTTCCACCAGCTTCGGGTGCGCGTTGCGGCCCGTGCAGATCACGTGAACGCGCTCGGGCCGCTTCTGCAGCGCATCCACCACGCGCTCCGCGTCAAGCATCTTGTAGCTGATCACGTAGTTGATCTCGTCCAGCACCACCAGGTCATATTTCTCGCTATAAATCTGCTCGCGGCCGAATTCCCAGGCCTGCTCGCACAGGCGCACGTCTTCGGGATCGGTTTCCGCGCCGCCCACTTTCACGAAGCCGCGGCCCATGGGGCGAATCTCAAATTTATCGTCCCCCAGCATTTTCGCGGCATCCAGTTCGCCATAATGCCACGAGCCCTTGATGAACTGCACCATCAGGACGCGCAGGCCCTGCCCCACGGCGCGAAACGCCGTGCCCAGCGCGCAGGTGGTCTTGCCCTTGCCCGGCCCGGTGTAGACGATCAGAAGTCCTTTGCCTTCAGGCATACGCGAGCATCCCGAAACACTTCTGAATACTGACGGCAGCCCCTCGAAAGGTCAAGCGAGGCCGCTTCTCCTCAAGGTTTCCGGCTTTCCTGATTTGGAGTTGCGCCGGAAACTCGAAGGCGTCCCGCGGAAGCTTCGGGTGGCCGGTGTCCGTCGGTCGAGGTCTGGAATTCGCCGCGCAAGCGGGGCAGGCATTCCGGATGCCGCTGCTGCAGGAACGCGATCAGCTTCTCGCGGACATAGCAGCGCAGATCCCATGCCGCGCCCGAATCGCGCGCATCCATCAGAGCGCGAATCTGGATCGAGTGCTCGCTGGCGTCTGTGACCTGCAGCGCGCACACTCCGCCTTTCCAGAGTTTGGAGGATTTGACGATGCGCTGCAATTCGTCGCGCACCTCGTCCACCGGCACGGTGTAGTCAACCCAGAGGGTCACGGTTCCGAGCAGATCGGAACTCGTGCGCGTCCAGTTCTGGAAAGGATGTTCGATGAAGTAGGAGAGCGGAAGGACGAGCCGCCGCAAATCCCAAATGCGCACGACCACATAGGTGGTTGTGATCTCCTCGATCCAGCCCCACTCGCCTTCGACGATCACCACGTCCTCCAGACGCATGGGCTGGGTCAGCGCAATCTGAACTCCCGCAACCAGGCTCGAAATCGTCGGCTTCATGGCCACGCCGATAACAAGGCCGGCCAGCCCGGCCGAAGCCAGGAGGCTGGTTCCGATCGTGCGAATTGCGGGAAACGTCATCAGAATCACGCCGAGAGCAACGAGCACAACCGCGACAGAGATGACGCGGTGGAGAACGGAAAGCTGCGTCTGGACTTTGCGCGCCAGCAGGTTGTCCGCGACATCCACCTGGTAACGAGCCGTGAGAATGTCTGAAACGACTTCGCTGACAAGGATAGCCAGCCAGGCAAGAACCGCGATCAAGGCGATGCCGATCGCGTGCTGAATGGGCTTCATGATTGGCGAGGGAAGAGAGGTTCCGGGCAGCGCGACGAGAAGAGCCAGCAGCGGGAAGAACCAGCGCGACAGGCGCGCGCCGTGGTGGACCAATGAATCGGCGATTACGCTTTTGTGGCGGGCAGCAATGCGCTCGAGGAAGAAGAAAAGTATCCAGCGCACGATGAGCGCGCAGATGACGGCCACGACGAGAATCCCCGTGGACCAGGCCACAGCCCGCCAGTGCTGCACGATCAAGTGGAACAGGTGAACCATTCAACCCTCCTTTCGAGCGGATGAAAACGCGACACTCTAATTCTGCGGCAGAGCACAGCAGCGTGGAAAGGGCCGATCGGATTATTTTGGATATGGATGTCCGGCGAGGATCGCAAACGCGCGGTAAATCTGTTCAGCGAGCACCACCCGCGCGAACTCGTGCGGCATGGTCAAAGTGGAAAGCGAGATTTTCTGGTTCGCCGCTCCGCGGAGCTGCGCCGGAAAGCCGTCGGCGTCCCCGCAAAGAAAAACGACTTCGCGGATGCCGCGGTCGCGCAAATCGCCAAGCCATCGCGCGAACTGCTGAGAGGTGAACTGTTTCCCCATCGCATCGAGGAGAACCAGCGTAGCCGCCGAGTCCAGTTTCAGTTTGCGGAGCGCGACAGGCGTGGCATCGCGCAGCTCGTTGACTTCGATTTCCGCATAATGGCGGATGCGGCCTGCGTAATCATCGAGCAGCGCGCGAAGTTCACCGCGGCGTGTTTTGCCGAGCATCAGAAGGCGGATCTTCATAGGAGGCCGAAAATCGAAACGCGGAATTCGCGAACGGCCGCTCACGCGCTTTGGCTTCTCGTTTCGCCTTCTCGCGCCGCCGGCGCAGCAGGCAGCGGCCCTACGGAAACGCACAGGGGCCGGCGTTAGAGCAAGCCGTACCTTTTGCGCTTCTCGAGGAGCGTCTTGCGGCTGATGCCGAGAATTTCAGCGCTGCGGCCGATTTTGAAATGGGTGCTTTCGAGCGTGGCAACGATGGCATCGCGCTCCATGGCTTCGAGGGAACGCAAAGAACCGTTGCGGTTAGGCGCGTAAGCAGCGCGCACAATCTGCGGAAAATCCTCTGCGCCCAGAACCGGCCCCTTGGCAAAAACCAGGGCGCGCTCGATTGCGTTCTTCAGTTCGCGAACGTTCCCCGGCCACGGGTAGGCCTGCAACACGCTGACGGCCGCGACATCAAGCGCCGCGCCTACCTTCCCGTGAACGGGCGCAAGCCGCTCGAGAAAATGGGAGGCCAGCGGAAGAATATCCGCCGGGCGGTCGCGCAAGGCCGGGACGGCAATGGCGACGACGTTCAGCCGGAAGAAAAGGTCTTCACGGAAGCGTCCCGCGCGGACCGCCTCGCCCAGATCGGAGTTGGTGAGCGCCATGAGGCGCGCGTCCATGCGCAATGTTTCGGACCCGCCGAGGCGCTGAAACGTACGCTCTTCGAGGACCCGCAGCAGCTTGGCCTGCACTCCCGGCGCGAGAGCGGCCACTTCGTCGAGCACGATCGTTCCACCCTCGGCCATTTCGAGGCGGCCTGGCTTCCGCGCGACGGCGCCCGTGAACGCGCCGCGTTCGTGGCCGAAAAGCTCCGATTCGACAAGCTCGGAAGGTAGACTGGCGCAATCGATTTTGAGGAACGTGGCGTCGCGGCGCAGCCCGCGCTCGTGAATCCAGCGAGCGAGCTGGTCTTTCCCCGTGCCGCTTTCGCCCGTGATCAGGACCGTCGTTGCGGTGTCGGCAAGTTTTGCGGCGATCTCCAGCACACGCCGCGACGCGGGATCGGCGGCGACCCAGAGAAGATCAGGAGCGCTCATGGCTGCGTGTGATGATCCGCGACTGATTCGGCACGGCTGCCGCCCGGCGGGCCTGACGGAGCGGGGAAATCAATGCGCTCGGCGTTGCGCCAAAGCCGCTCGAGATCGTAATACTGCCGGGCGTGTTCGCTGAAAATGTGCACGACCAAATCGGCATAATCGAGCAGGACCCATTCGGCGCCCGCCTTGCCTTCGCGGTGCGACAACCGCTTACCATGCTTTTCGAGCCGTTCCTCGATGGCCTCGCTGATCGCCTTGATCTGCGGCTGGCTCTGGCCGGAGCAAAGCAGGAAATATTCCGCGAACGTTCCCGCGCCGGACAGCTTCAGCACCGTGATATCCACGGCCTGCTTGTCCTGCGCCGCTTCCACGGCGAGCCGAATTTCGGGTCGAAGGGTTTCCAAAGTCACCGGTACAGGGCCTGTCCGAGAATGTATTCCTCCACGCGCGGCGGCACAAGGCTGTGAATGTTTTTTTTCTCCTGGAGCCGGTCGCGCACTTCCGTGGAGGAGACGTGGCTATTGACCGTAGTCAGGAGGTGAATCGCGGACTTTCGCAACACGATCTTGTTCCCGTCGCTCGCGGCGCCGCGCCCGAGCTTTTCCGGCGGCACCACCAGCCGCAGCGCGTCAATGCGGAAGCCGGGACGGCTCGCGATGATGAAGTCGCACAGATCGAGAAGCGATTCGTAGTTTTTCCAGGTCGGCAACTCGAGAAACTGGTCCGCACCCACGATGAAATACAGGTGATCGTCGGGATGCTCACGCCGGAAGCGCCGAACCGTGTCCACCGAGTAGAAGACGTGAGGCGCCAAGCCGTCAACCGGGGCTTCGGCGAGCGACGGGAAAAAGCCGCGATGCTCGGCGCACGCCAGGGCGACCATGGCGTAGCGATGAACGAAGGGAGTCATCTCCGAACGCGCCTTATGCGGCGGGCGGGCCGACGGAATGAAGTATATCGTATCGAGATGAAACCGGCGTTGCGCCGCGTGAGCGACCGCCAGATGGCCGGCGTGGATCGGGTCGAATGTCCCGCCAAACAGCGCGATGGAGCGGCGGTGCGGTTCGTGCGAGGGACCATGCGCGTGCGCGACATGGACATGGGCTTTGTGAAGCGGATGCGAACTCAACTCTGCTCCGTGTGCGGCGCAGCCGCATGACTTTCGGCGGGAGGGGCAGCGTGAGCACCGTCGCTGCTTGTTGCCGCTGGGATCGATGCGGCCTTCGGAATCTGGTCGAGACGATCGGCCATGGCGCGCACCAGCGCGACAATACCTTCGCCTGTCGCGGAAGAAATTGCGTGAAACTCGAGGCCGCGCTTCGCCGCGTAATGCGCGAAGGGCTTCGAGGTGGCTGCGATCGGTGGTCGCGTCGAGCTTCGTGGCGACGACCATTACCGGCTTATCCGCAAGCGCGGGGCTGAACGCGGCGAGTTCGTGCTCGATGATTTCGAAGTCGTGCACGGGATCGCGGCCGCTCGCATCACTCGTGTCGACAAGATGCGCGATCAGGCGCGTGCGCTCAACGTGCTTCAGGAAACGCGTGCCGAGCCCGGCGCCTTCGTGCGCGCCCTCGATCAAACCGGGAAGATCGGCGACAACGAACGTGCGGCCGAGGCCGGGAGCGGCGTCGGGATCGGCGGAAACCACGCCGAGATGCGGTTCGAGCGTGGTGAACGGGTATGCCGCGATTTTGGGTCGTGCCGCCGAGATGCGCGAAATCAGTGTCGACTTACCGGCATTCGGAAAGCCGACGAGGCCGACGTCTGCGAGCAGCTTCAATTCGAAGCGCAGGTGGCGCTCTTCGCCCGGTTGGCCGTCCTCATGCTCGCGCGGAGCCTGATGCCACGGCCGAATGAAGTGTGGATTCCCGTTGCCGCGCCCGCCGCGTCCGCCGTGTGCCGCGAGAAATTTCTGGCCGGGCTCGGAGAAGTCGAACAATTGCTCGCCGGTGTCGGCGTCAAATACGGCCGTGCCGACGGGAACGGTCAGCACCATCGAATCGCCGGAGCGCCCGTGGCATTTTGAGCCCTCGCCATGACGCCCGCGGTCTGCCTTGAATTCGCGATTGTAGCGGTAGCGCAGCAGCGTGTTGTCGTGCGGATTCGATTCGAGGTAGACGTCGCCGCCGTGCCCGCCGTCGCCACCCGAAGGTCCGCCGCGCGGAACATACTTCTCCCGCCGGAACGCGACGCAGCCGTTGCCGCCGTCGCCGCCCTTCACCATGATTTTCGCTTCATCTGCAAACACGGCAGGCTCACCACAGGAACGCGGTCAAAAACAGCATACGCTAGGATTTCAGGGAAAAACAGGCGCACTGAGCGCTCGGAATCTGCATGCGGGGAATTCCAAATATCAATCGGCGGCCGGCGCCGCAGGCTTCGCTTCTTTGGCAGCCGCGGCTTCCTCGACCGGCAAAATGCTGATGAAGCGCCCGAGCCCGCCCTTGTCTTCGAACTTCACGAAGCCCCTGGTCAGCGCGAAGAGGCTGTCATCCTTGGCGCGACCGACGTTCCTGCCGGGCTTGTAGCGCGTGCCCCGCTGGCGAATCAGGATGCTTCCCCCGTTCACCAGTTGCCCGCCAAAACGCTTCACGCCAAGGCGCTGGCCCTGCGAGTCGCGCCCGTTTACCGAAGATCCACCGCCCTTTTTGTGTGCCATGGCTCTGAAAGACCTCTAGGAAAGTTGAATGTCGCCGACCTGCACGGCGGTATAGCCCTGCCGGTGGCCGCGCTGGATCTTGTACTGCCCGCCCGTCTTGTACTTCAGCACTTTGACCTTCGGCCCGCGCACGTGCTTCACAATCTTGCCCGTAATCTTGGCCTTTACGGCGTCTCCGCCGGTCAACATCTTCTTTTCGTCCGTGCGGACGGCCAGCACGTCGTCGAATGTCACTTTGCCGCCGACGTTTCCTTCGAGGAGTTCCACCTCGATCGTCGCGCCCGGCTCCACGCGGTATTGCTTTCCCCCACTGCGAATCACGGCGTACATGCTGCCTCCCAGCTCAATTGACAATCGCCCATTATACGGGTTCCGCGCTGGCTATGGCAACAATAACGCACAGCGCGGAGGCACGGTGTGACCTACACCCCGACCGATTGAGCCAGACGTCGTCATTTTTGGCTCGGAATGCCCATCACTCGGGGGAGGGCTCATCGTACGCGACGACCGTGGAAACAGAGTCCCAGATGGGCCGCCCAAGTCGCGGTAACCCGGGATCTTTTCCAGGGCGGCCGCTACCGAAACAACCGCTCCCCAAAGAAAATGAGAACGACCACGAACGCGTCGACTTTAAAGTGCCAGGCGGCGAACGCGACGTATAGGAGAGAAGGCCCGAGCGCAGCTTTCGGCACCTTTTTCGGAATCCCGTCTTCCCAGCGAAGAAACCAGGTCGCAATGACGGGCAATAACGGTATCACTGGAAGAAGGATGAGAAGGTCGCGAGCGGTCGACTTCACGTACGCTTCCTCGCGTCAGAGCATACCGCGAATGCCGCCGTTTCCTCCAAAATCACTACTGAATCGGGTGGCCGGAGGGTGGCGTGACCATTCGCCCAAAGCCAATCTCCATGGCCGTATCCTTCGGGAAGACCACGTCCTGGCCGCGTGAGAGGAAATGCGAGTAGACCGATCGGCTGGCCCCAAAGGCGCCCATCGCCATTCCGAGAGGAGTGTAGTGCACGCCAAAACCGATCGCAAATCCAATCAGCCGATAGCTGTTCGCGCCACCGGCCCCATTATGCAGCGCATCGGCATCGCCGTCCCCAGTCGACGAAAACGTGGCCAGCGCCAGCGAAATGCTGGTCGAAAGATAGCGTGACTTCGGATTCGTGGCCTCCGCCCCGCCTTCGGAATCCAGCTTGACGTGATCGCCCGCCGCCGACTGCACTCCTTCGAAGCTCGCCGCCACTTGCTGCGACACGCCTTCCGGCGGCACGAGTTCGTGAAACACCAATCGGATCTGCCCGTTGTGGTGCAAGTGCCGCGCTGGTTGCACTTGAACCACATCGCCCTTCAGGCGGCTCCCCTCCGGCAGCACAAGCCGATGCTGGCCGTCGAATAGCGGCTGCGAGATGACGGCGTCGACTTCCGCGCCCTTCGGCGTCGTCCCCGAATCGAGAGGCGTCAGCAGCAGCGCGTGCACCAGGCTTCCCGGCGGAGGAGTCTCGCCGAGTTCCGAGGAATTTGTGGCCGTGAGCGGCTCAGAACCGAAAGCGAGCGGCTCCTTCAATTCGGCGAAATAGAGAGTGCCTGCGTCGATATACTGCGGATGGACGGGAAGCTCGGCCAGCGCATAGCGCTCGATGCGGTGTTTCTTTCCCGGCGTCTTCACCTGGTCCATCGCCGTGTTCCATTCCTGGTGGGCCTGCTGTTTCGCCTGCGCGATCTTTTGCGAAGCCTCGTCCTTCAAAGTTTTCTTTTTCTGCGTTTCCCCAGCGCTGATCAGCTGGATTATCCGGCCCGATCCCGGAGCCACTGCCGTATCGATCGGGACGCGCTGGCCATCGGGCAGCACAATATCGTCGAACTCGAGCTGCAATTTATGCGCGGGCGTGAAATTCGCGTTCAGCAGCGAAAGAACGCGATGCTTGCGGGAAATCGGTTCGATCCTGGCGATGTGGCCTGTGACCTCCGCGCCGGCCGGAACCACGAGGCGATCGAACGCATAGACCGGCTGCATCACGCGTCCGTGAATCGGCTGGCCTGCGTTCTTCACGCGCACTTCGCGGTCGAGCGCGATCTGCAGCGGGGTTCCCTTAGGCACGGTCAGGTCTACCGTGGCGGGCGGCTTCGCGGGCGCTGCCGGGCGAGCACCGCGCGTGGAGAAAGACGCCGTGGCGGGCTTCGGCGCAGGATCGGAGCCCTGCGCGTGCGCAGCTCCGCAAGCAAATAGAAGCAGCGGCAAAAACATGGCCGCGCGAATCGGGTTTGGTCGTTTCATGGGGTTAATTTCGTCTCGCTGGTTTTTTTTGTCCGCGCGTTCCAAGCTGCCGGGCCGGCATGACGATGAATGTGGACTTGAGAGACTTGCGCGCGTATGAAGAACGGATGCGGCGCGGCCGCAAAGTGGTTGTGCGACTCCTATTGTAATCCCGTTTGCCGCCGCCGCTGCTGCAAACGCAGCAATTTATGTACGCGGCCATCCTGGCTGGTCCGCGCGCACGCTCCGATTCGACCTGGCTCGTTGCGCAGACTTCAGGAATATGCCTGGCGGCAGGTTTCGTGTTCGCGGCAGGTGGGCGGATCGTTGGTCTTGTCGATCAGGATGTAGTTGTGGCAGGCGGCGCAGATCACGCCGTAAATCGTCTCGCTGAATTGCTCGTGGCCCGCTTGGGCCGTGTGTTCCTTGCGCGCCTGCTCCCGGCTGATCGGCATCGTTCCCTCTCTTTGCCCGTTACGCCGTCCACTTCGGCGAACACGCGAACTGCATGAGCGGATACACTTCCTTAAAGATCTTCGCCGCTTCGGCCTGAAAACCGCTTCGCGAAGCAGCCACCGGAGAAAACTTCCGCCGCACGATCCACGCCTGCAGTTTCTTCCAGTTGTCCGCTTCGACTGGCCAGCCGTTGTGCTTCGTCCATTCGCCCTTTTGGGTCGAATACCAATAACTGTCGAATTCCCCCTCGAGGCGGCGCTTCTGTCTCGCCAGCCATTTCGCGTTTTCGCGCCCGCGCACCCGGCCGAATTGAACGAGCGGAGCAGCACGCCCGCCGCCGTAAATGCGAAACCCGCAGGTCACGATGTCCGCTCCCACGCCGAGGTAGAGCTGGCCGACATCGTCACCCCCCTCCGCGAAGAACAAGTACATCTGCGGGCGGTACGGGGTTTTATCGCGCGCGAAACGAATGTCGCGATTGATGCGTGAAAAATTGTCGTTCACTCGTCCGCTGATGACGAACTGCGGGTTCAGCTTTCGGGCTGCGGGCGCCAGCCGGTCGAGCATCTCCCGAAATGGCGCGACCACCTCCGTGCGATACCGGTCGCGGTTCGCGTCCATCCAAGACTTGCTGTTGTTGCGGCTCAACTCGCGAAAAAACTGCACCGCGGCCTTCGGAAAAATGGCGGCGGATTTGCGGGAGCCTGCATTATTTTCACGACGCATGTGATTCCGTCGCGGCAAAGGGGCGCCATGCGAGCCGCGCGGGTCTCCTCCTCATGAGGTGATCGATAAAAAGTATAGCGCAGTTCTTCTCGCGATAGCCCTCGCCCATTGGCTTCGGGCCTTTCGTCCCGGCGCAAACTTTTGCTCGCGATGTTCCGAGTCTGGATTTTCCCTATCAAAACATCTGTGGTACCGTGTGCGCGCATTTTTCCTGCGGGGGGAAACCAATGATCCGCAAGTCTATGCACGTCTTTTTCGCAGCTTTACTCGCCGCCTTGGTGGTCGCATCCGCACAAGAAGCAAAATCGAACGAGCCAGCGAAACAATCACCGTGGAAGGCCGACGACATCGTCTTCAGCGAAATTGCCAACCAGTTTCGCATATCTCCCGATGGGAAATGGGCCGTGTGGGTAAAGAGCACGGGAAGCAAGGACAAGGATCACCGCGTGAGCAATCTCTACCTCTCGAGCCTCACCGAGAAAAGAGAAATCGAAATGACGCGCGGCGAGGACGAAGTATCGGATCCGCGCTGGTCTCCTTCGGGCGACCGCATCGCCTTTCTGAGCACGCGCGCGCTGCCCAAGCCGAACGCCAAAGCGGCGCACACGCAGCTCTGGATGATGGATGCCTTCGGCGGCGAGCCCTGGGACGTGACCCAGTTCGAGCGCGACATTCGGCAATTCGAGTGGCTCGACAACAACACGATTCTGTTCAGCGCCGAAGAAGATCCTTCGCTCTACGACCGCGAGGTGAAGGAACGCAAGGACGACAGCGACGTTGTCGACGATTCCGCACACACGCCGCCCGTCCGTCTGTTCACGCTCTCGCTGAAAGACAAGAAGGTCACGCGCGTCACCGACAACACCGACTGGATCCAGTTCTTCCAGCCCTCCTGGGACGGGAAGAAAGTGGTCGCCGTGGCACGCCGCGAGCTGAGTTACGCCTGGGACGAAAAAACTCCCCCGGTGACTTATCTGATCGACCTCGCCACCGGCGCGCGAACCCAAATCCTGCCCGGCCGCAAGATTCTTCCCGATCGCGTCGAATGGGCGCGCGACAATTCCGGCTTCTACATCATCGCGCCCTATTCCGATTCGCCGCGCTTTTACACCGCGTCGATCCAGAAGCTGTATTTCTACGAGCTCGCCTCGGGCACGCCCACGGAAGTGAATCTCGATTGGGACCGCGCCATGGGCTACAACCTCGAAACCACCTCCGACGGCTTCATCGCGCTGTTGAAAGACGGCGTCTACACCAAGCCGGCACGCTTCACGAAACAGGGCTCGACGTGGTCGCGCGAATGGATCACGGGCGCGACGCCGCGCAATTATTTTGATTTTGTGCTCGGTGACGACGGCCACACGCTGGTCTACGAATATTCGACGCCCAGCACGCCCACGCAGTGGTTCCGCGCGCACCTCGACGGCGCCTTGATCACGTCGCCTGTCCAGATAACGAACCTCAATCCGACATTCAAGAATCACACGATCGCGAAGACGGAGGTCATCCATTGGAAGGGCGCAAACGACGACGAAGTCGAAGGCATCCTCTACTATCCGGATGATTATCAGCCGGGCAAAAAATATCCGCTCGTTGTCGCGACGCACGGCGGCCCGGCAGGCGCCGATCACGACGCGTGGTCGGAAAGCTGGGCCTATGCCAACAACCTGCTCACCCAGCGCGGCGCGTTCATTTTGAAAACGAACTACCACGGCAGCTCGGACTACGGCCTCAAGTGGGTGGAATCCATCTGCTGCGGAAAATACTACGAGCTGGAAATCCCGGATATCGAGAAGGGCGTCGACAGCCTGATTGCGAAGGGACTCGTCGATCCCAATAAAATCGGAGCGCTCGGATGGTCGAATGGCTCGATTCTTTCCATCGAACTGACCATCACAGATCCGGACCGATACAAAGCCGCCGCAGTGGGCGCGGGCGACGTCGAATGGATCAGCGATTGGGCCAACGTTGATTTCGGCGAAGCCTTCGACGACTACTATTTTGGCAAAGCGCCCTTCCAGGATCCCGAGCTCTACATTCAGAAATCGCCCGTCTTCAAAATGGATCGCGTGAAGACGCCCACCTTGATTTTTCATGGCACGAACGATCGTAACGTCCCCACCGATCAAAGCTGGACCTATTACCGCACGCTTTACTGGCTCAACAAAGTTCCGGTGAAACTCGTCCTCTTTCCCGGCGAGCCGCACGGCCCGCGCAAGCTGTCGCACCAGCTTCGCAAATTGAACGAAGAGATGGCCTGGTTCGACAAATACCTGTTCCACGCACACCCGTCCGAAAACGAAGCCTTCAAGAAGGGCTCGCCGCTCGACGTCGCACTCCGCCGCGAGTCGATCCAGAAGTCGGGCGCGGATTACGGCGCGATGGAGAACGGCGTGCTCGCTCCCGAAGTCGTCAAGCGCGGCGATCTCGAAATTGGCCGCTTCGAAGTGACGCGCGCGCAGTTCGCCGCGTTCGATAAGAGCTACAAGGTTGATCCCGGCACGGAAAATTATCCGGCGAACGGAATCGCCTTTGAGAAGGCGAAGGCCTATTGCGAATGGCTCAGCAAAAAGACTGGCCAAACGTATCGCCTGCCGAACGAGAAGGAAGTTGAGTCGCTCTATAAACCGCGCTCGGGCGAGAACACGCTCGACTACTGGGCGGGCTACGCACTGAATCCCGCCGACGTGCAGCGCCTCAACGAGAAAATCAAGCTGTTGCCCGGCAATGCGCCCCTGCTTCGCGAAGTCGGCAGCTTCAGCGGCGCAGGAGAGGACGGCGAGCAGTTGGTCTTCGATCTCGACGGCAACGTGGCCGAATGGGCAATCGCCGCGGATGGCACGGGCAAAACGCTCGGCGGCAGCGCCGATCGCCCCGCCGATCCCAAAGCGCGCTATCGTTCCGCGGACACCGCCTATACCGGCTTCCGCATCGTCCGCGGAGGATCGAAATAGCAGCGTCGCGCCTGGCAGATTGGCTTCGTAGGGGCGGCTCTCAGACCCGCCCGGTTCTTTGCGAACTTTGCGAGTCGGAGGAAACTTTGAAATCATTTCGCCTGTTCAGCATTCTCCTGTGTCTTTTCGCGTTTGCGCAACTAGTCTCCGCGGCAGTGCCAAAGGTCGTCTTCGTGCGCTGCGGGAAATTGATCTACGACACCGAGAAGCCGCCGATCGCCAATGCCGGGGTCGTCATCACCGACGGCAAAGTCACCGCTGTCGGCGCGAACGTGACTGCGCCCACAGGCGCCGAGCGGATCGATCTGTCTCAATACACCGTTCTCCCCGGCCTGATCGACGCCCACACGCACCTGTGGACCGGCCCGTTCGGCGCCGTCCCTTCTGCCGGCCTCGGATTGTTGCGCGCCACGAAGGCCGTCGATTACGCGCTCCGTTCCGGCATCGTGGCCATGCGCATCCTGGGATCGGACAATTTCATCGACGTCGCCCTGCACGATGCGATCGAAGAAGGCACAATTCCCGGCCCGCACATCATCCCTTGCGGCCATGCCATTTCGATCATCGGCGGGCACGGCGATTTTCTGAACATGCCGGAGCAATTTCCGCTCGCCGATTACTACACGCCGCTCAACGGCTTCATCAATTCGCCCGAGGACGCGGAAAAAGCCGTGCACCTGCAAATCAAGTACGGAGCGAAAGTGATCAAGGTGCTGGCGTCGGGCGGCGTGTTGTCGCCGCTCGATTCTCCAACGGCCGAGCAAGTTTCGCCGGAAGAACTGCGCGTGATCGTCGAGCAGGCCCACATGGACCATCTCAAAGTGGCGGCGCACGACGAAAACCTGCCGACCATTCTCGCCGCGTTGCATGCCGGAGTCGATTCCATCGAGCACGGCTCCGAGCTGAACCAGGAAGCCATCGACGATATGAAGGCGCATCACGTCACGCTCGTTCCCACTGTTTACATCGTCGACGACATCATGACGAACGGGGTGAAGATGCACATGCCGCCCTGGGTGCTGCGGAAAGCGAACGAGCTCGGCACGAAGCACCTGGCCAGCTTCAAAATGGCGCTTCGAAACAACGTCTTCATGGCGGCTGGTTCCGATCAGCGCTACGAATCCGGTCACGGCACCGTCCGCGACGAAATCATGACCGAGGTCAAATTCGGCATGACGCCCCAACAGGCGCTCACTTCGGCGACCAAGCACGGAGCCGAATTGCTTGGTCTCGACGATCTCGGCACGGTCGCCGTGGGCAAGGAAGGCGACCTCGTTGCGGTGCAAGGCGATCCGATGTCCGACATTCACGTCCTCGAAAACGTGAGAGCGGTCGTCTACCAGGGCGCCAGCATCAACCCCATGAACCACACGGCCAACGCGGGCGAATGATTCGTGCCGCGCCAATCCATGCCCGCAAAGATGGCGGCATTGATGCGTTGTAGGGGCGGGTCTAAGACCCGCCCGCCTTCATCAGGGAAGCGGTGGATTTCAGGCCGGCGAACGAAAGGCACACGCGAAAAAGGCTTTAGCCCTGGTACGCTTCTCATTCGCCACGAAGAGGCTTCCCCCCATCCAGTCCAGATTGGTACTTGCGGCGCGCGGGCGCGGGCCTTACGCTTCGCGCATGACTCAATTTACTCCAACCCAGCGCACGCGCGTCAAACGCATTCCCGATCGCGGCAAATATGATCGCGAGACTGTCTTCGCCATTCTGGACGAAGGCCTCGTGTGTCACGTCGGCTTCGCCGCCGAGGGCCAGCCATACGTGATCCCCACGCTGTTCGCGCGAATTGGCGACCAGCTTTATATCCACGGGTCGGCTGCGAGCCGCATGCTGCGCACGCTTGCGGGCGGAGTGCAACTCTGCATCACGGTTACGCTCGTTGACGCCCTCGTCCTCGCGCGCTCCGCGTTCCATCACTCGATGAACTACCGCTCCGTCGTCGTCCTCGGACGCGCCACGCTGGTCGAGGGACGCGAGGAGAAGCTGAAGGCGCTCGAAGCCTTCGCCGAACACATCGTGCGCGGCCGCTGGAACGACGTTCGCCAGCCCAATGAGTCCGAACTGAAGCAGACGACGGTGCTCGTGCTCCCGCTCGAAGAAGTCTCGGCAAAAGTGCGCACCGGCGGCCCGAAAGACGAACCCGAAGATTACGACCTCCCCATTTGGGCCGGCGTCCTGCCGCTTCCCGTCGTTCCCGGTGCGCCAATTCCCGACCCACAACTCCGATTTACCCTCGATCCTCCGCCCTATCTCGTAAATTACTCGCGCAATGGAAAAAGTCGCGCGTAATCAGGCTCCGAGGCGAAGCCGTAACGCCACTGATAAATTCTCGAGAATTATTCGTGGATTGCCGCCCAGAATCGTTACAATTCGCAGCGCCCTGGATCGCTCAGAGGGAATTCGCATGGTCGCTGCTCATCGCGGACGATTTGGCTCAAGCGCCCTCGCTCGGCTCATTTCTATTCTTATCCTTCTTGTCAGTGCCGGCGCGAGCGCCGCGAATGCGCAGGCCATCCGCGTCGACACGACGCCTTCGCACGCCATTCCGTTCGATCCCGACAAAGCGCTCGGCACTTCGATCGACATTCTGCCAGCCGTCAATTTCGACGAGGTCTACACCGCGCCGAACCTGAAAGAATCGCTCTCGGCGGGCTGGGGACCGATCAGCTATCGGCAGAACACCGAGCTCACCATCGAAGCCTGGCACTGGAATCCCAAAGGCACATGGAGCGACTCCGCGCACCGCGACGGCTACTTCACCGGCAGCGCCCAACCGGGCGCTGAACCTCTGCGCGAATCCTTCGGCTACTCGTTGCCGCACCGTGGTACCACGCGCAGCGACGCCGACGTCAACGAATTCTCGCGCCTCACGGACGGCGACGAATCCACCTACTGGAAAAGCAATCCGTATCTCGCGCGGAAGTTCACCGGCGAGGACGACGCGCTTCTGCCGCAATGGATCGTCATCGACTTCGGCACGGCGCAGCAAATCGACGGCATCCGAATCGCCTGGGCCAATCCCTACGCAACGCAATACGACGTCGCCTACTGGTCCGGCGAAGATGCCATGGTGAAGCAAGCCGCGGGCTACTGGACCGTTTTCCCCACTGGCGCCGTCCAGAACGGGAAGGGCGGCACGATCACGCTGCGGCTCTCGGAGATTCCGATCGTCACGCGCTTCCTGCGCATCCGCATGACGCAAGCCTCGAACACGTGTGACACGCACGGCGCGAGCGATCCTCGCAATTGCGTAGGCTACGCGGTGAAGGAACTCTACGCGGGCAATTTCACGGCGGATGGGAAATTTCTCGACATCATCAAGCACACGCCCGGCCAGGCGCAGACCGCTACTTGGGTCTCGTCGGTCGACCCCTGGCATACGACTGCAGACCGCGTCCCCCTGCGCGTGCAGACCGGCTTCGATCTTTTCTACACGAGCGGCCTGACGAATCATCTGCCCGCGATGGTTCCCATCGCCATGGTCTACGCGACGCCCGAGGACAGCGCCGCCGAAATCGCCTACATCGAAAAACGCGGCTACCCGATTTCCTACGTCGAGATGGGCGAAGAGCCCGACGGCGCGTTCATGACGCCCGAAGACTACGCCGCGCTTTATCTTCAGTGGGCCAGGGCGCTGCACCGGGTCGATCCCAAACTCAGGCTGGGCGGTCCGATCTTTACAGGCGTCATCGAAGATATCGCAACGTGGACCGATGACCAGGGCCGCACGTCCTGGCTCGGACGCTTCATCGATTACCTGAAAGTTCGCGGGCGGCTGAGCGATCTGTCGTTCGTTTCCTTCGAGCACTATCCGTTTCCGCCCTGCGAAACCACCTGGACCGATTTGTATCGCGAGCCCGACCTCACGCGGCACATCATGAATGTCTGGCGCGACGACGGCGTTCCGGCGGACGTTCCTCTGATGATCACCGAGAGCAACGTCTCATGGGCGCTCACCGATCCCATGCAGGACACGTTTTCCGCGCTGTGGCTGGCCGATAGCGTTGGTTCGTTTCTCGCGGACGGCGGCGCGCTCTACACTCACTCGCCCATTCAGCCTGAGCCGTTGCATCCCGGGTGCCATGCATTCAGCACGTACGGAAATTTCGTCGCCGACCGCCAGCTGCACATTCTGCAGCACACCGCGCAATACTTCGCGAGCCGCATGATCAATCTCGATTGGGTCCAGCACGGCGCGGGCGCCCATCAGCTCTATCCCGCCGAATCGGATTTGCGCGACGACGCCGGCCACGAATTGGTCACGGCCTACGCCGTCAGGCGTCCGGACGGCGAATGGTCGCTCATGCTGATCAACAAAGACCCGACCAACCCGCACAGCGTGAAGATCGCTTTCGCTCCTTTCTCAGCAGCCGTCGATCTGATTTCACATTTCACCGGCCAAGTCACGATGACCACCTTTGGGGCCGCGCAGTACATCTGGCATCCTGAGGGCCTGAAGAGCCACGCCGACCCCGACGGCCCTCCAGCGACCTCGACCATCGATCCAAACGCCAGCACCGCCTTCACCCTTCCGCGGGCCTCTGTCACAGTGATTCGCGGCCACATCAAAAGCAGTGGCGAGTGACGGCAGGAGAGGACACAAGCCGTAAAGACGCGCGGTATTTGGGTTATCGCCGGTCGCTAAGAGGCTCTGAACGTTTCTTTGGACGAGTTCGGCCTTCGACTCCGGAGATGAAGCGATTGCAGTCGTCGAGGGCTTTTTTCTGGCTGGGTCTGACTGCGGCGAGGCGAATCCATCCGTGTTTAGCAAGGTCGTTTGCGAGGCGGCCATCCGCATAGTCGCCCCAGACGTGGACGAGCCAATAACCGTCGGTTCCCAGATCCACCGAGCACCCGAACTTCAGCAAGCCGCCGAGGGGGATCTCTTGCGGCCGGCGGTGGCCGGAATTCTTGTCCAACAGAAACGCCTTCTGGATTTCAGCGGCCCCGCCTTGGGCCTGCTTACCATCGTCGGCCGCTTTCGCGGACAGGAACGCCGATGAGAGCGCAACCAAGCCGATCGCCAGAGTGATGCCGACTGTTCTTCGCAGAGTCACAGCAACCTCCTTCTTTGAAGTCAGCCGGCCTGGCACCCTCGTGATTTCAGACGTTTCTACTTATCTTCTCCGACTCTTTCCGCGTCACTGTGAATGTTGACGCTCATCGGCGAAACGGCGTTGAGGGGGGTCAAAACCTCAAGAGAGGAAACAATCGCGTGCAGGATTTCGCCATGTTTGGCGATCACGAACTTGAGCTTGATCACGTGAGGAATTGGCGCACGCCCAGTATTCACGGTGTATGGGAAATCGATCTCCGCCTGGCCCGTGCAATCCGGGAACACCTGATACGTGCCGGTTTCGCCGTTGTTGAATTCGTTGGTGTCGGTATTCTGGAAAGCCGTGTCGGGAGACGCGAACGCTCCGTTGCCCAGGATGTAGTCCTCCTGCCACAGTTTTCCTTTGCCCGCCGAGTTCGTGGCGCCGTCGAAGTACGTGATGGCCACACCATCGCGGTAGAGCGTAATCGCCGCCGGGGGCGCCGGGCTGGCGAACACTTCACCTGAGACTCGAAAAGCGTAGCTGCCTTTGATTGTGCGGTTCGAGCAAACGAACCCCTTGTCTCTGTCTCCCTGCGCTTGAGCGGCCGGAATCAATAAAGCGGCGCCGAGCGCCATCAGCAATGATCGTAAAATCCACCGGTTCATGTTTCCTCCTTACGTTCTTTTCGCTTCATCGGCGAAGCGGTCGCATCGTGGGGAAGGCCGGAGCGCAAGTCCTCGCGAGCGTTTGAAGAGGAATCGTCACCGCTCGGTCCGGGAAACCGTTTCTGCCGCGTGGCACAACTTACGTTTTGAAACGCAGACCGATCAAGAACCCGAGCGGTGGTTTATTGGTTCCGCTCAAACTGGTTGATACGAAAGCGCTTTTCGGCGCCGGTTCCCAAGCGAGACGCGCGCCATTCTCGGCCACCCCTCGTTCTCCTCCGTGGCAGAATCGTGCTAGAATGCGCCTCACCTTCAGGCCTTATCCATGAGCACCCCGGCCACCCACAGTCGGATTTTAAGGTTCGGACTCTTCGAGGTAGATCTTCAACAAGGTGAACTGCGCCGCTCGGGCCTGCGGCAGAAACTGGGACCCCAGCCGTTTGTGGTGTTGCAGGTGATGCTCGAACGGCCCGGCGAGATCGTCACGCGGGAGGAACTGCGCGAACGGCTCTGGCCCGCCAATACCTTCGTGGACTACGAACTCGCGCTGAAGAAGTGCGTGAACCGCATTCGCGAAGTCCTGGGTGATTCGGCCGACAATCCCCGCTTCGTCGAAACGGTGCCGCGTCGCGGCTACCGGTTCATTGCCCCGGTCGAGCCGGCCGGCCCAGCGAATAGTGCCACGGCGGAGTCCGCTTCGCCTGCGGCGGCGAATGCAGAGTTTCCTTCGGTCTCCGTGCGGCACGGCGGAGCCGCTAGCAAAGCGATCACGGGGACGCAAGCCATGGCGATCGTTGCCGTTCTCGCCATGCTGATTGGCGCAGTGTTCGTCAGCCGATATCGCCTCGCGCCCTACGCCCCGCAGGTGCTGGCGACCCGGCAGCTCACGAATGACGGCGAACCGAAGGCTCCGTATCCCCTGCTCACGGATGGCGCCCGCGTTTATTTCAACGAGGGACCGAAGGGAGCGCTCCGGATCGCGGAGGTATCAACCGGCGGGGGCGAAACGGCAGCCGTTTCGACGACCCTCCCGAGCCCCATGATCGCCGATCTCGCACCCGACGGTTCCGCTCTGCTGGCGCTCAGCGGCGGCGCTATCGGACCCACATTCCCCGTCTGGTCGATTCCCCTTCCTGCGGGAGAACCCCGGAAGCTCGGGAGCGCCGAGGTGTGGTACGGACCGGGAATCGAGAATTCGCCGTCCTCGCCCGCCTTCTTTCCCGACGGACGGATCGCGTTCACGCGCGGCAACGCGCTGCTCGTCGCCGAAAAGGACGGATCCAATCTGCAGCGGCTGATCGAATTCGCGCGGCCTGCCTATTTCCCGAGCGTTTCGCCCGACGGAAGCAGGATCGACATGATGCTCTGCTGCGACGGAGCGCCGCCCATTTTGCAGGAAATCAGGCTGGCGACCCGGAGCTCAACACCGGTGCTGGGGGCAACCTCGGGGACGTTGGGGCCGCATTGCTGTGCCTGGACACCCAATGGAAAGTACCTGGTTTTTATCAGCGCGAGCAATGGTCGCTCGGACCTTTGGGCTCTGCCCGAGCCCGGCGGGATCTTTCGTAGCGCTGAGTTGCCGGTGCGTCTTACCAACGGACCGATTTCATATACGGGCGCCGTCGTGAGCCGCGACGGAAAGCAAATCTTTGCGGTCGGTTCGACATTGCGCGGCGAACTCGTGCGCTACGACGAGAAGTCCCGTCAGTACGTTCCCTATCTCGGGGGGATTTCGGCGACCGACCCGACGTTCTCTCGCGATGGCAAGTGGGTCGCCTATCGTTCGTTTCCGGATATGAGCTTATGGCGCAGCCGCATCGACGGGACCGATCGTCTTCAATTGACTTACCCGCCAACGAAGGTTTTCTATCCGTTCCTTTCGCATGATGGCACGAAGGTCTTGTTTGGGACTCTGAAAGGCGTTTTCATTATCGGAATGAACGGGGGCAAGACAGAACAGATCGAGGGGACAGGCCGGGCCGAGTGCGATGATGGCGGGTGGTCGCCGGACAATAAATTCCTCACTCTGGGGTGCAACGGCCAGCCGGGCGTGAACATTCGGCTGTTCGATCTGCGGCTCAGGAAGATGACTGTCCTGCCTGGATCACAGGGCGCACGAGGCGCAATCTGGGTCAATCAGCACACCTTGGTTGTGGCATCGAAGCGCAATACGGTTTTTCTGACCTTTGATCTCGCCAAGCAGAAATGGTCGGAACTTGCTTCACCCGGCGTGTTTTCCAATTGGTGGGTTCCTCCCGGCGGAAAGTATCTCTATTGCGTGACAGCAGGCGCGGAGCCCGAGCTTTTGCGGATCTGGTTCTTCAACCACCGTATCGAGAGGGTTACCAGCTTGAAAGGCTTGCGCCGGGTCATGGATCCCGACACTCAGTACACACAGGTGAATGCCGCGCCGGATGGCTCAGCCCTCTTCACACGTGACATCGGGATCGAGGAAATCTACGCGCTCAGCGTGAAGTGGTAACGGGGTCGGTCGGGCCAGCCTGGTTGAGGGGCAATTCACCCATTTTAGGCGGCTTAAAGATCAAGCATCTTGATGTTCTTGCCCATTTTCCCCGTTCCTAACTAAGTCTGAAAGTTACCGCGTGGGGGCGTCGTGTTCGACTTTGCCGTCGCGGAGGCGGATGACGCGGTGGGCGTGGGCGGCGATATCCGATTCGTGGGTGACGAGGATGATGGTGTTGCCGTTCTGGTGCAACCGCCCGAAGAGCGACATGATTTCCTCGCCTGTTTGCGAATCGAGATTGCCGGTGGGCTCGTCGGCGAGGAGGATCGAAGGATTGTTGACAAGCGCGCGAGCGATGGCCACGCGCTGGCGCTGCCCGCCGGAAAGTTCGTTGGGCTTGTGCATCATGCGGCCGGCGAGGTCCACTTGCGTAAGGGCCGTTTTCGCACGCTCCAGGCGTTCTTCGGAAGGCGTGCCGTTGTAGATCAGCGGCAGCTCGACGTTGTGAAGAGCGGTGGCCCGCGCGAGCAAGTTGAACGTCTGAAAAACGAAGCCGATTTCCTTGTTGCGAATGTAGGCCAGCTCGTCGTCGTCGAGCTGGCTGACCAGGCGCCCGGCAAGCCAGTAGCTTCCCTTGCTGGGCGTGTCGAGGCAGCCGATCAGGTTCATCAATGTGGATTTGCCGGAGCCCGAAGGGCCCATGATGGCGACGTATTCGCCCTTGCGAATTTCTATGTTGACGCCGCGGAGCGCGTGCAGCTGCTCCGTGCCCATTTCGTAGGTTTTCCAGAGGTCTTCGGTCTTGATGACGATGCCGGCTGAGACAAAATCCTCGCGGTAGGCTTGGGCGGCGATTTCATCGACGGGCGTTGCCATCAGAATTCCTCAGATCACTCTAAAAGCCGTGCACCAGAAACCGAGCGCACACTAATTTAGCACCAATCCAATAGGATGCGGTTCCGGGGCAGAATGTCGCGGCCAGCGACGCCATTCCGGTGTGCCAGCCACACAAATCGGAATTCTGACACAGACTTCTCCGGCCCTTCGATCAAAATGACATGACGCGCTCCGGAAGCAGCACTGGGCACTAGGAGGTTCCTTGGACGGCCTTGGCCAGCGAATTGTCGATCTTGATGGTGGCGCCCGGCTTGAGCGTGCGGAGCACCGTGTAGCTCCCGGTGACAATCTGATCACCCGGCTTCAGTCCGCTGGTAACTTCCATATCGGTGGTGCCGGTGATGCCGGTCTTAATCGGCACGAACGCGGCCTTGTTGCCGCGGATCACGAAGACACCCTGAATCTCTTTCTTTTCCGCAGCGGTCTCCGGGCGCGATGCCGCCAGCGTGACACCGCTACCCGGATGCTCGGCTGCGTCGAGTTCTTCCTGGGTGCGGATGGCGACGGCCTGAATGGGAACGGTCAGCACGTCGTTGCGATGCGCCGTTTGAATCTTGGCGGTGCAGGAAAGTCCGGCCCGGAGGGAATTGGGCGGATCCTTCAGCGTGACGACCACTTTGAAGTCGCGCGCTTCCTGCGTGTTGGCGGTGGCCTGTTCGGTAGCGGCCTGGCCTGAGGAGCGGAGAATCGCAAGCTGGCCGACTTCGGTGACCACACCGTGAAACGTCTTGCCCGGAAGAGCGTCGACGGTGACGTCGGCGGGCTGGCCGTTGCGGAGACTCGATATGTCCGTTTCGTCCACTTTCACTTCGGAAGTAACGATGCTCATGTCCGAAATGGTCATCAGGAAGCTGCCCTCGGCGTTCTGAATGCCGGGAACGACGTTCTCGCCAACACGTACGGCGATGTAGCTGACGATGCCGTCGATTGGGGCGCGATAGGTGGTCTTGCGCAGAATGTCCGCCTGGTGCGCCAGAACAGCGCGGGACTGCTGGACCATGAGAGTGGACTGATCGCCGGCAGCGCGCGCTTGAGCAATTTGAGCTTGCGCGGCCGTCACAGCGGCGATAGCGCTGTCGTAGGTGGCTTTGGAGGCGTCGTAATCGGACTTCGAGATCAGCTCGGCTGTAAAGAGAGATTGCGAGCGCTGCCAGTCCAGCTTGGCTTTCTCGAGATCGGCCTGGCGTTGCGCCAGCGTCGCAACCGCCGCCTGATAGCTTGCGGTAGCGGCCTTCGACGCAGCCTCCGCGCCTTCCAAGGAGGCCGTCTGCGCCTGAACGTCCGCGGCCGGCTGGATGCTCTCGATGTGCATAAGAACGTCGCCCTTGTGAACGTGGTCGCCTTCCTTCACGGTGATGTCCGTGATCTTGCCGAAGCCCTCTCCCAGGACATTCGTGAAATTCTTGGGGCGAATCTCGCCGGAGGCCGTAACGACCGAGGTGAGGTTCTGGCGGACCACCTGGCCCGTCTGCACGGTCACGACGCCCTTGTTCACCTCGTATACGCTCACCAACACGATAGTGAGGAGGACCACGGCGGCCACGGCGCCAATGGCGATCTTACGGCCTGTTTTCATTCGCACAATCCTTCGCTAACCGGATGAAAATTCCGATGTATGCGGTTTTCCCGGCCCACTTATGCATACGTCGAGGGGGGCCAAAATGTTTCGCTGCCCACTTAACACAATGGGCGTTCCGGCCGAGGCGTCCACGAGAATAGACACCACTTCCAACGCTTAGACGCAGAGCGAAGGAGAAAGAGAGGAAACGCGTTTCGTGCTGCTCAGATCCTGCACTCCAGGTTTCAAACGTCGCACCTGCTCGGTCGGGAACAAGCAGTCGGAGGCACGCAGCTCAACCATACTCGTTCCATACCAGCGGCTCATCATTCTAGTCTTTTTCTCGCGCACGGGAAACAAGAAACAGCCGACGAACCGGCCATCCGCCGGTCCCGAGTTTCCTGTCACGAGCCGGGTTCGGGAACTCCGGAAATGGGGTCGGGAGAGCCCGATGCCGGTGCGAAACATGGATATGCCCATCATCCCAGCGGGTGCGCCGGGCAACCTCTCTCGTTCGAGATGGTTCTTATGCTGTAAGGGAAAGGCGCGGAACTACGCGCGAAAGCACGATCGGGGTTTCGAGTGGTCCCGCAGGGAACATTCAATTGACCTGTCCACAAGGACAGGCTAAGATTCCTAGCCGTCAGGGTAGGTGTAAATCAATGAATCGCTCGGCCAAGGTGCTCCTTTCCATCATTTTGGCGGAGGTATTAGGGTTTGTACCTCTGGCAGGGGCCAAAGCGGCCCGGCAAGACCAGGATGACCAAGCCAAGAAACAAGCCAAGGAATTCGCCAGGCAGAACAAGAAGAAAGAGAAAGAGCTCTTCAACGAGCTGGATTCGCAGTACAAGAAGTGGCTGAACGAGGACGTCGTTTACATCATCACCCCTGAAGAACGCAGCGCTTTCCTGCACCTTTCCACGAACGAAGAGCGCGAGCAGTTCATCGAAGCGTTCTGGGCGCGCCGCAATCCCGACCCTGACTCGCCGGAAAATACCTTCAAAGAAGAGCACTATCGCCGGATCGCTTATGCCAACGAGCACTTTGCTTCCGGCATCCCAGGCTGGAAAACCGACCGCGGCAGGATTTACATCATTTGGGGCAAGCCGGATGAGACCGACTCTCATCCGAGCGGCGGCACCTACGAGCGTCCACCGGAAGAAGGCGGAGGCGAGACAACCACATATCCGTTCGAGGACTGGCGGTACAGATACCTGGAGGGAATCGGCGAGAACGTCATTTTCGAGTTCGTTGACCCGACGATGACGGGCGAGTACCACCTGACCATGGATCCCAGCGAGAAGGACGCGTTGACCTACGTTCCCGGCGCCGGGCTGACCATGGCCGAGTCGATGGGTCTGGCCAGCAAGGCAGACCGATTCCAGAATACCGACGGGACGCACATGGATGAAAAGAACGGAATCCAGTCGGAAAGCTACAACGAGTTTTCGCGCCTCGAGCTCTACGCCAAGGCCTTCCAGCCCCCACCGGTGAAATTCAAGGATCTCGAAGAGGTGGTGACGTCGCGGCTGGTGAAAGACCAGATCAAGTTCGATTACCGGTTCGATTTTCTGCGCATCACGTCAGACACCGTTCTGGTCCCGATCACCGTACAGATTCCGACGCGGCAGTTGAGTTTCTCAGAGAAGGATGGTGTGGACACCGCGACCCTGCACCTTTTCTCGCGGATCACGACGATGACGGGGCGGATCGTCCAGACTTTCGAAGATACGCTGACGGATTCAACGCCAGCGTCTTTGCTGCAGCAATCATTGAAAACGTCGCAGATTTATCAGAAAGCGGTGCCGCTGAGCCCCGGCCTGTACCGGCTGGACATCGTGATCAAGGACACGACGAGCGAAAACGTGGGCGTGGTGAACGCCAGGCTGGCCGTGCCGCGTTTCCAGGACGACATGCTGAGCTCGAGTTCGCTGATTCTCGCGGACGAAATCAACCGTGTTTCGTCGAAAGACATCGGCCTGGGCCAGTTCGTCATTGGCGACGTAAAGGTTCGGCCCAAGATCAACGGCTCGTTTACGCAAAACATTCCGATGGGCGTCTTCCTCCAGATCTACAATCTGAAGGTGGACGACAAGACCCACCGGGCAAACGCGTCGGTGGAGTACCGGGTTATGAAGGGCAAAGACCCGAGCCCTGTATTGAAATTCGACCTGCCGCCCGACAAAATTGGCGAGCATGGCGAGGAGCTCACGCTGGAAAACAGGATCACTCTGGGATCGCTCGCGCCCGGAAAGTACAAGCTGGAAGTCGCCGTGACGGATAACCTGACAAAGCAGACGATCACACCGTATGCGGATTTCTCGGTACAGGCCCCGCCCCAAACTCAGGGTTCGCCAGGGAGGTAAAAGGCGTGAACTGGAAACTCCTTCGGGTCCCGTGCTTGATCCTCACGGCCTGTTGTGTGCTCGCGCCAATCGCCGCCGCCCAGCGCGAAGGTAAGATCTCCGGGCTCGTGGTCGACGGGCAAGGTATCCCGCAAATGGGCGCTACCGTTCTAGTCGCCTCGGAACACGCTCTGAATCCCGGGTCGCTCAACCTCCTGACGAATGCGCGCGGCCGCTTCTCGACGGCGATCCTGCCGTCGGGTTCTTACACCGTGAAGGTGACGTTGGCGGGCTTTCTTCCGGCGCTCGAGCAGCACGTGGAAGTAAGCGACCAGCACATCACGTTGCTTCAGGTGATGATGGGCTCGGTCTTTTCCTCATTCGGGCAGTTGCGCCGCACGGGAGACGAAAAAATCTCTTCCGACGACTGGACCTGGGTTCTGCGAGAATCGCCCGACACGCGTTCGGTCCTCCGATGGACCGAGGGTCCCGCTCTCACCAGTGCCAGTATGAGCGGCGCGGAAGCCGCCGCGCAAAAGCAAGCGGACCACGTGGCCATGCAGGTGACGTCCGGTGGAGATCATCCTGGCTCGATTGGAGCGGCAGCCGCGGATTCTCCCGCGACGACGCTCGTGTACGACATGGGCGTGGGAGACACGGCGCGCTTGCTGATGGCGGGCCAATTCAGTTACAGCCCGGCGGCGCCGGCGGGCGGATTCGTCGCCGAATGGCTGCCGTCGGGAGCAACCGGCTCGGGGCACATGATGGTGCTCGAGGCGCGGCAGGCGCGGTTCGGTCCCGTGGGTCCGGTGTTCCGTGGCGTTCGGTTGGCTGATTCCAACAAGCTCGCAATCGGGGACCGCGTCAGCCTTCGGTACGGCGCCGAGTTCGTGGCAGCCGGGTTCGACAACGGCACTACGCAGTCGCTGCGGCCTCACGGCGAGGTCGCGATTCATGTCGCGCCAAGTTGGCTGGTGTCGGCGATTGTGGCGGCACAGTCTCCGGAAGGCGCGGGAAGCCAGGACGCGGTCCAGTCGGCGCTGAATAATCTGGACGATTTCCCCGTGCTCATGATCCGGGACGGGCGTCCGGTTCTGGAGAGCGACTGGCACGAGGAATTTTCCGTGGACCACGCGGTGACGAACGACTCGAATATCAGTGCGGCCGTCTTCCACGACCGCTCGTCGCATACCGGCGTGATTGGACACGGCGACGCGAACTTCCCCGAGTTTCTGCAGGATTATTTCTCCGGCGCGTTTGCCTATGACGGCGGAGTTTCTTCTTCCGGCGGCGTCCGCGTGGCCTATCGCCAGAGGTTCGGCAGCAACTTGCAAACGACTCTGGTCTACGCCTATGGCGGCGCCCTTGCGCCCAACGGAGACCGCGGGGCGGCTCTCCGAGAGGAATTGTCGACCGTGTACGAGCATAGCGTCGGCGGCCGGGTGACGGCGCGGGTGCCACACCTCGGCACTCAGCTGAGTGCCGGCTACAAATGGATCAGCGGGCCGGCCGTCTCGCAAGTGGACGCCTATGGCGAATCCCTCTACCAGATCGACCCTTACCTCAGCGTGGAACTCCGCCAGCCCCTTCCCAAGGCCCTCCCGTGCCACATGGAGTTCGTGGCCGACGCCGGGAACCTCTTGGCGCAAGGGTACGTGCCACTGTCGACGACGGACGGCCGCGTGGTGTTAGTTTCCTCCTACCGGTTCTTCCGAGGCGGCCTGAGCTTGCAATTCTAGGTGTCAAGAGCACCTACCGGAATTGGGAACATGCCTTCCACAAACGGAATACCAGCTCCAGCGGCTCCCGTCAGACTCGCACAAGTGACTGCAGATAAAGCAGATATCTCTTCTGCAGAAAGTCCCATCCCTGGAAACGGACGTGCTGGCATTCAGGGGCACGCGGGTGTGGGTGTACCTCGGATGAGCGACGGCCTACGAATGCGGTTGGGAGCAGTTACCCTGGCACTCCTGACCTTTGCGGCTATCGTCTTCGCGATTCTTAACTTCCAGCAAAGTTCCCGCGTGGTGCTGCCCGATGACGGCGTCAACTGGATCGAGACGTCGCAGGGCGTTGTGGCCCGTCATGTGGCTTCTGGCTCTCCCGCTGCCAACGCGGGAATCGAGCAGGGCGACGTCCTCGAATCGCTTCAGGGGCAGCCCGTTCGCAGCGGCGCCGATGTGGCGCGAATTCTCTGGCGCGTAGGTCCGTGGGTCGAAGTTCCTTATCGCATTCGCCGCGCGGGCGCTTCGTTCACGCTTCCTCTGATCGCCGCTCCGCAGAAGGATCCGGGCTCCAGAGCGACCTACCTGCGCACGACCGCGCTTCTGTATCTCGCCATCGGACTTTTCATTTTCATTCGACGATGGAACGCTCCGCGAGCCATTCATTTCTACGTCTTCTGCCTCGTCTCGTTCATTCTTTATAGCTTTCATTACACGGGCAAGCTTGACGCGCTGGGCCACTGGTCCATATTCGACCAGGAAATATACTGGGGCAATGCAATCGCCCTGCTGCTGCAACCCGCGCTGCTGGTTCATTTCGCGCTGGTCTTTCCCGAGCGCCGGAAGCGTCTGGCGCCGCTTCTCGCCGGCATTTACCTGGTTCCTCTGTTGCTTTTTGGCCTCCATCTCGCGGTCGCGCGGAACTGGCTTGGTTTCCGGCCCTGGCTGGGAGCGCGGATCACGCTCGATGAATACGAGCTGGCATACCTCGGACTCTATTTCGTCGCGGCCGGCGCAATTTTCCTGCGGAGCTATCTGCGCGCACCGAACGGCATCCTTCGGCAACAATTGAAGTGGGTCACAGCCGGCACGTTCGTCGGAATCGTTCCTTTCCTCGCCGGCTATGTGGTGCCATACCTGGCGACAGGCGGAGTGGCACCGCCGTGGACGAAGTTCTGCGTTTTCTCGCTGGTGCTGATCCCGCTCTGCTTCGGCTACGCGATCATTCGTTACCGTTTGATGGACGTCGACATCATTTTCAAGCGCGGACTTGCCTACACGTTTGCAGGGGCGGGCGTGCTTGGCGTGTATTTTGGAACGATCGCGCTGATCGGCGTCCTGTTCCACCAGCGGCTGACGGCGGCTGGTCCGGGCGGCGAAGTGATTGCGATCGTGGTGGCGGCGTTTCTCTTCCAGCCAATTCGCGACTGGATGCAGGCGCGCCTGGACCGCTTTTTCTATCGCGACCGCCTGAATTATCGCCGCACGCTGATTGAATTTGGCCGCACGCTGACGAATGAAGTCCGCCTCGACCGCCTGCTTGGCTCGGTGCTCGACCGCATTTCGCAAACGTTGCTCGTCGACCGCCTCGCGATTTTTCTCGAGAATGAAGGCGCTCCCGGCCAGTTCGCTCTTTCGCGTTCGGCGGCCATTCCATCGGAAACCGATGTCTGGATGGCCGGCGATCTGGACCTGAGCTTTCTCGACGCGAAGAGGCCCGCGCTCGCGCAGGGCTGTCTGTTCTACGAATCGGCACGCTCCGCGACGCGGGAAACCGAGAGCGTCCGGCGGTCGCTGGACCGCTCGGCCTGAATTACTTCATTCCCTGCCGATTCCGCGACCGCACGGTCGCCGTCCTGGGACTGGGCAAGACGGTCGACGGCGATTTTCTTTCGAGCGAGGACCTGGAACTGCTCTTCACCATCGCCGGTTATGTGGCCATGGCCATCGAGAACGCGCGGCTCTATCAGTCGCTCGAGCAGAAGGCGTTGCAGATCGAGCGGCTGAAGGACTTCAGCGAGAACATCATCGAGTCGCTGAAGCATCGGCATCCTCACGGTGGACCTGGAGAACCGCGTCGAATCGTGGAACCCGCAGATCGAATATCTGCTCGACGTGCAAGCGCAGCGAGGCGATGGGCCGAAACCTGCGCGACGTTCTTCCCGCGGACCTGGCCGCGGAAATTGACTCTCGTTCGCGAAGACGGCCAGTTTCGGGGATTTACAAATTCGCCCTGAACATGCACGCCGGGCGGCGGTTCGTGGTGAACGTCTCGATCGCGCCGCTGGTCGGGCAAAGACGGGGCGCGTCTGGGCCGGCTGGTCCTGATCGACGACATCACGCAGCGCATGCGGTTGGAAGAGCAGATCGTGCAGAACGAGAAGCTCACCTCTCTGGGACTGCTGGCCGCTGGCGTGGCGCACGAAGTGAATACGCCGCTGGCCGTGATCTCCAATTACATGCAGATGTTCGCCAAGCAGATTTCCGGCGACGATCCGCGCCAGAAGACCATCGAACGAATCGTGAAACAGACGTTCCGCGCGAGCGAGATCGTCAACAACCTGCTGAATTTCTCGCGCACGGGCGGTGCCGACTTCCACGAGGTGGATCTAAATTCGATCCTCGATGAAACGCTGACGCTGGTGCAGCACCCGTTCCGCACGGCGCGCGTGAACGTGCTGCGGAGCTACGGCAGCGACCTGCCGCCCGTGCTCGGCTCGACCACGCGCCTGCAGCAGGTGTTTCTGAACCTGTTCATGAACGCGCGCGACGCGATGCCCGCGAGGCGGCATGCTCGAAGTCCGCACGGGCGCTCACAACGGTTCCGTCGAGGTGGAAGTCACGGACACCGGCATGGGGATTCTCGGAAGACATTTGCACCGCATTTTCGATCCATTTTTCACGACAAAGACCTCCGGCCGCGGTACCGGCCTTGGCCTTTCCGTGAGCTACGGCATCATCAAGGAGCACGCCGGCAAGGTCGACGTGCGCTCGACGCCGGGCAAGGGCACTTCCTTCCGGCTCGAATTTCCCGTGGCAAGGAAAGCGCCGTCCATGCCTAAAGGCTCGATCCTGGTCATCGACGACGAAGTAGAGATTCGCGAAGGGCTCGAAGCGCTGCTCTCCTCGGAAGGCTACGACGTGTCCGTCGCCGAAACCGGCGAGGCGGGGTTGCGCAGCTCGACGATCAGCCCTTCGACCTGCTGCTGCTCGACGTCAGCCTTCCCGATGGCAACGGCATTGAACTGCTCCGCGAAATCCACAACCGCGATCCGCATCTCGCCGTCATTCTGATCACCGCGTATGGCTCGATCGACATGGCGCGGGCTGCCTTCAAAAACGGCGCGCAGGATTACATCACCAAGCCATGGTCGAACGACGAGCTGCTCGCCCAGGTTTCGCTGGCCATCGAGGGCCGCCGCCTCCGCGAAGAAAACGTCCAGCTCAAGCGCGCGCTCAAGCAGCGCTACAATTTCCCGAACATCGTCGGCAAGAGCGAAAAAATGCTCGCGGTGCTCGACCTGGTGACCCAGGTGGCGCCTTCGCGCTCCACCGTGCTGATTCAGGGCGAGAGCGGGACCGGCAAGGAGGTGATCGCCAAGGCCATTCATTCCGCTTCGACTCGCGCGGAAAAAGCGTTCATCCCCGTCAACACCGGCTCGATTCCCGTCGATCTGCTCGAATCGCAGCTCTTCGGGCACGTCAAAGGTGCCTTTACCAGCGCCGTCGCCTCCAAGAAGGGGCTTTTCGAAGTCGCCGACCAGGGCACGATCTTTTTCGACGAGATCTCGACGATCAGCCCGGAAACGCAGGCCAAAGCTTCTGCGCGTGATTCAGGAGCGCGAATTCATGCGCCTGGGCGGCACGGAAACGATCAAAGTGGACGTGCGCATCCTCGCGGCATCGAACGAAGATTTGATGAAGCTCGTCCGCGAAGGCCGCTTCCGCGAGGATTTGTATCATCGGCTGAACGTGATCGCCATCCAGTTGCCGCCGCTGCGCGAGCGCAAAGAGGATATTCCGCTGCTGGTCGAGCGTTTCCTCGAGCACTGTTGCCGCGAAAATGCGAAGCCGGCCCGCCACTTCACGATTTCCGCGATGCGGCTCCTGATGGACTACGACTGGCCGGGCAACGTGCGCGAGCTGGAGAATGCGGTCGAGCGCGCCGTCGTGCTCTCGACGACCGAATTCATGGACGTCGATCTGCTCCCGGAAAGCGTGCGCACGCGCGAAATCGTCAAGGGGGTGCGTCTGGAGCTGGCCGAGTTCATGCCTCACGCGGCCGGCGATGCTGGATCGCAGCGCGGCGCTCAGCCCCTTTCGCTCTTCGAGATCATCGAGGAAGTCGAGCGCCGCCTGATCGTGGACATGCTCGAGCGCACGAACTGGAATCAGACGGAAGCCGCCGAGCGGTTTCAGGTCCCGCTCTCGACGCTCAATCAGAAAATCAAACGCCTCGGCATCGAAACCCGCCGCCGGACGGCTGGCACTGCCCGCAGCGCCGCGCTGGGCTACACCGAAGATCCCGCCGAATTCCCCGCCGGCAAATGAACCAGCGACGATCGAGCGGCAGAGGCATGGGGAACTGCTGGTCGATTCGCAGCTGACGAATTCACTTCGTGGAGAAGCGAGCTACGGCGAGGCCTCGAACGGATTTACCACGCGGAGTGAGCCGTACGTCTGGTCCGGCGAAAGATCCTCGGAATACAGAATCGACGCACCCGCAGTTTCCGCTGCACAGATGATGAGCGCGTCCCAAAAGGATAGTTGGTAGCGCCCCTGCATATCGAGCGCCTCCACGATCGTTTCTGGCGTGTTGATAATCACTCTCCAACCCAGATAATCGCGGATTAACCTCCTAATCTCGTCACCCGATCGCGGCCTGGTGGTTCTTCGCTGGAGGTTCACACACAATTCCTGCAGGACTTGCGTGCTTAAAACACCCTCGCCGGATTCCCACAGCTCTTGAAGGAGAGACGCCGCGCGGTCGTGTTTCGGGCCTGCCGAGGAATCGTGCGCGTAAACCAGTATATTCGTGTCGACGAAGTGCCTACCGCTCATGAAGTTCGCCCCGAGACCGCGGCGGGGTCCAGCCCAAATCCCAGCCCGTGCGGAGGCGCTTCAGGGCGCTTTTCTTCGCGCGCTCGTAAGCCCTTCGCTCGCGCACTAATTCCTCAAGCCGACCGGACAGCAGCGCGCTGACAGAGGTGCCTTCCTCTGCGGCGAGGACGCGAACCTCGCGGAGAAGTTCGGCGTCGAGTTTGAGCGTGATATTGCTCTTCACGCTGAAAGCATAGCACGGTTCTGCGTGCAGCACGAGTTCACGTGCTGCCTTGATTTTTCTCGAGGAGCGGGTTCCTCGCCCGGCCATTTCAGGTCCAGCGTGAACAGAAGCTGACCTCTACCTCTCCGTGACTCCGCTTTTCGCAACCTTTCGGTGTAGACTGGTCGGCCGACGTGCGAGCAGTTCCGGGAGAACTGGATGGCCGATGCGGTCAAGGTTTTCTTGCTCGTCTTCAGCGCGCTCTTTCCCATCGTCGACCCGCTCACGGGAAGTCCCATATTCCTCGCGCTAACGGCGGGAGACCCGCCCGAAATGCGCCGGGCGCTCTCCTGGTGGGTGGCGCTAAACAGTCTGTTTCTGATGATCGGGTCGTATTTCATCGGGGCGCATGTCCTCAGCTTCTTCGGAGTCTCGCTACCGGTGGTGCAGGTTGGCGGGGGACTGGTGGTGATCTCCATGGGTTGGGGAATGCTGATGGCGAAGGAAGACGTGCATGACGTGACACGCACAAACGTGCCGTCGCCAGACGCGTTTGCGCGCGCCTTCTATCCACTGACGCTGCCGCTCACGGTGGGACCGGGATCGATTTCGGTCGCCGTGGCCCTGGGCGCGAACTCCACGCATCGCTATGGATTTCATATCCCGACCATTCTCGGGGCGCTCATCGCCATGGTCGTCGTCGCCGTGAGCATTCTCCTTTGCTACGGGTTTGCCGACAGGCTGGCGCGAATGCTGGGCCCGACGGGCATGACGGTGATCGTAAGGCTTTCGTCGTTTCTGCTGGTCTGCATCGGCGTGCAAATCATGTGGAACGGGCTGAGCGCGCTGCTGTCGTCCGTCCAGTTCCACGCCCGATAACCCAGAGGCGGTTGCCCCGCCGGAGTGTGTGTCCTGGAGGGAGGCTGGCGCATCTGCTTATATGGCCCGAGACGGTGCACCTTGAGGAGAACCTTTCTGCGGCTCTGCTTGAACTGGACGACTCGACTGTGACGGAGTTGGAACGAAGCACCAGGTCAAACACTGCCAAGGCCTGAAGACGAAGGGCCAAAATCGATAGACCCTTTTGCATTCGGTCTCGTTCGCGCGTCAAGCTCGACGACTGCATCCGCTGGGGTCCAGAAGGCATCGGATGCTTTCCACTGGAGCAAACCCAGGCATTCCCTTTCGAGCCTATGGCAGACACGCCTGAAATCACCGGAAACGGGCCCGAGCGCGCCGCCCCCGCGGACGTCGCCCCACTCCCGCCGCCCGTCGTGTGGCGACCGAAATTCAATCCCTGGCTGATTGCCGTTGCGGTCGCGATGGGTGCGTTTATGGAGGTGCTCGACACGAGCATCGCCAATGTCGCGCTGCCATATATGGCGGGCAGCCTCGGGGCGAGCAACGATCAAAGCACCTGGGTGCTCACGTCCTACCTCGTTTCCAACGCCATCGTGTTGCCGATCAGCGGATGGTTTGCCAGCAGGCTGGGCCGCAAGCGGTTTTTCATGATTTGCCTGGTGATTTTCACCGTGAGCTCCCTTCTGTGCGGGATCGCGCCAAGCCTGGCAGCCATCATTCTGTTTCGCATCCTCCAAGGCGCGGGTGGCGGCGGACTTCAACCCATGGCTCAGGCGATCCTGGCGGACACGTTCCCTCCCGAACAGCGCGGCCTGGCTTTCGCGCTCTATGGCGTCACGGCAATCATCGCGCCAACGATCGGGCCCACTCTGGGCGGATGGATCACGGACAACTACACTTGGCGCTGGATTTTCTTCATCAACCTGCCGGTGGGCATTCTCACGCTGTTCCTGGTCTATCGACTCGTCGAAGACCCTCCCTGGATCAAGCGCGCCAGGGGCGCTCGGATGAAGTTCGACTACATAGGACTCGGCCTGCTTACGCTGGGCATCGGCGCCCTGCAAGTGATGCTGGATAAGGGACAGGAGGACGACTGGTTCGGGTCGCATTTCATTCTTACTCTTGCGATTCTCGCCGTCGTGGGACTTGTTTCGTTCGTGCTCTGGGAATGGTTTTACAAGAGCCCGATCGTCGAGGTGCGGCTTTTCAAGAATCTGAACTTCCTTGGCGCTAACGCCATGATGTTCGTACTGGGCATCTTGCTGTTCTCCAGCCTCGTGATGATGCCCTTGTTCCTGCAGTCTCTCTTGGGGTACACGGCGGAGTCGGCGGGTCTGGTGCTTTCTGGCGGCGGTCTTCTGTTACTGTTTATGATGCCCGTCGTCGGAATCTTGTCCTCCAAAGTGCAGGCGCGCTACCTGGTCGCGTTCGGCTGGCTGACGCTCTCCATTGCGATGTATATTTCCAGCCGGCAACTCGACCTTCAGATCAGCTTTGTGAGCGCCAGCATCCTGCGTGTCATCCAGGTGTTTGGGCTCGGCTTTCTGTTCATTCCGATTAATCTCGTGGCCTACGTCGGGATGCCGCTGGAAAAGAGCGGCAGCGTCTCTGGCTTGATCAACTTCATGCGAAACATTGGCAGCAGCGTGGGAACGTCGATGGTCACAACGCTGATTGCGCGCCGCGCTCAGGTTCATCAGGTGTACCTGACGGCGCACGTCACGCCGGGAAAGCCCACCGTCGGCGGTGCTGCCGGCGGCTTTGGCCGCCCGCCTGGTCGCCTCCGGAGTGCAGGCCGAACGCGCGATAAAAGAAGCTTATGCCCTGCTGAATCAGACCCTGATCGGCCAAGCGACTACCCTGGCCTACATTGATACGTTCCTCATTCTGGCGGCGGGGGCTGCAATCATGTTTGTGCTTTCCTTCGCATTGAAGAAGAATCAGCCTGGTGGGGGCCGCGTGGTGATGGAGTAGCAGAAACAGGGCAATAATAGGGCGGAGGCTTTTGCTTTCCGCCGGCGAACCAGGCGAGTTGCGCTGGAGGACCCTATGATCCGGGTGATCACGATTGAGCGCGAATATGGCAGCGGTGGCGCCGACATCGCCAGAAGACTGGCGGAGCGCCTTGGCTGGAAACTGTGGGATCAGTTGTTGACGAATGAGATTGCGCGGCTGATGGAGTGCGATTGCGGCGCCGTGGAGAAGCATGAGGAGAAAAGAGATCCCTTGTACTACCGGCTCCTCAAGGGCTTCCTGCGCGGCAGTTACGAAGGGAGCGTTCATGCTCCCGGCGAAGATCGTCGATACCGAGTGCATCCGCGAGGTGGCGGAGCGCGTCGTGAAAAGCGCGGCGGAAAAAGGGAACTGCGTGATTGTAGGCCGCGGCTCGGCCTATTATCTGCAAACGCGCGCCGATGCCTTCCACGTTTTCGTCTATGCTCCGTTCGACGAGAAGGTTCGGCGGCTGCAAGCCGGAGGAAAGAGCGAAAAGGAAGCCGCGCAACTTGCGGAAACAGTGGACCGCGACCGTGCGGCGTTCATCACGCAGTATTTCGGCGTCGAATGGCCAGACCGGCACCGCTTCCATCTGATGATCAACTCCACGATCGGCGGGGAAGCAGTCGTCGAGACAATCCTCAACGGCATCGCTATGATCGATAAACAGACCACAGGGCGCGAGGCTCCGGCTCAAAAGCGGGAAGCATCGTAGTCGGAAGTGTCTGTGGGTGCGAGCCGATCGGAGGGGAATGAATACGCCAGGCGAAATAAAGCCTCGAGCCGACCTCCGCGATTATCTCGCGGCGGAGCGCACCTTTCTTGCCTGGATTCGCACGGGGCTCGCGCTCATGGGATTCGGTTTTGTGGTGGCGCGGTTCGGGCTTTTTCTGCAGCAGCTCCAGATTTTTCGGCAGGACGGACGCGGGTCATCGTCTCGGGCTTTCTTTCTGGTTCGGCACAGCGCTCATCGGCGTGGGAGTGATCGTGGATCTTTCGGCCGCGCGGCAGCACGCCCGGCTGGTTCGTCAATTCGACCGCGGCGACCCCGCCGCAGCCGTCCTTTGGCTCAAAACATCGCCATCGCTTTGTTTTTGGCCCTCGTGGGCCTGGCGATGGCGATATATCTGGTTTCCGTCCGGAGTTCGTCGACAAGCACGCATTCTGAAAACAGCAAGGAGGTACCCATGGCACGAGCGGCACCCGCAAGCGGAAACGGAATCGTCAACAGACCCAGCAATCATTCGGTCGAGGAAACGGTGGAAAGGCTCAAGAGTATCCTGCAATCAGAAGGGAGTCACGCTCTTTGCTCTGGTCGACCACAGCGGAGAAGCCGAAAAGGTGGGCATGAAGATGCCTCCGACGAAGCTGCTGATTTTCGGCAACCCCAGGGCGGGGACGCCTGCTCATGCTGGCCTGCTCCCAGCATCGCTATCGACCTGCCGCTGAAAATTCTGGTTCGGGAAGACTCCCAGGGGAAAGTCTGGATTTCCTACGACAGCCCGGAATACCTGAGCGAGCGGCACGGTCTGCCGCAAGAACTGTTCCAAAATATCGCCGTGGTAGAAACCCTGGCGACGAAAGCCGGCGAATAGCTGCGATAGTTCGAGTGCGCTTCGCGACGCTCGCATTTTTAGGAGACGAGGGGGACGCTGGCGATCTGCTCGAGGATCTTGTAGGGCGCGAATTGGGGCGCCACCAGCGCCCCGGGTGGGATCAGAAACGTCTGCTCGATCGCGAACCGGCCCGACAAGACCGCGTGGGCCACCGCATCCGTGAAGACCAGCCACGTAGCGCCCGGCGGAAATTCCATTCGCACCTTGCGGCAGTTCGCCTGAAATTCCTGGTTCTCCTTCAGATAGTCGTGGAAGCGCAGCATGAACATGTCGTAGGGCGTGCGGCCGAATCCGCTGAAGCCCAGCTTCGCGCCCCAATCCTGCACCGTGCGGCTGAGGAACCCGTCGTCTTCCGCGATCTTGAGCAAGCCCGCCGGTTCCGCGTGCGCTCGCGCCAGCGATTCGAAATTGTCGGTCGTGTTCCAGACGCGAGGCTTTTCCAGATTCAGATTCGTGAAGATTCGCAGGATTCTTCCGCCGCGCGTGGGCCGGCTGGGAAACGCGTCGACGTGCAGCAGGTCGTTGCGTTTGTGCAGCGGCAAGCCGCGGCGCTCTTCTTCGATGGGGCGAAAGCTCGCGAAATCCAGCGTCCAGCGTTTCGCATAGGGTGAGAGAAAATTCTTCGCGAATTCGATCACGTGCCCGCTGTAGTCGCGAAAGACCGCGTGGATCCGCTCGATTTTGCCCGAGTCGCCGGAAATCCCGCGTAGAACGTCCTCCGTCGGGCGGTACGAGACGTTCTTGTGCATGCGCAAGTCGGTCCATTCCTGGGCGAGGAGAAATTCGCGGTCGGCCGGCGGGAATGGAAACGGCGGCTCGCGAAAAAATAAAACCCGGCCGCGCTCGAGCATCTCACAATACGCGCGCGCCCGCTGCTCCTGCTGCTCCGGGCCGACCCAGCCCGCGCCTTCCTTGTAATCGTCGACGACAAACCAGGGCGCGTTCGTCATGAGTTCTCTTGTCTTGTGGAGTTCGTGGAGTTTGTGGAGTCGTGGCTTCCCTCTGCCGCCGGCGTCGCTTTCTTCGCCGCTCCTTGCGCCCCCGCATAATTGCGCGGAAGCAGCGTCGTCGAAAGATCGAGCCCGGAAAGATCCACGCCTTCGAGGTTCGTCTCGCGCAGAATCGTCGTCGTGAGATTCGCGCCCGCCAGTTGCGCGCCTTGAACCTGCGCGTCCCGCAAATTCGAGGCGGAGAGGTCCGCGCCCCGCAGATTTGCGCCGCGCAAGTCCGCGCGGAAGAGTTCAGCGCCCGCAATGAGCGCCTCTGTCAGGTTGGCCCCATTCAAGTTTCCTTCGGTCAGATCGGCCTTGCGAAGATCGGCCTTTGGCATCCGCGCTTCGCTGAAATCGGCGGACGACAAACGCGCCTCGCGCAAATTGGCTCCTGCGAGATTGGCGCCGCGGAAATTAGCGTACGCCAGGTTGGCGCGGCCGAAATCCGCACGCGCAAGGTCGGCGCCTGAAAAATCGGCGCGCGCGCCCCCTTCGTCGCCACGAATATACCGCCCGTGGGCTTCGAGAATCTCCGAAACGCGCTTCCCCTTGTGCCGGATCGAACGCAGAGAACGCAGCCCGGACGCCTTGAAGATGTCGGCAACTCCCATCGCTTTCTTTCCCACCTCTCGCGAACCAGAATTCTACTAAATTAACCGGTCAAGAGGCAGCCCTCGCTCCGGCATTCGTTCAACGCGCCAACTCAGCCCGCCCGCCAGCCGCTGTGGTACTGTAGCAGCATGCGGTTGCCGAAGGCCCGTACCGCTTTTGGGTGGTTCCTTCCCTCGCGCTCCTTTGTGCTCCTTGCGCTGCTGGCGATTCCGCTCGTCCGCTGCGTTTCCGCTCAGCAAAATGGGGAAGCTCCGCGCGAGGAAATCGTCGCGAATCTGGCGGCAGGTCGCGTCGTGATCGCGGTCGTGAAGGACGCGATCCTCGTCGGCACGATCGAGAATCCGATCGAAGCGCAAACGCGCCCGCCTACGCCGGTCGAACTCAGCACCGAACGGATGGCCGTCACCCTGGGCGCGATGGATTGGTTCTCGCCCTCGACGCATCAGGATCTCGCAGCGATTGACGTCGAATTGCCACATTTGCGCAGTTCGCTGGTTCCCAGCGGGCCCCATCTGGGCGCAACCGAAGCAGGCACTCAGGCGACGGACATTCAAGCGATCGGGCAAGGCGTCCTGGAACGCCTCAACCAGGTGGCTCGCGGGCTGCACGACAACGTCAACCTTCCGCAGAACGAGCCGCTCGCTGAACTGATTGTCGCCGACTATATGGCGGGCTACGGACCGGAAGTCTGGCAGGTCACCTACGGACTCGATCAGGAACCCGAGCAGGGCGACTATTGGGACTCGCGCGTGACCACCCCGCAGTACCTGCAATTCTGGCCGCCCGAAAAAGGCCAGCCGCACACTCTGATTGAATTCGCCTACCCGCCGGAGAACGCTCCCGCAGCCCTGCTCGATTTGTTGCGGCAAAAGGATCCGCGTCTGCAGAAGCTGATCGCCTCCGATCCTGCGATGGCAGACGTCGCAGCCCGGCTCCTCGAAGGAGACAGCAAGAAAATCAAATCGCAGGATGGAATTCAGTTTTTGCGCGCGGCACTCGCCGCTATCGCTCCGCCCAACGCGCGCCAAACCTGCGCGGTCATCGGAGAAGAATCGGGATTCGCGTGGGTTCTCCGTCCGCCAACCGGCCCCAAACTGCCCGGCAACCAGCAGGAGCGTCCACCCGGCGCTCCCTCGCTCATCAAGCCTTCCGACGCGCCGTCTCTTATCAAGAAGTCCGGATGAGAACAGGCGGCTCTTGGAGACGATCAGGCGGCGTGACAAGGCCGGGATGCAACGATCTCGCGAGATGAAATGCTGCCTTGTACGTGAAGGGTCGACGTTGCGCCTAAGACGGCTCGCGCTCGGTTCCCGCAACGCCTATTTGTTCTTCTTCTCAGCGAGCAGTTGCTGCAGGCGCGCATTTTTCTCGGCGACGGACTTCGCCAGATTTTCCTTGTGCGCTACGAGCTTGCGCCCGATCTCGGGATCCGAGAGCGCGAGGATTTCCGCGGCGAAAATCGCGGCGTTCGCAGCGCCAGCCTTGTCGATGGCCATCGTAGCGACGGGGATGCCGCTCGGCATCTGTACCGTCGCGAGAAGCGCGTCCAGGCCGTTCAAGGTGCTCGTAGCCATGGGCACGCCGATCACCGGCAGCGTCGTGTTCGCCGCGACTACTCCGGCCAAATGAGCCGCACCGCCAGCGGCGGCGATCAGAACCTTCAGGCCGCGCGACGCTGCCTTCGTTGCATATTCGTGCGCCAGCGCCGGCGTCCGATGCGCAGAGAGCACTTGCATCTCAAACGCGATACCAAATTTTGCGAGCGTTTCGCCCGCCTGGCTCATGACCGGAAAATCCGTATCCGAGCCCATGACGATCCCCACCGCACAGCCCGCGCTCTCGCTCGACACGCCTCTGTACCCCCTTTTTGTGGCCTACAATGGTAAGTACGTAACGAGTGAACAGGTCGACTGCAAATTGACGCTTTTTGATCGTTATCGGGCGGCTCTCCGTCCCTGAGTGCCGCCGTTCGCGCCGCCCCATCCAAGCTCGGCATATTCCTCACGAAGCAGGTACCGCCTTCCGCTCCGCTGCGATGTCGGTGCGGTACTGGACCCCATCGAAGCCGATCGACCTGGCAACGCGGTAAGCCGAGTCGCGCGCGGAGTTCAACGTCTCACCCGAGGCGGAAACCATTAGGACGCGACCACCACTCGTGTAGTACTCATCGCTAACTCTTTTAGTTCCAGCGTGAAAAACGATAGTATCCGGTGCAGCTTGCGCCGAGCCCAGTCCACTGATCGGAAAATTTGTCTTGGGACTTCCGGGATATCCCTCAGACGCAAGGACCACGCAAACTGCCGGTTTCGACGACCATTTCGGAACGACGCGCTTTAAATTGCCCGTCGCGGCGTCCATGCAGGCCTGCGCTAGATCGAACTCGGCACGCAAAACGATGACTTCCGTCTCTGGATCGCCCAGGCGGCAGTTGAATTCAAGGACTTTAGGTCCGTCGGCTGTAACCATCAGGCCGAAATAGAGAAAGCCGCAGTACGGGATGCGATCGGCAGCTAACCCCTGCAATGTCGGCCGGACGACCGATTCGATGATTCGGTTCTCGAGGCCTTTCGGCAGGATATCGCCGCTCGAATAGGCTCCCATGCCGCCGGTGTTCGGGCCCGCGTCGCTGTCGAACGCGCGTTTGTAGTCCCGCGTGGGGGCCATCGGAATAAAATTCTTGCCGTCGGTCAAGACGATGTACGACAGCTCTTCACCGCTAAGTCCCTCTTCCAGAACAACATGGCGACCAGCATCGCCGAATTCGCGCTTGTCCATCACGCGGTCGACGAACGAAGTAGCTTCATCCGGCGACGAGGTGACGATCACGCCCTTGCCGGCGCAAAGACCGTCGGCCTTGATAACGAGGGGCCAATCGACAGCGCAGAGCTCGGCGTAGACGTCCAGAGCTGAATCGAAGATGCCGTAGGTGGAGGCAGTCGGAATGCTGTGCCGTTCCATGAATTTCTTCGCAAATACCTTGCTTCCTTCGAGCTGCGCGGCGGCGCGGGCGGGACCAAGAATCTTCAAACCCCTGGCCGCGAACTCGTCGGCGATTCCCGCAACAAGGGGGGCTTCGGGGCCGACGACGGTGAGGTCGGCGCCGATATTGGCAGCGATATCGGCGGCCGCTTTGACGTTCTTGAGATCGAGAGCAATACATTCCGCGGCGGATTCGATTCCGCCATTACCCGGAGCACAATAAACCTTATTTACAATGGGGCTTTGACCCAATTTCCAGGCGAGCGCATGCTCGCGACCGCCACTACCGATTACCAGGACCTTCAAGTTCCACGCTCCGGAATGAAATGCGGGGCAGGCGCGGTGTGCTTCGCGCCGGAGATGGAACGATACGGCGGTCATTGCGAAGTGTCAACTGGTTCGCTCGAATTGTCCGTTTGCTTCGAAAAACGCGGCAGGGGCGAACGTTTTCATGGCGATGAACAGTCCACTTGCTGTCATGGCAACGAATGCATTATGGTAACCGCCGATGACGATGCATTGGGACTACGCGGTAATTCTTCTTTTTCTGGGCGCCGTGGCGCCATGGCTCGGCTATCGCCGCGTTCGGCGGCTGATGCTGATTCCTTCGACAACAAGCCTTGAGCGGCTGGCGCTGTACGGTTCGACGATCGCTTTTCAATGGCTGGCGACGGCAGTCATCGTGTGGCGGGCGTTGTCTCACGGCGCTCGGCCATGGCAGCTTGGACTTGCGGTCGGAAACGCGAAGCTGACGGTCTCGATCGCTGTCCTTCTGACTTTTTTGCTCTTGATAAATCAGATCGCCAGCATCCGACGACTGGCGGCGAAGCCGGCCGAAATCAGAGGAATGATCGCGGAACTGGCCCTGAAGATCTTCCCACAGGACAACGTCGAGCGACTCGCCTTCATCGCCCTGGTATCGACGGTGGCTGTTTGCGAAGAGATGATCTACCGGGGCTTTGTCCAAGGCGTTTTCGAAGGCTGGGCGGGCAACTCTGTGACTGCCGGAATCGTGATTTCGGCTCTTTTCTTCGCGGTGGCACACGTTTACCAGGGTCGCCGCGGCTTGATCTCGACATTTATCATCGGGATCGTGTTCGCGGGGGTGCGGGCGGGAACGGGAAGCCTGATTCCGTCCATTTGCGCGCATTTTGCGGCGGATTTGGCGGCAGGGCTTCTCGCGCCCATTAAACTGGGTCCCGCGATTCGCGCGCGTTTCGGGCAAACCGGCCCAAGCGCCTGAGTAGGACGGCGCGTTCGACTACACTGATAGGACCGTGCTCTTGTGAACCCGCTTTCAGCCGACGAAACCCGAAGAACGCTCTGGACATATGGCTTTTCGGCGAATCCCGCGTATTGCGAACAGGTTACGGTATACGTTGCGCTGCTTCTGCGTTGGAACCGAAAAGTTTCCCTCACGGCGATGACTGAGCCGCACGAGATCCTGAAATTCCACTTTGGCGAGAGTTTGCTGGGGATCGAGGCGGCAACGATCGAGAACGGTCGGCTCGCCGACCTTGGCTCTGGCGCGGGGTTCCCCGGCATACCGATAGCGATGGCAAAACCAGGGCTGGAGGCGATGCTGATCGAGTCCAATGCGAAGAAAGCGGCATTCCTGGAGGAAGTGCGCCGGGATCTGAATCTCAAGAACGTAAGCGTGCACAAAGGTCGCATAGAGGAGCTTCCGGCAAGCGAGAAGTTCAATTTTGTGACGGCGCGCGCGATTGGAAGGCATCGAGAGTTCCTCAGATGGACTGGGAGAAGACTTTTGGAGGGCGGACGGGTTGTTCTGTGGCTCAGCTCGGCTGGTTTTGTGGAAGTCAAGGGCGTTCCGGGATGGGAGTGGCACGAACCGGTGCAGATACCGGGAACGAAGCATCGTGTCGTGGCGGTGGGTCAACCTAGGTGATGGTCCCGGACTAGCAAAATTGTTTCACGTGAAACAATTTTGTGAGTGGAGTTCCCTCTATGAACCGGGAGATTTGTTATTCCGAGTCCAACACCACTGTTATGGCTCGTTTCTACCCATTAATGGTTCGCGCCGAGCAATTTGACAGGTGGCTTAGTTGGGGCCCGAAAGTCGGAGACTTGCGATTGTCGGAACGCCCTCTGATAGGGCACTCCAGCGCTAAAATGTTTCACGTGAAACAATTCTGACGCCTACGCCGTCGTCTCCAAGGTTGATTCTGCAGGGTAAGGCACTCACAAAAAGTACGGGACCGAGTGTTTTCCCAAGAAAATGTTTCACGTGAAACATTTTCTTGCATCGCGAGAAAGCCTTCTGTTACATTTCGCCCTTCTCGTACCGAGGGAGGGGATTGTCCCGAGTTATCGCGATCGCCAATCAGAAGGGCGGCGTAGGGAAGACAACTACAGCCGTTAATCTTGGCGCTTCGCTGGCGGCAGCCGAGAAACGCACCCTCGTCATCGACTGCGACCCACAGGCAAACACGACCAGTGCGCTGGGCTTCCCCAAGGATCCCTCGCGGCGCACGCTCTACCAGGCCATTATTCTCGACGAGCCGATCGAGCGCATCGTTATTGACGCTCAGATGGAGTCGTTATATCTCCTCCCATCGGACAAGAACCTCGCCGGAGCCGCCGTTGAACTGGTACCGGCCGAGCAGCGCGAATACAGACTGAAGAATGCGATCCGCGGCATTCGCGACAAATACGACTTCGTACTGATCGACTGCCCGCCGGCGCTCGACCTTCTGACGCTGAACGCCTTGGCCGCGGCAGACGCCGTGCTCGTCCCCATACAGTGCGAGTACCTAGCGCTCGAAGGCGTGTCGGAGATGATTGATACGCTGATGCGGCTGCGGCGGACGATCAATCCGTCGCTGGCAATCGAAGGAATCCTGCTGACGATGTACGACGACCGGACCACGCTTTCAAAGCAGGTTTCGGCAGATCTGCGGAGCTTTTTCGGCTCGCAGGTATTCGACGCAGTGATACCCCGGAACGTCCGTCTGGCGGAGGCGCCAAGCCACGGACTGCCTGTGATGTTCTACGACATACATAGTAAAGGCGCGGAAAGTTACATTCAACTTGCAAAGGAGGTAATCACCAATGCCCAGAAACGCGTTGGGCAAGGGTCTGAGCGCGCTGATTCGGGAGCCGGAGCCGCCTCAGCCGCCAGCGCCGGGAGCAGTGGCACCGGCGGCGGGACAGGCAGCAACAGCGGCGGCACCGGCGCTGGCGCCTCGTGAGGGGCTGCTGCAGGTCGATATCGACCTGATCGATCCCAGTCCCTACCAGCCTCGCACGAAGTTTCACGAAACGGCGCTCGAGGAACTGGCGCAGTCGATTCGGGCGAGCGGAATCGTGCAGCCGCTGATTGCGCGTTCGCGGGCCGGGCGCTACCAACTGATTGCGGGCGAGCGCAGGTGGCGCGCGGCTCAAAGGGCGGGACTGAATCGCGTGCCCGTGGTGCTCAAGGACGTTCCGGAAGAGCTCGCGCTCGAAATGACGCTGATCGAAAACCTTCAGCGCGAGGATCTGAATCCGATCGAAGAAGCACAGGCGTTTCAGCGGCTGATGGACGAGTTCGCGCTAACGCAGGAACAGGTTGCGGAGCGCACGGGAACGGAGCGCACCACGATTGCCAACGCGCTTCGTTTGCTGCGGCTGGAACAGCCGATCCAGGAAATGATCGAGGAGAATCGGTTGACGGCGGGACACGCGCGCGCGCTTCTCACCGTTTCCGACCCGGCGGAGCGGGTCGAATTCGCACGGAAGGTGGCGCGAAACGGCATGACGGTGCGGCAGGTGGAGCGCATGGTGGCGCGAAGTGGGCGGCCGCGGAGCGCGCCGGCCTCGGCGCAGCCGGATCCCAACACGAAAGCGGCGCTCGAGGATCTACAACAGCACTACGCGACGCGAGTCCATATTCGGGCGGCTGGGGAAGGCAAGCCGGGTGAGTTGACCTTCGAGTATTACGACAACGGCGATTTGATGCGACTCTATCAGGTACTGATGCGGTAATATACTTATATAGAGACAGAACAGACAAGGTACCGAATGGCCTGGAAGATGCTCGATCGAGGACCGCACGAAGCCGGCGAATGGAGCGGCTTCCTGGACCAGGGCGTCCGTGTGGAAGGGAAACTGGAGCTGCCGGGAACGTTCCGGCTCGATTCGCGGCTGCGGGGGAGCATCACATCGGGGGAGATGCTGATCCTGGGAGAGACTGCGTCGGTTGAGGGAGAGATCGACGGGAACGCGGTGACGATTGCGGGCCGCTTTGAGGGGAAGATCCAGGCGCGCAGCCGAGTGGAGATTCAAGCGAAGGCGATCGTAAGGGCGGAGATACACACCCCGTGCCTGATCGTCGAGCCGGGAGCGATCGTCGACGGAAGCTGCCACGTGGTCATCGGCGTCGAGGGATCGGGCCCGGTGACGATCCCGATCCGTTCGACAGTGCCGCGAGAGTAGCGGGGAAGCAGACACCCCAGAACGACGCCCGGAACACCACCCACCGCGAAGCGAAGGAGCACCGGCGCGCTGATCGAGCCGCCGGGCGGACCGTGTTTCCAACCGTCGCCAGGACCAACCCGAAGAGCATATCCGTTCCCACCATGCAGTCCGGATGCAACCGGAGTTAGCGCGAGGATTCGGCGTTCCGATTTCGGGGGTGGCGTGCGTCATCCGGTGCGGCCTCAGACCAGGCCGCTATATCTTCGTCGTAAGCTATAATCGCGGGCGGAATGAGGAGGAAAATCGCCTTGGCGGAACGCGTTCGTGTGCGGTTGACTGAAGCGGCCAAGGCCGCCGGTTGAGCTGCCAAGCTGAGTCCCAGTTTGCTGGACTCCGTGCTGAAGCGGCTGCCGCGGCCGACTGACCCTAACCTGCTCGTTGGGTTCGAAACCAGCGACGACGCAGGGGTGTATCGACTGACAGACGAAATCGCGCTGGTGCAGACGGTGGATATATTGACGCCGATTGCGGACGATCCGCGAACGTTCGGGCAGATCGCGGCGGCAAATTCGTTGAGCGATGTTTATGCCATGGGCGGACGGCCGATTTCGGCACTTTCGGTGGTGGGATTCCCGGATTCGCGCGAGCCGGAGATCCTCGAGGAGATTTTGCGCGGCGGCCTGGAGAAGATGGCGGAGGCGGGGTGCACGATTGTCGGGGGACACTCGATCCGGGATGAGGAATTGAAGTTTGGGTACGCGGTGACCGGAGTGATCCACCCGTCGAAGATTTGGAGGAACGTAGGCGCGCGGGCGGGTGATGCGTTGATTTTGACGAAGGCGCTGGGAACGGGCGTGATTTCGACGGCGCTGAAGCAGGGCAAGGCGGAGGCGGCGTGGGTGCAGGCGGCGGAAGCGTTGATGGCGCGGCTGAATCGGGAGGCGGCGGAGGCGTTACGCGAGGTCGATGACGCGAATGCGGGTGCGCGGCCGGTGCATGCGGTGACCGACATTACAGGATTTGGGCTGCTGGGGCATGCGCGGGAAATGGCGGCCGGCAGTGGTGTCTCGATGCGGGTCGAGCACGAGCGGATCGCGTATCTTCCGGGAGCGGTGGAGGCGGCGCGAGGGAAATTTTTCTCGGGCGGATTGAAAAGCAATCGGGAGTTTCTCGAGGGCTGCATCGGGTTTGGGGCGGGTGTCGCGGAGGAGTTTCGGGCATTGCTGGTTGATCCGCAGACTTCAGGGGGACTGCTTGCGGCGGTTGCGCCGGAAGCGGCAGACGCGGCGATGGCGGCGCTGGGACGGCATGGGGTGGCGGCGAGAATCGTCGGCGAGGCGATCGCCAAGCGGTCGCCCTTAATTGAGATCGCGTGACTCGCCGTACTTCTTCCTCAAGTGACTGCGAGTTTGCGGCGGCAAAAAACGAGCAGCAGATCCCTTACTGCCATCCGCGAAGACACGGCTGGGTTCGGGATGACGTTCTAGAAGAATTGGCGTTTCCGCGGGTCTGAAGGCCCGCGCTTCCACCCATGGATCCGATAACGCACGGGATTACGGGCGCGCTGTTGGGGAAGGCGTATTCTCGAGTGCGGCGCGGCGAAGGGGGCGCAGCAAGCAACGCCCCTACGATGAAGGACAGGAGGAGGACGGCGACGGGAACGTCGCACACGCTACCCGGAAAACGCGGGTTGCGATTTTTGCGGCGACGCTGGGAGCCGTGTTTCCGGACGTGGATGTGGTGCGCGAGGCAATTTCGCGCGACCCGCTGGCGATCGTCAAATACCATCGCGGGATCACGCATTCGTTTTTCGGGCTGCCATTTTTCGCCGTGGGGCTGGCGGCGCTGACGCGCGGGGTGACGCGGCGATGGAAGATTCCGGCGCCGTCGTTTGCAATGTTGACGCTGATTTACGGCGCAGGAATTCTGAGCCACATTCTGCTGGACGGGATGACATCGTTCGGGACCATGATGTGGACGCCGTTTTCGGAGCGGCGCGTCGCGTGGGATTGGCTCTTCATCATCGACTTCTCGCTCACGTCGATTGGTCTGGTGCCGCAGATTACGGCGTGCATCTATCGGGACCGAACGAAGGGTTTGCGGCGGGCTGTCGTGATGTGGGCGCTGTTCACGCTGGCAGCGGCGGGGGCGTGGGAAGCTGCGCGGGCGGTGCGGTCGCCATTTCATGCGTGGGTGGGAGCCGCGGCCTCGGCGATTGCGGCGATTTTATTCTTCGCGCCGGCGATTCGCGATTGGGGATTCGGCGTGTCACGCGCGGCGTGGTGCCGGGCCGGAGCGCTGGCGATGGTAGCGTACATCGGCGCGTGCGGAGTGGCGCATCACGAGGCGCTGAAGCGCGTCGAGGAATTCGCTGCGGCAAATCACATCCAGGTGGTGAGGATCGGGGCGCTGCCGGTGCCGCCGTCGCTGCTGGATTGGGGCGACGCAATTCGCACGAGCGGTGGAGTGTACGCATCGCGGTACGATTTGCGGGATTCGAGTCCGCCGCCGTTCCGATTCACACCCGATTCGCCGCCGGACGCGTTCACGGCGCGCGCGCTGGAATTGCCGGAAGTCCATCTTTACTGGAATTTCGCGCGGTTTCCGCTGGTGCGAACCTTCGCGGCGAGGGACGGCCACATGGTCGTGTTCGGAGAGGACCGGTTCGTCGAGCGACGGAAGGGCGCGCCGCAGCCGTTTACGTATGGCGTATGGTTCGATGACGCCGGGCACGTGGTGGAGGAAGGCTGGCTGAGGAACGGGATGCTGTTCCGCGACATGCAGAAGGTGGTGCCGCGGGAGGGAGACGCAGGGCGATGAAGATTTTCGTCTTCAGCGATATTCACGGCGATATTCGCACGATCGAGCGCGCGATCAGCGCACCCGGCAGACGTGTATGTCGCGGCGGGAGATCTTTCGACGTTCGGGCGCGGGCTCGAGCGGTGCGCGGAGGCGCTGAAGCCGCTCGGCGAGAAGCTATGGCTGCTTCCGGGCAATCATGAGACGCACGAACAGACGCGCGCGCTGTGCGAGCGGTATGGCTTCGTCGATTTCCACCGGCAAGAGCGAGAGCTGGAAGGGGCCAGGGGCGTGACTTGGTGGGCGGGGCTGGGGTACAGCAACCCGACGCCGTTTAATACGCCGGGGGAATATTCGGAAGAGGAAATTGCGGGTGCCTCTGGAGGCTTTTGAGGGGAAGAAGCCGTTGTATGTGGTGGCTCACTTCCCGCCGCGAGGAACCAGGTTGGATGAAGTTGGACGCGGGAACCATGCGGGGAGTCAGACGCTGCGGGAGTGGGTGGAACGCGTGCAGCCGGAATTCCTGTTTTGCGGACACATCCACGAAGGCGCAGGGCTGCGCGACCAGATTGGCGCGACGCAGTGCGTCAATGTGGGGAAGCAGGGATACGACCTCCAGATTTGATTGGACTCGACCGCCGCAGCGATCCGTGGAATGCGGAAGCTGTTCACGACCGTTCGCTGTTTCTAGGTGAAAGGCCTTCAGCCATTTTTCAGGTCTCTGTGGCATAAAGATCGGCGTGGGAGTGCGCGCGGAGAACCGTAGAGAAGGCGTGACCAGGCTGCTTAGCATCAGCCATGGCTGGCGCGGGATGTGCTGCATCGTCCTCCTGTTAGGGCTGGTGAGCACTTTGCATGCGCAGGGCGCCGGCGAGGTGCAGGGGCGCGTTGTCGATCCGTCAGGTGCGGTTGTGCGCAGGCGGACGGTGCGAATCATAGGCGCAAGCAAAGGGCTCATCCCGTGAGGTGAAAACAAACAGCAAAGGCGAGTACCGGTTTGCGGGACTCGCGCCGGGCCGATACAGGATCAGCGTAGCGGCGGCAGGATTCACGGCGTCAGGCGCAGAAGACGTCGTGATTGCCGAGGGCCGCACCATCGCTCTGGACATCCGGCTGACGATCGCATCGCAAGCGCAGAAGGTCGAGGTCCAAGGGCGCGCGTCGCAGCTCGATATTTCACCGCAGGGCAACGCCACTGCGGTAGTGATCTCAGGGAAGAATCTGGACGCGCTCTCGAACGATCCCGACGAATTTCAGAACCAGCTTGCGGCCCTGGCGGGGCCATCCGTGGGTCCGGGAAGCGGCGAAATTTATATTGATGGGTTCACTGGCGGCGATTTGCCACCAAAATCGCGATATCCGCGAGATTCGCGTCAACTCGAATCCTTTCTCGATCCAGAACGACCGGCTGGGTTACGGACGCGTTGATATTTTCACGAAGCCGGGAAGCCCTGCTTACCACGGGAATGCTTCGGTCGAGTACAACGACTCGAGCATGAACGCGCTCAGCCCGTTCCTGAACGTGTCTGAGGAGCAGCCTCCGTCCTACCACACGTGGCTGGTGGACGCGGACTTTGGCGGCCCGATCAGCAAGAAAGTGTCGTTTTTCGTGAACGTCGAGCGCCGGAACATCAACCGCGCCAACCTGGTGAACACCGATGTCCTGGATTCCAATTTCAACATTGAGCCGTTCGTGGCTTCCGTTTCTAACCCTCGGGTGCTCACGAACGTTGGGCCGCGCGTCGATTTCCAGCTCAGCCCGAGGAATACGCTGACGGCGAACTATCGCTACTTCGAAATCTCCGATCAGAACGACGGAGTGGACACGCAGTCGCTGCCTTCACAGGCGTACAACGCAACGCGACGTCATCACAATTTGCAGCTGATCGACAGCCAGGTGCTGAGCGATAACGTGGTGAACGAGACTCGGTTCCAGTACCTCCATTTTCACAATTCGGAAATCCCGCAGGATTTTTCTCCGACCCTAAACGTACTGGGAGCTTTCCTGGGCGGAGGCGACCGCAATGGTTTTTTCGAGCGCTACGAGACTCACTACGAAGCGCAAAATTACACGACCATGACCCACAAGGGGCATCTCGTGCAGTTCGGCGGGTTTGTGCGCGACATCCGGCGCCATGAGGACACGAACGGCAACTTCAACGGGACGTTCACGTTCAACTCGCTTTCCGATTATCAGCAGACCGAGAAGGGTCTGCAGAGCGGTTTGACCATGGGCCAGATTCAAGCGGCGGGCTACGGGCCGAGCCAGTTCAATATCACCGCAGGGAATCTCCTGGCGGGAATCAATCGACTGGATGGGGCGCTATTCGCCGGCGACGATTGGAAGGTTTGGCCCCATTTCACGCTCAGCTACGGTTTGCGGTTCGAAACGGAAAACGTCATAAGCGATCATGCTGATTGGGCGCCGCGCGTCGGGATTGCCTGGGGACTGGGCCATGGCTCGGACACGAAAACCGTCTTGCGGGCCGGATGGGGAATGTTCTACGAGCGCTTCGACGACGATGAGATGATCATCGCGGCGCGTCTGAATGGGCAGAATCAGAGAACGTACATCGTAAATAGCCCGGCATTTTTTCCAACGCCGCCTCCGATCTCGACTCTCAGCGCAATCACCAGCTCCGTCCCTACCGTTTATCAGATTGCGTCGAGGCTTCGATCGCCTTACGACCTAGATACGGCGGTGAGTCTCGAACGCGAACTGTCGAAGAGCACGACGGTCTCCGTTACCTACGTGAATTCGCGGGGCGAGCACCGGCTGCTAACGAACGATATCAATGCCCCGCTGCCCGGGACATTCAGTCCCGGTGACTTTACGACCGGCGTGCGCCCCCTCGGCAACGCCGCTGGAAATATCTACGCGTACGAGTCAGAAGCGATTTACAAACAGATGCAACTGATCGCGAACGTTCACGTGCGCGCGAGCGATAAGCTTTCGCTGTTCGGTTACTACGTCTTCAACAACGCGCACAGCGACACCGCGGGAGTGGACAGTTTCGCTTCGAATCCCTGGAACATCCTGGCGGACTACGGGCGGGCGGAATTCGACATTCGGCACCGGGCGCTCATCGGCGGTAGCTATGCGTTGCCGTTCAACCTTCGGCTCAGCTCTCTACTGATGGCGAATTCGGGCCAGCCGTTCAGCATCGTTCTGCCGCAGGATCTATACGGGACAGGAATTCGTAACGCGCGCCCTGCGCTCGCGACCGGGTCAACGCCTGCCTCGCAAATCGTGGAGACGCCGTACGGCGCCTTCAATGTCACGCCGGGACCGGGAGACGTACCGATTCCCCCGAACAGCGAGACGGGACCCGCAAACTTCATGCTGAACCTGCGGCTCAGTTGGACGGTCGGGTTCGGCGAGAAGGCCGGCGAGGCTCATGGCGACGAGGGGGCCGCGCCCGAAGCGCCTCAGGAGAGGCGCGAGCGAGGTTTGGGGGGCCGCGGACTGGGGGGAGGAGGAGGATTCAGCCTGGGCGGAGCAACGAGTCGTCGCTATGCGCTCACGTTCGGTGTTTCGGTTCTCAATGCCTTGAACAATGTGAATCTCGCTCCACCCGTTAGCGTTCTCGGCTCGCCGCTCTTCGGGCAATCCATTTCTCTCGCCAGCGGCCCTTTCTCTCTTCAAGTGGGAAATCCGGTAGCGAACCGCCTCATCAACGTTGGCGCCGCGTTCAGCTTCTAGTCAATTCGAGCGCGGCTCGAAACTACTTACGAGAGGGAGGGGTGGCCGGGTAGATGACCAGGTGGCGGTGGTCGCCGGAGCCTTCGCTCATGGTGCGGACGCCGGCGGCGCCTGTGAGCTCCAGGTGAATCGTGCGGCGATCGCGCGAGGACATGGGATTGAAAGGAAATGGCTGGCCCGTCTCGCGAACGCGTTGAGCAGCAACGCGGGCGGAAAGCTTCAGTTCTTCGAGACGGTTGGCGCGGAAGTCGCCGCACTCGAAGCGGACATGATCATGGAGCGCGGGCGGAAGACGCAGCCAGCGATGCGCGAGGTATTCGAGAGCGAGAAGGAGTTCGCCGTTGCGCGCAAGGAGAATTTCTTCATCTTCGCCACTGAACTGGACGAGGAGGCCTGTTTCATCCTGCGCGGCTCCACTCTTTTGCGAAGCCGAACCGTCCTGTGCGCGCCCTGATTCGTCGCCTTCCGGTTCCGAAGCGGTCGCGATGTCGTATCGGATAGCGAGAGCCATTTCACGCGCGACGAGATCGAGAAAAGCCTTCAGGCGAGGGACGATATCTTGCGGCGCGAAGGAAGAATCGACAATGGCGCCCTGTGAGCCTGGCTGGCGATCCGATTGAGGCGCACCGTGCGCGCGATCGTTCGAATGCGGGTTTCTTGCGGGCGAATGCGAGTTTCTTGTGGGTCTCTGCGCTGAACCATCGCTCATTCGGGCCATCCATTCGGGTCTTCGCCGGAAACGAATCGAAGTTGAACGCTCATCCTACGCTCGTTCCCGTCTTCTTCTTTTTGAATTTGCTTATTTTAGGAAGAGGCTGGGTGCGGTTCAAGTAATACTGCTGGCCGACGCCGATCAGGTTACTCGTGAACATGTAGAGATTGAGGCCGCTGGACAACGTGAAGAAAAAGGCGGCGAACATCAGTGGCATGAAATTCATCATCTTCTGCTGCGCGGGATCGACGGTGGTTTGCGGCGTCATCTTGGTCATCAGGTACATGGTGATGGCCATTCCGATCGGAAGGAGGTAGTAGGGATCCTTCCCGGACAGGTCGTGGATCCACAAAATCCACGGGGCATGGCGCAGCTCGATGGCTCCGGTCAGGACGCGCCAGAGAGCCCACCAGATGGGCATCTGAAAAACCATGGGGAGACAGCTCCCCATGGGATTGATGCCTTCGCGCTGGTAGACGGCCATGACTTCCTCGTTCATTTTGCGTTTGCGAGGGTCGGTCATGGAATATTTCTTGTAGCGGTCCTGAATGGAGCGAATCTCCGGCATGACGCGTTGCATGCGCTGCATGGAGCGCCAGCTCTTCATCTTGAGCGGGAACATCGCGAAATTGATGACGAGGGTCAAAACGATAATGACCCACCCATAGTTCGGGATGTACTTGTGCAGCCACTGTAGCGCGAAGAGCAGCGGTTTGGCGATTACGGTGGTCCAGCCGAAATTGACCAGGGCTTCCAGTGAAGGATGCACCTGGCTAAGGAGACCGAGATCTTTCGGGCCGACGTACATGCGGAGTCTCAGCGCCTCGGGCTGAGCGCTGCCGGCGGCCATCTCGGCGACCGGCTCGGATTCCTGTTTGCCGTCAACGGTGACGTTGCGGTTTTCCGTCCAGTCCCAGAGATCAAGATTGGAAGCGCCTTGGGATATGAAGGCCGCTGCGAAAAATTGGTCTTCGAGGCCGGCGAACTCGAGCGGGCCGGCGTGAAGGGCAGGCTGGCTCTCGTTGCCTGAAACGCCGAGCTTCTTGTAAGGCAGAACTTCGAGTTTGCCGCCCTGATTGTAGAAGACGCTGATGAGCTGCGCCTCGTGATAAACGGTCTTATCGCCAAAGCCGCCGCGCCACGCCAGAGCGGCGGCGAGAGGCTTGCCATCCAGGGAGACGGAGGTTTCGACGGCCAGCTGATAGGTCTTAGTGAAATCGAGTTTCTTGGTTACGTCGAGATGGCCGTCGCTGAAATGAAAAGTGAGGCTGACCGGCGCCTGAAAGGGCGTTTGATCCGCAGGAGCGGCGCCGGAAGGGCTGGCAGCCGAGACCTGAAAGAGGCCGCTGTTCGCCTGCGATTCCACGCGATTGTCGGCGAGTTGGAGCGAAAGCGGCCAGCCGAATTGCGGCGAAGCCTCGGGATTGACGAGATCCAGAGGACGCGGAGGCTTCTCATCGTCCAGATATTTTTTGAGCGTCCAGCTTCGCACCACCGCGCCCTGATTCGAGATTTCGACGCGATAGAGCGAGCTCTCAACGACAATGAGGCGTTCGGAGGTGGCACGCGCGACGGGCACCTCGCGAGGTGCGGCCGGGGCCGCGGCTGTAGTTTTCGCTGGCTGCCCTGCTTGAGGCTTGATCTGGCCGGCAGGAACGGCGGCGTGCTGATCCTGAGCAGGCGCTTTGGGGGGAATGGGAGAAAAGAAGTGAGACCAGGCGAAAAAAATTCCGAGCGCGACGATCACGAAAATAACGCCGCGAACCTGGTCGGACATTTCGCTCACAATATCCGCCTCTCCGTGCGTTGGATCCTGGAGTCTGTTTCCGTGAAGACGCGGGCCTTTTCTTCCGCGAAGTTCGGTTGCTTGGAATGCGGGAGATCGTCAGGGACGGGGTCGAACCCGCCCTGCGTAAACGGGCGGCAGCGCAGGAGTCTTTTGGCCGCGAGCAGAAAACCGCGCCGCGCGCCGTGCTTTGTCACAGCTTCGATCGCGTAATTCGAACACGAAGGGTAGAACTTGCAAGCGCCGCCGAAAACAGGTGAAAGAAAAATGATGTAAAAGCGCAGAAATGCGAGAAGGAGCCATGCGCCGAAGGAAGGCGCGACACGGCGAATTTCCGCCGGAGCAGCGCCGGGTGCCACGCCCGGTGCCATGCGGTTGCACTCGCGGTGTTCAATATCCTTCTCCTGCCCGGCGGGAAACGTGTCAAATGGAATTTCCATACCGCCGGAACCAGGCTCCGAGAGGCGGGGAGCCGGGTGGCTCCAAGGACGCGTTTTGAATTCGATCACTCTCATGCGCTGGTGCAAATCCAACCTTTTGACCGGCCTGTTTACTCGCGACGAGGCAACAGTCTGAGCAGTTCGTCCGCGAGAGCCGGGAAGCTTGAGGACGCCACCGAACTCCGCGGATGAATCACGACGTCCCATCCGGCAGCGATCTCCTGCCGATGCAACCTCACGATTTCACGCAGGCGGCGGCGAATTCGATTGCGCCGCACCGCAGTTCCGAGCGCTTTCTTCACGCTCCATCCGAACCGGCTGAATCCGAGACCATTCGAACGAAGAAAAACCGTGAATTCACGGCTCGACCGGCGGCGAGACTCCCGATACACCGCATCGTACTCGGCACGGCGCAAGAGCCGGAAGTCGCGCGGGAGATCGAGTTGCGGCGAGTCAGACCCGCGTGAGGCTGTGGCGCCCTTTCTTGCGGCGTTGGGCAAGAACTTTTCGTCCACCTGCGCTTTTCATTCGTGCGCGAAAGCCGTGCTTCTTGTGGCGCCTGCGCACATGAGGTTGATACGTCCGCTTCGGCAAAGATATTTCTCCTCTACAGTGTCACGTTCAGTCCGCTGCCACGGAGGGAACCGAAGAACGTTTGCGCTCGAACGAAATCTCCAGGGTCCGCCCGCAATTCAGGGGGAATCACGCCGGAAACACGCCACGGCAGAAACGGCTCGCTTGAATTCTCCCAGTCCAGGAGCAAATCTCAAGAACGAATTAAACGGGTAGTTTAGACGAGGGACGCACACGGGTCAAGGAATGCGGACGCGTCGAAGAGAAATCAGACTGTACGTCCCGTTATCCCGCGGTGGATTTATCGACGCGGCTGCCGCTGACCCGGACTGCAAATAATCAGGTGACGTGAGGATGTTTGTATTACGCGCCGCGCGCACGCGAATAGTACCTTCGTAACATTGACCCCACAGGACGCGGACGCTACGCTCCCCATCGACAAGTTGGATAAGGCTCTGGCTCAGCCAGCAAGGGATGGGTGTGTACCGTTTGGACACACACCCCTAAAATTTCCCCCTTGACGGCAGCACACTGCTTATAGACTCCGCCCGGTTGTAACGTACCCGGAGGGGTCAATGAGCAAGTGGCTGATGTTGGTTGTGTTGGTTCTGGTGGTTCTGACGGCTGCGATGGGTTTGAGGAATATCGCAACGCAGTCTTGGGACGGCGGAATTACCGCAAGCGCGCCGTCTTGGACGATGGCGCCGACCACAGCACCGGCACCGGCAATTCCGTGGGGGAAGTAAGCTAGAAACTTTGGCTTAGGCCCTTTATAGGATCTGCTGAGCCAGGCCGATCAGACTGAAAATGCCTGGCATATATTCAGGTTTGCTTTGTACCGCGGGAGTGATCCTCGAAGCCTACGTGGTGGTGTGTCTTTTCTTCAGGAAGTCATTTCTCCACGAGTTGTCGATCAATGTCTACATGATAGCGGCGGCGGCCCAGACATGCGGCCTGGTCGCTTGCACCCTCCGCTTTGGCATCACGTCTCCGATCTACGGCTACTACTACTACTACTCGGACAGCCTGCTGACGATCCTGATGTTCTGGGTGATCATTCACTTTTATCAGGAAGTGTTCCAGGAAATGCGGGTCAGCCGCTATGTGAGCAGAGCGGCCGTCATGCTCCTGTTGGCTACGGCTTTCTTTTCCTACCTGGTTGTTCGCCAGAATCAGCACCATCTGACCTCACAATTCGTCGTAGAAATGGGCCAAAACCTGTACTTTGTGGGTCTGGTGCTGACCTATCTTCTCTGGGGCGCCGTCCTGAAGTTACGCGAAACGCGCATGCGCCTGGTTCAGCTCGTGCTGGCGTTGGGCGTGTATTTCAGTGCGACGGCTGGGACCTATGCGATCGGGAACCTCTTTCCGGGGCTGTATATGCCCGTGTTGCGTTACTTGTTGCCGATTCTGGGACTATGGCTGCCGGCGTCCTGGGCGTACACGTTTACAAAGGTTCCGGATGAGGCGCGGCTGGCGGCCGGCCGGTTGTTGGCGAGGGCGCGATGATTGCCGCACTGATTTTCGTGATTTCGCTGGCGGCCCTGCTCCAGTTTTTCGTCTTGCACTGCCGCTCGATGCTGGCATACAGCCGCGGAATCCAGCTTTCGAATCATATCCTTGAAGTTACCGGCATGACGGGCCAGGACGTCGCCGCAGGCGATTTCGACCGGCTGGTGCAACTCGTGCATCTGTGCCCCGAACGCGGCGATGACCAAAAGCAGATTCGCGTGGTGGGCCTCTACTATGCCCTGCTCAATATGGTAGGACGAATCACGCGCCCCGTGGTTCCCAGCGTGGCGCAGTGGGTGGAAAACGAGCGTCGCGGGTGCTCGTATTTCGCGGCCGTGGCGCTCGATCGGCGGATTTCGTATAGCCGCGACCTCTTCAGTCAACAAGTAGCCAACCACACGTAGTTCCTTCTCGGAGACTCTGCTGTTCGCCGCCATCTTTCAATCGGAATTGAAAATTGAAAATTGGAATTCGGCAATTGGAGTAGAGGCAGACCCCGCCCGTCCCTGCGGACTAGCCGGTCCGCTGCTATACTCATGCCTTCCGGGGGAGATAACCGCTTTCCGGACCTCCGATTTGCGAGCGTAGAGCGCAAACCTCTGGCCGATGCGAACACCACTTGAACAGTCGGTTCTGGCGCATATCCGGGAACGACGGATGATTGTGCCGGGAGACAACGTAGTTTTGGCTGTTTCGGGAGGGGCTGATTCCGTTGCTCTGCTCCGCATTTTTGAAGCGATTCGAGGGAAGCTCGGGATCACGCTCGGAGTAGCCCATTTCGACCACCAACTGCGCGGCCAGGAATCGGATCAAGACGCCGAATTTGTGGCGGAGCTGGCGGAATCACATGGCCTGGAATTCATTCTCGACCGAGCGGACGTGGCGGGTGAAGCGAAGCGAAACGGTTGGAACCTGGAAGATGCGGCGCGGCGGCTGCGTTACGCGTTTTTTGCACGGCTCGTAGCGGAAGGTCGGGCCACTCGCGTGGCCGTGGCACACACGGCCGACGACCAGGCCGAAACAGTCCTGGGACACGTGCTTCGCGGCACCGGCCCCACCGGCATTGCGGGAATCTATCCGGTGACGGGAGCGGTCGTGCGACCGCTGCTCGAAATTCGACGGCGAGAGCTGCGCGATTATCTGGCCGGGATGAAGCAGTCCTGGCGCGAAGATACAACGAACCAGGATGACGCACGACTGCGGTCGCGGATTCGTGGGCGGCTTCTTCCGATTATCGAACGCGATTTTTCGCCGCGCATCGTCCAACATCTGTGCAAACTCGCGCAGCTCTCGCGGGAAGAGCGGGTGTTTTGGGACGCGCTGGTGGAGGAACGCTTTCGAACCGTAGTGACTCGAAAAGACAGCGGCAAGAAACGCGTTGCTCTGGAGGTGTCCGTCCGCAATTTGTTGCATCCGTTTGGGGAGGCCGCTGGACTCGGCGGCCGGAACGGCGCGCAGGCCTGGCGGGCGCTTACCGAGCGCATCGTCCGGCGTGTCTACCGGGAACTGCGGGGCGACCAACGCGAATTGACGTCGCGCCACATTGAAGAGGTGATCCGGCTGGCGTTCAAATCGACAAGCGGGCGAAGCGTGGACCTCGCCGGTGGGATTCGCGTGGAGAGAAGGTTCGACGATCTTGTTTTTTCGGCAGGCGCTACCGGCAAAGGAGTCGGAAAAGGAGAGGAAACCAAACGCCTCCCGGTCGCGTATCAATATGCTGTGAGCCTTGGCAGCACCGGGTCAACCATGGTTTGCGTGCCCGAAATCGGGATTCGCTTTAGGCTGAAAAGGATTGACTGGGCCAGAACACAGCGCGACACTAAAGAGGATAGCCAAGTCCTGGATGCCAGCTCGCTCAGCGCGCCTCTGATTCTACGCAACTGGCGGCCCGGTGATGCCTACACGCCTCACGGCCGGCGCCGGCCAAGGAAGCTCAAGCAGATGTTCCTGGCCGCGCGTATTTCCAGTGACGCCAGGCGTCATTGGCCGGTTTTGGAGAGCGCAGGGCGCTTGATTTGGGCCCGCGGGATGCCGGCGGCGGAAGGATTTTGCGCTGACAACCGCACGCTGGTGGGCGTAGTGATCGAGGAAGAAGGGATTTAAGCTGGAGCCGCGCCGGGGGATGGCCGCTTGAATACCGGCGGTGCCTCAGGGCATCTAATCTTATTGACCACCCGGAACGGCAGGGGGAGCGCGGAGGCCCGCAAGGGCCTGCGCGGCGTATTATTGAGGGTGAGGTAAAATAAAGACGTGAACTCGACCGTAAGAACGATTTTGTTCTGGCTTTTGATGATTGTTCTGGCCGTGGTGCTGTGGAAGATGGCGTCCACGGGCGGCCAGTCGGCGCACGAAGATGAGCCGCAGTACTCGAACTTTCTGCAGAAGGTGGATGCCGGGAACGTCAAGGACGTGACCGTCTACATTTCGCAGAACAGTTCGGAACTGCAGGGCGAGTACCGCGATGGAACCAAGTTTCATGGCGTCACGCTGGCCAACACGGCGATCCCCGACCTGGTGAAAGAACTGACGGGGCAGCACGTCGAGTACAACTACAAGGAAGTCAAGGACGCCAACTGGATCGGGTTTTTGATCAACTTCGGCCCACTGCTGCTGCTGGTCGCGTTCTGGATTTTCATGATGAAGCAGATGCAGGCGGGCGGGAACAAAGCGCTGAGCTTCGGAAAATCGCGCGCGCGCCTGCTCACGGCGCAGCAGAAGAAGGCGACCTTCAAGGACGTTGCCGGGATTGATGAAGCGAAGGAAGAGCTCTACGAGATCATCGACTTTTTGAAGGATCCGCAGAAATTCCAGAAGCTTGGGGGACGAATCCCCAAGGGCGTACTGCTGGTCGGGCCTCCGGGAACGGGCAAGACTTTGCTCGCGCGGGCCATTGCCGGTGAGGCCAATGTGCCGTTCTTCTCGATCTCCGGCTCGGATTTCGTGGAAATGTTCGTGGGCGTGGGCGCCAGCCGCGTGCGCGATCTCTTCGAGCAGGGCAAGAAGAACGCGCCTTGCATCATCTTCATCGACGAAATCGACGCGGTGGGGCGCCATCGCGGCGCGGGGCTCGGCGGCGGGCATGACGAGCGCGAGCAGACGCTGAACGCGTTGCTGGTCGAAATGGACGGCTTCGAGTCGAATGAGGGCGTGATCCTGATCGCCGCGACGAACCGTCCCGACGTGCTCGATCCCGCGCTGCTTCGGCCGGGACGATTCGACCGGCGGGTTGTGGTTCCGCGGCCCGACGTGAAGGGGCGCGAAGAAATTCTTCGCGTGCACACGCGCAAGGTGCCCATCGCAGACGACGTGGACCTTTCCGTGATCGCGCGCGGCACTCCGGGATTTTCGGGAGCCGATCTAGCGAACCTGGTGAACGAGTCCGCGCTGTGGGCCGCCCGCCAGAATCGGAAACTTGTCACCATGGCCGATTTCGAGATGTCCAAGGACAAAGTCCTGATGGGCGTCGAGCGGAGATCGATGATCCTGTCGGATGAGGAGAAGAAGAACACGGCGTACCACGAGGCGGGGCACGCGCTCGTCGCGGCCATGACTCCCGGTGCCGATCCGTTGCACAAGGTGACCATCATTCCGCGCGGCATGGCCCTCGGCGTCACCATGCAGCTGCCCATCGACGACAAACACACCTACACGAAGGAATTCCTCGAATCGCAGCTGGCGGTGCTGATGGGCGGACGCGCAGCGGAGGAATTGTTCCTCCACCACATCACCACCGGCGCGGGCAACGATATCGAACGCGCCACGGAAATCGCGCGGCAGATGGTCTGCGAATGGGGCATGAGCCCGCTCGGGCCCCTGACGTTCGGTAAGAAAGAAGAAGCGATCTTCCTGGGACGCGAAATCGCGCAGCATCGCGACTACTCCGAAGACACGGCCATCAAAATCGACGGCGAAGTGCGCGGCATCGTGAACATGTCGTACCAGAAGGCGCACAACATCCTGGAAACGTATCGCGACGCGCTCGAACGTGTCGCGCAGGCGCTGCTCGACCGCGAAGTGCTCGACGCGACCGAACTGAAGCTTCTCGTCGAAGGTAAACCGCTCCCCGCCAAGCCGACGCCTCCTGCGCCGCCGGCTCCGCCCGTGCCGAGCAAGGAGCCGCAGCTCACGCTGCGTCCCGATCCACGGCCGCTTCCAGGCTTGGCCAAGGGCGAAAAGCCCGCACCGGCCTGACCGCAAGTCAGCTCAGCGGGTGCCAGATGGAAGAGCACTGCTTCTTTCGCGACCTCCATTTGAGCTTCGAATCTTCTTCAGGCGAACTGGCCGGGTACGGCTCCCTACTGCTCTCCTCTGAACTCAATCGTGATTTTATCGAGTGACATTTTCACTGGGCCGTTAGTTAGGGGTGACGGAATTATGGAGCTGAGACACAGAATTTCGCTCGCATCGGGAAAAGCGTAGAATACGGGTATGGCGGAAAAGAACGCGGACACCTTTGAAGTCGATTGCCCGTGCTGCAAGGCGAAACTGACGGTTGACTCCAACCTGGGCGTCGTCCTGTCGCATGTGCCGCCGCCCAAGCCGCCGTCCGGCGTCGATTTCGACGACACGGCGCGGCTGCTGCGCGCGCAGGCGGACGCCGTCGAAGCCAAGTTCCGCGCGTCCGTTGAAGCCGAAAAGATCAAAGAAGACGTCCTCGCTCGCAAATTCGCCGAAGGCTTGAAAAAGGCGAAGGACGCCCCCGTCGAAAAGCCCCTCCGCGACTTTGACCTCGACTGAAGAGATTTGCCACAGCGGCGCGGAGACGCGGAATTCGAGACAGTTAGGACCTAAGCGATCTTCCCCGTTCTGTTCCTTCCCTGCTTTCCCTCCCGTCCGTTTCGAACACCGCGAGGGCGAACCATGGACGACCGAATGATTGCGACTCGCCAATCGCCGGCGAGTTGGTCCATGATTGTCGCGTGCGCATGCCGATTCTAGCCGCGACCGTGGCGATGATTTTTGCCCTGCCAGTTTGGGCCGCGCCGCGCGGTGCCCAGAAAGAGAAGCTGCCAAAGGTACGCGAGCTCGACACGGGAATCGTGTGGCAGCGCGACAGGGCGACAGGCGAATTGAAGGCCGTTTCGAAGGGCAATCCCGGAGAAGAAGCGCGTAGCGGCGGCAAAACAGCCGGACCACGCGCGATTCGCAGCACGACGCAAATGGTCGCGGTGACGTGCATGGTCTCAACGCGCGACGGCCTCCCCGTTCCCGGCCTCGCGCGCGCCGATTTTCGCATCTATGACAACGGCGCCGAGCAAAAGATCGCTTATTTCGACGCCTCCACGCAGCCGGCCAGCGTGGCAATCGTAATTGATGCGAGTCCCAGCGTCCTCCCCGATGCGGACGAGATGAAAAAAGCCGCGGACGCGCTGATCGATGCCCTCGCGCCGGTCGATCAGGCCGCCATCGTCGATTTCGCCAGGCACACCTATTTGCAGCTTTCCTTCTCGGATGTGCGTGAACTGATGCGTCGCGCCATCGCGCGCGTCAACGTGGAGGAATTGTTTGGCGACACGGGCGGCTCGAACATCTACGAGGCCGTCTATCTCACCGCCCACAAGCTCTTTCCTGGACGCACAGGACGCAAGGCGATCGTCCTGCTTACCGACGGACAGGACAGCGGCCTCGGGTTGACCCTCGACCCGGAGAGCGAGCGGCCGTCGCCGACAGATCTAGACCGGCTGACGTTCGATGATCTTTCGGAGCTGCTTGCGGCGCAGGATATTCAGGTGTTTGCCGTCTCGACTGAAAATCGCCCGCGCATCATGACGGCTCAGTGGCTCGCGGCCCACCGCGGCACGACGCTCGTCTCGCCTGACGCGCTGAGGGTGGGCATTCCGGCATACACGGTGTATCTGGCGGAGCTGGTGCGTCGCGCGGGAGGACAACTCTATTTCCTCCACGAAGCGCCGACGCTTGCCGACACCTTCCGCCAGATCGCGCAGAAGATCCGCGCGGAATATACGTTGGGCTACTACCCGCAGATCCAACCGGGCGGGGCGGGTCCTGGCGGATGGCATCGGCTGCGCGTCGATGTTCCTGGCGAGCCAAGCGTGGCCGTCTCGAATCGCGCTGCGTACTACGTTAACGCCTCAAACTGATCCGTGTGACTCGCCGCTTACTCGAGGGCGAAAAGCGTGATTCAATAGCCGTCCATGTTTCGGCGAAGGAAATTTCGGCTGAAGCTGCCGTCGAGGACGCTTGTGCTCGGCGAGCGCACACTCGTGATGGGCGTGCTGAACGTCACGCCCGACAGCTTTTCCGACGGCGGGTTGCATCTCGACCCGGACGCGGCCGTCGAGCGCGCGCTCGAGATCGAGCGGCAGGGCGCGGACATCATTGACATCGGCGCGGAATCCACGCGGCCCGGGTCCGAGGGAGTCTCGCTGGAGGAGGAGCTGCGCAGGATTTTGCCGGTGCTGAGGAAGTTGCGCGGGAAACTGAAAATTCCTGTTTCGGTGGACACAAGCAAGGCAGAGGTCGCCGAAGCTGCGGCGGAAGCGGGCGCGGAAATTGTGAACGACGTGACCGGTCTGCGCAACGATCCGCGTCTTGCTGAACTTGTGCCGCGGTGCAAGCTGGCACTTGTGCTGATGCATGTCCGCGGCGTTCCGCGCACGATGCAGCAGCGGCCGTTCGCACGCGACGTGATGCGCGATGTGATCACGGGATTGCGTCGCTCGGTCAGAATTGCCCGCCGCGCCGGAGTCGCCGAATCGCAAATCATCGTCGATCCCGGCTTCGGTTTCGGTAAGAGCTATCCGCAAAATTACGAACTGCTCGCGCGACTGGGGGAACTTTCGCCGCTCGGCTATCCCCTGCTTGTCGGGACATCGCGCAAGGCGTTCATTGCCCGCGCACTTCGCGGGGCGCCTGTCGCGGAACGCGCCTGGGGCACGGCGGCAACCCTCGCGGCCGGCATTCTCGGCGGCGCGCATATCGTCCGCGTGCATGACGTCGCCGAAATGGTGCAAGTCGCGCGCGTGACCGACGCGATCCTCAATCCCAAATCAATTCCCGCGCAGGGCGAATCGCGATGAACTCCAGCGCGCCTCCACGGACGCCCGGCGGCGGAAGCTTCGTCTTTCTGGCGCAATTCCGGCGGCTCACGCGAGAACAACGGACCACTTTCCTCGCGTGCATGCTGGGCTGGTCGCTCGACGCGTTCGATTTCTTCATTTTGGTGTTTTGCGTCAGCGCGATCGCCACGCAGTTCAGCGCGCGGATATCTGCCGTTGCGGAAGCGATCTTCGTCACCCTGGCCATGCGTCCGGTGGGAGCGTTCATCTTCGGACTGTTTGCCGATCGCTACGGGCGGCGCCCCGCGCTGCTCACGAACATTCTCTGCTATTCGCTTTTTGAGCTGGCTTCGGGCTTCGCGCCGTCTCTGCATGCATTCCTGCTGATCCGTGCGCTTTTCGGCGTGGCCATGGGAGGCGAATGGGGCGTTGGCGCGGCGCTCGCCTTCGAAACACTTCCCGCCGAAGGACGCGGGTTCTTTTCCGGGCTGCTGCAGGAAGGGTACGTGATCGGGTACCTGTTCGCGGCTCTGGTGTACGGGTTGCTCTTCCGCTTCGTCGGATGGCGGGGAATGTTCGTGATCGGGGCGCTGCCTGCGCTGCCCGTCGTGTACCTGATCGCCACAGGCGTGAAGGAGTCGCCGGCGTGGCTTGCGGGCGGCGTGTCTCATCGCGCTGAACTCCGCCTCGGCCGCGACATTTGGAAATATCTCGGCAGCTTTCTGTTTCTCGTCGTGCTGATGTTCGCATTCAACTCGTTCAGCCACGGCACGCAGGATCTCTATCCCACGTTTCTGCAAAAGAACCACGGCTTCTCGCCGGGGACCGTCGGATTGATCGCCGTGATCTACAACCTGGGCGCGCTGCTCGGCGGAATCGTGTTTGGCACGTGGTCGGAAAAAATCGGACGGCGGCGGGCGATCGTGGTGGCGGCTCTGCTCGCGGTTCCAGCCATACCGCTGTGGGCTTACTCGCATTCGGCGCCGATGTTCGCGCTCGGCGGATTCCTGATGCAATTCATGGTGCAGGGCGCATGGGGCGTGATTCCGGCGCACCTGAACGAGCTTTCGCCGCCCGCGGTGCGCGCCACGTTTCCGGGATTCGCGTACCAGTTGGGCAACCTGCTTTCAGCGGGGAATGCGGTGATCCAGGCAAAGGTTGCTGAGCAGCGCTACCGCGGGAATTACGCACCCGTGCTGGCGTGGACGGTGCTGTTCGTGGCAGTTCTGGTCGCCGTGGTCACCATGGCGGGCAAAGAGGCCAAGGGCGCCGACTTGTCGGGCCGGTCATAGAAATTATTCAGAGTCGCCTCCCGAACCTGTGTGGGAGCCAACTGTCATTTAACGTCCCTGGCAGACGATCCCAGACGGGGCCAGCCCACCGGCTTTCATGAATGGCCGCAAGCCCTGCGCCTCGCACGATCCGGTGACCCAGTCCAACCGGCCAAGATTTTCGAAGGCGCTCGCGGGCTGCGTCCGAAATAGGTAGAATTGCATCTCAACTAGAGCAGCCTCAGAAAAGGAGCCCCTCATGAGCGTTACCTCACCCGCAGGACCTTCTTCGTCGGTTGTCGCGGAAGTCAAAGAAAAGGCGCGACGTCTCCGCATCCTCTCGATGATGGCGACCACCGCGGCCGGATCGGGCCATCCGACTTCGTGCATGTCCGCGGCGGACTTGGTCGCCGGCTTATTTTTCTACGCGATGAAGTTCGATCCGAAGAACGCGAATTCGCCCGATGGCGACCGCTTCGTTCTCTCGAAGGGGCACGCCGCGCCTTTGCTGTACGCGGCGCTGGCGGAGGCCGGCGTTTTCCCCGAGTCGCGCCTGATGACGCTGCGAACAGCTTCGAGCGAACTGGAAGGTCATCCGACGCCATTGATTCCGGGGGTCGATGCGGCGACGGGCTCGCTGGGGCAAGGGCTTTCGGTTGGCGCGGGACTGGCGATCGGCGCGCGGCTCGACAAGAGTCCCACGCGTGTCTACGTCCTGACGGGCGATGGCGAACTGGCTGAGGGACAAATCTGGGAAGCGGCGGCGTTCGCAGGCCACGACAAGCTCGACAATCTCACGGTGCTCGCGGATATCAATGCGCTCGGGCAGAGCGAGCCGACGATGTACGAGTACCAGATGGACATCTACAAGAAGAAATTCGAGTCCGAGGGATTCGCCACGGAAGTGATTGACGGCCACGACGTGCCCGCCGTGCTGTCAGCGCTCGATCGCGCGAAGGCGACCAAGGGCAAGCCACAGGCAATTCTGGCGCGCACGGTAAAGGGACAAGGGTTCAGCGAAGTGGCCGGGAAACAGGGCTGGCACGGCAAGCCGTTCTCGAAGGATCAGCTCGCCGCGGCGATCAAGGAACTGGGCGGCGGGATCGACGTACCGCCCGATCCCGGAAAATCCTACGCCCGAAAATCTCTTCCTCATCGCGCGGATTTCCCACCGCCAGCCGCGCCGGACTACGATCCCGCCAAGCCCTTGGCGACTCGCGAGGCGTATGGATACGCGCTGAAGCGCATCGGCGCGGTGAATCCAAAGCTGGTGGTCATGTCGGGCGATGTCGACAATTCGACTTTTTCCGAAATTTTCGCGAAGGCCTATCCCGGCCGGTTCTTTCAGGGATACATCGCCGAGCAAAACATGGTCAGCGTGGCAGTGGGGCTTGCGGCGCGCGAGTTCACGGCTTTCGCTGACACATTCGCATGTTTTCTTTCGCGCGCGGTGGACGAAGTCCGCATGGCGGCGGTGAGCCGTTCAAACCTCAGCCTGTGCGGCTCGCATTGCGGCGTTTCAATCGGCGAAGACGGGCCATCGCAGATGGGACTCGAGGATCTGGCCATCTTCCGGGCGGTGAACGGCTCTCAGGTGCTCTATCCGAGCGACGCGATTTCCGCCGAGCGGCTCACCGAATACCTGGCGCGCACGGATGGAATCACGTATCTGCGCACGTCGCGGCCGAAGACGCCCATTCTTTATTCGAAGGACGAAAAGTTCCCGGTACCGGGATTCAAAGTTCTGCGGCAGAGCGCGCAGGATCGCGTCACCGTGATTGGCGCGGGTGTCACGCTGCACGAAGCGTTGAAGGCCGCCGACGACCTGAAAGCGAAAGGGACGGCGATTCGGGTGATCGATCTTTACTGCGTGAAGCCCATCGACGGCAAGGCGCTCGCCGATCAGGTGAAAGCAACGGGCGGGAACCTGGTCGTGGTCGAGGACCACTGGGCCGAAGGCGGCGTGGGCGAAGCCGTTCTTTCCGCGCTGGCACAGGCAGGCGCGGCGCCGGCGAAGTTCCGCCATCTGGCGGTCACGCGCATGCCGCATTCGGGGAAAGAGAAAGAGCTTCTCGACATGTTCGGCATTTCCGCCGGCCACATCGCGGAGGCAGTGACGGCGCTCGCGTAGCGCGAAATCATATTTGCCTCGCGGCCATCGTCCTCAGCACGCGGCGCTGGCGCGAGCCGGCTCCGGCAAACGAATCAGGCGAGCTTCCGTGATGGACGGAATCGCCAGAATATTCTGCAGGATCGCCGCGTTCACTTCTCCGTCGAGCCGCACGAGCGCCACCGCTTCCGCGCCGCGCACGGGTTCACGGCGGCCAAGCGCGAACGTTGCGATATTCACTCCCAATCCTCCCAGAGCCGTCCCAATCTGGCCGATCACGCCGGGCACGTCACGATTTCTCGTGAGCAGAAGCGTCCCTTCGAGCGGCGCTTCCAGCCCGATGCTGTCAAACGACAAAATGCGCGGCGAGCCATCCTGCATCACCGAACCTTCGACGGAAAGGTCGCGGCCTCCGTCGCAGAGAGTCACTTCGACCGTGTTCGGAAATCCGCGTTCGCGTCGGCGCGCGGTTTCCTCGACGAGCAAACCGCGTTCCGCGGCAGCCTGCCCTGCATTCACCAGGTTCACCTTTTCGTCCAGCACGGAATTCAGAAGGCCGGCGACGACGGCGCTGCGGATAACGTGCGAGCCGAGCTCGGCGGCCTCGCCCGAATAGCGGATGCGCAGCCGGCTGAAGCTACGCGACGGTGCAGCCTGCGCGACCAGCATCCCGAGGCGCTCGCCCAATTCCAGATAGGGACGCAGGCGGCGGTACTGCTCCGCGGAAATTGCGGGCATGTTCACCGCGTTGCGGATGATGCCGTCGGCCAGATAATCGCGAACCTGCTGCGCGACGGCTGTGCCGACCTCTTCTTGAGCCTCAGTGGTCGATGCGCCAATGTGCGGCGTGGCCACCACATTCGGCAAGCCGATCAGTGGAGAATTCTTGGGCGGCTCGACGGCAAACGTGTCCAGTCCGGCGCCGGCAAGTCGACCCGAACGCAACGCATCCGCCAGCGCGGCTTCGTCAATCAATTCGCCTCGGGCGCAGTTGATCAGGCGCGCGCCGCGTTTCATTTTTGCGATCGCCGCGGCGTCGATCATTTTTTCAGTCGATGGGCTGAGCGAGGTGTGGAGAGAAATCACGTCGCTGCGGCGCAGAAGCTCTTCAAGCGGCACAAGCTCGACTTCGAGTTCCCGCGCGGCTGCCGGGGTTACGTACGGGTCGTGCGCGAGCACTTCCATTTCCAGCGCACGGGCGCGGAGAGCCACTGCCGTTCCGATGCGGCCGAAGCCGACGAGGCCGAGGGTCTTGCCGCGCAAGCTCCGTTCCCGACGAGGATTTTTCCCAGCGCCCGGCGTGAACCGAGGCGTTCGACTGCGGCACCGAGCGCGCCAGAGACAGCATCAGCGCGAGAGTGTGTTCGGCAACGCTGACGCTGCTGCTTCCCGGGGTGTTCATCACCAGGATGCCGCGGTGCGTAGCTGCCTCCAGGTCGACGTTGTCCACGCCCACGCCCGCGCGGCCGATGACTTTCAGCCGGGGCGCCTTTTCCAGAAGTTCGCGCGTCACTTTCGTCGCGCTGCGCACCACGAGCCCGTCGGCATCGATGATTTCGCTGGGCAGCGCCGCCGCGCCTGGCGAGACCACAATGTCCCAGCCGGTCTCGCGAAGAAGCGCCACTCCGCGTTCACTGATTTTGTCTGCAACGATAATCTTCATTCAACAAGCGTATCGGCAGCATTTCTCTGTGTCAAATTTCTAGACGATGAGACTCGAGGCTGGACGCTAGAAGCGAGCTCCACGCTCCCAGGGGACCGGGACGCCGATCTTCCATCATTGAAGCGGGTGTCCGAATCCGCCACATGCTCTCCTGCTCAGGGACAACCGGGGATGGCCGGCACCTGCCGCAAGATCTGCCTGGCTCGCAACAAAGCCAAGAGCAATGGCGTGTGATATTCTTGCACGCTGCGGAAGCGTGTGCGCGAAGCGGTCGGACGCGAGGAGAATGAATGGGATATATCGAGCGGATTCAGGCGGACTTGACGGCGGCGATGAAGCAGAAAGACGAGCTGCGGCTGAGCGTCCTGCGGATGATGAAGGCCGCGCTGAAGAACAAAGAAATCGAGAAGATCCACGCGCTGACGGACCTGGAATCGCTGCAGGTGCTGCAGACACTGGTGAAGCAGCGGAAAGAATCGGTCGAGCAGTTCACGAAGGGAGGGAGGAACGATCTGGCCGAGAAAGAGTCGAAGGAAATCGGGATCATCGAGGAGTATCTGCCTGCGGCGCCAACGGACGACGAGGTTCAGCGGGCGATCGAAGAGGCAATTGGGGAGGCAGGGGCGGATTCGTTGAAAAACATGGGTGCCGTGATCAAGGCCGCGCGGGCTCGGTTGGAAGGAAAAACGGTCGACGGCAAGCTGCTGAGCGACAAAGTGCGCGAGAAATTGAGCGGAAAACGATGAATTCGGCGCGGCTGAGGCGTTGCCGTTCTTCCATCAGCTTCCGCCTTGCGCTGCCAGCGTTTTACGAACAAGGTCGCGCCCGGTAAAGAGTCGCGCCCGCGCTGCACGGGTCGAGGCGGGCGGCTAAGCGCGGATCGAGCATAAACTTCAGACGCTCGAGCTTATTGCGGGCTGCCGCGGCGCAGGACGGCGCTCGAGCGCTCATCATCCGCCACCTGCTGAAAGAAATGACGCAGTTCGCTCAGTCCATCCGTGGGTATGTTCACAGACTTCACTTCGTACGTCCGCTGGTAGTGCAGCGTATCGCCATCTAGCGTGACGGCACTTTTATAACTGGCATAGAGGCAATCCGCGGAGACGGGCTGCGGAAGCTCTTCAGGCTTGTAGCCCGCCGGAAGTTTGATATCGAACGTATCCTCCTGGCGGGCAGCCTCGCCGAACTCCAACGGATATTTCCGGGGGAGTTTGCGCATCAGAAGATCGAGCGGACTGGATTCCACGCCCAGCACGCGCGGGCGGACGATCAGCAAGTCGCCAGCCGCTTTCGCGTACCGATAAGCCACGAACTGATAGGTGAGTAGCAAGCTCCGATCGTACTGATCGAGATCTCCGGCCGCCGCTTTCTCAAGTGCGAAATCTCCAAGAGATGCGCCGAGGAATCGTTCGAACACCTCTGCACGCTTGGCCGGCGCCCGTTCCAGCAATTCCTCGCGTTCCACAGAAGCCCCTGCGCCCCAGCGGCGCTCTTCCACGCGGCCCTGCAGATTTCCCGAGGTATCCAGCGCAAACGTGGCCTGTCGCAGGACGTGATTCGCCACAGGAGGAAGCAGAGGCAGCTTCATAATGTGACCGCCGTCGGGAGCCATAACCAGGCCATAGCTGTCCTGCAAGTACCAGGGCAGGTATCCGAGCGGTACATACTCGTTTGTCGGGTCGAAGAACAGCAGGCGGCCCAGCTTCGAGTCGTTCCGCGTCGAGTAGAGCGAATCAACATTCAAATTCCCGGGCAAGCGAATCGCCACAATCACGTGATCGCCGTGGATCGAGGGATAATCCGGCCGAATGACGCCGCGGTCTGTGTCGACCAGCGTGTAGTACGACTCCACACCGATCTGCGAGAGCATCGCGCTGAGAAGCGTCGCTTTATCCTTGCAGTCGCCGTAGCCACGAGAGAAGACCTCGGCTGCGCTGTGCGGCTGAAATCCGCCGATACCGATCTCGACCGCGAAGTAGCGGATCTCGCGCATATAGTCGGCGATCGCCTGCATTTTGCCCAACGTATCCGGAATTCCGGCTGTCAGCACCGCGACTTTCTGTTGAATCTGCGGTGAGGCCTCGCGCCGGTTGCGCGTGAGTTCGTTGTACCAAACGCCTACCTCTTGCCAGCTTCCGGTAGTCTTCGCGCGCAGCTTGGGATCGCGCGGGAAATACTTCAATCCCATCCATTCAGCCACGGAAACCCACGGGGGCATTCGCGGTTCGATCTCCACCGCGGGCAGATCGTGGGCCTCCCACACAAATCGGCCGGTGGCAGCTGACGCGGGCTTTTGTTCCTGCATATTGAAGAAGCGCGCGGAAAATTCCCAGCCCGGCGGAATTTGCAGGGTCACGCGCGACGTATGCACGGGAACGACGTCCTGAAAGTACCAGTCGTCCTCGAAGACATACGGGTGATTCTTGAGGACATACTCGTAGCCGACCACACTGCCCACCTTCGGCTCCAGAAACCTCACGGTCTGGGCTTGCGCGTCGGTGTATTCGATGTCGTAGAGAAAACCCTGCTGCACCAGATCTTTTTTGTCCGTCGCCAGCTCGCGGCCATCGGCCGTAATGGTCCAGGAGTGCAAATCCGAGACTTTCTGGTCGTTGCCGAACGCGACTTCGATTTGGCTCCACTCGGGATTGCTTCCCGCTTCCGGGCGCAAGATGCGGAACGCCCGGCGAAAGCGCGTTTCGATCTCGCCGTTACCTTTGACATTGATTTGCGCCTCGTCGAGCAGCAGGACGGCCTCCGGCGAGTCCTCAGGCCGATGCGGATACTCCGGGAGCTTTTCGCGGGCGGCAGCGCGCAGCCATTCCGGCGCGGCGTTCTTGTCGGCCCGAGCCCCAGGCTCCAGCGCAAGCACGGCGCACGCCATCAGCGCGGTTGCGGTCAGACGCATGACACTCTCCCAATCGGGAGCGGTTTGCCACCCTCCGATTCGTCGCGGCTCTCCCGTCTTATTTAAGAGATTCATCTTGATCGCGAAGCGCGCACTACGGCGTGCTGGCGCTCTGCTCATTTTCGAACACCGCTTGTTCGGCGTCGGTGGACTTGACCAATCCGAAAAACGCCCGGACGGTCGGGTAAAACTTTTTATCGAGCATCATGGTGTTCATGATGAGCTGGCGCTTCACCTCGAGAGTGTTCGCGCTGCTCGTGCAGGAAATCTCATAGAACGCGGCCTTCAGGTCGGTTTTCTGGTCCTTGGGCAGGCCCTCGATCTTATAGCCGGCCGGCAAGTGAAACCGCAAGTCGTCGTCACGCTCGTAGGGATACGGGAAATAAAGAGCGTTATAGCGTCTTTCGGAGGTCAGCTTGGCTGCTTCGCCAACGGAAAAAATCTCCGCGGGGAGCATTATCCGACGCGTAATTCCGCTCGCGAAGGAGGGCACGCGAAGAGTTCCTTCAGCGATAAGCGGCTTATCCGTGTCGGCCCAGTTCGAGATTTTCGTCAACTCGAATGACGCTGCTGCCGGCAGCCACCCGCGTATTTCATCCTCAATCTGCTTTTTGCGGCCGGCGTCGTCTTTCTGCATGCCTTCCCGACGGCGCACCGCTCCCTCTTGGCCCGCGAAGCTGAGCGCAAGCGTACCCTCGATCGTGCCATCAGCACCGACCTGAAGATCACCCTGGCGGCTTACGACCGCGGTCGTGTTGTCAGGAACCCGGGTGTTCACGATTTCCGCGCCCTTGTTGCTGATCCGCAACCCACCCGTACCCGATTCTTCCCAGGGGAGGAGGCCGAAGGGATATGACGGCGAAGCGGGATCCACCCAGTATTCCTGTGCGCCGGCGCGCACCCAGGCGATCTCCGACGTAAGCTCGGTCGGGTCGTCGCGCTGAGCACTGAAAAAGACCGAGTTGCGCGGTGCGAGCTTCACTTCGGCCGCTTCGAATCCGGCGGCTCGCGCGAGGCCGATGAATAGCGCATTGAGCTGCCACCCGTCGCCATAGCCATGAGTCAGCACATCCTTCACGTTCGCGTTCCGCTTGATTTGCTCTGCCCTCTCCTCCTTACTGGTCTTGGTCGGCTCCGCGTCCAGGTTGCGAAGCTGCTGGACGCGCACGTAGAGCTTCCGCAGCTTCGCGTCCGGCGAGTCGCCGCTATTCGTAACGCGCGCAGCTTCTTCGCGCAGCGCGTCCTTCTTGCCAAGGAACTTATCCAGTTCGTCGTTCCATTTCTTCGCGTTGCGGTTCCAGAACTGCTGCGGAGTCTCGCCGTATGGTTCGCCCGCTGTACGATAGAACCACGCGACCGTCGCGCTGATGGCGCTGGGAGGCGGCATGAGCGGCTCTTGAACCAACGGCGGAATGTCCCTCACCTCCATGATGCACATGTGGTCTACTCCCACGCCGCATTGAGGCTTCGCCCCTCCAGGCAGGTTCGCGATTCGATAGTACGGCACATATCCGCTGTAGTCCCGGTATGGAACGAAGGTGAAGTGCGCTTCGCGCGTGAAGATCTCCTGCGATATCTCCCAGGTTTCCGAGTGAATCCACCGCGGCTCGCCGACTTTCCTGTACCGATATTCGATGATGCAGCCGGGCTGCACATCCGGGAGGCTGAAGGTCGCCGCGCGGACCTTATAGCCGTATCCTGATTCAATCACCTTGTCCAGCACTTTGCCCTGGAAATCTGCGATCGAGCCGTCGGGGTGGACGGTGCGCGCGCGAATACCGACGATTTGGACTTCGTTGTTTAGCTCGTCCGAAGAAACCCAAACATTGCCGTTTCCAGTGACATAAGGGATATCGACGTTCGCATAGTGGAGGCCGGCCTTGGTGAAAATCTTGATGCGGATGTACTCGGTTTCGGTATCGCCTTCGGACATCAGGTCCTTCGCGCTGATGTCGCTCTCCCGATAGAGGATCATAGCGTCCGCGCCGGGACTCTTCGGATTGTCTTTCAACGCGAGATCGGCTGGATCGATAGGCCGCCAGTCGTCACCTGCACAGACTCTGGGAGTGAACGTGAAATACGACGTCGCAGCGATCGCGGAAATAACCACCATCTGTTTGAGAGGTTTCATGAGCTGGGTCCTCCGCTGTCCGCTCTTGCCGCACAATTCCACGAGCGTCTCGCCTTGCGAAACTCTGGAAAGCTCTGTTACTAATAAGAGAAGTGCAACCTATCGCGCCGCTTATTGCGTGTCAATGGCCTGTTCGGTTTTTCGTTGCGGATCGCACAACGGAAAGCCGATACGGTTCGGATGTGATATGTTCTGGCTCGAAAGGCGTTTAGTTAGCTGCATTTAGCGGCAGAAATGAGAAAGGACGGCGGGTAGTGGAGCGATTTGCGCTGATTGGTGTGATTCCAGAGGTCGTTGCGCTCGATCCGGGCGACCAGGTGACGTGGTTCTCGAACGCGGGGAACGTTAAGATCGAGTTCGACGCGCAGCGGTGCCCGTTTTCCTCAAACGTCTTCCAGGCGCCGGCAGGGGTGCGGCTGTCGAGCGGGCCGGCGCGCCCGGGCGCCAAGCCGGGATCATACAAATACCGGCTGTCGATAAACGAGGTCGTGGTCGGCCATCCAGAGGTACTGTTGCGAGAGAAGTAGCGAGGCAGCCGGGCCGATCACCGCTCAGGCTGCCAAGTGCGCCCCAGCAGGCGGTCTCCTGACCGCTCAGCTTAGTCGCCTGCGGCGAGCGGGATCCGTTCCTGGGCGACGGCGTCGGCCAGAATGCGGCGAAGCGGCGCCAGCATAGCTGCCGGGACGGGCCGCTCGCGTGGAACGGCGATCTCCCCTGTACGACGAGGGAAGTCGCGACGACGATCCAATCGCAAGCCGAAGTCCTGCAGAAGGTCTCCCGCCAGGTTTGGGTCATCCGTGCGCTCGACGGCCCAGAATCGCAGTCTTTCCTCGCTCTTCTGGAGGAGCTGGAGGGATTCCTCAAGCTTCTTCATGGCCGCGCTAAAGGAAGAGGCCAGGAAGTAAACGGGAAGCACCCAGCTCTGCGGGCCTCCGCCGAACTGCGCTCTGACCCGGACATTGTACTTGCCGTTCTGATTTCGCTCGATGGTGCACAGATACTGGTTCGCTCGCATACTCACCCTCTGCTTGCGGCCTGAGATGACTTCGAACATGCGGGGAGTACCAGGACGCCGACGATTGCGCGCCCGGCCCGCACCGACACGTATTTTTCCTGCTTTTGAGTCGTTTAGCTGCATGATAGCGCTCCCGAAAATCGACTGGCCGAGTGCTGAGCTGGGAAGGCTCATTCCGGTACATGAAGCGAGGCCCGTATGAAATCGCCAGCAAACTGGAGGAACCGCCCTTCCAGGCTGGGCGTCGCCACGCTGGCGGTCGTGGCAGCTGCGGTGGAGCAATTGTAAGCTAAGGGCAAGGATCAAGGCAAGAGGATAGGCGTTCTACTATAACTCTATTATTTACTGCATGTTACGGATAACCTAGGCTCAGCTCTGACTGGTCAGGCGCTGCACGACTTCGGCGTTGATGGAGAGCTTGCCTTCCTGCTTCAGGCGGTCTTCGAGCGCGGTTTTGAACGCGTCGAATGCCGCGGACTGCTTCGATTGCAGGATTTGCTGCTCAATGTCCGATTTCTGTTTGGCGAGATCGGCTGGATCGGCTGACTCGTGCGCCATGACGCGATAGACCAGCCAGTTGCCACCGACCTGCTTTGGCTGCGAAACCTGTCCCACGCTCATTTTGAAGGCGGATTCGATCTGGTCCGCAGTGCCGATGTCGGGAACAGAGCCGGTCCGCGAGAAAGTGTCCGATTTCTTTGCCTCAAGACCGAGGGCCTTGGCGGCTTTGTCGATGGCTTCACCCCCCTGAGCGCGCTTGAAGAGTTCGTCGGCTTTAGAGTGCGCCATTTCCTGAGATTTCTCCTGCTGGTAATCGCTAACTACTTGGGTGTGCACCTCGGCGAGGGTGGCCTGGTGCGCTGGGACGACCTGCGACGGGGTGATGATCACGTAGCCTTTGTCGATATGGAGCGGCTCGCTCAGTTCGCCGACGTGCAGCTCGAAAAGCATCTGGCTCACGTCGTGGGAGGGCCCGAGGTCGCCCACCGGGTCGCTGATCGAAACCGGGGGTGTGCTGCCCAGTTCGAGATTGAGTTTCTTGGCCACGTTGGCGATGGGCTGGCGATCGGACTGCCGCACCGCGTCAGCCATCTGGCTGGCAATGTTATCCGCCTCGGCGTTCGCCTTTTGATCCAACAGGATGGGGAGAATCGAGCTGCGGACTTCGTCGAAGCTCTTGGTGTGGGCGGTCTGCTTGTCGAGGACCTTAATGATGTGAAAACCGTACTGGGTCTTCACCAGATCGGAAATCGAACCCTTCGGCAGGCTGAAGGCGACATTCTGGAATTCGGGAACGGTCTGGCCTTCGACGATCCAGCCCAGGTCACCGCCCTTGGCTTTGGAAGCGTCGTCTTCCGAGTACTTCTTCGCGAGAGCCTCGAAATTGGCGCCGGACTTGGCCTGTTTTAGCGCCGCTTCGGCCTGCTTCTTGATTTCGGCGACTTCGGCATCGGTCTTGCCGATGGTCTTGAAGAGAATGTGTTCCACATGGACGCTGTTCGGGACCTTGTAGTCGGCGAGGTGCTGGGCGTAATAGGCCCGAAGAGCGTCGTCGCCGATCTGGGTCTGCGCGCGAAGCTTGGAGAGATCGAGGAGCGCGTATTGCGCGGAGCGCTTCTCGGGGACCTGATACTTGCGACAAGTTCTGCTTGAAATAGGCGGAGAGCTGGTCTTCCGTGGGCTGAATCGTCGCCGCAATTTCGGCCGGCTTCACCAGCGCGTACTGGATGGCGATCTTTTCATTGCGGCGGCGAAACTCTTCCTGAATTTCGGCGGGGGTGACGGTGATTCCGTCGGTAACCAGGTGGTGGAATTTTTCGGCGACCATGCTTTCGCGGAGGGCCTGTTCAAATTCCGGGACGGACATGCCTGTGCGCGTCTCTACCTGGCTGACGTACTGGTCCTTCAGCCAGACGCCATTCGAGAACGCCAGGGGCAGAATCTGCTCGATGCGGTGACGTTCCTCGTCGGGCGTGATCTGCATCGAAAGGCGCTGGGCCTCATACTCCATGGCGCGCTGGAAGATCATCTGGTTGAGGACTTCGCGGGCGTAGAGGCCGCGCATCATCTGGGGAATGGTCTGGCCCCGGCTCATCTGATCGAGCTTCTGCTGCACGTCGACGACACTGACGGTCTGCCCGCCGACGACGGCCGCGGCGTCAGGACTGCTGGCGTCGCTGGAAGGACCGCTGAGGAGTCCAGGGATCAGAGTGATGACCATGCTGACGCAGATGAGGACCAGAATGACCGTCATGGAAATCTTGATCCAGCGATTACGGTCCAAATCGCGCTGCTGAATGCTCTTTAGCATGTCTCCACAAGCCTCTCGTCGCTATCCTGAACCAGGAATTATAGGGCATTCGCCGGATTGACTCAAACGGGAAGGCGGTGGGCTTCACCCTGTGGCCGAGTGGGCGCCGATCTTCTGTCTCGTGGATCCGGTGTTTCGTGGATCCTGCGCTGCCCCGCTCCATTCGAGTCGGCGAGCCTGAAAAAGCGAAAAGACGGCGAAACGAAACCAAGGCAAAGTGTGCCGAGATATTTTGGCGGTTTTGTTGATGGGCATGGACTTGCGCGAAAAATATCTCGACAGGCGTGTCGAGATATTTGCCTGGGGCGAGGCCGTCCCGGGGAAGCTAAAGGAGAACTTTGAGCACAGTGACTCTTGTTGCGGGTGTCCCGTCTCGGTGCGGCTAATTTGCTCGCGACTTTCGAGCGGCTTACCAGCCGCGACGGGGAGGTCTCGCTTGCTCTCGGAATGCAGGTTGCCGATTGCGTCTCGCATAAGAACATCGGAGTATAACATGATGGATGTATTAAGTCAAGAGTAAACACATGGGAGCACATCTGTGTCAAGGTGAACACGGCCTAGTACCGACTGGATGTGCGTCAGGGGGCGATGACCACGGTGAGAGACCGGCCTTTTTAAGCGACGCGAGGTCCGATGCGTCTGACAACGCTCAGAGATCGGAGCGCTCGACGACGATCTGGGCAGCGATCGGGAACGCGAGCGCTAGAATTGTCCACCCGATGATTTGAATTCGCGGGGTCAGGTACCACGCAGTCGCTAGCTGTGAGCCACCGGCCAAGTTCAGGTCGGGGAGGTCAATGTGCATGGGCGTCCAAGCCGCCAAGAGTTGCCTCGCAACCAAGTACCCAAACACGGCGCCGAGACTGGCGAGGATACCGCGCTTGCTACTGCGGAACAGAATCGTCAGGAAGTACGTTACGCCATAGACAACGCCAGCCGTAAGAAGAACCGTTGCAGCCAGCAGCCAGACGCTCATGTGCATGGTTCCGAGACGCATGGGAGAAGGCACTTGACGCCACACAGATCCCGTCGCCAGAGTTAAAAGGCCAAAGGCAAGAAGAGCGCTGAGAGCGACCAACACAAGCACCTCAGCCAGACCAACTATCCAGCCCAGCCAGACGAAGTACCTGCGCGACCGTGGGCGCGTAAGCAGGAAGTCGCCTGTTCCATTCCCGATGTCAGCACCCATGCTGTTGTTTCCATTCGCGAAGCTCATAACGACGGCGCAGAACAGGGTGAGAATAAAAATTGTGTTCAATTCGATCTTCCAGAGCAGGACGGGATCGCCGCCAATGTGTCCGATCCGATTTGCGCGATACATGCCTGTGACCCAGAACGCAGCGAAGAACATGACTGCCCCTAGATAGATGAAGACACCACGGCGGGTGTCGCGCCAGTATTTCCAGAGGTACATGGCTGCTCCTTTCGGACGAGCTGCAGGAAAACCTGTTCGAGATTCAGGGGCGAAATGTCCAGAATTGTGGCGCCCTGGTGGCGAAGATCGGCCGCGAATTGCTCGGCGTCACTGCGCACAAAATATTCGTAGCCCGGATCGGAAGCGTCGACAGAAATGATTTGGGGGTTTCGGGCGGTTGGCAGCGAGTTGCCGGATGCGGTGATGCGACGGTAGTTGACGCGAACGTCTTCCAATCTGGCTTCAAGAAGCAGCTTGCCCTCGTGAATGATGCCGACCCAATCGGCAATCTTTTCCACTTCCGAGAGATTGTGCGACGAAAGGAAAATGGTGCGGCCTTCGCCGGCATAGTCTTCGATCAGAACCTTCAGCAATTGGTCCACAACTACGGGGTCGAGACCGGCAGTTGGCTCGTCCAGAAGCAACAGGTCGGCGCCCTGGGCCAACGCCATCAGCAAGCAGAGTTTGGTGCGATTGCCGAGGGACAGTTTCTTGAACGGGCGGTCCATAGGAATTTCGAGCTGTCGCGCGTAATCGTCAGCGAGGTCGTCAGACCAGCCCGGAAAGAACGGACGGTTGAAGCGCACAAGATCGTGACCGGTCATCGAGTCGAAGAGCAGCTTTTTTTCGGCTACGTACGCCGTTCGTTCAAGGATGGTGAGACCGTCGGTTGGCCAACTCAGGCCCAGGATCGTTGCGGAACCTCGCGTCGGACGTGCAAGTCCCATAAGGATGCGAATCGTGGTCGTTTTTCCGGCTCCGTTGCGGCCGAGAAAGCCATAGACCGAACCTCGAGGCACGCGCAGATTCAACCCGGCGACTGCGGGAGTCTTTCCGTAAAGCTTCGATAGCTCATGCGTTGCGATCGCGTGATCGGTCATTTGCTTCCTCCAACTCGTCAAGCGAGTCCCTGACGAGCTTCAAAATGTCCTCCGGCGTGAGTCGAAGATGCGTCCCTTCGACGGCCAACTGCATGGCGAACGGCCGCAGGCGCCTTAGCTTTTCCGCTTTGAGCAGGCCTGGAACATTGTTGGCAACATAGGTTCCACCGCCCGGAACGGTGCGGATCACGCCATCACGCTCGAGATTCTGATAGGCGCGGGCGGCCGTGTTCGGGTTGATGCGCAAGCCGGAGGCCAGCTTTCGCACGGACGGCAGCGCATCGCCCTGCTTCAAGGCTCCGGCAGCAACCGCGTGTTTGACCTGCGATTCGATCTGAAGGTAGAGGGGAACGCCGGAGGCGGTATTGACGTGGGCGAACACACTGTACTAATACTCTGGTACAGCTACGACTGTCAAGAGTTTTCCAGAACGAGCTGTAAACCGCGGTGAATGGCGATTACATTACAAACCGGCGCTAGCGGGAGTGGGCGATGATTAGAGTGATGTCGTCGTGCTGGTCGAGTGGGCTGAAGCGATGGAGTTCGTCGACGATGGCGGCGATGAGGGGCTGCGAGGGAAGGTTGCGGTTGCGGCGGAGGGATTCGACGAGGCGGCGCTCGCCGAATTCATTGCCGGACTGATCGAAGGATTCGGTGACGCCGTCGGTGTAAAGGGCGAGCGTATCGCCGGGACATAGCTGGCGCTCGCCAAGCGCGCAGTCCCACTCCTTGAAGAGTCCCACCGGCAGACTGGTGGAATCGAGGCGATCGAGAGCGCCATCGCTGCGAAAAAGAAGAGCGGAAAGATGACCGCAATTGGCATAGCGCAGACGGCGCGTTGCGTCGTCATAGTCGGCGTAAAAAAGAGTGGCGTAGGCGCCATCGGCCGTGTTTTCGCAGAAGAGCTGATTGACGGAGCGCAAGAGGCGCTCGGGCTCATCGGAAGCGACGGCGCAGAGACTCCGAAGATTCGCCTGCAGATTCGCCATCAGAAGAGCCGCGGCAATCCCCTTCCCTGAAATATCTCCGATGACGAAGCCGAGACGTTCGCCGCCAAGGTGCAGGAAATCGTAGTAGTCGCCGCCCACCTGGCGCGCCTGGATGCAGGCGCCGGCGTAGTCCAGCGTGCGGAGCGGAGGAAGCGTTTGCGGGAAGAGTCCGGCCTGCACGCGCGTGGCAATTTCGATTTCCTGAGCGGCGCGGCGCTCGGCTTCGAGTTTTTCGGCGGCGACGCGGCGCTGCGCTTCGAGGGCGCGGGTGATCTCGTCGAAACTGACGAGCGTAAAGGAATTCCCGTCGATATCCCTGAAGCGAGCGAGCGCTCCGCCCCAGATTGGCTCGGATTGCCCGAGAATGGCGGACCGGCCCTGCGAATCTTCCGAGCGATGTTCGTACTTGATGCGGCGGAGACGCGGCGTTGTTGGAAAGCGGACGCCGCGCTCGATCCACTCCTGAAATTTGGCGGCGACATCGTCGGTGACGAAAACAATTTGCGTGGCGCGGCCGATGAGCTTGCGCTCGGGGGAGTTGGGCTGCGGAGCAACGAGAGAGAGCATGGCGGTGCCATCCGGGGGAGCCACGGCGACCCAGCGCTCGCCGGATTGCAGGCGGATGTCGACAACAACGCGGAACCCGAGTTGATCGCGGTAAAAGCTGAGGCTGCGTTCCTGGTCGCGGACGTAAATATTCACGGACTGCAAGCGCAGATAGGGCTGCGGCGATCCGGTTGCGGCGGAACTCTCGCCGGGAAAGCCCGCCGAAGAGGAATTTGCCATCGCAGGATTATAAGCCGCAAAGCCGCTCGCGAGGCTGCGAACGAAGAGACCCGCGGTTTGAATGTCGGAGCTAAAGCTCCGGCCCCCTAAACTGCATTTATGAGATGGCGGATGGCTTCTAAGGTAGAATTCTCGATCGTATGACCTATTCTGTCTCGTTCGTCCTATGGCTGCTCGGATCGGCATGCCTGGCAGGGTTTTTTGGAGCGCTGCTGGGCGTGGGCGGAGGCATTTTCATCGTACCGGTGATGGTGCTGATCTTTCACCTGCCGATCAAAATTGCTGTGGCGGCGAGCATCGTCTCCGTGATCGCCACGTCCAATGCGGGCGGCTCCTCGTATGTAGATCAGCGGATCACGAACCTGCGACTGGGCATGTTCCTGGAAGTCGCCACCACGATCGGAGCGGTTTCGGGCAGCGTTCTGGCGCTTTACCTGAAAGAATGGGCGATGATGCTTTTGTTCGCCGCGCTGCTGCTGTACATGGGAGTCACCGCGTTCCTGCATCGCAAGGTCGACGACAAGCGCATCGCGGCGGGCGACTACGCGAACGCGAAGCCTGACCGCCTGTCGGCGTTTCTCGGCCTGAACGGGAGCTACTACGATCAGGCTGCCCGGCGCAGGGTGGACTACGTGGTGACGGGCACACCTGTGGGTAGCGGAATCTGCTATTTGGCCGGCATGGCGTCGGGTCTGCTGGGCGTGGGGGGCGGCGTCATCAAAGTCTCGGCGATGAACTCGCATATGAACATCCCGATGAAAGCGGCGGTGGGGACCAGCAAGCTGATGATTGGCGTGACCGCGGCGGTCAGTTCGATGCTGTTCTTCCTGGCCGGCCTGATTCATTTCTACGTGGTGGCGCCGGTGGCGATGGGTACGACGATCGGCGCGACCATCGGCACGATGATCATGAATCGGCTGCACAGCATATGGCTGAAATGGCTGCTGGCGCTCTTGATGGTCTATCTTTCGTACGGAATGCTGGCGAACGCGCTGGCCATGCGCTTCCATGTCCATCTGCCCAATCTGGGCTGATAGGCCCGCCGATAGGGCGAAGAGAGGCTCGAGGTGGAAACGGAAAGACCGGTGGGCGGGCTGGACGCGAACCCGGAAAACAGGGGAGGCGGCAACGTCGCCGATAATGTATACGCGGACGTGTATCGCGTTCTTCTCGCGGGCATGGTGCTGAGCACGCTGCTGTTTGCGGCCGGCGTGATTCTGGCGCTGCTGCATCCCACGTATGTTCCGCTTTCCGCGGCCTGGGTGCGCCAGCAATACCACTGGAGCGCGTTTATCCATGGGCTCGCCACGGGCAATCCCGGCACGCTGATGATGCTGGCAACGATTCTGCTCATTCTGACGCCCGTCACGCGCGTGGTGGTTTCGATCTATGTTTTCTACGTTGACCACGACTTCAAATACGTGGTCGTCACCAGCATCGTTTTCCTGGTCATGGTGTTAACGGTGATCCTGTCGCGCCTGGGTCTGAAGTAGCGCAGGCAAATTTGCGCTGGGTCGCAATCGGGCTACGAGAGCTGACGCTCGGGCATTCGCCCCACGGACGTTGACCTCTGCCGGACCGTGAACGGCACACCCCGTACACGCTTGGCAACGTGGTACGTCTGTACCATTCCCTTGATCGAAGGTTCTAGTACACTCGAACTGCATCGACTGCGGCTTACAGCGTGAGTTTGACTGTGACCAGTTCCCGGGAACCTACCAAACCAGCTGCCCCCAACGCCCGCGCCTTCGTGCGCAGCTTCAACGTACTGCTTAAGTTTGTACGGCTCTATGGTTTAGGGCATAAACGCTCGGCTGCGCAACTGGAAAGCGCGTGGTCGGAATTGCAGGATTGCCTGGGAGCATCCAGAGAGACGGGGCTGCTGCTAGGAGTGTCGGGGTCGCAACTTCTGTTGGATGGCGAGCCGCTCGAATCGACCGCGGCCGAGCGCAGCTTCGCGGACCTGTTGACGACGAGCGGAGTCGCGAGCATCGGCTTCACGGCGAAGGTCGAGAAAGAGGAGTTTGCGAACCTGGTCCGGACGTTTGCCGAAAGCGGGGCAAAGGCCGGAACGCTGGCCGAGCGGCTGGAAGCAAGCTTCGGCGCGAAGAGCGCGGCGGGCATCCGCGTGAACGAAATTCGTTTCGTGGCGGAGGATGGGGCCCTATCGGATACGCGGCTGGCGGCGCAGCTCGCGGCAAAGACGCTCGGAGCGGATGGCAAGGAATTTCAGGACTGGTTCCGCAGCCCGGAGAAAATGATTCAGCTGATCGCCGCGGCGGAAGGCTCGCGCGGCACGGGCGCGGGAGGAACGGCAACCGAATCCGGACCAGGAGCCCATTCGGCTACGGGCCGGGCGAGTGGAGGCGCCGGAGCAGGTTCCGGAGCTGGAACGGGTCCCGGCGCCGAGAATGAGAGGCAAGGTTTCGGGCCGGGAGGGTCGGGGGCGGCAGGATCGGGAGCAGCCGGGGAAGGGATCGCTGCAGGCATCGGCGAGGGCGCCTTTGGCGTGGTTGGGCCGAAGGGACTTGCCCTCGACGAAGCCGATATACACGGGTTGCTGCGCCTGCTCGTGCAATTCGGGGAGGCTGCGCGGCCGGACAATCCCACAGGACTTCCGCAGCAGGTGTGGCAGGAAAAACTGGCGGCATTGCCGCACAACGCGCAACTGATCCTCCGCCAGGCTTTGGCCAACATCGCGGCAAAGACGCCCAACGTAAAGGTGGATGAGTCGGTGCTGTTGCGCCTGGCGGAAGACCTGGCGATCCAGTTCGCGCTGGATCAATTCGAGCGCGGCGAGGTTCGGATCAATGCGGTGCGGCAAATGTTGGATCGCATGGGCCGGGAAGTGGAAGGGCTGAGAAAGCTGCTGAGGTCGCGGGAAGAAAAGCTGGCCAAGGCGGGAGTTTCCGTCGAGTCTCAGGCGGACGTTCTCGACCGGCAGTTCTGGGCGGCAGTACCGGAATCCGGCAAGCGAAACGTGCTGACTTCATCGGAAGCGTGGTGCGTGCCCCCGCGCAACGTGCAGCAGTACGTCGACGAACTGCTTGCGCGCGGAGAATCGGAAACGGCCGGGAACGTCTTGTCGACATACGCTTCCTGCGTGCGAAGCAAGGATCCGGAAGCGCGGAAGAAAGCAGCCATCGGATTGGGACAGCTGGCCGGCCTTTACAGCAAGACAGCGAGCGACGGCCTGAAGGATGCGCTGGCGCATACCGGGCAGCAGATGATTCAGGAAAAAGATCCCGAGTTGCAGACGCTTTTGAGCGCCGCATTCGTGCGGCTGAGCCAGGAGTCGGCTTCGCGGCGATTTTTCCCGGCGATGCAGCAGGCGCTCGATTCGCTGGCCGATCTGGAGGACCACCGTCCGAACTGGGTGCAGAACCTGCGTCCACGAACGGGGATCGAAAACCGGATTCCGGAGTTTCTGGAAGAGGCCCTTGCGGCCGAAAGGCTGCCGGAGGGCTTCCTTGGCGTATTGATGCGCTTGCCCGAAATAGCGGCAGAGCAGCTGGCGGTGCGGCTGGCGCGTTCGGGCCGTCGAACCGATCGAGAGAAGGTTGTGGAAATAGCGCAGACTCTGGGCGGACCGTGCAAACGGCAACTGACGGAAATCCTGAAGAACAGCCCTCCGCCGAAGGCGGCCAGCGTGGCGGGCCTGCTGAGCCGGTTGGACGCGGCCGGCCTGGAAGAGATTCTTGCTACGCGCATGCGTGACGGCCGAGGATTCCAGGATACGGTGGTGCGGCAACTATCGATCGCGGGCGCTCCGGAACGCGGCCGAATCCTCGGAAACCTGATCACGTCGCTGGATCGGGCGGTGGTTCCATTTGCGCTGGACGAGATGGGAATGTGCGGCGACACGACGCTCGCTCCGAAATTGCTGCAGATCGCGCGGAGCGAGCTGCTCCCGGATAATTCCGGGTACGTACAAGTGAAGGCGATTGAGGCTCTCGGACGGCTGCGCGCGCCGGACGCGGTGGAGCATCTGCGTCATTTCGTGGAATCGCGGAGGCGATTCGGATGGGCTTATCCGGAGGAAATTCGAACCGCGGCGGCACAGGCGTTGATGAAACTCGATCCGGAGTGGATGAAGGCGTTTTCAGAGCAATCGGGAATCGATCCCAGCGTTCTGTCGCTCGCGCCTCTCGATCCTGTTCCGGGACGGGACGTGGTGCGGTACAGGCGATACCGGCGAGTGCGACTCGCGCGCAACGTGCCCGCGTTGGTGGTTTCGCCGCGCGGCAAGTGTTCCTCCGCGATCAGCGTTCTGAGCCTGGAGGGCGGTCTGCTAAATGGGGATGTGCAACTGGCGGTCGGGACCGAGGCGACGCTGAAGATCCCGGCGGGAATTCGGCCGATCAGCATGCAGGCGGTCGTGCGGTTCGTGCGGTCGCACCAGGCTGGATTTGAGACGGTGTCAATGGGGTTGGAGGATCGCGCGAAGCTGCGGCGATTGCTGGTTTCCCTGAACGGAACTGGCAATTCGTCGGTTGAGCCGAAGGACGGGGCCCAGCCCTAGCCCTCCGTACGGCCACTGCCGCGGCGAGCATGGCGGCAGGTCAAGATACGAGCCTGCCGCACCAAAAAGGAACACCGTTTCTTCCATTTCACAGAGTGGCTCCAATTCCTGGAAGGTTCAGTCCTGGAAACGCGTGGAGATTTTCCTGAGATTAGACTGGCTAGCAGGTATATGAATAATAGCCTTAATCATAAAAGTAGCTACCAGCTAAATAGAGGCCTCCAGAACATATGGACAATCTGACTCGCGTATTCATACTCTCGGATAACCGGTTGTTTCGAGAAGCACTCACGCGCATTTTTTCGAAGAAGAGCGATATAGAGACGGTATGCTGCCGACCGATGGATGCGGGCGCGGCCGAGCATATCCGCCAATGTAATCCTGACGTGCTCGTTTTAGACTCCGCCCAATTTCTTTCCTCGGAGATCATCAATCTGGCAAAGCAGGGCCCGGGAGCGCGGGCGATCAAGATCGTCATGGTGGCGATGAAAGAAGACGAAGCGCTCTTTCTCAAGGCTGTGCGGCAAGGCGCCTATGGATACGTGCCGAAGGACGCTTCCGCGCTGGACGTTGTGAACGCCGTGAGAGCGGTTGCTCAGGGCGAGGCGGTTTGCCCTCCGCGGCTCTGCAAGCACCTGTTTGATCTTGTGGCGCAGACGACTGGGTCCAAATTGCAGGGGCACGAAAGCGCAAATCTGGGCCTCACGCGGCGGGAGGAACAGCTGATCCCGCTGATCGACCGCGGGCTGACCAACAAGGAAATCGCGGGGCAGTTGAACCTTTCCGAAAAAACCGTGAAGAATCACGTGCATCGAATCCTGCGAAAGACGGGAGTGGATAGCCGATTCAACCTCTCCGCGGCGTTTGCTGCGGCCAGCGCAGAGTTCAAGGCCTAGCGCACCGGCGCAGGCCCGACTCGCGATTCTTTTTGATGAGGGCTGCGGCCGCTTCTCTTCGGGTTTTCCGTTCACCGAATTCCTCCCGCTTCCCTGGCGGCCGCTCAGGGAATCTCTTTCTCAATCGTCACACTTCAGCGCGCTTCCTTGATCTGGCTCAGCGAGGGCGGAGCGTCCTGCGGAGCTGCGCCCCAGGAACGATTCGGCTGGGGACCGAGGTCGAAACGCAAGGAACCGCCCGCGGTGAAGTCGCGGGACCAGATCCAGTCTTTCGTTACGCTGCGCCCATTCAGCTGCACGCTTTGAATGTAGGCATCGCTCGAAGTTTTGCCGGAAGTGTCGATGGTCAATATTTTGCCGGGGTAGGGCGAGCTGAGCCGTATCACGACGCGTTCGAAGACGGGGCTTATGAGTTCGTAGGCGGTGCTCGCCGGATCCACCGTATAGATCCCCATCATGCTCAGGACGGCCCACGAAGACATTTCGCCGCAGTCGTCGTTGCCAGGAATGCCATCCGGGGCCGTAGTGTAGTTATCCCGTAGCACCCGGCGGACTACTTCCTGGGTTCGCCACGGCTTGCCTGAAAAGTTGAATTCGAATGGCGCTTCAAGGTCTGTTTCGTTGTAAGGGTTGTAATACTGGCCGTACCATCCGGGCTTCTTATAGCTGAAGAAGTTTTCGAGCCGGCTGTTGAACCGATCGGCACCCATGGCCTGAATCGCCCACGCTAAGTCGCTCGGCTCTAGCCACTGATAGTGCCAGCCGGAACCCTCAATGAAGCCGCGCTCGGATTGATCGGGCTTGAAACCAGGGACCCAACTGCCGTCCGCATTGCGCGGACGGAAAAAGCCATCCTGCGAATCGAAGACGTTGCGGTAATAAAGCGCCCGTTCGTAGAAGAGGCGAGCGTCGGAGGACTTGCCCAAAGCCCTGGCCAGATAATATAGAGAGGCGTAAGCGATACAGTCTTCCTGGATTTGCGAAACGGAGCCGTATTTCACTTTGTCATTCGGAACGTAGTGCAGTTTGTTGATCCACTCGATGCCAGCCTGGCCCTCGTAGGGACGGTGTGGCGGCGGAGCCTCCGTCGCGTCTTTGAACATGCCTTCCCAGGCGGATTTCATGTCGAAATCGTGGATGCCGTCGAGCCAGGCGTTCGCCATGATGATGGTCAAAGGGCTGCCGGCCATGACGTTCGTGTATTGATTGATATGGGGCCAGCGGTCGATCCAGCCGCCCTGCTGATACATCAGCACGATGGACTGGCACATATCCGCAACGCGTCGCGGAACGATGAGCGCGAGCAAGGGCATTTCGCTGCGGTAGATATCCCAGCCTGAGTAATTGGCGTAAATCAAATGGCCGGCGTCAACGTGATGAATCCTGGCGTCAAAGCCGATATAGCGGCCGTCGGCGTCGCTAAAAATGCTTGGCATCAGCAAGCTGTGATAGAGCGCAGTGTAGAAGACCTTTCGCTCGTCTTGCGTTCCGCCGGAAACCTGAATCAAACCGAGGGCCTGGTTCCAAGCTCGATAGGCGGCGCGTTGAATGTCGCTGAAGCTTTCAGCGGCGGCTTCCTGTTTCAAGTTGTTTTCCGCGCCGCCGAGATCGACATAGGAAATGCCGATTTGGGCGGTGATCATCCGCGGACGATCGGATGCCGGCCAGGTGGCGTAGGCTCCGATCCACTGCGAATGCTGCGTTTGAGCTTGGGCGCGAACGTGGGGGGCGAGATTGCCTTTACCGCTCCAGGTGCCCGAGGAGGCGAAAGGCTGGTCGAACCGCATGACGAAATAGACCGTGTAGCGATGCTTTGCGCCGCAGAAGACTTCGTCAGTGACCGATCCGGTGATCTCGCGATCGCCGACTAGCTGAACCTGCGCGGCGTCGGTGTGGTTCAGCGTGTGGCTGATGGGCACGAGGACATTGGCCGGTTGGCCGGAGGGGAAAGTAAACTGCGCCATCCCGGTTCGCTCGGTTGCCGTCAGTTCGGCGTGAATGCCCCAGCGAGTTAGAACGACACGGTAGTAGCCGGGAGCCGCGCTTTCCTGGTCATGGGAGTAAGGCGACTGGAAATCGGAAACCTGCGTATGGACGGCGCCGGTGGTTGGGGTGAAGAAGACATCGCCCTCGTTCGGGCAGCCAGGACCGCTCATGTGCGTCATGCTGAAGCCCTGGATCATGTTTTGATAATAGTGATAGCCGTAGCCACGGGACTCAGTGTCGGGACTGAGCTGAACCATGCCGAATGGCATGGATGGGCCGGGAAACAGGTTGATGCTATCGCCGGGACCTTTGCCGGTGCCCACGAGAGGCAGCACATCCGCCGCGGGCACCTGGGCCGGCGCAGCTGGTGCCAGCAGACTCTTTCGTGAGGGTGCGCCGGCTCGAGCTCCGTTTATGTGGAGGACGCACGCGATTAAAAGGCTAACCAGTGTCACGGCGCAGATCTTGGATTTTCGCAGCATTGCGGTCTCCCTGTTCCCTTAATCTGTTCACGAAACGCAAAGGCGGCATGCACCCGCACGAAATCTGCGACGTACGCAAATCCAAAGCGGTTACCGCTCCATCTCTATCGGGGTTCTGTTGTCTCCACAGTATCGTAGAGCGGCGCAGCGGTGTGCGTGACGCCGGGCTCGTGGGCGACAGAAACCGCAAGGACGCGAATCTTGTCGTTGTCCGGAAGGCTCAGGGCCTTCGCACCGGCGGTCAGTTCCATCGCATAAGCAAATAAATAGGAATACGAATACGCCTCGTTTTTGCCATCCGGCGTATGCCGGTGATCGCAGAACCAGGCGATCGGAGCAGGCTTAATAAATCCCGGCGCGATCTGGCCGGTGAACTCCATTTCCGTTCGAGTCTTGGGAGCGCCGGGAGGCGGCGTGAAGCCGTTCCGGTAATGGATGGGAACTTCCTTTGTGGTCCACGAACGATTGTCCCATTGGCCGACGAAGCCGCCCCAGTTCTCGACGTTCAACGGGACAGGAGAGTCGCCGACGCGAAACGTAGCGTCCTGATCTCCGTCCGAGGCAGCTGCCAAAACATAGACGCGGTTGTAATTTCCTGCGGGAAGAGAGATGGACTGCCCGCGCGCCACAACAGCGTCGGGCTTTCCGGTTCCGGCCGGGGCGAGCTTGAAATGGACTCCTGCGTAGTTGACTTCCGTGGGAAGCATTTCTGCCGCGAGGGCATCACCCGACGCATCGAAGCCACCTTGCGATTGCGTGCCAGCGCCGCTGGCGACAGCCAAATCGTACTGTAACGTCACGGGACGCGACTCGATAGAGGGCGCTTCGACTTTTGGAGGGGCGATCTTCAGGGCGAAGGTGCGCGGCTGGTAGGGCGTGAAGCCCGTGACGATCGCCCCATGCTCGACGGTCGCCGGGCCGAGCGGTCGCTCTTGTGCATCCACTTCGCGCGCGGCCACGACGGGCGCGGCAAGCGTGATGCGCACGTCGTGCTGTGGTTCACCGCTGAGTTCGACAAGCCGCACGATCAGCTCGTCGCTGTCTTCGGCCTTTTTCAGGGCGAGGACGCGAATCCGGCTGTTATTAATTCTCAGCAGCGAAAGACTCTTGCCAAGCGCACCGGCGTGCCTGGCGCTTTCGAACGCGATGAGCGGCTGGTTCAAGCGCCAGGCTTGCCAATCGGTTTGGCCGTCGCGCCAGTCGCGGACGTGGCCTGCGAGCCCATAGATGAATTCATGATGGCCCCAGTCCTGTGACGTCTGGTCGCTGTAGTCGCGTCCATTGCCAGTGCCCAGGCCGGGGGTGTAAAGCAGAGTCAACCGCAGGGTGTTGTCATCGGGCTTGTCCGAGCCGTACTTGCAATCGGAAAGGACCGTCACACCGTACTGACCGTCGGCATCGGTAAGATCAAACCATTGATGCGAGGGGAACTCAAATTTGCGGTCATAGTCGTTGCCGCGCGCAATGGTGCCGATATCCCAATTGTAAGTCGCTTGCGGATTCGAGGCAGTCAGAGGGAAAGTGGCCTTGAGGGCGGCCGCTTCCGTGTGCCAATCGATGCGATTCGCGAACTCGACGCGATTACCGGCATCTCCGGCCGACAAGCGAACCGTCTGAACAAATTTGGATCCTTCGCTCTGCCGTTCGACCTGAACGGCGACGCGCACCGGTCCATTCTCGACGACGCGAACGTGAGCTGGCCCCTGCACATAACCGCGAGGCGGCTTTTGCTGGTCCGCCCAGTCCATGTTCCAAGCCGGCCAGTCGTGGGGTTTTTCGGTTTGAAACGCAAGCCTGGCCGGAGATTCGAGTAGCTCGCGGCCCAGTTGCTTGTCGAAAATACTCGATAGATCGCCGTTCTCATCAATCTTGATGCGATATCGGGCATTCTCGAGAGAGGAGTCCGTCACTTTCAAGTCTTCCCCGGAGGTCGCGGGTTGATCGGACGGCTGAACGTTGAAAACGGCGAACCCGACGGACGGCACGTTGGCGAGAAAGAGCACCTTCGTCCAGCCATTCTTTTCGCCGTCAACCTGGGCCAAAACCTGCTTGCCATCGGGTCCGGTGACGCGTACCGCCGCGGGGGCGCCTCCGGGAAATGAGATGTTCGCCTCGGCCACGTCCTCCCGCTCGATATTGAGCGGGTTGTAAACCACCACGGATGTTCCGGAACCTTCCGTGTTCATCGCCGAGGCTACGCCCTCTGTGGCACTGGTGAGAACGCCTGCGAACTGGTTCATCGCGACGACGTCGTCGTTCCAGGCAAAGTTGTAGGCGCGGGGAGTGGCAGTGCCGGCCATGATGTCGTGGAATTGACCGCCCAGGAGGAGCGTCCAGGCATCCGTGAGCCGCTTTTGCGGATACGTTCGTCCACCGAGCCAAGCGGCCGCGACGGAAGCTTGCTCCGCGGCCTGGGCGAGCAATTCGTTTTTGCGATTCCAGCGTTTCTGATAAGCCTCCGACGTGAGCGAGCCGGCGGAATGATTCGTCAACTCGAATTCGCCCTTGTAGCGCTCGAGATGGGAAGCCTCGCTCGGGGTGATGTCGAGAAACATCTGGTCGGCTTTGGAGGGAACGACGCGGAGGGGGCCCTCACCGACCTGCACAGGGGTGGTGGTGGTTTTGGCGAGGCGCTGGCGATATTCCCAGAATCGCTCGCCGGGCTTTCGCGGCGGAGGGAGCGAAACGGTGCCTTTGTCAACGATGGCCTCGAGCGCCTTTACGGAATTCCCCTGGGGAGCGCCGCCCACGTCCCCCGTTCCGTAGTAGTGATAGTCGGCGAAGAGGCCCGTCACGTGGCCGTCGAGCTGAACGCGATTGACCCACTCGGGATCGCTGGTCAGGTCGGTGGTCACGTTGCCACCGTAGCTTCCGGGATTGAGAGCGGCGATTACTCCGTGACCATCCGGCCCGATCCACATTCCGACGTTGAATGGAATTCCAACGGGAGTGTCCTCAGGGGAGACACCAGGTCCCCCCGGGGCGGAAGACCCCCACGTGAGCTTCTGGGTGGAGAAACCTTTGATGCCGGCGTGCGCGAGGATGCTGGGGAGCGAGGCCGGAAAGCCGAAACAGTCGGGAAGCATGAACTCGGCGCTGGCTTTTCCGAACTCCCGTCGGAAGAATTCGTTGCCGTAGAGAACCTGGCGGAAAATCGACTCGGCCGCAGGAGAGTTCACGTCACTCTCTTCGACCGACGACCCGGCGGGGAACCAGCGACCCTCGGCGACATACTTTTTCAAGGTCGCAAAGTCGGCTGGATAGTACTCCTTGAAGAAGCGGTACCGATTCGAGCCGGTGAAGTTGAAAATGTAGTGCGGATATTTCTTGAACAAGGCGAAATTGTCGTGGAGCGTGTTGGCCAGGAATTCGTTAATGACCTGCGGGTACTCCCATCGCCACTCTGTGTCGAGGTGCGCATAGCCGACCACGTAAAGGGTGGGCCGGGCGGAAAGGTCCGACGTGCCCGATCGTGTGGCGACGCGCGAACCGGACCGGGTAGAAGTGGAGTGTGAATTGAGGCCTTGCGGCGGCGGGCCAGGCTGCGTTTGCCCCTGAGCCGTGTCCGAGACGAAGGTGAGCGCCAGAACGGCCGCGAAGATCAAGGCTCGTGATATCGAGCGTGGCGACGCGAAGAAATCCGGGAAGCTCGGGGGTGGGTTCATTGCTTCGTTCTCCTCTTGGGTCTCGGCAGCGCGAAACAGGCATCCTGCAAAGGACGCTGTACCGGATTGCAGCCCCGACTGCTATCTGGGAGCTGCTCACCGTTCCGGGAAGACTCCGGCGAGCACTGTCACCTGCGGGGAAGACGGTGTCAATGCACTGGGAAATGGTCTGTCCCTTCCCGTGCAAGCAGTTCACCCGCCCGGAGATAGCGATGCTTCTTACCTGGGTGGAATTTCCGGCAAGGCTCACTTACTCTCGGCAACGATGGGCGCAGGCAAGAAAGGAGAAGTACCCGGAGTGAAGTGGTTGGCTCCGCCAGCGGGCAGTGGGCAGTGGACGTTCTCTTGAAAGCGAGGCTTAGCGTGTGCTAGGCTCCCTGCCAGCAGCGGTACCGTTTTGGGGTGAAGTTCAGGGTGACCGGTATATGCAAGCCGCAGAGAGTTCTTCTGGAACTCTGGGGTTTGGCGTTTTCGAAGCAGACCTTCGCGCTGGGGAACTGCGCAAGCATGGCCTGAAAGTCAAGCTCCAGGAACAACCGTTCAAGATTTTGGTGCTATTGCTGAGGCGCCCAGGCGAGCTCGTCACGCGGGAAGAGCTGCGTCAGGAGCTGTGGCCGGCGCATACGTTCGTGGATTTCGATCGTGGCTTGAACAAGGCCATGACCAAACTACGAACGGCGCTTGGCGACTCCGCTGAATCGCCGCGGTACATCGAGACACTGCACCGCAGAGGGTACCGGTTCCTCGTGCCAGTGGTGGAGCACCACGAGGGAACGCATTCGGCAATCGCGTCGCACGGCGAGGCGGCGGATGGATTTGAGCACCCCGCTGTAGCGGTTCGCGACACGGCCCGGACGTGGGGCGCAGAACACAGAAGCCTTAGCGTCGCCGGGGCAATCCTCTTGCTCGTTGCTGCAGGACTGATCTATCTGCGCGCGTATCACGGGATCGTGTTCGGAGGATCGGCGCAAACCGTCGGCGCACGGACGTCCGTGGCCGTCCTGGGATTCCGCAACCTATCAGGGAACCCGCGCGAAGAATGGCTGTCGACGGCCCTCTCCGATTGGCTGATGACGGAGCTTTCGGCCGGAGACCAACTGAGAATTATCCCCGCCGAAACAGTGGCACGCATGAAGATCGAGCTTAGACTCCCTGACGTGGATACGTTCGGCCGCGACAGCCTCTTTCGAATTCGCAAAAATGTTGGAACCGATTACGTCGTAGCGGGGTCGTACGCGACGCTTGCGGGGAAGTCTGACAGTTCGGGCGAGCAGATGACGCTCGATCTTCTTTTGCAGGATGCGCGCACCGGCGAAACCGTCCTGGCGATTTCCGAGAGTGGTGACCAGTCGGGGCTATCCCAAATTGTGGCCAAGGCCGGCGAAAACCTTCGATCCAAGCTGGGAGCAAGCGCCATTACAACGGAACAGGCAGCGGAACTGGCGACGGCGCTGCCGTCGCAGCCGGAGGCGGCGCGTCTCTATTGGAGGGGGCTCGCCCGGCTTCGGGTGTTCGACGCTCTTTCAGCGCGGGACTTGTTTCTGAAAGCAGTGGCGGCTGAACCGAAATTCGCTCTGGCGCACTCGGAATTGTCGAAGGCCTGGGCTCAACTCGGATATGACGAGAACTCAAAATTGGAGGCGAAGAAGGCTTTCGATCTCTCGGGGAATTTGCCGCGCGAGCAGCGTCTGCTGGTGGAAGCGCGCTATCGCGAGGTGTCCCAGGATTGGGGAAAAGCGATCGACATCTATCGCGCGCTTTTCGAATTTTTCCCGGACAATTTGGATTACGGCCTGGCACTCGCGGCAGATCAGGTAAACGCGGGGGAGGCCAAGGAGGCGGTGAAGACGGTTGCGGCGCTGCAAGACGTTCCGATGTCCCTGCGCGGCGATCCGCGGATCGATCTGGCCGACGGGCACGTGGCGGAATCGCAAGGCGACTTCAAGGCCGTAGAACTGTACACGGCGCGTGCCGCGGAAAAGGCGCGTGCGTCGGGGGCTTCGCTGCTGCTGGCGAGAGCCCTCCTCGACAGAGCGTGGGCGGCCGAGAATCTCGGCGAATTCGAGGAAGTGGATGGGCTGGTGAGTGAGGCGACGCAGATTTACGAAACGGCCCACGACCGCAAGGGCGCCGCGGATGCAATCACAGTAGGGGCCATCGCGCTTTGGATGAAGGGCGACTATCTGGGAGCGAAGAAGGGATACGAGGAGTCGCTCGTGCTCTATCGCGATGAAGGCGAAGAGTTGGACATCGCAAACGAATCGGACAATATCGCAGACATTTTTCTGGGGCTCGGCGATCTCGACCAAGCGCGCTTGAACTATCAGACGGCGCTGGCCATCTATCAGCGCGTGGGCCACGCAGATGGAGTGCCGCTGGCGAAGAACGGGCTGGGGGACGTCTTTCTGACGATGGGGAATCTTGAGAGGGCCAAAGAAATGTACGAAGAGTCGCTCCAGGCCTGCGAGCAGATCGGCGACCGGAGCAAAGCCGGGATGGCCCTGGCTGGACTGGGGCGAGTTTACCAGATTGAAGGAGATTTGGCCGCAGCTCGCAAGAGCGAGGAGCAAGCCGAAGCGATTTTCCAGCAAATCGGAGACAAGACGCACGCCATGGAATCGCGGCTGCAGCTGGCGAAGATTTTTCTCGACGAAGGAAGAATCACGGCGGCACAACAGTCGGCCCAGGCCGCAGTTGAAGCTTTCGAGCAAACCGGGGCAAGGAAAGACGAGACAGCCGGGTATCTGGTGCTCTCACGGACGTTGTTGGCCCAGGGAAAGGTGACCGAGGCGGCGAACATCATCAGTAAAACCGTGACGGCCGCAAAACAGACTCATTTCCGGGAACTCGAAGTGACCGCGTCCATTACCGCCGCAACCGTGCTGGCCGGTTCGGGAAGACCCCAAGACAGGAAGGAAGCAGCGCTTCGCCTAGATCGGCTGATCGCGGAGGCCTCCAATGCGGGCTACGTCGACGCGGAAATGGAGGCTCGCCTCGCACTTGGGCGGGTCGAAATGCAGTCCGGCGACCGCATGGACGGAATCGACCAGCTCAACTCTCTCGAGAAGGACGCCGCGACGGCCGGCTACCGGTTGATCGCGCAGACTGCTGCCGCCACGCGGACGCTCGCGGGGACTGGCGGGTCCACTTCAGCGGCGAGTAAGGGAAGACTTCGGGAACCGTAGGCGCTTTTTTCAGTTGGTGACGCGAGAAACCCGCGCTGTTCTGCTGTTTTTTGTCAGAAGCTACCGCCTGCCTTTCAGAGCCGCAGCGATGCGCAGCGTCAGGATCTGATGCGGCTGGATGGAAATGTCCACCGAAGAGCCGGAGACAGGAAGTTCCTCCTGATTTTCCTCGACAGCGTTAGAGATCCAGGCGCGCTGCAGATCGAACAGCGGAAACGTGAGCGACGACTTGGAGGCTTCGCCGCCGGTTTCGAGAAGACGGAGGATGGAGCCCTGGCCATCGTTGGCGGCCTTCCAGTTTTCGACGATCACGTCCGGCGCGCTGACCTCCAGAAAACCGGCTGGGGCGGGTGGGAGAGACCGGGAGGGATCGTCATACTTGTCCTGATCGACCACCTTCTGCACTTCGAGCGGAGTCATGGCCGAACGGCCCAAGCGCGCCAACTCGGCGGGAGAGAGATGAAAGCCGCTCGTCAGGACGTAGCGAAACGTGAAATCTCCGCCCTGCTCGCCGCGATAATTCGTGTGCCAATAGTTGTTCAAAGCGTAGGAAAAGACGGTTGAGCTCTTCGGATCGAATTTCTCCGGCCAGGCGCCGCGGTTGATGTCGCCGAGAGTCACGAGAGGTGCGTCGACGGGAACGAGCACCACGCTCAGATTGCTGTTGGAAACTTTCACCCAGTGGTGGACGCTGAACCATTCCACTCCCGCGCCCTTCAACATGTCGCGTCTCGGATCGACCCAGCCATTCTGGATTTCATAGGCGAATTCCGGCTTGTCGATTGCGAGCGGAAATGAAAAATAGACAGCTTCCTTACCGCCGACGGCCGCTTTGGTGAAGCGATTCACAAACTCGATTTTCTTTTCGCTGTCGAACAACATGATCTGAGTTCGAATCGAAGGCGTGTTCGCGTCCTGTGATTCGACCGTGAGAACCTTGCCGTATGGAGTCTTGCGAAGGCCGACGATGTGGCCGCCCGTTGAAGGATGGACAGTCAGTTTCGCCAGCGGAAGAGATTTCTGGAGATAGACGATTTGCGTGCGGCCTTCACCGCCGCCGGAAACATAAAGATACTGGTCCAGCTTGAAAGGACTGGAATGGTCCACCAATTCTTGATTCAGTTGCTTGTCGAAGATGCTGGTTACAGCGCCGGTTGCGGGGTCGACCTCAACGCGGTAGAACGCGTTTTCGACAACGCTGGTCGGCTGCGGTTCCTCCACAGGGAGTGGCGACGATTTCTTGTCCTGCTGGACGAACTTGTAGCACGTGAATCCCAAGGCAGGCACGTCGCGCGCAAGGAAACGAACGCGGGAATAGCCCGGTCCCTTTCCGACCACCTCGACCGGGACGGGCTTCAGGCCCGGATATTCGGCAATGGTCATGCCGTCATCGAGATCGAGACTGACCAGTCCGCTACGCTGCCAACTCAGGGTGTTGAAGACGAGGAAGGTGCCCGACGGCATGTGAATGTCATCGGCAATCTGGCTGAGCGAGCGCTCGGCAAGCGAGTTGACCTCCTCCTGGCCGTCTCGTACGTATTGATTTTTGACGGCGAGCTGGCGCTTCGATTCTTCGCTGTCGGGACGATCGACAGAGTCCCAGGAATCGAACGTGTGCTCGGCGTAAAGAACCAGGTTCCCCCACATGCTAGCGATCAACGTTCGCGGCGGCGCCAAATTGGGATCGAGGAATGTGGCGATGGTCGAAAGCTTTTCGGCCGAGAGCGCGCGCTGCTGGCCGCCGCGGTCAATGGCCGTAAATTTCGCGTCGGAGCCGATGCCGTCCTCCCAGTACGGACCTCCGTCGCCAACAACAGTGGGAAGCTCGGAACCGTAGCGCTTGTCGATATAGCGGAAATAGCCGGGGAACGTAGTGATCACGAATTTGGGATACGCGTACTTCGAATTCCATTGCTGCACGAAATCCGTTTCGCTCAACTGGAGATCCGTGTTTTCGAATTGACTGCCGTACATCAAGACGGTATCCGGCTTGTAATCCGGCGTTTTGAAAGTCTCGAGGAACGTGGGAAGCGCCTGCTCGCAATTCGCCATTTGAGGCGGCAGGTTGCAAACGAAATAGAACTGAGAGTATTGCCGGGTATATGCCATCAGCACCTTCGCGCCATCGGGACCTTGCCACCAGAACGGAGATTTCGTGTTCCAGTGGCCGTAGAGAAGAATCGGAGCGCGATCGCTGTTGGCAGCAGCGGCGAAGTATTTCAGTCCCAGTGCGCGCAAAACGGACGGGTAGGACCACGTTTGGCTCGGAACGTCGGTGATATTCGCGTAATCGAAAGGAATGCCCCTGGAGCGATGCAACGCGTACGTGAGATCGGCGGAACGAATCAGTTCTTCGAGGCTGGCGTATCCGGTGAGCAGGTTGGCGTATTGCGCGGGAACGCCGATCTTCCCTTCTCGAACGAGGCCGAAGAACTGTTTTTGCGCCGCGGCATTGCGGGTGGCCATGTAATTCTGAACGATCCACGACCCATCAAGGCTGAAGCGCATGTCGGGATGGTGAGGAATGTAAGCCAGCAGTTTGTCGATGTTTCTGGCCTGAACCTCCGCGACCTTGGGCTGCAGATCCGTGTAGCCGATGTCGAGGTGGGCGTGCGGGACAAAGTCGATGGTCCATTTGCGCGCGGGCAAGAAGGTGGTGTCAAAGCGCCGGGTCCTTCCGTTCACTCGAAGCAGAACATGCGCTTCCGCCGGTTTGTCGAGTGCGCGCACATCGAACGAGAATCTCTGCTGGCCAAAGTCATTGGCTCGGGAAAGCGGGGCGCGGAAGTGCTGATTGCCGACGAGAAATTCGACGCTGCCGTGCTGAACCTTCCCCGGCAACGTCACCGTAAGGCCGGCTTGCTCGTAAAGCTCGCTTCCCTTCTCGCGGAAGAAGACGGTGGGATCCAGGCTCACTGAAGGAGAAAGCCGCGGGGGCGATCCGACGTCTTGCGCGAGGCGAATCGCGTCGTAGATCAAGTAGGAGAGACCTTGGGAATTGGCGGCAGGGTCATCGATGGCGGTGAGCGTCAATGTATTCTTGCCCACATGAAGCAAGGAAGCGGGCAGCGGAATCTCGAGCTGCGCTTCGCCATAAATGGGTGAATCAACTCCATCGTCTCCCGGATAATCGCTGAGATGCCGGTGGACGTAGTACAAGCCCTTCTTTCCGTTGACTTCGACGAGCAGATTTGGATATCGGGGACGGTTGATGACGAACGAAATCGTCAGCAGATAACTTCCGCTGGGCCGCTCCGGCAGACTGAAGGCGATATCGTAGGGAAACGTGCGGTTCTTGAGTTCCGCAACCGGAGACCCCGGCTGATACGCCGGCCAGTCGGCTGCTTTGCTCTGACCAATGGCGTACAGGACGCGGAAGTTGGGCTTGTCGAAATCGAAATCATGATTGAACTCAAGGGAAGAATGATTGAATTCGCCGATTTGCCAGACGGTCGACTGCCCGCGGGCAGCCAGCCCAACACAGCCGATGGCAATAGCGAGCAAAGTCATGCGAACGGCGCCGAAGATGGCATGGACTTTCATTTGCGTCTCCCACCTGCGCGAAACTTTCGAGTTTTTTCCGCGCGCGTCCACCGCGAGCTGAAGGGCTGATCTTCAGCGGGAACGAACCAACGGCGGCCATCTTAGGTTGTGGTAGAAAGAGATGTCAATTCGCGCCGAGGAACGGCAGGAAGGCGATAGAGAGTCTGTGCTGGGCGATGTTATAGTGTGACGTTTCGCATGAACTGGCTACCGGACCGCCGATTCCTTCGTTTCTTACGCAATTCGTCGAGGACTCCTGCGGACGCTGAGTTTCAGCCGCCTCAGATCGACCGCCGCTCGGCTCTTTTTTTATTGCTGTCCGCCCTGAGCCCGCTTGCGCGCGGCAACAGCAGGTCGACAAGCGGACACTCCGGGCGTTCGACTCTCCAAACGGGAACGCCAACGATCATTCCGGGCAAGTTCAAAGATGTGACTTCGGAAATCGGCATCGATTTTCGGTACCAATCGTCGCATACCTCGAAAAAGTACCTGGTCGAAACAATGGGGCCTGGAGTCGCTCTCTTCGATTTTGACAACGATGGCCGCCTGGATATCTTTCTTGTCAACGGCGCGCCCCTGACGGATCCGATGCTTCCCAAAGCGATCCCTCAAAAGACCGGGCCCCTGTATTGGAATCGGTTGTACCACCAGAAAGCGGACGGCAAGTTCGAAGATGTGACGGAAAAAGCCGGGCTGCAAGGCGCGGGCTACGGCATGGGCGTGGCGGTTGGAGACTACGACAACGACGGCTACGAGGATTTGTACGTGACCAGCTATGGAGGCAACCGGCTCTACCATAATAATGGCGACGGCACATTCACGGACGTTACGGAGAAAGCGGGCGTTGAGGGCAGCGGGTGGTCGACGAGCGCGGCCTGGGTCGATCTGGACAACGATGGCCTGCTGGATTTGATCGTCCTTCGCTATCTGCAATGGGATTTTTCCGACGTCTGGTGCGGAACACATCAGGAGGGTTACCGGTCCTATTGCTCACCGGATGTTTTCAAGCCGATTGCCCCATTGGTTTTCCACAACGAGGGAAATGGCCGGTTCGTAGAAGTTTCGCAGAAGATCGGCATATCGAAACCCGGGCGCGGCCTGGGAATTGCGTTCGCCGATTACGACCGGGACGGGCACACCGACATTTTTGTGGCCAACGACTCGATGTTCGAATTTCTTTATCACAACAAAGGCGACGGGACGTTCGAAGAGGTCGGATTACCAGCGGGAGTCGCTGTGGACGGGGACGGCAATACATACGCCGGCATGGGGGTGGACTTCGCGGACTACGATAACGACGGTCTTCCGGATCTGGTGGTCACGGACCTGGGAAATCAGAGGTACGCGCTGTACAAGAACAATGGCGACGGCAGTTTCACTTATGCGAGCCTCTCGTCGGGCCTCGGAGCGATCACGCAACGGCTGTCGGGCTGGGGCATACGGTTCATGGATTACGATAACGACGGGTGGAAGGACCTTCTGGTGGCGCAAGGGCATGATCTGGACAATGTGGAACTGACCACTCCTAATCTGCGGTACCGCGAGCCGATGCTGTTGGTGCGAAACACCGGTAAGGACTTCGTCGACGTTTCTGGCGAGTCTGGAAGCGTTTTTCAGATTCCCTGGGTGGGGCGCGGCATGGCGGTGGGAGACATCGATAATGACGGCCGGCTGGATGCGGTTGTGACGACGAACGACGGGCTCGTCCATGTTCTCCACAATGAGACTCAGACCCCGAATCATTGGCTGATGGTGAAGCTGGTGGGTCACAAGAGCAATCGCGATGCGATTGGCGCTGAGGTGAGGGTGGTGACGAGTCACCGTTCCCAGCTGGCTACGGTTACGACGGCGAGCAGTTATCTTTCCTCGAGCGACAAACGCGTGCACTTCGGACTGGGGGCCGATGAAGTCGCGGAGACAGTCGAGATCCGCTGGCCCAGCGGCATCGTTCAAAAATTGACGAAAGTTCGCGGCGATCAGATCTTGCAGATCGACGAGCCTCACGGGAACGATACACGAAACTCGAGCGGAAAGAGATGACCCGCATGCCTGCCAAGAGAAAGGCCGGGATCGAAGGTGTTGTCCGCCTTTTCCGAGACTTGCGGTCGGCGGCCGGCGCAGATCGGCGCAATTCGTCCGCACCGAATCGGGAACCAAGCGGCGCCAGGCCAGATCGCCGGTCGGTCATACTTTCGCTGCTGGCGGGACTGGCGGCTCCAATTTTTGGGAAGTCTTCCGCTTGGAGCGCTCAACAGCAACAGCCGCGGCCCGCGCAACCTTCCGGGGTTGCTACGGGGGGCGTCTATGCGCCAGTGTTCGACGCGCGCCATCGCCCGATTACCGCGGGAGGATTCGTCGACGGCGCCCCCGTGGTGTACGAGGACTACACAAAGCAGTCGGGGCTCACGGCGTTCAAACATCGTTCGGGGACGCGTGAAAAGGCCACCATCATCGAGGTGGATGGCTCAGGCGTTGCATTGATCGACTACGACAACGATGGCTGGCTCGATATTTACCTGGTGAATGGCTCGACGTTCGGCGCGCTCCGAGGCACAGCGGGGGCGCCAAAAGCCATGCTGTTCCACAACAATCGAGATGGCACGTTCACGGACGTGACCGAAAAAGCGGGCGTCGCCAATGAGCGGTGGGGCTTCGGAGTCGCCGTCGGCGACTTCGACAATGACGGGTGGCCAGACATTTACGTCTCGAACTTCGGAAAGAATCGTCTGTATCGCAACAACCACGACGGGACGTTCACGGACATCGCGGAAAAGGCGGGAGTGGCGGTCGGCGGATGGTCCACAGGCGCGACGTGGGGAGATTATGACCGCGATGGCAGGCTGGATTTGTTCGTCCCGGGCTATATCCAGTTCGATGCTGAGCATCCTACCTTCGCCGGCAAGAACGGGGTTCCTCCCAGTTCTTGCGAGTTCCGCGGCATTTCCGTTTTTTGTGGACCTCTGGGGTTGCCCGGGGAGAAAGATCACCTCTTTCACAACAACGGCGATGGAACATTCACAGAAGTGAGCGTGAAGGCAGGCGTCTCCGATCCGAATGGCTCCTATGGATGGTCCTCCGTCTTCGTGGATGTCGATGATGATGGCTGGCTCGACCTGGTGGTTCTCAACGATTCCGTGCCGAATTATCTGTATCGAAACAATCGCAACGGCACATTCAAGGACGATAGCTACATGTCCGGATTCGCCTTGAACGCGGACGGCCGCGCCCAGGCTTCGATGGGTCTTGGGGTGGGCGACTACAATCGGGACGGCAAAGTCGATTTTTATGTCACGACATTTTCGGACGACTACAAAACCCTCTTCCGCAACGACGGCGATGGCGAATTCAGCGATGTTACCGCGGAGGCCGGGCTGCTGCAGCCCTCGATTCCGTTCCTCGGATGGGGCGCCGGCTTCCTGGACTTTGACAACGACGGATTGCTGGACATTTTTTCGGCCAACGGTCACGTGTATGTGGCGGCCGACGGAGCCGGCTGGGGCACTACCTGGGCGCAAAGGCCGCTGCTCTTTCGCAATCTGAACGGGCGCCGGTTTGAGGAGGTGCCGCCTGCGACCGGGTCGGGACTGGCCGTCGTAATCCCGGGCCGTGGGGCGGCGTTCGGCGACCTGTTCAACACAGGCAAGATCGACGTCGTCGTCAACAATATCGACCGCGAGCCGACGCTGCTTCGAAACGCGGTGAAGAACGCGAATCACTGGCTCACGTTCAAGCTGATTGGCGGGCCAAAGAGCCCACGCGATGCGATTGGTGCGAAAGTTTTTTTGACGGCAGGCGGCGTGCGCCAACGAGCGGATATTTTCAGCGGAGGAAGCTATTGCTCCAGCTCGGATCCGCGGGCACATTTTGGATTGGGGTCGGCCAGCAAGATCGACAAGATCGAGATTCATTGGCCCAGTGGACTGAAAGAGGAATTGGCGCCGCCCGAAGTGGATCGCATGGTCACCGTAGTTGAAGGAAAGGGAATACGGCCCGCGGAATGAGAGAACGCGTCGCGGCCGCCAGGTGCACACGCGAGAAGGCCGGCAATCGCGCGCGTGGGCGGAAAGAGATCAAAGTCCTCCTCGCCTGTTTTTCGCGCCGGCGGATCCTTGGGCTTCTCGGCTTGATTTGGCTGCCGGTGGGTTTTGCGCGGTGCCAGCAAGCCGTCGAGCCGCCTCCGATGGCGACGCCCGTGCGCACCGCCGATGCCGTCTGCTCCAAATGCCACGAACAGATTTTTCAAAATTACCTGGCCACTCCGATGGCCAATGCCAGCGGATCGGCCGTTGCTGGTGCGATTCCGGGTAGCTTCACCGACAAGGTTTCGGGTGTCGAGTACAGCGTTTTTGCGAAGGATGGTGGAGTGTGGCTCGCCTACGAACGGCCCAGCAGCAAGGAATTGAGCGGGCAGCAAAGGCTTGATTATTTCCTGGGCTCAGGAGCTCATGCGCGGACGTACCTCTACTCGCTCCACGGATACTGGTTCGAGTCGCCCGCTGTTTACTACGCCGAAAAACACGGCTACGACATGCGGCCCTCCTATCATCGTGACAAAGAGATGCCGTTCAATTTGCCGCTGAACGCCGGCTGCTTGCGCTGCCACATGAGCGGGACGCAGAAAGAGGATCCTGGCACGCTCAACCACTACTCGGGACCGCCATTCCTGCACGTGGGAATCACGTGCGAGGGTTGCCACGGCGACACGACGCAGCATCTGGCAAGCGGGGGAAAGACTGCGCTGGTAAACCTGGCGAACCTCGATCCCGAGCGCCGCGAATCCGTCTGTCTTAACTGTCACCTGGAGGGGGATTCGAATATCGATCATCGCGGACGATCGCTGATGAACTTCCGACCCGGAGACAGGATCGTTGATTACGCGTCATACTATGTGCGAGCGGGAGCGGGCGCCACGAACCGCGGCGTCAGCCAAGTGGAAGCGCTTGATTTGAGCATGTGCAAGCGCATGAGCGGCGACCGTATGACCTGCACTACGTGCCACGATCCGCACTACTCTCCGATGGCCGCTGAGCGCGGCGCTTATTTCCGCCAGAAATGTCTCGCCTGCCACACCGAACCAAGATTCGCGACCGCGCATTACAGCAAGACTCCCGACTGCACGAGCTGTCACATGCCGGAGAGAGAGGCGCCCGACCTGGCACATTCTGAATGGACCGATCACCGTATCCTGCGACAACCGTCGGCAGCTAAACCGGCGATCCCGGCTAATAAGGAAGCGACGCTCGTCTCCGTCCCTGGGATTCGCGAGACGCCCAACGAGCGCGATCTGGCCCTCGCCTATTACAACATGGTAGAGAACGGGAACATTGCGTTCGCAGAATCTGCCTGGACTTTGCTACAGACTGCCGAGAAAGCGGATCCTCAGGACCCGGATGTGCTGGTCGCTCTGGGTTTTCTGGCTGAGGTGCGGGAGGACAGGAGTCAGGCATCCCAATATTACCAGCGGACCTTGCAGCTGGACCCGACGCGCTACACAGCGGCGATGAATCTTGCAGTGCTGATGGCGCGAGCTGGGAAGTTCCAGGACGCCGCGGATCTCTGGCAGAAGACTTTCGCGCACAACGAGGATATAACCGGACTGGGCATGAATCTCGCGGCGGCGCGATGCATGCTCGGCGACAAGACCGCCGCGGAAGATGTGCTGAAGCGCGTGCTCGTCTACAGTCCGGATCATCAGCCGGCGCGCCAGGAGCTGAGCGCGATGGAATCCGGGGAACAGACCTGTCCGGCCCGCTGACGCGCGAGGTTCCTCGTGGCTATTGCTTGTTTTCCTGCCTTCGCCTAACCAGGACGTCGAAGGCTGTATAATGGCAATCCTGGCGGGCGAAACGCTCGCGCAGGAAGAAAGTCGCCATGCGTCGCTCATCTCCGGGGACCGGCCTTATCGAGGGGCACGGGCGTATATTAGGCCGTCGGAAACTACAGATTGAACGGCAGCGGTCTTTTTATTTCAGTTTCGCAGCGGCCGTTGCGGCTTTCTCATTTCTTCTGTGCGCGGGCCCCGTAAAGGCCCAAACGACGACTGCTGATGCGGTTTCGGCTCAGCCCCAAGCTACCGCGCCCGCCAGCGGACTCAGGCGTGACACAAGCGTCCCCGGCCCGCGCGATCTCTCACTTGAAAAAGCGGAATTGCTGGTCCAAAAGGGACTGCTGAGCGACGCCGAGGGGGCCGTAAGACAGGATCTGAAGGTCAACCCAAGCTCCGGCGCCGGGCATTTCCTCCTTGGGTTTATCCTGTTCCGCGAAATCCAGGCGCAAGCTGAGCGAAGCGACCCCAACCCAGACGCACTCTATGCCGCCCCGGGCAAATCGCTCGTCGAGCTCAGAGACGCAAATGCAAGAGAATCCTTGGCGGAATACACCGCGGGAGCCCGCTATCAGCGGCCGAGCGCGTTCGATTTGAAGATCGTCGCCATGGATTACGTTTTGCTCGGAGACTTCATCGATGCCGACAAATGGCTGACGCGATCGCTTCAATGGAATCCAGGCGATTTCGACGGCTGGTACCAGCTGGGCCGCATGAAATACAACGAGAACCGGTTCACGGAGGCGGTCGACGCCTTCAAGAAATGTCTGGCGCGCGATCCACAAGACGTGAAGGCAGAGGAAAATCTGGGGCTCTCTTACGCGGGGCTTGGCGACGATCCGAAAGCCATCAGCGCGTACCAGACTGCGATCGCCTGGCAGGCTGGCTCCGTGCGAAAGGATCCCCAAGCGTATCTCGGGCTTGGAACGCTTCTCCTCAGTCAAAACCATCCCAAGGAGGCGATCCCGGCCCTCATTCAGGCGACTCAAATTGCTCCGTCTGTTTCCCAGGGACACGAACTGCTAGGGAAGGCCTATATCCAGGCAAACGACCTGTCCAAGGCGCAGTCCGAACTGGAAGAAGCGGTGAAACTCTCGCCCGAGACAGCTCGGTTGCACTACGTTCTGGGCCAGGTCTACAGAAAAGAAGGACTCACGGCGAAGGCGAAAGCGGAATTCGACCGCTGCGCCGATTTGCAGGGAACACGCTCCTCTGACAGCAGCACGATGTAGAACTGCGGTCTCTCTCGGCGCTAACTCGATATTAAAAACAGGGCCGTGCACGGTGGCGCAATCGGCAGGATGGGGGATGCTTCTCAAGGTTGCTGGCTGTCCGGTATTTTGGCCTTTTGTTTCATCACTTCTTCGGTGCGCTTGGTTTCCGCAGCCCGCGCGGCTTGCTCGAGCTTCCCGAAAACCGCCATCTCTTCATTGGCGTCCCTTGTCCTTCCAAGTCCGCGGTAGGCCTGACTCAGCATGAAATGGAGCCGCGGCTCCTCGGGATTGGCCTTGATGGCGGCTTGCAGATCGGGCAGCGCGTCGGCGTAGCGTCCGAGTCGAATCAGCGCGGTCGCCCGATCGTCTTTGGCGGCGGCCAGAGAGGGACAAACATTGAGCGCTTTATTGATATCGACAAGCGCTTCGTCCGGACGCACGTGCTGTTCGAGGAGAATGTTGCCGAGCTTCCATTGCGCGTCGCAGTTCGTCGGATCATTCACCAATTCCGCCTGAAATTCTTGGGTCGCGTCATTCCAGTCGTCAAGCTGCCAGTATGCGTCGCCTAACTTGTAATGCGTCCCGGCCTGGTGAGGAGCGATGTCCACCGCTTTCTTGTATTCGACGAGCGCCCCGTCGAAATTCTTCATGCTGGCCATGATGTCGCCACGGAGTTCGTGCGACAAAACGGAGTTGGGATTGATGTCGTCGATCTTCGCGAAGGCTTGCTCGGAAAGATGAACGTAGACGTTTCCCAACATGTACCAGACTTGCTGGTTCTTCGGCTCCCGTTTCGCAAGCTGCTCAAGATGCGCTGCCGCAGGCTGAAATTCCTCCAACTTGATCAGATCGTTGGCCAGATAGAGTTCGGCATTGTCATCCTTCGGATTTGACCGAACGGCATGTTCCAGCGGCTCCCGCGCCTCGACATACTCGCCCGCCTCATAAAGCGAGACGCCCAGCAGCACAGTCGCGGAATACATCGAGGGATCGACGGACAACCCCTGCCTCAGAATGGCGGCCGCTTTTCGATACTCGCGCTGTTTCAGGTAAAGAGCGCCCAGATTGTTGTACGCAGGGCCGAGGTGGGGCGCAATGGCGAGGATCGATTTGTATTTCGCGACCGCGCCAGCCGCGTCCCCGAGTTGTTCGGCCGACTTAGCCTCTGTGTAAAGTTGGAGCACTCGAGGATCGTTCGCGTCGGGCTCGGATTGCGCTTGAGCCCGGAAAGGACAAAGCACAACGAGGAGCAAAAGGAGTAGGGCAAAAGACGTTCTGCCGCGTGAACCCGAATTGAGACCAGGGACAGTAGCCAACCGCATGGTGTGTACGATTTTACCCTGGGTCATAGGCGTGTCAATCGTGTGGGAGTCTTGGTTTGTCTTGGTTACCAGTGTCGAGACGTGGTTGTTTGGCTGCATTCAACTCCGGAAACGAACCAGAGTCCGGAAGGCGTTCTGTCCTTCTACAATTTCAATGCGCTGGCCTGCCGGTACGTCACGGAACGATTGATGAGAACCGCCCGGCCAGTCGATCTGGAGCAAGTCCACTTTGGAGTCACGTCCGATGCCAACGTGCACGATGCGGGAATTCAGTGAGCCAAAGCCGTTGCCACCGTTCACCCAATTGAAAGTCTTCCGCGACTTCACGGTCGCGCAGACACGGGCGCCGATGGCGTCGCGATTCGAGCGCGTACCCACCAGCCGTACTTCGAGCGCATTGTTTCCCGCTCCGAGATTGCGGTATAGCCGACTCGTCTCGCGCGTGCCCCAGTAGAAGCCTCCAAACGATCCGAACATGCCGAGGCTTCCGCTATCGTCATAATCGGCGAACGCGATTCCGTGGAGCATCCCGAAGTGAACCAAACCCGCGGCTGTGGCGACGTCAACGAAGTGTCCCTTGCCGTCGTTGCGAAAAAGCAGTTTAGGCTCGGTCCAGTCGAGTTCCGGATTCCCCGTGCCCAGAACGATCTCCGCGAACCCGTCGTTGTCCAGGTCGCCCACCTGCGACGACATCGCCCCATACCAGCCCGTGATTCCGGCACTTTCGGTCGCATCAGTGAACGTGCCGTCGCCGTTGTTTCGAAGCAGCATTTGCCGCTGATCCGCAGGAACCACTACGCCGCTCAACCGATTGGCAATCATGCTATTCAGGTTTCCATCCGGATAGGTAGAGACAAAGAGGTCCAAGCGGCCGTCGTTGTCATAGTCGAAAAATTCGGCGGTGTAAGCTTCGCGCACGCCGGAAACTCCGGCTCGCTTGCTCACGTCTTCGAACCGGCCATTTCCGAGATTGCGGAACAAAAAGCAACCTGCGTTGAAGCTGTTCGCCAGAAGATCCTGCCGGCCGTCTCCGTCGTAGTCTCCCCAGCAGACAGAAATCCACCTGGCCTTCTGCGTCAGACCACCCTCCTGGCCCACCTCGCGGAACTTTCCATTCCCTTCATTGTGAAACAATCGCAGACGGTCGCCTTCTGCAGGATCGATGATGCCGGTTGCCACGGCCAGATCGGCGCGCCCGTCGTTGTCGTAATCGCTCCAGGAAGACCCGAAAGCGTTTAGCGGGCCCGCGAGTCCCGCTTCCTTCGAGACATCCGTGAATCGTTGCCCGTGCTCGTTGTGAAACAGGAAAAGACGCCCTCCTCCGCCCCAGCCATTGCTCGAGAGAAAGATATCCTGATAACCGTCGTTGTCGTAATCGATGAACTGCGCTGCGTAACAGCCGAGACCAACCGGATCAACGAATCCCAGTTGACCGGCAACGTCCGAGAATTTTCCATTTCCCAGATTACGAAGCAGCCGAAAGGGAACTCGTTCCGCGCCGACCAGAATGTCTTCGCGCCCGTCGTTATCGAAATCGCCCCAGGCGGCGCCCCGGCCCAATTCAAGGCGCCCGATCCCGGCCTCGTTCGTGACATCCTCCAAGTGGAACGGTGATGAGGCTGATGCGGGCATTTTCATTCGGAACTCGTCTGGAATGCCCGCTTCGGGTTTGCCAGCCATCATGGTCAACGCACGCAACATCCAGCGGTGACGTATGTCGTTCGGCATGTCTCGACACGCCTGCAGAGCGTAAGGAATGCCCCTTGCGTATTGCTCCATTCGAAAATAGATGGTCGCCACGACGTATGAAATGGTCCCGGGCCGATCTTTCAGGCGCGGGATCAAGACTTTCAGCGCTTCGTCGAAGCGCCCAGCGAGAAGCGGGTACCGAGCCTCCTCGGCCTCGGCATAGTCGTTGAATTGCTGGGCGGGGTGTCCCGGGCTGGGGTTTCCCTGTTGCGAAGCCAGCAGCTTCAGCCAAGCTTCAACGCTTCGTCCCGACGGTACGATGGACATTGCCCCGGTTCCGCCGATCAGTTGAGCGAGGAAGCTGCGCCGGTTCATCTGCGACACGCCCTTTCGGCCCCTGCGTTCGTTCGTGCGGAATTATCTGCCTTCGAGGATCGACATCTTGTACCACGATGATTTCCTGGAGCGAATAGGGGATTTCCGGACGTAGAAGCGCAGATTCGCCGACACTGGCCGCTTTGGCTCGGCGGGTCCAAGAGACTGGCAAGTAGAGACGTGGTTCGCCTCGGCGGAAGAAAGTCATGGGAGTCCGAAAACGTCCGTGCGGAGCCTTTGGTGGCGAAGTTCAGGCCGAGAAACGGCTTTTCTTCCGATCCCCTGCGCGGGGAATAGGAGTTTGTAAAGCCCATCTTTTCAACATGGTCAGGGGGAATATAGAGACGACAAAGAGGGGCATTGACCACGTGTCGTCAATGCCGGAAGTATGTTCCAGCTGGGGAGTGGTATCTGAGTGTGCCATCGGCTTTCGGGTGTGGAATTTCTACTCTTAGAGTGGAGGGGTGCGACCCATGGAAAGTTTGAGTTTGCTCCGTAGAGTGCGTCCAGTCGTCGTGGTCTGGACGGTTATCATATTGGGTTCTCTTCTTGTAACGCCCTCTCGATTGCACGCACAAGCGCTCAGCGGTATCAACGGCACGGTGACCGATTCGAGCGGCGCGACGGTTGCGGACGCCAGCGTGACAATCACGAACGTTGATACGAACGTCTCGCGAAAGACGGTAACCACTTCCGCCGGGACCTATTATGTTACGGACCTGATTCCCGGCACCTACACTGTGAAGGTTGAGAAGTCGGGATTCAAAGCTTCCGTCCAGCAGAAAGTCATCGTTGTCGGCGGGGCAACATCGACGGCGAACGCGATGCTACAGACGGGAGAGATTTCGCAGGAGGTGGTAGTCAACGCGCCCTCCGTCGCGCTGCAAACCGAGCAACCGGAGGTCGGAACAACCGTCAACGAAACGCTCCTCACCGAGCTGCCGCAAGAGATCTCGGGATCGAATCGCCAGATTGACGCCTTTATCTTCTTGGCGCCTGGCGTTACCGGCAGCGGATTCAGTCATCGGATTAACGGCGGCGTGGACGAGCAGACTGAAGTCATGTTCAACGGCGTGCCCGAGTCATGGTCGGAAACCTCTGGCTACACGTTCTGGAACCAGCCGCCTTACGACTCGATCAAGGACGTCGATGTTCTGACGGGAACGTTCTCGGCCCAGTATGGGCTAGGGCAAGGCGTGGAGCAGTATCGCGCGAAATCCGGAACCAACAGTATCCACGGCGATGCGTTCGGCTTCTACCGCGACTCCTTCTTCGATGCGCCAGGAGCCTCCAACGATCAGTTCGGAAACAACAGAGGCGAGCCGGATGCGCCGAACACGGATCATGAGACCGACTGGGGCGGTTCTGTTGGCGGCCCCGTGTGGATCCCGAAGGTCTATAACGGCAAAAACAAAACGTTCTGGTTCGTCAGCTATGACCGTTACCGGCAGGCCCAGGGACAGAGCGCGATCACGATGCCCACACCAGCGGAACTGACAGGTGATTTCAGCGCTCTGGTCAACCCCGTGAGCGGCGCACCGATACCAATTTACGTTCCTCTGGCCTGGGGAACCAACCCGGCCCTCATCCCGGCGGGTTGCAATCTTGCAGGGCTGGGCTATACGCCGGGGCAGCAGTTTCCCGGCAATAAGATCGATCCAAGCTGCTTCAGCAGTGTTTCGCAAAGTCTGCTGCAATTCGTTCCGGCTCCGACTACATCGTCGGTGGAAGTGAACAATTTCATCCCCACTGCGAGCCCTTTGCACCTTGAGACCGATGTCAGCGTGAACGTCGACCACAACCTTACCTCGAAGCAGGCCATCCACGGCTGGTACTGGCGGCAATACTACCCGGTACCGTCGGGGACTGAGTTCACGTCAACTCCGATCGACAACTCGTTTATTAACACGGTGCTGGGAAGAGCGGTGAATATCACGTATTCGAACACGATCTCCCCGAACTTTGTGGTAACGGGCGGGTTCATGTACGTGTACCAGAACAATGACTTTAGTCCGACTCACTTCTACTCTGGCAGTTTCCCGGGCGTTGCCCCCTTCAGCGCGTCAGCCAATATTTTGCCGGGCATCAACTTCACGGGCGGCCCCTGGGAGCCTGATGGCTGGGGAGCGCGGAACGGCGGCTTGCCGACAGAGAACCACAAGACCGGGTATTCGGTCCTGGGCAACGCGCTCTGGCAGCACGGTCGGCATACCATCAACTTCGGCATCGATATTCGGAAGTCGAAACAGCTCGATTTCGAATGTGATGGGTGCTCAGGAAATCTGACCTTCAACGCCACCACGACAGCGGATCCCAATGAGGAAAATGATTTTGGCACCAGTCCCGGTACAAACACGGGCAACGGATTCGCCAGCTATCTGCTCGGCAACGTGGACTCGGCCAGCCGTTCAGGAGCGGCTCCGACGATACTGACCAATACGTACGTCGCGCCTTATTTTCAGGACGACATGCAGATCACCCCGAAGCTCAAGTTGAACTGGGGCGTTCGCTGGGATATGGCGTTTCCCTTCTCGAACGACTTCAATTCCAACCAACTCACGTTCTTTAATCCCACGGTGCCGAATGATGGAGCGATTAATCCGGCCACCGGTCAGCCGCTGCTGGGAGCCATGGCGGAGTTAGGTCCGGCAGGAGCGGGATGCCCGCTCTGCATCGGCTGGAGCCACATGGATATGGCGTGGGATCATTTGAGTCCGCGCATCGGGATTACGTATCAGTTGAACAGCAAGACGGTGCTTCTCGCCGGGGGATCCTGGTATTGGCTGGATACGGGTGCCTTCGAATACGGAGTGAACAAGGTGGCCGTGAACTACGGAAACAACCTGAACGGGTCTGAAACCTTCGACACCGGAAGCAACGGAACGATTACATGCGGCAGTGGCTGCACTTACACCAACCCGGGATATGGCCTGTGGGACTCGAACGTGAGTGGAGCGACGGGGCCGCTTCCTGCGCCGCCGACGCGTCCCCTAACCCCGAGTTTCTTCAACACGCAATTCCCGGAAGCCATGGTGAAGCACGTCAAGCAGGCCTACGACGAGCAATTTGTCGTCGGTATCGAGCGGGAATTGCCGTGGGATATGTTCCTGTCGATCACGGGCGTTCATACTCATGACGTCCACCTGCCTTCTCTGCTGGCGGGCACGGGCAGATTGAACTACCTCGATTATAGCTTCGTCCAGAGCGTGTGCCCTCCCGGGCTTCTGAACTCTACCGATTGCGTCCTGGGCCAGTCATGGACGTCCCCGGCGGCGCAGACGCTGATGGCGTCCGAGGCGTCTAAATACAATTTCGCTCAATACACATACCCCGGTAGCGCGGCGAACTGCGCAGGGATGACCTTATGGGTTCCCTATATCAACTTCTGCGACGACTACGGTTCGGGCGGCCTGACCGCGCGGGCGTTTCTAAAGTATCCGCAGTTCCGGGGCATCACCAACAACTTCGACACGAACGGTGGCGACAAGTACAACGCGCTCCAGGTGAGTTTCCGAAAGCGCACGGGGAGCGGCTTGACCTTCCTAGTCTCCTACACCCTGTCGAGATACTTCACAAATACCGATAGCGGCTTCTCGACATTCAACTTCCGGGGCTTGAACCCGGCGGACCCGAGGCGGGAATGGTCGGTTGGCAACAACGATCAAACGCATGTAGTGACAATGGCCGGGGTATATGAACTGCCTTTTGGAACAGGCAAGAAGTTCTTCAACAACGCCAACAGGGTAATGAACAACGTTGTCGGCGGATGGTCGGTCAGCCTGGTTACCGAGTATGAAAGTGGAACGCCGGTGCAGTTTACGTCGTGCAATGGCGTGATCAATTGCACGCCGCTGCTCTACACGGCAGGCTACAACCGCCCCAACATCCAGAACAACAATTTCAATGTGAATTGGCAGAACTATTACAACAACGTCGGCGGGGGAACCACACCAATCTTCAACACGTCAGACTTCAGCGCCCCGGGCGCTTGGACCATAGGCAACGCGGGGCTCCTCTATAACAGCTTCCGGAATCCGTGGTACAACCAGGAAGATCTGTCTCTGAAGAAGAAGTTCTTCATCAGCGAGCGGGTGAACGCCGAGTTGAGCATGGAGTACTTCAACGTTCTGAACCGATTCAATATCGGCAACTGCTTGGATACCGGCGTCGGTGACGCCAATTTCGGGATCAACAGCAGCCCGGGTGTTCCTTGCCAGGGCACGAACCCCGCAACAGGACTAGGGCCAAGACAGGGCCAGGCAAAGTTGCAGGTTAATTTTTAACCACCCCCACCCCAACAGGGGGCCACAGCCCCCGAATTGGAAAGCTATCAACGCCGGGGTCACAAGCCCCGGCGTTGTGCTGTTTGGGCCTCGACTTCTGAATCGAAGGGTACAAGGTACCTGGCGCGCGGCAAGTTGTTTTCCGGCGCCGTAGCAGTCTTATAATTCGAAGCGATGCGTTCTGCGACCGCCCACGTAACGATCCTATTCTGCCTGTGGAGCGGGGCCGCGTTCACACAGATTCCGGCGGGTCGCGCGAATCAATTTGGATCTTCGCGGGGACAAACGGCGACGGGATCGTCGGCGGTAACTTCTCCAGCGCCGAGCGACACTTCAAGTTCCGACCCAGGCCTGGCAGAAGCGACATCGCTCGCGCAGAAAGGGTCGCTGAACGAGGCGGAAGCGGCAACGCGCAAATTTCTTGAGCAGCACCCGGACTCGGCCGATGGGCATTTCCTGCTCGGTCACATTCTCTTCGACGAGCTACACGAGAAATATCTAGGGGAAGAGCAGAAGGAGGGGGAAAGCTTCCGCTACAACGATAACGTGGGGGGTGAGTTGGGTAAGATGCGCGACGCGAAAGCGCGAGAGTCGCTCGCAGAATTTTCGGCCGGGGCAAGATACCGTGCGGCGAGCGCGTTTGATTTGAAAATCGTGGCGCTCGACTATGTGCTGCTCAAAGACAACCCGTCTGCGGAAAAATGGCTTACGGTGTCGCTCAGGCTGGACCCCAAAGACGCGCAGGGCTGGTTTTACCTGGGCCGTACGAAGTACAGCGAGACCAAGTATCCGGCCGCGATTGAAGCGTTCGAGCTGTGCTTGAAACTCGAGCCGAGAAATGTTGCGGCGGAATACAACGTGGGATTGTCGTATGAGGGGCTCAACCAGAAGGACGAAGCGATCCAGGCATACCAAAATGCCATCGAGTGGCAGGCGCAGAGCGAGATCAAATCCCCCGAACCTTTTGTTTATCTGGCGAGGCTGTACCTGAACCAAAATCAGCCGGAAAAGGCCGTGCCCTATCTCGTGCGAGCCGTTGCAGCCTTTCCGCGGGTATCCTTGGCGCACGAGGAGCTGGGAAGAGCGTACTCGGTTCTGCATCGGCTTTCCGAGGCGCAAGAGGAACTGGAGAAGGCAGTCAAACTCTCGCCGGAAAAGGCTTCCCTGCGCTGCGTGCTCGGCCAGGTTTATCAGCGACAGGGAAAGACCGCTCAAGCGCAAACGGAGTTTGACCGTTGCTCCGCGCTTCAGAACACGCAGTCCTCGTATCCCAAGGGACCGGAATAGTTCGGTGACGCGGGATCGCCTGACTGGCCCATTCAATCGGTCCGGCGGCCGGCTCCCGTAATCTCTCCGCGAAGGGGCGTATGGTCTGAAGATTCTGATCGCTTGACTAGGACTACTGGAGCCTGGGAGGAACCTTATGCCGAAATGGACGCGTCGCGAACTCCTGAGAGCGGGCTTGGCTGCTTCCGCCGCGCCAGGGGCGTTAAAAGCGGCTCTCCCGTTGGTCCAAGAAGCGAACCCTGCGGAGACGAAAAGCTCCTCGGCCGAATCTTCATCACCGGTTGACCCAACGCCCGAGGAAAGGGACCTATCGTCTTCTCCCCATGAACGGCTCCTTCTGGATTTTGGCTGGCGCTTTCATCTGGGAAATGCCGACGATCCGGGCAAGGACTTCGGCTTTGGCGCGACGGAAGTGGAGGCGACCTTCGCCAAATCGGGCGACCTTCCCGAGGTAACTCAGCTGGATTTTGACGATAGTGCCTGGCGGCCCGTCGATCTGCCGCACGACTGGGCCGTCGAGCTCCCATTTGTGGACGCGCCGAAGTTGCCCACCCATGGCGCGAAGCCGCTCGGACGCGATTATCCGGAAACCAGCATCGGGTGGTACAGACGGGTATTCGATCTTCCAGCATCCGATTCGGGCAAACGCATCGCTGTGGAGTTCGACGGCATTTTTCGCAATGCCATGGTGGTGTTCAACGGCTTCTATGTGGGCAAGAATTTCAGCGGGTACGCGCCTTTCCGCTTCGATTTAACCGATTTCGCCAATTTCGGCGGCAAGAACGTGCTGACAGTCCGCGCGGATGCGACGCTCGGCGAAGGCTGGTTCTACGAGGGTGCGGGAATCTACCGGCACGTGTGGCTCACCAAAACTGCGCCCGTGCATGTGGCGCAATGGGGCGCCTTCGTGAAGTCGGAGATTCGCGGAACGAGCGCCCTCGTTTCTGTCATGACGGAAGTGGAGAACGAGAGCGAGCGTGAGGCAACCTGCCGCGTGATCTCGCGCATTGTCGACGCAAAGGGCAACGTGGTTGCGACGGCGCGGTCAGAACCGGCGCGTGTGACGGCGTGGAACGGCCGCACGTTCGAGTCGCGGGCGACCGTTGAAGGGCCGTTGCTTTGGTCAGTTGATGAACCTCATCTCTATCGGTTGATGACGACTCTGGAGAGCGACGGGAGTGCGGTCGATCGTGAGGAAACTACGTTTGGAATTCGTACGATTCGCTTCGACGCGGACAAAGGATTCTTTCTGAACGGGAAACCTACGAAGCTCAAAGGCACGTGCAATCACCAGGATCATGCCGGCGTGGGCGCGGCCCTCCCCGACCGTCTGCAGTATTACCGCGTCGAACGACTGAAAGAGATGGGATCGAACGCGTACCGCACTTCGCACAATCCACCGACTCCGGAGCTGCTCGACGCCTGCGACCGCCTGGGCATGCTCGTGATGGATGAAACGCGCATGATGTCTTCCGATCCGGAGGGCTTGAGCCAGCTCGAGCGCATGATTCGACGCGACCGCAATCATCCCTCCGTTGTGATTTGGTCGCTGGGCAACGAAGAGCCTGCGCAAGGCACGCCTCGTGGCGCGCGCATCGTCGCGAGCATGAAGCGTCTAACCCGCAAACTGGATCCCACGCGCCCCGTGACGATGGCGATGAACTGGGGCTGGGGGAAAGGCGTTTCGCGCGTCGTGGACGTTCAGGGATTCAATTACGCGGGTGCCGGCGGCAACGGCGGTGTCAACATGGGCAAGAATATCGACGATTTCCACGCGAGATTTCCGCAGCAGCCGACAGTCGGCACCGAAAGCGCCAGCGACTACTCGACGCGCGGCATCTACGTCACCGACAAAGAAAAGGGCTATGTCAGCGCGTACGACTTGAACTACCCCGGCTACACGCTGACTCTCGAAGGCTGCTGGAAGGTTTTCGCCGAACGCGCTTTCGTGGCCGGTAGTTTTGGTTGGACCGGGTTCGATTATCGCGGCGAGCCCTCTCCCTACGGCTGGCCCTGCATCAGTTCGCATTTCGGCGCGATGGATACCTGCGGCTTCCCCAAGGACAATTACTTCTACTATCAGTCGGTCTGGGGATCTAAACCCGTACTGCACCTCTTCCCTCACTGGAATTGGGCGGGGAGGGAGGGCCAGGAGATTGAGGTCTGGTGCTACACGAATCTGGACAGCGTCGAGCTGTTTCTAAACGGCAAGAGCCTCGGAGCGAAGCCCGTCGAGAAGAATTCGCACCTGCAATGGAACGTGAAATACACTCCGGGGACTCTCGAAGCGCGCGGTTCCAAGAACGGGGAAATCGTCCTCACGGATAAGAGGCAAACCACGGGAGCGCCGCATGGAATCATTCTGCGGCCTGACCGACCGTCGATTTCTGCCGACGGCGAGGACGTCTCGGTGATCGCCGCCGAAATCGTCGACGCGCACGGCCAGGTCGTCCCGATTGCAGTGAACCAGGTCAGTTTTCGGATAGATGGTCCCGGACGTCTCATCGGCGTCGGAAATGGCGACCCGAGTTGCCATGAGCCGGACAAACCCGCTTCCTTAAGCGAAGCTAAACGAAGTGCTTTCAATGGCTTGTGCGCGGCGTTCGTTCAGGCACTCAAGAAACCTGGAACGATTCGCGTTTCCGCTTCGTCTCCGGGACTGGCGAGCGGTTCAGTTCTGCTCCAAAGCGAACCGACGAAATCGCGTCCAGCGCTCGCCTGAATTGCCTCATCGACTCTTCCTGGAATTGTCCTCCGACGCGTCCGTTGGAACGGATTTCGTTGGTGCGGGATAGGCCTCGATTAGGCCCAAATTGAGCCTGCGTTGAACCTTTTGGGGCCCCTCTTGTTAGCGGTCCGCGCGCTTTCGTAGACCGTTCCTGAGCATTGTTGACGACTTGTCCCGTGCATCCAAATCCCTCCCTAATGGGGGCTTCCCAATTCGACGCGTTCACCGAATACTTGCGATCGCGCGGGGTGCACATGAAGAGTGTCCGAGTGTTGGTCGCTAACCGGCCCAGACTGATGCGAGAACTGATCCTCGCGACTGTTTCGGATCAGGAAGGCATCGAGATCGTCGGCGAAATTCAAGAGGAAGAGCAAATTGAAGCCGCGGTTGCGAAAACGCAGCCGGACTTCCTGATTGTGGCGCTTGACGGAGGAAATCGGCTCCCGGATCCGTGCATCACGGCGTTGCAGAGCCATCCGAACATGAGAGTGATCGCCATTTCCCCGGACCGCAACAACACGATGTTCTACTGGGCTTCGCTGAATATCCAGCACACGCAGATCGAGGCTTCCGAAGAGGGAGTGCTCAACGTTTTGCGCGGCCGAAGCCAGTTCGTCGGGAGTTGAGCATGAAGAAGGATTTTGCTGCGAATAAGAGAGCGTTGGTCGCGAAAGCGCTTCGAACCGCCGGGGCCGCGTTGGTCTTCGTGATCCTCTGTTCGACGCTGGTTTACGCGCAGACGCAACAAGAGTCGGAGATTCCGCCCTCGGATTTGGCGCGCCAGAATTTCGAGCGGGTAGCCGCAACGGCCAGCCAGATTCAGACCGTGCTTCGCAAGAATCCCGGGCTGATGGTGGAGCTGAAGCGATGGATCGCAAAAGACGCGACGGATCACGGGCAGTTGGTGACCGACGCGGATTTGACGGACCAGGCCATCTACGACCGCCTAGGATCGGACATTCAGTTTCGCGCAGTGGCAACCCTGCTTCTTCAGAAATATGGCTATCTGCTGCCGCAAATCAATCCCGATTCCCCGGAAGGCAAGCAGCAGGAGCTGGTAATAAAAGACCGCGCCAAATGGCTGGCTCAGGACGAAGAAGAGCAAATGACGGACGCGCGGCAGCAACCGCGTCGCAACGCTCAAGAGCGGCAAGGCTGCGATCCACAACAGGACTCAAATTGCACCATGCAAACGCAAAGGGGCAGCTACCCTTCGACCTATCCTTCCGGAGAGCAGCGGCAGGAAGAGGAAATCGGCACGCCCGTGCTGCCGCAGCCAAACTACCCGTCGAACAATTCGAATGGCCCGGGATCGCGCTCGCGGAATGCGCCGTTGCTCGAGCGCACCCAACTTACGCAGCCGGGATTGCAGGATGGTGCGGATCTCGGAGACATGGACTTTGGAGAGCCGATGCCGTCCGTTTTCGCGGGGATGAACCAGGCAGGCCCGGGCACGCTCGTGCCCTCCTCATCAACAGAAAACATGATCGACGGAATTCTCCCGCAGGCAGGGCCGGGCCGCGATCTGGGGAACGGTAGAGGCGCGGCATCTCTGGGATCGCCGGGCCGGAGCGGCGCTGCTGGAAGCGCGGAATCACAAGCGATCGCGAATGGCGGGGGCATGACAGGGATTGACGGCGCCTCCTTCTCCCGATCGGGCGACTCTCGCGCGTACGGAATGGGAAGCATGCCGGCGATGCAACCCAACTCTAATTTCTATCCTTCCTTTTACCCCTATCGCCCGCGAGTGAATCCGAACCTGAGCCGGGCCATGCTGCGACAGCCGGTTCCTTATGTAGATGTTCCCTCTCTCTACGACATGTACTTGCAGGCCGTGCCCCAGCCGCCCGCGCCACAACGGTTCGGTATGGAGGTTTTCGAGAACGGATCGCGCGACTCTCAGATTATCCCGTTCGATCTTCCCGTCGGGCCGGACTACGTGGTTGGGCCGGGTGACAGCCTTGCGGTCGACCTGTGGGGCGGAGTGTCACAGCGACTGCTCCGCACTGTCGATCGAGAGGGCCGAGTGAGTTTGCCCGAAGTGGGGCCCGTGCTGGTGGCCGGCAAGTCGCTGGCGGACGTTCAGGAATCGGTGCAGAAGACCCTGCGCTCTCAATTCCGAGACATCTCGGCGGACGTTTCGCTGGCGCGTCTACGAACAATCCGAGTGTACGTGGTTGGAGATGTCAAGCGTCCGGGTGCGTACGACATCAGTTCTCTTTCGACGCCACTGAACGCTCTTTTCGCGGCAGGGGGACCAACGGGCGAAGGATCACTCCGAACTTTGGAGCACAACCGCGGGAACCAACTCGTTCAGGACGTCGACGTGTATGACCTGCTTCTTCATGGCGTGAGAACAGGAATCGACCGTCTGGAGAATGGAGACACGGTTCTGGTTCCGCCGATCGGGCCGCAGGTGACCGTCGAAGGGATGGTACGGCGCCCATCCATCTACGAACTGCATGGCGAGAAGTCGCTCAGCGAGGTTCTTACGCTCGCGGGCGGCCTGCTGCCCACAGCAACTCTGCGCCATGTCGAAGTGCAACGCATTGTCGCGCACGACAAACGGACGATGTTGAGTTTGGATGTGCCTCCGGATGCGGACCCTGCGTCAATCAAAAAACAACTCGACGGCTTTCAAGTCCAGGATGGCGACAACATCAGAGTTTTTCCCATCGCTCCGTATAACCAGGACACTCTGTATCTGGAGGGACATGTCATTCGCCCCGGGAAATACTCTTACCGGCCCGGGATGCGCGTTACCGACCTGATCGGCTCATATAAGGACCTTCTACCCGAACCGGCGACCCAGTACGCCGAGATCATTCGTCTCGACCCGCCTGATTTCCGGCCTACCGTTGAGAGTTTCAATCTCTCAGAGGCGTTGGGCCATCCCGGAAGCGCGCCGCTCCTGCAGCCGCTGGACACCGTTCAGATCTTTGGCCGCTATGATTTCGAAAATCCGCCGACGGTTGCCGTGGGCGGCGATGTTCGGGCCCCGGGAACCTATCAGACATCCGGACAATTGCATTTGAGCGATGCCATTCACATGGCGGGAGGACTCGCGCCGGACGCGGAACGAGAAGACGCGCAGGTGTTCCGTCATCTGCCGGACGGGCAGCTCAAGATTTTCAGCGTCAACCTGAGCGAGGCTCTGGCGGGAAATGCCAATGAAAATATCTTGCTCAACTCGCGAGACCGAATCCTCGTGCATCGGAATCCTGCTGATGTGGAACCTTCTACCGTTTACATCAAGGGAGAAGTCGCCCGGCCGGGACGTTACCCCTTGACAACGAACATGACGATTGCCGATCTGATCCGCGCGTCAGGTGGGGCCAAGCAAAGCGCAGACATGAAAGACGCCGACCTAACTCATTACGAATGGGACAGCAAGTTGCTGATCACCGGGCAACATCAGGATGTCGAACTTGCGGACGCCTTGGCCGGAACGAGCGACGCGAACGTTTCGCTCCATAATGGCGACGTGTTGACCATTCGCCAGCTGCCAGGCTGGAACGATTTGGGAGCCTCGATTTCGGTCGATGGCGAAGTGATGCATCCGGGAAGTTATGGAATCCGGCCGGGAGAAAGGCTCAGTTCCGTTCTCAAGCGCGCTGGCGGATTCATGCCCGACGCGTATCCCTATGGCGCGGTCTTGATTCGCTCAGAAGTGCAGCAACTCGAGGACAAGTCGCAGACAGAACTCGTCGAGCGAGTGCGTGAACAGCAAGTCGGAATTAAGCTCGCGTCCACGACAGCAACGGATCCCGACACAAAGCTGGCCGATCAGGCCGCCTACCAGCAGTGGCAGAACACGCTGGATGAATTGCTGAACAATCCTCCTTTGGGCCGGGTGATGATCCAAGTCTCGAGGGATATCAAGAGTTGGCAGGGAACGCCGCGTGACGTCAGCGTGCGGGCGGGCGATAAACTCGTGATTCCAAAACGGCCCAGTTATGTGATGGTCTCGGGCCAGGTCTATAACCCGACCGCTGTGGCGTTCCACCCGGGTAAAAGCGCGAAGTGGTACTTGAGCCAGGCAGGGGGCCCAACGAACCTCGCCAACAAGAAAGCGATCTTCGTGATCCGAGCGGACGGAAGCGTGATTGGCGCGCACGGAGCATCTTTGTTCCTGGGCAGCCCTCTGGGCCAGTCCCTCCAGCCGGGTGACACCGTAGTCGTCCCGGAGAAGGCGCTGGGCGGCCCGCCGCAGTGGAAGCAGCTTTTCCAAGCGGTCCAGATCGGCAGTTCGGTGGCGACGAGCGCGATCTTCGCAGCCAAGTACTGAGGCGCGTTTGAATGATGGGACGTTGGGGCATGGTCAGCGGAATCGCAGTCGTGTTGTTTCTAGGCAGCGCTAGGGAGAGCGGGGCCCAATCTACGGCACCTCAGATGACGACGACGAGAGAACAGACAAAGTCCACAACGAGCGGAACATCGCGTAGCAGTGTGTCGAAACCAGCCGCCGATTTAATAGACGACCCAAAGGACGACTTCATTCTTAGCGCGCCATCAGACGGCAGATTTGAAAATACCTTCGGGAAAGCGCCCAGCCATTTCTTGCTGGATCAGAAAGCCATTTGGACAAGTCCAGCCCATCTTCGATTTTCGGACGCAACGTGGCTGGTTCCTCTGGGAGGAATGGCAGCCGCCCTTTTTGCCACGGACAGCGATGTGAGCCGCCATCTCAACAACAACCCGAATACTCTGAATCGATACCGTAGTTTCTCAAATTACGGCATCGCCGCGATGGGTGGCGCCAGCGCGGGGCTCTACTTCTTGGGACTCATCACGCATGACGGGCACGAACGGGAGACGGGCTTTCTTGCCGGAGAAGCCGCGGTGGACAGCCTGCTCGGAGCTGAGGCGGTCAAGTACGCGACACGTCGTGAACGGCCTTACGTCGACAACGCGAATGGAAGCTTTTGGCATGGTGGAGATTCGTTTCCATCAGAACATGCTACTGCCGCCTGGTCGATTGCCGGCGTAATCGCCCACGAATATCCCGGGCCGCTGCCCAAACTCGCGGCGTATGGGTTGGCCGCGGCCATTAGTGTCTCGCGAATCAACGGTAAAGAGCACTTTCCCTCGGACGTTCTGGTCGGCAGCGCTCTGGGCTGGCTGGTTGGTGAGTACGTTTATAAGGAACATCACAATCCCGACTTTGTTGGTGCGCCCTGGGAAACTCCGGCGGTTAGGCCGGAAAGGCCCTCTCACTGGGGCGCGAAGTTTATGGGCTCGCCCTACGTTCCGCTGGATAGCTGGGTCTATCCGGCGCTGGTCAGGCTTGCAGCTCTCGGTTACATCAGTACGGACGCGGAAGGGATGCGGCCCTGGACGCGGATGGAGTGCGCGCGGCTGGTGGAAGAAGCAGGAGACCAAGTGGGCGAGGATCAGTCGGAGTCCGGCGATGCGGCGCAACTCTACAACTCGCTGGTGAAGGAATTCTCAGGTGAGATCAGTCTCCTGGGCGGGGGCGACAACCGACAGGTCAATTTAGAGTCCGTCTACACGCGGGTGACGGACATTTCAGGACAGCCATTGAGCGACGGCTACGACTTCGGCCAGACGATCACCAATGACTACGGCAGGCCTTACGCGGAAGGAGTGAACACGGTTTCTGGGGCATCCGCATGGACTTCCGCCGGACCCTTCGTGGGGTACGTGCGCGCGGAGTATCAGCACGCGCCATCGTCGCCAGCACTTCCGAATGCGGCCCTGCAGGCCATCGCGCAGGAACAAGGGATACCGACGGCTCCTTCCGCGGTGCCGACGCCCGCAGTCGATCGTCTTGACATGCTGGATGGATATGTCGGCATGCAGTTGGACAACTGGCAGATCACCTTCGGCAAGCAAGAGCAATGGTGGGGCCCGGATTCCGGCGGTTCCATGCTGTTCAGCAACAACGCCGAACCGATCGAGATGCTGCAGATTAATCGGACGACGCCATTCACGCTGCCCGGCTTTTTGGGAAGGATCGGCCCTATGCGAGCACAGTACTTTCTCGGGCGGCTGGGCGACTATCACTGGATGTACACAACAACCTATGGATACACCGGATCGTGGACTCAGCCACTCGGCGATCAGCCATTCATCACCGGTGAGAAGATTAGCGTGAAGCCCACGCCGAATTTAGAGCTTGGGTTTTCCACAACAACTCTCTTCGCAGGACAGAACATTCCGTTCACACCGCACAAATTTTTCCAAGTGACCTTCCGTTTGGGATTTTACGGCGGCGGCTTCCTGACGCCGTCGCATCCTGGCGACAGTCGTGGCGAATTCGATTTTAGGTATCGGTTGCCCGGCCTGCGAAATTGGGTGACCTGGTATGGCGACGGCTTTACGGACGATGAGCCCTCTCCTGTTTGGGACGCATTCGACAAGTCAGCATTCAATTCGGGACTCTACTTCTCTCATCTTCCGAAGCTGCCGAAACTGGATCTCCGGGTGGAAGGCGTATTTACGGATAATCCGAACCCCAACCCCGTTCTTCAGCATGGCTTCTTCTATTCGGAAGGCACCTATCGCAGCGGGTACACGAACGACGGGAACTTGATCGCGAGCTGGATCGGTCGTCAGGGTCAGGGTGCGCAGGCGTGGGCGACGTACTGGTTCACGCCGAAGAGCAAACTGCAGTTCAACTATCGCCACCAGAAAGTGAGCCGCGAATTCGTTCCGTCCGGCGGAACGTAACAGACGGTGGCGTGCGCGCGGACTTCTGGGCAAGTTCCAGCATTCAGCGTGACCGGCTCGTTTCAGTATGAGAAGTGGGATTTCCCGGTGTTAGCCGCAACTCCGCAAACCGATTTGACTACGTCGATTCAAGTTACTTTTTGGCCGAAGTTGCGGGGTACAAAGAGTGACACATCGGACTAGGTTGGAGATGGCAAGTGTGTTGAGTGACTGATATAAGCAGAGCGCAATGGGCAAAGATGTGGCGAAAACGGAACAGAGGCACGAAGAGGAACTCGAGCTCACCGAACCTCTTTTGAGCGAAGGGGATATGCGGCCGCTCGCGAGAGATCGGTCCAGAGGCTCACACTTCTGTGGACCCAGAGACGATTTCTAGCCGTACGGCCGGAGTGGGCTTGGTCGCGCAACGCTCATGGCGTTTCTGATTCCGAAGCGATTCATCTCGACGGCGCGTTTGATGCCTCCCGATCAAGGGCAAGGAACCGGGATGGCGATGATGGCCGCTTTGGCCGGGAAGGCAGGGTCGCTCGGTTCTCTGGGAAGCGAGCTGCTCGGACTCAAAACGACGGGCGACCTCTTCATCGGCATCCTGCAGAGCCGCACAGTTCAGGACGATCGTTATCTCGAAGTTCGATCTGCGCAAAGTATACGGCGACAAGCGATGGGAAGATGCTCGCAAGGATCTCGCCAAACGGACGTCCGTTTCCGAGGATCGAAAAAGCGAAATCATTGCGATTGCGGTAGAAGACCGATCTCCGCAACGAGCGCAGCAAATGGCGCAGGAGTACATTCGCTCGCTGAACAATGTCGTCGTTAATCTAAATACTTCGTCCGCGCATCGGGAACGCGTGTTTCTCGAGGACAGGCTAAAGCAGGTGCAGAAGGATTTGGAATCCGCCGAGAAAAACTTCAGCGAGTTCGCAAGCAAGAACACGGCAATTGACATTCAGGAACAAGGTAAGGCGATGATAACGGCGGGCGCCTCGCTTGAAGGCCAGCTTATCGCGGCGCAGACCGAACTCGAAGGATTAAGGCAGATCTTCACAGACAACAACGTGCGCGTTCGCGAAACGCAGGCGCGCGTCGACGAACTGAAGCGGCAACTGAGGCAACTCGGCGGAAAGACAGCTCCCGCCTCCGCTGGCACACAGCAAACGGAAGGAATGCCGTACCCGACGATCCGGCAGCTGCCCATTCTCGGCGTGACGTACGCCGACCTTTATCGGCGTATGAAAGTTGAGGACGCCGTTTTTGGAACGCTTACCCAGCAATACGAGGCGGCCAAAGTGGAGGAAGCCAAAGAAACGCCGAGCGTCAAGGTGCTCGATTCGCCCGAGCTGCCGGAAAGAAAGTCGTTTCCGTCGCGCCTGCTCATCATGTGCCTCGGAATGATGCTCGCCTTCGCATCGGGAGTCAGTTGGGTTATAGCGTGCGACGCATGGGAGGCAACCGATTCCTCCGATGCGCGGAAAGAATTCGCAAATCAAGTTTGGAGCGACGTTCGCGCGAGCATGCCCTGGGTTGCCAGGAACGGACGCAACGGTGCGCATGGGGAGACATCCCTGGACGCGGTCCAAGAGAGATTTCGCCGCGAGGGGGATGTTGGACCGGAGTCTGGAAACGGTATCGAGAGGGGAAAGTAGCCGAAGGGGGGAAAAATCCCTCCTAGGGTGTAAGTCAAGGTAAAGCAGAGGGTTAGGTCACAAGCGCCCTGTAAGTGACGGGGCGAAGCTGTATATGAGGTTCGACACGTTCGATCCAATGGCGACCAATCTTAGTATGGCAATTTCAAGGGCAATGGACACTGGCGCGGGTTTCGGATCGAGCACGAACCGCCCGGACCTATCAGCGAGATGCGACGAGTCCCGCTGGTACGCAGCCTACACGAGCGCGAACCACGAGAAGCGCGTCGCAGAACAACTGGGGTCGCGCGCGGTAGAGCATTTCTTGCCTGTGTACGCGTCAGTGCGGCGTTGGAAAGACCGCAGAGTGACGCTGCAGTTGCCTCTGTTCCCCGGATACGTGTTCGTGCGGATGGAGTTACGAAACCGGTTGCAGGTTTTGCAGATCCCCGGCCTCGCTAGGCTGGTGGGATTTGGCGGGTCGCCGGTCGCGCTCCCGCAAGGCGAAATTGACGCGCTGCGAACGGGATTGACTGCCGGATTACGAGCGGAGCCGCACCCGTATCTTAATGTGGGCCGCCGTGCGCGCATAAAGCAGGGCCCGCTCGCAGGACTCGAAGGCATTTTGCTCCGGTGGAAAGGCAATTGGCGGGTTGTGCTGTCGCTTGATTTGATCCAGCGTTCAGTTGCCGTGGATGTGGATGCCGCTGCGCTCGAAGTGGCCGCGGGCTAAGAGGGCGCCGTAAAGGTTCGGAGAGCTTTCCGGGGCCCGGAAAACCCAGCGTCAAAGACCGGCGTGAGATTAACGAAGAGGTTAACGCATAGGAACTCGCGCGCCGTCTTTGCCTGTGTTCGATCGGCGGTTTCAGCGAAGATGATCTCTCTTGCAGTGGCGAAGGGCGCTTATGTGGTGTGGCCTTGAGGTCATAGGAGGGTGGGGCGTGAAGATATTTGTGGACTCATCGGATGTCCGGGAAATTAAGAAGTGGGACGCGCAAGGCGTGGTGGATGGCGTCACTACGAATCCCAGCATTATGCTGAAAGACGGCGTTTGCGATATGGAGGAAAGCACGCGACGAGTCTGTTCGATGATGGGCGAACGGCCGGTGAGCATTGAGGTCACCACCAACGACCACGACGAAATGATTCGGCAGGCGCGGCAGTTTGCCTCCTGGAGCGGCAACGTGGTGGTCAAGGTACCTGTAGTCAATGAATACGGAGAATCGTGCCTGGGAGTTGTCCATACGCTTAACCACGAAGGCATTCGGGTGAATGCGACCGCCATTCTCGCGTTCAACCAGGCAATGCTGGCGGCAAAGGCCGGGGCGACTTACGTGAGCATTTTCGGCGGCCGCATCGCTGACGAAGGCGGCGATCCCCAGACGGTGATCCGCAACGTGCGTCATTGGCTGGATGAGTGGGGATGCCGCGCCGAAATCATCGTAGGAAGTATGCGCGGTCCTGTCGACATTCAGAACGCCGCTCTGGCCGGAGCGCACATCGTAACTGTTCCGCCACAGTTTCTGCCGAAGATGATCGACCACAAGTACACGCGAGACACTGTCCGCCAATTTAACCGCGACGCCGAAAAGGCCCTCGCACAATTCGCCGAAGTCCGCTCCGGAACGGTGCTCGCACTGGAGCATAAGTTAAATCACGGGGCCATTAGGGGTCACGCGGACCGCAAACGCTGACGTGCACTCGCCGCTGCCAGAATCAGTGACCTTTTCTGGGGATTGCCACCTCACAGCCAGCGATCGTTTCGACAGGATTTAATCGCTAGGATGGGACTCCGTTGGAATTAAGGATTGGAGAGAGAGCGCGCGGTTTGATTCGCCACGCGCTGGTTCAAAACACCATCGCGATGGCGCTGGTGCAAGGAGGAACCAACTTCGTGCCGCTCGTGACGATCCCCTACCTGGCCCGAGTCCTCGGAGTGGCAGGTTGGGGTCTGGTGGCTTTCGCCCAGTCGTTCGGCGCTTACCTTTTTGTGTTGGGCGAATACGGTTTTGTTTTATCGGCAACAAGAGAAGTGGCGCGCCACCAGGACGACATCGGAAAGATTGGGGAAAGTTGTTGCCGGAGTGCTTGGTGCTAGGGCGCTGCTGGCGGGCGGTATTGCGCTGCTGGCGGTCGGCGTGGGCTCGTGGGTCCCGATTTTCCAGGAATATCCGGCACTCCTATGGTTTGGAGTTTTCTGGGCACTGTCGCGGGCCTGCAGCATGATCTGGTATTTCCAGGGCCGGGAACGGATGTGGCTTGTGGCGTGGTTGGACATCGTGACACAACCACTGGCGGCGGGTGCGATCTTCGTTCTGGTGCGGAAGCCAGCTGACGGATGGAGAGTTCTGGGGCTACAGGGACTGGGCTTCTTCCTATCGTTCACTGTAGGGCTGGTGCTGACGTATCGCGAGGTTCCGATCCGGTCTGCCCACGTGGAAATTGTCGTGGGAAGCTCTACGGATGGGCTGGAGCCTGTTTCTGTTCCGCGGCTCCGTTAGCCTCTATACGACCGGCAACGCATTCATCCTCGGCCTGTTTGTGTCGCCGCTCTGGGTCGGCTACTACGCAGGCGCTGAGAAGATCAGCAAGGCGTTCCTAGGACTTCTGAATCCCGTGAGCCAAGCTCTCTATCCGCGTCTGACCCACCTCGTTTACCACGCCCGAGCGCGCGCGGTGACGCTAGCCCGTATCGCAATCGCGGCCATGGGTACCGGCGGAACCGCTTTGGGTGTTCTGGTTTTCGTCTCGGCCCCGCTACTCGTGCGCATGATTCTCGGACCTGGTTACGACCAGGCAGTACCGGTGCTGCGCATCCTTGCTTTGCTCCCACCGCTTATCGCCTTGAGCACTGTTTACGGAGTTCAGTGGATGTTGCCGCTGGGAATGGAAGGGCCTTTTAACAAAATTATTCTGCTCGCCGGGGGTATCAATGTCGGGTTGGCGGTGATCCTAGCGCCGAGCTACTTGGCGGTCGGTATGGCATGCGCTGTGGTTACTGCTGAGACGTTTGTGACGATCGCCATCTATCTACTAGTTCGTCGGCGCAAGCTCGACCCATTGAATTACGTGCCGCCAGACCTTCGAGGAAATACCCTGACCGCTTCGGAGTCTCCACTTGCTTGAATCTGGTGCGAGGAAATGACCGATAACAATTTCGACGAAATCGCGAAGACGCTGAAGCCGATCGGATTTTCCCCGCTACCCGAGAAGCCATTGGTGTCCGTTCTGATGTCCAATTACAACTACGCGAAATACGTTGGCGAAGCGATCGAAAGCGTCCTGAACCAGACCTACCAGAATTTCGAGATTGTCGTCTGCGACGACGGCTCGGCTGACAACTCACTGGAGGTGGTCTCGAGGTACGTGGGGAACGATCCGCGAGTACGGCTCGTTGCCAAAAAGAACGGTGGCGTTGCCTCGGCGCTGAGCGCCGCCTACGCTGCTTCACGGGGCGAGATCGTTTGCTTACTTGATGCTGACGATCTCTGCCATCCGAAGAGGATCGAAAGACTGGTCAGCGCCTTCAGAAGTTCTGAACGTAGCGGCGCATGTCTCCACCGCATTGTGAAAATGTATAGCGACGGGACAACGTTTAATTGTCCGGTCCCAGTAGTTTTTCCCGAGGGTTGGCTCGGCCCCGAGGCTCTTCAGGGAGGAGGCATTCCCAAGAGCTTGCCCAGCAGGGCAATGCCTGAATCGTCGGGAATGTCTTTCCGTCGGCCCGTCACGGATGCAATATTCCCTATTCCCCATCAGATCGGACCATGGGCTGACGGATATCTTTCCTATGCGGCGCTGTTCATCACCGAATTCTGCGCCGTACCTGAAGTACTCAGTCAATTGAGAATACACGGCCACAACAACTGCAGCGTGGGTGAATACAAGCTGCAGAGTGTGACTCGAAACACAGAGGGCTTGGCGCTCTTTGTAGGCGGCGTTCGCGATTTTCTTCGGCACTATTACGGAGATGCAGTGGCGAGCTGTCTCCGCGTCGAAGACAACTCCCTTTATTGTAGCGGCCGACTCCTTATGCACGTTTTGGGAGACGACGGAAAAAGAAGAAACGCCACAGAACGGCCCGAGAAGTGGGTGGAGGGAATCCACCCGCGGAGGCAAAAAATCCTAGCACAGCTTCTGCTGCTGCTTCCGCCGTCGGCTGCGCGCCGCGCGTTGCGGCTTTGGAGGGGCTTGACTCCCACCGACGCCGCAATGCTCCGGTTCACCAGATTTCTGCTCAGAATTTGACTTCTTGCGGAGGAGATTTTTGGAACAGGTTAAGCCATTGCGAATAGGGGTTGTAGGCTGCGGGCAGATCGCATGGATTCATCTCTCGCATATCGCCCGATTCAAGTTGGGCGACCTTGTTGGGATTTGCGACTTCTACCGGCCTCAGCTGGAAAAGACGGGCCGCGCGTTCGGCGTGCAAAACCTTTACAGCGATCCCGTGGCGATGTTCTCGGAAGCCAAACCCGATGTCGTACACATTGTTACGCCTCCGCCGACCCACGCTGCTCTGGCAATTCAGGCGATGCGGGACGGCTGCCATGTGCTCGTCGAGAAGCCCATGGCGCTGAGCGTACAAGAGGCTGATCGGATGATCCAGGTAGCCACGGAAACGGGCAAGAGCCTATGTGTAGATCACAATCGTCTCTTCAGTCCACCCACGCTCCGGGCATTGGAGCTGCTCGAATCCGGCGCGCTTGGCGAACTGGTTTCCGTGGATTTCTTCCAAGGGTTCGGCCTGCCGCCACGCATGAAACTCTCCCAATTCGAAAACCAGTGGTTCGGAAAACTTCCAGGGGGACTCGTGCAAGATTTGGCCCCTCATTGTGTCTATTCGCTGCTGGAGTTCGTAGGTCCGCCCGTTCGTTTCCACGCGATCGCAAAGCGAAACGGATTGCTGCCAGTCGCCCCGGCTGAGGAAGTGCGTGTGACGGTCGAAGGAGAACGGATTCTGGGCACAGGAACCATTTCTCTCGGCGCTCAGCCCTTCATGAATTCGCTGACACTCTATGGTTCCGAAGGGACGGCACGCGTCAACATCGATAACTTCACTCTCGTCCTGAAAAAGAATCGCTATTCACACCCACTTTTCAATCGCGTATTCGGGAGCATTGCCGAGGGCCGGCAGATTCTCTTTTCCAGCATCGGGAGTACGTTTCGATTCGCAACCGCCAGACAACCCAGATACCCGGACATTCTCGAGCTGATCCGCCGATTTTATCGCAGCATCCAAGAAGGCGCTCCTTCACCGGTCAGCCCAGAAAAAGGACGCGCAACGGTGGAGGTGATTCAGAAAATTGTTGCGACCATGCAGCAGGTGCCTGTGGAGAGTGGGGAAGAAGCTCCCGCTGTTATCGCCAGGCGTTCTGTGAGCACGCCCTCGGCACGCATCCTGGTTACGGGTGCTACCGGGTTTTTAGGGAAAGCTCTCGTTCAACGCCTGCTTGCGAAAGGAGAGCGCCCGCGAGCACTTGCCCGCCCAAGTATGCGGGTTGGGACACTGGAGGAATTGGGAGTAGAGGTAGTGGTCGGCGACGCTGCCGACAAGGCAATCATGGACCGGGCGGTGCGCGGCATGGATACGGTGGTTCACTGCGCTGGCCGCATGGGATCTCAGGGCACCTGGGAAGAGTTTCAAAGAGACTCTGTAGACAGCACGAAGAATGTCCTCGAGGCAGCACTCGAAGTAGGTGTGAAGCGAGTAATCTACGTCAGCTCTCTCGGCATATATGGACCGCCTCGCAACGGAAACCACATCACCCGGAGACGACCCCCTGTGATCCGCTGCCCGAAAAACGCGGCAGTTATTCTCGGGCAAAGATCGAGGCGGAAAAGGCAGTTCAGCAATTCGTTCGCGAGACCGGCCTACCCGTCACGATTTTCCGGCCGGGCATAATCTATGGTCGCGGCCGGGCGCTTCCTACCGCGCCGCTGGCGTTCCCGTCGCCTATCAATTCGTCGTTCATCGTGATTGGCAGTAGCCGTACTTTGCTTCCGCTGAATTATATCGAGAACCTGCTCGATGTTTTCGAACTGGCGCTGCAGTCGAACGGAAGCGTGAGCCAACAGTACAACATCGTCGACGACGAGGAATTGACAACTGGCGAGTACCACCGGATTCGAGGAGAAATTGACGGTACCCGTGCAGCATTTGTTCCTTCCCTTCCCTTCAGGCTGGCGGCGCCGGGAGTACTGTTGCTGCCGCCGCAGTTGAAAGCAGGAAAACTGGGGAATTTCTCATCCCACGCCTTGGCCGGTGCGCTGAAGAGCGTCCGATTTGACACCAGCGCCGTCCGGAAACAATTGGGCTGGCAGCCGCGAGTAGCTCTGCGCGACGCCATCAAATCAAGCCTTTCCTAGTCTCTCGTGAACCAAATCCCCTAGCGTTCAACCTCGTCAAATGAGCACCGCCCATTTCAATCTTACGGATGTGCGCGGGGCAGCCTTGCACGGCACCCCTAACCTCATCTTTTGGATACTGACCGTATCCCTCCTTCCGATTGCGGCTCTGTTCGGTGGGATGGCAGCCTTGGTCATGGCGTTGGCCGTAGGCTTGGCGGTGATCGTGTGGACCCGACCTCAGGAAGCCCCTGGCGCGGGAGTGCTTTTCCTTTTCGCCGCTGGCGCCCTCCTTCCTTATGGTGGGCGGTTCGATGCCAGCACGTTCGGAACGGAGATGTATTACTGGGCGGCAGGCCTATTGATCGTTACTTGGGCCGCAGTCGCTCGCATCGGGGTGGGCCACGTATTCAGGATCCTGCCGGCCTCCGCGAAAGCGTTTTTGGCAGTCGGCACGGTGGCAGCCGCGTACGGCTGGATCCAGGGGGCACCCTTAAGCTACGTATTCCGACAGTACTATGGAGTCTTCCTGCTGATCGCTTACCTAGGAATTGCATTGTGCGTCGACGGCCTCGAGCTGTTCCTGCGACGGATGGCCTCGTTCGGCGTGTTCATAGTGTTCTGCTTCTTCGTCTATTACGCTTGGATCTTCAGTACGTATGGATTCCACAAGGAGACGGGCACCATCAATTCCCAGGCGTCTCTCCTGGCCATCGTTTTGTTCGTCGCCGGGATTGAGCGGGCGAAGCGAACTTGGGTCATTGCAGCCGTGGCGCTGTTACTCGTTCCGATTTTGCTACTCGATCGAGGCGACGTGCTGACGTTTTTGGTGGCGTTGCCTGTCGCTCTCGGGATAATGCTGAAGTCGCAAAAGGCTCGCTTGCTCTGCTGCTCAACCGCTATCCTGGTCGGTTTGCCCGCCATGTTTCCGCCCATAGCGCAAATCGTGGGAAGACAGCTTCTTTGAGATGCCCGTCATCGGGCGTCACTTGCCTGTCGGAGAGGCGGCGTCGGATACGCTTTACGAACGAACATTGCAGCTGGGCGAAGCCGTTTCCGTCGTGCACAGCCATCCGCTTGTAGGCGCTGGTCTCGGCGCGACTTTTGGCTGGGAGAGTCCGTCCCAGGGCTTCGTCGAGACCGAATACGTCGATAGTGGCTGGGGCTACCTGCTGGGGAAGATGGGATTACTCGGCGTCGTCACTTTCGTCTGGATGATTGTAACTCTGTGTCGAGCGATGTCCAAGCGGTCGGTAGCTCTCTCCACGTGTCTAATCGCTGCAACTGTTGTCATGCAATTCTCGGAGCCCTGTTTCTTTCATTTTACGACGGCACCCTGCCTCGGGGCGTTCGCCGGCCTTCTTTTGGCGCAGCAAAGGCATGATCAGTTCCTCAGATCAAAGGATTCGCCTTTGACTCGCTCGATTCGCGGATAAACGTCATCCATGCCTGAAACATTACAGCGAGACAAAACAAGGGGCCGCGTGGCCCGTGAACAGGCTTTCTTCGACGAACTTGAAGTCCGGGGCTCGAAGACCCGCAAGCTGTTGGACCGGTTCTCGGAGGTGTTTTACGATGAGGGACCGGACGGGCGGCTGTGGGGACCAGTCTGGGAAGCTGTCGATTTTCGAGGAAGAGCGGTACTCGATTACGGCTGCGGTGACGGCCACTTCGCCCACATGGTGGCTCGCCGAGGGGGTCACGCCTTCGGAATCGACATCTCTCCGCAATTGATCATGAAAGCGGAGCGCTCGACTCCGAAACAGCCGAACGGATTTCCGAAATTCCTCGTGGCGGATGCGCATGCGACCCCTTTTCCTGCCGCGTCCTTCGATTTTGTGGTGGGCAACAGCGCTCTGCATCACTTCGACTTGGACCTGGCGTACGCGGAGATAGCCCGACTGCTCAAACCGCAAGGGAAAGGGCTTTTCATGGAACCGATGTACCACCATCCGCTCCTGTGGCTGCTGCGCCGCTTGACACCGAACAATCGCACAGACGACGAGAAGCCACTTTCCATCACCGACGTCGAGAAGGCCGAAAGATGGTTCCGGACGGTTTTGCACCGAGAACACTTCTTGACGGCCGTGTGTGCCGCTCCGACGCACCTGCTCGGCAGATCCTTGGCCTTGAGAACCATCGGGAGCTTAGACCGGGTGGATGGAGTCCTCTTCAGGATTGTCCCGCCGCTCCGGTCGCTCGCGTGGCTGACGATGACGGAGATGCAGAAGTAGGAGCGAGACACTGGTGCCAAGAGTCGGCGCGGTCCGACCTTGCCCTTTTTCAAACTCTCGCCTCCTTTCGACTGACGCAGTTGCCGAACCCTGTCCAACAAAGGAGAAGCCTACGTGACAATCAAGGAACTAATTCGGAGGGCGCTTCCGTCAAACGTCCGACCTCGGAGGATCGTCCGTGGGCCGCTTAGAGGTTACAGGCTGACAACATCGTGGCACGACTATCCGGCTGGAATCACAGGCAGGGCAGAGCCGGAACTGCTTTCCTGGTTCGCCAGCGCGGTCCATCCGGGCGAGACATGGCTTGACGTTGGTGCGCACTACGGGTACACGTCCTTAGCCCTCTGCCGTTCGGTCGGCGAAACCGGTCGCGTGTTCGCTTTCGAAGCCCTGCTGCGAACGGCTGGGCACCTCGCGACGACTAGGTCGGTGAACGGCTTGCGCCAACTCACGGTGGTGCCACTTGCCCTAGGGGACAATCCGGACATTTCCATGGTGGACGTAGCAACTTGGAAGGGGATGGCACAGCCCGTGAGTTTACCCAGCCCATACCGTGCGGACGGTTCGCCCTCGGAGCCGATCTACCAGGTCTCCCTCGACAGCATCTGGCCTGCATTGTGTGGGGCCGATGGCCCGATCTCCGGCGCTAAGATCGACGTGGAGGGGATGGAGGTAGCTGTTTTGAGAGGGATGCGCGCGCTTCTTTGTATGTATAGGCCGAAACTCATCATCGAAGTACACCACTCGCGCGGGATACACGTAGACAACCTGGCAACGATACTAGAAGAGGCCGGATATGACCCCGATGGGCTCCCGCTAGAGCCCCCCGACAGAGAGGACAGGAATTACGAGTTTCGTCCATTGACGTCCGTTCAGATAGCGACAGGTACGCGGTTGCCCTGTGCCGCGCGTGCGTAGCTCGAATCGGCCTTGCGCAAAGCATCTTGATTCGCGGATTGTCCCCCTTTGACAGTCCACTTGGCTGGCCTTAGCAGAGGTGGAGAAATAGGAAAAAGAGTCTAAGATGCGGATCCTATACGTGGCACCCTTCGTCCCCTGGCGCGTTCGCGTCCGTTCCAACAATATCGTCACGGCTTTGACGAGAAACCACGACGTTGCCGTTGTGTGCATGGCAGGCTCAGATGATGAGGAGTCGCACACAGAAGCGCTTCGTTCTCTTTGCCGCCAGGTCGTATGCGTGCGCCACTCGAAGACACGAGCGGCCTTGCAATGTGCTCTGTGCCTTCCGACCGCAATCCCATTGCGTCTGGCGTACGCCTTCTCGCCATCAATGCGAGACGCGACGCGACGAATGATCGCCGATTTTGCCCCGGACGTTCTATATGTCGACAGATGGAGAGCCCTGCCGAACGTACCCGTTGACCACGAAGTTCCTATAGTTTGCGATCCAACCGATTCCATGCTCTTGTACAACCAGCGGCTGATCCGGGCGGGCGCTTGGTGGGAGCGCCTCCTTGGTCTGGAAGAGGCCGTCAAGTTCAACTGGTATGAGCGTCGATTATCGCGACGGGCGTCCAGAGTGGTTTTCTGCTCGCGCACAGACCTTCAGGTTGCGGCGGGAGGTCGGCCCAGCCCCAACTTTGGCGTGCTCCCAAACGGCGTCGATTGCAAGAAATTTTCTTTCAAAACACAGCACATCGAGGAGGAGCCGAACCGATTGGTCTTTACCGGTAATTTCGGGTATCGGCCGAACCGTCATTCAGTCCGCTTCTTCCTGGACCGCGTTTACCCCTTGATTAAAGCTCAAATTCATTGTGTGCGATTGACTCTCGTAGGGAACGAGGTCGAGCGACTGGGAAAGCTGCTCGAAAAAGAAACAGGTGTTGAGGCGGTTGGTTTTGTACCGGATCTTCGCCCTTATATCGCTCGGGCGGCGGTTTCCGTGGTGCCAATTACGGTTGGGGCAGGAGTGCCCAACAAGATCTTGGAAGCGTTCGCAACGGGAACGGCGGTGGTTGCAACGCCAATGGCATGCGGAGACCTGCCGGTCAGGCACGGCGAGCATGCTCTATTGTCCGAGGAGCCACGGGATTTTGCCGCAGCAGTCGTGCACCTCATTCAAGAGCCCCCATTGCGCGCCCGTTTAGCCTTGAACGCACGCAGACTCGTCCAGCAGGACTATGACCTCGATGCTGTTTCCAAGAAACTGGAACACGTGCTGATCGACGCTCTTCGAACACGATCTGGAACTGCAAAAACATTCGCCGAGAGTTCGCAGCCCGGCGATTCAACCTTGCACGATATCGCGATTCAGGGTGCGCAAATACGAGGCGAACGGTAGATTATGGTGACAAACGTTCAGGACGCTCAGGCGATGCCGGCGGATGTTCAAGAGCTCGCGAGGCCCGCCCGTCGGACTGCTGGCGTGCACTGGTTGAACGAAAGGATCGCCAAGAGGGCGCTGTTCGCGTTCGGCGACGCCGTTGCTCTGGTACTGTCGCACGTCCTCGCTTCAACGATCGTCCAACATTGGCTGCGCGTTCCGCGCGAGTCCCTCAGTCCCCGAGACTATTGGTTTTTCTATCTTCCGTTCCTCCTTGCCGTCCTCTACTCGCTCGACCGGAACCATAGTCCCGATCTGCGCAGGCCAGAAAAGGAACTCGAACTGGCGATTAAGGGCGTGTCGTTCGCCTTTCTACTGCTCGTGTGCGCCAACTTTGTGATCTTCAAAACGGCTCCGTTCTCGCGATATCTCATGCTTACCTGGTATGTAATCGGACTGTCTCTGATGCTGATATCGCGTTTCGGCCTGCGACACTTTTATGGAACTCTGTGGCGCCGCGGTTTAGCACGGCGAAAGACACTGCTGCTCGGATCCCGAGAACGGCTTTCGGCTTTTCATTCGCTACTTGCCATCCAGCGATACCAGGCCTACGAAATCGTTGGCATGCTGCCGGCAGACGGACCATCGCCAGGCACGATTCCGTCAGCGCCGTTGCTGGGAACGCTGTCTCAGTGGCGGGACGTGGCTCGCGAAGCCGAGGTGGAACAGATTGTTGTCTGCCTTCCTCACACATCCGAGGAGTCGCATAGCATCGTATCGGAGATCCTTCATACGTGCTTGCCTGCTGGAATCGATGTGCAGGTGTACTCAGATTTGTTTGCTTCCCGTCAATTCAATTACGAGCTCGACGAGTTTTCTGGGTTTTTTCGTTTCTTTGCCGCTGCGCGCTGGTCAAAGCATCTGCAGATCGCTGCAAAAAAGGCCTTGGACCTTGCGGCTGGAGTTGTCGGCAGTTTCGTTACGCTGCTCGTTTTCCCTGTGTTGGCGATACTGATCAAGATCGAGGACCCTGGGCCTGTTTTCTATTCGCGAGAGTTTGTCGACCGCGACGGCTGCATCCGCTACTACAGAAAGTTTCGCACCATGTTTACCAATGCTCAAAAGATCCTTGAAAGTGATCCCGCGCTGAAAGTTAAGTTCGCGGAAAAGCACAAGCTGGCAGACGATCCGCGCGTTACGCGCGTCGGCCGTATCCTGCGCAAGTACAGCATTGACGAGCTGCCACAATTCTTCAGCTTGTTCCAGGGACGCTTGGCCCTGGTGGGTCCGCGTGTAATTTCTCGCGAGGAAGCCACTCGTTACGGGGCCGACTTATCTAAGCTGCTTTCCGTAAAGCCTGGATTGACGGGCTTTTGGCAAGTGACGGGACGCCAGCTCACTACCTATGAAGAGCGCATTCGCATGGACATGTTTTACGTCGACCACTGGTCGATCTGGCTGGACCTTTGGATCGTGGTCAAAACGTTTGTCAAGGTGGCCCGAGCCGAGGGCGCTTACTAATAAGGAGAACCTCCAAAAATGAGAATCTTGGTAACCGGCGGGGCCGGCTTCATCGCGTCCCACGTAGCCGACGCGTATGTCGCAGCGGGGCACGACGTCGCAATTCTGGACGATCTTTCCCGCGGGTCTATGAACAGTGTCAATCCGCGGGCGCGATTTTATCGGGGTGACGTCCGTGACCGGGATGTTATCGAGCGTGTTTTCAGGGAAGAAAAGCCTGAGGTCGTGAACCATCACGCAGCGCAGATGGACGTGCGGCGCGGCGTGCGCGAGCCAGTCTTCGACGCGTCGGTCAACATATTGGGGTCCCTCAACCTGCTGGACGCGTGTGTAGCTCACAAAGTCCGGCGCGTCGTTTACATCTCCACCGCCGGCGCTGCTTACGGCGAACCGACGGACATGCCTGTTCCCGAGGATTGCCCAATTAACCCGATTACTCCCTACGGTATAAGTAAACACACAGTCGAGCACTATCTTTTTACTTATCAAGTCTTGTACAGCCTTCACTATGTTGTCCTTCGCTACGGCAACGTTTACGGTCCTCGCCAAAGTTCGAAAGGCGAAGCAGGCGTATTTGCCATTTTCTGCGAACAGATGCTGGCCGGCATTCGCCCCGTAATCTATGGGGATGGCGGCAAGTTGCGGGATTACGTCTACATCGAGGATGTAGCGCGGGCAAATGTTCTGGCTCTCGAACGCGGCACCGGAGAAATTTTTAATATCGCGAATGGCGTCCCCACGAAGGACTACGATGTGTTCCGGATGGTGCGAGACAGTCTCGGCCTCCAAGATCTTGAGCCCGATTACGTTCCAAAGAGGCCGGGCGAGATCGATCGCATTTACCTGAACATCTCCAAGGCCGAGCGCCTGCTCGGCTGGAAACCGGCCATTTCACTCGACGAGGGCTCGCGCCGGACGGTCGGATACTTTCGCGAATGTGCTCTCACTGACAAACGTGTTCTTGCCTGATCTGGGCGGCTCCTACGAGCACCGAGAAAATTGCATGGCGCTTGACAATAAAGTTTGCCTGATCGTGGGAGCCACGGGCGCGATAGGTCGCGCGATCACGAAGCGATTCTCCGAGGATTCAGCTCGCTTGGCGCTGACCTATCATTCTGAGCAGTCCCGCCAGCCACTTGAGCACTATCGTGGAAGTCGAGCGCTCGCCAGTTTCTACCGCCTCGATATCACGGATTGGGAGCAGGTCAAAGCGATTGTCCAGCAAGTGGAAGCAGAATTCTCGGGAATTGATGTGCTCGTTAACTGTGCCGGCCTGATTGGCCCCATCGGTCCCCTTGAGGATACCGACCAGCGCGAGTGGAGCCGGGCGCTGGAAGTGAACTTGATGGGGGCTGTTAATCTAGCCCGTGCTGCCCTTCCCGCTCTGCGGCGACGCGGTCGCGGCAAGATGATTTTTTTCTCGGGGGGCGGGGCCGCTTACGGACGCCCATTTTTTACTGCCTACAGCACCGCCAAGACAGCACTCGTTCGTTTCGTCGAGAGCTTAGCTCAAGAGGTTGAGGGTGCGAATATTCAGGTTAACACAATAGCGCCGGGCCCGATTAGGAGCCGCATGTGGGACGAAATGCGAGCCGCAGGCGCAGCCGGTGGACCGAAGCTGATCGCAGAACTTGCACAGATGGAAAAGACCGGAGGCGCATCAGCTGATCACGCTGCCGCCCTCACCGCTTTCTTGGCTTCTGACCGCTGCGATTGTGTGACCGGCAGATTGATCAGTGCGCTCTGGGATGAGTGGGACAAAATGGACTCCAATATAGACAAAATTTCTGGCTCTGAGGCCTGGACTCTCCGAAGGGTTCCCCTCCAATAGCTATGCTGTCCGTAGCCATCATTGGCGCTGGCGGTATCGGTCGAATTCGGGCCGCATCGGTTACCGGTTCGAAAAACGGTCGCGTCTCCTGGGTAGTCGATGTGGACCCTGCGCGGGCCAAAGAGCTCGCCGCGCCGTTCAACGCTGCTTCCACTGCAAGCTGGCGTGAGGCGGTTTCGAACCCCGAAGTGGATTGCGTTGTTGTTTCCACACCCACCAAATTTCACGCGGAGATTGCAACCGAAGCTCTCTGGGCCGGCAAGCATGTCCTTTGCGAAAAGCCCCTCGCCCGAAACGCCAAAGAGGCGGCCGCGGTTGTCGAAGCGGCCGTACGCACCAAGCGGGTTTTGAAAACCGGCTTCAACTATCGACAAATGGGACACGTCCGGAAAGCGCAGGAACTGCTCAGGAATGGCGCGATCGGCGCACCCTGCTTTCTCCGCTGCCGCTATGGTCACGGTGGCCGTCCCCGCTACGAAGAGCATTGGTGCACGGATGCCGATCTCTCCGGCGGAGGGGTGTTGCAAGAACAAGGCATTCATATCGTTGACCTCGTCCGCGTATTCCTTGGCGAACCGGTCAGAGTGATGGCCGAAGTGCAGCGCTATTTCTGGCCTTTTCCAGAAGCCGAAGATAATTGCTTTTGTTTGTTGGAAACTGCGGCCGGCCAAATCGCGCAGCTGCACGTCAGCTGGACTCAGTGGAAGAACATCCTCGAGATAGAGATTTATGGCCATGATGGATATCTGCGACTCGAGGGTCGGGACGGACACTATGGTCCGCAGAGCTTAACCCTGGGAAAACGTCAGGCCAGCCATGGACGACCCGCTGAGCAGGTATTTACTTTCGAACAGGAAGAGAGTTCGTGGGATCGCGAATGGCACGAGTTTGTCCACATGATAGCAGACGGAACAGACTGCTCGGACGCGGCCCTTCAAGGATTACAGACACAGCGGCTGGTTGATGCGGCTTACCGAAGCGCCGCAGAGCACGCGTGGATTGGGACATCCTTTCCGGCGGAGGCAAAGACATGATTATCACTAGAACGCCTTTTCGGCTGACGCTCGGCGGTGGAGGAACGGATTTGCCGTCCTTTTATGAGAGGCACGGCGGTCTTGTACTGGCCGTCGGAATCGACAAGTACATGTTCGTCAATGTCAACACCCCGCTCGTCGACGACAAGATTCGAGTGCGGTATCTGAAATCCGAACTCGTCAACCATGTCGACGAGGTTGAGCACACCCTGGCGCGCGAGGCGATGAGGCGCTTCGGCCTTACGAAGGGAGTCGAAATCGTCTCCGTGGCCGACATTCCGGCGGGAACCGGCCTGGGCTCGTCGAGTTGCTATCTCGTCGGCCTACTGAATGCTCTGCGGGCGCTGATGCAAAAACCCGTTCCTGCGCAAGAGCTGGCGGAAGAGGCGTGCCACATTGAATTGGAAATTTTGATGAAGCCGATCGGCAAACAGGATCAATATATGGCCGCGTTCGGTGGGCTTATTTCGCTTTGCATCGACCCGGGCGGAACGGTAACCGTCGAGCGGCTGCCCTTGGGCGCGGAATTAGTCGAGGAATTGGAGAACAATCTTCTGCTCTTTTACACGCACGAGACGCGTGACGCGACGGCCATTCTTTCGCGGCAGGACCAGTCAGCGCGAAAGAGAGACGGCAACGTCGTCGGATACTTGCAGGAGATCAAAGACATCGGTATCGAAATCCGGGACGAAGTCGTGAAGGGGAATCTGCGCCGCTTTGGAGAGTTGTTGGATGCGCATTGGCAGACCAAGAAACGCCTTTCGGAGGGCATCTCCAATCCGCAGATCGATTCCTGGTACGAACTGGCGCGGCGAAACGGCGCGATTGGCGGAAAGATTTCGGGCGCTGGTGGCGGCGGGTTCTTGATGCTCTACTGCGAAAATGACAAGCGCCGTTTGCGCGACGCCATGCGCAAAGCCGGGCTCAGAGAGCTGAATTTCCGCTTCGAGTTTGAAGGCAGCAAAGTGGTTTTCGATATCGTTTCGCGAGACCAGCGGTTGGCACACAACGAACGGCTGCGGGAGGACATTTGTGACGCCGCTGGCAAGGCAGTCTTCGCTGGGAACGTTTCCTGATTCATTTCTTGGGCCCCGTTAGCCTGCTTCGCGACGTCTCTCGAAGCTGTCGCACTGCGACAAATCCGTAGTCTCGGAGAACAACTCATGCCTCGCAAAGCCGCATTCCTTGACCGGGATGGCGTAATCAATCCCTATGCATACGACGCGGAATTCGGAACGATCGATTCCCCCGCTCACCCTGATCAATTCGCTCTCGCGCCTGGCGCCGGAGAAGCAATCGCCAGATTGAACGAGGCGGGCTTGCTCGTCGTCGTGGTTTCCAACCAGCCTGGAGTTGCCAAGGGGAAGTTCTCTCCCGAACTCCTGGAGGCGGTGAACGAAAAAATGAATCGGCTCGTGGGCCAGGCGGGAGGGCACCTCGACGCGGTGTATTACTGCCTGCATCATCCCGAAGGGAAGGTCGATGCCTACCGGCTCACGTGCGAGTGCCGGAAGCCCAAACCGGGCCTGCTTCTTCAAGCCGCGCGCGAATGGGAGATCGATCTTGGCCGGTCGTATATGGTCGGTGATGGCGTGGTCGACGTTCTGGCGGGGCGCCAAGCCGGGACGAAGACGCTCTTTGTAGGTCCTCGCAGGGGATATATCTTTTCCGAGCTTGAGCGGCAGAACGCATGGCCCGACGGAATCGTCAACGATCTCTCCGAAGCTGTGGAGTCGATACGGCATGCAGAAAGCGGTCACAACGGGCGCGGAAAAAACGGGCATCGGAAGTCCAGTGGTTTCGCCACCGAAACGCGCCACACAACCCAATACATCCAGGAGTCGATCGAAATTCTCAAACTGCTCGACCAAGATGCGATCGAACACATAGCTGACCTTCTCGTCGATCTCCGCGAAAGACAAGGGCGGTTGTTCTTGCTTGGCGTTGGAGGAGGTGCGGGCCACGCGAGTCATGCCGCCTGTGATTTCAGAAAGATCGCCGGGATCGAAGCGTATGCGCCGAGCGACAACGTTTCAGAGCTGACCGCCCGCGTGAATGACGAGGGTTGGGAAACATGCTATGTCAATTGGCTTCGCGGCAGCCGCCTGAAGACGAGCGACATGATCTTCGTGTTTTCTGTGGGTGGCGGCGATGTGAACAAGAATGTCAGTGCTAACTTGGTTCGAGCTCTGGAATATGCGAAACAGCTCGGGACGACGATTTGCGGTGTGGTAGGACGCGACGGCGGATTTACACGGCAGGTGGCTGACGGCTGCGCGGTAGTTCCCACGGTCAATCCCGCCACCGTCACGCCGCACACTGAGGCATTCCAGGCGTTGATCTGGCACCTGCTTGTCTCGCACCCCAAACTCAAGGCCGCCGAGATGAAGTGGGAGTCGCTTCAACCTCCGGTGGTCGCGGTACAAGGGCCCTGAGCATCTATCGCCGGTGCAACTTGAATACTTGAATCGACAGCCCTCGAGTAGAAAATAAGACTTTCGCCCGGCCCTAACAGCTCCAGCGTCAGGATCTTCCAAGAAGTAGATATGCATCGAAGGACGATCATCCACCGGAGCTGATCGATCTGCCTCCTTCTGGTTCTAGCCTCCCGGTCTCCTTCCGCTCCGCTCGCCTGCCCGCAGCTCCTTCCTTACCTTCCTTGCCTTCCTTCTCTTCCTTATACTTCCCTATATATTACTTTCCGATTCGTCGTATTGCGGCTCCCGGTGTTAACCGGCTTGGCTCGGATTCCTTCCCGGGCTGGACGCCGAGAAGCAACCGCAAAATTGCGAAGTGGTCATTCGGAAACGAGCGGACGGGCTCCTTTTGACCCGCGGGCATTGCAGCAAGCAGTCGAGGAAAAACCGTCAGGAATTCCGCTTTCGACCTCCAACCCGGACATTTTCAGTGCGTTTGTCGAAGGGCGATTCAGCGATGCATTCCGGCGGGGTCAAGGGTCTATGTATTTCACAAAGACGACTTCGTTCTGGGCTTCGTTGTAGAGAAGCTCGTCCACGTTCGCCTGCGCCAGAACGAGCCCGAACCCCCCCGGCCGCAATCCTTTCTGCTGGCGGATTTCATCGTGGCCGGTCGGATCGTCTGGCATGTGCGAAATGGCTGCATGGTTCAGGTCTGCGAGCTTGAATCCAGGTCCCGGATCGGCGATGCGGTAAAGCAGCATGCGCTTCGCGCGGAGATAGGAAATTCGGACCTTTCTGTGAGGGTCGAGCTTGCCGCCCCACTCAACCGCGTTCAGCAGAAGTTCGTGGAAGGCCTGCCCGATTGCGGACCGGACCTCCTCAGTCAACCCTCCCTTCAGTTGTCCCATGAAGCCTTCGATGCGTTCGGCGATCTCAAGAGAACAAGGTACTTGCAGCTCCACCCATTCGGGCCGGGCGGAAATGACTTCGATGGGGAGCGCCTCGGATGTTCCGGCGAGCGACTGCCTCACAACCGCAACCAGGGTCGCAGGTTCGATCGGCTTTGAAATATAACGATAGGCCTGCTCGCGAATGGCGCCCAGCAGCGTCTCTGGCGTATCGTCCGATGTCATCACAATTGCCTTGAAGTGGCGGCGGGACTTTCGCAGCGCGGCGAGCACCTCGATTCCGTTTTTCTTCGGCATCCAGACATCGATCAGGGCGAGATCGAATTTGCTCTCTTTGAGCTTCTTCAGAGCGTCGGCCCCGTCGGACGCGGTTACGACGGTAAATTTTTCGGAGCGCAGGAGTTCCGAAATCAAGAGCCGTGTTGTGCGGTCATCATCGGCGACCAGGATGCGCGTCATTGTCTCCTCCTTCCGGTGACACGGTGCGCGCGTCGGCGTTTCTCCGGCTCGCCGCCCGTGCCTTCCAGCGCAGACAGCAAAGCCGCGATCTCGTCCTCCAGGGCCGCATACATTTTCCAGGAGCCGTCAAGCGTGCCTCCTCGAGCAGCCATTTCGATTCCTCGCGCTGTGTCGAAAGCACGGCTGGGTCCGAAGTTGCCAACGGAGCCTTTCAGCGCGTGCGCCGCATCCGCGACTCGGGCTGGCTCGCGCGAGGTAAGTGCTTCGCGGATCCTTCGCATCATCTTCGGAGAGTCGGCGCGAAAAGTGCGAATGAGTGACCCCACCAGCTTTCGATTCCCGTTAAACCTATCCAAAAGAGCAACGGGACTGAATTCAGCCGCCGCCTGTTGCCGTTCCGCGCTCGGCGCTGAGACGCCTCCGCGTCCCGCGGCCTCTACGGTCTCCAGGAATACCTTGGGATCGAGAGGCTTCGCAATATAACCGTCCATTCCCGCTGCAAGGCACTTCTCTCGGTCGCCGCGCATGGCGTGCGCCGTCATCGCGATCACCGGAAGGTGGACTCCAGATGTCTTTTCGCGATCTCGAAGGGCTCGACGTAGCTTCCAATCCTCCCATCTCCGGCATTTGGACATCCATCAGCACCAGATCAAATTTGTGCGTTTCGATCATGGACAGGGCCTGCCTCCCGGTTTCTGCGACGCTGACAGAGTGCCCGCGCGCTTCAAGCAGATGGACGGCAAGTTCCTGGTTAACCGGGTTGTCTTCCGCCACGAGAATGCGAAGCCGGTGCCGCGTCGACTTGTGTGCGCGGCGAGGCGGCATAGTGCGGCGTTCTCCTCCAGGTCCGGAGTGCAGGATCGTTACAATCGCATCCCACAATTCCGACTGCTTCACGGGTTTTACCAGTGCGGCGGCAACTCCGATTCTCTTTGCTCGCGCCAACTCCTCACGCCGTCCGGCCGACGTGAGCAGGATCAGATCGGTCTTGCGGGAAGAGGAATGCTCCCGAATGCGTCGCGCGACCTCGAATCCGTCCATTTCCGGCATGTGGGAATCGAGCAGGACCAACCTGAAGGGCGTGCCCGCGCGGTGAGCGGCTGCCAGTGCTTCCAATGCGATCGCGCCGCTTTCTGCCGCTACGGGCTTCATGCGCCAGTTCGCGATCATTTCTTCGAGGATCTGGCGATTCGTGGAATTGTCGTCAACAACGAGCACCGGCAGGTTGCGCAGTCTTACCGCGGCTGGGTCGCTCTTAGCTTCTCCTTGCGTCGATTGCAGGTCGAACTGAGCGGTAAACCGAAACGTGCTCCCGCGCCCTGCTTCACTTTCGACCGAGAGGCGTCCACCCATCAGCTCCACGAGCTGCTCGCAAATTGCCAGACCCAGTCCCGTGCCGCCGTAGCGACGGGTTGTCGAGCTGTCGGCTTGGGCGAACGCCTCAAAGATGCGCTGCTGGTCGCGCGGAGCGATGCCGATTCCGGTGTCGGTAACGCCGATCCGAAGAACGACGCGCTCCTCGGAACGTGATTCTACAGCCACGCGAACGACTACTTCGCCGTGCTCGGTGAACTTCACTGCGTTTCCCGCCAGGTTCAGGATGACTCTCTGGAAGCGTTGCGGGTCGCCGATCAGTGCATCGGGAACCTGAGGCAGGACGTGGCAGGCCAGCTCGAGCCCCTTTTGCTGCGCGCGCACGGCGAGCACTCGCAGTGTGTCTTCGAGTGTGTCGCGTAGTGAAAAGTCCACGCGGTCGAGCTCCAACTTGCCCGCCTCGATCTTGGAAAAATCGAGAATGTCGTTGATCAGGCTGACCAGCGAGTTCGCCGAATTCTTGACCGTTCGCAGATAATCGCGCTGTTCCGGCTTCAGCTTCGTTTCGAGCGCCAACTCCGTCATTCCGATGATGGCGTTCATCGGCGTGCGGATCTCGTGGCTCATGTTGGCGAGGAATTCGCTCTTCGCTCGCGTCGCTTCTTCCGCTTTCCTCTTCTCGACCTCCAGCTCCTTCACCAGCTCGGCAAGCCTCTGCGCATTCTGTTCCTGGGCGTGCCGCGCGGCCTCCAGGTAGTCCGCGTACATACGCAGATCGTCTTCCGCACGGCGCCGGTCAATGAACTGCCCTACTTGGCTCCCGATCGAATCGAACATCGCGAGCAGTTCCGGATCGATTTCGCGAAGCTCGCTGGCGAAAAACTCGATCACACCCACGAATTTGCCCGCGCTGCGAATCGGAAAAGCGAAGGCCGAGCGCAGTCCTTCCTCATGGTCGATCACGAGCCGAGGAGAGCGTCCTGACTCGGGTATCTCCTTCACCCAAGCTGGCTCGCCGATCTCCCATACGTGTCCCGGTAAGCCCATCCCACGCGACAGTTTCAACTCGCGCGTAGCGGCTTCAAATTTTGGGAATTGCGTTCCGGGAGAATTCCACACTTTTACGCAATGCAGCAGTTGAGCTTCTTCGTCGAGCTGCCATATGGCTCCAACATCCCAATCCAGACTTTCCGCGATGGAGCTGAGGATTTGTGGCGCAGCCGCTTCGAGAGATTCAGCCTCAGCGAGCACGCGGGTGACTGCGTAGCCCGCTGCTGTGCGGTATTCAGCCTTCTTGCGCTGCGTCACGTCACGGGCTACTGCGAAGATCAGCTTTTCGCTCGCGCTCGTTGTCGCATTCCATAAAAGCCACAGGTAACTTCCGTCGCCGCGCCGGTAACGATTCTCGAACGAAATCGTCTCGGCGCCTTCGCTCAATTTCTTCGATTCGGCGATCGTCGCCTCGCGGTCGTCAGGATGAACGAAATCAACGTAGGGGTGCTTGAGCAACTCGCCAGCGGGTATGCCGAGGACTCGCTCACACGCCGGGTTCACCCGTTTGAAGTACCCATCAAAGCCGGCGATGCAGAGCATGTCCAGAGACAGCGTGAAAAGCTGATCGATTTCCTTTTCAGCGCGTCGGCGTTCGTGAGTTACCTTCGACAGATCGGAAACGCTGCGCCGCAGTTCGAGCTCGGCGACGGCCAGACGCGCCAGCGCCTTCAACGCCTCATGTTGTGGCAGAGTGAGGTCCCGAGGAACGTGATCCAGCACGCAGATCGTCCCCAGCGCGTGTCCGTCGTGGGTCACGAGTGGCGCGCCCGCATAAAACCGGATCCTCGGTTCCCCCTTGACCAGGGGATTCGAACGGAATCGCTCGTCCGCGAGCACATCCGGCACCACCAGCAATTCCGGTGTCAGGATCGCGTGCGCGCAGAATGAGATATCTCGCGGGGTCTCGGAAGCCTGTACGCCGATCTTCGACTTGAACCACTGCCGTTTCGCATCGACGAAGCTCACCAGCGCAATCGGCGTTCCGCAGACCAGTGCGGCCAGTCGGGTCAAATCATCAAACTCTTGCTCTGGAAGTGTGTCCAGGATGCCGTACCGGCGAAGAGCTTCGAGCCGGTCCGATTCGCTTGTAGGCAGTCGCGCTCGCATGTGAGAAGACGAACAATTTGCGATGCCACATGTTATGGCGCGCCCGACCCACGAGTCAACGAACCGTGCTCGCGGGACGGAGCCCGCCCGGCGTGAGCATTGCAAGGGCGTTGATGGTACGTCCGGATCACGGGCCTCTTTTCAAATAGCACCGCGGAGGTGTTCGGTTGACATTCGCGATTCGCGCTCATAGCATCTGCCGCGAGGTAACTTCATCAGTCGCATGCAAACCCCTTCTCTCGCCAGGGCAATCGCTCTTCTCCTCGTATGCCCCCTGGTGCGCGCTTCGATCGCGGTTTCTTCCACAGCGGCGCAGGCGGTTGGCGTGTCGCGCGAGTCCCAGACGATCGGCATCCCGCGGTTCAAGATTTCCGAGAGCGGGCTCGCGTGGGAAAGCGCAGCGCAGCCGCTCAAGTATTTCGACGCGACGGGCCATCGCGCAGCGATTCTTGGCAAGCAGGACGGGACGTTCGAAGCATGGATTTATCCGATCAAAGTGGCGCACGGATTTGATCTGGACTTTCAGCAGGACGGAATGATCGAGCCTGTGCGCGGTGGGAATTGTCTGCGGGAAGTGATAGCGCGACCGGAATCAACGACTTTAATCTACGTCCATCCGCTGTTCACCGTGCGCGAGATTTTCTGGGTGCCCCGCGACGAAGCTGCGGCGGTGATTTTCTTTGATATCGACAGCGATAAACCGCTCACGATCGCGATGAAGTTTGTGCCGGATTTTAAACCGATGTGGCCGGCAAGTTTAGGCGGGCAGTACACCTACTGGATTCCGGAGGACCACGCGTTCGGCTTGACCGACGGCACCAGCGTGCCAACCGCCATGATCGGGTCGCCGGCCGTCAGTGCCTATACGGACTTCGTAGATGTCGGAGTCATGAACGACGAAATGGAGCTGAAGCTTCGAGCAACTGCGGAGCAGGCACGGACGCAGCTGATTCCGGTGGTGCTGGCGCTCGGTATGAAGAGCGAAGCGAGAGCGCGCGAGGTCTACCACCGGGTGCTGAATCATGCCGGGGACCTCTACGAACAGAGCGTGACCTACCATCGGGAGTTTCTCGGCGCATACGATGCAAATCGAGACGCCCGATCCTGAACTGAATCGAGCGTTCGCATGGTCGAAGGTGGCGCTGGATGCGGGATGGGTGTGCCATGACACTTACGGCTGCGGGCTGGTAGCAGGTTACGGCCAGGCGGGGAGCGGCGAGCGTCCGGGATTCGACTGGTGGTTTGGCGGCGACGCGCTGATGTCGAGTTGGGCGCTCGAAGACTACCGCGATGTTCCGGGTGCGCTGCAGGCATTGCGATTCCTGAAGGCGCGGCAGCGCGATGACGGCAAGATGATGCACGAGATGACGCAGAGCGTCGGGATCATCGACTGGTTCGGGAAATATCACTACGCCTACTATCATGCTGACACGACACCGTTTTATCTGTATTCGCTTGAGCAATATTGGAGCCGCACGGGAGACCGGAACTTTCTAAACGAGTTCTGGGACTCGGCAAAGAAAGCCTACGCTTACTGCCTTGCCACCGTGGATCCGAACGACGGGCTGATGGACAACACAAAGGCTGGGCTGGCGGCCGTCGAGGCGGGCGTCCTACGCGGCAAAGTCGTAAAAGACATTTATCTCGAGGGCGCGTGGCTGGCAGGACTGGACGGGATGGAGAGACTGGCAGCGGCGGAAGGCGATGCGCAACTTGCGGCGGACGCGAAGTCGCGCTTGAAAACGGCGTCGGAGTCAATCGAAAGGGAGTGGTGGGATCCTGACGGGAAGTTTTTCGCATTTGGACAGACGGCGGACGGCCGCCGCGACGACATGGTGGCGGATTGGTCGTCGGTGATGCTCGCGCTGACGCCGGAAATTTCGGCGGGGCACGTCGCAGGAGACATCGCGAAGCTGGCCTCACCGGACCTCGCGACCGATTGGGCCGAGCGTTCGTTCGGCAACAAGAGCGTGTACTACGATCCAGTGAGTTATCACAACGGAACTGCGTGGCCGTTTATGAATACGTTCGTGAGTTGGGCGGAATACGCGCATGGGAATCCTATAGCAGGATTTACCACGTGGAGGAATGGTGCGCGGCTCACTGGAAATCAGGCTCCGGGCTACATGCCCGAGCATATGAACGGAGATCGTTATCTGGCTGGCGAGCGTTCCGTGCCGCACCAGTTGTTCTCTTCCGTGGGCGTCGTGGTGCCTGCGGTGCGCGGGCTGCTGGGACTTGAGACGGAAGGCACGGCCGCGAGCGGTGCCAAGCGGCGCGTGCTGCGCTTTCATCCTCAGCCGCCTGCGAATTGGAACTCACTGCGATTTTCGGGCTACGTCGCTGGCGGTGACCGCGTTTCCGGGCAAGTAACACAAGAGCCCGGAAAAACCGTCGAGCGGCTTCACGTCGACGGCGGCGACCCAATGACGGCCGAGGCGGCCGTGCCGGTTCCGCTGCTCGCGAGAGTCCGGCGCGTGATGCTGAATGGCAGGCCCACAAGCTTTCATCAGAACCAGGTTGGCGGCACGAACAGTGTGGAGGTGACATTCAGCATCAAGGGGGACGCAGACGTGACGGTCGAGTACGATGGCGGCGTGGGCATCGTGCCGCCGAGCGCCAATCCGTTGATTGGTAGTCGCACTACGTCGCTGAAGGTCATGAGTATTCGTGTGACGGGTCCGAACCGGCTTGACTTGGTTGTCGCGGGGCTGGCGGGCGGCAGTAACACAGTGGATTTGGTTACAACGTTGAATGTTCGGGCCGACGGCGCTGAGGTACGTAAGACGGCCGCCGGCTGCCAGCTCGTCATTCCGTTTAAAAGCACCGACTATGTGACACGCGTCGTCGGCGTCAGCTTGGGTCCACGGTAGAGTCGAGCGCTTGGCTGGTATAGTGAAACACTCGGGGGGAGAAGAGAGTCGTGATCGGTAAGGGATCAGCGGAGCGAAACCTCAGTATCGACGAGATGCGCGAGATCGTCGCTCAGGCTGCGCAGTCGGAGCATATCGACGGGAAGCGCGTGCTCGTGATCATTCCGGACGGCACCCGCACGATGCCAATGCCCACGATGTTCAGCCTGTTCCACGAATCGCTCGGCCGGCGCGTGAAGGCTCTCGACTATTTGGTGGCTCTCGGAACGCATCGCTTGATGAGCGACGCCGAGCTTTCGCAACTCGTTGGACAACCCGTAAAAAACGAAATGACCGCTGAGACGCACATCTTCAACCACCACTGGGAGGATCCAAATACGTTCGTCAGCCTGGGGACCATTCCGGCAAAGGAAATCCGGGAATTGACGCGCGGCATGATGGCGCAGGACGTTCCCGTCGGTCTGAACAAACTGATCCTCGATTACGACCGGATTTTCATCTGCGGACCGGTCTTTCCTCACGAAGTTGTGGGATTCTCCGGCGGCAACAAATATTTTTTCCCTGGAATCGCTAGCCCGGAAATCATCCACTTCACGCATTGGCTCGGTGCTCTCATCACCAACTTCGAAGTGATCGGCAGCGGTTACACGCCGGTACGCGCCGTGATTGACCGCGCCGCGTCGATGATTCCCAAGCCGGTATCTTGCTTCGCGCTCGTCGTCGGACGCGAAGGCGTTGCCGGTCTGTATTTCGGTGGGCCTGAAGAAGCCTGGGAGGTCGCTTCACGCCTTTCGGCGAAGAAACACATCGTCTACGTCGAGAGGCCCTTCCGGCGCGTGTTTTCCGTTATGCCCGAGATGTATCGCGACCTCTGGACCGCCGGCAAAGGCATGTACAAAATCGAGCCCGCGGTGGCCGATGGCGGCGAAGTCGTCATTTACAGTCCTCACTTGACCGAAATCAGCTACACGCACGGCAAATTGCTCCGGGAAATCGGCTATCACTGCCGCGACTATTTCCTGAAGCAGTGGGATCGTTTCAAAGAGTACCCGGGAGGAATCCTGGCGCACTCGACGCACGTCAAGGGATTGGGACAATACGATGCCGCGACCGGCCTCGAGACCCCGCGAATTCGCGTGACCCTCGCGACAGGCATCCCGGAAAGCGTTTGCCGCTCGATCAATCTAGGCTACCTCGACCCCGCCACAATTAATCTGGACGAATGGCGCAATCGAGAGAGCGAAGGCATCCTCGTTGTTCCGCGTGCCGGCGAAATCCTGTATCGCTTGCAAAAAGACCGTGAGCGAGTCGATCGAGACAAATCCCTGGCCTTGACGCTCCACTGAGACGAGTCAATCGCCTGGCCACTGCGCGCGAGCGCATCATCTCGCTACCGAACGATTCGACGGCCGCCCTGGCTCAACAACTCACTTCTATTGTTGCGGTCCAGCGTCGCCTCCCGTCGCTGCTGCCAACAGGTACCAGGCCGCGTGCGGCAGCCACTGCTCTCCCCATCTCCAGTCGTTATCCGCGCCGGTTTGCTTGTACGTCAGCAAATAGTCGATATCATTCTCATCGCGAAAACCAGCGGTGATGCCATTCGAGATTCCGCCCGGCGCGTTTGTGAATTCCCACGAGTCGAAGTACATGTACGGTGGATTGTTGTGCCCGACGCCGTTCATCATGCACGAATCAAAAGGATTTAAACCGAGGATCCAGTTCAGTTGGTTGGTGGCAAAAATCTCCAGGTGCGTGCGAAACGTCGCATCCTGCGGAAAGGCCAGCTCGGCGAGGCGCGCCGCGGCAGCCATCGACGCAAGTCGCGCATTCTCGCCCTGCCACCACGGTGCCGCATCGCTATTATGCGGGAAAAAGAAGCTCGTGCGCCGCGCGCCCGTCTTGTCCTGCACGTACTCGCGGCTGTAACCAAACGGATTGTTCACCTCCGATGTGATCGCGAACTCGAACTCCAGCGATTTTCGCACCACTTGCAACACGCGGCCTTTGACCGCCGGTTCCGCAATCTGCGCGTAATACAGCAAGCTGACCACCGGAAAACCGCCGTCCGAAGCATGAAAAAACGGCCGCTGGCCATCGTCCGCGCGCCAGTAGTTCTGGTAACCGCCCGCGCTGATCTGCCGAGCCATCAGGCTTGCGGCGCGGCGATCGGCAGCCTGCTTGTATTTTTCGAGGTGCGTTGCTCTGTAGAGTTCCGTCGCAGCGGCAAGAGCGCAATAATCGTCCACGATATTCTCTTTGCCGTCATTCGTGAGCTTCAGGTTGTTCTTCTCAAGAAAGTCGAACGCATCCTCGGCAGCCTTCAAGTAATCCGTACTGCGGAATTGGCCTGAAACGGGATAGCTGCTCGCCATCGCCAGCGTCGCAATCGCGATTCCTCCGCCGGAGCGATAACTCACCTCGTACTCGAGATCATTGTTCGCGCTCTCCACCATCCCGACGCGCTTGCCCGGCGCGGTCTCAATCCCGAAACGCTTCATCTCGCCTTGGATCTCGCGTTCTTCCGGCACCTGCTTCGCGCTGCCCGTGGACACGGAACGGTAAAACGAGCCGTCCGGCACTTTCACCCGCACCAGGTAGTCGGCCCCGAACATCGCCTCATCCAACAGTCGCGCCTTGTAGCGCGCAAATCCCTGCAGCCCGCGGCGATTCGCCTGCTCGTAACTCTTCAGCAGGCTGTACACCACCAGCGGAATCTGTTGCGGATTGAAGTAGGTGGAGAACGACAGATGCGAAAGGTGCTTGCCGTAGTCCCCGGTGGCATCCCACCAGCCGCCGTGCGCGTCCACCGTGCCGCTCTTTGCGCCACCCTGAAAGTGCAGGTGGCGGTCGGCCTTGTCCATCTCGCCCGAACTGCGCTCGTCCTTGAAGTAGTAGATCGCGTCGGAAACCGTATCGCGCTCCAGCAGGTCCTTCTGAATGCCAAACGGAAATGACCGCACGTCCCCTGCATTCGTCGCGCATTCAAGGTAGTACTTGCCGCCCTTAGCGAACGAATCGAAATCGAGCGTCCAGAAGTACCAGTCTCTCCACTTTTGAATGGGGCCGCTGGCCTTCGGCTCGACTGCAAGGACCGCCTGATCCGTCGTGTTGTCCTTCAAAGCGCAACTCGAAACGCGGTCGCCGCGATTGCCGAGAATAACGGCGTGTTTCGGCCCGCTCGTTTCGTATCCCAGATGGTTCGTCAATATCTTGATTTCCCCGGCCGAGGATTGCGAGGCGCAGAGAAGCGAACCCCAAAGCGCAAAGAGAAGGAACGTGAACTGGCGTTTCATTGATTTGCCCCCTGCGAAGGCCGACAGCACCGCCCGGCATCGATGCAACCACCGACCTTGACCGCCGGCAGCGCCCAATAAGACGCCACGAACGCACCTTGAGTAGCACTGAGAGATTTCCCGGGTCAAGTGCTCTCTCAGGCGAGCTCAGGCGAGGTCGAAGCGATCGTGGTTCATCACTTTGGTCCACGCCGCCACGAAGTCTTTCACGAACTTCTCCTTCGAATCCGCGCACGCATAGACTTCCGCGAAAGCGCGCAGCTGGGAGTTCGAACCGAAGATCAGGTCGACACGGGTACCGGTCCACTTGACCTCGTTCGTCTTCCGGTCGCGCCCCTCATATACGCCTTCCGAGCCAGCGGCCGGCAGCCATTGCGTGCCCATGTCGAGCAAGTTGACGAAGAAGTCGTTCGTCAGCACCTCGGGCCGCTTGGTGAAGACGCCATGTGTCGACTTCCCGGCATTTGCACCCAGGACGCGCAGGCCGCCGACGAGAACCGTCATCTCCGGTGCCGTCAGCCTCAGCAATTGCGCCCGATCCACCAATAGGTCCGCAGCCGATAAGCGCGGCTTGCCATTGAGCATAGTTACGGAACCCATCCGTCTTCGGTTCGAGCGGCGCGAAGGAATCGACGTCGGTTTGATCTTGCGACGCGTCCATGCGCCCTGGCATGAAGGGGACTTCCACGTTGTGCCCTGCGGCTTTGGCGGCTTTCTCGATCGCCGCACTACCGCCGAGAACGATCAGGTCCGCCAGTGAAACCTTCTTCCCGCCGGTCTGTGATGCGTTGAACTCCTTCTGTATCCCTTCGAGCTTCTGCAGCACCTTCGCCAGCTGTGCAGGCTGGTTCACTGCCCAGTCCTTTTGCGGCGCCAGGCGAATGCGCGCGCCGTTCGCTCCACCGCGCTTATCAGAGCCGCGGAAAGTCGACGCCGAAGCCCAGGCTGTCGACACCAGCTCGGAAACGGAGAGCCCCGACGCGAGGATTTTTGCCTTCAGAGCGGCAATCTCCTGCGCCCCGATCAGCGGATGATTCACAACGGGGATCGGGTCTTGCCACGACAGCGTCTCCTTCGGAACGAGTGGACCGAGATAACGCACGACCGGGCCCATGTCACGGTGCGTCAGCTTGAACCAGGCCCGCGCAAACGCATCTGCGAACTGATCCGGATTCTCGTAGAAACGCCGTGAGATTTTCTCGTAAGCAGGGTCGAACCGCAGCGCGAGGTCAGTGGTCAGCATGGATGGCGCGTGACGCTTTGACGGATCGTGCGCATCCGGCACGGTACCCGCGCCCGCGCCATTCTTCGGTCTCCACTGATGCGCACCGGCTGGGCTCTTGGTCAATTCCCATTCGTAGCCGAACAAGTTCGCGAAGAAGTTGTTGCTCCACTTCGTCGGCGTCGTGGTCCAAATCACTTCCAAGCCGCTGCCGATCGCGTCGCCGCCCTTGCCCGAGCGAAACTTGCTCTTCCAGCCGAGGCCCTGCTCCTCGATGCCGGCGGCTTCCGGCTCTCGGCCCACCAGTGCCGCATCGCCAGCGCCGTGGGTCTTGCCAAAGGTGTGCCCGCCGGCAATCAGCGCAACCGTTTCTTCGTCGTTCATCGCCATGCGGTGGAACGTTTCACGAATATCCTTGGCCGCCGCGATGGGATCCGGCTTGCCGTTCGGCCCTTCCGGATTCACGTAGATCAGACCCATTTGCACGGCAGCGAGCGGATTCTGAAGATCACGGTCGCCGCTGTAGCGCTCATCGCCAGCCACTTGCCTTCCGGGCCCCAGTAGATGTCCTCTTCGGGCTCCCACACATCCGCGCGCCCGCCGCCAAAACCGAACGTCTTGAAGCCCATCGACTCGAGGGCGACGTTGCCCGCGAGAATCATCAGGTCGGCCCAGGAGATCTTCCGCCCGTATTTCTGCTTGATCGGCCACAGCAGCCGGCGCGCCTTGTCGAGGTTCACGTTGTCCGGCCAACTGTTGAGCGGCGCGAAGCGCTGCTGGCCCGCTCCGGCGCCGCCGCGGCCGTCGCCGATGCGGTACGTGCCGGCGCTGTGCCACGCCATGCGAATGAACAGCCCCCCGTAGTGGCCAAAGTCGGCCGGCCACCAATCCTGCGAGTCCGTCATCAAGGCATGAAGGTCCTTGATCACGGCATGCAGGTCGAGACTCTTGAATTCCTTGGCATAGTCGAACTCCTTGCCCATCGGATTCGACAGGGCGGAGTGCTGGTGGAGAATCCGAACGTCCAACTGGTTCGGCCACCAGTCACGGTTCGTGTGTGCGGTGGTTCCGTGAGAAAACGGGCACTGGGATTCAGTTGGCGCCCCCGCTGAGGTGGTCAGTTCTTTGTCCATGTGTTCACCTTCCTTCGAATTAGTCAAAAACCATTCGCGCAATCGCCGCCGCGCTTGCTCACGCACATTCGAAAAGCTAACGGGAAATGCGGCGCGGAGCGCACTTCGTGCAGAGCCCGCGGAAAATGAGCTCGCATTCGCGAAGAATCCGCCTGCCGAGAGTACGCGAAGCAGGCCTGGGTACGTCGTACCACTCCATGTCCTCCACATTGCCACAGCGGTCGCAGATGAAGTGGTGATGTCGCATGCCTTTCGCATCAAATCGCGCGGCGCGGCCCTCGACGGCCACTTCACGTACCAAACCCGCCTGCACCAAGTCCCGCAAATTGTTATAAGTCGTGGCCCTGGAAGAGCGCGGATCCACGCGATTCACGGCTTCGAAGATTTCCGCTGCCGTGGGATGCCCGTTGCATTCCATCAAGAATGCCATCACGGCGTAGCGCTGAGGCGTGCAACGCAACCCGCCGCCCTCCAAGGACCGTTTAATCGCCTCGGCGTCCATGAAGTATTTGGAATATATCTAATATGATATTTTGTCAAGATTTATGTTTTTGGTTGCGGTATGAAGTCGGATTGTAGGAATTGATCGCGATTGCTCTCGGCTGACGGCCTAACCGGAAGTTATTTTGGAAACCATTCAGTCAGAGACCAAATGTTCGGACAGTTCTCAACCGATTGAAGACTGAGAGTATGGCTCCCGGGGCAAGATTCGAACTTGCAACCCTTCGGTTAACAGCCGTGAAAATTAATTTATCACGATTTGCCGGAGCCGAGATAAATCGAAGGGAAACAGCAAGTTGCGATGAAACGGGACAAGTCAATTTTTCCCTTCTCTTTTCACTTTTTATTTGCTTTTTGGCACGTTTTAGCGCAAATCGCATGACACTTACACGACACTTTGACCCTTCGGGTTGAACCGAAGGGTCGGCCTAAGAGATCGCTAGCGTGGCCCGTTCGCTTCCGGTTTTCCGACAGAGCGCTCAAAATTCCTCGTTAGCCTGTAGGAAGTGCTTCTCCCTCCGGCCTCCTCTTGTTCAATGACCCCTATAGCGATCAGCTCTTCGATGTCTCGAAGGGCGGTGCGCGAAGAAGCTTTCGTCAGTCTCATCCATTTGTCTCTGGTCAACTTTCCTTCGAATCCGCCGAATAGCTTTGGCGCTAACCAGGAATAATCCATTCGTGCTGGTTTGAGGTTACCCAGGCTCGGAACAGGATTTAGAACACATGCGGGAAGAGACAGACAGCAGATCATCCCACGCCGAAGGCGTGGCGGGGGCGCGAGAAGCGTGCGCAGATGGTCAGGTCACGTAGAAGCGATGAAGTTTGTTGCGGACGTAGCGAAAGTAATCCGGACTGATCTTGAGTTCGAGCACTTCCTCGATCGCTGGGACGAAGTAGGCTAGGGAGCGGACCGTCGCCAGAGAGGAAGCGTCGGGAGAGCGGAAGAGGCGGCGTGCCGCGGCCAGCAGCAAAGCGTTCTGGACAGTTTCCAAGGGCACGCCGCGTTGATAGAGTTGTGCGGCCAGCAGGCGGTCGGGCTGGTGCACGCGGCCGGTGGTTCCCGGAGTTTGACGGTAGGCTTCGAGAACCCGGCGCACATACTCTTCCCGCTGCGCTTGTTCTTCCACGGTTTGTCCTCTCATCCTTGGGGCTCGCGCAGTTCCGGTCCGTCGATGCGAATGGTGTGGCAGTAGTGGCGGACGCGGCTCAGCAGGGCGTCGACCATGGTGGGATTGCCCAGGAAGTTCCGCCATTCCTCATACTCCAAATTTAATGCGGCGCTTATTGTTATGCGGACTCTCGTCCGTGAGAGCCCGGATTTGTCGCTATTTTGACCGTTCTCCTCTCCGCATAAAAGTACGGCCTGTCAGAGTCGCAATCAGCTTATCGCTGGCGCGAAAGCGGCCTGATCGGAGTTTGGGTGCAGTAAAGGCTTCGAGAGCCTCCAACTTGATGGAAGGATCGACCCGGGTGTACATCTCGGTAGTTTGCATGTTGGAGTGGCCAAGCCACAGGGAGACTTTTCGCAGATCTTTCGTCGCTTCCAAAACAGTCAGTGCGCAACTGTGCCTCAGCACATGGGGAGATATACGCTTGGTCGCCAGCGATGAGCAACGCCTGGTCGCAGCGACAACGTGCTTCTCGAGGATATATTCGAAACCGGCGCGAGTTAAGGGTTCGCGCCGCGCGTTGAGGAAGAGCTCTGGTACCGCAGCCATTCCGCGCACAGCTAGCCAGGCTCGCAACGCGGCGACCGTCTGCTTCTGCGGGTTCCGGAAAATCTGGCCCCATTCATTCCGGAAATTCTGGCCGGTCTAGTACCAAGCAGTAAGGGCTGAGAATCTCCCTTTGCCATCGGTCGTTAGACCGGTCGGCCGGAGGGAGAGGGATGATTGGGATGCTCAAGCGTCACGAAATCGAGATTCTCCTCAAGGCGGGCCATTCGCAACGCGAGGTGGTCCGTTTGAGCGGCGTGGGGTTGCGCTCGGTGCGACGGATCGCCAAGGAACCGTCGGTGGTCGATGTCGACGATGCCGCCGAGCGGGAGAAACGGCGGATTGGCAGGCCGAACTTGGTGGAGAATTTCCGCCAGCAGGTGGAAGCGATTCTGAAACAAGAGGCCGACCTGCCTTCCCTGGAAATTCTCCGTCGTGTGCGCGAGGCGGGCTACCCGGGAGGGAAGACGGCGCTGTACGAGCTGGTCGCCTCGCTCCGCCCTCAGGTGGCCCAGCCGCTGGTTCGCTTTGAAGGTTTGCCGGGGGAATTCAGTCAGCATGATTTTGGGCAAGTGGACGTTCAGTTCCTCAATGGCTCTGTCCAGCGAGTTCATTTCTTTTCCTCGCGGTTGAAGCACTCGCGCTATATCCGCGTCAGTTTGGTTCCGAACGAGACAGTGGAACCTCTGGTGCGCACCTTGGCGGGGCACCTGCAGGATTGGGGCGGGCGTCCCCTGTTGTGCGTTTTCGACCGGCCGAAGACCATCGCTCTAAAGTGGAAGAAGAACGGGGAAGTGACGGAATGGAATGCGGTCTTCGCCGAAGCCACGCTGGAGATGGGCATCGGCGTGGAGTTGTGCTGGCCGTATCAAGCGCGTCAGAAAGGGAGCGTGGAGAACTTAGTTGGCTTTGTGAAGTCTTCCTTTTTCAAGGTGCGGAAGTTTTACGACGAAGAAGATCTTTGTCGGCAACTGGTCGAGTGGCATCGTGAGGTGAATGAAGAACGACCCTGCCGTGCGACCGGAATCATTCCCGCGGTGCGTTTGGCAGAAGAGGCCCCGCGGCTGCGGCCGCTGAAAGTGCGGCCGGAAGAGTTGGCCCTGCGTATTCCGGTCTATGTGGGTCCCACGGGAACCGTGCAGTACGACGGGCATGCTTACTCGATGCCGCCGGAGGCCATCAGCAGGCCCGCCACGCTGTTCCTGTACGGCGATCGGGTGCGGATCGTAGCGGGTAAATATAAGGCCGAGCACCCGAGGAAATTTGTGGGGCGAGAAAGCTCCTGGACGGCGGAGCACCGCGCGGCGCTGGTGGCCGCGGTATCGGGCAAGCGGGGGAAGCGCTATCTGAAACGACAGCAGCTGTTGGAGTTAGGGGAAGCGGCGATTCGCTATCTGACCGAGTTGGTGCATCGTCGGCCGCGGGGGTGGTGGGTGGATGTGGATCGCTTGCACGAGATTCTGCAGAGCCACGGCGGGGAGATTCTGCGCGAGGCCCTGGAAGAAGGGTTGAAGGCGGAGCGGTTTGATGTCCGGTTTGTGGAGGAGCAGCTGCAAGGGAAGCTGAATTTCTCTTTGAGGTGAACGGGTGAGAAGCAAGGCGGTGGAAGTTTTTCGCTCAACCTTCCCTCCCTAGCGGAGGGGATTCCCAGCGGCCCGCAGCAGTCAAGGGCGCGGCGGAGCCGCGGCGAAGCGAAACCTTGACGGCGAGGACCGCTGTGAAAGAATCGGGGAGAGAGGGAAGAATCACGGGAAGGGACGAAAAATTTCGCAGTAGGGAGCCTGCAGAGCAATTTTTTCGAGGGGGCCTCACCTGCGGTACCCGGGAAGAACCGTGTCCGAGCCATCAGGCGAAGATCCCGAAACTCACCGCCGGTGAGATCGAAGCTCTGCTCCGTCGTTTGAACCTGGCCCGCACGCGCCACATCTATGCGGAGGTTGCCGATCGTGCGGAGAAGGAGGAGTGGTCCTATCGCGACTTTCTGGCTTTTCTGCTGGCGGAAGAGGTGGCGCACCGCCAGCAAACGCGGCTGGTGCGCTTCACGCGCAAGGCGCACTTCCCCTTCTTCCGAACCATCGAGGAGTTCGACTTCCACCGACAGCCGGTTTTGCGGAAGTCGCATCTCGGTTCCTATCTCGAGCCGGATTTCGTCCGGGAGGGGCGCTCGCTGATCCTGTACGGGAAGCACGGGCGCGGGAAGACGCATCTGGCGGTGGCCATTGGCTATCGGGCCATCCAAAACGGCTTTGAGACGCTCTGCGCCAACGCGGCGGAACTGATCGAGGGTCTTTCCAACGCCAGCAAGAGGGGGCAGCTGCAGCAGGCGCTGTTCACCTACACCCATCCTCACGTCTTAATTTGCGACGAGATAGGCTACCTGGCCCATGGACAAGATGCCGCCAACGTTCTGTTCCATGTGGTGAACGATCGCTACTTGAAGAAGCGCCCGATGATCTTCACCACCAACAAGCCGCTCGGCGCGTGGGGCAAGGTGCTGCACGATGAGGATCTGGCGGCCGCCATCCTGGATCGGGTCCTGGAACGTGGGCGATTCATCCACCTCGAAGGACCCTCTGGGCGGACGGGTCATCAGTTAGATGGGCAGGAGCACTTGCTGGCCACGGCAGATGGTGCCAGAATTCCCGGAATTGACCGGCCAAAATTTCCGGAACCCCAGCTTCCACAACGGCAGACAACGCTCGCGGCGTCCTTTGCCATGAACGAGGATGCTGGCGTGAGGTTGCAACGACAAGTCTTCCAAACGAAGACCGGTAAGCTCCGACACACGCAAGCCGGCAGCGAAGCACAAGTGCAGCATTGCGCGGTCCCGGATGCCAGGCCAGTCGGTGGGTTTAGGGGCATCCAGAAGCGCCTGGATCTCTTCCGTATTGAGGTGTCGCACCAGGCGTGAGTCCGTCTTTTTCATCGGAATGGCAAGGACACGCTGGATCTGTTCAAGAGCGGACGGTGCGCGGTATTCCATGAACCGCATGAAAGACCGGATCGCGGCAAGACGCACATTGCGCGAACTGCTCGCATTCGAGCGTTTGCTTTCGAGATCATTGAGAAAGCCGACCACCAGCGGCGCGTCGATTTGTTCAAACTGAAGGCGGGACGGGGCAACTTTTAGGCGTTTGCCGGCATAATCCAGCAGCAGCCTGAAGGCATAAGCATAGGAATCACACGTATTAGGGCTCACCTGTCGTTCGAGCGTGAGGCGTTCTTGAAAGAAAGCTGTTAGGTGCGGGGCAAGCGGCGTCATGATTTACCTCCCGTGACATAGGCTTCGCAACGCTCCGCGATGCTTCGCATGAGATCTGGAACGGCTTCGAGGTACCAATACGTGAGGTCCGCTTTGCTATGTCCGAGATAGGTCGAGAGCATCAACATGTGCTGCGTGATGTGATCCCGGCCATCCGGGCAGTTTTGTAAAGCTCGGACCGCAAAGGCATGGCGAAGAGAATGAGGTGTCGGTCGCCGCTGTCCTCGCCCATGCGGCAGGTTCATTTTGTTGGCTGCGGTTCGGAATGCACTGTCCACGTCTGCAATCAGCAGTGTTTTCCGTCGTAGCGAGATAAAGACGTGGTCGTCGAAGGGGGCATAGGGACGTCGTTGCTTCAGGTACCGTTCGAGCGCAGCGCGCGCCGTGTCATGCAAGGGAACAAGTCGACTCTTCCTGAACTTGGTGGTGCGGATCAACAACCCGTCCGGCGTGATGTCGTCATATCTCAGGTGGATTGCTTCGGAGACACGAAGTCCCGTACAGGCTAGCAGAGCGAAAAACGTGCTGTAAGTCTCTCGGCGCAAAGTGCGATATCCCGACTGTCGAGCGAGTTGAATGAGCCGGCAGATCTGCTCGTCAGAGAGGATGTAAGGAGTCGGTCGGGGCCGACGTTCTTTGCCAAAAACCAGTGGAGGTATCTCATGGCGTTCATCTTCTGCTCGGAGATATAGGGCGAAGCGTCTCACGTCACCCAATCGTCGGGCTCGTCCCACTATGGAAGATGACTGGCGTGCCCACTCGATGGCAATCTCTGCGGTTACGTATCGCTGACCTTTGGCCTCGGAATAGGCGGCGAAGCTTTTTAGGTGCAGACCAACATCCTTGAGGACGTATCCTGCGGCTCGGCGTACGGAGAGATAGGATTGAACGGCGCGAGCTAACATGACCACACCTCCGGCCAGGGTTGGGCAATCTGCTGCAACGCCGTGACATCGATCTTGGCGTAGATTTGAGTCGTTTCGACGGAGCGGTGGCGAAGCAAAGCGGCAATCTCCTGCAACGACGCTCCTTGTCGCAACATCGAACTGGCAACCGAATGGCGCAACAGGTGCGCTGCGCCTCGGCCGGGACGTTTGATCCCTGCTCGACGGAAAGCTCTAGCGACAATTACCGAAACCGCAGGGTGACCACGGAATCCGCGAAACGGAGCACGAGAACGGAGAAATAGCGTTTCGGTGTGTGATCGAGGACGGCCTTTTTGTACATACGAAACCATCGCGTCACCGACCTCTTGCGTGAGAGGCAGTCGTGTTTGGCGGCGGTTCTTTCCGCTGACACCAATCCAGGCTCCCTTCCAGTCGATATCCTGCAGACGCATCTGTACGATGTCGCCTGCACGCAATCCGAGGCGGGCGAGCAATAACAAGATGGCTCGGTCGCGCTTACCCACCGGAGAGGACACGTCGCAAGAATCGATAACGCGTCCCACCGCCTCGGGCGGCAGGTATCGTGGCAGAGAACTTAGCCGCCAGTGTGCCAGCGTTGGAATGGCGCCGAGCAGGCCGGCGCGACATCGTCCATCGGCGATCAGAAAGCGCAGGAACATCCGCAATGCGGTCGTGCATCGCTTGGCTGCAGCCCACCCCGTATGACGACTTTGGTTCAGGACGAACTTCCGCAGGCGTTGCGCATCCAACTTGCTTGGGTCCTCACCGAGGCGCCGAATCAGCTCGCGAATTGGTAAGCCGTAGTTGTAGAGTGTTTGTTCCGAGGTGCCTCGGTGCTCGCGCATCCACCTGCAGAACGACTGCAACAGCACCGGCATCAAATCGGCGGGAGAGGGCCGGCGGATCAGCGCTGTATCTAGGCCTTGCGAATGTCTCAAGAACAGCCGCGCGCCCGTCAGAATATTCACTGGATCTCTGCGAGAGTACCGACCACATCGACATCGCTTGAGATGATCGCCAAAACTCCTAAGAGCCAGATCATCCAGCTCGCTCACGGGCAGGTTGTTTCTGCTCGCCCAGCGAACAATGTGTTCCGCTGATCGAATATGTCGACGAGCGGAGACCTCGGCGTACCCATTCTTAAATAAGTAATCAGCAAAGCTTTCGATCAAACTTCCGGATGGACCGCTGCGAATCCCGCGAATCCGTGCAGGTCCTTCAAAGAAATGGGAAAGCATGACAGACCTCCTTCGGTAGCCTTGTTGGCTAGAAGAAGGATGTCATTTTTATGTGGAGTTACTGGCGGTCGAGGGACAGCATTTTGGTTGGTATTCCTACGGTTGCTTCTAAGTCTTATTGCCCACTCCGCATAAAAGTGTTCGCCGCATTAAATTTGT
>CAVWCN010000016.1:0-49874 GCA_963753475.1 uncultured Acidobacteriota bacterium
GAGCACGGCGGACACGACCCCGGTTTGCACTCGCATTCGCGCGCACATCGATTCAGCGAGAAGATGACCGGCTTGCTGGGAGTCGCGGTTGCGGTGACGTTCGCTCTGGTGGCCACGGAGCTGCTTGCCGGCTTTTGGGGCCACTCGATCGCGCTTCTGAGCGACGCGATTCACAACCTCACCGACGTTCCCACGCTGGTGATCTCCTGGTTCGCCATGCGTCTCGCGCGGCGGCCTCCCACCGCGCAAAAAACATTCGGCTACCATCGTGCGGGGATTCTCGCGGCATTCGTAAACGCGATTTTGCTTGGAGTGGTCGCGCTGTTCCTGATCTATGAATCCGCCCAACGTCTTCGCCACCCCGTCGAGGTGCACACGTCTCTGATGCTGTGGGTTTCGGTGCTGGCGCTGGTGGTGAACGGCGGGATCACCCTCGCGGTTCACCGCGGACGCGGCGATCTGAACGTTCGCACTGTGTGGATACACAATCTGGGAGATGCCCTGTCGAACGTGGCGATCTTCGCCGGCGCGCTGGCGATCCGTTGGACCGGTGCGGTGTGGGTCGATCCGCTGCTTGGCATCGCGATCGGGGGAATGGTCCTCTGGTCTGGAACGGGCATTTTGAAGGAAAGCGGGCACGTGCTCCTGGAAGGCTTGCCGCGCGGGATGTTGCTCGAAGACGTGGCGACGGCCATGCTGCGGGTGCCCGGAGTTCAGGAAGTGCACGACATACACATCTGGACTCTCGGAACAGACCTCAGTGCGCTTGCCTGCCACGTGCGGATTCCCGATATGCACATGGAGGAGAGCGAGGCGATTCTGGCGCGGATCCAGGAGATGCTCGATCGGGACTTCCACATCACGCACGTCACCGTGCAGTTCGAGCGCGCGGGTTTGCCTGCCGAGGCTGGTCCGTATATGCCCGAACCGGCGCGCGGATCCGGCGCATGAGGCGAGTCCCATTCTTTTGGAAGGCTAGCGCATGTTTGCCCTCGCAGAGGGCTCGATTCCGGCTAACTCATTGAAAACACAGCGGTGCATCCGCCGTGGGATTGAAAATGTAGTGCCAAGGAATCTGCTCGTGTTCCTCATTTTCCCCTTGATTTAAAGAATAATAGTCGTATATATGTAGTGTCTTAGGAGGCCCGCATTGTTCCTTCGTTCGGTCAAGTCACGCAATGGCCAACAGGAGTATCTCCGCCTGGTGGAGTCCTTCCGCGAAGGGGACAAGGTCAAGCAGCGAATCGTCGCCCATCTGGGACGCAAGGATTTCTTGGCACCGCATCTGGAAGCCTTGTCCGGCTTTGCAGGCCGAACCGGAGGGGTCCGCGCTGGGTTGCCGTGTCGAGGATCTCCACTCCGCGGGCCTCCACGTGGGGACCGGTCTTAGTGGCCCGGCATCTGTTCGAAAAACTCTCTCTGGGAGCCATCCTGGATCGGGGTGAACTCCGCGGCGCCATGGGCAGCCGCTGTCGGAACGAGTCTTTCCTTTGCTGGCCAATCGGCTGACCCGTCCGGGCAGCGAGCACGCGCTGGCCCAATGGCTGGAAGATTTCTATGTATGCACGGCCCAGGGCAGCCGCTGGATGCCGGTGTGGAAACAGTCCGGCCGGGTCAAGGTCGATTTCAATCAGTTGAAGCTCTGGTATCAGAGCCTGGACGATCTGCTGGCCGAGAAGGAGCGCATCGAAAAGGCAGTTTATCTGGAGCTGCGTGATCTATTCAGCCTGAAGCCGGACCTGGTCTTCTACGACATTACTTCGACGTACTTCGAAGGAGCTGGCCCGGCGGAGTTGGGCCAGTTCGGCTACAGTCGCGACGGAAGACCACGCCACCGGCAGATCATCATCGGGGTGGTGATGATGGATGGATGGCCGGTTGCCCATCATGTCTTCGCCGGCAATCGTCTGGATCAGACCACGGTGCTGGAAGTGGTCAAGGATCTGAACCAGCAGATTTGCTTTCAACCGGGTGGTGTTCGTCGGGGACCGCGGCATGATGACGATGGGCAACGTGGAGGAGCTCCGAAACGGACAGCAGGTTATTTGCTGGGGCTGCAAAGACGCAATCGCAAGGACACGTTCGAGTATATCCAGGAGGCGGAACGACGCAAGGACTGGCAGGCGTGCCGGTGGGGATCACGGCGGAGGAGAAGGAGGTCGTGCCGAAGACGCGGGTGGTCGAGGTGGCGGGCAAAGAAGCGGGAGTGCGGGTGTTCGTGGTGCACAGCGAAGAGCGGGAAGTGTACGAGCGCGGCATGCGGGAGCTGACGATGGAGCGGGCGCGCAAAGAATTCCAATCCTTGAAGACGCAGGTGGAGAAAGGGCGTTGAAGGAGCCGGACAAGATCGGGGCGGCGGCCGCCACCCGACTGCGCCGCAACCACGGCCAGCGCTATTTCGCCTGGGAACTGCGCCAGGGCAAGTTTCGCTTCTTCGATCATCCGATGAACCTGGCGCGGGAGAAGGCTCTGGAGGGCAAGTACGTCATCCAGACTGAAGAGCAAAATCTGTCGGCGGTTGAGGCCGTGGGAGCCTATAAGGAACTGAATGAGGTCGAGCGTGGCTTCTCTCATCTCAAGGGCCTGCTCGAACTCCGTCCGGTCTATCATCACAACGATGCGCGGGTCGAGGCCCATGTCTTCGTGGCTGCTTTGGCCCTGTTACTGGATCGCGCCCTGGAGAAGAGTCTGCGCACGGCGGGCAGCAGCTTGTCCACGCCGTTTGCCTGGCAGGCGCTCGAGACGGTCCGCTGCGTGGAGGTCGAACTCGGTCAACGCCGCAAGATGTGCGTCACCCGCGGCAACAAACATGCGAGCGAGGTGCTGCGGGCTTTGGGCATCGCTGAACTCGACCCGCCCACTCCGCCGGAGGGCCGAGAATGGCTGATGTAGTGACCAAATTCAAAAACCGCCTGTGTGTTTTCAAGGGGTTACAGGCCCGCAGGGCAAACATGCGCTAGCTAAAGGCTGTTGCAAAACCCTCAACTTGAATTCGCTCGGAATTTTGCTGGAAAGTTCTCCACCTTAGGCTGCCAGCCTGGCTGGCAGCCTTGCAACCAGTGACCAGATCCTGATGACTACGCACATTAGGACCTGGCGGCCCTCGATAGTCCAGCCAGGGTAGCCCACCATCATCCGTAATCAAGAATGCCGACCGAGTCGCAAAAAACTCCAGTGGACCAGCGCGATTCCGAGGGAAGGAAGAATTTGCGGCCCGCAAAGCTCCGCACCAGGTGGAAACGAATTCGCTCTGGCTGAGCACCGATGGATCCCTAACTGACTGTCGATGGCGGTATGAGCTGACAGGAAGATGCAGGATCCACAGCAGCATTACGACTCCGACTGCAAGGAAGAGCCAGCTCAACCATCGCTTCATCGTCATTCGCCCTCGCGAGCGCGCTCGAGATTCCGATCCTTATTCAACTCGGCCAGCTCGCGCAAACACTCCTGCAGTTTTTGCCAAGCGGCTACTCCTGCCCGCGTAGCTTCCTCCGCCCCTTTGGGAACGTAGTAGCCGGTGGTCTTGCCCTTCTCCCCACGGTAGCTGATATTCAGGTGCGGACCATGTTTGGGTCCGCCCTTCTGGCAATGACAGCCTGGCCGTCCGCAGGTGCGGTAGGTTTCTGACAGCGTGCCGAAAATGGCCACGTCGGCCAGACGCTCAATCTCGCCCAGCAGCTTACGCCGCCGGGCCTCAGCCGAGCCGGACATTCTCTACCTCCACCTCTCTTTTCCTATGCTCCTGCCAACGGGCAATCGAAAACAGGTTCTTCGTGATCACGCACCACCCCACATAACGCTGGAACCCAGGCTCTCCTTTATAGCCGGCTCGCCTCATCGAGAACGGATTTTTCAGATGGCTGATGGTCGCCTCGCACCCGGCTCGCCAGCGCAGGGCTCGCTTAAACCAACGTTCCTTCTGCCGTTTTGCCCGGCTCTTCGACAAACGGCCCCTCGCCGGCAGGGCCACTTTCTTAACCCCCCAATCCTCCGCCTCCTGCTCGTTCTTAGCGGTAAAAAATCCGCGGTCCGCGGTGGCCATCTGCGGAACTTGCCCAAACGAAGCTTGGTGGTGTTGGATGGCCGGCAACCAAGAGTTCGTGTCTGCCGCGTTCCCTTTCAAAACTTCGTAACCGCTCACGATGCCATTTTCTACTTCATCGATGCGCACCAGCCTACCAAACTCGTTCGGCTTATGCGCTTTTCCCTTGCGGATTACTTGCGTATGCGGCTCAAACAGGCTCAGCACTTTCCCCACCACGTGCCGATTTCCTTCCCACACGCGCTCTTTGGTCTGCGCGATCACCTTGTCCACTAAAGGCAGAAAATGCCGCAGCTGGCCGGCCTGCACTTCGACCTTGCGCAGACTTCCGATGACCGGCAGCTTTCCTTTCTCCCACCGCTCGATGGTCTCACCGGCCTGACGCACCACCTTGCGGGTCAACGCCAGGAGCTTGTCATAACTATCGCGCAGGCGCTGCCGACTGGCTTCCGTCGGGGACTTCGCCGCGCGGCTGATCTCCAGCAGGCGATGCTTCACGGCCCGCCCATGATTCACAACTTCCAGTACGCCGCTCTTGCAATGCGCGGCGATGCGTTTCAGGCTGCGGCTGAGCACGCGAATGCCGTCGCCCAAAAGCGCGCTGTCGGTTGGAAAGTGCACGTTCGTTTCAACGCAAGTCGTATCGGTCCGCAATTTCTTTCCTTCGGCCACACCCTTCTGGCGAGCCAAGCCCACCACCCGCTGATGAATTTCCTCGGTGATCGAAGGGCCCAGCAAAGCAAAGGTTCGGCTGAAGGTACTGAAATCGGGCGTGGCCTCCGCATCGAAATGCGTGAACTGCCGATAGATCAGATTGCTGCGCAGCTCGCGTTCCAGAGCGCGGAAGCTCCAGCCCTTCACATGCTTGAGCACGCAACAACGCAGCAAGCGATCCGGGGCAATGCTCGTGCGGCCGGTGCGCTGGGAAGCCGGGGACCGGGCGGCCAAGCAGTTGCGGACCAACTCGATCAGTTGGGGGTCTTCCAGGAGCTGGTCGACGGGTTCGAGTAAATCATCCTTGAGCAAGGCGGCTTGCTGGGCCAAGGGCATGTAGAACAACCAGGATGGGTGCTGAGCGGGGGGCATCATGTACTCGATACTATCGAGTAAGCTATATTCTGTCAAGAGAAAAGTTGCGATATTTCGAAGATTTCCTTACTTTTCTCTTCGCCATTCGCAGAATCAATCGGCTCCGTGGCTTGAGATCTGCCACGTTTCTCTTCGGTTGCTTGCGGCAATCAAGGAGTTACGCCTAGGGTTCTGCAACAGCCTTTAGCTAGGCAATCCAGCGTGAGATTGTAGAACCCGACTCAGCACGCCTTGCGGCACGTGCCCTGACACAAGACCCTCGTTATCAATAACTCTAGAGAGGCAGTTGCAGGGGCGTGCCTCGTTCCTGGTTGATGCGAACTGTAGCGGCGGAGTCGAGGTCGGCGGCTTCGATGGCTGTGCGGCCGCCGTCGGGTGTGATGTAAACGATCTTGTCGTTCAGGTGAGTGAACGCAAGGGCCTTGACCTGTTCGCCGCTGCGCAGAACCAGGGTGAGCTCTCCGCGATCGGGAAGCTGTTGCTCGGCCGGGGCCGCTTGAGTGGTAGACGCGGCGGACTGCTGCGGTGGCGCTTGTTGCAGCACGATGATCTGCGGCTGCGAATTCGGAGCCGATTGCGGTTCGGCCTGGGGCTGCTCGCTTTCGGGGTTGGCTTGTTCCGTTTCCGTTCCCGTTGGCACGTAGGAGGGATAGCCGCCCAGGATGTACGCGCCGCCTCCGAACGTCGCTCCACCCGTGTTTCTCAGGAGGCGCTCGGCCTGCGCGATTTCGAGTTGAGTGACTGGATCGATCAGCGCCTTTTCAGCCAGATCGCTGTTGATGGCGTTGACGTGCTCCCAATTGAAGCCGGAATTGGGAGTGATGTTCAGCAAGTCCTGAAGGCTGAGCGGAGCGCTGGCGAACCCGCCGTTGAATCCAAGAGCATCGGCGCGATGTCTCGCCGGGCTTTGACCCACGGCCGAGACCGAGCGGTTGACGACACTCCGGCTTACATTGACACGCACGCCGCCCACAGGAGCACGCTGCACGAACGTGCGAGCCGGCGCGGTGGTCATTCGACCCGTCGTGCCGCCACCGATCCGAGGGGACGCTCTCTGGGCGGACGTCACGGCGGGCATTAGAAGGCTGACTCCGAAGAAAGCGATTGCCGCGGCCAGGCTTCCCTCATGGTTACTCATGGTACCTCCGCCCCTAACAATCAGACGCCGGCCGAAGCCAGCTGGTTGCCGTTTTCTCGATTCTAGCCCTTCCTGCGTTCTTATTCACGATGCGCAGAAAATTCTGGAACCCTGGCGGCGAAACCGGTGTCCAACACAACGGGGCAGTATGCCTGGCATCGCAAAAACCGGGTTTCGGAGTGGAGGGGTGCAGCCGCCCGGCTTATCTTCGGGGACCGGAACGGCGCCGCGATGGCTGCTCACGTTTCCTTCCCCACATAGGCTGAATGTGCTATAAACATGCGTCCGAGAGGCCCTGGGATGGCAGAGCCGGAGAGAGCTTTTCAAGCGGGTGATTGCCAGTTCCAGGCACAGCGACCGCCGGCAGAACTGCCGTCGCGAGGAAATCCGGAATTCGCTTCCGGCTATTGCCCACGATGCTCCGCGCGTCTCGAACAGCGAAGTTGCAAGATGATTTGCCCGGCGTGCGGTTACTACATGTCCTGCTCGGATTTTTATTGAGAAGACCCGCATCGCTTCGGACTTTGAAGTTCGCGACTGCGAATTCTGATGTGAAAACGGGCGCGGTTGCCATTTCTGTATCATTCGGCTTCAAGAACACACTGAGAGACTTCGAGGAGGCGCGAACGTGGCACTGAGAATGACGGAGAGAGATGTAAACGGAATCACGGTGCTCGATATCGAGGGGCGAATTGTGCTGGGCGAGGAAAGCAACGGGTTTCGAGAGAGGGTGAAGAGTCTACTCGCTGCGGGCAAGCGCAAAATCGTGCTGAACATGGCGCAAGTCAGCTACATCGATAGCGCCGGGCTCGGCACGCTCGTTGCGACGTTCCACAGCGCGAAATCGCAAGGCGCCACGCTGAAGCTGGCCAACCTGGGCGCCAAATTCCGCGAGGTCCTGCAAGTCACCAAGCTGATGACCGTTTTCGATACCTACGACAGCGAGGCAGCCGCGGTCCAGAGCTTCGCCAAGTAAGCCATAACTTTCGGCCCGGATTGGGTTGAGCGATCAGGCTCTCCTTTGGGTCTCCGGTTCGCGGGGGCCCAAAGCGCGAGCTCGCATGCTGCGCTTATTCCCCCGCTTGGCCTTCCACACGATAGATGGCGACGCCGCTGAGCAGTTTCGGATAGAAATCGGTTGATTTCTGGGGCAGGACGTCTCCCGCGAGCGCGATTTGGATCACCTGCCGGACGGCAACCGGATTCAGGATGCAGGCGAGCTGTGCCTCACCCCGGTCAACCGTGCCGAGCGCGGCTTCCATTTCCCGCTCGTAGGTGATGTTCTTCTCGGCTGTCACGGCTTCCGCCGTTATGCCCAGGCCTTTTTCGAGCATCAAGCTGTGCAGAAGGACGAGGTCCAGATTGCGTTGCGCTTCGGAGAGATCGGGAAACAGATCCTTGAGATCGATGCCGCGCCGCAACAGGAACAGATAGAAAGCGCCTCCCCCGGAATAAACGCCGATCGCGTGGCGGCCGTGCCTGCGCTCCTCGAGATCCCTGCGAAATTCGCCGAAGCTCGCGGGCCGCTCGGCCGGACTCTGAAATGGGTAGGAATACCAGTCGAAAAAGGGAGCCAGCGCTTTTCGAAAATCATCGAAATTGAAATTCGCAACGTCGCGGACGACGCGATGCGTGGGAAGAATCGTCAGCCCGGTCGAATGCGAGTTCACGAACGTCATCATGGCGAATTCATAGGCGGCGGTCGGATGGGTCTTCGCGGCCTTCGCGCGGCTCTCGTTCCGGTAATTCAGAGCCGTTTCGTAACGGTGGTGCCCGTCGGCGATGACGAGCTTCTTATCCGTCATCTGCCGTTGGATTTCGGCAACGAACCCATGGTCGAAGACCGGCCACAGCCGGTGCACTACGGAATACTCGTCGACTATTTCCACCGGTGCGCTCTTTCGTTTCACGCCTTCGAGCAGCGCCTCAATATTTTTTGCCGGGTCCTCGTAGAGCATGAATAGCTGGCCCGTTTGTGCGTGCGTGTGCCGGAGGAGCTCGAGCCGGTCCGTTTTTGGGGCGGAGAGAGTGCGCTCGTGGCGGAACACGACGCCGGCTTCGTAGTCTTCGAGGCGCCCGAGAGCGATGAATCCAGTCCGCGCTCGCCGGGTCTGCCTGCCGGGGATCAGATAGTCCTGTGAGTAGGCGTAAACGCCGGGAGCGGGGTCCTGAACGACAATTTTCTGCGCGACCCATTCTTCGAAAGTTCCCGCCGCGCGGGTGTAGACGTTGTTCTGTGGCGTATCGCCTGAAAGGCTTCGGCCCTTTTCGACCGCGATCAGATTGTAGGGGCTCGCGGCGTAGTACCGCTCTTGCATGGCGGGCGTAATCTTGTCATAAGGCTGCGTGAGCGCGTCCTTCAACGGGACGCGTTCCGTGCTGTAGCGAAATGCGCGAAAGGGTTGGATTTCAGCCATTTTCCGCTCAGGAGGATCTCTGGAGCCTGAGAAAAAGCACGACAGCAAAGCGCTTATTTTAGCAGGAGCGTCCCGCGGAACAACAACGTGCTTTGAGTGGAATCTTCGCGGTCTGGGGCGATCCGCTGAAACCCGCAGTGACTTCGCGGACAGCGATGAATAAGATACTTGCGACGCATAGAGGCAAGCGCGTCGCACCGGAAATGTTGGATAGCAACAATCACTTTTCGAATGTGCGCGTCCTGATCTTCGATCTGGACGGCACGCTGATCGATTCGAAGCTCGATCTCGCGCTGTCGGTGAACGCGATGCTCGAATCCATGGGCCGCGTACGTCTTTCTCATGACACCATCGACAGCTTGGTGGGGAACGGAGCGCCCGTCCTCGTCCGGCGTGCCTTGACTGAGGGGGCGGAGGGCGAAGTCACGGAGGCGGACGTGGACCGGGGCCTGGCGTATTTTCTCTCCTATTATCGCGCGCATATGCTGGATAACACAGTCGCCTATCCCGGGGTGCGCGAAGGACTCGATCTGCTGGCGGGACGCGCGATGGCCGTGCTCACGAACAAGCCAGTCAATTTCAGCAAGGGGATTCTGGATGGGCTCGGCCTTTCGCGCTACTTCCGATTTGTTTACGGCGGCAACAGCTTCGAAAAGAAGAAGCCCGATCCCATCGGAGTTCAGGTACTGCTCCGCGATCTGAATTCTTCGCAGCAAGACGCGATGATGGTAGGCGATTCCGATGTGGACGTCCGCACGGCCCGCAATGCCGGGATCTGGGCCTGCGGGGTCACGTACGGACTGGGCCTCGAAGGCCTCCGCGCAAATCCTCCCGATTTGCTCGTTGACTCGCTGGCCGAACTGCCTTTTTATCTCAATGGCGGTCGATGAGCAGGTCAAAAAGGCGTCGCAAGGCCCGCAATTCATTCCCAACGAGTTCTAGAACTCGTCGAAGCGGCATCTAACGACGAGCATGCCAACATTTCTTCTAAGCCGGGCAACGTCTCTGGCCGCCGCGCTTGCGGCGCTGTTTACGATGCTTCCGCCGACACTCCCCATCGAATTGGTCAAAGCGGCGGCGCCGCAAACGCACGCGCAAGAAACGTCCCGCGCACGAACCCCGGCTCCAGCGGCTCTCAAGGAAAGACCCGTTCCTTTTCAGGCCGGCGAAAAGCTGGAGTACAGCGTGTCCTGGGCTTCTTTCACTGGGGCTGCTTCGGTGGAACTGAGTGACCTCGAACGCCGCAATCTATATGGCTGGCAGACGTGGCACTTTCGGGCCACAGCCCACACGGCTGGCACGGTGCGCACTTTGTTCCCGATCGACGACGAATTCGACTCCTACACCGACACGGCGACGTTCGAAAGCCGACAGTACGAAGCATATCTGAATGAGTTGGGCCGAAGCTCCGGACAAAAATGGCAGTTCGTAAAGGAAGGGCAGACGCCGCGCGGGCCGGGTCCCTCCGTAATCGTCTTTCCTGGAACGCGAGACCCGCTGGGCGCGTTGTACGCGCTGCGTTCCGTGGATTGGCAGCGCGAGCATGAACTGGAGGTTTCTGTTTACGACGGCCATCAACTCTATGAAATGCGCGCGGCAATGGAAGCGCCGGATGAGCCCGTTGAGGTGAGCGCCGGGCAATTCTCCGCGACTCGAATCGGCATCCGGCTGTTTCAGCACGGCGCAGAGGTCTCCGGCATTCGCTTCGCGGTCTGGCTCGCTAACGAAGGAGGCCGACTCCCGGTGCTGATGCGCGCGGAGCTTCCGTTTGGAAATCTTCGCATCGAGATGACTTCCTCGAATCAAACCGAGGAGTAATGTCATCAAAGCCTGAGTCTCAAAGGCCCGACGATGCGCGATGATTCCGGCGCCCCAACCCGAGTAGCCCGAGTAGCTCGTTTGACAAGACACGTTTGGGTCGCTAGAATTGCGCGTTTTGGACATGCGGATTGACGGATCCAGGGACTGCGGCCATGGATAAAAAGCGGCTTGACTACTACAAGAAGAAACTTGTGACGCGGCGCGAAGAGCTGGTTCGCGGGATTGCGCGAACCCAGCAGGAAGGCCGCGAAGCGGACGAAGATCCTACCGTGGACCTGGCGGACAAGGCTGCGAACTCCTACACCAAGGAGTTCCTGTTCGGGCAGACTCACAACGATCGCACGCTGCTTCAGTTGGTGGACGATGCTCTCAACCGCATTCGTGAGAATTCATTCGGCGACTGCATCTCCTGCCATCAGGAGCTGCAACAGAAGCGGCTTGAAGCGGTGCCCTGGACCCGGTATTGCATCTCCTGCCAGGAAAAAATGGAGCAGGGGCTTCTCTGACCGATCCAGCGAAAAGCTGAAGAAAAGCCTTCCTCGTAAAGCGGTTCGCGAATCCGTAGTTCTACCCTGCCGGATCTGCGGAACGATCCTGGCCGAAGCGAGCCGCATTCCCATCTGCCGCACCTGTCCCAAGGGATTCCAGCGGATCGGTCAGCCGATGGGCCATTGTTGCGGGCGGCCCTTCGTTTCGCCGGCCGCCGCTGAGGCGGCCCAGCCGTTGTGCCGGCCCTGCCGGAACAGCGATTACGCCTTCGATCGAGCGCGCAGCTACGCGATCTATGACGATGCGCTGTCGAGCGCCGTGGTCCGTCCGTGGCGCCTACGCGACTCGCGCGGGTGCCAGAGTTGACAACCTGCGTATCCTGCTGGTAGATGATGTACTGACGACCGGCGCGACGCTGGATGCGTGTTCGCGCGCGCTTAAGAAGGCGGGAGCCTCCGCAGTGTTCGGGGTTACAGTCGCGAGAGTCGCTCCGGGGTGGTTGAGCGCAGACTCGAAAGGCAATTTGCGAGGCTCGGGCCGTGAAACCGTTACGGGGGATGGAGCATCTTTTGTAGCAGGAGAGGTTCTCGATCCGAAAGCGGATTGAAACCGCATGAGCAACGGGCTTAAGGGGGGCTTACGCCCCCGGCCCAAAGTTGGGCTGGGAGGCGTGGTTGCGGGACCGCTGGTCTCGACGCGCACTCCTTCGCCTCGGCCTGGTCCTTCTGTGATGCAGGCTCCGGTTCTGGTCCTGAACGCAACATTCGAGCCTATCAACGTTACCGCCGTTCGCCGCGCGCTGGTGCTTGTGCTGAAAGGCGTGGCCCAGGCAGAGGAAACGACTCACACGGAGGTCCACTCCAGTTCGCGGGCCGTTGCTGTCCCCTCTGTGATTCGGCTTCTGAGCTACCGGCACATTCCGCAGCAGAGCAGAGCGCTCTCGCGGAAGAACATCCTGCTACGCGATCGCAACACCTGCCAGTTCTGCGGGAATTCCTTTCCGGCAGCCGAACTGACACTGGACCACGTGATGCCGCGATCGCGGGGCGGGCGATCGTCCTGGGAAAATCTGGTCGCTTGCTGCTACGCCTGCAACAACTCCAAAGGAGATCGCACGCCGGAAGAAGCCGGGTTCAAATTGCAGCGCCGGCCGCGTCCATTCACGCTGCATACGTCGCGACAACTGATGCGGCTGATCGGGCACCGCGACGAGAAGTGGCGCAAGTACCTCTTCTATTAGAGTTTGTGACCTACAGGATTCTCCTCAAAGGTTTTTTTCTGCGGCGCTCACGGAAATGCAACCTTTTCGTTCGGTCCGCGTCTAATTAGGCAAACACTTCTAGGACACACCCCGGGAAGTGGTACTGGTTCCGACCGGACCGCTTCCCTTATTTTTTGCCCGCAGCTATTTCAAATCGACGATCCGAAGGCGCTTTTGGACTACTGCCGAAGCACAACTTTCAGGCCGCAGCGCCAGGTCTCCGTGACGCCGATGCGCGTTATGGAGATCTCCGGCGACAAGTACCTGTAGCGTTCGTCCAGGCGCGGATCGATTCGCCGGCAGTCCTCCAAAACCAGCGCTTCGAGCCAGCGCTCGGGAGCGGCGCGGAAGAGGGGATTTGTCGTTTCGGAAGCGAGGGGAGAGCGATAGCGAGAGAGGTCGCGCAAGAGGCACAACAGACGGGGCCGCGCCCCTTCTGTCAGCGGTCTGCGTGCTTCGCCCAGACCGAAGGTGATCCCCTCGCGAGACCAGTGGGCAAACTCCAACCCACGGAAACAGAGGGCTACTTCATTTCCTACGGAAGTCATGCGCGCGATGACGTTGCCGGGCAGTCTCGAGTTTGCCGGTGCGAGCGACTCGATTCGCGCAATTGCGTCCCTCGCGGCGCACAGGACAGATTCAGTCTCGGCGCGGGAAGTCAAACGGCTTTCGAGATTGCCGGCGTCGCCCGGATCCATTCTGCGAAGGCGGCCTTCGGATCCGTCGAATTCGAAGACTTCGAGCGGGCGCTGGGGGCGAGCGCAAGGGCGCGTTCCCGCAGGAAGCGGCTCGTACCTTCGGGCACGAAGACGCGCAGGCCTTCGATGGGCCGTTTCTCCACGCGAGATCTGGTCCAGTCGAGCCAGAGTATTCCGAAAGCGAGTACCCCTTCAATTGCGGCCGAATTTTCCGAAGGAGAAACGGCGAGGAACGCGTACTCGCGCGAGCCTTCGTGCATCCGGCCTCGGAGATAAATTCCGGAGAACGAATGCTGAAGGTCCGGTGAAGACGTGAGCGAATCAATGGTGGAGTCTGGGAAACGTTCGGCCTGGAAGCGGAACCGCGCGCGGAACTCCTCGCAGGTTACACGGCCTTTGCGAATCGACGAGCAGAAACTCGAGGCTGCCCGGTTTCGAGCGTCCAAAGCGCTGCACTTCCAGCACGACACGATCGGCGGAGCGGTCCCTGAGTCGCAGCACGCGGCGCGTCAGATTTCGCTCGCTCGACCACAGATGTATAAGGACGGCTTTGCCGGATTGACGCAGCTCGTAATTCGTCGCGGAGAGCCCGGCGAGCCATTGACCGCCTTCGCGGACTTCGACGACGCCGGAAGCGGTCCATTCGAGTAAAGTGCGGCCCAGTTCGTCCCAATCGTTCATCGACATTGGTTTTGAGCCGGCCCTTTTCTTTGATGGGTGGCCGAGCCCAAAAACCCCTTCCGTTTAGAAACAAAAACGCTGAAATCGAAGTAACTTCAGCAGCTCGCGTTCACTCCAGAACCAAACCCGTTACCTGAAAAACCGGATTCTCGTGATTCCATTCCGCGGGTATTCCGCCCAGCGTGATCTGCAGACCTCGCTGCTGTCCGGGGCCGAGAGGCGGATCGGCGGGGCCGATGAGCCGCTCGCTGTCGCGAAGCACCACCTGTTTGAACGGGTCAGAAAACGTCAGCAGGATGGTAAGGCCCTGAATTGATCGCGGTCCCGCGTTGGTTACGGTTACCTGCACGTAGGTGAATTCCTCGCCGAGAAAGTTCGTCGCTTTCGCCAATTTCATGTTGTCGAAATGAATGTTCGGCGCGTAGGCCTGCTCGGCTGGTCCGAACGGAAGTTTGGCGGTCTTGGCGGTCGGAATCGTGGACTTCGAATGGCGGGAAATCAGCACGACGCACGCGCCGAGGATCAGCACGATCATGAGTCCCGCGGCGAAGGCCACTGGAAAACCGCTTCCGCGTTCGCGGCGCGAACTCACTCGAGATTGCATATCCTTCCCCAGCGTTTTCCCAAGACAGACCGGAACCGGCGGTCAGCGCCCGAACGATAGCCGCAAGATCAGGGGCTCGGGGAGGCCGTTTGCCTCCATCCGTTTCTGCACTGCTTCTATGTTATACGGTACGCGCCAGAATTCGACGGAATTGTTGGGAATGTCGGCAACCGCGAAGGCCGCGCGGTTGTCGCCATCCCGCGGCTGTCCAACCGAACCTGGGTTCAACATGTAAATCGCGCCGGGTTCCAGGCCAAGCGCCAACGACGGGTTTTCGCCGGAAGGCTTGATCTGGAGCATGCTGACTTTGTCGTCGTGCAGTAAAAAGCCGCCCTGAATATGCGTGTGGCCGAAGAACGTAACCGGCGAAGGCGCGTCGGCAAGGCTGTCGAGTGCCTGAGCCGGAGCCAGCAGGTATTCGTCCTCGTCGTGCACGGCGCCGTGCACCATGTGAAAGCCATCGACCGCCAGGGGACCCTGGGGGAGTTTTTCGAGCCAGTCCTGATTTTCCGGGCGGAGCTGCTCCCGGGTCCAAAGCGCGGCAGCGCGGGCAATCGGATTGAAATCCTCGGCGTTTGCCACGCCGCTCGTGGCCTTGTCGTGATTTCCGCGAATCGTGATGACGTCCAGCGAGCGCACCCGATCAATCACCTCGTTGGGGTCGGGACCGTAGCCCACCACGTCGCCAAGGCAAGCGGCTTTGTCCCAGCGCCCCTCCGCGGCTTTGAGGCATGCATCGAGAGCCGTCAAATTCGCATGAATATCGCTGACAATTAAATAGCGCATTAAATAGGGATCCTTGCCGGCGGGACGGGATTATACCGAAAATCGGACTCAAGGCGGGGAATGTTGAATCCAGCCCTCGGTTTCCGGCCGGCAGCGTTCTCTGCGCAAACTCTCTCAGAAGACTCACCGGATCAGCATGCAATCCCCATAGCTATAGAAACGATAGCCTGCGTCGAGCGCATGCCCATACGCGGCCAGGATTTTTTCGCGTCCGGCGAATGCGGCGACCATCGCCAACAGCGTCGAGCGGGGCAGATGGAAATTGGTCAGAAGCTGGCTGACGATGCGGAAGGGCCTTCCCGGATAGAGGAAAATATCCGCGGTTCGTTTTCCAGGCTCGATCGATCCGGAATCGGTGCCCGTTGTCACGGCACTTTTCTCTACGGCATCCTCAAGAGCCCTGACGACCGTGGTCCCCACCGCCAGGATGGGACGCCGGTCTCCTTGTGCGCGCCGCAAGGCGGCCGCCGCGGGTTCGCTGATTTCGTAGGACTCCGTGTGAATCTTGTGTTCTTCCAGATTTTCGGTGCGGACCGGCTCAAAGGTGCCGAGTCCGACGTCCAGCGTGATCTCCGCGATCTCGATTCGACGGGCGCGCAGGCGGTCCAGGATCTCCGGCGTGAAATGCAGGCCCGCGGTGGGCGCGGCAACGGCCGTGCCGTGCCGCGCGTAGACCGTTTGATAGCGCTCGCGATCGAGCGGCTCGTCGTCGCGCTTGATGTACGGCGGCAAGGGAATGTGGCCCAGCGTTTGGAGTGTCTTCTCCAGCTCATTCTCCGGCTCGAAGCGAAGGACGCGCAAACCATACGGGCCACGGCCCTCAACTACAGCGTTCAGCCGTCCGTCGCCGAAAGCGATGCGCTCGCCTGTTGGGATCTTTCTCCCGGGCCGCACGAGCGCCTCCCAGCAATCGCCTTCCAGCCGACGGACCAGCAGCACCTCGATTCGCGTTTGGAGAAATTCGCCTCTCGCCGGATTGTGCTTGCCGAGCAGTCCGGCCCGAAGCCCCTCGCGTCTGCCGAACAGCCGCGCCGGGATCACCCGGGCGTTATTCAGCACGACCAGTTCGTCGCCGCGCAGCAAATCCGGAAGTTCCCGAAATTGACGATCCTCCCATCCACCCGTGTTGCGCCCGAGCAGCAGCATGCGGGACGCATCCCGATCGGCGAGCGGTCGCTGGGCGATCCGCTCGGGAGGCAGTGTGTAATCGAACTCGCTGACGTTCATCGGGCTGAAACCGGCCGCGCACGCGAACGGCATTGGCACGCGTCGTCCGATTGTGCTAAGAGAACAGCGCCGGCCTTGCGGCGATTCGCCGCGGCTTTCGCGCACCAAGCTATTGTAGCGAAACGGCGCAAGATTGCAGGCAGCAGAGCGCGGGGCGGCGAAACGTGACGGAAGCCTCAGCAGTCATCAGTCCCCGAGGAGTAGACCGGCTGCGATCCGGGCACCTGTGGATCTATCGCAGCGACGTTCGCTCCACGCAAGCGGAGCCCGGCGCTGTGGTTCGCCTGCTGGACGAGCGCGGCCACTTCCAGGGCCGGGCGTTCTACAGCGAAAAGTCCCAGATATGCCTCCGCCTTCTGACGCGAGAGGATGTTCCAGTGGACCGCGCGTTCTTACTGGAACGCCTCCGCCGCGCCGCGGAATTCCGCACGCGAGTGGTCGAAAACTCCGACTCGTACCGGGTCGTTTACGGCGACGGAGACCTGCTCTCGTCGCTGGTCGTGGATCGCTATGGCGATTACCTCGTAGTCCAAACGCTCAGCCAGGGAACTGAGAGGCTGAAGGACCTGTTCATCGACATTCTGGTTGAGCTCTTTTCGCCAAAAGGAATCCTGGAGCGCAACGATCCACGAGTGCGGCTGCTTGAAGCGTTGGACCAGCGAGTTGGCCTCCTCTACGGCGTGGTTCCCGAGGAAATCATCACCAAGGAGAATGGGATTAGCTTCGCTTGCTCGCTGCAGAAGGGCCAAAAAACGGGATCCTTTCTCGACCAGCGCGAAAACCACTGGGCGGCCCGGCAATACGCGTCGGGCAATGTTCTTGACTGCTTCAGTTACCAGGGCGGCTTTGCTCTTACCGTTGCGGATCGGTGCCAGCACGTGGAGGGCATCGAAATGGCTCCGGCCGCGATCGAGGCGGCCGAGCGCAACCAGCACCTGAACTCGATCTCGAACGTCGGCTTCCGCGAGGGCAACACCTTCGACATTCTCAAGGACTACGACGAGGTTGGCCGTCGCTTCCAGATGGTCATTCTCGATCCCCCCGCCTTTGCCAAGAACCGCGACAGCGTCGCGGCGGCTCATCGCGGATATAAGGAGATCAATCTCCGGGCGCTGAAGCTGCTCGAGCCGGGCGGCTTTCTGATCACCTGCTCGTGCTCCTACCACATTTCCGAGGCTCTATTTCTGCAGATCGTCGCAGAGGCTGCCAACGACGCCCGGAAGCCGATTTCCGTGGTCGAGCGGCGAACGCAGGCCCGAGACCATCCAATTCTTCTGACAGTTCCGGAGACGCATTACCTTAAGTGCCTTATTGTTAGAGTTTTGCAGTAGATGGAACCCGAGACGACGTAGGCGCGATGCGGTTCCAAAAATACTTGACAATTATACGCTAAGATTATATTATTCCTACGTGCTTATGTAAGGCACGAGACCTTGAGGAGGATGACCCTATGAATTCGATTACCCGCTGGGACCCGTTCCGGGGCTTTTCTGCCCTGCAGGACGAGATGAACCGTCTCTTTGAGTCCAAGGCCAACGCGAGCGGCTCAAACCTGACCGCTTGGGCACCGGCCGTCGACATCTACGAGACGGAGAACGAACTTGTGATCAAGGCCGATCTGCCCGATCTGTCGGAGAAGGACATCGACCTTCGCGTCGAGAACAATATGCTCACCATTCGAGGCGAGCGGAACTACGACGAGACTGTAAAGGAAGACAACTACCTGCGAGTCGAGCGCTCGTATGGAGCCTTCAGCCGCAGCTTTAGCTTGCCCAACACGGTGAACACCGAAGCAATCCAGGCGAGCTACCAGAACGGCGTGCTCAAGGTGGAGCTGCCGAAGCGAGCCGAAACGAAGCCGAAGCAGGTGAAAGTCAACGTCTCAAACGGCCACAACTAACCGACGGCCTGCATCTAAAAGGCGTGGCCACAAACACACGCGACGCAATCGATTCGGGGGCCGGAAGTCACGGCCCCTTCAGCTTCTTGTTCGGAAATTGGAAAGCGAGAATATTTCATCATGTTGCGATTCGACAAATTCACAGTAAAGGCGCAGGAGGCACTCCATGCGGCGCAGGAGATGAGTGCGCGTTCGGGCCAGCAACAGGTCGAACCGCTGCACCTCCTTTGGGCGCTCCTGGCTCAGCAGGACGGAGTCGTACCCCCACTGCTGGAAAAGCTAGGCGCTTCTCCGACATCTCTGGCCGGGGAAGCCGAAAAACAGGTCGAACGCCTGGCGAAGGTGTCGGGGGCGGGCGAGCAGTTCTTCAGCCGTGCTATGAACGAGGTTCTGGAGAAAGCGTCCAGCGAAGCCGAGCGTCTGAAGGACGAATACGTCTCGACCGAGCATATCCTTCTGGCCATATCCGCTGCGGGACACGATCCAGCCGCGCAGTTGCTCACACGAGCCGGCGCGAACCACGATGCCATTCTGCAGGCGATGACATCGATTCGAGGCAGCCATCGAGTCACTTCGCAAAATCCCGAAGCCACCTATCGCGCTCTCGAGCAATACGCGCGCGACCTCACCGAACTGGCGCGCCGGGGCAAACTGGATCCCGTAATCGGCCGCGACGATGAAATTCGCCGCGTCATGCAGATTCTGGCGCGGCGCACGAAGAACAATCCTGTGCTGATCGGCGAGCCTGGAGTGGGAAAGACGGCGATTGTCGAAGGGCTCGCGCAGCGGATCGTGGCCGGCGACGTCCCTGAAATTCTGAAGCCCAAACGTATCGCCTCGCTCGACTTGGCCGCGCTGGTCGCGGGCGCCAAATATCGGGGCGAATTCGAAGACCGCCTCAAGGCCGTGCTGAAGGAAATCGCGGAATCCAACGGCCAGGTGATTCTGTTCATCGACGAACTGCACACGTTGGTTGGAGCCGGGGCGGCGGAAGGCTCGATGGACGCCTCGAACATGCTAAAGCCAGCCCTCGCGCGCGGCGAACTGCGCGCCATCGGCGCGACCACGCTGAACGAATACCGCAAATACATTGAGAAGGACCCTGCGCTCGAACGCCGCTTCCAGCCCGTGTACGTTGGTGAGCCTTCCGTCGAGGACACGATCGCCATTCTGCGCGGCTTGAAAGAGCGCTACGAAGTGCATCACGGCGTGCGGATCAAGGATGCCGCGATCATCGCCGCCGCGATGCTCTCGCAGCGGTACATCACGGACCGTTTTCTGCCCGACAAGGCCATCGATCTGATTGATGAAGCTGCCGCGGGGCTGCGCATGGAAATCGATTCGCTTCCCAGCGAGATCGATGAAATCGAACGCCGCATCCTGCAACTCGAAATCGAACGTACCGCTCTGAGCAAAGAAAGCGACGAGCACTCGCGCTCGCGGCTCCCGCAGATCGAGAAAGAACTCAGCACGCTGCGCGAGCAATCCAATGCGTTGAAGGCGCGTTGGCAATCGGAGAAAGATGCGATCGGCCGCATCCGCAAACTCAAAGAGGAAATGGATCGCCTGAAAACCGAAGAGCAGCGCTACGAACGCGCCGGCGAATTGTCGAAAGTGGCGGAAATTCGCTACGGAAAACTCACCGCCGCGGAAAAAGAGCTCAAAGACGCTCAGGAGCGCCTGGAGAAATTGCAGAAAGACCGGCCCATGCTGAAGGAGGAAGTGGGCGAGGAGGAAATCGCCAAGATCGTCAGCAAATGGACAGGCATTCCGGTCGGGCGCTTGCTGGAAGGGGAGATCGAAAAGCTCGTCCACATGGAGGAGCGGCTGCGCCAGCGCGTGATCGGTCAGGACGCTGCGCTCACCAGCGTTGCGAACGCGATTCGTCGCAGCCGCTCGGGCCTGAGCGATCCGCGCCGGCCCATTGGTTCATTCCTGTTCCTCGGTCCAACCGGCGTAGGGAAGACCGAATTGGCGCGCGCGCTGGCCGAGTTTTTGTTCGACGACGAGCACGCCATGATCCGCCTAGACATGTCGGAGTACATGGAAAAGCACTCCGTTGCCCGCATGATCGGTGCGCCCCCGGGATATGTGGGGTACGAAGAAGGCGGGCAGTTGACCGAGCAGGTTCGGCGGCGGCCATATTCGGTCGTCCTGTTGGACGAAATCGAGAAGGCGCATCCGGACGTTTTCAACGTACTGCTGCAGATTCTCGACGACGGACGTTTGACCGATGGCAAGGGTCGCGCGGTCAATTTCCAAAATACGGTGATCGTCATGACTTCGAACGCCGGTTCGTCCGCGATCTTCGAGCTCGCGGCGAAAGACCCGAAGAAAGCGCGCGAGCAGGCCATGGCCGCGCTTCGCGAGCTTTTCCGGCCCGAGTTTCTGAACCGGATCGACGACATCGTGATGTTCAGTCCGCTGGGCAAACAGCAGATCGGTCGCATCATCGACCTGCAGCTCGCCGACGTGAAAAAGCGGCTGGCGGAGCGTAAAATCGAGATCGAGCTGACTCCCGCTGCAAAGTCGCTGCTCTTGCGTGAGGGCTACGATCCCGCTTACGGCGCTCGTCCCATGAAGCGTGCCATTCAGCGGCTGATACAAGACCCGTTGGCGCTGCGTATCTTGGATGGGGAAGTGCGTCCGGGCGAAATGGTGCTGGTCGATGCCGAACCGAATGGCGAAGAAATGAGATTTGGCGCAGAAGCGGTGAAGGCCCGAACTGTTCATTGAGACGGCGGATCGGGACTAAGAGGCGACCATGAAAACTTTTAAGACAGCCTTCTTGCTGACGGCGTTGACGCTCTTGCTCCTCGGTATCGGACAGGCTTTCGGCGGCCGCGGCGGAATGACGATCGCGCTGGGCTTCGCTATTCTCATGAATGGGGTCGCTTACTTCTTTTCCGACAAGATCGCGCTTGCGTCAGCCGGTGCAAAGCCGATCAGCCGCGAGCAGGCGCCGCGGCTCTACGCGGTGATGGAGCGCCTTGCCGCCAAGGCTAACCTGCCCATGCCGAAGCTGTACCTGATTCCGCAGCCGGCACCCAACGCGTTCGCCACGGGCCGCAATCCGAGACATGCTTCGGTAGCGGTCACGGAAGGCCTGATGGAACTGATGAATGATGACGAACTCGAGGGCGTGATCGCCCACGAGCTTTCCCACGTCCGAAATTACGACATCCTCACTTCGTCGATCGCAGCCACTTTGGCCGGCGCCATCACGTGGATCGCCAGAATGGGATTCTGGTTCGGCGGCGGAGATGATAGGAACCGCGGGAGCGGACTCGTCGGTCTCCTGATGCTGATTCTTGCTCCCCTGGGTGCTTTGCTCCTGCAACTTGGGATTTCGCGCCAGCGCGAGTATCAGGCCGACGCATCCGGAGCGAGGATGGTCGGGCATCCCTATGGGCTGATCAGCGCGCTTGAGAAGCTGGGGGCGTACAACAAGCGAATCCCCATGGACGTGCCGCCTTCGACCTCCGCGCTGATGATCGTCGCCCCGCTGTCCGCTGGGCAGATATTCTCCAGCTTGTTCAGCACGCATCCTCCGCTGGCGGATCGGATCGCAGCGCTGCGGGGTATGACGGTGACGCGCTAATTGCCGAAGATTGAGAGGGCTGGCAATTGGCATGGAGTACTAGAACTACATTCGCCGCTCTTGCCAGCGTACCCGGTTTGTACTAAGCAGAAAGCATTATCCTCGCGTAAAAATTTCAGCGTCGAGCGAGCCGAAGTCCACGGCCCGCAATCTCGCAGACTCCGGCAAGTTGCATATTCTGAGCGGCTTATCACCCTATGAGTCACCCCATCATTTTTGGTTCTGTGCGTGCTCCCTCACCGCAGCGCAAGGGATCCAACGGAGGACGGAAATGAGCGAGGAAAAGAACGAGATTTTCGTACAGGAAGCAGCGGCACCGCGGTGGATCGGTATCGTGGTCGTTGCACTTGCTGTGATTTCACTGGTGGCCCTGGGCGCGGGCTGGACTGCGTCCAGCCGGTCGAAAGCCCTCCAGCAGAACCTGGCGACAGAAGGTCAGCAGTTTAAGCAGCAGGAAGACATGCTGACGCAACGCATCGCGAAGGATGAGGACACGAACGCGCAGCTCCAGGGCGAGCTGAGCGTGGTCACCGACAAGATGAAGCTGACGGAGAGCGAGCTCACGCGGGCACGTCGACAGGCGGCGAAGATCAAGGAAGACGACGCCAAGCAGATGGTGGACCTCCAGAACAGCCTGAACGGGCAGCTGGCGACGAAGGCCAGCGTCGACGACGTCAACAAGATCGGAACGGACGTGGGCGGCGTCAGGACAGACCTCGAGGCGACCAAGAACAGCTTGAATATGGCCCGCGGTGAATTCGGCACGCTGATCGCGAAGAACCACGGCGAGATTCAGGAGCTCCGCCGGCTGGGAGAGCGCGATTACTACGAGTTCACAATCAACAAGAAGGGACAGCGCGAGAAGGTTGGCGACATGATGGTCGTGCTTCGCGGCGTGAACCCGAAGCGGAACCTCTACACCGTGTCGCTGTACGTGGACGATTCGCGCTACGACAAGAAGAACCGCTCGGTTAACGAGCCGATCTACTTCTTCACCGGCTCGTATGGCCATGCGCCTCTCGAGTTTGTCGTGAATCAGGTCGGCAAAGAACAAGATCAGCGGATACCTGAGCGTGCCGAAGGCGCAACCCACGCACGCCCAGACGTCGGGAAACTAAGCAACACGGGCTTTGGCTCCCCTGCGGGGCCGGAGCAGCAATCGGAAAGGGCGCTCTCGAAGAGGGCGCCCTTTTTTATTCGGCTCTTTTCAAAGCGCGCATCTTGCGGCTTAGAAACCGTTTCGACAAAGCGGGCAGCTTTGCGTGCGGAATCTTTCCCTGTTCGTACAACTTCAGTTTCATCTTCGCCAGCTTGCGCCTGCGCCGTTGCCGCTTCTGTGCCACGTAACGCTTGTCAAACGACATTCCTTCCTCCTGAGAAGTCCCGAAGATTGTATCGGATAAGAGAACCCTGAGCAAAGAAGGGATAGGTCTTCCTGGCGCGCTCCTCGACCCCGGTGGTGACAAATGGTACTCGAACGGCGCTCTTCGCTAACCGAGGATTGGAGCGAGGGAACCTTCGTACTATGGGCGCGCACAGGCAGAACCGGCAGCCTGCAGTCAGAGGAAGGTGAGCGAAATGGGTATCGTCGGCAGGCTACAGCGGTGGTGGACTGGTCGAAACGCAGTGCCGGAAGACAAGACGAAGCAATTAAACGAACGCATCGCCAGGCTTTTCAACAACAGCGCAACGAACCAATCACCGCGGCTCAGGCAGCAGCAAACGGCACCTTGCGAGCCCGTTCGCGCGGCCAAGAGCTAGAGCCATGGCCGTCATCCCGCGCAGGGGAGTTCCGCTCCGACTTTTGAATGTTGCACCAGCCGCTCTGCTGCGCACCGCAGAAGTCTTGCCAAAACCGAGGTCTTCCCCAGGGCTTGCTCCACGGCTTGTTTCTGTCGCCCGCACTGTTGTAAAGTCTCCGCAGCCCTGGGCCCCACACATAAAACTGCGATCATCCGGTCCACTTTGATCCTTAAAGGAGGAGTCTATGCACGCGTTGAGGACAATTTCGGCCCTCGCCGTTTCTCTAGTCGTCGTTACGCTGCCGGATCGATCGCCCGCCAGTCGCAAATTTCCGACGCTGAATACATGGAGCAGGCTCTCTCCGCCGCTCCCAAAGCTATCGCGAAGGACGCAGCTGTCGTACGCATGGAAAAGGACGGAACATGCGCACGCTTCGCAAGGGAACCAACGGCTTCACCTGCCTGGTCATGGGCACAGACAAGATGTGCAACGACGCCAACAGTATGGCGTTCATCCAGGCGATGTTGCATCGTCAGACTCCGCCCGACAAAATCGGCATCTCCTACATGCTGGCAGGCGACGAGGGAGCGAGCAATACCGATCCCTACGCGGCAGGAAAAACGGCCAACAATCATTGGATCGTCACCGGTCCGCACTTGATGGTCTTTGGTCCGAGTTCCAAGACGCTCGGCTACACCAGGGCTAAGGACCCTGATCCGAATAAGCCTTACATGATGTGGGTCGGCACGCCTTACGAGCACGCGATGATTCCGCTCGGTCCACCCCAATAGGCATGATTTGAAGCGCGACCGCGACTTTGGACCCAAGCGCAGGTATCGTACCTCGCGCACGGGAGGGAAGGGTTGCCCGTTTCCGCAATCTTAGCCAGCGTCTTGCAAGTGTGAGACGAGCAGACCACGTCGCTGGGAGCCTATTTTGCCGCTTGGGAGGCGAAATACCCGCCGAGGCTAGCCGTTAACTGACCCAGTCCTGTCTCGACATTCTTCTGCAGGGCTTCCACCACGTCGTTCACCGTTTTTTTCTCCACAGGTTCATCGTGCTCGTAGGATTGAGTCCACACGATGGTTCCTGTATTCGGCTGAAACAGGTCCAGTTCGATTGCGAATCGCCCTACAATTCCGGACGGCAGGTCCAGCTCTTTTAACGAAATGAGGCGCCCGCGCAGGACGTAATCACCGCGAGCCGCGCCTGCTAGCCGTTGCACCGACTTGTATTGTGCCGTGGCGCGAAGCCGCTCGAGTAGCATGGTTTCGATCATCTCTGCGGGAGGCTCCGACCAGCGATGCCCGTTGTAGACGCCCATTTCCAGAGCGTTCATGCCGTAAACGATTCGATCGTCCTCGAGGAGGCGCGTCGACCTCAGGCGTCCGACCAGCAGGGAAACGGGATACGAGTTCGTTGCCGTTTGCTCGGTTACGGACGGCCTTTCGAGGGTGTAGTACCGTACCGGTCGCGCCGCGCCACAGCCCGCGATCGCCGCCAGAACAGCCGCAGCCGCAATCAGGTGTGCTGCCTGGCGTATCCTCTCCCTCACGGCTGTTTATCCGCCTCTCCCGGCTTCCGCGCCTTGGGTTCGGCTGACCGGAGTAACGTGTACGGCCGTTCTTTGATCGTCTCCGTGAAGTCCTTCAGATTTTCGCTGGCATCCCGAAAGTTCGCAATGATGTCGTCCAGATTCCCGCTGTTTGCGTTCAGCGTGCCGTTCAACTGATCGGTCAAGTCGTCCGCGTTCGCCAGCGCCTTGCGCAGCTCGATAATCGACTGGCGTACGTCCGGGCGGTTTTCGGTGAGCGTCGCGTCCACGTGATTCAGCGCTTCCCGTGCCTGGGCCACGGTCTTCTTGAAATCGTCCAGGACTGGCCCGAGCTTGGCGCTCGCCGCGTCGATGTTCTTGAGTGTCTCGTGCACCGCGGGCCGATTCTCTTCCAGCGTTCCCCGCAAATTATCGAGGGTTGACGCCACATTCGCGCGGTTCCTGTCGTTGAGCAGATCGTTTACGCGTGCTACGGTGACTTGCAGTTCTTTAACGCGCTGGTTCAGGTTCGTGATCAGCTCATTCGCCTTCGGGCCCAGGTCGTTTAGTTGTCCTTCGAGATCGGCAAAGCCCACGTATTCCTGGGATCTCAGGGCCGAGCCGGCCGGCGCAGGAGGCGATGTCTTCGACCCGGGCGCCACGGCCAGAAAATTGTCGCTTAGAGGACTGACGCTCGTGATCGAAACGAGGCTGTCGGTTTTGACGGGGACGTTTGGACGAATTTGAAAATCGATCTCCATCCGCGAGGAGTCGTTGGGATCGCTGTGGACCGCCTTCACGCGTCCGACCGGCGGGCCTCCCGCATAGTGCACCTCCGCGCCGGGCCGCAGTCCGCCCGCATCCTTGAAATACGCTCGGTAGGGAACTTCGCCCCGCTCGAGGAACCCGGTCAACGAAAAAAGAGTGGCCACCAGCAGCCCTGCGGCGACAATCACGAATATTCCCACATAGACTTCTTCGCGCTTTGTCACGTTGGCAGGCATCTGCTCCCGCTCTTCCAAAATCCGCGATTTCTGGTTGTCCGAATTAGCGGCGAGTATAACACGGGCGCCGCGCTCCACACTTCCGCGTTTGTTACCGTCGAACTGGCACGACGTCTCCTGTCAGAATCTGCAGATAATCCATCTCCTGAGCCATTTCCGGCTCCGGCACCCTGTCCAGGAACTGTCGCACGCGCGGTTGTGTACTCGCCTTCATCTCCGACGGCGTTCCTACCGCAACGATGTACCCCTTGTCCACCAGGATCATCCGGTCCGCGATCAGGAACGCGCTCGCCAGTTCGTGCGTCACCACCACGATCGTGATCTTGAATGCTTCCTTGAGCTTCAATAGCAATTCGTCGACGCCGGCCGCGATGATCGGATCCAGTCCGGCCGACGGTTCGTCGAACAACAGAATCTCCGGATCCATGGCCATCGCTCGCGCCACTGCGGCGCGCTTCTTCATTCCTCCGCTCAACTGTGCCGGGAAATAGTCTTCGTAGCCGCGCAACCCCACCTGCTCCAGCTTCAGCCGGACCATGATGTCGATCGTCGATTCGTCCAGCTTGGTGTGCTCCCGCAACGGCAGCGCAACGTTTTCCCCCACCGTCATCGACCCAAACAGCGCTCCGCTCTGGAAGGAAATGCCCATGCGCGTGCGCAATTCGTGCCAGCCCTCCCGCGACAGCGTTCGCAGGTCCTCGCCCCGGATGCGAATCTCTCCGCCGCTTGGTTGTTCCAGCCCGGCCAGCGTTCGCAGCAACGTGCTCTTCCCCGACCCTGATCCCCCGAGGATCACCATCGTCTCGCCTGTGCGCACTTCAAAACTCACGCCATGAAGGATTTCGCGATCGCCATAGGCCACGCGCAAGTTGCGGACTTCAATGGCCGCGGACTTCGCATCCGCGGTCTTCCCCTGTTCGTTCATTTCCTTATCCGGTCACCCCAAAATAGAACAGCATGGTGAACACCAGATCGACCAAAATTGTCAGGAAAATAGACATTACGACAGCCGAGGTGGTCGATTTGCCGACTTCTTCCGAGCCTAATCCCGTCCGAAACCCTTCCTGGCAGCCCACCATGGTAATCACGAGCCCGAACATCACGCTTTTGATCAGGCCGGTAACGATGTCCCGCAGGGCCAGTGCGTCCATGGTCGCGTGAATATAAGTTCCCAGCGTGAAGCCCGCGTTCGTCACGCCAAAGAGCGCCCCGCCCATCACGCCCATCGTGTCGGCCCATATGGTCAGGCAGGGCATCATGACCAGCATGGCGATGAACTTCGGCACCACCAGAAACCGCACCGGATCGAGCGCCATCGTTTCCAGCGCATCGATTTCCTCGTTCACCTTCATGGTGCCCAGCTCCGCCGCGAACGCCGATCCCGTCCTGCCAATCACGAGGATCGCTGTCATCAAAGGGCCCAGCTCGCGCGTCACCGAAATTGCCACCGCGCTGGCCACGAACTGCAGCGCTCCGAGCCTCCTCAGCTCGTATGCGGCTTGCAGCGCCAGGATCATGCCGACGAAAAAAGAAATCAGGGAGAGGATCGGCAGCGCCTTCACGCCCACCGCCATCCCTTGGTGAATCGCTCGTCCAAACGGGAGCTTGCGCTCGCGGAAAAGCTCGCCAAACATGGCGCGAGTCGTCCCGCCGGCAAGCCGCGTCAGGCCGCCGAGGTAGGCCAGTCCGTCAACGGTGGCCGCGCCGATGGTTCGTGTCAGTCCCATGCTCGTCCAATAGTGAACGAAATTGCGTTGTTGCGGGCCCTGCGGTCGAATCTGTTGCGCTGTCCTGCGGGTCCCGGGACGCTACTTGACCCCGTTACCAGCCTCTCGGACCAGATCGTCCCCTTTGGACTTGCCGGCGAGAGCCTCTGCTTCCGTCTCGTGCACTTCGAATACGCGCACAAGGCGGGTCAACTCGAGGACTTCCCTCGTGGTCTTGGTCAACCCGTAGAGTGCGAATCGGCTGTTCAAGTCTCGGGACGCCTTCAGCCCTTCGACGAGCGAAGCCACTCCCGAGCTGTCGATGTACCGTACCGCGCGCATATCAACTAAGAGTTGCGGCACGCGCTTTTCCTTCAGCAGGCCGAGTATTGCCTTTCGTACTTCCGGCGTGTTGTAGAGCGTAATGTCTCCGCTGAGTTCGAGGATTTCGGCCTCTCCCTCATGCCTGGTTGTGATCTTCATGGTAAGAACTCCTGGGGATCGTGCCCCTCCTTTTGCCAGACTTTTCTCCCTGATGCAATCTCTTTTCCCGCCGCCACCCTCGTAAGGCTTAGCGCAGTACCGCCGAAGTAAACAAGACCCGATTTGATTTGCGCGGACGGACTGGGCTTTACCGAAACTGGCAGAGAGGGCCAATGGCCGCAGCTAGCGGTTTTGCTGGAAAAGGAGGACGTGGTCCAGGATGCGCTGGGCAACTTCGGGCTTGGTCAGCTTGGGAAGTGCGATTTCGCGGCCGTCGCGGAAGAAGAGAGTCACGATATTCGTGTCCGTATCGAAGCCGGCGTCTTTCTGGGTGACATCATTGGCGACGATCATGTCAGCGCCTTTGCGGGCGAGTTTCGCCCTGGCGTTCTCGGCGACGCGATCCGTTTCTGCTGCGAAGCCAATCAGGACGCGCGCTCCTTGGGCGCGGCCGAGCTCCCCAAGAATGTCGGGCGTGGGCTCCAGCTCGAGCAGTATGCGCTCGCCGCTGCGCTTGATCTTCGTCGGAGCCGCGCCCGCGGGCCGGTAGTCCGCGACGGCCGCCGCCATAATCACCACGTTCGCCCCGGCCGCATGTTCCTGCACGGCCCGTCGCATTTCCTCCGCCGTCCGCACAGGCACCCAATCGGCTCCTTCGGGCGGATGCAAGTCGGTAGGCCCGCTGACGAGCACTACGTGCGCTCCGCGGCGAATTGCTGTTTCCGCGAGCGCATAGCCCATTTTCCCGGACGACCGGTTCGTCAAAAAGCGAACCGGATCGAGGTCTTCGCAAGTCGGCCCCGCGGTAACCAGGATCGTCTGGCCCGTAAAATCCTTGCGAAGACCGAGGACTTCGCAAGCTCGGCAAGCGATCGTCTCGGTCGCAGCCAGGCGGCCCGCACCGGTCATGCCACAGGCCAGGTACCCTTCGTCTGGATCGACGACGTGAACGCCGCGAGCCCGCAGGATGGCGAGATTCTCCTGCGTCGCGGGGTGCTCCCACATGTTGACGTTCATGGCCGGCGCGACCATGACGGGCGCCTTCGTCGCAAGGTAAAGAGTGGACAGGAAATTACCCGCGATTCCACGCGCAAATTGCGCGAGGATGTCGGCAGTTGCCGGCGCCACCAGGAGCAGATCGATGCGTTGGGCCACGGCAATGTGCTCGATGGCGCTCTCGAGGTTGGCCGGAGCGGCGTCTCCCGCGCCGAACATTTCCGCGATTACCTTCTTGCCGGTGATTGCTGCGAACGTCAGAGGGGTGACAAACTCGCGCGCCGCACGGGTCATGATCACCTGGACGTCGAGATGTTCCTGCTGGAGACGGCGAACGAGCTCCGCGGCTTTGTAAGCCGCCACTCCGCCGGTCACGCCGAGCGCAATCTTCATCAGAGTTCCGCCACCCGCTACTTACGCCGCTTGCCGCCGTCCTTCTCCTCGAACCCCTCGGGGGCGTCGGGCAATTCAAATTCGAGGAGGCCCCTATGCAGCTCTTCTTCGGCGATTCGCGTGTTCTTGTGTGCTCTGGGGTTTTCGACTAGAGGTCTGCCACCGATCATCAATTGCCGCGCCCGCCGCGCCACGACGACGACGTATGCAAACTGGCTATCCGGTACCTCTCTTGAAACGGCCATAGGAAGGTCAGCCTCCAAAAGACTTCAGAATCTCGCGAATCCGATTTTCGTTGAACGCGATACGACAACGCGAGCCGAGCGCGATGGCCTGCGCCTCGCGGCTGGCGCGGTCCAGGTCGTCGTTGATGATGGCAAAGTCATAGCTGCTGTAACTCAACATCTCCTGCCGGGCGCGTTCCAGCCGCCGCCGGATCTCATCCTCCAAATCCTGACCGCGCGCTCGGATGCGGCGCTCGAGTTCCGCGCTGGACGGCGGGAGGACGAACAGAGCGACCGCTCCCGCGAGGTTGCGTCTTACTTGAAGAGCGCCCTGAACGTCGATCTCCAGCACCAGGTCTTTCTTTTGCAGGCGCGCCTCTTCCAGCGACTTTCGCGGCGTGCCGTACCAGTTTTTCCCGAAAACCTGCGCGTACTCGAGGAACTCGCCCGCCGCCACCATGCGCTGGAATTCAGCCTCAGACATGAAATTGTACCACTTGCCCTCGCTTTCCGTCTTGCGCGGCGGGCGCGTTGTATACGAAACGGAAAGTATGGTGCCCGGAAGCTCCAGGATCCTTTCAACCAGCGTCGACTTGCCGGACCCCGAAGGCCCGGAAACGATGAGGACCAAAGGGTCGGCTGGAGTCATTCGATGTTCTGGACCTGTTCGCGCAATTTTTCGATTTCCGACTTGATTTCGAGCCCGCTCTGCGTAATTTCCAGAGCCCCCGCTTCCGTGCCCGGCGTTTTCGACAGTAGAGTGTTCGTCTCCCGCTGCATTTCCTGCAGAAGAAAATCCAGTTTCTTGCCCGCGTCGGCGCCCGCCTGCAAGGAGAGATTCGAACTGCCGGACGTGGCTGCGCAGCCGTGCGAGTTCCTCCGACACGTCGCTGCGTTCAACGGCGATGGCGGCTTCCTGCGCCAGACGGGCGGATCGAGTTGCGCCTCGTCGCCAATCAGCTCTCTGATCCTGCTTCCAGACGACGCACGAACAGCGGCCGCGCATTCTCCGCAAGAGTTTCGATCCGAGCTGACAGATCGGCGATTCTGCGCAGAATTCCGGACATCTCCTCGTGGAGATGCCGCGCTTCTTCTTCGCGCATCCGATCGAGCTTGTCGAGTGCTTCCGTCAGACAACGCGTCGCGACGCCTTCGAGCTGACGATCTCCTCCTCGATCGACGCCGCGGGCGGCCCGATCACACCCGGCAAACGCAGAACGGCGGCGAGATCCGGTTCCGAGGCAATCGAGAATTTCGCGCGCAGAGAGTTCAGCGCTTCGAGATAAGCGGCGGCCACCTGGTCGTTCACACCGACCGCCGCAGCACCTTGCAACTCGAAATGAAGGGTGACGTCCAGATGGCCGCGCCGAACACGCTGGCGCAAGATTTGGCGGAGGGCGGGCTCAACCGGCTCGAACCCTTCCGGAACGCGTAGGTGCAGGTCGAGGAACCGGTGGTTCACACTGCGAACTGAAACGCGGAGACTCCAGCCATTCTCGACAACGCGCGATTGCGCGTAGCCGGTCATCGATCGCAGACCGCGGGAACGAGTCTGGGATGACGACGCGGGAGATAGCGATTGCGAACCGGAGGGCGCCATGCTCACGAGCCTCCGTGCGTGGCCGGCTCGACGTCGCGGAATTGGATGTCGTAGAGGCGGGCGTACACACCTCCACGGGCGAGGAGATCCTCATGTGTGCCGCGTTCGCAAATCGTGCCGTTATCGAGGACTGCAATGATATCGGCGCGGCGAATTGTGGAGAGCCGGTGTGCGATGACGAACACGGTACGGCCAATCATCAGATTATTCAAGGCGTTTTGAACGAGAAGTTCGGATTCCGAGTCGAGTTCGGAAGTCGCTTCGTCGAGGATGAGGATCGGTGCATCCTTAAGCAGGGCGCGCGCGATGGCGAGCCTTTGTCTCTGGCCTCCCGAAAGACGCTGGCCGCGATCGCCGATTACGGTGCGATAACCCTGCGGCAACTGCAGGATAAAGTCGTGCGCCAAGGCAGCTTTCGAGGCCGCGGTCACCTTGTCCTTTCCCATGTTGGGGCGGCCGTAGCACAGGTTGTTCCATACCGTGTCGTTGAACAGTATGGTCTCCTGCGTGACGATGGCCATCTGATCGCGCAAGGAACGGAGGGTGACATCTCTGACGTCATAGCCATCGATGAGGATGGAGCCCGAAACCGCCGTGTTGAACCGCGGGAGCAGATTGACGAGCGTGGTCTTGCCCCCTCCACTCGACCCGACAATGGCCACGACGGTTCCGGCGGCGATCCTGAGATCAATGCCGTTCAAAATCAGCGGGCCGCCGTCGTAGGAAAAGTTGACGTTGTCGAATTCGATCGCCTTCGAGAACCTGGGCAGCGACTTCGCTCCCGGTTTTTCGAGGACTTCTTCGGGCAGATCGATGAACGCAAACACCTGCGAGGAAGTGCCGACGGCCTGGAGGAACAGCTGGTAGATGCTGCCGAGCCGCTTGACAGGCTCGTAGGCACGAAACAGGGCAAAAATGAATGCGAAGAAAATTCCGGTGGTCATCTTGCCAACGCGAATCTGATCGCGCGCAAAGAGCAGGATCATGCAAATCACGGCAGCGCCCAGCAAGTCCATCAACGGCGATGTGGTGGCCAGCGCGCGAATCCAGCGCATGTTTTCGCGCAGGAGACTGCGAGCGACGCCGCGGAACTTGCGAATCTCAAAGTTCTCCATTCCAAACGCTTTTACGACGCGATTTCCACTGATGGTTTCCTGAAGCATCTGGCTGAGATCCGCGAGCCGGGAACGGCTTTTCTCGGTCGAGTGGCGGATCCTGCGGGCCAACTTACCGACGGGCCAAACCACCAGCGGGATCAGAAGGGCCGAGCCCATCGCCAATTTCCAATTGATGACGAGAAGCACAAGGACGAAGGCGATGAGCGTAAAGAACTGGCGGATGAAATCAGCCAGATAATCGGAAAACGCGCTGCGCATCTGTTCGATATCGCTCATGACGGCTGACATGACGCGCCCTATAGGATTGCTGTGGAAGAATCCCACCGGCTGCTGAACGACCTTGGCGTATACGTGATTCCGGAGGTCCGTTACGCTGGCAAGGCCTACGTATTGAATCAGTGTGACGCCCAGGAATTCCGAAATTCCCTTAAGAAAAAACAGAAGAAGCAGGGCCACAGAAAAAACGGACCAGACGTAGTGGATTCGCGAAGGCACGAACGAATTGAGATAGAGGGTGGGATGGCTGCCCCACGGAATCGAGAACAATTCAGTCGCTGGTCCAGAGTGCGTGGCGTGAGGACGATGTCCACCGCGGGGCGGATCGACAGAACAACCAGGCCATCCACGGCCGCCATGAACGCCAGCAGAATCACTCCCGTAGACGAAAAGAGGGAGATGCGGCACAACATAGCCGAAGAGCCGCCAAGCTTCCTCCCGATGTGTTCTGCGAACCTCAGCTTGCATGGACCAAAGTTCCCGTCAGAGACGAACTCACGATCTCATCCTTCGGTAGACTACGAAGCCGACTTGTCCAGGTCGCGGTGCACGATTTTCGCAGAGTATCCGTGCCGCTGCAAGTCTCGGGCAATCACCTCGGTGAGGGCTACCGAACGATGTCTTCCCCCCGTGCATCCCACCGCAATAGTCAAATAGCTTTTGCCTTCGTCGATATAGTGCGGAATCAGATAGCGCAGCAATCCTTCCATACGCCGCAGGAACTCGCCGCGTCTGGGGAAAGGAACGGATATAGCGCGCCACCCGACGGATCCTTGCCGCTGAACGGCCGCAGGCGGGGAATGAAATGCGGATTCGGCAGAAAGCGGACGTCGAAGACAAGGTCCGCATCCGAAGGGATGCCGTACCGAAATCCGAAGCTTACAACAGAGACGAGCAAGGGGCGGCGCCCCGGCTTCTGAAACCGCTCGATGATGAACTGCCGAAGTTCGTGGACGTTGAATCGAGTCGTGTCGATGATAACGTCGGCGAGCCGGCGAATCGGCGCCATCCGGCGGCGCTCTTCGCGAATGCCTTCCGCGACGGACAGGCCGTGCCCGAGCGGGTGAGGACGCCGGGTCTCGCTGAATCTGCGCAGAAGGGCTTCGTCGCTTGCCTCGATAAACACGAGCGTCGCAGGTTGATCGCCGAGCGAGGTTCCGATAATAAACGGGCAGCTTTTCTATCTGCTCGCCTTCGCGCGCATCGACAAGCAGGGCCGCACGTTCGATTTCTCCGCGCCCTTCGTCATACAGTTCACTGAAAACAGGAATGAGAGCGACGGGTAGATTATCCACGCAGTAAAAGCCGAGGTCTTCAAAGGTGTTAAGAACGGAACCCTTGCCCGAACCCGACAAGCCCGTGAGAATCACAAGCTGGCGCGGATCGCGTTTCGGGTGGGAGCGGGCCACGGCGCAGGAGTTACGTCTTCACGCGGCGTCGGTGCGTGCTTGGGATGCGCAAGTCTTCGCGGTATTTGGCCACGGTTCGACGCGTGACATGGATTCCCTCGTCATTCAGCTTCTTCGTGATCTGTTCGTCGGTGAGGGGATGCGCGGTGTCCTCTTCTTCGATCATCTTCTTCACGCGCCGCTTTAAGGAGAGCAACGACATTTCGGCGCCTTGGGACCGTTGACCGACTCGGAGAAGAAGCTGCGCAGTTCGAGCACGCCTTGGGGCGTGTGCACGTATTTGTTTGCCACCGCGCGGCTGACCGTCGACGGGTGCACGCCGATTTCTTCGGCCACTTCCTTGATCATCATGGGCTTCAAATGATCGGGGCCGTAATCGAGGAAGTCCCCCTGGCGGCGAAGAATGGTCTGGCAGACGCGCAGAATCGTGTGCTTGCGCTGCTCGATATTTTTCATCAGCTGGATGGCGGCGGTGAAGCGTTCCTTCACGTAGTTGCGAACTTCGCGGTCCGCGGCATCCCGGGCGAGCAGCCGGCGATACGTGGGATTCAAGCGGAGCTGAGGCAGGTCGTCATCGTTCATGAATACCTGCCATTCGCCATCGGCTTTGCGGAATTGAACGTCGGGTTCGACGAGGCGCGGCTCGATCTTGTTGTAGCGCAGACCCGGCTTGGGGTCCAGTCGCTTGATCACGTCGATGGCGTGCTTCACCTGTTCGATCGGACGATTCACCGCCCGTGAGACTTCCTTGAGCTGATTGTTCTGCAGAAGCTTGAGATGTTCGCTGACAATCTCCAGGGCCAGAGCGTTCTGTGGATCGAGGACCTTCAACTGCAGCAGAAGGCATTCCCGCAGGTCGCGCGCGCCCACGCCCGGCGGATCGAATTCCTGGACCAAAGTCAGGGCCTCTTCAACGTCCTCCGTCGAAAAATTGCCCGACTGCGCGATTTCCTCGAGGGTGGCGGTCAGGTAGCCATTCTCGTCGAGGTTCCCGACGATCGTTTCGGCAATTTGTCGAACGGTCTCCGTGCAAATGCTGACGCTGAGCTGCCATGCCAGGTGATCAGCGAGGCTGGCCGGCGAAGAGAGGAACTTGTCGAAGGAAGGCCTCTCGATTTCTTCATGTTCGCTGCTGGCGGCGCGCTCGGCGCCGGTATCGAGGTATCGCGTGAAGAAAGAGCCGAAATCGAATTCATCGAATGGGTTTGGAGCTTCCGTCTCGGGAACGTTCTCCGTTTCTTTTTTGAGGAAGGCTTCGTCGGTATAGTTCTCGGCCGTGACGCCTTCCTCGGGGAGTTCCTCGAGAACGGGATTCGCCATAATTTCCTGATTGATCATCTCGCGCAGTTCGAGACGATTCAGCGCGAGGACGCTGACCATCTGCACGAGCCCGGGAGTCAAAATCTGCTTTTGCGCAACGCGAAGATGAAGCTTTGGCTGAAGCAGATTCATAGAGCTCAGTGCAGGCGAAAGCCTTCTCCCAAATAGATGCGGCGCACGTCGGCGTTGGCCGAAAGAGCCACAGGTGTTCCGGAAAACAGAATTTTCCCTTCGTTGATGATGTACGCCCGATTCGTGACCGCGAGAGTCTCGCGGACGTTATGATCAGTGATCAGGACGCCGATTCCGGCCGCGCTCAGGTCCGCAATGATCTTCTGAATGTCCACAACGGTCAGGGGATCGATGCCGGAGAACGGCTCGTCGAGCAGCACGAACGAAGGCGAGAGGACGAGCGAGCGCGCAATCTCAAGTCTACGGCGTTCGCCGCCGGAGAGAACATGCGCTTGGCTGCTCCGCACACCGTCGAGCCCCATTTGGGCCAGCAACTCCTCAACCCGATCGCGCCTCTGCTCCAAAGACAAAGGCAGAGTTTCCAAGACTGCGAGGAGGTTCTCCTCGACCGTCAGTTTCCGAAAGACTGAAGGCTCCTGGGGCAGGTAGCTGATGCCGCTGCGGGCCCGCAGATACATCGGGAGGTCGGTTATGTCCTCGCCATCCAGCAAAACGCGCCCATAGTCCGGATGCGCCAGACCGACCAGGATGTAAAACGTCGTGGTCTTTCCCGCGCCGTTCGGCCCGAGCAGCCCAACCACTTCACCCTGTTGGATCTCCAAGCTGACGTTATCAACAACCCGGCGACCGCGATACGCCTTTCTCAGATCGGCGGCTTGGAGCCTCAACATACCGGTTCATTTCTCAACCCGGTGCCTGGTAAGAGTGCGCGAACCTTCGTGCGAATCAATCAAAATCGTATCATTCAGTAGAAAGAAGGTCAACGAACGGCCCGAGGTGGAGTTTCCAGAAGCGTCGGTAATGGTGGGTTCTCCGCCGGAAAGAACGAATTTGCCATCCGCAACTGTGTAGGTTGCCTTCTCTGCGGTCGCACGGAGGTCGCCCTGATGAACCACGACGTTTCCTTGCGCCAGGGCACGGCTTAGCTGTCCGGTGGCCAGCGGCGAACCATTTGCTTCCGGAGCCCTTGGGGCGCCCAAGTCGACATCGAGCGTACGGGAAGCGAGAGAAACCTGGCCCGAAACGATCCTGACACCGCCTTCAAGGTGCGCCTTTCCTTCGCTGCCTGAATACATCAGGTGCGGCGCGCGAACCTCCCAGAGAACAGGTCCGGACTTCTTGCCCTTCGAAGCCGGCGCGACACTTGGTCCAGAGGTCTGGGGAAAGACGGCAACCACATTCCCGCGTGCCTGCATCGTTTTTTCATCACGCGAGATGGCGATTTGATCTGCTTGGAGAACGGATTCACCCTGCCACAGCCGGGCATGACCCGTGTAGACGACGCGGCCCGTCGAACTGGAACCGGAGAGTCCCGCCGCCGCGATGTGCGCCGGGCCTGTACCCGCTTTTGTTGGCTTACCAGCAGAAGCCGGGAAATACGTGGATATCACACCGCCCGCCGCCGCGAACTGCCCGGATTTCTGCTCGAGGGTCACGGTCTGGGCGGTGGTCCTGCTCACAGGATCGGAGATCACAGGCGAACCGCTCAGGATGATCTGCCCTGAGCCGCGATCGATCTCCGCATTCCGCGCAGATGCGTGGCGATCGCCTTGTTGGAATTCGACGCCACCCGCTTCCTCGACCTTGGCCCACTGGCCATCCGGAGCAAATCCAGCGCTCAGGTTTCCGGCAGTATTGATCTGGAGATTGGAGTTCCCGGATGCGCGGCGAACTTCAACCTGCGACCCGAGGAGGCCGGCCAAATGGCCGTTATCCGCGAACTTCGTCACGAATCTCGGCGCGCGGAGCTCAGTGGTTTCGTGAGCATCCTTCAGGATGATCGTAGACGCACCTACCGTCTCCGCGCCCTGGACGTGCTGCCGACCGGGCTCTCTGGACGGGGCGAAATTCAGTCGCACCGCGGCGCTTTTCAGTGTTTGTGAAACGCCTGCCTGCTGCGATTGCGCAACCACCGATCCTGTAGCCGTCATCTCGCGGAGAACGTTTCGCGTGGACTCCATGGACAGCTCGACACGATCGCTCGAAAAATGGCTGGCACCGCGCGGCGACTGCCGCGACCCGATCACATTCCCTCGCGCCGCGACGTGTTCAATCCAGCCTTCGGGGCTCAAATCAGCTTGGACCGTCTCGGCCGAGGCCTGCACGAAATCCCCGCCGCGGGCGATTCGAATCGAGGGGCTTCCTTCAGCGACGACCAGGCGCGCGTGAAATTTTTCACCGAGAGAGACCGAAACGTTCCCGGCGGACAAATGGCGACTGCCCTGCTGGATGACGACCGGGCCGTTCAGGAACACCTTGCGGTCGTTGCGGCGAACTTCGAGACTGGCTGCTTGAACGCTGAGGGGAAGTCCGCCATTGCGCTGGGAAGGTGCCATCTCGAAGTCCACCGCGTGTTCGACTGACACGATCGCCGCCCGAGTGCTGTAGGAGACGCCAACGCCGCGGCCGTGTCCCTGGGGCAAAGAGAATTCGACGGGGGCCGGGGTGGAAGCTTCTCCGGTCTGCCCGTCGAACGTCAGATTGCTGGTTCGGATATGAAGAGAGCCCTGATCAGGGATCGCGGGCTGTGGATTGTCTTCCTGAATGTCAATTGTGACTTCGCCTTTGCATTCGACGCTGCCCGTCTTCTGCTCGTAACTGCACTCGTGGGTGTGAATGTTATCGTTTCGGTCGCCGTCGCGACCGTAGATGCTGATCCATACGTCTTCGAGCAGCGCAGGGCTTCCGGCCTTGAACTCCGTGGCGCGGGATGCGCGTATGGTGAAGACCGTGCGGTTTTTTTCCATCCCACTGTACGAGAACGTTTGGATCTGTTGCTGGACGGAGGAGGAGACGCGCGCCGGGGACGAGCGGCGACGCGCTGCGCTGATGGCGCGGGCGGCGTAAATGCCGACGACGAGCAGGGCGATGGACCCGGCGGCCACGGCTGCCCACCGGGCATACCGAGCCGCCTCGCGATTTCGCACAATTTCCTCGAATTGATTAGAAGCTGAGTATAGGAGACTGGTTTCCGCGGGACAACGACGGGTTCTTCTACGGACGTTCGGGTTCGGAGATTGGTCAGTAGGCCAAGCGTGGCCGCAGCGACGTTGTCGCGAGTCGTGTTCTTGACCAGGTACATGGCTTCGTCCGCGAGGTGCAACAACTCGGTCTTTGTCCGGGAGTCAGTGGGGTAGCAGGCGACGCCGACGCTGGCGGTCACGGTGACGTTCAGGTTCGTTTCTTTCAGCCAAATCGTCTCCCGAATCAGCTTGTGCAGGCGCCGAGCGACACCGAAAGCGTTTTCCTTCGACGTTTGCGGGAGCAGAACCACGAATTCGTCCCCTCCATAACGGAACGCCAGGTCGATGAGACGGCACTTGTCTTTGATGGCCTGCCCGATCTCAGCAAGGAGCTTCGATCCCATCAAGTGCCCGTACGTGTCGTTCACATTCTTGAAATGATCGAGATCGATGAAAATCAGTGAGAATTCGAAGGCGTACCGATGCGAACGATAAATCTCGGTGTCGAGCATGAAATTCAGGTGCCGCGCGTTGTAGAGACTCGTGCAGTCGTCCGTGATCGTCAGTTCGTGGATGCGTTGGACATGCCGGGCGTTCTCGATGGCGATTGCGGCGTAGTCAGCGAGCGCCTCCAGGAAAGCCATGTCGCGCTGGCTGAACCCCTCCGAGCCCGATACAATTGATCAGCTCGATGACCCCGAGGCATTGATCGCGGAAGCGGACGGGCACCGCGACGATCGACCGTGTCTCCATTGCGGTGCGCTGGTCCACCTGCGCGAAGAAGCGCGAATCCTGACTGGTATCCGGGACAACGACGATCTCGCCGGTCTGCGCGACCCAACCCGCCACGCCTTGCCCCAGCTTGATGCGTACATCTTTGAGGGCGTCGGCGCCCTTGCCCGTTGCGATTTGGAAATAGAGCTCGCGCTTTTCAGGATCCATCAGGAGAAGCGACCACGTGTCGGGGCGCAGGACTTCGTTGATCTTCTCCATGATGGTGCGGAGTACTTGGTCGAGCTGCAGCGAGGAAGTAAGGGCTTTGCCGAGCTCGTGGAAAACCGCTACCTCATTGCCTTCCGGCAAATCGAATCCACTAGTCGCATTCCGGCGGCGTTCCACGCCGTCAAACGTTTTGGCGGCGGTTCTTCGCACTGTCGTCGCGGGGACGTGCGGGTTCGCGTCTCTGGATTCAGAAGGCAACCGTAACATTATAGTGAACGATTTTCTCGGGCTGCAATGGCAGAAGAACAGCCCGATGCCGAAAGTTCAATGCCTACCTCGGACGGGTGTTCTTATCGCCAAAGAGGCCAGGCCCCCGGGCTTCTGGGTTTCGCCAGTTTTGGTGGAGTCTCACGGAGGAGGAGATCATGGTGGCGGGGATTTGCCGCAATGTGTTCCCCAGGATTGACACTGTTCTGGCCCGCGCCTATATTTTTTTCACCGATGGCCTCGGCATCCCATTTCGGCGAGCACCTTAGGCGAGAGCGGGAAATGCGAGGAGTTTCCCTGGAGGAGCTCTCGTCGGCGACGCGGATCAGCACGAAGTTCCTTACTGCAATCGAGAGTGGCCACTGGGATCAACTGCCTGGAGGTGCCTTCAACCGCGGGTACATTCGGTCGGCATCCCGCTATCTCGGCCTCGATGAGGATGGCATGGTCGCCGAGTACTCGCTCGAGGCGAACCACGGCATGAGCGAAACGGTGCCAAGGCACGTCGCCGCGAGGCGTATGTCCAACCGCTGGAAGATCGTCGCGGGCGCCACCGGAGTAGTCGCCCTGTTGATTTGCCTGATTCTTGCGGGCCGCTTCGTGGCGTCGAGAATTAGGGCTCGAGGTAACGCGCGGCCATTTCCGACTGCCGCGCCCGCGGTTTCCGGAGAGGGCGCTCCGCTTTCGCCTGCGGCTTCAGCTACGGCTCCTTTGCATTTAGTGGTCAGGGCGTCCAGCGCTGTGCATGTCCGAGTCATCGCTGATAGGAAAGGGGTTTTCGACGGTCAGATCGAAGCCGGAAAAGGAAAGGAGTTCTCGGCTCGTGAGACATTGCAGGTTGCCACGCGGAATTCCGCCGCCGTACGGCTTGAACTGAATGGACAACCCGTCCCGCCGTTTGGCGCTCCCGGCCGCCCCGGAAGCATTACACTCACGGCGAAGGACGCAAAGCCTTCCGCTGGAGGAGTCCATTAGCGCCGAATTGCGTGAAGCGGTCCTCGCCGGGCGCGTCCGCCCGGAACAAAAACTGGCGATTTGCGCTGGCGGAGTGTCTCTGGCGCCGCCCGATCGAGCCGAGTTGCTCACCGTGCTGGCGGCCGACACGGATGCGGCCATTTCCGAGCGCGCCAGCAACGTCGCCGTAACCCTGCCGCTGGCATCATTTACCGCGGCCCTCGCGCGCCCGGACGCCGACCCTCATCTGTTTGCCTATTGCGCCGCGAACCTGGGAGATAAGCCTGGAATTGCCGATGCGATGGTGAAAAATCCGGCGTGCCCTTCATCTTTGCTCGTTCAGGTGGCGCCACACCTGACCAGTTCCGTGATTCAGTCGCTTTTGGATAATCTGGAGCAACTCAGCACCGATCCCCACTTGATCCTGGCGCTCTCCAATGCGAGCGCGGTTACTCCAGAGCAACGTGAAGCGCTCCACGCCCTGCAACAGGGAGCGATGTCCGCGACGGAGCTTGAGCAGGTCGCGGAGGAGGCCCAGCCCGATCCCGTCAAACGCAAAACGTTGATGCAAAAATTGGCCTTTATGACGGTGGTGCAGCGGCTCACGTTAGCTTTGAAAGGAGCGCGTGAAGAGCGCATGTTGCTTATCCGGGATCCGAACAAGCTGGTACAAAAGTCGGTACTCCAGTCCCCGCGTCTCACGGCGCCGGAAGTCGAGAGCTTCGCGGGCATGGCCAATCTCTCCGCCGAAGTCCTCCGTTCTATCTCGCTGAATCGCCACTTCATCAAGGATTACGCGGTGGCCAGGAACCTCGTGTTCAATCCGAAGACGCCGCTCGACGTGTCATTGCATCTTCTCCCGCGGCTCACCGCAACCGACCTCGTGAAACTGGCCGCAAACAAGAATGTGCCGGAAACGCTGCGCTCCATGGCTCAGAAACTCCACCGCAAGCGCAAACAGGGGGGCAGCGACGCTTGAGTCGCGATCGCTCTGTCCAAACGGTCCAGCCGCCTCGCAAATGTGTTGCATCCAAAACGCGAATCGCACGATCCGGACGATAAAGCCTCTCATTTTCCGCGGCGGTGTATAGTGTTTGGGAACCGGTCCGCCTCGAAGAACTGTCTCGCGTCCCGCACGGCAAATACAATCGATGGCTGCGGTTCGTGTCCGTTTCTCAGAGCACGATTGCGAGTAAAATGAAGAAGCCCTTGCGCATCATGAAGTTCGGCGGGACCTCCGTGGGAGACGCCGCGTGCATCGAGCGAGTCACGGAAATCGTTCGGGACGCCGCCCGGGACAGTTCGATCGTGGTCGTGGTGTCCGCCATGCGAGGCGTCACCAACCGCCTGATCGAAGCAGCCGACCGCTCGCAGGCGAATGACCGCGCTCATGTTTCCCGCCTTTTCCAGCTTTTGCGGAAGCAGCACGACGAAGCGCTGGACATCCTGATCCGCTCCAGCGAACGGCGCGGCGTTCTGCGCCGGTCCACGGAGGAAACGTTTGCGAAAGGCGAGCAGCTGTGTGAAGGAACCTTGCTTCTGCACGAATTGACCGCGCGAACCCTGGATTCCGTTTCAAGTCTGGGCGAGCGTCTATCGGCGCCGTTGGTTGCGGGGGCCCTGGAAGAACTGGGCCTTCGCGCCGAGCCCGTGGACGGCACGGAGCTGATCGTCACCGACGCCTTTCACGGAGCGGCCGGACCTCTCGTGGAGATTACGCGCCAGCGCTCGCAGGCCAGGCTGAAGCCGTTGCTCGATCAGGGAATCGTCCCGGTGGTGACCGGCTTCATCGGCGCGAGTCAACAAGGCGTACTGACCACTTTGGGTCGGGGCGGATCGGATTATTCAGCCACCATCCTCGGGGCAGCACTCGACGCCGACGATGTCGTCATCTGGACCGACGTCGACGGAGTGCTTACGGCCGATCCTCGCCTCGTTCCCGAAGCGCGCACCATTCCGGAAATCTCTTACCGTGAAGCCGCCGAGTTGGCCTATTTTGGAGCGAAGGTTCTTCATCCGAAGACGATTCGTCCGGTAATGCCACGAGGAATTCCCGTGTGGATCAGGAACAGCTTCTCTCCCGAGCGGCCCGGAACGAAAATCACTCCCGGCGGCCGCAGCAATGGAGGTGGCGTGAAAGCCTTGACGGCGATCAAGGACGTGGCGCTGATCGCTATCGGAGGCCCCGGCATCGTTGGCTTGCCGGATGTGGTCGGTCGCACGTTCTCGACGACAGCGGAGGTTCGGGCGAACGTTCTGCTGATCTCGCAATCCTCCGCACAGAACGACATCTGCTTCATCGTCGCCGCATCGGATGCCAAGAGCACGGTCGAGGCACTTCGAAATGAATTCGCGCAGGACGTTGCGCACGAAAAAGTCGAGCACATCACCGTGGATCCGAACATCGCAATCGTCGCCGTGGTCGGCGAGAGGATGCACGGCACTCCGGGGGTAGCGGGGCGAACGTTCAGTGCGCTGGGCCGCGAAGGCGTGAATATCATCGCTATCGCGCAGGGTTCGTCGGAGTGTAACATCTCGTTTGTCGTCGAAGAGAAACACGTGCAGAGAGCCCTCGTTTCGTTGCATCAGGAATTCGATCTCGGTGCACCGGTCGCAAGCGAGATGAGTCAGGCCTTGCGCAGCTGATGGAGACGACTGCGAGGACATCAAGCAAGATCGTCGCGGGCGCCGTGCAACGTTGCATCACACGTTCCTGTGGCGCAGCGTACGGTCTCACCGACCGCGTCTATGTATGTCCCAGCTGCGGCGGGCCTCTGGAAATCGAAATTGCGCCGGGCCCCGCAGTCGAACCCTCGGAAATTCGCGAACGGTGGCGTCTCCGCGCGACTTCTTCGGACGTAAAGGATCGCAGCGGCGTTTGGCGGTTCCGCGAGCTGCTGCCGTTTGACCCGGATGTCGTCGTCACTCTTCTCGAAGGAAATACTCCTCTCTACGACGCGCCCCGCTGCGCCGAATACTGCGGGCTCGCGGCGGTGCGCCTGAAGCACCAGGGGTGCAATCCCACCGGATCGTTCAAGGACACGGGCATGACGGTTGCTGTTACTCACGCCAGGTTACTGGGAGCGGAAACCGCGGTTTGCGCCAGCACGGGCAACACAGCGGCCAGCCTGGCCGCCTATTCCGCGCGCGCGGCACTGCAGTGCGCAATTCTCCTCCCGTTCGGCCAGATTTCGCCCTCCAAACTCGCCCAGAGCATGGATTACGGCGCCGCGATTTGCGAAATCGATGGCAATTTTGACGATTGCATGCGGTTGGTCCAGGAATTGGGAGACGATCCCTCGATCTATGTGGCCAATTCGGTCAACCCTTTTCGCATCGAAGGGCAGAAAACTGTCGCGTTTGAGCTGATGGAGCAGTGTGGATGGCAAGCGCCGAACCACGTTGTGGTGCCGGGAGGGAATCTCGGCAACAGCAGCGCTCTCGGCAAGGGATTTAACGAGTTATTGGTTTTGGGTTTGATCGACCGCCTTCCCAAGCTCCACGTAATTCAGGCGGAAGGTTCCGCGCCGTTCGCAAGAATGTTTGCCGATCTGAAGTCGGTTGGATCGGCATCGGACGATAGCCTGCCCGAAGCAATGGCCACCGAGCCTCGGCCGCGAACTCTGGCCACAGCCATCAAGATCGGCGCTCCGGTTTCCTGGAAGAAGAGCATGCGCGCTGTATTGCAATCGGGCGGCGAGGTGATCGCGGTAACGGAGCAGGAAATCGCGGATGCGAAAGCAATGGTCGGACGCGACGGAATTGGCTGCGAACCCGCCTCCGCCACCACCATTGCTGGAATTCGCAGGCTCGTCGCAAACAGCCGGATTCATCGCGACGAGAGCGTAATCGCCATTCTGACCGGGCATGTCCTGAAAGATCCGGATTACGTTAGCAACTACCATCGCGGAACGCTCTCGCTGCCTGGAGACGAAGGTGAGGGACGAGCCGAACAGAAAATCGTGGGGGCGTTTCGAAACCGCCCTGAGCGAATCCCCGCGAATAAACCGGCCATTCTAGAGCGGCTGAAGAGCCACAAACGCTGATCTCCCTATGACGGCACCCCGCGAATTCTCCATCGATGTACGCGTCCCGGCTTCAACCGCCAACCTTGGAGCGGGATTTGACTGCCTCGGACTTGCTCTCGAGGTGTACCTCGATGTGCGCGCGACCGTTATTTCCAAGCCTGGAGCGCGCGCCGTTGCGCGAAGCCGGGGCGTCAAAGGAAGCTCGAGCCTGCCGAGCACGCCGGAGGAGAACCTGATTTTTCGCGCGATGGCTCACGCGGCTGAACGCGAAAAGCTGAGGCTCCCGGCCGTTCGGCTCGCCGTTCAGAACGATATTCCCGTCGCGAGCGGGTTGGGCAGCAGCGCGGCCGCGACTGTGGCGGGCGTTGTGCTCGGTTTTGCGGTCGCCGGCCGTGCCATGTCTCGTGAGGTTGCCCTGCAGTACGCGGCCGAGGTGGAAGGGCATGCTGACAATGTCGCAGCCGCGCTTCTCGGAGGCCTGGTCGTCACCGTCGCCGGAAAAGACGGCAGCGTCGCCGCTGTGCGAAAGCGTTGGCCGAAAATGATTCGTGTCGTCGCCGTAACGCCTCAGTGCACGCTGGACACCAGCGAATCGCGAGCCGTTCTCGCAAGAACGGTCGATTTTCGCGATGCCGTCCACAACCTGCAGCGCTCGGCGCTGTTCGTCGCCGCCCTGGAAGAGCGGCGTTACGACCTCCTTTGGGAGGCGATGCGGGATCGATTGCACCAGGTCTACCGGAAGGCCTTGGTTCCGGGGCTGGAGGACATACTCGCGATTCCGCGAATGCCCGGCTTACTCGGGATTGCGCTCAGTGGAGCGGGTCCAAGCGTCATCGCGCTTGCGACAGACCGCTTTGATGTGATCGGGCAAGAAATCGCCAATCGTTTCGCGCGCCACGGCCTCGAATCTGCTTTCAGGACCTTCGAGATCGCCCAGGACGGATTCTCTACCTCGGAGAAACACCTGCGCCGCCGCTGATCTCCGGTTTTCTACTCATATTCGATAGAAATACATCCTATTCTCGCGAGCGACGCGGAAAAACAGCTTCCGCGACGAGCCGGCAAGCATCCACTAGATGTCGGGCCGCAGGTTCTCGCACCCGAATTCCTGAAGTAATCCAGGCGGAATGAGACAGACCGGAAGAATGAAACTCTTCGTGCACACAATCGTGGCGTGTTTCTTGGCAGCATTGCTGCTGGCGGTCGCGTATCGAATCGATGCCGACGCTTCCGGTCTCAGGCTTGCCGTCTCGCAGAGAGACCCATTCACAGATTTCCACGGCGAAATTCCCGGGAGGGTTCACCACCTCACGCGCGCGGACCTTCCAAAACCGCTGGCCACGAAGGTGGCCGACAATCATCCGGAACTCATCAAACGGCCCGTTCATATGCTGCCACGCGCGCCTGCGGGGTTTCAGGTCAATCTTTTCGCCGAAGGTCTTGATAATCCCCGGCTCATCCGGGCAGCTCCGAACGGCGACCTCTTTCTCGCCGAGAGCGATCCCGGCCGCATCCTCGTGTTCCATGGCATCCGCAGGAGCGGGAAACCGCTGAAGGTGGAAACGTTCGCGACAGGCTTCCATCGCCCGTTTGGAATCGCTTTCTATCCGCCCGGACCGGACCCCCGATACATCTACATCGCGAACACAGGTTCCGTGGTCCGGATTCCGTACAACAACGGCGACCTCAAGGCGAGCGGACCCAAGCGGGCCGTCATTCCGATTTTGCCGAGCGGCGACGAAACGGTCGGAGCGGGCGGGCACTGGACGCGCGACATCGCGTTTTCCCCCGATGGAAAGCAAATGTTCATTTCCGTCGGATCGCGCACGAACGTCACGGACACAGATACAGACAGGAGCGAGTTTCATCGTGCTGACATTCTGGTGGCCGATCCCGACGGCGGGAATCTGCACGTCTATGCATCGGGGATTCGCAATCCGGTCGGCATTGCGGTCGATTCGCGTGGCCGGCCGTGGGCCTCTGTAAATGAGCGCGACGATCTCGGTGACAACGTTCCCCCTGACTACATTACGCAAGTTCAGGAAAACGGGTTTTACGGATGGCCGTGGTATTACATCGGAGGGAACCCGGATCCGCGCCTCAACGGCAAGCACCCCGAACTGAGAGATAAAGTGATCGTGCCGGACGTGCTTATTGAGCCGCACGACGCGTCTCTCGAGATGGTGTTTTACGAAGGGCGTCAATTTCCGGCGAACTATCGCGGAGATATATTCGCGGCCGAGCACGGATCCTGGAACCGCTCCACTCGCGCCGGCTACGAAGTCATTGTCGTACCTGTGCGGAACGGCCGCACCATCGGCGAATACAAGGATTTTCTCACTGGATTCGTCACGCCTGGAGGGAAGGTCTGGGGACGACCGGATGGAGTGGCCGTGGCGAAGGACGGTTCCCTGATTGTCAGCGACGATGGTTCAAATTCGTTGTGGCGCGTGCGCTACCCGAGCAAATGAACGAATTCCATTCACAGCGGCAAACAGGGTTCAGTCCGGCTCTTGGGTCACAATGTGGACGTCCACCGCAGGGGCTTCGCTCAAGAAACGATTGATCGCGTTCATATAAAGAAGTTTTCGCCATCCTTCGACGGCTGATCGCCCCAGGATCACTTGCGTCACATGCTTTTCCCGTACGAACTGCGCGGCAGCTTCCGCCACGCTGTCACCCGTAAGCCGGATAGCCTTGGCCCCGAGGCTCTCCGCAAACTGGAGATTCGCAGTGAGAGCCCTCTCGGCCTGCGCGTCGCCGTCGCGGTCGACGTCAACGTGAATCGCATAAAGCTCCGCATCCATTCTTCGCGCCATGCGCGCGGCGCGCGCTACGAGAAACTGGGCGCGGGGGTTGGCGCTGATGCATACCGCGATCCGCTCGCGAACGTTCCAATTCTCGCGGATCTCCTTCTCATCCATGTAGGACCACAAACTGCGGTCCACCTGCTCGGCCACCTGCCGCAGCGCGAGTTCGCGAAGGGCGATCAGGTTTCCGCGCCTGAAGAAATTTTTGAGCGCCTGTTCTACCTTGTCCTTCCTGTAGATGTCGCCGCGTTTCATCCGGTTCTGCAATGCTTCCGGCGTGAGGTCCACCATCACGGTTTCTTCGCTGAGCTGAAGAACCCAATCCGGCACGGTCTCTCGCACCGACACGCCGGTGATCGCCCGGACGGTTGGGGCGATGCTTTCCATGTGTTGAATGTTGACGGTCGAGATCACGTCGATGTTCGCGTCGAGCAGAGCGAGCACGTCCTCGTACCGCTTGCGGTTGCGGCTCCCAGGAATGTTCGTGTGGGCCAGCTCATCGACGAGCGCCACCGCGGGCTTGCGCGCCAGGATGGCGTCAAGATCCATTTCCTCAAAAAGTGTTCCCTTGTAGTCGATCTTCTTGCGCGGAACGGATTCGAGCTTGCCCGCCAGTTCGGTGATGCTCGTTCGGCCATGTGTTTCGACGAAGCCGATCACGACATCCTCGCCACGGCTGCTGCGGCGGATCGCCTCGCTCAACATCGCGTATGTCTTTCCGACTCCGGGCGCATAGCCCAGGAAGAGTTTGAGGATGCCCTTGGTCTTTTCGGGCCCCTTGGACAGAGCCAGCCATTCTTCAGGCGTCCTGGGCATTCAGATTCTCTTTTCGCCGCGCTACGGTAGAATACGTTCGTGCGTGAGCCCGTCCCAATCCAGGCTTCGCGATTTCTCGCCGCTTTCCTGATCGCGGCTGGTATTCCATTCTTTTACCACAGATTTCTGCACGTTAGCTCGACGACCGCCGCTCTCACGCTGGTTCTCGCCATTCTGGCCGTTTCCACCATCTGGGGAATCGTTGTTTCGGTATCCATGTCGGTCGTCGCGACACTCGCCTTCGTCTATTACTTTCTCGAGCGCGCAGAGAAGGTGACCTTCTATTCCGCGGAGAACTGGGTCACGCTGTTGACGTTCCTGGTTGTTTCAATCCTCGCCAGTCATCTGTCATCGCGCGCGAAGCAGCAAGCGTCATACGCCTCTGCTCGCCGGCGCGACATTGAGAAACTCTACGCCTTCAGCCAAAGCATGCTCGAATCCGGCAACGTGATCGAGCTCCTGAATCGAATCCCTGCCCAGATAGTCCAGGTTTTCGAGCTGGGAGCAGCTGCCCTCCTGCTCGCCGAGAAGCAGAAAGTCTACCGTTCCGGTCCCGTCGTCCCGCACCTCGATCTTGAGACCCTGAAGAGCATCGCTGCGCGTGAGGAGCTCGTCATCGATGCCGCGAACAGCGTCAGCTTCGTGCCTGTGAAGCTGGGCACCCGCCCGATCGGCAGCCTGGGAATATCGGGAACGATCCTTTCGCGAGGGACGCTCGAGGCCCTCGGCACGCTCGTCGCCGTGGCTATGGAACGCGCCCGGGCCGTCGAGCAGTTGGGACAAACCGAAGCGACTCGAGAAGGCGAGCGCCTGCGTACCGCCCTCCTCGACTCCGTAACTCATGCCTTGCGAACGCCTCTGACCTCGATCAAAGGCGCTGTCACCAACCTTCTTTCGAACGACGGCCTGGATCAGTCTCAGAAACGCGACCTGCTCACAGTCATCAACGAGGAAAGCGATCGTCTCAACCGGCTCGTCGGCGAGGCTGCGGAGATGTCGCAGCTCGATTCCGGTAATGTTGATTTGAAGATTGAGTCTCACTCGATCGACGAACTGATCTCGGCCGCTCTCCTGCACTGCCGCGTCTTGTTCGGAAGCCGCAGCATTGACGTTCGCATCGCCTCCGGTCTGCCTCAGGTGCGTGTCGATCTGCCTCGCGCGACCGAGGTTCTGATCCAACTGCTCGAAAACGCGAACCAGTACTCGCCGCCCGACCAGCCGATTACGGTCACAGCCGAGCGAAGCGGCGATTATGTCCTCACGAGCGTCGCGGATCATGGCAGCGGCATCGACGGTCCGGAACAGGACCTTATTTTCGAGAAGTTTTATCGCGGCAGAGACC
>CAVWCN010000017.1:0-69115 GCA_963753475.1 uncultured Acidobacteriota bacterium
TAAAGCCGAGAGTCGCGCTAGCGGCAAACGAGAGGCCGGCGATATACTGCAAGAAGTCACCCGAGAACGGTTGCGGTTCCGCCAGTAAAATCCAGAAAGAACCGGGGCCGATGTATTCGCGGCGGAGGTAGCCCATGCCGATCGCGGTTCCGGCGGCAGGGCAAAAAGGCGGCGCTGGTGACATGGCCGGCATCGGCACCCTTGGCAGCCAGTTTTGTACCAGCCGCCGGCGGCTCTGAGGTTGTAAATGTGAGTCGCACGCGGCGGCGATTGACATGGCCGCGCGAGCGAACGCGTTCAACGATTTCCTGTCCGGTGTAGCAGCCCTTCGTAAAGCTAAGATGAGTGTTCTCGAGACCGGCTTCGTGTGGAATTACTGAGTCGTCGAAGTCGAGAGGGAACCAGGGCACGCCGGCTTCGAGACGGAGTGTGTTCAGCGCGCGCATGCCGGTCGGCGATCCATGCGCGGCGTGAACCATGCCGTAGAGTGTTTGCCAGAGAAGTTCAAGATGCCCGGCGGGCACGATGATCTCAACTCCAGGACTGCCAAAATGGGAGCGCCGCACGATGTAGCACTCGACTCCGCCAATCTCGCCCTTTTCGCCGGCAAATTCCGAGAAGCCGTCAAGAGAAAGGCCCGTGGCCTGCGAAAGCACGAATCCAGCGTGCGGCCCTTCGACGGCGACGCTGCCCAGGCGCGCGGTGGCGTCCTCCAGTTCGACGTCGTCCATGATGATGTATTTGTCGAGCGTTGCGATCGTTCTCTCGCGCACGGAAGCATGCGAAAGAACCAGCACGTCATCGCGGCGCACGTAAATTTCGAGTTCGGCGAGGATGTGCCCGCGCGGGTCGAGAAGGAGAGCGAGAGTACCCTGTCCTTCAGCCCAACGATTGAACGTCGTTGGAGACGATTGCGTTGAGGTAGCGGATGCGGTCAGGGCCGGTAAGAACGGCGGTCGCATGCCAGTTCGTGTCGAAGAGCCCGACGGTTTCTCGCGCGACGCGCCATTCATCTTTCCAGTCCGAAAAGACATCGGGCAGCGCGCAGCCGGAGAAGGTTGCAATCGTGGCTCCGGCGGCTTTGTGGCGATTCAGGAGCGGGGAATCCATATCGGTCTCGACTTTTTAGCGCCTCCATCTCCATGTTAGCAAACGTTGCGGGGCCTTTGCTTCCATGCAGGCGAGTCGAGCCGAGCGAAACCTCGGCGTAGCGAGACGGAAAGGGTGCCTGACGGTCCGCGGGAACCCTTTGCGACAGGATCTCAATGGGCCGGAACGGCGCGCCCGCAGTTCGCTTGACACCCCGCGTACGAGAACGTATGCTCAAAATGTCGAACGAACGTTCGATAAAGTTTTGCCGGGAATGGAACTTGTCGCCGCGTCAATCGCGCCTCTCTCAACGAAAACTGGAGCGAATCGTCCGCCATGCGGCCCGTGTGTTTTACGAAAAGGGCTATGAGGGCGCATCGATTCGCGATATCAGCCGCGCGTCGCGCGTTTCACTTGCGGGGCTGTATTACTACGTCGAAAGCAAACAGAAGCTTCTCTACCTGATTCAAGCGTACACTTTCAAAACGGTTCTGGCGCGTCTCGAGGAGCGCCTTGCAGGCGTTTCCGACCCGGTTGAAAGGCTGAGAATCCTGGTCCACAACCACCTGGATTATTTCCTGCGGCATCCGGTGGAGATGAAGGTGCTTTCGCACGAAGATGAAGCGCTGGAAGGCGGCTACCGCAAGGAAGTCGCAGCAGATCAAGCGCCGGTATTACGGAATCGCGCTGGCGATTTTTGAGGAGATGCGCGCGCGCGGGGCCGCTCGGCGCGTGAACCCGCGCGTGGCTGTGCTGTCGCTGTTCGGCATGATGAATTGGGTGTCACACCTGGCATCGTCCGCAGATCGATCCGCAGGCGGACGCGCTGGCAGAGTCGATGGCGGAGATGTTTTTACACGGGGTGGCGGATGGCCGCCTGAGCGTCTCGAGGGAAGCCGCTTCAGACGCGGGCGCCCGCGAAAGATTGGCGGTGGCGGGCCGGGCGGCATAGCCGGGCGGCGAAGATTCGTTCGAACAATCTCGATGGAGGAACTGATGGCAACGATGCAGGCCGTGGAGCAGAAGCAGTTGGTCCACTACGCGGTGGAAGGCGGCGTGGCGACGATCGTGATGGACGACCCGCCGGCGAACACGTACACGTACGAAATGATGCAACAACTGGACGCGGCGATACTGCAGGCGCGCATGGACGAGAACGCGCACGTGATCGTCCTGCGCGGCGCGGGCGAGAAGTTCTTTTCCGCAGGGGCGAGCATTCCGATGCTGGCGAAGGCGGATCCGCAGTTCAAATATTATTTCTGCCTCCATGCGAACGAGACGCTTTCGCGTCTGGAGCAAACGCCGAAGCTGGTGATCGCGGCGCTCAACGGGCACACCGTGGGCGGCGGCCTGGAAATTGCGCTGGCCTGCGATATTCGCATCGCGAAAAAAGAGGGCGGAAAGATCGGCTTGCCCGAAGTGAACCTGGGCGTGCTGCCGGGCACGGGCGGCACGCAGCGACTCTCGCGCGTGGTGGGGCGCTCGCGCGCGATGGAATTGATGACGACTGGCCGCACGTTCAGTTTCGAGGAAGCGCTCGAGATCGGGCTGATTCACTATATTTACGAGCGGGAGAGCTTCTGGGACGACGTCATGGCGTACGCGCGCCAGTTCTGCCCGCCGAACAAGGCGTCGCGCGCGGTGGGGCGTATCAAGCGCGCCGTGGTGACCGGCTCGGAAATTCCGTTTGCCGAGGCGCTGGGCATCGAGCGCGAACTGCAGCAATTGCTGTTCACGAGCGAGGACGCGAAGGAAGGTTTGAAGGCCTACGTCGAGAAGCGGCAGCCAGAATTCAAGGGCAAATGAACCTTGGCGCGTGAAGGCCGGGGTCGCGTCGGCTGGCCACGGGCCGGATTAACGTCTACGGCAACGCGCCGGCGTGAAGCGGCCGGGAATTATAAGATGAGCGAAGAAGCGTGCGGATCGACGCCGCACGCTCTCGATCAGGCCGAAGCGGCTAGAGTCTGGGGGAATCTGAAGAGTCAATGCGAACACTACCCGATTATCTTCGCAAAGGAATGAGGTTGATTGTGGTGGGGGCAAATCCGGGCGACCGATCGGCGCGCGTGGGCCACTATTACGCGGGACGCACGAACCAGTTCTGGCCGATGATGTACGAGTCCGGCGTTATCCCCGAGGCGCTGGAGTATTCCGACGACCGGCGCATTCTGGAGTTCGGGATCGGGATGACCGATCTGGTGAAGCGGCCGACGCGGGGAATCGAGGAGATCGAGCGGCAGGAATTCGCGGAAGGCCGGGTGTTGCTGGCGCGAAAGCTGGAAGAGTTCCATCCGCGTATCATCGCTTTCAACGGGAAAATGGTTTATGAAAAATTCTCCGGGAGAGCTTGCAAGCTGGGCCTGCAGAAGGAACTGCTATACGGCGCACGCATTTTCGTTTTGCCGTCGACGAGCGGGCAGAACGGCGGCACGGATCGCGCCGTGAAGATGCGCTATTTCAAGAAACTGGCGGCGCTGCTGAAGACCCTCAACGATTAAGGCGCGGAAGCAGAGATATGCCGGCGACACCACAACCGATTACGAGCGCGACGGTGCTGGAGACGCGTTGGGGCGCGGTGGCGACGCTTTGTCTGAATCGTCCGCAGAAGCTGAACGCTTTGATCCCGGAAATGGGGCGGGCGCTGGTGGAGGGTCTGGGCCGCGCGGCGGAAGACCAGAGCGTTCGGGCCGTGGTGATCATGGGGGCCGGGCGGGCTTTCTGCGCGGGGGGCGATCTGGAGCTGTTGCGCGACGTTCGGCGCCGTAACGCAATGCACGAGCTGGAGGGCTTGTTGATCGCGGGCAAGGAGATTTGCCTGGCGATCGCGACGATGGACAAGCCGGTAATTGCGGCGGTGAATGGTCCTGCAGCGGGCGGCGGAATGAATCTTGCGCTGGCCTGCGACATGCGGATCGCGTCCAGCGAGGCAAAGTTCGCGGAGTCTTTCGCGAACGTGGGTCTTTATCCCGATTTCGGGGGAACGTATTTTCTGCCGCGCATCGTAGGTCCTGCGCTGGCGGCGGAACTGTTTTATACAGCGCGCCTATTGACGCCGGAGGACGCGTTGCGCCTGGGAATCGTCAACCGGGTATTTTCCGCCGAGGAATTCGAGGAGAAAACGCGAAAGGCGGCGGCGGATCTGGCGGCTGCGCCTCCTCTCGCGCTGGCGGCCGTGAAGCGCACCATGCTTGGCGAGGACCGGCGAGCGCTGGAGGACAAGCTGGATGAAGAAGTTCGCATGCAGATCCGTTGCTTCGAATCGGATGACTGCCTGGAAGCCTTGAACGCGTTTTTCGAGAAGCGGAAACCGAATTTCCGCGGATCGTGACGCCGTCGTGGCGGAATTGAGATTTCAGTGAAGGAGACAGGGTATGCCTGCAGCACGCATCAGCACATTTGACGACTGGGTCGATCTGTTCGGCGCCTGGCGGAAGGACATCGGCGTCAATTATCCGGAAATCGAGGAGTACCAGTTCGAGGCGAAGTTCGGGCCAACGAGATCGAACGAAATCGAGTTTGGCGCGTTCAAAGGGCGTCCGAAGTGGCGGCGGGTGCTGGAAATCCCCGATCAGCGAATCCGCGACGGCCTGCTGAATCTGATCGTTTACCAGGGCGACACGGAATTCGCGTCGGTGGAGCAGCAGCGCAGGCTGTTTCAGTATTCGCCCAGCGAGCACGACCGAAAGTCGTTGTGCCGCGTGGTGACGGAAGAAATGCGTCACGGCTGGCAGATGTGCCACCTCCTGATCAGCCACTTTGGTTACGGAGGAAAAGTAGAAGCGCAGAAAATGCTGGAGCGGCGGGCGTTCGAGTCGAAGCGGCTGCTGGGCGCGTTCAATCAGATTGTGGACAACTGGCTGGATTTTTTCACGTACACCGATTTTGTGGACCGCGACGGAAAATTCCAGCTCACGATGCTGAGCTATTCGGGATTCGAGCCGCTGGCGCAGTCGATGAATCCGATGCTGCGGGAGGAGTCGTTCCATCTGGGCACGGGGCACGACGGGCTGAAACGCATCGTCAAGGCCGGAGTTGTGCCGCTGAACATCGTGCAGAAGTACGTCAACAAGTGGATTCCGGTGAGCTACGACCTTTTCGGCGTGGACCAGTCGAGCTCGGCGCACTGGTTCTACGTCTGGGGACTCAAAGGCCGCTACGACGAAGCTCAAACGCAGCACGAAGCCGAACTGGGGCATCTGAACGAACACAATCGCCAGCTCTATCATCTGGAATGCGAAAAGCTGATCGAGCAGATCAACAAGCACGTTCCCGCCGGCCAGCCGAAACTCTACGTTCCGAGCCTGAAATTCAACCGGCACATCGGGGAGTTTGCCAATCAGCCGTACAGCGTGAGCGGGCGAACTGCTTTCGTCCGAGGCTTTCGCCGAGCATTGCAAGGACGCTCTCCCGCAGCCGGAGGACATCAAGCTGGTGAACGAGATTCAGGTAGTCGAGCCGAAATGGGTGGCGCCGAAAGGAAACATGGACTGATTCGCCGATGACGCAACCGCCCAAATCACACATGGAAATCGAGCCGCTGAACGTCAAGGAAATGCTGGACCGCGGCGAGGTGTCGCTGTTCATTGACGTGCGCGAGCCCTGGGAACATGAGGTATCGCGCGTGGAGGGTTCGACTCTGATTCCTCTGCGCGAAATTCCCGCGAACCTGGGGCGCTTTAAAGACGCGAGCGAAATCATTCTCTTTTGCCACCACGGGAGGCGCAGCTTGAACGCGGCCGTCTGGCTGCGCTCGCAGGGAATCGAAACGGCGAGGTCCATGGCGGGCGGAATCGACCGGTGGTCGGTGGAAGTGGATCCGCAGGTGCCGCGATACTAAGCCGAATGCGAGGGCGAGGCAGGCGGGATTTCCGTCTGGCGCCGACCGAATGAGCAAACCGAAAGTCCGGTTTCTGCAGAAGCCGACTTGAACCTCGTGCCGCAAAGCAAGAGGTCTCTTGCAAACGAGGAAAATCGAGCTGGAATTGCGTGATTTGGACAAGGAGCGCCTTACAGCGCGAGAGCTCGATGCGCTGATCGGCGAACGCGATTATCGTGAATTCCTGAATTCGCGAAACGAGCTGTATCGCAAGCGAGACATGAAGAACCGGCCGCCATCGCGCGAGGAAGCACTGAAGTTGATGGGCGCCGAGCCGAATCTGATTCGGCGTCCCGTGGTAATCGCCGGCAAGCAAATCATTCTTGGTTATGACGAGCCGAAGTTGAAGGCGCTGAAGCAGGCATGATGGGGAAAGAACTGCTGCATTTTCACGTCAACGGAGAAGATCGCGAATTTGCCGCGCCGGCGAACCGTCTCTTGCTGGACGCGTTGCGCGAAGACCTCGGCCTGACGGGAACGAAGCGCGGTTGCGACGATTCGAGTTGCGGATGCTGCGCGGTTTTGATTGACGGGGTGCCGACGCTTTCGTGCGCGGCGCTGGCGGCGAGCTGCGAAGGCTCTGAGATAACGACGGTGGAAGGGCTGGGCGTCGCGGGGGCGCTTGATCCGGCACAGGAAGGCTGGGTGGAATGCGCCGGCGCCCAATGCGGATTCTGCACGCCCGGCTTTCTGATCGCCACCGTGGCCCTGCTGAGGCGGAATCCGAATCCGTCGCTCGACGAAATTCGCGACGCGCTTTCCAGCAATCTTTGCCGCTGCACCGGGTACATGCAGATCTACGAGTCTGTGAAATACGCGATTGAGAAGCATCAGAAGGAGGCGCAGCAGGCGGCGAGCGCGCCCGTTGCGCGGTGACTGTGAGCTCGATGGATCAAAAACCGGCCACGATCGGCAAACCCATGCCGATGACGGATGCACGGACCAAGATCGTCGGTCTTGGAAAGTACACTGATGATTTGCACGTGCCGGGAATGTTGATCGGCCGCATTCTGCACTCGCCACATGCGCACGCCCGCATCGTTTCCATCGACACGTCGCGCGCGGACGCGCTGCCCGGAGTGCACGGCATCGCCACGGGGAAGGATGCGCCGACCCCATACGGAATTCTTCCAATCGGGCACGACGAGTGCGTGTTTGCGGTGGATAAGGCGCGCTACGTGGGCGATAACGTCGCTGCTGTGGCGGCCACTTCGGCGGAAATTGCGGAACAAGCGCTCGATCTGATTCACGTCGAGTACGAGCCGCTTCATACGTGGTTCGATCCCGAAGAATCCATGCAGGCGGAATCGGATTGGATTCATGAGTCGCGGCCGCACAATATCGAGAAGGAATATCACCATTCGTTCGGCGATCCTGAGGCAGGCTTTACCGAGGCCGATTTCGTCGCGGAGCAGCGCTACGTCGCAGGCGAAGTGAATCACGCGGCGATGGAGCCGCACGCGACGCTTGCGATCTGGGAGCCCGACGATCGCCTGACGGTCTATTCCTCGACGCAGGTCCCGTATTACCTGCAGCGCACGATCTCTGAAGTCTGCGCTATGCCGATGAATCGGATCCGCGTGATCAAGCCGCTGATTGGCAGCGGTTTTGGCGGCAAGAGCGAGGTGATTCCGATCGAAATCGCGGCCGCGGTTCTGGCAAAGAAAACGAAACGGCCCGTGAAGATCACGTACACGCGCGAGGAAGTGTTCTACGCGCATCGCGGGCGGCCGCGGACGATCGTCGACCTGAAAATGGGGATCACGCGCGAAGGGAAGATCGCCGCGGTGCAGGCGCGTGTGGTGCAAGACGGCGGGGCTTATTGCGGCTTCGGTCCTGTGACGGTGCTCTATTCGGGAGCGTTGCTGGGCGCGATCTATGATGTGCGTGCCGTGCGCTACGACGGTTACCGCGTCCTGACCAACAAGCCCGCATGCGGCGCGATGCGCGGGCACGGCACGGTTAACGTTCGCTTCGCGTTCGAATCGATGCTCGATGAGCTTGCCTGCAAGGCCGGACTCGATCCCGCGGAAGTCCGCCGCAAAAATCTCCTTGAGGCGCCGTGCGTGACGGTGAATTGCCTGCGCGTGACGAGCTACGGTTTGCCCGAATGCATCGAGAAGGTGGTCGATCGCTCCGGATGGAAAGAAAAACGGGGCAGGCTCCCATACGGCAAGGGCATCGGCATTGCCTGCAGCCACTACGTGAGCGGCGCGGCGAATCCGATCATCCGGTCGAACATGCCGCACACGACGGTGAACATCAAAATCGACCGGGACGCCGCCGTGACGGTTTATTCCGGCGCGTCGGATATCGGGCAGGGCTCCGACACGATGCAAGTGCAGATCGTGGCAGAAGTTCTGGGCATTCGTCCGGGGCGTGTGAAGCTGGTTTCCGCGGACACGGAACTGACGCCGATCGACCTGGGCAGCTATTCGAGCCGCGTCACGTTCATGGTGGGAAACGCGTGCATCGAACGCGGCGAAGAAAATTCGAGAGCAGATTGTCGGCGCCGGTGGCAAAGAAATTCGCTTGTGAACCGGAAGAAATCGAGTGCGCCGATGAGATGGTCTCACAAGAGAAGCGACGCCCGAATCCGCGCGAGTTTGAGACGCCGTTGCCATGGCCATCGAATTCCATGGAGCACTCGTGGCGCAGGGCATATATTCGCCGCCCGAAGATGCGCGCGGAGGAAAATTCAAGGGCGCCGGAGTGGGCCCTTCGCCCTCTTACAGCTACAGCGCGCAAGTGGCCGAAGTGACCGTCGATCCAGACACAGGCCACGTGCGCGTCGACAAAATCGTCGCGGCGCACGATTGCGGGAAAGCGCTGAATCCGCTCGCAGTCGAGGGCCAGGTGATAGGCTCCGTTTACATGGGATTCGGGCAGGCGATGCAGGAGGAAATGATCTGGGAGGGTGGCTCGTTTGATGAATCCGTCGCTGCTCGAATATCGAATCCCCACCACGCTCGAAAATCCCGAGATCGAATGCATCATCGTAGAGAGCAACGATCCCGAAGGCCCGTTCGGGGCGAAAGAGGCGGGCGAAGGATCGCTGGCGGCGACAATTCCCGCCATTGCGAACGCGATCTACGATGCAGTCGGCGTGCGCATGAACACGGTTCCGTTTCTCGCGCGAAGAAGATGCTGGAAGCGCTGGAAAAAAAGGCGGGCGGCGCCACACAGGCGGGAAATGGCGGGAACGGTGTTTCCGCTGAGATGAAGTCCGTCTCGCGGCGAGTGGAGAGGCGCGTGATCGTCTCCGAATTTCGCCTCGCCCGGCCGCGCACGGCCGATGAAGCGGTGCGAATGCTGGAAGAACACGGCCCCGATGCCATGCCGATTGCGGGCGGCACCGACGTAATTCCCAATCTGCAAATGCGACTGTTCACGCCGCGCGTGGTGGTCGATCTGAAACCGCTGCACGCGATTTCCGGCGTCTCGAGTTCTCCGAGCGCGACGGCCTGCGCATCGGCGCGACTGACCACGCTGACCAATCTGCTCGCTGCGCCCGTCGTACGCGAACAATTTTCCGTGCTGGCTCACGCCGTGAGCACGATCGCGGGCCCGCTCCAGCGGAACATGGGAACAGTCGGAGGCAATCTTTGTCTCGAGACGCGCTGCCGCTGGTACAACCAGTCGCACTTCTGGCGCCAGTGCTCTGGCGGTTGCCTGAAGAAGGACGGCCCGATTTGCCATGTTGCCCCCGGCGGGAAATTCTGCTGGGCCGCATGGTCCGGAGACTCGGCGCCGGCCTTTTTGACGCTCGAAGCGGAAGTGGAAATCGCGGGAATCGACGGCACGCGCAGAATGCCTTTGCGCGATTTTTACAAGAATGACGGCATGGACCGCATGGCGCTCGCCCGCGGCGAAATCGCTCACCGCCGATTCACGTGCCCGCGCGCATGGCGGGGCTGTCGGGGCGCTGTATCACAAATTGCGCGTGCGCGATTCGATCGATTATCCGCTCGCGGGAGTCGCGGTGGCGATGAAGATCGACTCAGCGGGCATGTGCCGCGACGCTCGCGTCGCTTTGCCGGCCGTCAATCCCGCGCCGGTGCTGTTGCGCAGGCGGCGGAACTCGCTCGTGGGAAAGAAGTGGAGCGAAGAACTGGCCGATCGGGTTGCGCATGTTGCGATTCGCACGGGCAAGCCGCTGACGACGTCCGCGTTCGACGCCCGTCTACCGCCGCGACATGGTGAGCGTCTTCACGCGGCGCGCGCTCGAAGAGACCTGTGCGCCCGGAAGAATAGATGCCCGCCGTTCCTGATACGCTGCGCGAACCTGAAGCGCTCAATTTTCAGGCCCGAGGACGCGCCGCCTGGAGAGCCCGAGCTGATGCCCGTCATTGACATCCATATCCACATTCAGCCGCTCCAGATGTTCAAGCCGCACGCGCGGGAGTTGATGCACAAACGCCGAGGATTACGACGAGGTAGTGAAATACACGTCCGCCCGGCTGAGTTCCTGAAATTTCTCGATGCGGCGGAAATCGAGCGCGCGGGCTTGATCAACTACGTCAGTCCGGACGTGATCGGATTCACTCCCGAAGTGAACGACTGGATCGCGCGCTATTGCTCCGCCGATCCAAAGCGCCTGCTGGCTTTCGGCTCCGTTCACCCAAAGTATGTCCGCGACGCGGCGAGCGGAAGTCGATCGCCTGAAGAAGATCGGCATTCGCGGACTGAAGGTGCATCCTTCACACCAACTCTTCGCGCCCAACGAGTATCGCAACGGCTTCGGTCCGCTGCGAGCGATGTACGAGCAAGCTCAGTCGGCAGGGCTTCCCGTCATGATTCACACGGGCACCTCGATTTTCGCGGGCGCTCGGAATGTTTACGCGCAGCCCATCCTTGCCGACGACGTGGGCGATCGATTTCCCGAACCTGGTGGTGATTCTGGCGCACGGCGGGCGTCCGCTCTGGATGGAAGAAGCATTCTTCCTTGTCCGCCGCCATAAAAACATGTACATCGATATTTCGGGCATTCCGCCGCAGAAGCTGATGGAGTATTTTCCGCGTCTGGAAGAGATTGCCGACAAGGTGCTGTTCGGGACGGACTGGCCGGGTCCGGGCGTTCCCGCCGTGCGGGGCAACATCGAGAAATTCCGCGCGTTGCCGATCTCCGCGCCGGCGCAGCAGAAAATTCTGTACGATAACGCCGCGCGATTGTTTCCCGAGTAGCGCGACGTTGCGGGGGCGAGAAACTCCATGGATCTGAAAACAATCGGCGTGATCGGCGCGGGAACCATGGGGCGGGGCATCGCCTACGCCGCGGCGTTCGGCGGGTACCGCACGATTCTCGAAGATGTGTCCCCGGAGATGCTGGAGCAGGGGATCGATTATATTCGCCGAACGTTCGACGACGGCGTAACGCGCGGCAAAGCGACCGAACGCCAGAGACAAGACGCCCTCGCGGGGCTTTCAACGGCTCGCTCGGCCGAAGAAGTCTGTCGCGAAGCCGATCTGCTGATCGAAGCTGTCCCAGAGGAAATGGAAGCTCAAGCTCGAAATCTTCACGCTCTTCGACAAGTTCGCCAAGCCAGGAGCGATTCTGGCCAGCAACACTTCGTCGCTCTCGGTGACGGAGATTGCGGCGATCACGTCGCGCGCCGAGGATTGCATTGGCATGCATTTCTTCAATCCGGTGCCGAAGATGAAGCTTCTGGAAATCGTACGCGCGCTGGAAACCTCCGAGGCAACGGTCGCGGCTTGCGCGGAGGTTGGGCGTCGCATGGGGAAGGAAGTGGTGGTGGTGCGCGAATCGCCCGGGTTCATCACCAGCCGCATCAATGCGATGATCGGGAACGAGGCGTTCTACATGTTGCAAGAGGGGATCGCGAGCGCCTCGGACATCGACAAGGCGCTGAAGCTTGGGCTCAATCATCCGATGGGTCCGTTCGAGCTGGTCGATCTGGTAGGCCTCGACGTGCGGCTTAGCATTCTCGAATATCTGCACAAGACGCTGGGCGACAAATATCGTCCGTGCCCGCTTCTGGCACAGTACGTGAATGCCGGAAGACTTGGACGGAAGTCGGGACGCGGAGTTTACGAGTACAGTGTCGATGAGGAGAAGAAGCCTTCATGACCCGAGCGCAAGCGGCGAAGCCCGGCATCGCGTCCAAAGTGATCCTGATGCAAGGCGATTTGACCGAAATGGACACGGACGCCATCGTGAACGCGGCGAACAACGACCTTCAGCACGGTGGCGGCGTGGCGGGAGCGATTCGCAGGAAAGGCGGGCCGGTCATCCAGGCAGAGAGCAACGAGATCGGAAGCATTCCGGTGGGCGGCGCGGCGATCACTTCGGGCGGAAAGCTGAAAGCAAAATACGTGATTCATGCCGCCAGCATGCAACTTGGCGGGGGCACGACGGCGCACGCGCTGCGAAGCTCGACGGCGCATTCGCTGCGCATCGCGGCGGAAAAGGGCTTGAAGACGATTGCGTTTCCGGCCGTGGGGACGGGAATCGCGGGATTTCCCCTGGAGGAGTGCGCGGAGATCATGCTGCGCGAGGTGGACGAGCACCTGAAACGCGGCAGTTCGCTGGAAAAAGTCTATTTCGTGCTCTTCGATGGGGCGGCGCTGAAAACTTTCGAGAAAGTCCGGCGCAGAATGAAGCCGGAAGCCTGAAGCCGAAACATGGAGAGAGAAACAGCCGCCGCGCTCGCCGATCGGGTCCGCGCAGAGCTGGCGCGTTACGAGCATCCGTTGTTCGCGTTTGAAGCGCGCCCGTGCGGCGAGTGCGTTGAGGTTGCAATTCGTTTCACGCCCGCTCAACCGCAGGTGCACACGTACACGTTCCAACTGAAGCCGCGCGAAATCGAGAGTGCGCAGTTTCCGTGGATGTTCCAGAAGCAGCTGTACGATTGCCTCCACGACTATATCGTCGAGATGTTCACTTGCAATCCCCAGCGCAAAGACTGAAGCCCGCGCAACCTGCCTCGACGCCGCTTGCGGCGCTGCTCGCCGAGCGAATTCGCCGGCATGGCCCTCTGACATTCGCGGAATACATGGACGCGTGCCTTTACCATCCGCAGCACGGCTACTACACAAAGCCAAATCAGGAGCCGAGGCACGACTACTTCACGAATGTGGACGTGAGTCCTCTATTCGGATGCCTGCTCGCGCGGCAACTGGCGGAAATGTGGAGCGCGAGCGGCTGTCCCGATCCGTACTGGCTGGTAGAAGCGGGCGCGGGAACAGGCGTGTTGGCGAAGGCCATCTTGGATTTCGCCGCGGAAACTTTTCCGGCTTTCTACGAGGCGCTCCGTTACGTGGCGGTCGAGAAATCGGAAGTGCGACGGGCTGTGCAGGAGCCGCTGCTCGACACCCACATTCAGCGCGAGCGGTCTATTTCGGCGGCGGAGCTGCCGCAGGGAATCCCGGCCGGATGCATTTTCTCCAACGAGCTGCTGGATGCGCTTCCCGTTCATCGCGTAGTTCAAGAAAGGGGACAGCTCGAAGAACTGTACGTCGGGGCGCAGAACGGGAAATTGTGCGAGGAGAAGGGACAATTATCTTCGCCGCGCATCGCCGATTATTTTGCCCGGCAGGGAATCGAGTTGGGTGACGGGCAGCAGGCTGAAGCGGGGCTCGCGGTTTGTGACTGGATTCGCGACGCAGGAGAACGCCTGGGGCGGGGCTTCGTCGTGACCATCGACTACGGCCGCGAAGCACACGAATTATACGATCAACTGCACATGCGAGGAACGTTGCTGGCGTACGAGCGGCACCGCGCGACTGAAGACTTCCTGCGCGCTCCCGGCGACCAAGACCTTACCGGCCACGTGAACTTCACCACTCTGGACCTCTGGGGACGCGAGAGCGGCCTCGTTCGCGCGGGATTGACGACGCAGTCCAACTTCCTTTTGGCGCTTGCTCGTGAATCGAACTTTGCGGATATTGACTCCGAGCGCGCCACGGAAGAGGCAAGACGTCACTTGCGCCTCTTATTCAAAACGCTGATTCATCCAGAGGGAATGGGCGAAACGTTCCAGGTTTTCGTTCAGCGCAAAGGCTTCAACGCGCCGCGGGTTCTGACCGGGCTGAAGCCTCTCTGATCGCCCGGGCCGCGAGCCGACCTACTGGTCGGGACCGCGCCGCTTGAGCACCGGCCGGTTGGATTTCGCGTCCGCGGCAGCCGCCTTTTCCGGCGGTTTCGTCTGTGCCGCGCCGCTTTGCGTCGGGGAGGCGGCGGCGGTAGCGGTGGCATTTTCCGCGTACGGCTTCTGGAGATAGCGCCCGGCTTCGGCCTGCGCGCCGGCCGTGTCGTCGTTGGTATGTTGCGCGAGGCTGTATTCGTTCACGGCGCGATCGCGCTCGCCGAGCAGGTCGAAAATCTTCCCCAGATAAATGTGACTCCAGACGCCGACCCATTTCGGATCGAGGTCGCCCCCGATGGCCGCGCGGAACGAATTCGCCGCGGCCTGATAGTTTTTCTGATAGAACATCGCCTCGCCCATGCGGAAATCGGCCAGCGAATTGTTTGGAGCGAGATCGAGGGCGCGCTGGTATTCCTGAATCGCCTCGAAGTATTTTCCCCGCATGGCGAGGCCTTCACCTCGCGCGACGGCCGCACGCACGCGCAGTTTCGCGCTGGACTTCAAAAGATTGTTATTGGGATCGATGACGATGCCGTCCGGCTTGGGCTTGCCGAACGTATCGATTTCAAACGGCGACGTGGTTCCCGTCACCAGAATCTTCTTGAATTCGGGATTACCTTCGGTTTGAACTTCCACTTCCACAGGCATGCGGAACGTTTCGAGTCCCTGATGAATTTTCCCCACCACCTTGAAGCCGCGTATCGTGCGATAGACGATGTAGTCCATCTTGAATTCGGGCACGCCCGTCGAATTCAGCCATTGTGAGAAGAACGCGACCATATTGAGAGGAGGATCGCCCGCTTTCGGCGGAGGCAGCTTCGTTGCGGCAAGAGTTTCGAACTCATCGAGGCTTGCCGTTTTTCCGGCGTGCTCTTTATAAAATTCCTTGAGCAAAGCCGTGAAATTGTCATCTCCAAGCTGGGATCGGAGCATGTGGAATACCATGGCTCCCTTATCGTCGACCACGGACTGATACTGCTCCGAGTACGGCTGCAAATGCTGAGCCTGGCCAATCGGCGTCTCGTTCTCGTACATCAGCGCGCCAACCGCGAAATCTTCGAGCGCCTGATGCAGGCCGGCCACCCCGTTTGCCTGTTCCATGTACATCGCGGAGGCGTAGTGGGAAAGGCCGTCCGTAAGCCAAACGTCGTTCGCGCTTGCGGGCAAGACCCGATCGCCCCACCATTGTGCGGCCGCAAGCCGCGTGAGGATCTCTTCGTTGGGCTTTTGGGCCCACATGTGGGCGCTCACGAGCAGCAATCCCGGAGCGGAAAATCCCTCAACGGAGCCGTCGGGCATTTGCGCGATGGTCAGGTTCGGCTGGCTTTGGAGCGCGCCGAAACCGTCAGTGCAAAAACTCAAAATATGCGCGAGGGACTGTCCGTACGCGTTCGCGGTGGAGGACTGCGCGGGGGGCGTATACACGGAGAACTGGTAGCCTTCCGTCTGAACCGGCGTCAATTGCAGCTGGCCCGCGACGAACGATCCCACGGGAGCAGGCTGATCGTTCTTGAATACGTATTCCGCTTGTCCCGGTCCTTTGCCGATTCCAGGCATCGTCGTGGGCGCGGCCGAAGTGCCCGTGCCGACCACAACGAACGACGAAGGGACGATGATCCGGAACGTTCCGGTATAGCGATTCGAAGGGTAGTCGGTCAGGGGGAACCAGCGAGCCGGCAAAAGGAGGTAGGCCGACGTTTTGTCGATCGACCCGAACTTCAGCCCTTTCGTCGGACTGTCATCTTCGTTGGAAATCGGTCCCGTGTAATCGAAGGTCAGCGTGAATTGTTTACCCGGTGTGGCAGTTTCGGAAAGACCGACCGTTACATCCAGAGGATCGTTGTTGTCGCGCTGAAAGCTCAGGTCCTTGCCCTTCGCGTCTTTCACCGAATTGATGTGCAGATCGGGGTGAAGCTCCACCAGCAGGGTCCTGCCGACTTGATTCGCCACGAAATCGACCTTTGCCAGGGCTGCAAGAGTCTGGCTGTCGGGCTGGAGTTGCACCTGGACGTCGTAGTTCGTAGCGCGAAACGGAAACGCGTGCGGCGCCTGCGCGGAGGCGGAAGCGGCGGCAAAGACAAATAGCGCCAGCGCCGCCGTGAGCTGGAATCTTTTCAACAAGTGAGGACCTCTCAGGAAGAAGGCAATCGCCTTCAACAGTATGATACCGAAGGGGCCTTTGCAGTTGCCCGAAGCAACAGACTACAACATGCCTGCAAAAACGTCCGCCGCCCGGTCGATGGCGCCGCCCGGACCGAGCCTGGCCCGCACCTCAGCGAGGCCAGCCCTGGCTTCTTCACGGGCCGAAGACGATTCGAGCAGCCGTCTCGTCTCTCGCTCAACGGCTTCCGCGGTGAACTCGTCCTGAACGAGCTCCGGGGCAACCCGCCTCCCCGCGATCAGATTTACCATGCCGATATCGGACGTGCGCAGCATACGTCGCAGCACCATCCCCGTGGCGGGCGCCACTCGGTACACGACGATCATCGGAGTGCCTACAAGCGCCGCTTCAACCGTCGCTGTTCCGCTGGCCACGATCGCGCAATCGGCGGCGTTGAGCGCATCGTAGGTGGCGCCCTCGACTCGCTTCAGGCGAAGATCCGGCTTGTCGAACGGCATCCAAAACGCCTCACCCAGTCTGGGGGCAGCGGCGTGCACGAACTGGATTCCTTCGATCGCGCCGCCCGCTTTCGCGAGTCTCGCGCAGGCTTCCAGAATCGTCGGAAAATTGCGCTCGATTTCGCTTCGGCGGCTGCCCGGGAGCAAGGCGACGATGGGCCGCGACGGATCGAGCCCGTTCGCCGCGGCAAATTGCTCGCGAGTCTTTTGCGGCCGAACGAGGTCGACCAGCGGATGGCCAACAAAGTTCACCAGCACGCCAGCGTCGCGATAAATGCTCTCCTCGAATGGGAAGATCACCACCATGCGCTCGACCAGGCGCTTCACGACGCGGACGCGTCCGGGCCGCCAGGCCCAGATTTGTGGTCCGATGAAGTAGCCGACGGGCATGCCCGCGTTTTTCAAGCGGCGCGCAACGCCAAGATGGGTTCCCGGCGAATCCACAAGAATGGCGAGTTTCGCGTGGCGGCGAACCGCCTCGCGCGCCAGCCGCCGCTGCACTCCGATCACCGCGGGAATCTTGTGCAGCACTTCCGTGATCCCGACGACCGCCACTTCGTGGTAATCGACGATCAATTCCACTCCCGCTTCGACCATGCGCGAGCCGCCCATGCCGAAGATTTGTGCGCCGGTTCTCTCGCGGAGAGCTGTCGCGAGCTTCGCCGCGTACATGTCGCTCGAGGCCTCGCCGGCCGAAAGCAGAATCGAGGGAGCCATTACGATCGACTCTCGCGCGGCCTAGCCCGGGAGACAAAGAGGGAGTCGGCGGGAAGTGCCGACAGGCGCGGTCGAGCAACCGCGTCGGCGTCAGTCATCGGCAGGCAGCGGATGCGAGAATCCGGCGCCACCTGCGCCGGTGAGGGGAATTGCGAGTTCCTGTTCCTTGTACTGGAGCTGATACAGCCGGTAGTAAATCCCGCGAAGCGCCAGGAGTTCCTGGTGCGAGCCCTGTTCGCGCAAACGGCCCTTGTGGAAGACAAGAATGCGGTCCGCGTGCTGAATCGTGCTCAGCCGGTGCGCGATGACGAGCGCCGTGCGGCCTTCGAGCAGGCGGTCAAGCGCTTCGCGAATCAGAATCTCGGTTTTGGTGTCGACGCTCGACGTGGCTTCGTCGAGAATCAGGAATTTCGGATTGTGCGCCAAGCGCCCGCGCGAAACTCAAAAGCTGCCGCTGTCCAACCGACAGCGTCGCTCCGCGTTCCGTGACCGCGGTCTCGATTCCCTGCGGAAGTCGCGTCAATAAACGGCCCGAGGCCCACGTCGCGAGCCGCGCGTTCGGCGGTGGAGCGGTCGATTCGCTCCGTTCCCAGCTTGACGTTCGATTCCATCGTCCCGGTGAACAGGAACGGATCCTGCAGCACGATCCCGAACAGTTGCCGCAACCCCTCGAAATCCAGCTCGCGAATGTCCGTCGCCATCGAGCAGGATTTGCCCGCGCTGAATTTCGTAGAACCGCAGCAGGAGCTGAATGATGGTCGTTTTTCCCGCGCCCGTGTGGCCGACAATCGCCAGAGTCTGTCCCGGCTCGATGCGGAAGGAGACATCGCGAAGAACCCAGTCTTCTTCGCGAGGGTTCGCGCCGCCGCTGTAGGCAAACGACACATTGCGAAACTCGATTTCTCCGCGCGGGCTCGCAAGCTGCGCGTGCCCGCCTGTGCGACCGAGCGGCTCATCGAGCAGCTTGAATATGCGCTCCGACGCCGCCATGGCCGTCTGCAGGATGTTGAATTTCTCGCTCAAGTCCTGAATCGGACGGAAAAACCGCTGCGCGTACATCATGAAAGAGATCAGCACGCCGATCGACAGCGCGCCGGAAATCACCCGCACCCCGCCAGTCCAGTAGATCAGCGCGATGCCGCCCCAGCTCAAGAATTCCACCGCGGGATAGAAAAATGCGAAGGCGTCGATGGCGTCCTTATACGCCTCCATGTGAATCCGGTTGAGTTCGGCAAACTGCTTGCGCGATTTTCGCTCGCGGTTGAAGAGCTGCACGATGGCCATGCCGCTGATGTGCTCCTGCAGGAACGCGTTGATGCGCGCGATGGCCGTGCGAATGCGCCGGTTCGCGTCGCGCACCTTGTTCCGGAAAAAATAGGTCAGGAGGATCATCAACGGCAGCGGTGAAAACGTGACCAGGGCGAGCAACCGTTCCATCTGAACAGCACGACGGCCATAGTCAGCAGCAGCACGAAATCGTTGACCATCGCCACGACGCCCGAGGCAAAAAGATCGTTCAGCGCATCCACGTCGGTGGTCACACGCGTCACCAACCGCCCGACCGGGCTGCGATCGAAAAAACTCATCGGCAGGCGCTGCAAGTGCCCGAAAATTTCCTTCCGCAGGTCGTACATCGTTTCCTGCCCGACCCATTGCATGATCCGCACCTGCGCGTACTGCAAGCCGAAGCTCAGCAAAAGGGAAGCGGTAAAAACGAGCGCCACCCACAACAGTCCCGTCATCGCCGCGTGGCGCGAGATCGTCTGCGCGAAGCCGGGAACGATGTACTTATCTACGCCATACCCGAAGACATAGGGCCCCACCAGCTCCATCGCCGTAACGCCCAGCGTGAACGACAGCGCCAAAACCACCTGCGGACGATACGGGCGCAAATACTGGAACAGCCGCCGCGTCAGCTGCGAGTCGTAGATCTTTCCGAGTTTCTCTTCTTCGCGAAAATCGCTCATTCGCGCGCCAGTTCTTCCTCGAGCAACTGTTTCTGGTGCAGGTCGGCGTAATATCCGTTGGAAGCCAGCAGTTCTTCGTGGGAGCCGCGTTCGATGATTTGTCCATCGCGCAGCACCACGATCTGGTCGGCCATTTTGATCGTCGAAATCCGGTGCGCGACAATCACGGTCGTACGATTCCGCATCACTTCGCGCAAGCGTTGGAGAATGCGTTCTTCCGTATCCGTGTCGACACTGGCCAGCGCATCGTCGAGGATCAAAATCTTCGGCTGCCGCAGGACAGCCCTGCGCGATCGCCGTTCGCTGCTTCTGACCGCCCGAAAGGGTGATGCCGCGCTCTCCCACCATCGTGTCGAAACGTTTCGGGAAGCTTTCGATTTCTCCGGAAATGCTGGCAACCTCCGCGGCTTCGTAGATCTGCTCCTCGACCGCGTCGTTCACGCCAAACGAAATGTTTTCGCGGACAGTTTCGCTGAACAGGAATGTGTCCTGTGGAACGTAACCAATCGCAGCCCTGAGTTCAGCCAACGGGTATTCGCGGATCGGCCGGCCGTCGATGAGCAGCGAATCGTCCGGCGCATCCCAGAGCCGCGCGATCAACGCCGCCAGCGTGGATTTCCCGCTTCCCGTCGGTCCTACCACCGCCAGCGACGTTCCCGCCGGTACGGTCAGGTTGATGTCCGAGAGGACGGGCTTGCCTTGGCCGCCGTCGCCCGCTGTCGGGTAGCGGAACGTCAAATCGCGAAACTCGATGTCGCCGCGGATTTCAGACGCAGCAGCCGCGGCCCGGGACCCGGTCATCGCTGTCCCATGGCCATTCGCGCCGTCGACTCCTGTTGCGCGGAATTTAGAGGCGTCTTGAATGTTGGGTTCCGCTTCCAGAATGTAATTCAGGCGGCTCATGGAAGCCGCCCCGCGCTGGAAGATGTTCGTGACCCAGCCGATTGCGATCATCGGAAATACGAGCTGAATCAGGAAGGTGTAGAAAGCCGTCAGCGTGCCCAGCGACACGCGATGATCCACCACCTGCGCTCCACCCACGCCCAGGAGAATTACGATCGTCATTCCAACCAGGGCCGAAAGCGCGGGGAAAAACAAGCTCCACGTAGCGATGAGCTTGATGTTTCGGTCGACGTATTCGCGATTTGCCTGGTCGAACCGCTCGATCTCCGGTTTCTCCTGCGTGTAAGCGCGAATCACGCGGATCCCCGTCAAGTTCTCCTGCGCGCGCGTCGACAGCACTCCCAACGCAGCCTGAATTATTTCGGAGAGCCGGTGGATGGTCTGGCCGAAATAGCGCACCGCAACGATCACAAGCGGAACTGGGATCAGCACCCAGAGCGTCAAAGTCGCCGAGAGCTTGAACATGAAGAACAGAGCCAACACCATCGTGGCGATGGTTGTCGCGCTGTACATGATGCCCGGGCCGAGGACCATGCGCACAGCGTTCAAATCGTTGGTGGCGCGCGACATCAGGTCGCCCGTGCGATTGCGCACGTAGAATTCCGGGTCGAGCCTCAGCAGCCGGGTCAGCAAATCGTTCCGCAGGTCGAACTCGATGTCTCGCGACATTCCAATCAGAATCCAGCGCGTCCAATAGGAGAAAAAGCCCTTCACGAGCATCACCCCGACAAGAAGCGCGCAGAATATGCCCAAAGCGTGGCGGCTGGATGGCGCGTAGAGCGCAAACAGCGGGTGCAGAATTTGACGGGAGAAACCCGTGAGGGTTTCGAGCGGCGCCGGAGAACCCTTCAGCAGATCGACGATCGCGCCAATGATGAGCTGCGGCAGCGCTCCGACGAGCCCCATCATGGTAAGCGCCAGCAGGCCAATGATTGTCGTGCGCTTGTAGCGCAGGACGTATGGGACGAGCGGCTTCAGATTGTCCCAGCCGCTCGGCTTGCGTTCCGGCCTGACTGCACCGACCGCCGTTTGCGCCGCGGCACTCACATGCGCACCTGAGACTGCGGGATTTCCAGCGTGGGCTGCTCCATCAGAAAGTGCTTGTAGCTGGGGTCGAGCGTTTCATAACGCTTTGCCTCGGGGTTCCAAAGAACGCCCAAGGTTTGAATGTATCCGCCGGCGGGTTTATTCAGCGGGGTGAAGTACAGCTCCAGCCCCTTTTGCGGGTTCTGCTCGTATTGCAATCGCCACGACCCCACATCGGTCAGCGGATTTCGCGCCAGATAACCTTTTTCGTTCTTCAGGTGCTCATCGCAGCGGAAGATTTCTCTCCAGCGGCCCTCATCCTTTTCGATGATGGAGGCTCGCGTCAGGAGAATGCCAGGGACCGCCGTCTGCGGAGTCACTTTGAGCCGGTTCACCACCAGCGCCTGCGTTTTTCCGTTCTTCGCCAGGTCTCCGTAGACGATCACCTCGGCCTCGGAACCCAAATCGGATTCGGCTGCCTTTAGAATATTGTCGGGAATCGCGGGAGCCGCCGGCTTGCCGGTTTCCTGGGTTTGTGTGGGAGTTTTACTCCCGCAGGAGGCGCACCCGAGAGCGAGGGCTATAAGGACGCAGATTTCTACTGTTCGCTTCATAGATTGGAATCGGAACTATCGGATGCGCGAGCCTTCCTGCTTGATTCGCTTGAAACTCCCTCTCTGTGCGCGCAGGCTCCGCACCGGCGTTCTCGCGCGGGTTGTTGAGGGCACAAGACTGATTCTATAGCGAGAAACTCTCGATGGAAAGAACCAGTGCTCGTCTGTGTCAACCTCTACGAAAAAAGAGGCCCGCCAGGCGGTACAGCACGCCCCGCGCCCGGTTCTCTTCCTTTCCTCCAATCCTGCCACGCCATTACCGCGCAGCCAGGATCTCTTCCATTCGCGCCTCGAAATTCTCCTCGCCCTCCGACCACAGCCGAATTCGCTCCACGGGAACGGCCTTCTCGATCCTTCGAATCCATTCCAGCAGCTTGTGGATGTTTTCCCGCGTTTTTTCCTGGTACGCCTGCAGGTTCTCCGGCCACGCCATCGCTTCCAGAAACCGCGCCTCTTCGGGGCTTTCAGCGGTCCGTTGGCCCACCTGCCGAATTCCCAAAAGACCTGCGTGGCCGGTGAAGAGATGCTCGAATCCGAGGCTCACTTGGATGTGCCCGTTCTCGCGCCAGAACCCGTCGTCATAGTCCTGGCCCTGGCAGAGGATTTCGAGCCCGTGCGGTTCGTTCAGCCATTTCGCCGCTCCCGCATCGAACTCCCACAAATCCCAGTTCGCGCGCACTTCATACGCGCTGTCGCTGTGGACCTGATGCCCGATAATCTCTACGATCCCGGCTGCGTCGAGCGGCGCCGAACGCAGGTCGTCCTCGAGAATGGGAGACTCGGATGCGTCGACGGCGCGAATCGTCAGACTTGTGAACCCCGGTTTCGTCGCCGAAAAAGGCACCGTAGCCAGGAACGCGCCGAACTGCCCCAGCATTCGCTCCTCGTCGAATTCCTTGCACCAGATGCTCAGGTAAGAGAGGTTGGCCATCGCGCCATTATAGCGGGACACGGCCGGGACCGAAAATTCGCGCGACGCAGTGGAGGCGATTTCCCGGGGGCGCGAGCTTGGCTATGTCCCAGCCGCGTGTTTCCAGCGGGCGCCCTCAGCTAGTCTGAAAACTGGAACGTACGGATCGTCGCGGCGGGATTCGCGCGGGCTACGGAGTCACTTCTTGGGAGGTACTTCGTCGTCATCGTCTTCGGATCTGAAGCCGCTGGAAAGGCCCATCATCCGTTCCTTCAACGTGTCGCCCATTCCCGCGAGGACGTCGCGGCAGGTTTCGCGGAGGCGCTTTTCGGCGGCTTTGGCAATGGTGTCGAGAACGGCTTGCGAGTGCTGTCCTAGTGTCGTCGCCGAGGCCAGCAGCCAGGAATTCGATGCGTTTTCCAGCCGCGACTTGTACTGCTCGATCGATTCATTCGTCGAGCGCTGAATCTGCTCGATCCATTCCTGTTGCTTCGTCTGCCACGTGGTGTCCATCGTTTGCATCAGCGGCTGCAACTGCGTGTGGAGCTTTTCCTTGGCCTCCTCGACACCGCGTTGCAGCCGTTCATCTACGCTCTTTTGAAACTCTGCCAGCGCGCCCTCGCGGCTGAATTCCATGTCCGTGCGCGTTTTTTCGGCCGTTTCGCGCGATGCGTCTTTCAAGCGATGCAGGGACTCGTCGGTCGTGCGCTGCACGCGATCGGTGAAACTCGCATTCGCGATCTCCGCCGTTTCGGTGAGCTTGGTGCGCTCGCGTTCGACAAGCTCGTTGGCGGCCTCTTCGATTTGAGCCTGGCTGTGTTCGAGGTAGGTTCGGCGGTAATGGTCCAGTTCCGACGCCAGGAGACTTGAAACCTCCGCGGCGCGATCGCGCAAGTCAGCCGTCGATTGTTCGACAGCCCGCTCGAGCGACGACTGCATCGTTGCGTGCGCTTTCTTCTGGTACCAGTCAGAGGCTTTGAGCAGCGCCTCGTACGTCGCGTGCTCCGTCGCCGTAGCCTTCTGCTCGAACTCCGCCTGCACCTGTGAAACAACCTCGCGGCAGGACTTTTCCACTTCTCCGGGGTAGCGGCCGGTTTCCTGGCTCAGGCGGCCCAGCGCCTCCTGGATTGCCTGTTCCGAGGCTTGCGCCACTTGTTCGCGCACGGCGTCCTGAACGCGCAACGCCTGCTCGGAAGCGTCGAGAATCTCTTGTTTCGCGCTCTCCTGCAGCTGCGCGACCTGGTTGGCGGCAAGCCGCGCCTCGACTCGAATCGATTCGCGCGATTGCTCGGTCTGCTGCTGTGCCTGGAGGATCTCCTGCTTCGCGCTCTCCTGCAGCCGCGCGACCTGGTCGGAGGCAAGTTGCGCCTCGACTCGAATCGATTCGCGCGATTGCTCGGCCTGCTGCTGTGCCTGGAGGATCTCCTGTTTCGCGCTCTCCTGCAGCCGCGCGACCTGGTCGGCGGCAAGTTGCGCCTCGAGTCGAATCGATTCGCGCGATTGCTCGGCCTGTTGCCGCGCTTGCTGCTGCGCTTCGGAAAGCTCCGAAACGGCTCTCCGGCTCTCCTCCAGCTTGGCCGTGACCTTCTGATCCAGCTCCGCCGAGAGGCGGTCCGCCGTTTTCTGCGCCGCCTTCTCGATGATCGGATCGATCTGGTGGGCGCGCTGCTCGATTACCTGTTCCGCCTTGCGATTGATTTCCTCGACCCGCTGCGCCAGAAGGTCATCGAGTTCGCGACGCGTGTTCTCCAGAGTGGACTGCGTCGTATTCTGCAGTTGCAGCGCGGCGCTCTCCGTTCGGGCCCGCTCGGCCGCAAGTTCGGCCGCCAGTGAGGTTGCAGAGGATCGCGCGTTCGACAGCGTTTGCTCGACGGCCGACTGCAGCTCGGCATTGCGCGCCGCAGCGTCCTGTTCGGCGCGGTTGAGCGCCGCCTGGGAAGCCTCCGCGACCTGCTCCTCAATTTTCCGCGAGGCGCCCTTCAGCGCGTTTTCGAACTCCGCCTGGAATCGCTGCGCGGTTACACCGGCTTCCGCTTCTGTTTGTTTCAGCGATTGTTGCCGAACGGACTGCGCCGTCTCTTCGAGACTCTTCTTCCATTCGTCAATCTGTTTCTGCGCCGCTTCCGGAGAGGAGAGAATTTGCAGCGACGGACTCGACGCCTCGCGTTCCGAGATCGCTTTTTCCACCGCGTTCTCGACGGCCTCTTTCAAATTCAGCGCCGAGGTTTGGCGCGCCGCTTCCTGAGCCGCTTGTTCTGCAGCGCCGCTGACGGCCTGCTGCACGGCCTCCCGAACCTTCGCGTCCAACTGGACCGCGCTCGCTTCGTTCGCCTTCCGCGCTTCTTCGACGATGGCGTGCGTGCGATCGGCCGCGTCTTGAACCATCTTTTTCGCCGCGGATTCGGAGACGCGCTCCATCGAGACCCGGATGGCCTTCTCGACTGCATCGTGGAGCTGGACGTCCAGCTGCTGGCGGACGATCGTCATTTCGTCGTTAATCGCCGCCTGAGCCTCGTGCCGGAGGGATTTGTCGAGCGCTTCTTTGGCGTTCGTCACCAGCTTCGCGACGTGCTTGTCCAGCGCGGCCTGTGCCTCCTCGGGCGCGATTGCCTGCGGCGCGACCACGTGAATCTTGCTCTGGTCTTTCGCGGGCGTTTCCGGGGCGGTGAATGTGCGCGCCGGGGTAACGGTTGTTGGCGTGTGTGCGGCAGACGGCGCTGCTCCAGTCGTCTCGGGCTTCTTTTCAGCCACATGCTCGGTCGCCTTGTTGATGGCACTGACCGCGGACTGAATTGGGGAGGGCGCTTTCGGCGCTGCCTCGATTTGCGCGGAGCCACCTGCCGTGGCGGGCTGCTCATCGGCGACGGGGAACCAGTCATCCGGGGGAAAGGCGATGCCCCAGACGTTTCCGGAGATGTCGAATTCGAGTCCGATTTGAAACAGTTCCCGTACGGTTCGTGGCCGCTGTACCCAGATGACCCGGCCACTCACAGTCCGGGCGGGGAGCGCTGGCTCAGGGCGCGGTATATCCAGAGATACGGTCGCGTTCTTTGGAACGTAGTGTTTCGATTGATACTTGCAGCCGTGGCAGTTTACAGCGGTGGTGGTGGTGCGTTCTTTGAACGGCTGTCCGAGCGCATCGACACCCGTGACTGTGATGGGCACAGCCTGCACGATACGCGTGCTCCGGCGCTTCTGCGCTCCGGGATCACTCGATGCCAACGGGTCGGTCAAGCAGTCCTCCGGGTAATTCCCAGCCTAGCATTGGCCCGCACGATGGTCGATAGGCCGCCTGGCCTAGTGCTGACGAAAAGTAACTCGCCCCCTCGGAGGCATCAAGGCGGGTACGGCAAAGCCGGTTTGTCGAGCAAACGTTCAATTGGAGTGCGGCAGCCTGAGTGGTTGGGCGAGGCGATGGGGACGGAGCTGAAGAAGCGGTGCGTAAAAAGTTGCTCTACGGTAGGTTCGAGCAGAGCCCCTGTTCGTTGTTTTCAAGGGGTTACGGCGATTTTCAATCCCACTTGCCCATAGATAGATTGAAGGCTGCCTTCGATGGCTCGCCAGCTCACGGTTTAGAGGTCGTCGGCGATAGCACAGAACTAAGTAGGCTCAAGGAGATCGTCGCAGTACTAGAACTGGGTGGCCAGTGCGCTGCGATTTAGAAAGCCGAAAACGCCGGCCGGATGCCGGCGCTACTGTGACGTTCGGAAGCGAGGACGCGGCCGGACCTCCTCTCCACCCCAAAGCCACTTGCTCCCGACGCTGCAAAGATGGTTGACGCGGCTGAACAGACTCCGCGACGGATTTAACGGCAAAGATGCCGAGGCTTACACACTTCCCGGTATGGCCCTCCTCTCGTGAACAATCTAGTCTAGGCGCAGGTCTCCCCCATGTTCGAGGCATGGACTTAGCATGCGAAGATTGGCGCGCGGGTGGGTAATCGTCATAATCCTGGCGGTGATCGCCGCATGCGGCGGCGTGGGATTCTTTTTTTTGGTTCACAGCCTCGCTCCCAAGCTGCGGCAGATGGCTGAGGAGCGCACGGAACTCTATTTTCGGTCCCACTTCGACAGTAATGTCGAGATATCCGGCTTTTACGTTGGCTCGGTGTTCCCGCACGTGCAGGTGACGATACAGGGAGTGGTTCTGCGCCGGATCGGGCAGCCCGACGAGCCGCCGGTGGTCCAGATGGAGCGCCTCACGTTCGACGCCAGGACGCTCAGCGTTTTCAGCCACCATCCCGTCATAAAGAGGGTGGAACTCGAGGGGCTGCAAATTCGCATCCCGCCGCGGCCAAAAGGGTCGACGCCGCTGATCAGCGCGTCGGACAAGAATTTCGCAAAGAATTATCCCGTCGTAGTCCAGAGCGTTCACGTCAACAACGCGGACTTGATCATCCTTCCGCGGGACCCCAGTAAGGATCCCCACACATTCGAGTTGCATCGCATTGTGCTGGGTCCTCTCGGAGCGGGGCGTCCCGCGAAATTCCAGGCGGATCTCACCAATCCCGTGCCCAAGGGGCAGATTCAATCGAGTGGCGTGTTCGGGCCTTGGGATGCGGACGATCCCGGCTCAACTCCGGTGAGCGGGCACTACGTGTTTCAGAACGCGGACATGAGCACCATAAAAGGGCTGCACGGGATTCTTTCGTCGACCGGACAGTTCACGGGACCTCTCAATTACCTGAGCGTCAACGGAGAAACCGAAATTCCCGACTTCAGTCTGCGCAAGACGCATCATCCCGTCGATTTGCGCACGACGTATTCGGCAATCGTGGATGGGACGAACGGGAACACCATTCTGAACGACGTGGTGGCCCGATTCGAGCATTCCACCCTGGACGTGAAGGGGGAAGTGGTCGACAAAACACCGAAGCACGGGCGCACGATCGTCATGAACGGGGTAACCGAGGACGCCAGTGTCCAGGACTTGCTGAGGCTCGCGGTGGATTCGGAGCCTCCCGTGATGCGGGGAGCGGTGCGGCTGCGGACGAAGATCGAAATTGGCGAGGGCCAGGAGGATTTGGTTGACCGCATGCGGCTGCAAGGCCAGTTCGCAATCGCCGGTGCCCGGTTTTCGAGTCCCGCAACCGAGCAGAAAATCGAGACATTGAGCCTGAAGGGGCAGGGAAAGCCAAACGCGCCCGCGATTGACGACCCAGTATCCGATTTCAGCGGGAATCTGATTGTGGCGAAGGGCCTGGTGACTCTTTCGGAGCTGAAATTCGACGTGATCGGGGCGGCGGTGGCGCTTGATGGCACATACAGCCTCGACAGCGGCCAACTCGATCTTCGCGGCAAGCTGCGGATGCAAGCCAAGCTCTCGCAGACCACCACAGGCGCTAAATCTTTTTTCCTCAAAGCCATTGATCCGTTCTTCGCGGGGAAGGGCGCCGGAACGGTCCTACCAATTAAGATCACCGGCACGAAGGACAATCCGTCGTTCGGCCTCGATTTCCACGACAGCGCGAACCGCGAATAAAGAAGCACTTGATGATCGTGGGAGCGTGAGCGGTATGACTGAAGTCATACGCCGCCACTAAGAACCTTAGACTGTGCCCGTCGGACTGGTAAACTAGGGGCATGGCTGAGGGACCCGCGCAGCCGCTTCTTGTGAGTTCGTTCCCGCTATGATCGCGCTGCAACTGTTCGCCGTACTGGTGTTGGTGGGCCTGAACGGGTTCTTCGCGGCCACCGAATTTTCGCTGGTGGCGGTGCGGCTCTCGCGCGTCCGGCAACTGGTGGAAAAGGGCGATCCTCGCGCGAAGGTTGTCGAGCAGTTGCTCGGAGACCTTGGGCGAGTGGTTTCGGGCGTTCAGGTGGGAATCACGCTGGCCAGCCTGATGCTGGGGTATCTCGGCGAGGTTACGCTATCCACGGTTCTGACCCCGCTGGTGCGCATCATTCCGCGCCCGTGGGCGGTGGTGGCCGCGCATAGCGTCGCATTCGTGCTCGCCTTCGGCCTGTTGACGATCGTGCAAGTGGTGCTGGGCGAGTTGGTGCCGAAGAGCCTGAGCCTGGCACGCGCGGAGCGAGTCGCTCTGATCGTCGCGAGGCCATTTCGCTGGTTCCTGAACACCTTCCGTTGGGGCATCGACCTGCTCGACAACTTTGCCGACAAGTTCGTGGGTTGGCTGGGAGTGGTTTCAGCGCAGAGCCATACGCTGGTGCGCTCGGCCGAGGAACTGCAGGTAATGGTGCAGCAAGCGCGCGACCGCGGTCTGTTTCCGGCGCACGAGGCGAAGTTCATCCAGAACGCGATGGAGCTCGGGCAGATCCAGGTGCGGGAAGTGATGATCCCGCGCCCGGACGTCCACGCGGTTCCAGTGGAGGCGAGCCTGGAAGAGACGATGCGCGTGTTTGCCGCCACGCAGCGCTCGCGGCTGCCCGTCTATGAAGGAACACTCGATCACATTCTGGGGTTCGTTCACATCAAAGACATGATATGGATTCTCCTGGAACGCGCCCGCCGGGCCGAGGAAAACTCCCCGCCGCCGGAGTTCTCGCTGCGGAGTTTCCTGCGCGACGCGCTGATCGTTCCGGAGACCAAGCCGGCGAGCGAACTGCTGGTGGAATTTCGCTCGCGGCGCACCGAGCTGGCCATGGTGGTGGATGAATTCGGGAGCATTCTGGGAGTGGTGACGCTGGAAGACATCCTCGAGCAACTGGTGGGAGAGATTCACGACGAGTTCGACGTGGTGGAGCGGCCGGTTTTTCTGCCGGACGGCGCGATGGTGGTGGATGGAGCCGTCAATGTGCGCGACCTCGATTCGCAGTACGGGGTGGCGCTGCCCGAGGACAGCTCGTATGAGACGATCGGCGGGTTCGTGCTGAGCCAACTGGGATTCATTCCGCGCGGCGGGGAGAGTTTCGAAGCGAACGGCTACCGTTTTACCGTAATGGAAATGGAGCGGAGACGGGTTTCGCGCGTGAAGATCAAGCCGATTCCCGCGCCAGCGCCGCCGGGGCCGTCGTCTGGCGCGGCGTCCCACGAGAGGGCGAATGATTCCGATGCAGAGGCGGGTGCGACGATCCGTGCCGAGGAAAAGACAGTTTTGACACGCGCAGGGCGCTCTTCAACGCGCACGGGACGATCGAGATCGTCCCACATTCACCGCACCGATCCAACCGATCCGGAAGACCATCGCGAAGCATGATTCGCTACCTGGCGCTGCGCCTGCTGCTCGCGATTCCCGCGCTCTGGCTGATCGTCACCATGGTTTTTCTGCTGGCGCACATTGTGCCGGGCGATCCGGTCGAACAGATGCTCGGCGAAGGGGCGCGAGCCGGAGACATTCAGCAGCTTCGCCACGAGCTGGGGCTCGACGAGCCGATTTCCAGGCAGTACGAGCGCTATCTGAGCGGCGTGGTGCGCGGGAATCTGGGCGAATCGATACGCTTCCAGGAACCCGTGGCGAGTGTTGTCCTCGATCATTATCCCGCTACGCTGGAATTGGCTTTTTTCGCCCTGCTGGTTTGCTCTGCCATTGCGATTCCGGCGGGAATGTTCGCGGCGGAACGTCGAGGCACGGCAGCGGACCACGCGGTGGGCGTGTTCACGTTATTCGGGCTCTCGGTGCCAAATTTTGCGCTCGGTCCGGTGCTGATCCTGGTGTTTTCGGTGCTTCTCGGATGGCTGCCCGTTTCCGGACGCGGCGGAATCTCGCATCTGATCCTTCCGGGCATCACGCTGGGCGCGGCGCTGGCGGCGATTCTCACGCGCATGGTGCGCACGTCGGTGATCGAGGAGTTGTCGAGCGATTACGTACGAACCGCGCGGGCGAAAGGGCTGCGCGGATCGGCCGTGATGTTCCGGCATGCGTTTCGGAACGCGCTGATTCCGATTTTGACGATCGTGGGATTGCAGTTCGGCACGCTGCTGGCGGGCACGATTGTCACCGAGTCGATTTTCTCGTGGCCGGGGATTGGGCGGCTTTCCGTGCAGGCAATTGAGGCGCGCGACTATCCGCTGTTGCAGGGGTGCATTCTGCTGATTGCCGTTTCGTACGTGGTGGTCAATCTGCTGACGGATATCGTCTACGCGTTCGTGGACCCGCGGGTGCGGCTGCAATGAAGGCGCTGCGCGAATTTCTAAAGCACAGCGGCCTGGGACGCTGGGCGTTCGGGCTGGCGCTGGTGCTGGCAATTCTGGCGATCGGGGCGCCGTGGATCTCGCCGTACGACCCAACGGCGCAGAACCTGTCGATTCGACTGGCGGGTCCCAGCGCGGCGCATTGGATGGGAACGGACGATCTGGGGCGCGATGTGCTCTCGCGGGTGATTTATGGCGCGCGCGTTTCGATGACGGTGAGCGTGAGCGTGGTATTCGGAGCGGGAATCGTGGGCTTGACGCTGGGAGCGCTGGCGGGGTATTTCGGCGGGTGGTGGGACCGTTTCCTCAACGCGATCCTGATCAACGCGTTTCTCTCGTTCCCGGGTATCCTGCTGGCCATTGCATTTGCGGCGTTTCTGGGGCCGGGAATCGACAAGGTGATTCTGGCGCTGGTCGTGACGGGGTGGGCGGGGTATGCGCGGCTGGCGCGCGCACAAATTTTGCAAGCCAAGGAAATGGAGTACGTGCTGGCCGCGCGGTCGCTGGGAGCGTCGCACGGGCGCATCCTGGTGCGGCATCTGCTGCCCAACATTTTGCAGCCGGTGCTGGTGCAGGCGACGATTGGCATAGCGGGCGCGATTCTGGCGGAGTCCACGCTGAGTTTTCTCGGGCTGGGCGTGCTGGCGCCGATGCCGAGTTGGGGCGCGATGCTGAACGATGCGCGCGCGCATTTGTTTGACGCACCGCATCTGGTGGTTTTTCCGGCGCTGGCGGTGATGGCTGCGGTGCTGGCGTTCAACCTGCTGGGCGACGCGCTGCGGGACTGGATGGATCCACGCATGCGCGCGTACTTGATCGTGACGTCGATTGCGCGCTAGCCCAGGGCGGATAGCGAGCGTTCGGAGCATCGAGAGACAAGCGCAGCCTGCATGCGCTGCTGGCTTTCCCGGGCGGCGGAGCGTAAAACAGGGAAGTGGCGCGGCCGCTCGCGGTGAGATTTTCGAAACCTCGGCTCGCCAAAAATCATCCAAAAACGATCGAAAGAATGGGGGAATTATGCAAAGAACAGCTTCTGCGGTCTGGTCCGGCGCGTTGAAGGACGGCAAAGGGTCGATTTCAAGCCAGAGCGGCGTGCTTTCCGATACGCCCTATTCCTTCACCACACGATTCGAAGGCGCCAAGGGCACCAATCCCGAGGAGTTGATCGCCGCGGCGCATGCGGGCTGCTTCACGATGGCGCTCTCGGCGCAACTGGGCACCATGAATTTCACTCCGCAGAGCCTGCGCACCACGGCTACGCTTTCGTTCGAAAAGCTGGATGCGGGATGGACGATTTCGAAGATTCATCTCGACGTGGCTGGGCGGGTGCCGGGAATCTCTGCCGACGCCTTCCAGAACGCGGCGCAGAGCGCGAAGGCAAATTGTCCCGTTTCGCGCGTTCTGAAAGCCGAAATCACGATGAGCGCGAGCCTCGAACAAGCTGCATGATTGTGGGGCGCTGAATCGATTCGCGAGGTGCGATGGCCGGTCCAGTGATTGCCGCGATCGCGGGATTCCTGATTGCCGCGGGCATTCTCTGGGAGGCGTTCGAGACGATCGTTCTGCCTCGACGCGCCACCCGACGCTTCCGCTTTACGCGGCTTTTCTATCGGAGCACGTGGCTTCCGTGGAGAACGCTGGCCGGGAAAATGCGCCGGCCCAAAAGGCGGGAAACGTTCCTCAGTTTCTTCGGTCCGCTCTCGCTGCTTTTCCTTTTTGTGTTCTGGGCGGCGGGGATCATCCTGGCGTTCGGTCTTCTGTATTACAGCGTTGCTCGTTTTGAGCAGCTTGGACATGGAGTCATGGCCGGTCCGCACGATTTCGTCACTGGCCTCTACTTCAGCGGCACGACCTTTTTCACGCTGGGACTGGGCGACGTGTCGCCGTACGGCTGGGGGGAGCGCTGGTTGGCCGTGACCGAAAGCGGACTGGGATTCGGATTTCTCGCGCTGGTGTTCAGTTACCTGCCGGTGATTTATCAGGCGTTTTCGCGGCGGGAGGTGAACATCGTTCTGCTGGATTCGCGCGCGGGGTCGCCGCCTACGTCGGCCGAGCTAATTCGACGCCACTCGGGCCCGCAGGGGTGGAACGAGTTGTATCGACTTCTTCGGGATTGGGAGCGGGTCGCCGCGGAAATTCTGGAGAGTCACGTTTCCTACCCGGTGGTCGCCTACTTCCGCTCGCAGCACAATAACGAATCGTGGCTCGCCGCGCTTACGGCCATTCTCGATACGAGCGCGCTTCTGATCGCCGGAATGAGCGGGTTTGAGAAGAGCGAAGTTGCGCAAGGCGGCGAGGAAGCGCACGTTCTGGACAGCCGGCGGCTCGTTGCGGAAAGGGTTGCGTTTGGCGGGCAAATGACACATGCGACGTCCACACCAGGGGTACTCACTTCCCAGGTGAACGCAATGTCAGGCTCCGGCGAGGAGGTTGCCTGCGCGCGGCAGGCGCGTCTGACTTTCGCGATGTGCCGGCACACGGTGGTTGATCTCGCGCAGATATTCAGCGCGGCGCCACATACGACGCGCGAGCGATTGCCTGATCAGGAACTCGATCGTCTCCGCACATCGCTGGCTCGAAGCGGTTTCACGCTTCGGGACACCCCGGAGTGGAATGAGAAATTGCGTAAGGTTCGCGAAATGTACGAACCGTACGTCGAAAGCCTTGGACGATACCTGCTGATGGATGTGCCGCCATGGATTCTGGCCGGCGACGTCATCGAAAACTGGCGCACCAGCGCGTGGGGCCGTATTTCCGGATTTTCCACGCAGGGGACGCCTGCCGGCGATGATCATTCGGATTAGGCCTTCGACGGCGCGGTGCCGCGGCGTCAAACGCATACGTTCCATCTGAGGGGAACTATCCGATTGGGGAAAATGATCCAGCCAAAACTTTCTCTTTTCAATTTTGCGGCGATACTGCTTCTCATCGTTCCTTTTTCGGGGTCCGTAATCGCGCAAACGGCGAACGTGCGCACGAAACCCGAACGATCGGGACGAACGGCCGTTCAGCGCTGCGCGAGTGGCGTGACGCTCGGGCTGACGAGGCCCAGCGCCGCCCAGGGTGGCCTGCTCGAGTTGACCGTGCGCAGCGCCGCCCCGTTGAGGGATTTGAACGGGAAATGGGGGAAAAACGATCTCCAGTTTTGGGCAGATGGCCGACGCGTCGAGCACGCGCTATTGGGAGTCGATCTGGAGCGCGCGCCGGGGGCGTACGAGGTGGAAATTTCGGGAACGGCGCCAAACGCAGAGCTGCTGACGTGCAGCGCGAGCGTCGATGTTACGGCGGGGCGCTTCGCCATCGAGCGGCTGACAGTGGCGCCGGGATTCGTCGAGCTGAGCCCGCAAGATGAAGCACGAGCCACGAAGGAGAGCGAGCGGTTGCACGAGATTCTCGCCCACGTCACGCCCGAGCGATTGTGGACGGGGCCATTCCGGTTTCCTTTGGCGGGCAAGCACACGGGACACAACTTCGGCAGGCGGCGGCTACTGAACGGCGAAACTCGGTCGCCACACACGGGACTGGACATCCCCGCGCCTGCGGGGACGCCAATTCATGCGGCGCAGAGCGGGCGCGTGGTTCTGGCCGAGAACTTCTTTTTCTCGGGAAACACGGTGATTGTGGACCACGGACAGGGCGTTTACACGTTCTACGGTCATATGAAGCAGATCAAGGTGAAAGAAGATGAGCCAGTGAGGGCCGGCGCGATTCTAGGGCTGGTCGGCGCAACCGGCCGCGCGACGGGTCCCCACCTGCATTGGGGACTGATCGTGGACGGCGCGCGCGTGAACCCGCTCGGAATCATCAGGCTGCCGCTGCGATAATCTCGTTTTCTTTTTCACTCTCAATCGATCAGGCGTTTTGGGCTCACTCCAGAACTAGAGGGTTACTCGTATTGCGTTACGATGCGCCGCAAACTTCAACTGGGAGGCGAATTGCGGAAGTGCCGGGCGGGTCTGAGACCCGCCCCTACGGACGCCCTTCCTCAAGGAGAGCCTTTGCCTATTGAGTGAACCCTTCGCCTCTTGGGCTCAGCGTGAGCCGGCGCTGGCGTTGATGAGCGCTTCCACCGCGGGGGCAACGGCAATGTATACGTCTGCCTGTTGGCCTTTGGCCTTCTCGATCATGGCGAGAGTTTGAGCTTTCCATTCGGGTGGCGTTTTTTCCCCGCGGTCGAGGTAGCCGAGGGCTTGCAAGCCTGCGGCGCCGAGCGAAGCGAGCGTTTGGGAAACGGGCTCGAGCTCCTTCAGCGCAGCAGAACTTTGGAGCATGGGCTGGAGGTGAGCATCGTTGTCGCGCCAGAGCGTGAGCTGGTTGCGGACCTGCGTTTCCGCTCGAGCGTCCTTGAAACTGCCCGCGATCACGGCGTTGACGAGATTTGTAAAATCGCGAGCCGATTTGCTTTCCGGCGGCACGGCATCCACGAGCCGGTTCAGCGGGGTCAGCGCCGTTTCCTCCGTTCCAGCTTTGTCGTCCGATTCCTGGCGCCCCTGAAGGCCGAGGGGGCGCACCGCGTCGGCGAGCACGCGAAGCGGGGCGACGTTGTCCGTGCCGGCCATGCGGCCCAGCATGGCGCTCAGGCCGGACTCGTGCTCGATACCAAGCCACTCGAGCCGCCAACTGACGGCGTCCAGGCGGCGATATATGCCGGCGACGTCCTGTGTTTGCCGCGGCGACCAGAGACGCTCGGCAATCGCCGCTGTGCGCGGCCAGAGGCGCGAGTCGACATTGGCCGGCGAGAGAAACTCGGCCCAGGCGCACGCTTCGCCACCGAGGATTCGGGATTGTTCTTCGGGACTTAGCTTGGCCGCATCTCCCGACACGGGCTCGACGCCGTAGTGCTCCGCGGCAGTTTCCATCGCATCGAGGTAATAGCCGCTCGAGAGCAATCCGCGATAGCCCTGCTTCGCGGCGGCTGCGAGCGAGTCGGGTCCGCGCCAGGATTGGATGACGATGTCTTTGGGCATGCCGGGACTGAGGATTTCGTCCCAACCGATCATGAATTTGTGATGCTTGCTCAGGATTTTCTGCACCCGCTCGGTGAAGTATTGCTGGAGATGCTGATTGTCTTTGATCTGGTGGGCGCGCATGAACGCCTGGATTTGCGGGTTTGCGTCCCATTGTTTTCCGTTCACTTCATCGCCGCCGATGTGAAAGTAGGCGTCGGGAAAGAGCTTTGCCATCTCATCGATGAACTTATCGAGGAATTTGTAGGTTTCCTCGCGCGTGGGATCCATAGCGGGGTTGAAAATGCCGAAGTGGCGCTCGATCGAATAGGCGCCCGCACCGCTGGAAATCTGCGGGTATCCGACGAACCAGGAAGTCGAGTGCCCCGGCATGTCGAATTCCGGCACGATGCGAATGCCGCGGTCGGCGGCGTATTCGATCAGCTCGCGGAGCTGGTCTTGCGTGTAGTAGTTGCCGTCGGAGCCAAGCTCCTGCAATTTCGGGAATTTCATGCTCTCGACGCGGAAGCCCTGGTCGTCGGAGAGATGGAGGTGAAGAACGTTGAGTTTCAGGGCGGCCATGGCGTCGACGTTGCGGATCAGTGCGGACATCGGAATGAAATGGCGGCTGACGTCAATCATCAGGCCGCGCCAGGGGAAGCGGGGCTGGTCCTCGATGTGGACGGCAGGGGCGGCGGAACCCTGGGGAGTCGGCTGCACGAGTTGAAGGAAAGTTTCGAGACCGTGAAGGATGCCGAGCGTGTCGGGCGCGGTCAGGGTTGCACTCGAGGAGTTGACGTCGAGCGTGTAGCTCTCGTCCTCGCCGAGTTCGGGCACAGGCTTGCTGGCGCGATCGGCCCGAACGGTGAGCGTCGCTTTTCCGCCATTTGACGGCAAAAGTCCCAGGGGAACGCCGGTCTGGAACGAAAGGTTTCCCAGGAAGCGGCGGACGGCGCGGTCGAGGCGAGGATCCTGCGCGCCTTCGATGGCGACCGAGAACCCCTGACTCACGACGAGTTCTCCGCTGCCGGTGCGTACCTTGGCCGGAAGCGGCATAACATTGATCTGAGCGGCTTGCGAGGAAGGCGGAGTTTGCGTCGCGGTCCCCACGGCCATTGCCGGAACAAACAGCAGAAGAAGGATCAAACGCATGAGTTCCTTTCGAACCGAGTCGATGATTCGCAAATTGAATCCGCGAGGATAGTACGAAATGCGATTTCCGAGTAGCGAGTTTCGAGGCGCTTGTGCTCTATAGCAGATTCGCGTTGCCACGCCTGCGGATGTATGCCATAAATTCGGGCCGCTATGCCTTCCAGTCTTCTCGATTGTCCGCAAATCACATGACGAGTAAACCGCGCTCCAGGGCTTTCATCGGAGTGGACATCGGCGGCACGAAAGTGGCCGCGGGCGTAGTCGATTGGGCGGGAAAAATCGTGGCGCGCTCGCGCGGCCGGATGGCGGCGCGCGGGACAGTGGAAGAGGGATTGCGCGCTGTGACCGAGACCCTGGATGCGTTGCTGCGCGACAGGCGAGCGCGCGGCGCCTCGGCGATTGGGATCAGCGTCCCCGGATGGGTGGATTCCGCGCGAGGAACTCTGGTCGGCGCGGCGAACATCCCTTGCTGGCGGGATTTTCCTCTCGCGCGAGAAATTGCGAAGCATTACCGGCTGCGCACGCGCATTGGGAACGACGCGAACGTGGCCGCGCTCGCCGAAGCCGCGTGGGGCGCCGGAGCGGGGTATCGGAACGTGTTTTACGTTACGCTCGGCACCGGCATTGGAACGGGGATCGTCCAGAGCGGGCGAATTTACGAAGGGCGGACGGGGTGCGCGGGCGAGGGCGGGCACACCACGATCGATTTTCACGGACCGCTTTGCGGTTGCGGGAAGCGAGGGTGCATCGAAGCGTATGCGTCCGGAACGGCGATTGGCAGGAACGCGCGCGAGCGATTGGCCGGATTGGTTGAGTGCGGATCGAACGGCGCGAAGATGCTGGCCCTGACGGATGGGAAAATCGAGGCGGTAACCGCGGAGATCGTCGCCAAGGCAGCCTTGCAGGGCGACAAACTGGCGAACGAGGTGCTGAAGGAAACGACGGAATGGCTCGGAATCTGGCTGGGTAATGTCATCGAACTGCTGGAGCCGGACGTAATCGTTGTGGGCGGTGGAGCGGGCCACCTGATGATGTCGCGCGTGGGGCAGATTCGAGAGTCGCTCGAAACGTGGTCGGTTAATCCACACTGGAGAGAGATTCCCATTGTCGAGGCCAAATACGGGTCGGAATCGGCGGTGGCGGGCGCGGCGGCCCTGTGGCTGCCCACCGGCGCTTTCTATTGGCGGCGAAGAGTCGCAAAGCAAGAGCACTAAATGGGCGCAACAAGTTCGATTCAACCCACGCGCGACGACTTTCGACGAAACAGTGCGGCGACTGCCGTGGTTCTCGGGGGGTTCGTAGTCGCGGGCGTGGTGACCGTGCTGCTTGGGCCGATCCTGCCCGTGCTCATCAGCCGCTGGTCGCTGAGCGACGAACGCGCCGGTCTCTTCTTCACGGTTCAATTCACCAGCAACATGGCAGGCCTTGCCTCGCTGAGCGCGTTGCTTCCGAAGCGGGGCTATAAATTTACACTCGTCCTGGGATTCGCGGCCATCGCGCTGGGACTTGCAGGACTCAATGCGAGCAGCCAGTTTGGCGGTCTGGCTGCGACCGCCGTGTACGGGTACGGCTTGGGGCTGGTGTTGTCCAGCTCGAATCTGTGGGTGGCGGAAACGGCGGAGTCGCGGCGAGTAGCAGCGCTGAGCATCCTGAATTTTGCCTGGGGAGTGGGCGCGATCGCGTGTCCACCGCTGGTGTTGCTGGCGCAACGGCATGGAGCAATTTCGTGGTTCTTGTACGGCGTGGCGGGTTCTGCGATTTGTGCGGCGCTGGTTCTGATCGTGATGGACCTGGGGGTGCAAACGCGGACGCAGGACGCCACCGAACCTCCAAAACAATGGGCCAGTAAACTGACGGCAATCGCTTTCGGCGCGCTGTTCTACCTGTACGTGGGCACGGAGAACTCCGTTGCGGGATGGGCCGCGGCGCTGACAAAGAGAATGGGATCGGCGCCGAAGGATCTGTGGGCTCTCGCGCCGATGTTTTTCTGGGGTGGCTTGATGGCGGGCCGGGCGTTCGTGCCGGTCAACCCCTTGCGGAAGCGCGAGAGAGCGCTGGTGATGATCGGCCTGATTATGGGATTGGCGGGAAGCGTGGTTCTGCTGGCGGTGAGGACGTTCTGGGGAGTAGCCGTGAGCGTCGGGGTGACCGGGCTCGGACTTGCGGCGGTTTATCCGGTTCTATTGGCATGGATGGCCAAATATCTTGGGGAGCGCGCGCGGCGGGTCGGGAACGTCCTCTTCGCGCTATCCGCGCTGGGCGGAGCGACCATGCCCTGGCTGGTGGGGTTCTTTTCGGTGCGGGAAGGCAGCCTGAGGGCCGGGTTGTTGGTCCCGGTGGCGGCTTGCATCGCGATGCTCGCGTTTTTGTTTTGGATTCCGAGGCGGGTGACGGGGTAGGTTGCGCGCGGAGAGAGGGACGGGCGGCTCGAGAGGCGTTCCTAGGCGCTACGGTTACGGGGCGCTGCAACAGATCGGGCGAAAGTGGCGCCGCGAGCAGCCTACTGGCCAGGTCTCACGGGGTGAGATGGCCGATTGAAAGATAGTTTTGCGACGGCACGCCGAACGCGTCGGCCACGCGATTGAAGAACGCAAACATCGCGATCACATAGACGGCTTCGGCGATTTGGTCTTCCGCCCAACCGGCGTCGCGCAGCCTCTGAACGTCGGCGGCCGTTGATTTGTAGGCGGCGTTTGTGATGAGCGCGGCGTAATCGAGCAAGGCGCGTTCGGCGGGCGTCAAGCCCGCTTCGTCAAGTTTGCCCTCCAGAATCGCGGCAACGCATTGATCGGTGGCTCCCTGAACACGCAGGAAGTAGGCGTGGCTGTCGAGTCAATACGGGCACCTGTTGAGATAGGAGACGTAGCTCGCGATCATCTCCTTGTGGCGGCGGGTGAGATGGCCCTCGGAGAAGTGAACGGTATTCGAGAACTCGACGACTTGGCGCAGGAAGTCGGGCCGCGCTCCGAAACACTTGATGATCCCCGGAACCTGAGTGCGGCCGGAGGTCGAACGCCAGAAATCGTAAGCTGCGGCGATGTCGCCGGTAGCTTCGCGGTCTTCCGTGATGCGAATTTTTGTGGCCATTGGAAACGCTCCGTCATCCAGGTCAAAAAAAAGCAGTCGTCGTTGTCTTTATACAACGACTCCCAGGTCAGTCGGTCAACCGACCTGGGAGTTCTTTCGGGGTGCGATCTATCAGGTTTTGGGGGCCTCAAGCGCGTGTGCCGACGCTGCCGAGGACTTGTTCTGGAGCACACTTTAGACGCGGCCAGAAAGGAACGCAATAATGCAAAAATACTAGCTATGGGAGGGCGGGAAAGCCGGCCCACAATCAGAAGTGGGGCAGGGCCGTGATCACTTTTCCTTCGGTGCACTGATAGGCGCGCCCGGCGCGAAGGTTCTTGAACTCCTCGGTGCGTCCGCTGGGCCAGTCGATAATCACACGATCGATCAGATCGTTCTTGCCGAGCCCGAACGTCAAGGGCAGCTCCGATTGCGACAGGTAGCTCGATCCCGTCTTGACCGTCTGGGACTGCTCGATCCCGTTTCGAGAAACCCGAACGCTGGCGCCAATTGCATCGCGATTGGATTTAGTGCCAGTCAGACGAAAGCGAATGACGTTCCTATGGGAGAGCTGATCGTTGCGGAAGAGGCAGGCAGGGCCGTTGTTGGTCGTCATCAGGAGATCGAGGTCGCCGTCGCGGTCGAAGTCTCCGTAGCCAGCCCGCGGCCCACCCGGGGCCGATCGAAATCGGGGCCGACCTCGGAAGCGACATTGCGAAAAAAGCCGCGGCCCTGGTTGAGGAAAAGCTGGGGCGGTTGAGCATAGCCAACGTTGCCGCGGATGTTCCGCACGGTTTCGTCAATGTGTCCGTTCGCGACGGCGAGATCCTCGAGCCCGTCGAGGTTCAGGTCCGCGAACACGCATCCGAAGCCCAGCGTGTTCATGGAGGGCAGGCCAATGCCGGCGCGGAGAGCGATGTCTTCGTAGGCGCCTTTTCCTTGCGGAAGATAAAGGCCGATCATTTCACTGTCGAAATTCGTGATGGCGAAGCCGGTAGTTCCCGAGTTCTCGAAATCCGCAGCGTCGACGCCCATTCCCGCGCGCGCTTTTCCTTCCTCGCTGAACGCGACGCCCGCCTCCACGCGCGACATCCTTGAACGAGCCGTTGCGCTGGTTGCGATAGAGCTTGTTGGGCTGCGTGTCGTTGGCCACGAGGAGGTCGGGCCAGCCGTCGCGATCGTAATCGAGCATGGCGACACCGAGAGACTTCGAGCTGGTGTCGAAGATTCCGCTGGTCGCGGTGACATCCTCAAATGTGCCGTTCCCGCGATTATGGAAAAGCCAGCAGGTTTCTCCGCGATACGCTTCGGGCGTGCAATAGGATTTGTGCTTGCCGTCGAGGCTGCAGAAGACGTCGTGTTTCGGGCGACCACTTCACGTAATTGCAGACGAACAGGTCCAGCAGGCCGTCGCGGTCGAAATCGAACCAAAGCGCCGAAGTGCTGAAAGCGTGCCGGCCGCCGAGCCCGCTCGATTCCGTCACGTCGAGGAAGTGGCCTTTTCCCGGTATTTTTGAAAAGGCGGTTCTGGCCCACGCAGGTGACGAGAATGTCGGGAAAGCCGTCGTTATCGTAATCGCCGACGGCCACGCCCATTCCGTACATTTCAATGTCGAGCCCGGCGCTGCCGCGTGACGTCCGTAAACGTGCCGTTGCGATTGTTCCGGTAGAGCTGCATGGTCGTGCGCGCTGCCGCTTGTGGCCGGGCCAGTACATGCCATTGATCAGGAGCAGGTCCTGCCAGCCGTCGCGGTCGTAATCGAGAAAGGCGCAGCCAGAGCCCAGGGTTTCGGGCAAGAACTTGGCCCCGTACGCGCCGCTATTGTGCTGGAAATCGATGCCGGCACGAGCGGCAACATCGACCATGCGAAATCCGGGGGGCGCTGGAAGCCGCAGCCAACGCCGGCCGCCGCAATGCAGAGTCTCGATCAGCGGAGCGGCCAGGAACGCGCCGGTAAGGCGCGTAAAAAAGGACCGGCGGTTCACGGGATGTTCACCAATCCGTTGCGGATCGCGTAGACGACAAGCTCGGCGGTCTTGTGAATGCCCAGAGCGTCCATGATGTTCGCCCGATGAACGGAAACCGTGTTGACGCTCAAGTGAGGTTGATCGGCAATCTCCTTGTTGGATTTGCCGTCGACGATAAGCTGCAGGATCTCGAGTTCGCGGGCGGTGAGGGCGGCCTGCCGTTCACCTTTCAACGTATTGGAACGCGACAACTGTGGCGACAGAACGGTTTCACCTCCCGCTACGTTGCGGATGGCGGCGGCCAGGTCGAGGTCGACTGCGTTTTTCAGGATATAACCGGAGGCGCCGGCTTCGAGAGCCTGCCGGACAAGGGTGTCCTCGGAATGCATGCTCAGCATGAGAACAGCGATGGTGGGAGAGTCCTCCAGAATCTTCCTCGTTGCGAGCGAGACCGCTGGTTCCGGGAAGAGCGCAGTCCATCAAGACGACGCGGGGCCGGAGCTGGCGAGCGAGACGAACGGCTTCATCGCCGTCGGCGGCCTCTCCGAGGACCGGAATATCCGGCTCGTCTTCGAGCATGCGCCGGAAGCCGCGGCGCACGAGGTGGTGGTCGTCGACCAGCAGCACGGAAATGTTAGGTGGCATGCGAATCCTGCCTTTCGGGGCGCGGAACACGGAGGCGAACCCGAGTTCCGCCTTGTTCCGGATGGGACAGGTCGATAGAACCGTGCAGAAGTTCCGCTCGCTCGCGCATGGCCACCAGGCCGATACCGGAGTTGGATACTGGCTCGACAAAGCCTTTGCCGTGGTCTTCGATTTGGAGCTCCAGGGCGTCGGCGCCGAAAGCGCAGCCGCACCTAGGCCTCTTTGGCGCCGGAATGACGCGACGACGTTTGTTAGCGCCTCCTGCAGTACACGGTAGATATGGATGCCGGAATTGCCGTTCATGGCAAACGGAGGGCCGGATTTTTCATAGCGGATGTCGATTCCCGTCTGTCGCTCCATCGTCCGGATGTACCAGTCGATCGTGCTTTCGAGGCCGGTTTCATCGAGCATGACGGGATGAAGCGCCTGCGAGAGGCTGCGAACGTTGTCGAGAGTGGTTTGGGCGATTTCGTTCACCTCGCGCAGTTCCGCGCGAAGCGGAGAGCCTTCCGGAGCATGTGCGTTCCGCGCGCGCCGAGCATCGATCCCATCGCCGTCAGGATTTGACCGAATTCATCGTGCAATTCACGGGAAATATATCGCAGCGTGGATTCCTGCGTGGCAATCAGCTTCTGCGCGAGTTCGCTGCGCTGGTTGGAGAGGGAAGCGAGCCGGGCGAAAAGACGCCGGTTCGAGCGAATCAGGTAAAGACTGGTGAGCACGATGGCGATCAGCGTTGCGGTGAGGAAGAAATAGGCTTGCCGCTGCACGCGATCGTAGATCTGGGAGACCTGGCGGCTGGCCTGCTCGTCGCGTTCGTTGTTCTCCACCAGAAGACGAGCAACCGCGTTGCTGAGAGAGGCTTGACGCGCCTGGAGCGTAATCCGAATTTGGTCGCGGGCTGCCGGCGGCGTCGCCGGTCTGCGCGAGCGCGAACATGCGGTTGGCGGAGTTCCAGAATTGCTCGAGGGAAGCCGAGAGGTAATGATTTTGCTCGGGAGTGCGGTGAGCGATGGAAAGCTGCGCCTTCGAGTCGAAGCGCGTCATTCAAGTCTCCCTGGATGCGCTGAAATTGCGCGCGCCAGGCCGTGATGGGGTAAGGCTCGTCATAATCAATCATGTCGCGCATGGCCAGCGCGAGAGAGTTCAGATCGTTCTGGATGCGCAGGAGCTGCAGGGAGTCGCGGCGATTCCGGTCGGAGATATCGCTCTGCAGAGTTTTCAGGCCCGAAATCTGAAACGTGATGTAGACGGAATAGGCCGACTACGGCGACAGCGTGATGATCAGGCCGATGAACAAACCTGGAGTTGGCGAGCGTTCCTGCGAGGGCATCCACGGAAGCATACAACCGCTGACGGCCAAGTTCCAATGCGCGCATTGCGTTTCGAAGGTGCGGGCGAAAGATGGGCCGCCGTGGATCAAAGGAGGTTGGGGCGAACGAACTTCCGGTTGAGCGTTGCGTGACTTCCGGCGTTGCGATGTTCCCCTTGCGCCGCGCTATTTGCCCAGATGGTCGCGGATTATGCGGAGCGTGCGGCGAAGGGGTTCGGCTGCGCCCCAGAGCAACTGGTCGCCCACCGTGAACGCGCCCAGAAACTAGGCCCGAGCGAAAGCTTGCGAATGCGGCCGATCGGAACATGGAGGGTTCCGGACACGGCGGTGGGTGTGAGGCAGTGGAGAGTGGATTCTTTGTTGTTGGGGATCACGCGAACCCAGGGATTCGCTCGCCCGAGAATCTGCTCGATTTCGCTGACGGGAATCTCGCGCTTCAGCTTGAAACAAAGCGCCTGGCTGTGGCACCGCATCGTACCGACGCGAACGCAGATTCCGTCAACGGGAACGGCTGGATCCAGGCCCAGAATTTTATTGGTTTCGGCCATTCCCTTCCATTCTTCGCGGGTCTGGCCGCCGGGCATTTCCGTGTCGATCCAGGGAATCAGACTGCCCGCCAGCGGAACGCCGAATTCCTCAACCGGCAGGGAGTCCGCGCGCTGGGCGGCAGTGGTCATGCGATCGAGTTCGAGCGCATTGCCGGAGGGATGGGCGCGAGCGGGATCGGTGAGGCAGGTCATCTGTTTCAGGAGTTCGGTCATCTTGGCGGCGCCGGCTCCTGACGCAGCCTGATACGTCATTGTCGTCATCCACTCGACGAGTCCGTTTTGGAAGAGGGGACTGACGGCCATGAGCATGAGGCTGACCGTGCAGTTTCCGCCTGCAAAGCTGCGGAGTCCGCGGGCGAGGGCGGCATCGATCACCGGCCTGTTAACCGGATCGAGGGTGATCGCGGCGTCATCGCTCATGCGGAGAGTGGATGCGGCATCGATCCAGTAGCCTCGCCAGCCTTTGGCGCGCAGGGGCGCATAGACCTCGGTGGTGTACTCGCCGCCCTGGCAACTGATCAGCACGTCGCACGAACCCAACTCCTTCAGGTTCGCCGCGTCTTGCAATGTTGCGCCGTCGCCTGCTTCTTCCGGAGCCGCGCCGCCGGCATTCGAGGTGGAGAAAAACACCGGTTCAAGGCGAGCCAAATCGCGTTCCTCGCGCATCCGTTGCATCAGGACGCTGCCGACCATGCCTCGCCAGCCGATCAGACCTACGCGCAACATCGCTCCTCCGCGACGGTTAGTGTACCGTGTCTCGCGGATTTTTTCGCGGCTCGGCGGAATCGGGAAACGAATCACTTTCAGAAAAATGCGAAATTGGCGAAGATACGGCAAAGGCGAAAAACCGGATATTGTTGCGAGTAGAAATTTGTCGGCCGTTTATTTTCATGAGGTTACGGGAATTTCTATTCAAAGGCAGTTGCGAGTAGACGTTCGCTGGGGGGAGGGCCCAGGACACGCGGAATTGGGATGAAGGGTCCTGGGGGCGAGGCGACTCGTGGAGGCGTGCTCGCTGCTATAATGGCTTTCATGAACGAGAAACTTCAGAAAGACAAAGTTCAGAAGAGCGATCGCGATTGGCAGGCACAGTTGACGCCCGAGCAGTATCACGTGACGCGGCAAAAAGGCACGGAACCTCCATTCTCGGGCGAATACGAGGATACGGAGAAGAAGGGCACCTACGTGTGCGTGTGCTGCGGGCAGCCTTTGTTCAGCTCCGATGCGAAATACCCTTCTGGATCGGGATGGCCCAGCTACTATCAGCCAATTGCAACGGAGAACGTCGAAACCAAGGACGATACGTCGCATGGGATGAAGCGCACGGAAGCGCTGTGCAGCCGGTGCGACGCGCACCTGGGACACGTCTTCGATGACGGTCCCAATCCGACAGGGCTTCGCTACTGCATCAATTCCGCAGCTCTAAAACTGACCGAGAAGCCCGAAGAGAAGAAGTGATCGCCGCGGCCGTCCGGGGATGGTGTTCGCGGGCTACTTTGCAGGATTGCGGAAATCGGCCATTCCGAGCTGCACGATCGTAGCGACCGGGCGCTTCAGAAGCCGATTTCTCTTTGTTTCCGGCCTGGGGCGGCGCGAATTCGGCGGCGTCGGCATGTAGGTCCAAACACCATAGACCCGCCCACCTAGAGCAGCGATGCCAGTGTAGTCGCCTATGAACTGATCGTCGGCCGGATAAAGCGGAGTTTCGGTCCACGCATAATTCTTGAAACTCGCGCCGTCGTCGGTTGAACGAGCGAGGGTGATGAGCGCGCCGTGGTTGTCGGCGTCGGCGCGCCTGTCATAGAAAACAACGTTTGCTGCCCCATCGCTTGGATCGACGGCGAGCCACTGAAAGAACTGGTCCGTGCCGTCATGTATGGGATCGGTGTTGACGCGGACCGGGTCGCTCCACGTTCTGCCTCGATCGCGCGATGTGGCGCAGAAGACGTCGACATCGCCGTTACGATAGTCCGTCCACGTCACAAACAGCGTCTGGGTCCTGGGATCAATGTCGATCTGGGGAAATCCGTCGGAGCGCTCGATGTTCTCCACTTTGAAATAAGAGGCCGGCAATTCCAGGATTTTCCGGGATGGCCGGAACGTAAGCCCCCCGTCGTGCGACGTGGCCATAACCAGCGAGGTACCGTCGGCCCAAACGGTATACAGAGCGCCGTCGGGGCCCGCGACGGCGTCGAATCCCTCGACGGCGCCGTTGTCGTCGCGGGGAATTCCCTCATGCGTGCTGATTTCGTAAGGAAGGGACCAGCTGATTCCGCCATCGGTTGAACGCGAAAAAAGAATGATGGATTTCGACAGGCTGAATTCCGTCCATCCAAGGTAGAGATTTCCGGCGAACGGGCGAATCGGGGTTGTTGTCCGCGACGAGATAAGGCTTGTCCTCAAAGGGCATGTCGGGCCGAGTGGGCTGCTCGTCCACGGCGGCGGCATGGGCTTCCCACGTCTTTCCTCCGTCGAGCGAGCGCCGGACAAATACTCCATTTCGCGTCGCGCCGTGGGCCCAATATTGCGGGGTGCCGAGCTTATCGAAAGCGATGTAGCAGAGGATGGCGTGGCCGAGAATGTCGTAGGTGATCGAGACGTCTCCCGAAACTTTGTAATCGTTTGGAGCGGCTCCTGTCGCCACCTGCCAGCGCGAGCCTCCGTCCTGTGAATAGGAGACCGTTGCAGGCGACTGGAATGCCGCCACAATCTGATTTGGATCTTTGGGATCGATCGCAACCGATGGTTCGTTGAAGTAGCCCGGGCGAGGACTCAGCGTGACGACCCGGGCGCCAGGCGCTTGCGGGAGACTTTGCTGGGCGAGGGCGAACTGAAAGAGCGCGGCGGTAGCGCAGAGTAACGCGGCTCCCGCGACCGCCGGCACTCGCCTAGTGATCAAAGAAAAACACCTCAGGATGCTGGTCGCTCGGGTCCGTTGAAATTGCACGGAAACTGCCGGGCGAAACGATGTACAAAGCCAGATTCGTTGGCACGCCGACGGGAGAATTGGTGGTCATGGTTCCACGGCCGGTTGCGGAGATGTTGGCATAGCTGGCCACGAATGATTGGCCGAGATTCGGTGTCCCTGACTGCCCAAGAGAAGAGGTTGGCGGGGGAGTGAATGAGTCCACTGTGCCGAGGATGCTCCCGCTGCCGCTGGCGGTGGTTTCGCCGATCACGTTGTCCACCTGATTTTCGGCAGGGAACGCGGTGGTTAGCGAGTAGTCGTCCGAGATGGACGAATTCGAGAAAGTCACGCCGGTCTCCTGCTGTTCCAGAAGCCCTGTTGTGACGGCGCTGTCGCTCCCCATCGTGAATCCTTGCCCGGGACCAAAGAGATACGCGACGGCCAGTCGCGGTGAGGAGACGAGGGTGAGTTGGCTGCCGCTCACTGTATTAAAGGTAAACGCCGCGCGCCCGTTCGCTGCGATCTGATAGTTTCCAATCAGCGACGGAGTTGCGATCGTGCCGCCGCTGTTCTCATCGTAATTGAGCGTCACGCAATTGGCCACCTGCGGCGTGCAGTTGGCCGTGGTGGATGGAACGGGGGTGAAAAGTCCGGCGAAGACGCTGGCGCTCGTTCCGTTGAGGCCCGTGCCGGTCGCCACGCTGGGTCCGCTGAGAGCCGACGAATTGAAGGGAGTATTTGGCGACTGCAGGAGCATCTCGCCGCTGAGACGCGGGTGGGTGGCATCGCTCGTGTCGGTGCCTACGAAGAAAATGTCCGACGGGGAGACGAAATCGAAGGAGTAGACGAGCGTGTAGGCGGACTTGCCGGGCAGTTCGAACGTGAGGCTCGCAACGCCGTGCGTGCCGGAGTCAAACGAAAATATGCCGGTGACCTGGAGCTGCGAGCTGAACGTTCCGCCCTCATTGTAATCGCCGTTCGCGCCACTCCCGGCGGTGCCGATATTGCCCAGTCCGTCGGCGTGGACCACTCCGCCCAGCGCCGTGGGCGAGCCCGCAGAGTTTGCTCCCGTAAGAAGGAATGCGTAGTTGCCGTTAAAACTTCCGGCGCCGAACGATCCGATTGCCGGCTTCATGATTCCGGTTCCGTGAGTTTTCTTCGGGTCGGTGTTCGTGGTGGTGGAATTATCTTCGAAGAAGTGGATGTTGCCGTTCGAATCAAGCGCCAGATCGAAGTCGAGCGTGAGCGCCACGCCGAAGCTGTTCGTTGCGACTAACTCCATGGCGCCTCGGCCATCAGTACCGACCGAATAGGTGCCAGTCAATGTCGCGCGGTCGACCACGCCGGATACGCGGTTGCTATCCATTCCGCCGCCGACGATCTTTCCGCTTCCGTCGGTTGTGATCGTTCCGCCAAACGTGACGAGTCCATCCGAATCGAAGCCCTGAAACAGGAAACTGTATTGCCCGGAAATCAATGAATCGTTGCTCGTGCCTGCCGCTATCGAGATGCTATACGGGGTGGACAAAGTCGCGGGCGTTACCTCGGAGTCGCTCACTTGCACGGTGAAACTGGAAGTTGTCACCAGTATCGGGGTTCCCGTGATCGCTCCGGTGGCCGCGTTGAAGTGAAGGCCGGGTGGAAGCTGTCCGGAAGTGACGGCCCAGGCGTAGGGCGGAATCCCACCGCTCGCCGACAGAGAAGCGGAATAGGGCGAGGCTGTTTGTCCGGCCGGCAGGGAAGAGGGCGAAATGGAAAGGGGTTGCGGCTGCTGGATCGAGATGGCAAGCGTCTTTTGAACGGTCTGACTGGTTGGCAGCGTGGAATCGGTCACCTGCACGGTAAACGAGTAGGGCGTGGAGCTGGCGGTGGTTGGCACGCCCGTGATTTGGCCTGTGGAGGTATTGAAAGAGAGTCCGGGCGGCAGCGCGCCGCTCAGGAACGTCCACGTAAACGGCGTAACGCGCCAGTGGTCGAAATAAACGTGTTGTACCGATAATTCACGAAACCGGCTTGCAGGGGCGAGACGGCGGTGATCGCCAGGGCAGACGCGGGCGAGACATAAATCGAATATTGCTGCGTCGCCGATACAGGAGTCGTCGAGCTATCGGTCAACTGAACGGTGAAGATAGCGGGATTTGGTTGACCCGTAACAGGGCCCGACGGTCTTCCAGTGATCGTTCCGGATTGATTGAGTTGCAGACCGGCAGGAAGCGCGGCGCTGCCTGCCGCGAGCGAAAAGGTGAGCGGTGTCACGCCTCCTGTCGCGACGATGGACTGGTTGTAGGCGATGCCGTTCGAACCGTTGGGGAGAGGGCTCGTGGTCGTGAAGGCCAGCGGGAGCTCGACGGTGATCGTCGCCGTCGTGCTTGCGTTCGTGCTGGCTATCGCGGTGGCCGTGAGGGTCACACTCAGCGAGCCGGACAGTCCCGAGGGAGCCGTGTAAGTAACCGAGCTCGTTGTAACGTTGGACAGGTTGCCGCACCCGCTGTTGCCCGCTCCGGTGATTCCCGCGCAACTGGATCCCGAAAGGGTCCATGTGACGCCCTGATTCCGGAGGTCGTTTGCGAGATTGGCGGTGAAAGAAAGCGTCTGGCCCTGATCCACGCTCGCTTTTGCCGGCGTGATCTGCACGGTGATGCTGGGCCCGCCCGAGCCGGCTGCATCCGGACAAGAAAGCAAGGACAGCGAAAGCGGCGGCTAATGCCGAAACGTATGCTGGTCTGGAGAAGAAACCTTTCAAAAATCCGCCGCTGCTCGGCTGTGAAAACCGGCACACTCGGGCACGCGCCTTCGAATTGTTCATATCACCTTTGGATTACTTCCGTTTGGACCTGCCCAGGCCGGGATGAGGAATAACCTTCCGCAAAGTGCACGCTTCGAAGCGTGCAGGCGAACCCTCAGCACAACAAAGCGAGTTGAATAACAAAACGGTCGGAGAGTGTCAACGCACATCTCCGCCCAGCTGGCGAACGCTCCCCTTTTGCGGCGAAAGCGGCCGCCCCCCACTCCACACCCGACTCTCTCGCCTCGATCGGTCACTCGATTAAAGCGTTCCGGAATCGAGCCGTTTTCATGGGATGTGGATGCGCGGGCCGAGGCCTCGTTGCCTGAGGTTTCACCGGGTCAGCTCGGGCTGACCCGCTGCCCTGGAAGAACTCCGGCAATGCCGCTGTTGGCACGCACGGAGTCAATTTTGCATCCCATTCTAGCTGAGTCTTCCTGAGTTTCCAGCTCGGCGCCATTTTCATTTTTTCCCCGAGATTTCAGTATAACGGTCGGCTCGGCAGGACGCGGCGGCTCTCATAGTTCGTTCCTATTTGGAGGAACGCATTGATCGAAGTTCAGGACTCACGAAGTCCTACGGCCGAGTACGGCCGTCGATCACGTTTCTTTCACCGTAAATAAGGGCGAAATTCTCGGTTTTCTTGGGCCCAACGGCGCCGGCAAAACCACCACCATGCGCATTTTGACCGGCTATATGCCCGCCACCTCCGGCACCGCCCGCATCGCCGGCTTCGACGTTTTCAACGATTCGCTGGAAGTGCGGCGCCATATCGGCTATCTGCCCGAAGCTCCGCCGGTCTATCCCGACATGACCGTGGCGAGCCTATCTCGGATTTCGTCGCGCGAATCAAGAATGTGCCGGCCGGAAAAGCGCGCGCGCGCGTCGACGGACGCGCTTGAGAAAGACGAATATCGCCGACAAGCGCGACGAGCTGATCAAGCGCCTTTCGCGCGGCTACAAGCAGCGCGTCGGCCTGGCCCAGGCGCTGGTCCACGATCCCGACGTGATCATTCTCGACGAGCCCACCGTCGGCCTCGATCCCAAGCAGATTATCGAAGTCCGCCACCTGATCAAGGGCCTGGCCGGCAGCCACACCATCATTCTTTCCACGCACATTCTGCCCGAAGTCAGCATGACCTGCGACCGCGTGGTCATCATCAACAAGGGCAAGATCGCCGCCGTCGATACGCCGCAGAACCTGACCTCCCAGCTCAAGGGCGGCCAGCGCATTCGCGTGGAAGTGCAGGCGCCCGAGAACAGCCTTGCAGCGACTTGCTCGCGCAGATTCCCGGGCGCGCACGCGTGCAGGTCGGAACCGGCTCGCGCTCGACGGGCACGTCGCTGCGACTGTCGAAGCCGCGCCAGGGCAAGGACATTCGCAGCCAGATCGCCGCGAAAATCGTCGAAAAAGGCTGGCCGCTTTATCGAACTGCGCGGCGTCAACCTGAGCCTCGAGGAGATCTTCCTCCAACTCACCACCGAAGATGCCGCGCACGCGCAGGCCAGTCGAACTAAATCAGGAGCACGGCACAGGAAATGATGCGCAGTCTTTACGCAATCTACCGCAAGGAGATGGGCCACTATTTCGTTTCGCCCGTCGCCTACGTCGTCGTCGGCGTGTTTCTGATTCTGAGCGCATTCTTCTTCAATTATTTTCTGTCGGCAGTCATTCAGCAGGCGCTTGCAGATGGAGATGCAAGGCATGCAGATGGGCATGCCGCCGAATATCGATGTGCCCAGCGAGGTGATGCGCGCGTTTCTTCGGCCTGCTGTCGACTCTCGTGCTTTTCCTCACGCCCATGCTGACCATGGGCGTTTATTCCGAAGAGCGCAAGCGCGGCACCATGGAACTGCTGATGACCTCGCCGATCACCGAGACGCAGATCGTGCTCGGCAAGTTTCTCGCTTCGCTCACGCTCTTCGCCATCATGCTGCTGCCCACCGCGGGCTATCTCGTTTTCATGTATGTGCGCAGCGAGCCCGTGCCGCCCTGGCGCATGCTGGTCGCCGGATATCTTGGGATCTGCTGCTCGGAGGTGCCTGCTGGCGCTGGGGTCGTTCATTTCTTCGCTCACGGAAAACCAGATCATCGCCGCGGTGCTGACATTCGCGGCGTTCCTGATGGTGTGGGTGATGGACTTCGGCCGAACGCTCGAGCGGTGCGGCTACCGTGCTGCACTATCTGTCCGTCATCCGCCATTACGAGGACTTCACGCACGGCGTCGATCGATACGTCGGCCTCATTTATTACGTGAGTTTCATCTTCTTTATTTTCTTTCTTACCGTGCGTTCGGTGGATTCCATGCGTTGGCGGAGGGCGTAACTTTGACCATGAGCCGACATGCGACAGCGAAGGGAGACATTCTCGAATGAAGTGGAACCGACTAGCAATTGGCCGAAATAGCTTGCAAGCGTCGGCGCGGCCCTGCTGATCGCCGGCTACCTGCGCTATTCGATCCAGGGCGAACTTCTCTGGATAGCGAGATTCTGCTGATCGCCGGCGGAGTGCTGGTCCTGGCGGCAGTAATCCTCGGCATTCCGCGACATCCTGCGGCTATTTTCTCGAAGCGCTCGTCGCAGCTCGGCACGAACACGACGATTCTTACTCTCGGCGTCGTCGCGATTCTGGTTGTCGTCAATTACTCGGTCCCACCTATCACAAGAGCTTCGACCTCACGACGCGAGAAGCTCTACACGCTTCGCCGACAAACTAAGAAGATCGTGAGCGGCCTGAAAGACGATGTCACCATCGTCCGTTTTTCGAAAACTCCGAATCGGGGCTCGACGACCTGATGTCGGAGTACAGGAATCTGAGCCCGCACATCAAGTACCAGAAGGTTGATCCGCAGGAAAAGCCGGAAGTCGCGAAGGAATACGGCGCCACGCATGTAGGCGACGTGATCGCCGCAGCGGGGCCCAACAAACAGCCGGTCAAGACGGACGTTCGGGCAATTTTCGGAAGACGACGTCACCAGCGCGATACTGAAGGTCACAACGAACAAAGTCAAAACCGTATGTTTCGTCACGGGCCATGGAGAGAAATCGCCGACGGATCAGGGAGCGCGCGGCTACAGCATGGCCGACCAGGGACTCAAAAAAGAAGGGTACGACACCAAAGCGGTCAACCTGGTGACGAGCAACGGCGTTCCGTCCGATTGCAACGTGCTCGTCGTCGCGGGTCCCACGCAAGGTTTTTCCCGCAGGAAACAGACATGATCAAGAAATATCTGGATGGCGGCGGGAAGGCTCTGATTGAAGAGGATCCCATCAGCGAGAAATCGCAACAGGATCCCAAGCTCGAAGAGCATTTTCCAGGCCTGGAACATCAGCGTCGGTTCAAACGTCGTGGTCGACGTCAGCGGCGTCGGCCGCCTCTTTGGCACCGGGCCGGCCGTTCCGCTGGTTGTCGATTACGGAGACAGTCCCATCACGAAGAGTCTCGAGCACGGGATGACTTTTTTCCCGCTCGCCCGCACGGTTTCGACCGCCGACAAGTCCCAGGTGGATCCGCAGGAAATCGAACTGCTGAAGACATCTGCGCGGAGCTTCACCATTCCGAATCTCGACCAAAAAGAGGTGAAGTTCGACCCGAAGACCGACACGGCGGGCCCTCTTTCCATTGGCGTCTCGGCAACGCGGAAGGAGGGAGGCAAGGAAGGCCGCCTCGTGGTGGTCGGGGATTCCGATTACGCGGCCAACCAGTGGATCGGCCTGCAGCACAACGGAGATCTTTTCTTCAACACGGTCGACTGGCTCGCGCAGGACGAAAACCTGATCTCGATCCGGCCGAAGTCGGCCACCAACCGTCGTGTGACGCTGACGGCCGCGCAGTCGGCGATTCTCTGGTGGCTGGACTTGATTTTCTTGCCGGGCATCGTGATTTTCGCCGGAGTATTCATCTGGTGGAAGCGCCGCTAGCGCAGCGAGCACGAAATTATGATCAAAAAACCGACGCTTATCGTATTGGTCTGCGCAATTCTTCTGGGCGGGGCGGTTTACTACTTCCAGTGGCGGAGCAGTAAGGCCCCGAAACCAACGGAGGACAACTCAAAACCCGCTTTCTCGATGCAGGCGAGCGACGTCACGGCGCTTACGATCCTGCATCCCGGCAAAACGGACGAGCCGCCCATCGACCTGCGGAATCAGAGCGGGAGTTGGGAGATCACTCAACCGCTCGAGACCGGAGCCGACAAATCCGCGGTGCAGGGAATAACCGGCGGACTTGCGTCCGCACGCATTTCACAAACCGAGCCCGGCACTCCCGATCGCCTGAAGGCGTACGGACTCGACTCTCCTCGGGTCGAGCTGGATTTCCAGCTCAAGAGCGGCGCCAAGCACAAGATCGCCATGGGCGACAAGGACTTCACGGGTTCCTCGGTGTACAGCCTGATCGACAACGCGAAGCAAGTGTCTCTTCTGCCGCTTTCCCTGTACGACAGCGCGGACAAGCGGGCCGATGAATTGAGGGACCGAAGCGTCCTGCACATCGATTCGGGAAAAACGGCTTCATTCGAGCTGAAAAATCCGTCGGGGGAGGTGGCCCTGTCGAAGAAGACGGTCGACGATCAGACGCAGTGGGACTTTTCAAAGCCGCCTGACGCCCGCGCCGATGACGACAACGTGAGCGGACTTCTATCGGCTGTGGCAAACGGGACATTCTCGAAAGTCGTAGACGAAAAAGCCGGGGACCCGGCCAAGTATGGATTGGCCAATCCTGCGATTCGGCTGACGGCGGTGAACGATGCGGGACAGAAGCAAACCCTGATTGTCGGGAAAAAAGAAGGCGACGGTTATTTCGCTCGCGACGATTCGCGACCCACCGTATTTGTTATCAACGAGGATCTTTATAAGAAGCTGGCGCAGGGCTTCGGGGATTTGCGCGACAAGGACTTGGTCCACATCAGTGAGAGCGACGTCAACCACATTGAATTCCGCAACGTGAACGGATCGGTAAGCATGAGCCGCAAGCCGGGCAGCGATTTTGACTGGACCGTCGAATCTCCGGCAAACGTCAAAGGAAAATCAGCGGCCAGCTGGAAGGTGTTCAGCCCGCTCACTTCGGCCCGGGCGGATGCGATCATCGACCATCCGCCGGCGGCGATCCTCGGAAAATTCAGGAAGCCGGCGGTGGAGATCGACTTCACGCGGAAGAGCGGAAAGACGCTCTCCATCAAGATTTCAAATGCAGAGGGAGATTTTGTCTACGGACAGACCAGCGAGAGCCCGTCCGTTTACAAATTGAAGAAAACGATTCTCGACGACCTGAACTTCAAGCCTTCTGATTTAGCTTCCTGAATTCCGTGTTCTGCAGACTGTTTACGCCGCTCCGTCGGACCCTGAAGCGGCGCGAATGGGCCATGTAGCGAGAAGGATAATCTTGCCGGTTGCCGGCGAAACGTGGATGTAATAGACGGTCGATTCATGATGCAGTTCGTAGAACCCCGTGCGTTTGGGGTCCGGCATCAACTCGGCGCCGCCTGACAGCAAATCGCGCAGAACGTTCACGGCCTCGGCCGGGTGCTTGCGCAGATCCTCGATCTCAAGTTCGCGTTCCAGCACCATCCCCATACTCTCCTCCAAACTTCCCTACTCGCTCTACCTTGGTATTACGCTCGCGAGACGGCTAAAGTTCCAGCGGTCTGAAATGCCTCTGCACTTAGATTGATTAGACGCGTGGAGAGACGCAAAGTCTCTGAAATCCTCGAAGAAGGTACCAAGAGATAACCTCTTCAAAAGCCAGAATTTACGTTTTGGCCCCCTGGGTGCAAACGGTCTTTTTCGGAGCCTGGCGGGGAAGTGGCGTTTTGGCTTCTTGGGGGTAAAGGACGCGGGCCGAAAACGGTTTGGTTTGGACGGGAGCGCAGCCCTATTTGCCGGGAGGCCTTCCGCGGTCATTCGCGGTTCCCGTAGACGATCACCGGCGAGCGAGCCGGAACGTTAACGCGAATGCGGCCGCCCGTGACGCGAATCTCGAACGGCTTGGGCTTTTCGGTCGACAGAACGGCCGCCGTGATTTTCTGTGTGTCCCACGATGGTGGAACAGGGGTGGACAGCTCCTGTTCAACAACCGAGTAGAAGGCAATCCGGTTCCGGTCCATCGGGCAAAACGTGGAGAGGTTCCGGGCAATCTCCACGCCGTCGGCAACCACGGAGTATTCGTTCGCCGCCCAATTTTGTTCGATGCGCGCGTTGCCTTCGAGGCCGATGACCGTACGGCCCCCGTCGCGATGGAAGGACTCGATATTGCGGTTCTTCACTTTGAACCATGGCAAAAGGTTCAGATAAAAAAGGTCAGCGATTTCCTTTCGATCCGTGTCGTCGCGCAGGATCAGATGCATGCAGCCGTTGTAGAAGAGCATGGACATCATGCGCTGGGCCAGATCTCCGTGATCTCCTCCTTCGCCCCAACTCGCGCTCTTGCGGTAAATCATTGGCTGGAGGGGAATCGGTTCTCCGCCGAAGGGACAAGGGCGTGGGGACGCGATGTGCCAGAAGAAGCTGATTTTTCCGATCATCGCGTAGCGCATCGCCTCTGAAGAGACATCCAAACCGTACTTCTTGAAATCCTCGAGCACCTTATAACGGCCGTCCAGCAAGTTCTTCACTCCGCTGGCTGGGCGTTCGCGGTCCCAGTCGTTCCGAATTGTGAAGTACGACAGGACGTCAACGTGGATCGTTTCTTTGAGTCCGTAGCGCTCGCACGTGTAGTGGACGCGTTCTGGTCCGGGACCTGCCATGTACTTCGCCAGCCCAAGAACGTAGGAGTTCTCTCCCGTCCAGTTGCGGCTTTCCCAAAGTCCTCCGTCAGGACGTCGCGCGATGATGTTCGGGTCCCAGGCGGGGCTGCTTCGGTAGGCGTCGTCGTAGTTATCCGAGAAAGTGACTCGGCAGCCGTGCTTGGGCCCGTCAGCGAGTAGTTGCTCGAGGGCGTCGAATCCGCCAACGCGCGGATTCACTTCCGCGACGGCCGGATAGCCCGTGTCCTTTCCGCGGTATTGCCAGCCCCAGAGATGCGCGATCTGCGGCGAGCGATCCGTGAGCGCCTCGATCTGCTGGATCATTTGGCCGCATTGCGCAAAGGTTGCGGCCGGCTTCGGAAATTTTGGTTCATCGCAGCGAATACCATAGATGAATTTGCCGTCGTAATAATGCGATGGCATGTCGGGCATTCGCGACCGCACGAGACGCGCTCCATCGAGCCAATCCACCGACGTCTTTCCTTCGGAAGGCACGAGGAGATCCAACCGGCACGAGGGCTTTTGTCCGATGAGGAGATTCGGCGTCATCTTGTTACCACAATTTCGCGGCGTTCCTTTTCCGGTGTTCATGTCGAAGCAAAGGCTTCCGTTCACTCGGTGTCGCTGGACCGTTCCCAAAGTGGCGCGCAGGCCTCCGTCCCTGATGACGGATAGCAGTGTGTAGTCCATGAAGGCGGCGGTTTCCTGCACGCATGCGAGTTGATCGGCGCCGATCATGACGACGGGAAGGCTGGTCAGCACGTCGCCCCAGAACGTATTCGGGGGCAGCGTGCCTTCTTTGGCCTCGCTGAGCTTTACTAAATTGCCGCCGTTGTCGCCGTGAGCCAGCCAGGCGGCGCCGTCCTCCTCGCGTACCGTGGCAAGGTCAGGCAGGCTTACTTCAATAAGCTGAAAATTCTCGTACTCGTGGACGTCCTCCAGAGTTACGTACACCGTCGCTCCGTCGAGGCGGTACCGCACGGTAAAGCGCGCGGCCGGTTTTCCTTCCGTGGTCACTTCGAACGGGAAGTCGGCTTGAGTGCCGCTCGATTTGACCGAGTTTGCAGCGACGCTGGTTGTGGCGAACGTCCAGCGCTCCAGATTGCAGACGGTTGCGGCAATCTGCTTTCCAAAGAGTTCTCCGCGCATCCGCCGGCCGGAAAGGTCATATTCGACTGGCAAACCATCCTTGCGGTCGAGCGAAAGTTTCATTTTCGAGGATCTCAGGACGAGGGCATCGGCGGGAAACCTTCTCTCGGCCGGGGGATTTCCCGAAATATCTCGACCCCATACCCTGGTGGAGGCCGCGCTCGCGAACGCCATTCCGGTCATTTTGAGAAACGATCGCCTGCGAATCGGTTTCCGGGGACCTTTCACCTGCTGCACCTCGCAGAGTGATGTACCGCGAGCGGCGGCGTACGCAAAACCATTTCAGGCGCGTTTCAGAAAATGAAACCGCGGTTTTCATACTGAATTCAACGCCTCTTTCCATCCGCGCGGAAGGCCTTGAGCAATCCACGAAATTCGGGGCACGGTCGTTTCCGCCGCGTCCGCCAATGCGGGCGTCTTTCGTTGCGATTTCGAGTCGTGGATGTCTAGCGAAAAATCCGGACGGCGTCGCTCAGTCCGCGTTCGTATGCGTCGATGAGTTTGTCCCAGGTGGTGTTGGACTGGTGGTCGATTTCTCTGCGAGCGGGGTCGGCGGCGAACCACGCCAATGATTGGCGGATTCCTTCGGCGAAGGTCGTCGTGGCGCGGTAGTCCGGCACGAACCGCTTGATCTTGCTGTTGTCGAAAATGACGCTCACGGCCTTGTCGCCGAGCAGCCTCCCTCGCTGGTCCGGCAGGCACGCGATGATGAAATCCGATGGCATGTGGACGAGATGCGCCTCGACGCCGGCGGCTGCGGCAACAGTTTGATATAACTCGTCCCAGGTCATTACCTCCTCAGTTGTGATGTGAAAGGCCTGGCCGATGGCTTCGGTGTTGCCGAGCAAGCCCACGAGTCCCTTTGCGAAATCGCTGCCGTGCGTGATCGCCCAAAGCGAAGAGCCGTCTCCCGGCACGATAACTTTTTGCCCGCGAAGCATGCGATCGACGATGGTGTACGGCCTCTGCGAGCTGTTGATCACGAGCGGAATGCCGGTCTCATCGAAGGTCAACGACGGGCGCACGATCGTCACTGGAAAAACCTCTTCGCGATAAGCCGTCATCAATCGTTCTTCACACGCGATCTTGTCGCGGGCGTATTGCCAGTATGGATTGCCAAGCGGCGTCGATTCCGTGATCGGATAGCGCGGAACGGGCTTCTGGTAGGCGCTCGCCGAGCTGATGAAAACGTACTGGCCTGTGCGGCCGCGAAAAAGTTGCAGATCGCGCTCGATGTCGCTCGACGCGTAGGCGATGAAGTCGACAACCGCATCGAAGGACTCCTCCGCTAGCGCTTTGGCGCGGGCGGATTGGTCGCGGATGTCCGCCGTCATCGTCCTGACGCCTGGGGGAATCGCGGCATTTCGCTGCCCGCGGTTCAGAAGAGTGACGTCAAAGCCTCGTTCAGAAGCGAATCTGGTACAAGCGGCGCTGATTACGCCCGTTCCGCCGATAAAGAGAATCTTCACGCGCCCTTTTATAGCAGGACTTTCTTCCCGCCTCGCCCTATTTTGTGAAACGCGATAGTGCCGAAGCGCTAAGGCGAGCTGTCGTTCGAAGCGATCAACTTCCAGGCGCATATTCCGCTCGCGATGGACAGTCCTGCGCAAATCAGCATGATTATTCGGAAGCCGAACACGAAGGCGCGGCCGATCGAGGCTCTGAGTTCGGCGGCCGTGCCTGAGGGAAAGCCGGCGGGAACGGGCAGGGCGGCGAGCCTGGTCTCGTTCGATTGCAGGTCGCTGACTGTGGCGGCCGGCAGGTTAAGGCTCGCCAAATTGCGATTCATCTGCTTACGGAAGGCGCTCACCATCACGATTCCGAGGATGGCGATCGCGAGCACTCCGGCGACTCTGGCGACGGCGTTGTTGATGCCGGAGGCGGTCCCGGCGTGACTCTGGTCCACCGCGCCCATGACGACGGTCGTCAAGGGAGCGACGCTGACCGCCATTCCCAGGCCGAGCACCACAAATCCAGGAAAGAACGCGCTCCAGTAGCTGCCGCCGACCGACGGCACGGCGAAGAGGAGGAAACCTGCGGCCGCAACGAGCGGGCCGATTATCAATGGCTTTCTGGATCCGAAACGAGTGACCAGGCCGCCTGACCAGCGCGAAAGCAGAGACATCAGGAGGATCAGGGGCAACGCCGCCGCACCTGTAGCCGTTGCGGAATAGTGCTGCACCTGAATCAGATTCAGCGGGAAAAGGAAAAAGAAAATGCCCACGGCGGCGTAGAGGAACAGAGTGAGGAGGTTGGCGCCGCTGAAATCCCGCGAACTGAACAGGCGCAGCGGCACCATGGGCAACTGCGAGCGGCCCTCGAAGTAGAAAAACAGAACCAGAGAGCCGGTGCCTATTGCCAGGCTGGCCCAAACGGATGGCTGAAGCCACCCTCCGTTCCCGGATTCAATCAGTCCGTACGTTACGCCGGCCAAACCCGAAGTCGCGAGCAGAGCACCCATCCAATCGATGCTGTCTTGACCGGGGTTCCTGCTCTCCGGAACGTGCCACAGTGAGAGGACGATCACAGCCACAGCAAGGGGAACATTGATGAAGAACACCCAGCGCCAGGAGGCGTGCTCGATCAGCCAGCCGCCGAGGAGCGGCCCCGCAGCCGTCGTTATCGCCGTGAAGCCGGACCATGTTCCTATGGCTCGGCCGCGTTCCTGCTCGCTGAACGATGCGCTGATAATGGAAAGGCTGCCGGGTATAAGGAATGCGCCGCCCAGGCCCTGTACGATCCGCGCAATTACCAGCTCCTTGACGTTTAGAGCGAGGCCGCAAGCGACAGAGGCGAGCACGAAAACGGTTACGCCGGCCAGAAACATCCGCCGGCGTCCGAACAGATCGCCCATCGAGCCGCCTACCAGAATCAGCGCGCTCAGGAGCAATCCATAACCTTCGACAACCCACTGCATGTCGATGACAGTTCCGCCGAGATTGTTTTGAATCGCGGGCAGAGCCACATTCACAACCGTGCTGTCGATAAAGGCCATGCTGGATCCGAGAATCGTGGCCACAAGAATCCACGGTTTTGCCGATCTCGCGCATGGGGCAGCGAGACGGCCAGACTCGATTACCGCTTGATCGCAGGGCGTCTTCATCGGTTTTTCTGTTTGCGAATTTACTGTTCGCGTCTGTCGAAGGCGAGACGGATCGAAACAGCTTCCCGCTTGTTTCGCGAATTAGCTAAGCGATTCGATTCGCAGGAGACAGGTTGAGTTGCGAGCCGTTGTCCGCTATGCTGCTCGCCGTCTCACTGGCAGCTGAATAAGATAGCTCGCTTCTTGCGATTGACCCGTGTTCAATTTGCTTGCGCCTCCGCCGCAGTTGCTCACCTCGGAAGCAGCCAAGATCCTTCTGACCCTTTTTCTTTCGTCACTGATCGGACTCGAACGCGAAGAGCACAAGGCGAGCGTCGACAAGTACGTCTTTGGCGGCGTGCGGACGTACCCGCTGATCGGCCTGCTCGGCTATGCCATGGCGCTGCTATCCGGCGTTCAATTGTGGCCGCTGACGATCGGTTTTGCCGTCGTGGCCTCGTTTCTCTGGCTCTCTTATCAGCACAAATTGCAGCGCAGTGATGTTGTCGGCGTCACGACGGAACTGTCGGGACTGACGACTTACGTGGTGGGTGCGCTCATTTCCCAGGGCCACTTTTGGATCGCCGCCACTTTGGGCGTTCTGAGCGTGCTTCTGCTGGAACTCAAGCTGTTTCTCGAAGGTCTTTCCAAACGGATTCCGCCTCAGGAGATCTTCACTTTCACGAAGTTCCTGTTGCTGACGGTGGTCATTCTCCCCATCGTTCCTCACCAGAGTTTCGGTCCTTACCAGATCAATCCGTTCAAGACGTGGCTTGTCGTGGTGGCCGTGAGCACAATTTCTTACGCCAGCTATCTGCTCGAAATATTCACAAAAGGAAAAGGTGGAGTGGTCCTGTCGGCGCTGCTTGGAGGCGCGTACTCCTCCACGCTAACGACCGTTGTGATGGCCAAGCGCGCGAAGGAGACGCCCGGTTCGGCATCCCTTTTTTCCGGAGCGATTCTGATGGCCTCCGGAGTGATGTACGTTCGGCTGGTGATTTTGGTGGCCATCTTCAATCGGCAGTTGGCCGATAGGGTCGCCCTGCCCCTTCTGGTTCTTGCGGCCGTTGGACTTGGATTCGGGTGGGTATGGAGCCGCCGCGGGCAGGATCAGTCCGGGGAATTGAAAAAAGAGTATGTGCCTCGCAATCCCCTCGAGCTTTGGGCGGCATTCCTTTTTGGCGGCATCTTCATCGCCATGCTGATTCTGACGCGCGTCGTCATGGTCCATCTGGGACGAGGCGGCGTCTTCGGACTCGCCGCGATCATGGGCGTCACCGATGTCGACCCTTTCGTGCTGAGCCTGACTCAATCGGCCGGCGCGATCACGACGCTGGGCGTGGCGGCGGCTGGAATCATCGTCGCTTCGGCGAGCAACAACGCGATAAAGGCGCTGTACGCGTTCGGGTTCGCCGACCGCGAAACCGGCCGGCAGAGCCTTTATCTACTCCTCGGATTCGCCGCGCTTGGACTCCTGCCTCTGATCTGGGCTCTGCGGTAGAGCAATCGCAGAGGCGCACGCCATTCGGTGAAACAGCGATGAGGAGAGCCTCGAATCGGGGTGCGCCAGAAAATGGCAAATTGTATCGATTAGAATTGGCGTCGCACGTTTATTTTCAGCAGCTTACGCGGATTTCTGTTTGCAATAAATGCAAAACAGAAATTGATCGGGCTGCGTGCTCGCGCTGGCGGGATCATGCCGGGTTCCTTTGAAGTCGGGTCGTCTCCGGGGCCCGATAGCCGGGAGTAATGCTACTCATGGAACCAGGGTCCTGCCTGGACGCGTCGATGGGCTTAGATTCTCGTCTCAGATTCTCGTGAAACTTGGTGAAGATGCCCGCCGTTCGGTCTTTTTCGCCTGATTTTCACTTGACATCAATGCGTTCATCGCGCAGGATACCGCGCAAGTTCCCACTCGATAGCTCGGGAGAGACCGGGCAGATTCATGAAAACCGTTGGCAGGCTAGCAGGGCCCCCGTTTGTTCGGACGCGCCTTGGTGTCTTTGGCGCAGTGCCCCGGCCCGCATAAGGAGTGGTGCCATGCTCAAGCGATTTCCCCTGTTCGTCATTCTAGCTATTTGTGTGGTTTTCGCCGCGAGCCCGAGCGTCCGGGCGCAGTGCCAACCCACGTTTTCCAGCATAAGTAACTATGTCCCCTTTGACAGCATCTCGTATATCGCAGGACCAAACGAGGCCGGGGATTACCTCGTAGTTGGACTAATGTCGGTTACAAACTTTGGAAATCTGAACACGGTTCCGCTTCCCAACGCAACGAACAATAATCGGTTTTGCGACACCGTTCCCCTGAGCTCGACGGCCAGTTACTTTGCGTACGTCCCGACCGTTGCGGAGCGTGGCGGCGATTTCAGTGCGTTCAACGGCATGGTGTACGACCTGACTGCCGATTGCAGCCCCTTCCCCGCTTGTGCTCTGTACCCCGGCGGCCGGATTCCTTTGCCCGGCACGGACACAAATCCACGCGGAGTGTTCGCGTGGCGCATTCCGGCAGGCGAAACGGTTTTCGTATCGAACGGTCCGGGGCGGCAGATACTCAAAGATTGACGGAAATGTTGGCACAGTCCAAGTCGTGCCAATCTCACCCAGCCCGCTCTGCGCGGGGAGTTGCGACTTTGAAGGCATGGTAGTCGGGCCGGACAGCAAGATTTACGTCGCCGATCCTTTGTTCGGAAGCATCTTTCGCACGGACCAAACAGGGGCAAATTTCGAAACCGTCTATTTTTACGATTACTGCTCCGAAGCCGACAATTCCGTGTGTCCGGATTCGCCTCAAAATCCGATCTTCAGCGGTAGCGCAGCAGAGGACTTGTATTTCTCGGATCCGGGCGGCGATTCTTCGAGGCAGATTCTCAAAATAGCCAATGCAGGAGCCGTCGCCACCGGAGGAAGTTTTGGGCCTCCGACGACCATTGTCTCGCCTTCGTGCACTGAGCCTGTTACCTACTGCGACCTCGGCCAGGGAACCGTTTTCGACGCAGTTGACAATTTGCTTTTCAACGACACGAACGGCGACGTATTCAGTCTGGCCCCGCCGACTTATGCCTCCCCCTCGCCGTCGGGTAACGGGTTTCCGGGTCCTATGGCGCTCAACAGGAGCACTGGCCAGGTTTTTGTGGTAGACCCAGCGAACCATAGAATTATCGAGGGTGTGGGGGGGCACGCTATCAACCTATTATCCGTTCGGAAGCGACGTGCCTGACCACATCGCGTTTGATGCGAGCGGGCATTTGTTCGTAACGACGAACGCCCCGGCTGGCGGCTAATCCCACGGCAAGGTGTGGCGCATTGATCCAACGGGTGGCACACCAACCGCAACCCTCTTAACTGACCTGAATTCACTTATCGTCACCGAGACGATAAACCGCGACAACGCCGTGGGGGTAGCTTTGCCGGGCACGCAGGCCGAATCACAGAGCTCGGGCTTGTCCTCAAGTGCGGGCTCGTTCAATTTCGGCTGGCCTCCGGGCTGCCAGGCCTCTTTCGATCTGAACAATACTTGCCTGTATTCGTTTGGAGTCGCTTACCCGGCTGGCATGTTCCCCGACGGCTCCACGGCAGTTGTGACTCCGACGGAGACATCCGAGGCCGTCTGGGCGTTGCGCACTCCCCCCGGTAATCCTTTTGCGGGTACGGAAATCGCTCCGGTAGCCGGCCAGAACGGTCATGGAATCATCTTCTCGGCTCAATGTTTGCTCGACGGCGTGCCCTGCGCTGTCTCAAACACCGCGCTGAGCTACACGATCTCGACAACCTGGAAGTCGTCACAAGCGAATTATTGCGGCTTGGGTCCGGGGCTCTTGAAAGCCGACCCAATCGGCTCGAACAACTGGGTTGACACGCTCACCCAATGCTCAACCTTAAATCCGGACCCGACCTACGGTACAAAGGGCAAGACGACTTGCACGTCCTCTAGCCTACCTTCCGCAGTTTCGAATCATTTGAAAATATTCTGAGCACATTCACGCGCTCGACAGTTAGGAAAGTGTTTTTGTTTGTGTGCGAGTGTTGCGCGTCCCGCCCTCGCTTGTTCGAAATGCGCGTGTAGTGACGACCAACCCTCTTGATTTCGCACAGGACCTCCGTAGCATCGCGGTATGTATCTGCGACGCTGCTATCGGCGCAAGGACGGCAAGCGTCACGCCTACTGGGCATTGGTGGAAAGTTACCGAACGAATCGAGGCCCCCGACAACGCGTGGTCGCGTGGTTGGGAGTGATGGACGAGCGCGGCCGTTTGGGAGTGAAGCGCTGCGCCGAGAAGCGCTCTGGTTATCAAACGAGCCTCTTCGGCACCACGGAACCAGAATGGGTGGAAGTCGATGTGAAGCGCGTGCGCGTGGAACGTAGCCGGAAATTCGGTGGTCCTTGGTTGGGAAGAGAGTTGCTGCGCCGATTGGAACTGGATCGCTTCCTGGAAGAGACGCTGCCGAATGGACGCGAGGAAATTCCTTGGTCAGCAATGGCCATGATTTTGATTCTCAGCCGGCTTTGTGAGCCTTCCAGCGAACTGCATCTGGCCGAGCACCTCTACGAGGCCAGCGCCATGTCGGACCTGCTCGGGGTACCGGACGAGAAAGTCAATGAAGATCGCCTGTATCGAGCGCTGGACATCCTGCTGCCACACAAGAAAGCGCTCGAAAAACTCCTGAAGGGGAGGCTGGGCGAACTGTTCGATCTAGACTACGACTTGCTGCTCTACGATATCACGAGCACGTACTTCGAAGGACAAGCGGAAGGCAACCCACAAGCGCAGCGAGGGTATTCGCGGGATCATCGCCCGGACTGCAAGCAGGTGAATATTGCGCTGGTGGTGAGCCGTTGCGGGATGCCCTTGGGCTATGAGGTATTCGCCGGCAACCGCAACGATGCCACCACGCTGGAAGAGATCGTTGCGCACATGGAAGAGCTCTACGGACGGGCCGGTCGCGTCTGGGTGATGGATCGTGGTCTGGCCAGCGAGAAGAATGTGCAGTTTTTGCGGGCCGGCGGGCGGCGCTACATCCTGGGTACAGCCAAGAACTCTTTGCGGAAGTTCGAGCGCGAGTTGCTGAGCGAAGACTGGAAGCAAGTGCATGAAGGGCTGGAGGTGCGGTTGATTCCGGCCCCGGACGGAGAGGAAGTATTTATCTTGTGTCGGAGTGCGGAGCGCCAAGCCAAGGAACAGGCCATGCACGAACGCTTCGAGAAGCGCATCGAAGAGGGTTTGGTGAAGATCGGCGCGAGTTGTGACCAACGTCGGCAGGAATCGGGTGCTGTGGAGCGACGCATAGGGCGGCTGCTGGAACGAAACACACGTGCGGCACGGCTGTTCGATGTGCACGTGGAGGTGAATGCTCAGGGGTTCACGCAACTGCGCTGGACGAAGGTGGAGAGTTGGCGGGAGTGGGCGCGCCGAAGTGAAGGCTGCTACTTGTTGCGCAGCAACGTGACCGATTGGACGCCGGAAGAGTTGTGGCGCGCCTACGTGCAACTCACCGAAGCCGAAGCCGCCTTTCGCGTGCACAAGTCGGATTTACAGATCCGACCGGTATGGCACCACCGGGAGCATCGCGTGGGCGCACACATCCTGGTGTGTTTTCTGGCCTATGTGTTGTGGAAGACGCTGGCGGCCAGCTGTCACCAGGCCGGACTCGGCGATGAGCCGCGGCAAGTGTTCGAAGAACTTTCGGAAATCGCTTTGGTCGATGTGGTCTTACCCACGCGCAGTGGTGTGGAGGTACGGAAACGCTGCATCAGCCAACCGACCGAGCACCAACGGATCCTGTTGCAGCGGCTCGGCATGAGTCTGCCTGTGGCGTTAGAAGCGGCACGATTGTAGTGGAAACTTCCTGGTACTCACATTGATTCCAAAGACTTTATTCACGTAACTGCGGAAGTTGATTGGATAAGTTCGTCGGCTCCCTCCGGGCCGAGTAGACTTGGTTGCTGTCAATCGACCAAGGCTCGGAAAGAAAGGAGCCGAGCGATGAGAATCATCGGATGTGATTTTCACACACGTTTTCAGCAGATTGCAATGCTCGATACGGAAACCGGCGAGGTCATTGAGCGTCGTTTAGAACATGAGAACGGTGAGGCTCGGGCGTTTTACGCGGCGCTTCCCGGGCCGGCTCGGGTGGGGATGGAAGCGACGTTCAATGCCCAGTGGTTCGAAAGAATACTCGCGGAATATCATCACGAGCTCTGGGTGGGGGATGCGGCGGCGATTCGCGCGGCTGCGGTGCGGAAGCAAAAGACCGACGCGCGCGATGCCCTGCATATTCTCGACCTGCTCGTGCGGGACAAGTTTCCGCGGATCTGGATCCCCTCATCGGAGGATCGTGACCTGCGGCAGATGCTACGTCATCGGCACAAGCTGGTCCGCTTTCGCACCTCGGTTCAAAACCAGTTGCACGGGCTGGCGATGAGTCAGGGCCTATGCCGCAAGGCCAAGCTCTGGACGAAGGCGGGACGCAGGGAACTGGAAAATCTGCCTCTGGATCCCTGGGCCAGTCGCCGACGAACGGAGCTACTCAAGTTGTTCGATCAGCTCGACCCGCAGATCGAGGCGTTAGATGAGGTAGTGATCCAGGAGGCGGAGAAGCGTCCCGCGGCTGTGCGGTTGATGACACGGCAGGGCGTGGGGCCGGTATTCGCGCTCGCTTTTGTGCTCACCATCGGGCCGGTGGAGCGTTTTCCCTCGAGCAAGAAGGTGGTGAGTTATCTGGGATTGAATCCCCGTGAGGATAGGGGTGGAGGTCGGCAACGGCTGGGTTCCATCAGCAAACAAGGGAACTCGATGATGCGCCATTTGCTCAGCGAAGCTGCTCAGACGGCCGTGAAGTTCGATCCGGAATTGCGACGAGATTACATGCGGTTAAAGTTCCGTCGCGGCATCAGCGGGGTGGCCAAGGTGGCCATCGCGCGCAAGTTGGCGGTGCGGCTGTACTGGAAGCTGCGCGAAGCAGCTCAGCCCAACACTGCCGCTCGCATGCAGGGTAGCCCGGCTAGCCTGATGGTGGAGGAAACTCCATCGATAAGTTGATTGAGCGCCCTGCCTCCCTTCGTAGCGGAAGAGGGGAGTTCGGAGAAAGAATCATGATCTGAAAGTGAAGACCGAATACATGGTTGGTGGAGTTAGTTAAATTCCCCGTAGATTCTGAGGAGCGAGCCTTGGTCGAGAGCGACAAAGGAATCCTGAGTAGGAACGAAGCTTGCGCTTCGTCCGAACACGATGGTAGCGAGCCGTCCGCGGCGTCAAGGGTCTTCGATAAACGCCCCGCTTCGCGGGGCGCCCTGACCCCGCTCCCGGCTCGGGTGGAGAGGTGTGCGCGAAAAGGCCGAAAAGCACTCTTGACAACGCCGACGAACTTATACACAGGCTGGCAAGGCCAAGCGCTTTAGCGCCGTGAGCACGTTGTAGGCGATCACCGCCAGCCGCAACCAGGCGGCATTCGCTCCAAAGTATTTCGACGGCAGCACCCCGGCCGCTAAATCATTCTTCATCACATCGTGTACCCGCTCGATCGTTCCGGCTTTTTCTCGATGCCACTCGATTAGTTTCACCGCTTCCCAATCCCAGATGTTGCTCAGCACCGCAAAATGTCGCACGCTACTGCCGTCGGCAAACAACCCTCCCTGCCGTTGGCGCAGCCGGATGGCGATGTAGCGCAGTGGCTTGCTGTCCTTCAGCTCTGCTTGCTGATTCGACACGAACACCACTTCGGCGCACTCGCGATCTATACCTGGCTCGCGGTCCCCGTACGCCTTCCATTCCTTTCCGGAACTTCCAGAATGGCCTCACGCAAAGCCTCGCTCATCCGCACGCTGATCGCAAAACCAATCCGTCCCTGCGGCCCTTCTTCACGTCTCTCGTTCGACAGC
>CAVWCN010000018.1:0-26811 GCA_963753475.1 uncultured Acidobacteriota bacterium
GAACCGGGAAAATCTAGAGGTGATGTTGTGAAGGCCCTTCACGCACCCTGTCTGCTGCAACTCAATTCTAAGCGGCCTCGGAAAGAAATTCAACTTTGAACGACGACGGCACCAGCCCCGCCTCCGCGCCGCGCGCCAGCAACTCCCGCACCGCGCGTCGCCCCTCCTCGCCATAGTCGAGCGTCCAGCGGTTCACGTACATTCCGATGAACTTGTCGGCAAGCGACGGGTCCATGTCCCGTGCGAACTGCAGCGCGTAATTCAGCGCCGGCTCGCGATGTTCGAGCGCGTAGCTGACGCTATCGCGAATCACCCGCGCGACCTGCAATCCCATTTCAGGCCCCAGGCTGCGCCGTATCGCATTTGCCCCGAGCGGAAGAGGAAGCTTGGTCGTTTCCTGCCACCACTGGCCGAGGTCCACCACGCGGTGCAAGCCAATCTGCGAAAAGAGCAATTGCCCTTCGTGGATCAGCAGCCCCGCTTCGACTTCCTTCGCCTGCACCGCATCCAGAATCTTGTCGAACGGCATCGTCACGATTTCGACGTTCGGCTCGAATAGCTTCAGTGCCAGATAGGAGGTCGTCAGCGTTCCGGGTATGGCAATTTTGCGACCGGCGAGGTCGTTCTTCTTGATCGGCCGCGACGACACCACAATCGGCCCGTATCCTTCGCCGAAGCTCGCGCCGCAATCGAGCAGGACGTACTTGTCCGCGACGAACGCATATCCATAAAAGCTGATCGCGGTGATGTCGTAGGTTTCGTCGCGCGCTGCCTGATTCAGCGTCTCGATGTCGGACAGAATGTGGGTGAACTTTACACCGGGCAGGCGTACCTTGCCCGTCGCGAGCGCGTAGAACATGAAGGCGTCGTCGCTGTCGGGCGAATGTGCGAGGCGCAGCTCAGCAGCTTTCGGGGTCACAGCTGGAGTCGACATCGTTGCGCTCCGTCCTGGCTCTCACCGATGCTTTGTACTCGTCGTAAGAACCTGAAGCAGACACTTCCAGAAGTCCGTGGTGCGAAAGTTTCAGAGCTGGTTCGTATCTTCTCGGCGTGAGTGCCTAATTCAAGAGGCGACAGGATACCATACCGCTCGGTCCTGGTACAGGCGAGTTGGCGCCCGTGTTCTGGCTTTCAGGCCGCGTGATCCGCGACGACCGGGGCGCCAGGCGAATATCAGTCCGTCTTTTCCGCTTCCAGTTCGGGATCGTCGCTTGTCGCCGCGACGCCCTGCTTGTCGGCGGCGTGAATTCTTCCCGCGCCATCCATAAAGAATGATCGCAGTCCGGTCTTGCCGTAGTCATCGGGCGTGGCAGTCAGCTCGAACGTCTGATTTTGCGGATCGGCCGTGGCGACAACCTGATAGCGGAAGCGGTATCCACCTACTTCGCCGGCAGCGAGATCTTTGCCGACCAGCGACGCCTGCTCGGGAGAGATTCCCCCCGGCGGCGCCGGCCCCAGCTCTGCCAGCTTGTCGGGCAGTTTTCCGAACGCGCGCTTGTAGCGCTCGATCGCCAGCTTCAATCCCTGCAACGCGGTAATCACCGCGTCTTCCCTGGTTGCAAACTGCTCCCGGGCCCACTGCTTCTCGAGTTGCGGAATGTCAACCAGCAGCAGGCCGACAGACAGAATTCGCCACTGGCCATTTTCGCGCACCAGCCCGAACTGCGTTTCCTGAGCGTCAACCACCCTCACGGGGATGAACGCCAGATTGTCTTGCACGCGCGCGGCGCCAAAGCGGAATTCCACGGTCGTGCTTGGCGTTCCGCATCGCAGTACTGTGTGATTCTCCGCATCGGAGGAGAGCAGCGGTTTGCCCGGTTGATCCGCGAGAGAAAACCTCTTGATTACGTCGGCCTGTTGCTCGGCGGTTAAAGACTGGAATGCGGCTGCGTTTTCCCTGGTCAAATGGCTCGCAAACCGTGCCTGATTGCCGACACAGGCGGCCGTCAGCGCGTCGGAGAGAGCGGCCGCCGGCCCGGAGGGAATGCCTTCGGGGTTTTCCTGCGCGTAGGCTCCCGGCCAACAAGACAGGGCGCAAAGCGCCAGCGCAATTCCGCCCACGCGCGCGAATCGAAGCCAATGTTTCATGTAAGGTCGGATTTCGCCCGCGCCAGGATGGTTGCCAGGTCGCGCGTGAATTGCGAACGCGCCATCACGGTGCGGCAGCCCGCGGCACGAGCCTGCTGCGCCAACTCCGTTTGCACGTGAGAAAGAAAAGCAATCACCGGTATGCCATCCGCGCCGGATTGGATCCGCGCCAGCGCCTCGACCGGGCGGCTGCGGGCGTTCAAGTCCAGAACAATCAGATTCGGCTTCTCCTCCGCTATTGCAGCGAGGAGAGCCTCCGGCGTGGCGCAGACGCGTACGATGACGCCTGCGTGCTTTGCCGTCTCCGTGATCTTCGCCTGAAAGAACAGATCGTCGACCAGCGCCAGCACCTGAGGCATGTTCAACTCTCCCATTCTGGGTTTAGCACGCCTTCACGCGCCCGCACAAGCTGGCTCGGTTATCTCGCGGTGGGACTCGGAGCTGCCCGCCGCAGAATTGTGGCTCTGATCCCAGCCGACTTTTCTAACCCTGGCTTCTGGTTTACTGTATATGAGCGCGAGCGTTTGCGAAGCGATCGACGTATTCGAGGAGGCCGTATGGCTGCTGCCCCGAGTCCCGGCGCGATTCCGGGAATTGCCGTTCTTGAGCAAACTCCCATCATCATCGAGAAGATCGTCCTGGCTGCCACGGACCAGGACATGGGCTGGAAACCTGCCATGGACCGCTGGTCCATCAGCGAAGTGCTGGCTCATCTCGCCGATGTTGAAGTCGTCGGCTTCCGCGAGCGCATTCGCGCAATGATCGAAAAGAATAATCCTCCGATCGAAAGCTACGACCAGAATGCCGCCTATGCGGCCGGCAATTACGCCGGGTTAGGACGCGAAAATCTCAAGAAATTCTGCCACGAGCGCGACCGCAGCCTCTCGTTCCTGCGCTACGTCTCGCCCGCAGTCCTCGGACGCAAAGGCCAGCACTCGAAGATCGGTCCCTTCACCATCGGCCAGATCCTGAACGAGTGGGCCTTTCACGACCTCGGCCACATTCGTCAGATCGCCGAACTCTATCGCTCGCGGGCCTTTTACCCGCAGAGCGGCCCGTTTCAGCAGTATTACACCGTCAAGCCGTGAAACGGGGCGCTCGTGTCCGGCGCCGGAGCTCTCTACGGCTTTTCGGCCAGGTAGAGGTAGCGCAACAACCGGCGCTCGCTCGTGAGCGCATGCACGCACGAGAGAAATTCCTGCACTCCGCAGAACGTCGCCTCGCCTTCCACAGCGACTAATTCGCCCTTTCGTCTTTCGCGGGCGTCCCGCCAGCGCTTCGCAATGGAGGCCGCATTCGCCGTTGTATCGCTCGCACCGAGCAATCGAAACCCCGACTGCTCGATCAACCGCTCGTTCTCGCCTGGTGGACTGAAGACGTAAAGGCCGATCGAACTCCGCGTGGAGAGCTCCTGGTGCGTAATCATCCCGCCGATTACCAGCGCATCGCTGAAAAGTAGCTTCCCGCCGGGCCTGAGAACCCGCGTCAGTTCCTGCAGGAGAGCCAGCCGCTCGGGGACATGGCAGAGAACGTCGTTCGCGAAGGCTGCGTCGAACCCGGCATCCTTGAAGGGAAGCGTCTTCGAAACGTCGCACGGCTGGAAGCGCACGCGCGAGCCCATGCTTCGCGCCTCCGCGAGACGATTGGCGTTGCGTACGCCAGCCTCGTTGATATCAACCGCGACGATCCGGCAGCCGGTGGTCTCCGCAACGTGCAGCGTGTAGTGCCCTGAACCGCAGCCGATTTCGAGCACGTTCGCCCCCGACCGAACACCCAGCGCGCGGGGTATTTCATTCGATTCCTCGGTTGTTACCCAGCTCGTTTGCCCAAAATCCTGTCCGTACGTTTCGAGACGGATTTGACGGTAAACATCCGCCGAATAGTTGCCATACGCCGTGTTGTAGAGGTCGACTTTCGCGGTCATAGCCGCCTCCGATCTCTCCGGCCTTTCTCTGTGACGTCTGCGGCGAAAGCTGTCCGCACGCAAACGATTCGGCGCCCCGGGCCTACTTCGGCTTGTAAATCCGGATGATGTCGTCCTTCACTTCGACGACGCTGCCCGGATACTCCCGCGCCGCGTGTTCGCGCAATTCCTCGATCGAATAGTAGTCGCCATGTCCGTCGAAGTAGCGCGCATCGTCGATCAGCAGAACGTGTTCGCGCACGGGATGCCGGTAAATGCATTCGAGTTCTTTTTTCACCGGTGCGTCGATGTCGCCCCAGTGCGCGTCGATCCAAAAGAGCGCCGGCTCCCTGATCTGAGCGACGATCGTCGGCAACACCTCGCCGCTGTCGCCCTGGTAGAGATGGATGTTCGGGCGGTTCGCGAATTTGCGCTTCGCGCGCGCGGCCAGCCATTTGTCCAGCTCGATGGAATAGATCTCGCGGAACCGGTCCTTCTGGGCACTGATCATGTTGCCCAGGTTCGTTCCCGTTTCGACCATCACCTGCAGACCAAACCGCTCCGCGAGTTCCGCCAACGCTCGCTGTTTAACAATGTGCGGCACCTTCGGACCCGGCGAGCCGCGCAGCTTCCACCACAGGTACTCGCCCTGGAAGGCCGCGCGCTTGTACGGCTCAAAGAAAATGCTCTCGCGAAACCATTTGTCCGTGATTTCGCGCGTCTCATCGATGTTCTTGCGTCGAAACATTGGGGGAATGATAGCAAGACGCGAGCGCAGCTACACGCTCCGGGCGCCGGCCCTAAAACTCCTCTTCTTCCGGGGGCTTCTTCAGCTTCGTGGTCTTCATCGCGATGCGGAAATCGCGGGAGCGGACGTCGTTCACGATCGCGCGGCGCGTTTCCGGCGCCAACTCCGACGGGCCGATCACGCCGGCGGAATCGCGCGGAAAGTATTTGATGAAGATCGCCGCGATATGCGCTGTGGCGTACGAAATCGGCGTCGAGATCAGTCCACGCCGGCGAATCTGGTATAGCGTCGGGAAAGTTGCGTCCCATCGCAGCAGCAGCGGCTGCTCGTCTTTCGACCCTCGCACCAGAACCGCCGCTGCAAACCGCGCATTCTCAAGCACGCCCTGGCGGATCAGCTTGGCCACTTGCCTCGGCGTCGGCGTTTTTGGAAACCTCTTGCGCACGAGTCCGGCCGAGCGGTTGAGCCGCCCCTGCCGGTACCAGCGGTATAGCCGCTCGAAGTCGTTCCCGCCGATCTTTGCGTCGACGTCACGCGCCTGAATCACGTACGGCAGCATGCAAACTTCGTCCTGCGCCGCCAAATATACGGGTGTTTCGCCAATCGGCTGCGGAAACCGGAATTTCTCGCGTTCTGCGAAACGTTTCGCCAGCTTGAACCGCCCGTCGCGATAGACTCGCGGGCTCGAGATGGCTTCGTCGTACGCGCCGTCGGCCGACCAGGTAGAAACCGGATCCTTGCTCTCCGTGCTTTCGAACAGCCGGATTTGGATGGACTCCACCGAATCCAGCATCTCGGCTGCGCGTTTCGCGAGCAAGTTCGTCAGCCCCGGGGCGACGCCCGTGCAAATCAGCGCCGCTCGATTCTTCGCCACGAATCGCTTGTGGAATCGGTACTGCTCCGGCTTGAAGATGTTGCGCGTCAGGTGCGCGTTCAGATCGAGGTAGTGCGCGCGAAGCCGGAGCGTCGCGCGGAGCACGATTTGGTTGAACACGGCAGGCGACGCGTTGACCACAAGGTTCGCGCCGCGCCCCGCCCGCACAATTGACCAAACGTTCCGCGCATTCGCTTCCACGACGCGAATTCCGCTTTTCTTCCCCAGGAACCGCTGCGCGCGTTCGATATCCCGGTCGCCGCACCACACCGTGTGGCCCTGCCGCGCAAGCAAATGCGCGAGCAGCGAGCCCGTCCCGCCCGCGCCAAGAACGAAGATCCGCATCGGCCCGCAACTCTACCATATCCACAGCATTGCAGCGCCGCAACGGCCCGCCAATAGCCGGGCGCCTCGAAGCCACCCTATCGCTATTCCGGCGCGCCGCGCTCCCGCAAAAGATTGATCGTTATCCCTTCGCTTTTTCCCTCCGCGCCGGGAAACAGCAGCGCATAGCCCAGCGGGGTGCATTCCACCACCTCGCCGGGCCGCTCGTAGTGACCTGGCAGTTTCGCGCGAACGGTGAGGTCCGCACCACGTTCGATCAACACTCGCGCAACCGGCGATCCCCAGTCGTAGAACTGCGTGGCCGCGTGAAAGATCGGTGTCTGGCCGCCGACGCCGGATTGATCCACATCGGCCCGCGCGTTGACGTCGGCTCCGCGGTCGAGCAACAGCTTTGCGGCTTCGACGTTCCCATACTCCGCCGCAACGTGCAGCAACGTCGCGCCCCGAAGCGTGAGAGATCGCCCGCCCGTGCTGCCGAAATCCAATGCAGCGAAACGCCTGCTCATCAGCCCCGGATCAGCAACGAGATGTTCCGCCAGGTGCTCAATCTGCCCGCGAAGCAAATCCAGCACCGGCGGCACGTCATATTTCGTCGCGCAGCCCGCCTCGACAAGGATGTCGATGCAAGCCGCCAATTCCGGCGACCGCGAGTATGTGCCAATCACATAGTCGAGCGCCGTACCCGGGTACTTGTGACTGGCGCCCGCGCAGTTCGGATTCGCACCGTGGTCGAGCAGCCATTTCAACGCCTTCGGTTGCAGCGTCTCGCAAGGCGCGAAGATGATCGGGAAATAGCCGTTCCAGAGCGCGTTAACGTCGGCTCCGCGCGAAACCAGCAGTTCCATCATTGGAATGCGATCACCACGCAGCGCCGCTCGCATCAATGGGCCGTCGCCGCCCTGGTGGACGTCGGAGCCGTGGTCGACCATCCACCCCGCCATGCCCAGCCGCTCCGGACTGGGTGGCGCCCACGGCACGCGGCACTCCGCAACCCATGTCAGCGGCCCGTTTTTCCCGTAGCCCAGGGGCGCGCGGTGAAGCGCCGGATTCCGCGTCATGAGCGCCTTCACGCGCGCGAGATCGTTCGCGTCGATGGCCTGCTTGAGCCGGCCGACTTCTTCCAGTGACTCGACGTGAGCTTTAAGCTTGGGCCAGCTCGGGAAACCATAGCGGCGCGCGATTCTGAGTTGCGCCCGGGTGAGCGAATCGGCTTCGCCTGCCTTGAGCAGGTCGTTGGCCTGATTTTTCAGGTGCTGGAGATTGGGACGTTCAGGAAGCGGGCTCGGTGCATCCGGGACATCGGTCGGCATAGCGACCTCCTTTCGTCAAACCGCCCGTCGTCCGCTTGTCGGGCTGAAAGAAGGTTCGCCGCGATCGAAGAAAGCTGGGTGGGCTTCTGCCCTTTCCGCGGACCGGATGCGTCCCTGACGCGTGGTCCATCCTAACATGACGCGGTCCTGTGACTCTCGATTTGCTTTGCGCGCGCGTGGCCGCCGGCGTAAGATAAAATCGATTTCTCCGACCCTCCGCGCCTGCTGGAGCGAAAACCAATGGCCTGAGGGCGATGCCCATGGTTCAGGGCTGAGGGTTTGGGCGGAAACGCCCAAGCCTCCCTTCGACGGGCGATTTTGACGTGCGCCCGTTGCGGCTGGCCGGAAACGGCGGTCGCGTTTTGGAAAGGAGAAAGTTCCCGATCTCTCGTGTGTGAGAGGGAGCTTGCCGCCCAATTCCAGAACGGAGTTGGGCGTTTTTTATTGGCAATCGATTCGCGCGCGGCCCTGGGATCCTTTAGGATCCCGCAGGCATCGAACGGAAGCGGTTAAGCGAAAGCAGCGCAATGCGCCTCATCGACAAATTCGGACGCCCGATCAGCGATCTTCGCGTCTCCGTCACTGACCGCTGCAATTTTCGCTGCGTGTATTGTCGCTCCGCCAATCCGGAAAACCACGTCGCATACGACGAACTGCTCGAATGGAACGAGTACGAGCGCCTCGTTGCGCTGCTGGTTCGCCTCGGGATCCACAAGGTGCGCGTGACGGGCGGCGAGCCGCTCGTCCGTCCCGGCGTCGAAAACTTCATTGCCCGCCTGAAGGCGATCGGCGTAAGCGATCTTTCGATGACCACCAACGGTCATCTGCTTGCGGAACGCTGCGACACCCTGATCGCCGCTGGTCTCGACCGCATCAACATCAGCCTCGATTCGCTCGACCGCGCCAGATTCGAACGCATTACCCGGACCAAAACCTTCGATCAGGTGATGGCCGGGATCGAGGCGGCGCAGAATTCGTCTCTGCGTCCGGTGAAGGTCAACGCCGTCCTCGTCCGCGGCTTTAATGACGACGAGGTGGAAGCGTTTGCCGAATTTGCGCGCGAGCGCGATCTGATCATGCGTTTCATCGAATTCATGCCGCTCGACGCTGACCGCGCCTGGACGCGTGCCATGGTCGTTCCTGCGGCGGAAGTCCAAGCGCGCATCGCGGCGCGCTGGCCGCTCGTGCAGGTGGTCCACGAGCGCAGCGAAACGGCGCGCAAGTATCGTTTCGCAGACGGCCGCGGCGAAATCGGCCTCATCGCACCGGTCACTCAGCCGTTTTGCGGCTTTTGCTCGCGCATCCGGCTGACCGCCGATGGTAAGCTGCGCACATGCCTTTTCAGCAAGGACGATCACGATCTAAAATCGCTGCTGCGCGGCGGCGCAACCGATCGCGAAATCGCCGACGAAATCCTGGCGATCGTGCACGAAAAGGAGAAGGGCCACCGCATCAACGAGCCCGGATTCGTGCCGCCCTCGCGCACCATGGTCTACATCGGCGGCTAAGTTTCGTAGAATTGCCGTCTTGTTTGGCTGTCATCCCGCCTGCCTGGTTGGCGGGAACCCTGCCGCCTCTACGGCGGACGGGTTGACGGATCTGCCCGGGTTTTGTCGTTTTTGCCGGAGTTTGCGAATGCCTGACGAAGGCGAATCCAAGCTTTTCTCGTTGACCGAAGCGGAGCGCCTCCGCGCCCAGCTCGAGCCCGTGCTTATCGAAGCCATGGAGGCGCGTCGCAAGATGGTCGAGCCGGAGAAGAAACTCGCGGAGCTCGCCGAGCGCATCCAGGTTTCGGGCGGCATGCAGGTCCCCTACGAAAAAGCCGCCAAGTGGCGCGCAATTCGGACGAAATTCGAATCTTCCGTGCGCGACGCCCTCGAGCGCATTCAGTCCACCGGTTGCATCGTCAAGGATCTCGACGTCGGCCTTCTCGATTTCCCGGCGCGCATCGACAACCAGGACGTCTATCTCTGCTGGAAGCTGGGCGAAGATCGCATCCGTTTCTATCACGCGCAGGACGAAGGTTTTGCCGGACGCAAACCCATCGATCCACGCGACGCCGGCCACGATAAGCCGATTCAATAACTTCGATCCCGTGCCAAACGAATCCACCAATCGCCTGAGACATTCAGCGAGCCCCTACCTGCGCTCCGCTGCGCACCAGCCGGTCGACTGGCACGAATGGGGCGAAGAAGCCTTCCAAAAAGCGCGCGCCGAATCGAAGCCGATTCTTCTGGACGTCGGCGCAGTCTGGTGCCACTGGTGTCACGTCATCGATCGCGAGAGCTACGAAAATCCCGAAATCGCCGCGCTCATCAATCAGAATTACATTCCGGTGAAGGTCGATCGCGATGAGCGCCCCGACGTCGATTCGCGCTACCAGTCCGCGATCGGCGCGATTTCCGGCCAGGGCGGCTGGCCGCTCACCGCCTTCCTCACGCCTGAAGGAAAGCCTTTCTGGGGCGGCACGTACTTCCCGCCCGAAGACATGATGGGCCGCCCCGGCTTCAAGCGCATCCTGCTCGCCGTGGCCGAAGCCTTTCGGTCGCGCCGCACGGAAATCGACGGCTCCGCGCAGGCGCTCGAAGAAGCCGTCGCCAAAGCGGAAGTTTTCGACGGTGCGCGCGCTGCGCTCGACGCGGAAATCGTTGACACGATCATCAGCGGAGCCCTGCGCCTGTTCGACGAAACGCGCGGAGGCTTCGGCCAGGCGCCGAAATTCCCGCACTCCTCCGTGATCGATCTGTTGCTTGAACGCCGCACCGGGCCTGCCGGCGCGAATCTTCACGAAATCGCCAAGCGCACGCTCGACGGGATGGCCGCCGGCGGTTTCCACGACCAGCTCGGCGGCGGATTCCATCGCTACTCGGTGGACGAACGCTGGTGCGTTCCGCACTTCGAGAAAATGTCCTATGACAATTCCGAGCTGCTGAAAAACTATCTGCACGGCTATCAGGCGCTTCATCTGCCCCGTTATCGCGAAGTTGCGGAAGGGATCGTTTCCTGGGTCAACGAAGTTCTCTCCGACCAGCAGCGCGGCGGCTTCTATGCCAGCCAGGATGCCGACCAGACGCTCGACGACGACGGCGATTACTTCACCTGGACGCAGGCTGAGGTGCGCGCCGCGCTCACGCCCGAAGAATCGCGCGCGATCGAAATCTATTACGACGTGCAGCCGCACGGCGAAATGCACCACAATCCTGAGAAAAACGTTTTATGGATTGCGGCGTCGCCGGAAACAGTCGCGAGCGCGCTGAAGATCAGCGAAGCGGATGCGCGCCTGCTTCTCGCCCGCGGAAGAGGCAAATTGCTCGACGGTCGACGCCGGCGCCACCCAACTCCTGCGGTCGATGACACTCTTTATGTCGCCTGGAACGCGATGTTCGTCTCGGCCTATCTCGAAGCGGCGCGCGTTTTAAAACGCGATGACTGCCGCGCTTTCGGCCTGAAAACTCTGGATCGCCTGCTGGCCGAAGCGTGGGATGAATCGAAGGGCTTTCGGCATCGCGCTGGCGGTCCTCGCCTCGACGGCTCGCTTGACGACCAAGTTTTCGCCGCTGCCGCGCTCCTCGACGCATACGAAGTCACGCTCGATCGCCGCTACTTCGACACCGCCGAGCGCTGCATGCGGGTCGCCATCGAACGCTTCGGCGATCCCGATGCGGGAGGCTTCTTCGACCGCGCGAAAGATGCTGCGGCGATAGGTGGGTTGGAGGTTCGCCGCAAGGCCCTGCAGGATTCGCCGACGCCCGGCGCGAACGCGGTTGCCGCAATCGTTCTCGACCGTCTCTACGCTTTCACCGGCGAGCGCCTCTATCACGATTGGGCAGAGAAAACTTTGGAAGCCTTTGCTGGACGGGCGCCGCAGTACGGAATTTTCGCAGCGACCTATGGGCTGGCAGTCCTGCTGCACAAACGGGGCGTTCTGCAGGTCATGATTCTTGGCGCCGCAAACGACCCAAAATCTGTCGCGCTCGAATCCGCCGCCAACGAAGTCTACCGTTTGGGAAAATCCGCCCTGCGCATATCGGCGGGGAAAATCGCAGACGTGTCGCTCGCTGCCGCCCTCCGGGAAACCGTCGCTCACCTGGACGCGACAAAGCCGCAGGCCCTCGTCTGTGTTGAAACCACCTGCTACCCGCCCGTCGCCGACCCTGCCGAACTAACATCATTTCTCGCGACGATCGGCACAGACTCCGCCAACGCAGCTCGCCGCGCGTAGACCGCTACGTCAGCAGTCAACTCGCCTCACGAGGCGTCAACCACCAATTCGCCTTTCATGCGCCCGTGCCCCATTCCGCAGCGTACGCAGCACTTGAACTTATACGTTCCTGGTGTTTTCGCTTCAATCACGACCGTCACTTGTTGTCCTTTCTCCAGCCGGTAGCAATCCTTCTCCGGGGGAGACGACAAGACCAGTCCCGGCGCCGTTCCTTTCGGCGCGCCGTCCGCGACCGTCGAAATCCCGAAGCCGTGCGCGCGGTCCGTGGCCGTAATTTTCAAGATCAGTTTCGTTCCCACCTTCATGTGCACGGCGGACGGATCGAAGTCGTATTTCTTCGCCGTCATCTCGATTGTCTGCACGCCCTCTTCCTGCGCTCGAGTAACCGGTCGCAACTGCGGCCACGCGATCGCCGCAATGAGAACCGCAGCCGTCAAGATCGAAATCCTCATTCCACGTTTCACTTTTCCCCCTCGCGTCGCCCCATCCATATGATTCGCCGGCAGCGCAAGCAGTTGTGACGCGGCCCTTTGGCCTCCGGCTTTCCGGCGCAGAACACCGTGCGGTCCTACTCCTCCCCGCCGCGGTCGCCATCCGCCCATGGCGGGTCCCCGCTTGCCTGCCATGTCAGGACCCGCCCGCAGTCTCGCAGGAGCCGCGATGGCGCGACTACTGTCCCTGTCCCCGCGATGCCGGCGGCACGAGTCCGTTCAGCCGGTAATACACGACGCATTGGCCGTAGTGATCGTTGGCGTGCTCCATCGCTTCCGCAAACAGCGCCGCCTTCGTCACCATTTCATTCCCGAACGGAGCCTTTGTTTCCTCGAGCAGTCCCTTGTTTCCCAGCCGCTCGATCGCCGCCGCGCCGTCTGCGAACGATTTCTTGACGTATTCCACGATCTGCGCGCGCGTCTGGTACGTCTTTCGCGACGGATTCTCCACGTCCTTCGGCGGTTTCGTTCCCAGAGCCGCGTCGATGAACAAATAATTTGCGCCCGCGGCGTGCAGCAACTGTTCAGCGATCGTGCGCTGTGCCGGAGTCGCTTTGTAGTCGAGCTTGTTCTCGGGGAAATCCGCAGCCATATCCGCGAGCAGTTTGCCCGTGTAATTCCACTGATTCAGCAGGTCGGCGGCTATTCCAGTCGCCGCTTTCTGCTTCATTCCCATCCCGCCTTGCGCCCGCACACCGCTGGCGCAAAGCGAAACCAACAGCACAGCCAACGCCGAAACGCACATACTCTTGCGCATCTATAGTCTCCTTTATCGAGAGATCGCCCGGCCTTCGATGGCCGTGAGGGTACCACGTCCGCCGCTTGCCGTCGATTTTCCTCGACATTTTCCTCGACAGGGCTTTTCCTCGACAGGGCCACGTGCGATGCACTCGCTGAACGCAGTTTCAGGGCGGCAGGGGCGGGTCTCAGACCCGTCCGGCATCGCGAACGATGCCTTGACGATCTGCAATGATCTATTGTAGATAGTCATAGTATGGGAAAGCCAAGCGATCTCGTCCAGGGCACGCTCGACCTCTTGATCCTCAAAACCGTCTCGCTCGAGCCCAAACACGGTTGGGCCATCGCCAAGCGCATCCAGCAAATCTCGCGCGATGTCCTTCAGGTTCAGCAAGGCTCGCTCTATCCGGCCTTGCATCGCCTCGAACAAAAAGGCTGGATCAAGGCCAGGTGGAAGGACACGGAGACGGGACGCGAGGCGAAGTTTTATTCGTTGACCTCCGTGGGCCGCGCCCAGCTTGAGAGGGAAGCCGCGAGCTGGGGCCGCCTTTCCGCGGCCATTAACCTGGTCGTCGAGGAAACGTAGCTGAGCATCGTATGAAGATCTGGCTGCAGCAATTGTGGCTTCGCTTCCAAACCCTTTTCCGCCGCGATCGAATCGCCGGCCGATTGGACGACGAGCTTCGGTTTCATCTCGACCAGCAAATCGCGGAAAACGTCGCCGCCGGCATGCAGCCCGAAGAGGCCCGCCGCGCCGCGCGCCTCGTCTTCGGCAACCCTGCCGTCTTCCGCGAAACCACTCGCGACACCTGGGGCTGGACGTGGCTCGAAACCCTTCTCCAGGATGTCCGCTACGCGGCGCGCTCGCTCCGCAAATCCCCCGGCTTCACAGTCATTGCCGTGCTGACCCTCACGCTCGGCATTGGCGCCAACACTGCGATTTTTTCGGTCGTCAACACGGTTCTGCTACGGCCTCTGCCCTTTCCGCACTCGTCGCAACTGGTCGACCTCTGGGCTCATAGTTCCCTGTTCGATTTTCCCCACCTGGGGCTCTCGCTGGCCGACATTGACGATATCCGCACCGAGAGCAACGTCTTCTCCGGTATCGCTCCTTATAAATTCTCCGGGAAGACGATGACCGGCCGTGGCGCCCCGCATCGCCTCGACGGAGCAGAGATTTCGGCCGAGTTTTTCTCCACGCTGGGCATCAGGCCTCTCTACGGCCGCTCGTTCACTCCCGCCGAAATGCAGCCCGGCCAGCACCGCGAAATCATCCTCAGCTACCCGCTGTGGAAAGAGCAATTCGGCGGCGATCCTCGTGCCATCGGGCAAACCGTCCGCCTCGACAAGAAGCCGTACACCATCATCGGCGTGATGCCTTCTCGGCAGGATCTCGATTACGTCACCGATGATCAGTTCTGGACGCCTCTCGCTCCCACAAGCGACGAGCGCGCCGCGCGCCGAAATCATGGAACGGACGCCATCGCCCGCCTGAAACCTGGCCGCACGATCCAGCAAGCGCAGGCTCAGCTCGACGCGATTGCCGCGCGTCTGGCCAAGACCTATCCCGACGCTGACAAGGGATGGAGTTTCCGGGTCGTCTCGCTCGAATCGGACGTTGTAGGTGACGCTCGCCTCCCGTTGCTGATCCTTCTCGGAGCGGTCGGATTTGTGCTTTTGATCGCCTGTGCCAATGTCGGGAATTTGTTTTTGTCACGTGGATGGGCGCGGCGCCGCGAACTGGCCATTCGCTCGGCGCTGGGCGCAACGCGAGGCCGCATCACTTGCCACCTGCTTGTCGAAGGCTTCATCGTCGCGCTTGTTGGCGGCATCTTTGGGCTGCTCGTAGCGGCCTGGGGCGTCCGGGGACTGCAAACCCTGCTGCCCCCCGAGACTCCGCGCGTCAAAGACTTGAGCATCGACCAAACAGTTCTTTGGTTCACGCTCGGCGTTTCCATTTTGTCGGGCATCCTGTTTGCCCTCGCGCCCGCTGCTTTGGCTTCGCGGCAGGACCTGAATGCAATCGTGAAAGAAGGCGGCGCGCAGACCGGCGCGGGATCGCAGCACAAACTCCTCCGCCAGCTGCTGGTTGTCGGCGAGGTCGCCGTGGCGCTCCTGCTGGTCATCGGCGCCACGCTCGCTCTGCGCAGCTTCGCGCGCCTGCTCGCTGTGAACATGGGCTTCCGCTCCGATCACCTGCTCACCATGACGCTCACTTTTCCCACCGGCAAATTCACGAAGCCGGGAGAATCGGTCCCTTACGTCCGACAGATCCTCGATCTCACGAAAGCAAGCCCCGGCGTGGAAGTCGCCTCGGCGTCTCTCTACGCCCCGCTCTCAGACATGAAGGGCGAGTCCACGGTTCACACCGATGCCATGCCGCCCGATGGTCCTGCCGCCATGACTCAGGCGAACCGCGCCGCACCGGGCTACTTCCAGACGCTCGGCATCCCGCTTCTCGCAGGCCGCGACTTCACAGATGCCGACGCGAGCACCGCGCCCGATGTTTACGTCGTGAACCAGGCGTTCGCGGAGAAATTCTTTGGAAGCGCAAGTCCCATTGGCCGGCGTGTCTGGACCAACGCCGACGCACGCCACAAACCCAAATGGGGCCGGATTATCGGCGAGATCGCGAACACTCGTGATGAAGGCGCGAAGGAGGCGCCCGCCCCCGAAATCTTCGCCGCCTATTACCAAGTGGAGGATTCCGGAGGCATCTCGCTGATTGTGCGCACCAAGGCCGATCCGCTGGCCACCGTTTCCGCCATCGAGGAACGCATCTGGTCGATCGAAAAGGCGCAGCCCCTCGAAGACGTCACAACAATGGACCAACTGATGGCACGGTCGAACGGGGCGCCGCGTTTCGAGACTTTTCTTCTCAGCATCTTCGGCGGACTCGGGCTGCTGTTGGCCATCGTCGGAATCTATGGCGTGATTTCGCATTCCGTGGGACAGCGAACGCATGAAATCGGCATCCGCATAGCGCTCGGCGCCGATCCGCTCCGCGTGATGCGCCTGGTTCTCGTGCAAGGACTGAATCTCGCGCTGGCGGGCGTGCTGATCGGTATCGCTGCGTCATTCGCTCTCACGCGGTTCATGTCGAGCCTCTTGTTCGGTGTCAGCGCAACCGACCCGCTCACGTTCGCCTCCGTCGCGATCGGCCTGATCGCGGTGTCGCTCGCCGCGTGCTACATCCCCGCCCGCCGCGCCATGCGCGTCGATCCGATGGTCGCGCTCAGGCACGAGTAGAGATCCAAACCCGCACCGCGCGCGCCGCAAAGTTTCTGCAACCGTGCTGTCACGCTTTTCTCGGTGGTCTGCGTTTTTCTTCGCGCAGGCCAAACTCCGATCCGTCGATAACATATCGCCAAAGTCCGGTTCGGTTGAGGCAGCCTCGGGGCACATCGCAAAAATGGGCCTGAGCAGCGGTCGCAATGAAATCAACACCCGCCAAATTCCTCACCCGCTGGGTGAGAGATCCCCTTATGATTCCAACCCATGACCAAGCGCAAAGAGCGAAGGCCTTCACCGACCGAATCGCCGCTGCTGTTCGAAGTCGATCCGCATCCGATCGAAGAAACACTGACCGCTTTCGGAGGAATCCCGCTGGTGGTGCAAACCTTTCGCTCGCTGGGACTGCCGCAGAGCGTCCGCGAGCAGGTGGAAGTGAGAGAACGAGAGCGCGGCTACGACGAAGCGACCCAGGTGGAGAGCTTCGTGATTCTGAACGCTGCCGGGGGCGAGTGCGTGGACGACTTTGAACGGCTGCGCCAGGACCCGGGTCTAGCCGAACTCGTAGGGCACGATTTGCCTTCGCCGCCAGCGGCGCGGCAGTTTTTGTACGCCTTTCACGAAGAGAAGAAGATTGAGCAGGCCAAACAACAACTTTGCCGGACGAGATTGCCTATATTCCGGAAGAAACGGCACCGCTGGAAGGATTGGGCAGGGTGAACCGCGATCTGGTGCAGCGTGTGGGGCAGCGCTCGGCAGACCAACGCATCGCCACGGTGGATGAGGACGCCACGATCATCGAAAGCCGGAATAAGGAGGCGCTGGCTACCTACGAAGGGCCGCGCGGGTATCAGCCGATGTTGGCGGTGTGGGCCGAGATGGGATTGGTGTTGGCGGATCAATTTCGGGATGGGAATGTGCAGGCGCAAATGGAGCCGCTGGAAGTGGCCCGGCGATCCTTTGCGGCCCTGCCGAGCACGGTGCAGGAATATTACTATCGGGGAGATTCGGCCTGTCACGAAAGCGAACTGGTGAACTGGTTGCGGAATGAGAAGCGGGAAGGAGGGCCGGAGGGCCGCATTGGCTTTGCCATCAGCGCACGGATGAGCGAGGCCTTGCACGCGGCCATCCAGGCGGTTGCCGAAGAGAAGTGGAAGGCGTATGGCGAGGAGCATCCGACCGAGATCCGAGAGTGCGCCGAGGTGCCCTTCGTGCCCGGGGAGAAGGTGGAGAAGAAGGATATAAAGCCACTGCGCTACGTGGCGATCCGCATTCGCAAGAAGCAAGGGGGTCTGTTTGAAGACGGGAGTGCGGTGCGGCATTTTGCGGTGCTGTCGAACCGCTGGGAGTTGGAAGCGGGACGGTTGATCGAGTGGCACCGGGAGAAGGCGGGCACGATCGAGTTGGTGCACGACATCCTCAAGAATGATTTGGCGGGCGGGGTGTTGCCGTCGAAATATTTTGGGGCGAATGCGGCCTGGCTGCGATTGGCGGTGATCTCGCACAACGTGCTGACGGCGATGAAACGGCTGGCGCTGCCGGCGGAATTGTTGACGGCGCGGCCGAAGCGGTTGCGGTTTCTGCTCTTCAACATGCCGGGACGTTTAGCGCACCACGCGCGAAGAATGCTGTTGCGGTTGGCCGCGGTGGCGGAGTGGATCGAGATGTACCGGGAGGGATTGCGGCAGCTGGCGCTGGTGACGTGAGTGCGGTTGCACCAAAGTAGTGCAGTTATCGACGGATTATAGAACCCTACCGTGGACCCGTCTTCGTAACTTCTTATTTTTCAAGCGCGGGAATTTTTGCCTGCCGCTCTCTTCCGAAAAAGGTTGGAAGTGCAGAAAAAGTGGGCGCCGCGAAGATGCCGCGGCACAGATTTTGCCGCCAGCGTACCCTAACGATGGATTGGGGACTCCCGCGCTGTATTGCCGTGCCGAAACGCCGGTGACATAATGGCCGTTGGTGCGTCTGAAACGCGGCGCAAGGTTGGAATCAAACGTAACCGCGCAGCTCTTCAGTCGTTTCATCTGTCTTCATCACGTTCATCTGTGTTTTGGTTTTTCGCGGGCGGAGGATGTCATGGCTCTCAGAGATAGCTGGATCGAAAAGCGTGCGGCTGCCCTGAACGGTGGCGCGCGCAATTTTTCGCAGATGCATTATGCGCGCCAGGGCGTCATCACCGAGGAAATGGAATACGTCGCCCGGCGCGAAAAGCTCGCGCCCGAATTCGTTCGCAACGAAGTCGCCCGCGGCCGCGCCATCATCCCCGCCAACATCCATCACCGCAATCTCGAGCCCATGGGCATCGGCGTCGCGTTCTACTGCAAAATCAACGCCAACATCGGCAATTCCGCCACCACCTCGAACGTCGGCGACGAACTCGAAAAGCTTCATCGCGCCGTGCACTACGGCTCCGACACCGTAATGGATCTCTCCACCGGCGGCGATATTCCCACGATCCGCAAAGCCATCATCGACGCCTCGCCCGTGCCCATCGGCACCGTCCCGATTTACGAAGCGATTTCGCGCGTTCGCCGCGCCGAAGATTTGAACATCAACGTGATGCTCGAAGTGATCGAAGAACAGGCCGAGCAGGGCGTCGATTACATGACTATCCACGCCGGCGTGCTCCGCGGAGTTCTTCCGCTGGTACGCAATCGCATCACCGGAATCGTCAGCCGCGGCGGCGCGCTGCTCGCGCAGTGGATGAGCTCCCACAAACAGGAGAATTTCCTTTACGAGAACTTCGACGCCATCTGCAAAATCTTTCAGAAGCACGACGTCAGCTTCTCGCTCGGCGACGGCCTGCGCCCCGGCTGCCTCGCCGACGCCAGCGACGAAGCACAATTCGCCGAGCTGAACGTCCTCGGCGAGCTCACCAAAAAGGCCTGGGAATACGACGTGCAGGTGATGATCGAAGGCCCCGGCCACATCCCGATGGACCAGATCGAGCTGCAGGTGAAAAAGGAAAACGAGCTCTGCCACGAAGCGCCGTTCTACACGCTCGGCCCGCTCGTCACCGACATCGCTCCCGGCTACGACCACATCACCAGCGCGATTGGCGCCGCCATGATCGGCTGGCACGGCGCGTCGATGCTCTGCTACGTCACGCCGAAAGAGCATCTCGGCTTGCCGAATGCCGACGACGTTCGCCAGGGCGTGATCGCCTACAAAATCGCCGCGCACGCCGCCGACGTCGCGCGTCATCGCCCCGGAGCGCGCGATCGCGACGACGCGCTCAGCTACGCGCGCTTCCTTTTCGACTGGAACAAGCAGTTCGAGCTCTCGCTCGATCCGGAAACCGCCCGCGCCATGCATGACGAAACGCTGCCGGACGATTTCTACAAGGAAGCGAAGTTCTGCTCGATGTGCGGGCCGAAATTCTGCTCGATGAACGCGACGCAAATCGCGGAAGCCTACGCGGGGCAGACGCAGGAGGAGCGCGAGCAGCGATTCGTGCAGTTGCTGGCCAAGGTTGAGAAGGAAGCGGGGCTTCCGCGGCCTTCCTGAGTTTCCGAAGCGCTGTTTCCGCGGCACCGGCCGCACTCGGCTCTTGGGTGGGCGTTCGATGGAACAAGTTCGCGGCCCTACGCGTACAAGAGATAGAGAAGAATCTCAGAAACGCCGCAGGCTGGCTTTCCGCGGAAGGAGGTGCGGCCATGACATTTCTGGTTCTCGCGACACTGCTCTATTTCTTGCCGGCGATCATCGCGCACAACAAGCGCGACTTCGCGGCCATTCTCATTGTGAATCTGCTGTTTGGCTGGACGGTGATCGGCTGGATCGTGGCACTGATCTGGGCCTGTGCCGCGGAAGTGAAGCCACCCGTCCTGGTAGTTGCCGGACCGGCCGGGCTGGCGCGATTCTGCTGCCGTTGCGGAGCCGTCGCCTCTCATGGGGGGCGCTTCTGCGCCGTCTGCGGCAGTCCGCTGTGACGCAGCGGTCGAATTCCTTTAACCAGATGAACGCAGATCAACACAGATAAGAACCAGACACGACAAAAGCCAACCACAGATAGCAACCAACAAGAATAAGAACAGGGAGCGGGAAAATTTCCGCCTTGCTTCCCGTCTGTTCTGAGGTTTCATCCGTGCTTATCTGTGTTCCATCTGTGGTTGAACCCGGATAGAATTTTCGCGAGGAGCCCACGTGACGCAACCTGAACAATCCGAGACGCTTCGCGAGGAGTTCAATCGCTGGGCCGAGGCCGGGCGCGGCGAAGGTATGGAGCTGGATCACTGGCCAATCACGCGTCCTGCGCTTGAAATGATGCGCCTCGCGCGCGACGAAAATCTCCTCGACGTAGGCTGCGGGGCGGGCTGGTTGTCGCGAGCGCTCGCGCGCGCGGTGCCGGGCGGCCGCGTCGTGGGGATGGATATTTCAGACGAAATGATCCGGCACGCGCGCGCGGCAAGCGTCGATTTTGAGAATCTTGTCTTTGTCGTCGGTCAAGTGGGCGAGATTCCGTGGGAGTCCAATTTTTTCACGCGCGCAATTTCCGTGGAATCGTCGTATTACTGGCCCGACCCGGCGAAAGGCCTGCGCGAAATTTACCGCGTGCTGGCTGAAGGCGGCTCGGCGTGGATCATCATCAATTATTACCGGGACAATCCGCACTGCCACCAGTGGGGCGGGCTTCTGGCCGTTCCGACGCACCTGCTTTCGGGGACGAGTGGGCGGGTCTTTTTCGCGATGCGGGATTCGCTGAAGTCGAACACCGGCGGATTCCCGATCGCACCCCAACTCCAGAGTTTTATACGGGACGGTGGTTTCGGGACGCAAAGCAGCTTGCCGACTCGCGCCGTGAAGGCGCGCTGCTCGTCCACGGAACAAAGGGAAAGCCTTAAGGCAGAGATAGACACATGAACAGAGACGGTAGGGAATCAGGAAGTCGACCGTTCAGTCGTCTTCGTTCTTGCGTTCCGTAGAATTCGCGTCGGCCTCGATGACAACGTCGACCGAGGCGCCCTCTTTGAGCTTCACTTTCTTACCGTTTTCGTCCTGAAGCGTGTTTTCGATCCGAATTTCCTTATATAAGTGGTCCGCGTCCTCGACCTCGATCTGAGCCTTCTCCGGCATGCTGGGAAGGGGAGGCTTAATGATCTTCTCGACCACGCCCTTCTTCCGCACCTTTGGCTTATGTTTCATAGTGCTCCTCGCGGAGCAATCTTAGCGCTATGGGACGGCAATGTTTATTCGGCGACGTTCCAGACGTAGAGGAACTCGCCGTCGGTTGCCGTGGAAACCTTGCGGTTCGTTTTGTGCGTGGCGCGATTCAACGCCGAGCGAATGTTCTCCTTGCGATCGGGCAGATCGGCGAGCGGGATCTTGAGCGCAGCGCCATTCTTCAGGCGGTCGAGATCGCGGAAAATAACGGTGACGATTTCCTTGTGTTTTCCATTGCGACCCTGCGGGACGTCCGCCTGCACGATGGTCTTAAAGTGCATAAGGGCCTTCGTCGGAGTGTTGCTCATAGGTCCTCCCGTACTTCAAGATCATAAACTAACGTAAAACAATCGTATTAGAAACGCTACGGCCTCGTCAAGACAAAAAAACGTGGCGCAGACGCTCTCGACCCGAAGCGCTGTACTCCGACTGATGGGAGTCCGCTAAGGCAAACGAAGCGAAGTTCCGCGTCCAAAAGATTTCACCCGTACGAGTTGGCGTCTGCTAGGGTCGATCCCAGAAGAAGGAGTCCAATGCCCCTACAGAAAACACATTTCGAGCAAGTCCCTCTGGAAGACATCCAGGAAGTCCGGGAAAAAGAAGGAACAAGGCAGACGTTGCCGCGCAATCCCCGAAAGCAATCCCGAAAGCAGGAAGAGGAGCCTCGCAAAGAGGCGCCCCGGAGCGAAAGATGAAGTCGACGATGTCTCAATTCGACATTTTTCGGAAAGAGCCGGAGGGTCGCGTTCTATGGCGAGGCACAGCCGGCAGCATCGAAGAGGCTAAAGCAACAGTGGAAAAACTGGGCGCGGCTATGCCCGGCGAATACCTGATCGTCGACCTCCGAACCAGAAGCGAGCTGACGGTCCGCTGTGACGGCTCGGACAAGCCAAGGGAACCGGAGCAGATGGCTTCGTGATCGCAGGGGATCCTCGGTGAACTTGGAGTTGAGGGCGAGTCGCCAACGAAGCGACGCTCTTTTGTCCAGCAGCGCTGCTCGGGGCCGCTGGGCAACCTAGGTTTCCTCAACACTTTAGGAATCCCTCGGCTCGTCCCCCAAGACGGGACGAACTCGGGATGACGAACCTCACCGGATCGTCAGTTGACGATCAGCGACGTAGTCGCGGTGACTCCGTGCGCGTTGAGTCCGATCGTTGTTACACCAGGGGCATAGGCTGTAGCGAGGCCCGCGACGCTCGGAGCATTCGCGACGGTGGCCACGGATGCAATCGACGAGCTCCAGTGCGCGTTCAGTGTGACGTCCTGCATGGTGCCGTCGCTGAACGTCCCCGTCGCCGTGAATTGCTGCGTGGTGCCCGCCGCGACGGAGGTGTTTGCCGGTGTAATCACGATCGAGACGAGCGTGCCGGTGCTGACTGTCAGCGTGGTGGTGGCTTTCAGCCCAAAAGCGGTCGCCGTGATGGTCGCCGTCCCTCCCTTCTTCGCGTGAATGATCCCGGAGCCGCGCATATTGGCGATCTGCGGCTTCGACGATTTCCACGAAACGTTCGTCAGCGTGGCGGTGCTGCCGTCGCTGTACGTTCCGGTGACCGTAAGCCTTAAAGACGTTCCCTTGGCAACGGTCGGATTCGCCGGCTTGATGGCGATCGAAACCAATTTCACGTTGGAAACCGTAAGCGTAGTGGACTGCGTCAGTGAGCCCCAAGCCGCTTCGATTGTGGTGGTTCCTGTGGCGATGCTGTCGGCGAGCCCCATGGCGGTGATCGTCGCCACGGACGGACTGGAAGATTTCCAGAGGACCTGTTGCGTCATATCCAAAGTGGAATTGTCGCTGAAAGTTCCGGTGGCGGTGAATTGCTTGCTGGCGCCGACAGGCATCGTGGAATTCAACGGAGCGATGGCCAGAGAAACGAGAGTCGCCAGCAAGCAATTCACCGCCACCGGAACTTTCAGCGACAATTCCACTTTGGATATGACGCAACAGGTCCTCTGGAAATCTTCCAGTCCGTCCGTGGCGACGATCACCGCCATGGGGCTCGCCGACAGCATCGCCACAGGAACCACCACAATCGAAGCGGCTTGGGGCTCACTGACGCAGTCCACTACGCTTACGGTTTCCAACGTGAAATTGGTTTCGATCGCCATCAAGCCGGCGAATCCGACCGTTGCCAAGGGAACGTCTTTAAGGCTTACGGTCACCGGAACGTACAGCGACGGCAGCACCGCCACGCTGACGAACGTTTCGTGGAAATCGTCGAAGCCGCAGATCGCCAATATGCGCGGCTCCGGGATCATTCACGCGAAGAAGGGAGGGACGGCGACCATCACGGCGACCGCTTTTAGGCTGAAAGCCACCACCACACTGACAGTCAGCACCGGCACGCTCGTCTCGATCGTGATTACACCGGCAAACACCTCCGTCGCGGCGGGCACCACGCAGCAATTCACGGCGACGGGGACGTTCAGCGACGGCACCATGCAGGACGTCACACTGAACGCGCACTGGAGCTCGTCGATTGCACCCGTGGCCACCGTCGCGAATGCTCCGAGCGTCGCGGGCCTCGCTACAGCCTATGCCCCTGGTGTAACAACGATCGGACTCAACGCGCACGGAGTCACCGCGACTACGTCGCTGATCGTCAACTCGACGACCGGTGGGTTCGGTCATACCGAGTTCGTCCCGTCTTGGGGGACAAGCCGAGGGATTTCCTAAAGTGTTGAGGAAACCTAGGTTGCCCAGCGGGCCGAGCAGCGCTGCTGGACGAAAAACAGTCGCTTGGTTGGCGACTCGCCCTCAACTCCAAGTTCACCGAGGATCCCCTTGCCGATGGCGAAAAGAAGCCATCTGCTCCGGTTCCCTTGGCATGTCCGAGCCGTCACAGCGGACGGGGCTGGCTTCTGGTTCGGAGGTCGGGGAGTCAGGCATTCGCCGGCGGTGGGCCAGCGGCCAGTTAGGGGGGGGGAGTCTTCGATGCTGCCCGGCTGTGCCTCGCCATCCGACGCAACCTCCGGCTCTTTCCGAAAAATGTCGAATTGAATAATCGTCGACTTCATCTTTCGCTCCGGGGCGCCTCTTTGCGGAGGCTCCTCTTCCTGCTTTCGGGATTGCTTTCGGGGATTGCGCGGCAACGTCTGCCTTGTTCCTTCTTTAACCGGACTTCCTGGATGTCTTCCCAGAGGATTTGCTCGAAATGTGTTTTATTGTAGGGGCATTGGACTCCTTCTTCTGGGATCGACCCTAGCAGACGCCAACTCGTACGGGTAAATCTTTTGGACGCGGAACTTCGCTTGGTTTGCCTTAAGCGGACTCCCATCAGTCGGATAGACACTCGGGGTCAAAGAAGTACTGCGCCACGTTTTTTTGTCTTAGCGCGGCCGTAGCCTTTTCTAATACGATTGTTTTACGTTAGTTTATGATCTTGAAGTACGGGAGGACCTATGAGCAACACTCCGACGAAGGCCCTTTATGCACTTTAAGACCATCGTGCAGGCGGAGGTCCCGCAGGGTCGCGATGGAAAACACAAGGAAATCGTCACCGCTATTTTCCGCGATCTGCACCCGCCTGAAGAATGGCGCTGCGCTCAAGATCCCGCTCGCCGATATTGCCGGGGGAAGGAGAACATTCACTCGGCGTTGAATCCGCGCCACGCACAAAACGAACCGCAAGGTTTCCACGGCAACCGACGGCGAGTTCCTCTACGCCTGGAAGTCGGCGAATAAACATTGCCGTCCCATAGCGCTAAGATTGCTCCGCGAGGAGCCCTATGAAACATCAGCCGAAGGCTGCAGAAGAAAGGCAGTGGTCGAGAAGATCATTAAGCCTCCCCTTCCCGGCGTGCCGGAGAAGCTAAGATCGAGGTCGAGGACGCGGACCACTTATATAAGGAAATTCGGGATCGAAGACACGCTTGGGGATAAAACGGTAAGAAAGTGAAGCTCAAAGAGGGCGCCTCGGTCGACGTTGTCATCGAGGCCGACGCGATTCTACGGAACGCAAGAAAGCGAAACAACTGAACGGTCGACTTCCTGATTCCCTACCGGTCTCTGTTTCATGTGTCTTATCTCTGCCTTAAGGCTTTCCCTTTGTTCCGTGGACGAGCAGCGCGCCTCCGCTGCGCGAGTCGGCAAGCTGCTTTGCGTCCCGAACCCGCCCGGTGCCATATAAAACTCTGGAGTTGGGGTGCGATCGGGAATCCGCCGGTGTTCCGAGCTTCAGCGAATCCCGCATCGCGAAAAAGAGACCCGCCCACTCCGTCCCCGAAAGCAGGTGCTCAGGAACAGGCAGAGCCCGCCCCACTGGTGGCAGTGCGGATTGTCCCGGTAATAATTGATGATGATCCACGCCGACCGCCCTCGGCCAGCACGCGGTAAATTTCGCGCAGGCTTTTCGGCCGGGTCGGGCCAGTCCGGATGCGACAATTCCACGAAGGATTTGGGCGCGTGAAAAAATTGGACTCCCACGGAATCTCGCCCACTGACCCGACAGACAAGAACAAGATTCTCAAAATCGACGCTTGCCGCGCGCGCGTGCGGATCATTTCGTCTGAAATATCCATCCCCACGACGCGGCCGCCTGCACACACACAAGCTGGCGCTCGCGACAACCAGCCCGCCCGCAGCCTACATCGAGGAGACTTTCGTCGCGCGCGAGGCGCGTCGTTTCAAAAGCACAGGACGCGTGATTGGCCAGTGATCCAGCTAATACCTTCGCCGCGCCCGGCCTCGGCCGGGCGATTGAACTCCTCGCGAAGCGTCTCGGATTGTTCAGGTTGTTTGGCGTGGGGTGCTCGCGAAAATTGTATGCAAGTTCAACCACAGATGGAACACGAGTCAGCACAGAATAAAGTCTCAGAACCGAAGGGAAGCAAGGCGGAAACTTTCCGCTCCCTGTTCTTATTCTTGTTGGTTGTGTCTTTGGTTGGCTTTTGCTCTGGTTCTTATCTGTGTTGATCTGCGTTCATCTGGTTAAAGGAATTCGACCGCTGCGTCACAGCGGACTGCCGCAGACGGCGCAGAAGCCACCATGAAGCTAGCGACGGCAGCAGAATCGCGCCAGCCCGGCCGGTCCGGCAACTACCAGGACGGGTGGCTTCACTTCCGCGGCACAGGCCCAGATCAGCGGCACGATCCAGCCGATCACCGGTCCAGCCAAACGGCCAGATTCACAATGAGAATGGCCGCGAATCTCGCGCTTGTTGTGCGCGATGATCGCCGGCAAGAATAGAGCGGGGGTCTCAGCGAGACCAGAAATGTCATGGCCGCACCTTCCTTCCGCGAAAGCCAGCCTGCGGCGTTTTACTCCTTCTCTATCTCTTGTACGCGTAGGGCACGAACTTGTCCATCGAACGCCCACCCAAGAGCCGAGTGCGGCCGGTGCCGGAAACAGCGCTTCGGAAAAGAGGAAAACTGCTGGAAGTTCCCGCTTCCTTCTCAACCTTGGCCAGCAACTGCACGAATCGCTGCTCGCGCTCCTCCTCGTTGTACCACGTGGGCACTTTCCGCGATTTCGGGTCCGCGCTCCATCGAGCAGAACTTGGCCCGCACATCGAGCAGAAGCTCGCTTTCCTTGTAGAAGTCATCCGGTAAAGTTTCGTCATGGTGGCACGGCGGTCTCTGGATCGAGCGAGAGTTGGGCCCGATTTTCCAGTCGAAAAGGAAGCGCGCGTAGCTGAGCGCGTCGTCCCGATCGCGCGCTCCGGGTGACGGCGCGACAGATCAGCGACATGCGCGGGC
>CAVWCN010000019.1:0-204351 GCA_963753475.1 uncultured Acidobacteriota bacterium
GACATGGCCGTGCTTGCCTTGGAAGGTGAGTGAAACGCGAGTTGCGATACGGGGCACTAGACGGTGGTCAGGGGGGCGATAGGGACAGTTCGCAGGTGCCGGTTCATCTCGTCGGGCGAAATCACCAAGGCAAGGACGTGTCTTCCGCATTTCTGACCCTTGGGTCGGGCCAAGGGAAACCAACCAAATCTCATCCTGGCGAGGCGGGCCGCTACCACCGCCAGTCCTCACGATCAAACACAAAGCTGGGCAAAGCTTCAAGCAGTAGTTCGTCATTGGAAGATGGCCTCGCAGCGATGAAGGCTTCTTCCCAGCCTTGGCGGGGGCGATGTTCACGAGCGATGACCAAGCGATCTTTTTCGACCCGCAGGTCGGCCGCCTCGTGTAACCCGCACTGCTCAAGGACGGCCTTGGGAATGCGGATGCCACGCGAGTTGCCAATGCGCACCAGCTTGACTTTCATAAACGCCTTTCAGTTGTAATTACATTGTAAGCACATTTCAAGATTTAAGGCAAAGCATATTCGGGAGAATGCTCGAAACATCCCAGCCGTTGCCAATCTCGTGATAAGGCAAAAGGTGGAGGTCCACCCTAGCCGCCTAGGCTTATCTAGACAGATCTTGACGCCAACCAATTGTTCGCGTATGATCAACTCAGGTTGAGAGGAGACCGGCTATGTCAGCAAAGCATGCGAGAAAGCAGATTGGGCTCAAGATGCGCGCCGCCCTCTATGATGATCTGACCAAACTGGCGAAGGATAACGGGTCAGACCACGACTTATGTTCTGGAACAAGCGGCAGAACACTTCCTTCGGTTTGTTGCTCCAACACAGAGCGTCGTGCGTCCCGAGATTATGGCCCATGTGCGTCGATCCGTGGATAAAAACCGAAAGCTGCTTCAGCTTCTGGCAGAGTAGATGCCGCCGCGGATCTACCCGACTGTAGCTGAAACGATCGAAGCTCATCGCTTGCTGATTGAGGAGTTCGGGGGACTTCACGGCATTCGCGATAAGGGGCTGCTGGAGTCCGCCGTCGTCCGCCCTCAAAACGGCTACTACAGCAACCTACTTGAAGAAGCATCCGCTCTAATGGAATCCCTCGCCAACAACCAGGACTCATTGACGGAAATAAGCGAGTCAGTTTTGTTATGTCTGACGTCAAGCTCCGACTCAACGGCTATTTCTTGGACGTAGAGCCACTCGAAGCCCACAGGCTAATTACTGAAGCGATGGAGAAAAACGAATTTCGCTTTCCAATGACCCGGGACTGGATAGCTTCAGTCGTTAAACTGCTTACTGGCGAAGAGTAGTCCCCTACAGAACCGCCACATTTCGTATCCGACTGTTAAGGAAAGCGATGTTCACGAACCATGCGGCACGCTGTTCGCCCTGCTTCAACCGCAACATGGAAATTTTGGGCCGACCTGAAACGGAAAACATAGCGAGTTTGAACCCAATACGTCACGATTTGACCGAGGCGGCGCGCAGCTAGTGATTCGGGACCACCAGCAGCCCGAAGCTTCCCGCGATCATCGGCCCGCGGCGGAAGCGTCTCTCGCGCTCGGTGGCATTCGGAGGCAGCGGAGGCGGCGGACCGAATTTGGCCGTCACCGAATAGAGCGTGTGCGTTGACGTGTCGCACTCCATCGTGCGCGCGCCCATGTCGGTCTTGACGTTGCCCAGCACGGTGAAGTTGTCAGGCGAATCCTCGTGCACAATCGTGATGTCGCCTTCGCCCTCGGACGCAAACGCCAGTTTAGGCCCCGGATCAAAACGCACCGCGTCGTTGCCGCTGCCGCCGATGGGCAGCGTGGCGACAACCTTTCCGGCGTCCGGATCGAACACCACCATCACCCCGCCATTATTTTCACCGCCGCCATGACAACCAATAAAGATGCGCCGCGTCTCTGTATCCATGGCAACTCCCGAAGGGCCTTCGCACGGCGCTAAGGGCCACTGATGGACGACTTTGAGCGTGCGCGTGTCGATGTCCACAATGGTGCTCAGGTCTTCCATGACGTTGTAGAGGTGCCCTTGGCCGTCTGCAGCCGCTGATTCCGCCGCGCCGGGATATCGACGACACCGGCCACGTCTCCTGTCGCGGCGTCTACGGCGACATCCTTCTTGCCGTGGGTCAGGCCAAACACGCGATCCGAGGCGGGATCGTAGACGATGCCGTCGGAGCCGCCTATGGGAAAAATGATCTGCTTGATGATGGCCAGCGTTTTCGGGTCGAACTCCGTAAAACTGCTTACACCCTGCTGTCCGCTGCTATTGCCGGAATTGCTGGTGAACCCGTGATCGTCCTTTTCAGAAATGACGACGCCATGGCTGCGCGGAGTAGGAGCAAGCTTGCCGATGACCTTATTCGTCTCGGTGGAGATCACCAGAATTTCGTCGCTGTGGGAAACAAATAGATGATGGTTCGCTTCGTCAATCCCGAGGTAATCCCAGAAACCTTCATCGGGCAACGGAATGGAAGCGGAAAGGTGATAGCCGGCTACGTTATCTGCCATTTGCGGCGGCGGGCTGACTTCTGTTGCGCGGCAAAACCAAAGAGTGCGGCGGCACCGACCGCGACAATGCTCAGAGTCCCCTTGTGCATACGCGTCCTCCTGAACTCGGATGATTTCTTCGACGCTCGCCTTTAGGATGCGGTTTCAACCGCTCGCGGCACGGGCAGGGCGAAGTACGCGCACAACGCGGAGAATGAGATGACCATGGTCAATGAGCTACCAGCAGGATCGATTAAACGGGGACGATGCTGTGTGGGGATCTCCCGGCTCGCGATCGCGCGGATCCTTCACCGAAGAGCGACGACTACGACCTCGCCCGTGAACGCATCCGGGAGGCGCTACCGTGGGCGGACGCGTGCGGGCTCGTGAGCGTCGTCGCGAGTCTCGCCCTCCTTTGGGCGGAAATCGACCTGGCAGAGGACGTCCGCCGAAACCTGGCTGCTTACGGCACGGAGCAAACTCCTGGGGAGCGGGGCCAGGATGGCGTTGCGCACGTGACGCGATTGCTCGAAGCAATCCGCGCACGAGTGGAGTAGCAAACACGGGCTCTTGATCGCCATTAAGGCCACCGCACGCTCGCCGTCGCTTTCCGCAGATGGCTAAGGAACGACCGTAAAATAGAATTGCAGATCACCGTCGGTTCGGTTTGTCACTGCCCATTGCGTCCAGCCCGCCCAAGATGTTCCGTCCGTCGTGAACTGCGCATAGCCGTCCGGAAAAAACGTGGTTGGCTTGAATTGGTATGCCAGGCCCTTACGAATCGGATATGCCTGGTAGACGCTGGATGCTGGCGCCTCGAGCATCAGATGGTACCCCTGTGTGTATCGAGCAGTGTCCTCAAGGCCGAGAACGTGTAGGTCACCCAGACATAATCGGGATTCGTGCTTGACGACAGCGGGACTGCGCTTGCTGGTATGGTCCCCTGTTCAACGACGTTGCCATCGGACTGTTCCAAGTCGGCTGCATCGGGCTTAGTGGCTTGTACATGTAGAGTTCATCCACGGAAACGTAATTGGCCGTTGGATTCGGATCGATGTTGGTGAACACAAGGTGATACAAATTGCCCGCGGTCAATTGCGGCGCCGACGACAGCGCAACTTCCGGGAAATTCGCTGACGGGTTCGGAATCGTTGCCGATCCCAACACCACTCCCGATGGATTGTGCGCGCTGCTTCCATCATCTGTCTCGAGCTGAATCAATAGCGTCCCGCCCGTTCCGGCGTTGTAGCCCGATTTCGACGCGTTCACGATCAGATAGAAATGCACCTGGCTGACCGTCCCTGTGTGGTTCGCGCGGAAGCGAACGCATCCGGCGGGCTGGGACGATTCAGAGTTGGCCGGTCATTGCGTCCGCGTTCTAAACGCTGATCGCACAACATGAACAGGTGAACTGGAGGGGGCCGTGCCCCAGCCGTTTACATCTCAATGTCACGGGAAACGGCGTGGACTCTACAGCCCTGCGTGACTCGGGTCAACTAATCTTTTGTCGCCTGATTCAGAAAGAATATCCGCCGGAATGAACGCGCCGGTGCCGCAACTCTTTGTGTGGTTAAAGCGCCCCGTTTGTGTTTGCACTAGGTGCGGCCGCGCTGTGGCACGCCAACGCGATTCGAACGTGCTGCGCGACCACCCTTTGTGCTATCCGGAGTCCTGCTTACGGGAATTACTTTGTGTGCTGCGTATCCGATTGGGTCGGCCTTCCGCGGGTCGATAGGCACGTCGAGGAGTGCTGGGAACTCCTGAGCTTCTTTTGTCCCGAGTCGCCAACTTAACCAGGAACTACGAATCGCTGTTGCCCATTAGTTGGTTTATTACTTTCAGCAGTTTGTTGGCAGCATCCGTTTTTGTCACAAAGCCATCGGCGACCGCATTCGCCTCTTTCTGAAACTGCGGGGAGTCGTGAATCGAAAGCAGCACGATCTTGGTTTCAGGAGCAACCCTGCGGATTTGGCGGGCCGCTTCGATTCCGTTCATTACGGGCATAGAGATGTCCAAAACAATCAGATCAGGTTTCAATTCAATCGATTTTTCGACAGCCTCTTGTCCATTGGAACCCTCTCCGCAGATTGCAAAGGGGCCGTCGATCACGCTTCTGAGTCCCTTCCGCACCAGTTCATGATCGTCCACCAGCAGGATCGATTTCTTCATAAAAGAATTATGCGTAGGCGTTTCCGCTCTAACTGTGTGGCGAGACACGGCGCGATGTGACGCAGGCCACAGTAAGGCTCAATCCTGTGGCTTTGGGTTTACGCGAAAGATCAAGAAATGTTTGGCTCGGACTGATTTTATCGCTCATTTGCCCGACGTGAGCGGATATTCGGACCAGACGCTGGACTTCTGAATATGACCAGCCATTACATTGTTTCGCGACGGCCTCTCAACCGTGACCGCTCTGGCGAGTTCGTGATACTCGATGAACCGCGACGGCAAAGAAGAGCGCAATCGAGCCGCGCTCTTGGCGCAAATCGGTTGCGCTCCGTAGTTTCTGTTACCCTATTCCTGATTCAGGAGCTGCTCGGGACCTTATTGATTATCTGTTTGGTCGTTTGGCCAGTACGATGAGCGTAAGAACGGAATCGCATTCCACCGTCAAACTCTTCGGGGCTCATGGTGGACAACGAATCAAAATGTCCGGTCAGCGGGAAGCGGAAGTACGCCAGCGAAGGTGAAGCTCTGGCAACGGCAGCTCACCAGATCGCAACCGCCAATGCGCCAAAGGAGCTTCGAGCCTATTTATGCTCCTGGTGTGACGCTTGGCACCTAACGAAAGACGCAAGAAGAGCTAGGAAAGATCGCGGATAACTGACTCCCTCTCCTGGCGCGTTTGGGAGGAGGGCGTACATAAGTTCTTTGTGATGCGTCGGCGCCGGTGCTGGCCTCTCAGCCATGGTTCCTATTGGATATAGAACCAGACTTCCATTCTTCGGGAAGACAGTGGGATAGCGGATCGTTAGTTTTGCATTTTCCATTTCAGCCTCGGACACAATCACGTTAATGTTGTCAGGCGAGCCGAGCTGAGTGGATCATCCGGTCCATACTTGCGCCGCCTCCAGGAATCGACTCAATGAAGAAGCCAACGCAAAGGAAAGCCTCTGCAGATCGACGCCCCGCGAAACACGCGCGTGCCAAGCACCCCAGGCCACAACAAAAGAAGACTTCCGTCACCCCAGATCGTGACGGAAAGCTTACTTTCAATCACGCCATGGTCTACGTGAAGGACGTGGAGCGCGGACTCAGCTTCTACCGAGATTTGCTAGGATTCAAGCTTATCGAAGACTTCCGCTATGAGAAAAAGGCCGTGTATGCGCGCCTGCGCGCACCGGGCGGTGACGGTACGATCGCCCTGCACCAGGCGGCCCCAGAAACTTCCATTTTAAGCGACGCTGTGCGTCTGTACTTCGAAGTCCGAGAGCTCGACGACTTCTGCCGCAAGCTACAGCAAAAAGGCTTTTATATCACCCAACTGCCTCGCATGATGCCCTGGGGCTGGCGACATGCCTATCTCAATGATCCCGATGGCCACGAGATCAGTTTGTATTGGGCAGGCGAAAACCGTATGAAGAAAACGGTGATGAAGGCCGCACAAAAAGCCGCCCGAGGATGAGCCCAGGTCTCTCAGCAGGACGAAACTGACTCCAGTGGCGGCAAGGCTTCCTGGCGGTTGGGTGACCCCGTCGACACCGAGATGAACCGCGGCTTCAACATACCGAAGGCGCCGCCCGAGTCTGCTGCATGCGACTTTTCGTGCTGATGGGCTATTCTGGCCGTTGATCCGCTGCGCGGGGCATCTTCGATGGACTGGAGAGGCGAAGAGGATATCTTCCCCGATCCGGCGTCGCAGTCCGTCGCGGACGGCTGGCGCAATAGCGTAAGCAAGGCGCTCGAGCGCCATTTCGCGGCGTTTGTGCCGAAGAGCGCGGCGAGTGCCGAGTGACGCTCTCGTCCAAGGCTGCGAAGCATAGAGGAGCCCCGCTGTCACTATCGTGTCGTTCGAAGCATCGGTATGTATATGAACGTGGTCGCCAGACACCCGATCATATGCAGGACGAAACGAAAGACCAAAATCCGAAGAAGGGAGAACAGACGATGACGACCGCAGGGGAACGAACAAGGAGAGAGACAAGGAACACGGGAAAGGGCATCTGCCGGAACAAACAAACCGCCGATCGTGTCGCAGCAGGAGTGGGAGGCCGCGCGGCAGCAGCTGCTCGTGAAGGAGAAGGCCTTCACCCGCTCCCGTGACGCGCTGGCCGCCGAACGCCGGCGGATGCCGTGGGTGGCGGTGGAGAAGAAGTACGAGTTCGAGGGACCCAAAGGCAACGTAAGCCTGTTCGATTTGTTCGAGGGCCGCGGGCAGTTGATCGTCTATCGCGCTTTCTTCGAGCCCGGGGTGTTCGGCTGGCCCGAGCACGCCTGCCGCGGCTGCTCCTTGGGCGCCGATCAGATCGCGCACCTGGCCCATCTGAACGCGCGCGACACCACACTCGCGTACGCCTCGCGCGCGCCCCAGAAGGACATCGAGCGCCTGAAGGCACGGATGGGCTGGGAGATGCCGTGGTACACCATGACAGACAGTTTCGACAAAGATTTCGGCGTGGACGAGTGGCACGGCCACAATGTGTTTTTCCGCGACGGAGACAAGGTGTTCCGCACATACTTCATTAACAACCGCGGCGACGAGGCGATGGGGACCACCTGGAGCTACCTCGACATCACGCCGTTCGGCCGACAGGAGACTTGGGAGGACTCGCCGGAGGGTTACCCCCAGACCGCACCGTACAAGTGGTGGAACTGGCACGACACGTACGCCGCCGAGGTTTCGCCGGACCCGAAGTGGGTCGACATCATAACCGACCCTCAAGGAGCCGCCTTGCGAAGGCGCGACGCAGAGGCGAAATCATGACGGACAGTTCGTCGCACAGATCCGAGGTCGGCACTCCTTCCAACAAATGCCCCCTCAGCATGGCGACCTTCTCTTCCGGCGTGGTAATGCTTCCGTTGCTGCTTCATGTGTTCGCTCCGTTACGTTCGTGCAGCCGGCCACAGCGGCGAAGATCTCATGTCCGCAGCAGATTGAAAACGGGGCAATACCATGACCCCGCGAGAATCGCTTGTTGGAAGACGAGTAAAACTCAGAGGTTGTCGATTTTCGCGGCGAGGATGAAGTCGCTTTCCGTCAGGCCGCCGATCTTATGCGTCCACGTGGTGATTTCGGCCTTGCCCCACGACAGCACAATGTCCGGATGATGCCCCTGCTCTTCCGCAATATTACCGACTCTGTTCACGAACGCGAGTGCTTGCTTGAAATCCGGAAACTTGAACTCGCGGACGAGGTGGTGCCCGTTCATCACCCTCCATTGCGAGACTTCCTTCGCTAGATTTTCAAGTTCTTTGCCCGCGAGGGGCGGCACTCCTCCGCGGCATGGAACGCAGGTTTTGCTGGCGAGTTCGGACATGGTGCGCCTCCCATACTGAATTGTACCGGAATTGAATGAAAGTCGTACACGAACCGGAGCCTTTGAGCGCCAGTTAAGTCTCCGGCGCGTGTAGACCCCGAGAATCGTTTCGGAAGACTCCTGGTGTTTCGCCAACCCCGAATATCAGCCGAGGCCGCTCTGCGCTGCGTGCTAGAAGCCACATACAGTGATTTCCTGCTCGGTTTTAAAGGGTTGAGCCGATTGTCGCTATCACTAAGCATATCTATCGTGTAACTGCCGTTGAGTCGCCGAAAGGCCGTACGCGACACCTACTCTGACCGAAGCTTCGGGTGGATGACCTGCAGCGCGGTGCGCGGTGTCAAGCTCGCTCGGCCGAGTACGGAGGGCCGCATGAACGTCTCGTGGCAGATTCTTGTTGTTTCGTCAGATTTGGAGGGCCGCCGCAATCTGATGCAAACATTGACAAGACAAGGCTTGGATCCCATCGGCGTCTCTAACCTGGCTGAATGCAAAGAAGTTTTGAAGAAAGAGAGAGTCGGACTCGTTTTCTGCGACCGCGCGTTGATCGACGGAACCTACCGCGACGTCTTGGATGAAACTCGGTCGAACACCGATAAGCTTCGGCTGGTCGTTACCTCACGGCATCCCGATTGGGACGAATACCTAGAGGCCATGCGCTTCGGCGCTTTTGACGTGATCGCGTCGCCCTGCAGACCCACGGATGTCGAATGGATGGTAATCCAGGCGAAGCGAGACGAGCGTAACCGCTCCAAAGAACTCATACCTGCGAAAGAAGATACCCAGCAGTTGCGCCATGCGGTCGCGGGCGGAAGAGTTTGACAATCGCCAAGCATCGAGGGTCCTGCTCGCTGCGATCCTGACGGCCGCTCGAGACGCGGGTCGGACTCGCGATTTCGCCGCCCTGCTTCAAGCGTGATTGGCACCCGACAGACACCCACCACGACCCCAGCACGTCGACTCTCACCTTGTCCGCGTTACTTGGCTCCAATGCGGCATGGAACTTGGACGGTGATTGGTATAACCTCTGCGAGCTTACACTCCGGAGGAGAAGATGAGATTTCTGGGGCGAGCTTGCCGGTCGGCCGGAACGGATTCTAAAGCCTGGAATTTCAGATTGCTGGCCATTTTTTCCGTCGCGCTCCTTGTGTTTGCAATTTCATCCGCCGTCATCGCGAAGGAATCTGAATTCGATCCCCAACTGTATGAAGGCTTGCGCTGGCGGTGTATTGGACCCTTTCGCGCGGGTCGAACGGTGGCTGCTGAGGGTGTGCCCGGCAAGCCCAACGTGTTTTACATGGCTCCGACGGATGGCGGCGTGTGGAAAACGATCGACTATGGCCGGACATGGAAGCCAATTTTCGACGGGCAACCAACCCAGTCGATCGGTTCGCTGGCGATTGCCCCGTCGAACCCTGACGTTGTCTATGTTGGCAGCGGCGAAGGTTTGCAGCGCCCCGACCTTTCCGTAGGTAACGGAATTTATAAGTCCACGGACGACGGAAAGACGTGGGCGCATCTCGGCTTGCGCGACGGCCAGCAGATCGGACGCGTGCTGGTCGACCCGCACGATCCGGATCGAGTGTTTGTAGCGGTGCTTGGTCATCCCTACGGCGCTAGTGAACAGCGCGGCGTCTTTCGCTCGACCGACGGGGGCAAAACGTGGAAGAAGGTTCTTTACAAGGATCCGGACATCGGCGCAGAGGACCTCGCTTTCGATCCGGCCAATCCGCAAATCATCTATGCGGATCTCTGGTCGGCGCGACAAGTTCCATGGGAAGGGTCCATTGAGGGCCACAAAGGCGGGCTTTACAAATCGACAGACGGCGGCGACACATGGCAGCCGCTGACGAAGGGACTGCCGACGAACCAGCAGGGACTTGGTCGAATCGGCATCGCCGTCGCGCCGAGTGATGGAAACCGGCTTTACGCCATGGTAGACGCACCGCAACTCGGCGGAGTCTATCGCTCCGATGATGCGGGCGAGAACTGGACCCGCGTGAACGACGAACGCCGGGTTTGGGGACGCGGCGACGACTTTGCGTGGGTTCGTGTCGCCCCGAATGACAAAGACACGATCTACGTATGCAACACCTCCCTCTATAAATCAACGGACGCCGGGAAAACGTTCACAGCCATCAAAGGCGCGCCGGGCGGCGATGACTACCACTCGATCTGGATCAATCCGGAGAACCCGCAAATTCTCCTGCTCGGCGTGGATCAGGGTGCGACGATAAGCGTGGATGGCGGGAAGACGTGGAGTTCTTGGTACAACCAGCCCACGGCCCAGTTCTATCACGTCATTACCGACAATCGTTTTCCCTACTGGGTTTACGGCGGTCAGCAGGAAAGCGGCTCGGTCGGCACCACGAGCCGGAGCGATTGGGGCGAAATCACCTTTCGAGACTGGCATCCCGTCGGAGCGGAAGAATACGGCTACGTCGCTCCGGATCCTCTGCACCCGAATTATATTTTCGGCGGCAAAGCCACGCGTTTCGACATGACGACTGGTCAGACACGGGACGTGTCGCCCGTCGTAATTCGCAATGGGAAATATCGATTCGTGCGGACCGAACCGTTGATCTTCTCTCAGGCCGACCCCCAAGACCTCTATCTCGGATCGAACGTCGTCTTCAAAACGACCGACGGGGGGCAGACGTGGCGAGTGATCAGCCCGGACCTTGCACGCCCCAAAATGATCGTCCCGCCTAACCTCGGTGACCTCGCGAATGGCATGCCGTCCGAAGGCGCCCACCGGGGCGAAGTTTACGCGCTGGCTCCTTCGCCGTTGAACGCAAATCTGCTGTGGGCGGGAACGGACGACGGCCTCATCTGGATCACACGCGACGGGGGGAAGAATTGGTCGAATGTCACGCCGCCCGGATTGACGCCCTGGAGCAAGGTGGCGCAGCTGGATGCCTCGCATTTCGACGAAGGAACCGTGTACGCGGCGGTGAACCGTTTCCACCTCGACGATTTGCGGCCTTACATCTATGTGACGCACGACTACGGAAAAAACTGGCAGGCGATTACGAACGGGCTGCCGGACAACGCCCCCGTGAACACGGTGCGCGAGGACCCGGTGCGGCGTGGGTTGCTCTTCGCCGGGACGGAACTGGCCGTCTGGGTTTCGTTCAATGACGGCGACTCGTGGCAATCACTCCAGCTGAATCTTCCACCGACATCGATGCGCGACCTCTGGATCCATGATGACGATCTGGTGGTAGGTACGCACGGGCGTTCGTTCTGGATTCTGGACGACATCACGCCGCTGCGGCAGATCAATTTCGATCTCGCAAATTCGGACGTCATTCTTTTCAAACCTGCGCCGGCTTACAGAATCCGGCGCGACGTCAATACGGACACGCCTCTGCCGCCGGAAGAGCCCGCCGGCAAGAATCCGCCGGGCGGCGCCATATTCGATTACTACCTGAAATCCAATGCTTCGGGACCGGTAAAACTCGAAGTGCTCGATTCGAGCGGGAAAGTAATTCGAAGTTTCGCGAGCACCGATAAACCGGCCTTCACATGGGACCAACTGAAGAAGGAGATCAACGTCCCGCTGTATTGGATCAAGCCGCCGCAGGTTCTTTCGGCCGAGGCGGGCGAACACAGGTTCATTTGGAACTTGAGGACGGCGCCGCCCGAATCGATCTTCAACGATTATCCGATTTCCGCGATTCCGCACGATACTCCGCGATACCCGCTTGGCGCCGGAGTGCTGCCGGGAACGTATACGGTGAAGCTCGAAGCGGACGGGCAGGCCTTCACGCACGAATTCGAAGTCAAAATGGATCCGCGTGTCACGACGCCGCGCGAGGGACTCGACGCGCAATTCAGTCTCGAAACCAAAATCATCGACCACATGAACGGCAGTTTCGATTCCTTGCAGCAGGTCCGCTCAGTGCGCGAGCAGCTAAAGGATCTGGCCGGACGCGCACAGAAAGGAACTCTAGCGGACTCCCTAGCTGCTCTCGACAAGCGAGCGGCGGATTTGGAAGGGGCGGGCACCCGATTCTTCGGACCGCAGACCGGCAAGCCGGGTTTTGGGCGGCTGAACGGCGAGTTGGCAATCTTCTTGGGATACGTCGACAGCGCGGACGCCGCGCCGACGCAGGCGGCCCAGGATACACTCCCCGGCCTGGAAGCATCGTTGAGCGAACTTCAGAAGGATTGGGATGAGCTGAAAGCGGAGGAACTTCCGTCGCTCAACGAGAAGCTGCGCAGGGCAAACCTTCCGGCGATCGACGCGAAGAAGACGGAATAGCGACGGTTTGGCCTACGGAGCAGCGGAAGCGCTGCTCGAACTGAAGAGCTGATTCACCTTCGACGAAGCGGTCTCCCAAGCGCTGCGAATCCAAGTGGCTCCCTGGTTCGAGGTTCGCTCCCAGGAATCCGCCTGGGGCCAAATCTCCCGCAGTTTCTCCCAATAGCGAGATCTGGCGGCCTGATCGACTCCCACAGCCTCGCCACGCGCTCCCTTCCCTTCCACCGTGAAACTGTCTGGCGGATCGGCCGGCAGGGTGCTCCCAAACCTGTACTGTGTCTCGATATTTGTGATCGCAATGTTCCAGTAGGCTCGCGCGAGATCGTTTTCCTGCGCGCGCTGTTTGACAGTCCAGCTCGGGCTGTCGTCAAAGAAAGCGGCCGGCGGAGTTGCGCGCAAGCGAATGACGGGCGAAGTGAAAAAGTAAATGATAAAAGCAAACAGGGCGACGGCGCCTAACGCTACTCCGAGTTTCAGGCCAGACGAAATTCCCGTCCAAAGGTCGCGGCTGTCGATTCGTTGCTTGGGAGCACTTTCCGCCAATTTGAAGTCGAGGCCTCGTCCCGGCGGCATAAATGCCCGAACCGGAACCGCCGGACGTGCTTCGGTGGTCTTTGCGGCCGCGATTTCCGAAGTGGTGAGTCCCAGGGACATGCGCGCAGTTGGGACGACCGGCGAAGGAGTTGGCAATGGAGCGACCGGCGGAGGCGCTTGGGCTCGCATCACCTCAGTGCGGCGGCTCACCAGCCTCTCGAGTTCAGTCTCAATCTGGGGGACCGCTTTCGCGAGAAACGCGTCGACCATCTCGCGAAGCCGGGTGCGGCCCTGCTCGACCGCGTTTTTGAGTTCAGTTTCAAGGGACGCGCGAGCCATCGTGGCAATCTGCTCTCGAGTGTCGTCTAAAATCTGTTTGCGTGCGGCCATCAGGTCCGCACTAGCCTGCTCGACGGCGGTCGCCACGAAAGATCGCAGCACCTGCTGCGACGCCTGAATCATTTGGGCCAGCTGAACTTGGGTTTCGTCGACAAAAGACTGTCTTGAACCCGCGAGGTCCGCACGAACTTTTTCTATCACATCCTTCGACAAGTCTTCCGTGAGCGGTTCGAGCGACGCCCGGCCCGCGGAAGCCAGTTGCGTTTGGGTTTCATGGATCAGCCGTTGCCGGGACGCGTCCAGATCGGCAAGGGCCCGTTCGACGGCAGCTTTGGTCAGCGGCTCGAGCGAAGACTGTGCCATCTCTGCCAGTTGCTTTTGCGTATCATCGATGAACAGTTGTCGCGAAGCGCGCAGGGTCTCAAACTGCTTCTCTGTTTCGGCAGCGAAGCGCTGCCGGTCCGCCTCGAGCGTCTCCTGAAGCGCGGAAAGAGCCGCGGCGCTCTGTTCCTGTAGCTGCTGGGCCGATCGAGCGAGGAGAGGTTGAGAGGCTTGTTCGAGCCGGTCGGTGATGTCTCCCGTGAGCTTCCTCTGGAGTTGCTGGAGACCGGCCGAAGCCGCTTCCGAAGCGGATGACAGCGCCGCCTGGCGGCGTTCGAATTCCTGCGCGTGGTTCTTGAGGCTGGCCTCCATCTCGCGGAAGGTTTCCTGGGAACGCTCAATCGCCTCTTTTGCAGCACTCCGGATAAGACGCACGGCCGTGAATGCGGAAGACTTGCCGGAATCCGGACGTGCCTCCTTCGCTTTCGCCTCGGCTGGCAGGCTCGATTCCTCAGCCTTTTCGACGCGCGCCGGGGCGGATGACTCCTGCGGCGGTTTAGGGAGAACTTCCATGCTCGATGGCAAGTCCTCGGCAAAGAAACTTTCCAGCCTGTCGATCATGGATCGCCTCGAAGAAACGGACGAGCTTCGGGTGTTGATTTGCGCACCCCCGGCTGAATCGGCGCGCTGCAGAAAGCGGCGAAGGCTCCGGCGACCGCCGCTGGGCGACGTAATTCCCTGCTGCGCTCGAGCGTGATCGCTGGATTCCCCAGTCACAGAGTCCACCGGGCATACCTCAGAAGAAAGCAAAAGGTTGGGGTAATTTACCCCTACAGATGTAGGAAGTCAATCTACTCCTCGTCTTCTCCAAATGCGGGCAGGATTACCTTCGCGTCTGGTCCTGAACGATTCATTTAGCCCAAAACGACCAGGATTTCGTGGTGCTGGTGGTCGTCAGTAAGGTGGATGTCTGCTACGCCCGTATGCAGGACGCCGTCGATGCGTGTCAGGGCAACTCCCCGGCTTACACACGACGGATTCTCGACCCGAATCTCATAAATGGCGGAATGATACCGGAACGTGATCGAGAAACGGGGCCAGTCACGCGAAATGCAGGGGTCGATGCGGAGGCTCATGCCGCGCATTTGGAATCCGAGGATGGTTTCGACGGCAATGCGATACAGCCAGCCTGAAGAACCTGTGTACCAGGTCCACCCTCCGCGCCCAATGTGAGGCGACTCGGAGTAAACGTCGCCTGCCAGCACATACGGTTCGACCTTGTATCGCTGAACAGCCGTGCGCGAATTGGCATGGTTGATGGGATTCACCATGCGGAAGAGTTCGAGCGCCCGGTCGCCATCGCCGAGCAGCGCAAAAGCGAGGATGTTCCACACAGCAGCGTGCGTGTACTGGCCGCCGTTTTCACGAATTCCGGGAACATATCCCCTTATGTACCCCGGATCGTGCTCCGCTTCGCGTACAACTCGCGATGCCGATGTGGAAACGTCGCTCGTCCCTGCTGCCCGGGCACCCTCGCGTTCCACAGCCACGGCAACTTGCGCAACTGGGTCGCCCGCAATAGCGAGCGCTCCCGAAATCTGCGGCCGGGGCTCAGCCGATGGACTCGAACCAGCCGCGGCGCCTCCATTGCTGCCCGCAGTGGCCGCTCCCGCCGCCATCTGTGCAAATTCGCCGGTCTGCCTGGAAGCATCTTGAGATATCTCGGTTGTCACCGTCGGATTCCCGGCGGCCAGCGTCGGTGAAGGCATTTTGCCGAACGGCGGTGTGAAGAGAAGTATCAGGCCATCGCTGGAGCGGACCAGTTCCCTGGATACCGAGTTCATCGCTTGCCATGCGCGACCCGGTTCCGCGACGCGACTAACCACCGCCCACGATTGGGCTATCGAATCGATTCGACATTCCGCGTCGAGCGATGAACCGAGCGGAAAACCGTCGTCGTAGTAAGCGCGACGATACCACTGGCCATCCCAGGCTTCCCGTTCGAGTGCCGCTTGCAGCGCGCTAATGTGCAGGCGCCATTTCTGCGCGCGTTCCTGCTCGCCTCGATCAGCCGCAATCTGAATGAAGCTGGTCAGCACAGTGTGCAGAAACCAGCCAAGCCAGACGCTTTCCCCCTTGCCCTTGTCGCCGACGCGGTTCATGCCGTCGTTCCAATCACCCGTTCCCATCAGCGGCAAGCCGTGAGCCCCCACCGCCAGGCTCGAATCGATGGCGCGGGCGCAGTGTTCGAACAGCGTCGCCTCGGTTTGAGATACGCGCGGATCGAAATAAGAATCAGCCTGCCCTTGTGGGATGGGTTCACCTTCGAGAAAAGGAACGCGCTCGTCAAGAATGGTTCTGTCGCCCGTACGTTCCACGAAATGCCTGACGGCGTATGGAAGCCACAAGCGATCGTCGGAGATGCGCGTACGCGTTCCGCGACCGGAGGGAGGATGCCACCAATGCTGAACGTCGCCCTCCGGAAATTGCCGGCCGGCGGCGCGAAGCAACTGCCCGCGGAGAACATCGCGCTTCGGCACGCAAAGCGACATCGCGTCCTGAAGTTGATCGCGAAAACCGTATGCGCCGCTCACCTGATAAAACGCGGAACGGCCCCAGATCCGGCAGGAGAGAGTTTGATAGAGAAGCCAGCGGTTCACCAGGACGTCGAGGGCCCGGTCCGGCGTGCTGACCTCCACGGTGCAGAGAACATATTCCCACAAGCGATGCACTTCTCCGAGGGCAGCATCTAGATTCGCGGCGCGATACTTCGCAATGAGGCGGCGGGCTTCATCCGCGTTCGCCGCATCACCAAGAAAGAACATAATCTCGGTTTCAGCGCCCGGCCGGAGTTCGATTGACGTTTGCAGCGCTGCGCACGGATCGAGGCCGGCGCCGGCTCGGCCCGAAAGCCCGGCGCCTCGATCAAGCGCCGCGGGAGACTCCGTCGAGCGGTGACGTCCGAGGAATTCCTGGCGATCCGCGGTGAACGATTCCTGGCGCCCGCCCAAGTCGGCGAAAGCGACATGCCCGGCAAACTCTCCCTCGTTCGAAGACCGGGCCAGCAGCGCGCCCGTTTCAGAGTCCGCTTCTGTAATCAGCGACGGAGCCGTTGCGGCCCGCTCGTTTCCCAGGACCCATTCCGCGTACGCGGTCACGGAGAGCCGGCGAGTGCGCCCGGAATTATTGCGCAGGGTAAGCCGGGAAATCTTGATGGAATCGCTCACAGGGACGAATTGCAGCAACTCGCACGCAATGCCTCGAGAGGCATGCTCGAAACGCGTATAGCCCTGGCCATGATGCGCAATATACGTCGCGGACTCGTCACGAATGGGGAGCGCCGTAGGGCTCCAGAGGTCGCCGTCTGCGTCATCGCGGATGTAGATCGCTTCCCCCGGCGGATCGACGACAGGGTCATTGGACCATGGTGTGAGTTGATATTCTCGGCTGTTCAGCGACCACGTGTATCCCGACCCGGCCTCCGAGACCAAAAAGCCGAAGTTCGGATTGGAGATCACATTGATCCAAGGCTGCGGAGTGCGCAAGCCCTCACCCAGTATGACGACGTATTCCCGCCCGCGGTCGTTGAAGCCTCCGAGACCATTGAAGAATTCGAGGTCCGGAGCGGAATCGAGTTGCTCGGACTTTTCCCTGACCCTCCGGAGTTGTCGCGTGGCTTTCGGACCCGGAGCTTTCTCCGAACGCTGTGCGGCTCGCGCAAGCTGCTCTGCTAAGGCCCCGCGCCTCCCGACCAGAACAGCGCGAGCCATGCTCTCGAGCATGGTGCGTACCGCGGGCGGGACTAAATCAGCACGCAGGAGGAAGACGTCTCCCTTGCGGCCATCGCCGGCCAAATGACGGAATTGACTGTCTCGCACCAGCGATACCAGCGAGCCGTGCAGCTCCTGTTCGTACGAGGAGGGCTCCTCATTGATGACGACGAGGTCGGCGGCGAGCTGTTTCAGGCGAAAGTATTCGTGCGCGCGAAGCAACTGCCGGACGATGTCGACATCCTCCATCTGATCGACCAGCGCGAGAACAATGGGCAGATCACCGGAAATTCCGTGCCCCCAAAGCTGCCTCACGTCGATCGACGCGCGGCTCAGCACATCCGGTGCCGGGCGCAGTGATGAATCCGAAAATAGAACGAAATTCGCGAGTCGCTGAAACAGGTTGGCTTCATCGGGCTGAATATTGAGGTGGTGAAGCTGAACCTGCGCCTGCGTCCACGCCAGAGTGAGAATGCGGTCGAAGACGTTCGGATCGCGATACTTGTCCGCCAGCGCGGCAACCTGGTCGCGTGAAGGCGCAACAGCGGTTGAGAAAATCACGCGAGCCGTTTTGCCCGAGGGGATTCTCAGCGTCCGTCTCAGGCTGACAATGGGATCGAGGACGGCGCCAACCGTATTCGACAGAACGCGGCCGTCCACCACGGACGCCGGCGCGCGCAGCGAGCGTCCGCGCCCGATGAACCGGGACCGGTCCGTTTCGTACTGCATCTCGCCGATTTCATCGCCCTCCACGATCGAAAGGTGAGCCAGCCAAACCGGCGGTTGCTCAGGAGATTGCAAGCGCCGCGTTGCGAGCAACGCCCCAAGGCGCCGGTCGAACTCGGTCTCCACGAACAAATTCGAGAACGCGGGATGCGCAACATCGGCCGCCTGTGTGTTCAGACAAACCTCCGCGTACGAGGTGACCTGAATCTGGCGCTCGTGTGCGCCGAGATTCGTAATTGAGAGGCGGCGCAGTTCGGTGTCGTCCTCGGAAGAAACAACCACATCGAGGCACGTCACCAGAGAGCGGTCGCGGCGCGTGATCTCGGCGCGGTCTTCATAGAAGACCGCCTCGTACGTGTCGGGCTCGACCAGACAGGGTTGATAACCGGCGGACCAAATTTCGTTCGACTGGACATCCCGCAAATAAATGTAGGAACCCCAGGCATCGCGGGTTGCGTCTTCGCGCCAGCGGGTCACGGCGATATCGCCCCAACGGCTGTATCCGGAGCCGGCCGAAGTGAGCATCAGGGCATATCTTCCGTTCGAGAGCAGTTGCGTGCGGGGAAACGATCCGTGAGGCGTGTCGAACCGGCGCTCGATCGCGGGGAAGGTCTCCCGGACGTGCGCCGCCGCCTTCACTTCTTCCGCCCGCGGGTGCGCGACCAGAACGTCGCGTGGCGTTCGCTCCTGAAGCAGCAGGTCCGTGGCCTGGATCATGGGCTCGGCGTGAAACCTTCTTTGCATCACCTCTTCCTGAAGAACGTTCGCCAGTGAAACCAGCGACATCCCCTGGTGGTGGGCCATGTAGGCGTGGACCACGGCCACGTTGCTGCCTTCCGGAACGCGGCTTTTCGTGTAATCGAGAGCTTCGTAGAAGCCGTAGGTGCCCCTGCCGCCGGCGCGCGCGATCGCCTCAAAATTTCGCTCGGCCGCCGACGGCGCCACCATCGCGGCCAGCGCGGTGGCGTAAGGCGCAATCACCAGGTCTTCGCTCAGGCCGCGCTTGAGCCCCAGTCCTGGAATGCCGAACCCGGAATATTGGTACGTGAGGTCAAGGTCGCGCGCGTTGAAAGCGGACTCCGAAACGCCCCATGGAACTTGCCGTTCCGCGCCGTATTCGATTTGTCTGCGAACGACGAGCTCGTTGGTCAAGTGCAGGACGCTGCCAATCGGAGAATGCATCACGAGCGTGGGCATCAGGTACTCGAACATGGAACCGGACCAGGAAATTAGAGCGGATCCGTGGCCAACCGGCGTGAACGAGCGGCTGAGACGAAACCAATGCGAGGCTTCCACGTCTCCCTTCGCAATAGCGACAAAACTGGTGAGCCGCGCTTCCGAGGCGAGCAAGTCGTAACAACTGAGATCGCACACTCCCTCTTTCGCGCGGTAGCCGATCGAGAAAAGCTTGCGAGAGCGATCGAAAAGAAAGGAGAAATCCATCCCGCGAAACATCGTTCCAACGTTCTGGATCATGTCGGAGAAGCGGCGGCCGAGGGCCGCGGCACCGTCGGCGGCTCGCCGGATCTCGAGCGCAATCACAGCCGAAGCGTCCGGTGTCTCGTCTCCGTCCGATTGCGCACCTGGACTGGGTAGCCGATCCAGTTCTTCCAGAGCTTCGTCGAAGAACGTCGAGCTTTTAGCCAACGTGATGCTTGCCGGGAGTTTTAGGATCGGCCGCGAAGGCGATGATCTTCGGCTGACGACTTGCAGGTGCGATCCCGGAGATATCTGGGACGGGGTGCCGTACGGCGAGCCGTAAGCCCTTACTTCGGATGCAAAGCCGGGGATGAGCGCCTCCGCATCGCGAAAATGGCTCTCCACGCAGTGCATTACGGCGTCCGCGCAGAGCTGCAATTCGGAATGCGGAGAATCGCCGCGTTCGCGAGCGAAGGTCTGAACGATGTCCGCCAGAGCGCCGGATCGCGACCGCAGGCCTACCAGGCGGCCGGTCAGTTCCGGCAGATCGCGCGGGTCTTCCCGCAGAATGGCCGCAAGCTCCTCTACCGCGGCCAGGATTTGCTTGCGTGTGACGATGTGAGTGGGACGTGTTTCCTCAGAATTGGCAAGCGCCTGCCGCAGGAGTTCCAGGTTGTCGCGGAGTCCGGCATAGAAATTCTCGCCCACCGGGGCGGTCTCGAGATCACGGAGTCCGTTCATCAGCGCAAGAAGATGTCCCGCTAGATTTCCGCTGTCGACCGACGACACGTATTCGGGGATCAGCGGCTGGAGCGTTCGTGTGTCGTACCAATTGAAGAAATGACCTCGGAATTTTTCCAGCCTGTCCATCGAGTGCAGGGTTCGTTCGATCCGTTCGGCGGTTTCCACGATTCCGATCCAACCAAAGTCATGGGCCGCAAGCGCGGTCAGCAGACACAAGCCCATGTTTGTCGGCGAAGTGCGATGGGCCACCGTGGGTTGGGGATCTTCCTGAAAATTGTCCGGCGGCAGGTAGTGATCTTCCTCGGAGACAAACACCTCGAAAAAGCGCCAGGTGCGGCGCGCGGTAAGACGCAAAGATTTGCGTTCCTGAGCGGAAACGGCCTCGGTCTTTGGAGAGGCGGGCGGCAGACTGACCCATTTGGCGACGGCTGGAGCAGCAAGCCAGAGAAAAACGAAGGGAGCGCCGGCGGCAAGTGCGCCGCGCGTTCCGAACAACACCAGGAGCACGCCCGCCACAATCGCCAGGACAACCCCACCCGCCATCCGACGGTAAACCGACTGAAGCCGGAGATCGACCATGCGCTTGGCCTGGGCCGCCGTAATCCATTCGAGCATATGCTTTCGCGTAATCAGAAGACGAAAGAGCGTGCGAAGAATGGCATCGCCCATGAGCCATGCCTGGTAGGAGAGAAAGGTCACGATCAGACCGATCTGCGACGCACCCGTCCCCAGATCGGACAAAAGGCCGCGGACATAGCTTCGCTTCGAGATTCCACTGCGGGGATTCAGGCCCATCAAGAACGGCAGCAGCGCGGGAATCGAGATCGTGACCAGAATGAATCTGGTCCACACACCGGCGGCGCCGGGGGGAACGAGCCAACCGGCGAGCAACGTAAGGAACGCGGTCGGAGCGGACAAAGACCGGCGCAGGTTATCGAACATCTTCCAGCGGCCCACGATCGGTACGCTCGTGCGATGTGACTTCGGGCCGCGGCCAAAAATCCACGGCAACAGCTGCCAATCGCCTCGCGCCCAGCGATGCTGGCGGGCAGTCGAAACGGCGTATTGCGCGGGATATTCCTCAAAGAACTCGGAATCCGTCACCAGAGCCGTGCGAGCCAGGGTGCCTTCGAACAGGTCGTGGCTGAGCAGACTGTTTTCGGGAACTTTGCCGGCCAGGGAGCCTTCGAACGCATCGATATCGTAAAGGCCCTTGCCTGTGTAGGAGCCTTCGTGGAACAGGTCCTGATACACATCGGAAACAGCCGAAGGGTACGGGTCGATTCCGGAAGGTCCCGAGAAAATGCGCTGGAAAAAAGTGCCCTGATTTTCAGTGGGGAGAGAAGACGTGACGCGAGGCTGGACGACGCCGTAGCCCTGAACCACACGGCCCGCGCTCTCCGAGAATACGGCTCGATTCAACGGGTGAGCAATCGTCCCGATCAACCGCTGCGCGGCGCCTCTGGGCAGTCGCGTGTCGGAGTCGAGAGTCAGCACATAACGTACGCCTTCCAGGCGCTGAAAGACTCCGGGCTCCAGCCGCAGAAAAGTGGTTTCGTCTGATCCACGCAAGAAACGGTTCAACTCATGAAGCTTTCCGCGCTTTCGTTCCCAGCCCATCCATTTGTTTTCGGACGGGTCCCACACGCGTTTGCGGTGAAGAAGCAGGAAACGCAATCCGCCGCCAGGCGCCGGGCCATAGAGGCGATTCAGTCTCGCGATCCCATCCACCGCTTCCTTCAGCAACAGCTCGTCTTCCGGAACCGTTTCCTCGGAAGCGTCACGCCAGTCCGACAGAAGGGCGTAATGCAAGCAGCCATTCTGATTCGCCAGATAGTGGACTTCCAGCCGCCCAACCAGTTCGTGGACGTCCGAAATCTTCGTGAGCAAGGTGGGAATCACGACGATCGTGCGAAATGCCTCAGGAACTCCCTTTCGCAAATCGAGCCTCGGCAAAGAACGCGGCTGCAGGAGGTCGGTGACGAATCGGTTGATCAGTGAGATCGCCAGGTCCGACGCCGGCACCAGGGCCAGAATCCCGAGCAGCACGAGGTAACCCGGACCGACACCCACCGCTTCAGCCCGCAACATGGGATACAGCAGAACAATAGCCGCTGTGAGAATCGAAATCGTTCCCAGATAGCCGACGACGCCGTAACGAACATACCAGCGCAAAAGTTTTCGCCCAAACGGAGGACGATATCCGATCTCTCGCTCGAACTGTTGGCGTCCACGGGAAACGAGATAGTAGCCCGGATCGGCGAGGGCGTCGCCGCCCGGACGAGAACCGTCAAGGGCTTCCTCGCGAACAGCTCTAATGCGGTCCGTTACGATTCGCGCGATTTCTGTTTCCGAATGGGGAGAGTGCCGGGCCAGATCCTCGATCGCGTGCCGATAGGAATCACGCGTGGCGAACGTCAGCCGCGAAAAGTTGGAATTCTGGCCAAGGATTTGATCGACAAGGCTGACGCTCTCAAAAAAATCGTGCCAGTCCAGCGACGACATCAGCCGCATGCTGGTGATGATGTTCCGCACCGTGACGTTCATGGCCGCTTGTCGCCCGTGCTCCCCGCGAACCACTTCGTCGGCGCTCGTTCCTTGCTCGGCGAGGCGCTTGTCGAGCCAGAGCAGAACCGGCCGCACGTTCGGACTCAGATCGCGCAATCGCTGGAGCAACTGGACGGCGAATGCCTCGGCAAGCGGCGCATCGCTGATTTCTGCCAGAACATGTTCGGGGTTAGCTGGGGCTCCTCCTGCGATGCCGATCACGCGGTCGGCGATTGCATCGGCCTCCTGTCGAGCCGCGCGGCCATCAACGATCGATTGTGCGATCCGCCGCAGGTTTTCGACCAGGACAATGCGCAGCGTGATCATCAATCCCCAGAGTTCGCCGATCGTAAGCGGTTGCACCCGCTGATAGGCGTTGACAAATTTCCGCAGCACTTCCGGATCGAAGCGGCTGTCCGTGTGGGCGACAAACGACCACGCGACTCCAAAGACACGAGGAAAACCCTTCAGATCGCCCCCGGTCAGTTTCGGCAGCTCGCGATAGAAACCGGGAGGAAGGTGGTCGCGAATCTCCCGAATTTGCTCATCAACGATGTGGAAGTTGTCGACCAGCCACTCCGCCGCCGGGGTGATCGCATACTCCTGCTGGACGGCCTTGGCCAGCGATCGATAGCATTCGAGGAGAATCCGGCCGTTCTCCAGCACCCGCGGAGTCAGAAGGTGTCCCTTCCGCGGCTCCGTCGTAGCTTGGTGGGTCGCTGCCAAAAGCCCGGCGTGCTGCTCGAGGCGCTCCGTGCTGAGAATCTCGCCCCGAATCGGTTCCTGTGATTCGGGCTGCGCGGTCGCGACGGCGGACGATGAATCCTGCCCGTTCATTCCCGGATACCTCCGCAGAGCAGCCGCCGCGTCGCGACAACGACGCTGCAACGATTCCGCAATTGCGTTGAGAGATTCGGCATCAAAGTTGACTCGGCATTCGCCGGCCGGCGAGCCGCGACCATCCGCAAGAGATCAGTTTGAGACGATCAAATCCAGACGATATGGCGGGACCTGGCTGCCGTGCCCCGGTATTCGGTAATAATAACAGGGGACCGGATGCGCGCGCAGAAATTATGCTTTTACTCACAATCCGCGGAGCGGGAGAAGAGGTGGAAAATGTTCAATCGACTGCGTTGCGTTTTGCCACGAAACGCAACAGCAGCGTGCCCAGGGCAAGGAGCAGAAGAACGTGAACGTACCCGCCCAGCGTGGAGGGCGTCAGCACTCCGAGCAGCCAGAACGAAAAAAATAGAATGAAGATTGTCCAAAGCATCGGCGCTCCTCAAAAGTCTTGGTCTGCTCGTAACGAGCGAATCGACACCACGGACGTCAGGGGCTGGCTGGTTGTGGAGTCTGGTCAGGTCAGCAATCCGTGCAGCGCAAAGCGATTCAATGAGCCAGCTTTGCAGGTGCACTGCCGCGGACTGGGCGACTGGCGAGCAATGCTGATTGCTAACGCAACCAGTATAAGGGGACGAATGCATTGAGTCCATCGGAAAGCCCCTGTAGGCCGCGTCAGGTCATCCCTGTATCCCCGCGACGAGACCTTCCAAATTTATTTTTCCAAAGATCGCCAGCTTTCCACTCCGCGAGAACTCTGAACGATCGCGCGAATCTTCCTCGCGCGGCATTCCATTTTCCAAATCAATCCACGTGGTACTCGCCTCGCAACAATAAAAAACGATGAAGCGGGAATACGAGGAACCTTTGAGCATGGAAAAAACAATAGGCCTTGATGATGGAAAAACAGGCATTTAGTGCGCAATCGCGCGGTACAGCAAGATTTCGAAATCGATACGGCATCGAGGGTATTCTTCGAACTGCGTGCTTCCGATTAGCCTGTTTGAGGTTCACAAAACAGGGAATCGCGCGGAATGGGCCGGGGTCCGCGCCACTTGCGCCGAGCGAAACGAAAATCGCCGGTGCGAAGAGCGCACAAATCGCTCCAGTTCGAGACACTCGGTCGAGAGGGATCGTGCATTCCCTCCCCACAGGTCAGATCGCGGCCCCAAGCAACAACGCCGTGCCCCCAGCCAAAATTGAACGTAACAGGAGAAGGATCGCGGGTTCTACATGACTGACATTACATTCACGGGCTTGCTGCGTTCATCCGGAATCGCGGGACTTTGGAAAGAAGTTTGGCAATCGCGACTGCGCCTAGCCGCGGTGTGCGCGGAGATGGCTTTGGTGATTGTCGCATTCGCCGCGGCAGTCCAGTTTTTCGAGCGTTCCCACGGGCACGTTTGGGCTCGGCATGCGCTGGACGCTTTGCCATATCTGATTGTCATCTGGTTGGCCGCGTTCCTCTACTTCGGAACCTACAGGTCAATGTTGCGCCATGCAGGAATCGCGGATGCGATCCGCATTGGCGAAGCGGTCCTGGTGAGTTCGCTCACATTCGCGGCCGTGTCCGTGGTGTGGCCACGTCCGCTGCGCCTTTCCGTTTCCTTCTATCTCCTGGATGCCGGCGTCCTTCTTTCGCTCCTTTTCGCGATGCATTTCGGTTTTCGCATTCTTCGAGTTCAGAAAGCGCTTGGCAGGCGCACTGGCAAGCGAGCGATTGTCATCGGCGCCGGCAATGCCGGGGCAGCGGTTACCCGGGAGTTGGCGCTCGACCCGGATTCCTCTGTTCTTCCGGTGGCGATTCTTGACGACGATCCCATGAAGCATGGTGCTGAAATATGCGGCGTGCCGATCGTCGGAGATATTGACAACCTGAAGCGAATCGCGAGGGACAAGGACGCGAACGAGATCCTGGTCTGTATCCCGAGCGCAAATCGTGCCCAAACACGCCGCATTCTGATGAAGTGCCTCGAATGCCAGACGCCCGTTCGGCTTTTGCCGACCGTGACGGCGCTTGCCGAACGACGCGTCTCCCCGCGAGACCTGCGCGCGTTGCAGATCGATGACCTGCTCCAACGCGACGAGATTTCTTACGACGCTGAGGTGGTCAGCTCCGTCGTCGGCGGAAAAGTGGTTCTGGTCACCGGCGCAGGCGGCACGATCGGATCGGAACTCTCCCGGCAAGTGGCTGCGGCAAGTCCTCGCTTGTTGCTTCTCCTGGAAAAATCCGAGAACAGCCTCTTTTATACGCATCTGGAAATCACAGAGCGCTATCCGAACGTGGCGGTGAAGCCTTTGCTCGCCGATATCGTTCAAGCGGATGTGATCCGGCGGTTGTTCGCTGATGAGAAACCGCAGATCGTTTTCCATGCAGCAGCGCACAAGCATGTAGGCCTTCTCGAGATGCACCCCAGGGAGGCAATCCGAAACAATGTCCTGGGCACGCGAAACCTCCTGTTGGCGGCCGCGGATTCGGGAGTCGAGCGTTTCGTGAACGTTTCTACCGACAAAGCCGTGAACCCCAGCTGCTTCATGGGCCTGTCGAAGAAACTCACGGAAATGCTCACCCGCGAAGTCGCCAGAACGAAATCCAAGCGGTTCATGAGCGTCCGTTTTGGAAACGTGGCCGGGAGTTCCGGAAGCGTGCTCCAGATCTTTTGGGATCAGGTTCAGCAAGGAAAACCGCTGCGCGTCACAGATCCTTCAGCCACACGCTATTTCATGCGCGTCTCGGAAGCGGTTTATCTGATCTTCCGCGCGGCTGCGCTCGGCAGGGGCGGCGAAACATTCATTTTGGAAATGGGCGAGCCCCTGAATATCTATGAATTGGCTCGAAGGGTCAGCCTGGCTTCCGGCTTCGTTCCCGAGGATGAACTTCCGATCCAATTCGTCGGATTGAGAAAGGGTGAAAAACTCCACGAGGAACTGTGGGAAGACTGGGAAAATCCCCAGCCCACCGCTCTCGGCCAGATTCTGCAGATCTCGCAGACGAGAAAACCGCAGTTCTCGATCCTGGAGGAAGCGGCCAAACTTGAGAGTCTGCTCCTGGCGTCGGACAAAGGCGAGATGCTCGAGTCTCACCTGTCGCGTCTCGTTCCCTCGTTCTCGGCCAAGCGTCAGCAGCAGAAGACCGAGCCGCGTCCCGCCGGGCCGCTGCCTTTCAAGAGCCGGGACGCCGAAGATGTCGATGCGAAAAACCGATCCTCTCTAATCGTACTCAATGCTCGGAAAGCTGAACCCGCGTGAATGATATCCGGCAATCCGCGCCGCTTTGCGGCGGACGCCGGAGTTCGCGCTCACGGAGACACCGATGCACGACATCATTCTGAATCATTCGCCGCTGGCAAACCGGCCGTACATGAGTGCGGAAGGTTACCCTCTCAGGGCCACCGGATACGGGTTTCGCGCTCACGACGACAATCTGCAGTGGAAGCGCTTCATGCGCACGCTGCAGAAACAGTGGCGCGTCATCGCGCGCTTCATGGCTATTTTCCTCGTCGTCCTTGCGGTGATCGTCTTCTTCATGACGGATACCTATGAAGCGACGGCTCGCATCGAGATCGCCCCTCCCGCGACTCCCGAAGCGGTGTCCTTGAACGAACAGCCGGAGCAAGCCTCTTCATCCTCGGCCGACTACTTTCAGACACAGCTTGAGATCCTGAAAGGCGATGGATTGGCGCTCTCGGTCATTCACAATCTCCACCTCGAACAGAATCCGGAAATCGCCGGTCAGGAGCACATCCTTCCTCTGTGGTCGAAGCTGAAGGGCGGGCTTGGCTTCAAGAGCGACCCGAACACAGTCGGGCAAATGGTCAAGAACTTCGAAGACCGATTGTCCGTGAGCCAGGTTCACAACAGCGAGCTCGTCGCTATCAGCTTCGCCAGCAAGAATCCCGAGCTCTCCGCGCAGGTCACCAACAATCTCATCGATACCTACCTGCAAAGGGCACGCCGCAGCCAGTATGACGCAACCATGGCCGCTGCCGGCGCGCTGTCGGGCGAGCTCAACGACCTCAAAATGGCCGTCGCCAAAGCCAATCAGGCGCTCACGGACTACCAGACCGAACATGGCATCGTGGATACCGGCACGGTCAATGGAGCGGATGGAAACAATCTCCAGGGAGGCCCGCAGAATCCCGTTACAGCGCGCGTCGTCGAACTGAACCACGAACTCACCCAGGCCGAGGCGGACCGCCTCAACCAGCAGTCCTATCTGCGAATGGTGCAAGCCGGTAACACCGCCTCTCTGCCGCAAATGAGAGACAACGTCGTGCTGCAGGATCTGGAAAAGCACCTGGCTGAGAGTCAAGCCGATCTCTCCCAAGCGCTGGCGGTGTACGGGCAGAGGAACCCAATCGTCCTGAAACTGAAGAACGAAACAAACGAGCTGCAGAAGCAGACCGACCTCGAGCGCCAGCGAGTCTTGAGCCAGGTGAAAACGGCTTACAACGCCGCGACCGCCCACGAGACGCTCCTCAGAAACACACTGAACGAGATGAAGGGAAACCTGGATCAAGCCGACCAGAGCATGGTGCAGTACAACCTGCTGAAGCAGGAAGCCGCCGCAAAATCGAACCTTTATGTGACCCTCGAATCGCGGTTGAAGGAAATCGCGATTTCCAGCTCTCTCTTCGCCAACAATCTCCGCGTGATCGAACACGCGCGGGTGCCCGAATCGCCGGCTCGCCCGCAGCGCTTTGAAATCATGGCTCTGGGTTTCGTGTTCAGTCTTCTCGCCGGATGCGCGTTGGCTTTTGTCCGTGAAAATTTCGACGACACGGTCGCCAGTATCGACGACATCCGGGATTGGACTGGCCTGCCGTGCCTGGGGATCGTCCCCAGGATCGGGCCCCCCAACATGCCCGCCTTACGCGCGGACGCGAAGCTCCTGGGACAGCCTCGCAAGGCGCTCCACGGTGCGCGCTCGCGTTTCTTCATCGACCGTCCCGGGTCGCCGGAAGCCGAAGCCATGCACTCGCTGGACACTGCCATCCGTTTGCCCGTCCGCGTTGAAGGAGATCCTCGTCAGGTGCTGGTGATCGGCTCGTCGTTCCCCAGCGAGGGAAAGACGACGATTGCGATGAACCTCGCCATGGCGCTTTCGAGGCACGGCTCAACCTGCCTGGTAGACGCCGATCTCCGGAATCCGCAGGTTGCGCGCTCCTTCGGTATGGGAACGATGAGAGGTGGACTGCGCGAAGTCTTGGGAAAGAGCTTGAGTCTTGACGATGCGCTGCAGGTCGCGCCGCGTCTCGATAAGCTGATGATTCTTCCGGCCGGTTCCACGCCTCCCGACCCGGTGGAACTGCTCGCTTCGTCGCAGATGAGAGACCTGGTGGCGCAGCTCCGCAACAAGTTCCTTTACGTCGTCATTGATGTTCCGCCCGTCATTCCATACGCCGACTCGCGCTGGCTTTCGTGCTTGGCGGACGGTGTCGTCCTCGTCGCTCGCGCGGGGACAACCACGCGCCAGGCCATGAGCCTGAGCACGGAGATTCTGCGTGAGCTGCGCGTCCCCGTGCTCGGAGTCGTGCTCAACGGTGTTGACCTGAAGACGGAATACTACTGGTACGGCTACGGCAATGACGCCAGAACAAAGACAGCCTAGAGGAGGTGTCGAATGGTATCGCCTCTCGCCAGCCGCATGAAAAAATTGAGAATCGCGTTAGGGGGCGCGGCCATTCTCGTGACCGCCGCGGCGGTTCCTGCGGCCTTCGGACAAGCGACTCGCGTCGCTCCTTTATACCAGCAGAACCAGAACGCCCAGCCAGGACAGCAAGGTCAGCCGGGACAGCCGAACCCGCAATTTCCGCAGGCTCAAGGTGCCAATGCTCAGCTCCCGCCCCCCACAGGTCCCCAGGGAGGAGACTTGGTTCTTGGTCCCGGAGATGTGTTGCAGATTCAAGTCGCTGACGAACCCGATCTCAATGGAAAGTACCTTGTCTCCGACGCCGGTGAGATTTCCATCCCCATGGTGCCCAAGCCGGTCCGGGCCGAAGGACTCACGACCACGCAGCTTTCCAATTCCATTGCGAAGGCGCTGAAGTCGGCCGAGATTCTGCAACAGCCCGTCGTGAGCGTCTTCGTTGACGAATACCACAGCCACACCATCACGGTTGTGGGCGCGGTCGTGCGACCCGGCCTGTACCCCGTGGAAACTCACACCACTGTCCTTGAGGCTATTTCGGAGGCGGGCGGATTGCTTCCCAACGCAGGCAACGAGGTCACGATTGCCAAGGCAGGATCGTCCACAGCGGTAGCTCTGCAGGCTCGAGCAACCCGGCCGCAAGGCCCGGCGCCCGGTATGAACCAGAAAGGAGCGGGCGTGCGGAACGCGTCGCTTGAAACGCCTCCTCCTCCAAGCAGGGACGTCGAGCGCCTGGACTTCTCGAAGCTCATTTCCGGCAAAGATCCGTCTCTGAACGTTCAAGTCAAGGCAGGCGATGTCGTGAGCGTCGGAACCGCTCCGGTCATATACATCGTGGGGGCCGTCATGAAACCCGGTGCATTTTCTGTCGAGAATTCTACTTCCCAGATCACCGTGCTTCAGGCGCTCGCCCTCGTGGAAGGAATGACCCCGGTCGCCTCTGCCGGCCATGCTGTCATCGTCCGCAACTCCGGCGACGAAAAAGACCGCAAGGAGATTCCCATCAACATCGACAAGGTGAAGGACGGCAAGGAGCACGACCAGTATCTCCAAGCCAACGACATTCTGTTCATTCCGGAAAGCGGCACGAAGAAGTCGCTGCACGCTCTCGGCTCCATAGCCACCCGCGCTGCTTCGGAAGTTGCTGGTTACGGGCTGGGCATTCGACTCGGCGCGTTCTGATTTGTATTGGGAGTGCTGGAGTCTGGTAACGTGATTCGCATTTTCTTTGTTGTGGGTCCGGTAGCAAATCGCGCCGGGTCGCAGGAAAGCGGCGCGGTGAGTGGCGGGGAAACAAATTCAATTTAGAAGGAACCAACAAATGAACATCAGCATGACAGACGCGATTTCCTCTGCAATTGCGGCCGGACCGCGGGCGAAACGAACGAGCGAAGCGCCGGGAAGTTTCCTTGATCTGAAGGCGCAATACGAAACGATCCGCGAAGAGGTTTCAGACGCTGTAGCCCGCGTGCTGGAGAGCCAGCATTTTATTCTCGGCGAAGAGGTAAAGGCGCTCGAAGCCGAAATCGCGGCCTTGGTGGGCACGCGTTCGGCCGTCGGCTGCGGTTCGGGCTCGGATGCGCTCTATCTTTCGCTTTTGGCGTCGGAGATCGGTCCGGGCGATGAAGTAATCACCACGCCTTTCACCTTCGTAGCCACAGCCGGATCGATTGCGCGAACGGGAGCAAAGCCGGTTTTCGCCGACATCGACCCGGAAACCTTCAATATCGATCCCGCGGAAATTGAAAAGGTCCTGAGCCCTAGAACGAAAGCGATCATGCCCGTTCATCTGTTTGGCCTGCCTGCCGACATGGACTCCATCCTCGAAATCGCGCGCGCCCGGAAACTCATTGTTATTGAGGACGCGGCGCAAGCGATCGGAGCCCGCTACAAGGGCGAATTTGTCGGCAGCCTGGGAGACTACGGCTGCTTCAGCTTCTTCCCCTCCAAAAACCTCGGCGGCGCCGGCGATGGAGGGCTCGTGACAACTTCCGATCCCGCAAAGGCAGACCGCTTGCGCCTTTTGCGCGCCCACGGAAGCCGCCAGAAATATCAATACGAGATTCTAGGAACCAATAGCCGCCTCGACGCGCTCCAAGCCGCGATCCTGCGCGTCAAATTGAAGCATCTCTCCCAGTGGACCGAGCAGCGGCGCGCCAACGTCCGGCGCTATTCGGAGTTGTTCCGCGATTTCGGATTGGCCAATCACATTCAATGGCCTCAGGAAGTTGTCGGACGATACCATGTCTACAATCAATTCACGATTCGCGCGAAAGACCGCGATGCGCTTCGCAAGCACCTGACCGCCGCGAAAGTTCCGACCGACATCTACTACCCGTCTCCGCTTCACGTTCAACCCGCGTTTGCGAATCTCGGCTATCACGAGGGCGATTTTCAGCATGCCGAGGCCGCTTGCAGGGAAGTGCTCGCGCTACCCGTCTATGCGGAGTTGAGGGCAGCGGCTCAGTTGGGCGTCGCGGAAGCGATGGCCGCGTTCTACAAACACACGAACAATTCCCAAGGAGAATGAACCGATGAGTTCGACGGAAACGCCTCAGGTTGCTGTGGTTGGATGTGGCTATTGGGGCAAGAACCTGGTCCGAAATTTCCATCAGCTGGGAAGCCTCGCCGCGATCTGCGACACCGATACGCAGCGGCTCGAGGAAATGTGCGCCAAGTACGGCGCGAAACCCGTCGCCGATTTCGGAAGTCTCGCGGAGGAGCCGGGCGTTCAAGGCGTCGTCATCAGCGCGCCCGCCGCTCTTCATTATCGTCTCGCGAAACAAGCCTTGCTGGCGGGAAAGGACGTCTTCGTCGAGAAACCCCTGGCTCTGCACGTCGAAGAAGGCCAGGAAATAGCCGAATTGGCGAAAAAGCAGGGCCGCATCCTCATGGTGGGACATCTTCTCCAGTATCATCCCGCCATCCTCGAATTGAAGAGACTGATCCGCGACGGCGAACTCGGTCGCGTCGAATACATTTACTCTTCCCGGCTGAACCTCGGAAAGCTTCGCACCGAAGAAAACATCCTCTGGAGTTTCGCCCCTCACGACATCTCGGCGATTCTCTATCTTCTGGATGAAGAGCCGCGTCTCGTCGCCGCGCACGGCAGTTCGCATCTGAATCCCGACATCGTGGACGTCACCCTCACAACCTGCGATTTTCCCAGCGGAGTGAAGGCCCACATCTTCGTGAGCTGGATTCATCCGTTCAAGGAGCAGAAACTCGTTGTGGTCGGCGACCGAAAGATGGTCGTCTTCGACGACACGTCAAGCGACCGCAAACTCGTCGTCTATCCCCACCGCATTGACTGGATCGATCGCAGGCCCGTTGCGCACAAATCCGAAGGCACAGCAATTCCTCTGTCCCAGGAAGAGCCACTCGCCCTCGAGTGCCAGCACTTTCTCGACTGCATACGGACCCGCTCCCAGGCGCGCACCGACGGCGAGAACGGCCTGCGCGTCCTGCGCATCCTCGAGGCCTGCGGAAATTCCGTGCGCGACAATGGCAAACCTCGCGAGGTTCATCCCGCGAGGGCGCCTTATTTTGCCCATCCATCCGCCTTTGTAGATCAGCCCTGTGACATCGGAGAAGGCACCAAGATCTGGCACTTCACTCACGTCATGGCGAACACCAGAATCGGGAAGGGCTGCAACATCGGCCAGAACGTTCATATAGCTCCCCACGTCACCGTTGGCAACAACGTCAAGATCCAGAACAACGTTTCGCTCTACACCGGCGTTGAGCTCCAGGACGACGTTTTCTGCGGGCCGTCGATGGTCTTCACCAACGTCGTGAATCCGCGAAGCCACGTGTCGCGCAAGGACGAATACCGCAAGACCGTCGTGAAGCGCGGCGCGAGTCTCGGAGCAAACAGTACCGTCGTCTGCGGGCACACGGTTGGAGCGTACGCGTTCGTGGCCGCCGGCGCGGTCGTGACGCGTGATGTTCCCGATCACGCCCTCGTGATGGGCGTCCCGGCGAAACAGGTTGGCTGGATGTGCCGCTGTGGCGTGCGCCTTCGGCTCGACGGACGCGAGGCGGCGTGCGAGGCATGCGGCGATTCCTACTATTTGAACCAGGGCCGCCTGTTGCTGCTTCCCAGCGAGAAATTCGACGAGCAAAGCGCTGCTCGTCGCGCCGAACCGGGTCATTCCGTTCTTTCCCAGTCCGCGTCTCCTTCTATAGCGAGCTGAACGGTTCCTGTGCGCAGAGGCCGGGAACGATGTGCAACTCGGTGCCAAAGGTGAGCTGTGCGCGAAACGGTCACGCAAACTGACGATCGAGTGGAGACCCGGCGCAAAAAGCGCCGCTTCTCCATTCATCCCTTGTTCGTTGACCTGGGCCTCACCGGCTTCACGAGCGCAGCCGTCCTCGTGACCAGCCTGGCCATGGTCTCCGTCTTCGGCAAAATTCTCGGCGCCGTTGCGCTGGCGGAATACTTGCTGATCCGCCGGATGTACTCGTGGCTCCAATCTGCGACTCTGCTCGGAATTGACAGCGCTCTTCCCCGCTATGTCGCTATGACCGAAGCGTCGAAGCCCCGCGAGCGGGACAGCTTTCTTCTGGCGGGAATTCTGTGCGGCGGTGTCGTTGCGGTCCTTGCCTTCGCCATCCTCAACGGAGCCGGCGGCACGTTCAGCCGCTGGATCTTCGGGGCTCAGGGATTGCGCGGCCTGGTCCTTGCGCTCTCGTTGTTTCTTGTGGGCGGTGACGCTCACGGCATCGTTTACGGCTTCTATCGCGGGCAGTTGGCCATGAAGAAAGCCAACACGCTCCAGGTCATCAATCTCGTCGTTGTTCCTCTGGGGTCTGTGTTCGCCCTCGCTCGCTCGCATTCCACCGCCGTGATCGTGGGCACCATGGGGACGCTCATGATCTTGTTCAGTTTTCTGTTCGCTCTGCCTTTGCTGACCCAGATTCTGCGAGTCGCTCGCCGAAATCTGCGATGGCCGTCCAAGAAACTCCTCGAGTATGGAGTTCCACGGCTTCCCTCGATCTTCGCGCTGGGCGCTCTCCTCGCTTTGGGACCCATCGCCGCCTCGCAAAAAATGTCGCTCACGCGCGTCACGCCGCTGCTTCTCGGAACGAGCATGCTGATGGGCATTGCCGCCAGCGTCGAGCCCCTCGGCCTGATTCTGCTTTCGAAAGTCAGCATGTTCGTGTCTCAGAATCGCACCGCCGAGCTCCGCGCCCATCTTTCCTTGCTTCAGGAAGCGGTTGTCGCCTGCTACGCGTTCGTCTGCCTCCAGATGATTGTTTTTGCCGACGTCGTGCTTCGAGCATGGGTCGGCAACCGTCTCGCCGGAGGAATTGGCGTAGTTCGCTTGACTCTGCTGGCCATCCCCTTCTACCTGCTTTTCGCGGCGCTTCGCAGCGTCATCGACGCGACGAGCGTCACGCCCTATAACACCTTCAACATCCTGATCAGCTTCGGAATTTTCCTCGTCCTGCTCGGCGCAGCCGCATTTTTCAGCCCGATAAGCGAGCTCTTGTGGAGTATCGCCCTGGCCATGCTTCTTGCCATCGCCGTCCTCGCCGTCCTGACCGTCCGCACCTTGCGCAAGATGTACCGGCTCGAAATGAACTGGACGCGGTCCATCTCCGCTGTGGCGATCAGTCTCGGACTCGCCGCCGTCAGTTACGGGCTTCGCCTTGCGCTCGGGCGCGACGTGAATGTCGCTTCGGCCCTGGGCGTCGGCATCGTGGTCACCGCTATCTTCCTTTTCTTCTTGAGACGCACCGGATCGCCCTGGCTGCCGTTCTTCTGGAACCTCGCATTCCAGCGGAGGACTTCCGATGTCTAGCTGCGCCACGCAGTCTCGCAAGGAACTTCACGCCCACATACTGGTCAGCGACCAGCTGCCGCTCTGGGACGCCCTTGTCGAGAAATCTCCGCACGGCACCATCTTTCACAAAGCATGGTGGCTCCAGGCGACCGGCTGCGATTTCGAGATTCTCGGGTGCTGGAATCAGCAGGGCGAACTCTCCGCGGGCATCCCCCTGCCGCGCAAGAGAAGAGGCGGATTGACGCTGTGCCATTCCCCCGTCCTGACTCCCTATCTCGGTCCCGTGTTCGACCTGTCAGAAGCCGGCTGTGCGCGAGACAAGCTCTTCCTGATGCGGTCGCAGGGAGAATGCCTGGCGCGCACGATCCGTCCCTTCGACAGCTTCTGCCAGATCGCCGGCACCGAGGCCCCGGATTTTCAGGGATTCTTGTGGGCCGGATTCCACGTCGAGATCGGCTACACCTTCCGGTTCAGCGCGGGCGCCACATCGGAGCAAGTGCTTCGCGACGCTGCCCGCACTCATCGCCAGAAACTCAGTCCCCGGCGGAACGAAGGCATTTCGGTTGAGTGCGGCGGCGATGTCTCAGCACTCCTCGAACTGAATCGCTTGACGTTCTCGCGCCAGGGTCGCTCCACGCCTTACTCCGAATCTCTCCTTCGCCGCTTGTTCGACGCCGCCGCCGCTCGCGAAAGCGGTGTGATTTACGTTGCTCGCGGACCGCAAGGACGCCCACTCTCTTCGATCTTTGTCGTGCGCGATTCCCGCGCTTCTTACCAGATCGTTTCCGGCATCGATTGGAACGAACACAACATGGACGCCGGCTATCTCGCCACCTGGCAGGCGATTCGGGATGCGCTCGATTCCGGCCGCGCGTTCGATTTTGAAGGCTCTCGCATCCGCGGAGTCGAGCAGTACTACCGCCGTTGGGGCGCTCCGGCCATGCCGACGTGGACTCTGCGGAAAGTCGGCACATGGCGGGGGCGCGTCGCAACGGTATTTTTTAACGGAGTGAATGGCAGAAACTGACGGAGAACCGAGTCCCAGGAGAACCGTATGTCAGAGGTGGGTGTTTCGCAAGCCGTGTCCACGAAGACCGTCGAGCTCACTCGCGAAACCTCTCGCGTCCCGAGCTTGTTGACTCGCGAGGCCCGAGCCTATGCGCTGAAGGAATTGGCCCGGCGCGCAGGCGTCAGCAAAGACTTTTTCCGGACCTGGAAAACGGAGGTCTCCGGCAAGGGCACCACGATTTACGTCCTTCCGGGCTCGCGCAAGCGCGTGTTCTTCCCGGATGCGCCTCCTGGCATTTGGCCTGAACTCATCGACGGCCAGTTCCACACCGTCAGGCTCGGCTGGCTCAATGAGTCCTCCGTTCCATCCATTCAGGACGCCCTGATTCCCTTCGTTCACAAGTCGCAAGTGCAATCGAGGGCGCTCTTCCGCACGATTGACTCGGAAAGCGTCGAGTGCACGGTCGACTTGCCGCTTTCCGCTCTGCTCATCCTCTCGCGCTGGGAAGAGCACCTCATCGAGGAGAAGGATCAGCACGGCCGTGTCCCGGCGACGGCCTGCGTCGCCTACCGCGACCGCTTTCTTCGGCGGCCCGTCGTCGACGAATATGGTTTGGCGTTCCGTCAGGCCCTGCAGTGGCTCATGCCCAATTGGAAGCCGTGGCCTTCTTCCCTGCGGGTTCATGTCTCTCACGACATCGACAGCATCGGACTCCCCTTCAATCTCCGTACCACTCTGGGGCACACGCTTCGGAGGCATAACCCCGCTGCCACCGCCAGCGATTTTCTCGGGATGCTCCCGGGATTTAATCCGACGCTGCTCGAAAACATTCGAACCCTGGTGACTCTTTGTTTGCGCCGCGGGATTGAACCGGCGGTCTTCTGGAAGGGCACCACGCGGCCCGGCAAGACGCGCAACTACGACCCCTACCACCCCAAAGTCCGGTCGATGATTCAATGGCTGCAGAAATACGATGTCGAACTCGGCGCGCATCCAGGCTACGAGACCTTCCGGTCGCCGGACAAATTGCGGAAGGAAGTCGAAACAGTTCGAGAAATACTCGGCACGCAGATCATGGGCGGCCGTCAGGACTATCTCCGCTGGTGCCCTCACTCCTGGCTGGACTGGGAAAACTGCGGTCTTCTCTACGATAGCAGCGTGGGTTTCGCCGACCAGGTCGGGTTTCGCGCGGGCACGTGCCTTCCCTATCACCCGTGGCTCTTCGAACTCAACCGCCAGGCCAAGCTCATCGAGCTCCCTCTGATCGTCATGGACTGCACGTTGACGTCGTACATGAGATTGGATCGGGACCAGAGCTTGATCGCCGTCACCGAGTGCATTGAACAATGTCGAAAAGTCGGCGGCGTCTTTGCCCTTCTCTGGCACACGGACAGCATGCTCAATCCTGCGCTGGAGAATATATTGACTCCAATTCTCGACTCTTTGAACGGATTCCAAAAGTGCAATCTGACAAATCCGCTGAATCTGTATTGAACGCGGCTTCCTCGCGCCACCGCCTCGGTACAAGGCCCGTCGAGACCGTTCGCGCCCTCGACGGTCCGCCTCTCGCCGCAAATTCCCGGGTTTGTGTGCTCACGTCCGTACACCCGCCCTTCGACGTTCGCATCTTTCACAAGGAATGCAAGTCGCTGGCTGCCGCGGGATACGACGTCACTCTCCTGGGGCCATGCACTCATGATCGAGTCGTCGACGGGATTCGGCTTCGGGCCGTATCGAAAGGCAGGAACCGTTTCGAGCGCCTTACGCGGACCTTCTGGAATATCTACAGGCAGGCCGTCCGCGAGGACGCCGGCATCTATCACTTTCACGATCCCGAACTGATCGCGGTCGGTCTCGCTCTTCGACTTCGAGGCAAGAAAGTGATCTACGACGTTCACGAAGACTTGCCTCGCTGCATGCCCTACAAACCCTATCTGCCGAAGTGGCTCGGGAAATCGGCAGCCCGGATCGTCGAACTCCTCGAAAACTCGGCGTGCCGCTTCTTTTCAGGTCTGGTCACGGCGACTCCCGGCATCGCCGCGCGATTCTATCGCCTCAACAGCCGCACCGTCGTCGTGCATAACTACCCGCTCATGACCGAACTCGCCTCGATGCCGAATCGTCCCTGGGAGAGTCGCGAAACGACGATTGCTTATGTCGGATCGGCGGTCTCCGTCCAGCGCGGCGCGCTCGAAATGGTCCGCGCCATGGGCCTGCTGCCGGATGATCTCGAAGCCTCGTTGGCCCTCGCCGGTCCGTTTTCCCCGCCGAACCTACAGGACACCCTTGCAAGAGAGCCGGGCTGGAATCGCGTTCGCGTCTGCGGCCTTCTGGACCGTGCCGCAGTCGCCGGGGTTTTGAGTCGCGCCCGAGCCGGTTTTGTGCTGCAACACCCCGAGCCCAACGCCATGGCCGGTAAGCCAGTCAAGCTTTTCGAATACATGGCTGCGGGTATTCCCGTGATTTCGGCCGACTTCCCCGTTTGGCGGCAGATCGTGGAAGGTGCCGGGTGCGGTTTCTGCGTCGATCCCTTGAACCCCGCGCAGATCTCCCTCGCTATTCGCTATCTGTTCGCTCATCCGCGCGAAGCCGAGGCGATGGGCCGTCGCGGCCGCCGGGCGATCGAGGAGCGTTTCAATTGGGACCGCGAAAAGCGCAAACTCCTCAGCCTCTATGGCCAGTTGACGAAAACGCCGCACCCCGGAAACGCGATGGTCGCCCCATGACGTTCAACCACCGAAGCGACGGAATGCGCTTCCTCTTCTTGACGCAGTACTTCCCCCCCGAAATGGGTGCGCCGCAGGTGCGTCTCGCTTCGCTCGTTCGCGAACTCTCCCGCCTGGGACATCGCGTCGAAATCGTCACCGCTTTCCCCAATTATCCCAAAGGCGCCGTCTTCCCTGAATTTCGCGGCCGCTTGTATCAGCGCGACACCTGGGAAGGTCTCCCCGTGCATCGCACCTGGATTTATCCGTGCATGGGCGGAGGGCTGAAGAGAATCCTCAACTATCTTTCGTTCACCCTCACCTGTGCTTGGGGGATTTTGCGCTCCGCCCGGGCGGATTTCGTGTTTGTGGAATCGCCGCCCCTTTTTCTGTCCGTTCCCGGCTGGATCGCGTCGCGCTTTTGGAAATCGAAGTTGATTTTCAACGTCGCCGACCTGTGGCCGGATTCTGTCGAGCAACTTGGCATCCTGCGCGACGGGCTCTTTCTCCGCCTCGCGCGGGCGCTCGAAACGTGGAGCTACCGTCGCGCCTCTTACGTCAACGTCGTCACCCGGAAGATGACGAAGATCCTGCTCGATCAGAAACATGTCCCGGAAGAAAAAGTGCTCTTCTTGCCGAACGGTGTGGATACCGGCCTGTTTCGTCCGATGCCGCCCGACGCCGCTCTCGCGCGACGGCTCGGCCTCCAAGGGAAACGGGTCGTCTTGTACGCCGGAAACCACGGCTACATTGCGGGACTTGAGCACGCTCTCGACGCCGCGAAAATCCTCGAGGATTGCAACGAAATCCATTTTCTTTTCGTCGGTGGAGGATCGGAGAAGCCGCGCCTCCTCGAGCTGGCCCGCAAGTTGGGCTTGCAGAACGCCACGTTCCTCGATCCCGTTCCCGTGAACGAGTTGCCGGCATACATGTCGCTGGCCTCGGTTTGTCTTGTTACATTGCGCGACTGCCCGTTGAGCGAGGGCGCGCGGCCGGCGAAAACGTTCGTCATGATGGCTTCGGGAAAACCCGTCGTTCTGTCCGCCAACGGGGAAGGTACGCAGATGATTCTCGAATCAGGAGGCGGAATCGTGGTCCCTCCGGGCGACCCGCAAGCGATTGCTAGCGCGGTCCTCGCTCTCGCAGAGAATGCGGCCATGGCTCAGGAGATGGGCTCCAAAGCCAGACGCTATGTCGAACGAAACTTCCGCTGGAGCGACCTGATCCGCAACTGGCTGGCCCAAATGCACGTCGGCTCCGCCGATGCAGCGACAGGAAGACTCGGGGTTGGCGGCGCTGGCAACGCAAAGGCCGCGAATCTTTCCCCAGCGCCGACTGATCGGATGGCGAAGCGTGTAGCTCCCGACGTGTAGCTCAGATCTTAAGAGGTGAGGTCTTGGCCTCGACGCCGTGCTACTCAATCACTTTGAAATAAAACTGCAGGTCTCCGTCCGTGCGGTTTGCTACTCCCCACTGCGTCCATCCCGCCCACGCCCCGCCGATCTCGAATTCGGCATAGCCGTCGCGGAAGAAAGTGGTCGGCTGAAACGCTTCGGCTGATCCTTTGCGGGTCGGATACGCGCGATACGCGGTTCCCGACGGAGCTTCCAGGTCCAGGTGATACGTTTCTCCATTGAGCAGCGTGCGCATGGCAGAAAACTTGTATGTCGCCCAAACGTAATCCGGGGAGGAAGACAGTGGAACGTTCGCAGCGGGAATCGTGCCCTGCTCGATCACGTTTCCGTCTCCCTGCTCCAGCCGCACATTCAGATCGCCGCCACCGCTGATCCGCGCGACGCGAACGGACACTTGCGTCACCGACTTGTCGCCGCCGCTTACTGTGAACGTCTCCCTCACTCCGGCACTGCCCGAAATCGACTCGGGTGCGCCCACCCACACCTCCATGTAACCCTGCCCCATCGACGCGCCATCCGTGAAATCAAACTCGAAGATCGGCGTGTTGAAATCGTACACCGACCAGGAATTCCCCTCTTTCAGCAACGTCGCCAGATTCTCGTTCGACGACTCCGGTTGCATTGGGTTCAAAGGATGCTGCATATACAGGTCGTCGATCGAAACGAAATTCTCCGTTGGGCTCGCGTCGGTATTCGAGAACAGCAGATGATAGAGTTGCCCGGCTTGCAAAGTCGGAGCTGGAGAAAATCGGATCACGGGGAACGGGTTCTGAGGCTGCGGGATCGTGTATGTGGCTAGCACGTCGCCCGAAGGGCTGTGCGCCGTGCTGCCGTCGTCCGTCTCCAGTTGAACCTTCAAGGTGCCGCCCGTACCGCTGTTATAGCCCGCATGCGGACCGTGAACGATCAGGTAGAAATGCACAGCTTCCACTGTCCCGGTGTGCGTGCTCAGAAAGCGGTAACTCGCCACGTGCGGGCCGATCGTAATGTTGTTCAGCGAATCGGCGTTGATCGCCGCTCCGTAAACTCCGGATGGACTCGGCGTAGTCGTGCTGCCCAACCCGGGGTCTCCGCTCCCGCTTGAGCCGTTGTCTCCCGTGCCCGAGCTTCCGGATCCTGTGCTCGAACCTGTCCCGCTCGAAGCCGACCCTGCACTCCCTGAAGAAGACCCTGTTCCACTCGACCCGGACCCTGCATTTCCTGATCCGCTTGTTCCCGAGCTGCTTGCACTCGAGCTGCTGCTCTGTCCTGAATTTTTCAGCGCGCTGGACGCGCGTGACGTCACTCCGCAACCAATGGCTGAACCACTGAAAGCAACTGCAATCGCGAGGAAAACCTTAGAAGAAGCGAGATGTCCAAGTGATACGACGCTAATATGAGGCCCCTGTTCTTTCAATACCCGACCCCGAGTCCGTAAATTCAAAAACACGGAATCGTGGGGGCATGCGGGGCGCGCGTCGACTGTACCTCGGGGCAGAAAAGGTACAGGCCTCCCGACCTGACCCGCGCGGGGTGCCGGTGCCCATCCGTGCGGCGGCCTTTCCGCTCCCGTAAGGCGCGCGTCGACAGATGTCCGCCCCCGCCGACTCGACTTCTCGGGTACACCACGGGGAGCATTTCAGGGGACCGAGGAGACCAGCTCGAAGAGAACCTTCGATCCCGCGGGGGTCGTGACCAGGAAAAAATTGACGCGGGTTCCGTCGGCGCCGTCGCGCGTCGCGGGATAAATCGGCTGAATTCCGAAGCGCGTTTGCAGAATCACCGTCGCGCGATCGACGTCGTTCGTCCCGACTTCGATCTGCTGAATTCCCTCTCCAAATTTCCGCAGATAGCGCGCAATCGCGTCGTTTCCCCGGGGATCATGGCTCGTCAGAACGTCCAGACGAACGCCGCCGAGAAAATCGAGCTCGAATTCTTTCGCGCCCTGATCGGGAGGCACATCGGCCAGCCGGGGCGATCCGTTCGCCGTCCGAATCGCGTCGAAGCGGTCCGGCTCAACGGCAATTCCCACCGTGATTTCGGCAGAGTTTGCGGTCAGCGGCGAATCTGCCTCGCCGGAGCGATTCGCAGCGCTCTTGAAGCAACGCGCAAGCTCCGCATCGTCCATCCATTTGCGCAGCAAGGGCGCAACAAGCTCCGCTCCGACCTCAAAAATCGCGCGGGCGGCTGTTTCGCGCGCCGAGGCGTCCGCGTCGGCCAGCGACTCAATCATCGCCTGGGGATTGTTCGTGTAGCTTGTCATCCTGAGCGGAGCGGCCGGCAGCCGCGCAGTCGAAGGATCTCTCTTTGCCTGCAGCCGTAACGGAACCAGGCCGCTTCTAGCGTGAATCCTCCGCCGGCTGGATGGCGTTGACGTTCGACAGCACCACGTAGGCGGTCTGTCCCGCGCGCACCGTCACCGGAACATCCCATCGCGGCCGCGCGTCCCCGACTTGCGCGCTGAGCTCGAGCGAACTCAGCCAGTAGGTGCCCGGCCGCACTCCGTTGACGCTCCCCTGCCCTTGCAGATCCGTCTCCGTGCGCGCCACGAAATACTTCGACTGCGCCAGTTCGATGGTCCGCCTGCGAATTTCCGGCTCCCGCTTGGCGGTCAAAGCCTGCCATTGCGCGCTGGGATCCTGGTCCACCAGATTGAGGTCCATTCCATCCTTGCTCTGCGGATTCTGCTCGACATAATGCTCCACGGCCTGGTGGTATTCCACCGACAGCCTTTCATATTTCGCCGGGTCTTTCGTCTTGTCCACCGGTTTGTATTTTGCTCTGGGGAAATCCAGCGACCCCGCCCCGCTGCTCTGCAGGTAAGCCGAATAGAATTCAGGAACGGTGATGACGTCCTCCGGCTTCACCTTTTGCAGAAAGTCCTCGCCCGAAAGCTGGACACACCGATTCTTTTTCATCCAGGCCTTCAATTCCCGGGAAACGCCGAGCTTGTCGATGAACGCGTCCATGTCGGGCAGAGGATAGGAAGCGGCCGCCTCCTTCGTGATGTCCTCGAAGCTTTTGCTCAGGAGGTAGAACGGGAACCCGCGCACCGGCTCTTCGATCCCGCTGGCCGGCGTCGCGCGCACCCCGAATTGGATCGACCCGGTCTGCGCCCCCGCCCCCGTTGCAATCACGCCAATCGCAACAGCAAGACCAAACAAGGTAGCGGCCGCGGTAAACCTAGGCACGATCACACCGCGTCGCCATCCGCGCTCGCATTCGCCCATGAGCCAGGAAATTCGCCGGCGAGACGCCGGCGCCACTGTAGCGCGCACCTCGAATTTCATGCCGCTGATCCTAGCAGAACGCGCCGGCCCGAACACAAGCTCCCCTCGTTCCTGTTTCCAGAATCGACTCAGTGCATTCGATACTGTTCAAAAGTGTATCGAGAAATTTTGGCAGTTTTGTTGATGTGCATGGACTTGCGCCGATTTTTTCTCGAACGTGTATCGAGAAATTGGGGGAGATCCCTCGCTCGCCGCTTGTCGGTCAGGGCATGCAGGACGCCGCCCAAGTGCGCCAGAAGGATCGTGCCTCGGCACCGAACGGGTTGAGATTCCTGGAGAAGGCGCGAATGTCAGTAGAGGTGGAAGGTGACTTCGATGACCTGGCGAACCGGGGCGGGCTGGCCGTTGGGGCCGAGGGCCGGCCGGAAGCGCCATGAACGGACGGCTTCGATGGCCTTCTCGTCGAGGCCGAGGCCGACGCCCTTGATGATGTGGATGTCGGTGGCGCGGCCGTCTGGAGTGATGGTCGCTAGAATCTCAACTGTGCCCTGGTACTTGGCCTTGACGGCTTCGTCGGAGTACTGCGCCTGGGGGCAATAGAGACACGCGGGATAGCCGTAACCGCCTGTCCCGGCATTGAAGACGCCTCCGCCAGTGCCACCGCCGGACCCAGGACCGACGCCGCCGCCGCTTCCACTCCCAACACCGCCGCCGGTACCAGAACCGATACCGCCACCGGCACCCGATCCGCTCGAATCGTTAATGACCTTGGAAAGCGGATCGCCCCAATTGTTCATGTTGGGGCTGGGGATTTTCAACTGTGGCGGACCAAGAACAGTCGGCGTCATCGCATACAAAGGGTGTGGAGGAGTCTTCACCATGGCCGGAGTAATCTGATTCCAATCGAACTTGGGCAGCTTTCCCTTGCTGGCCGGAACCTGCATGTGCTGACCGCCGCCGCCACCGCCGCCGGCTTTCTTGGCGGCAGGTTTCAGGCGGGGCAGGTAAGGCGAAACATTGTCGAGTTGCGTGACTTCCAGGTTGCTGGCTTTGGTGGGTGAGGGGGCAAAGATCTCCGGCAGCAGCGGCACGATGATCAGAACGAGCAGGGCGACGTGCACGGTGACGGAGAGCGCCTGCACGCGCGTGAACTGCGTGTCCTTGGTCCAGATGTCCTTTACGGGTACGGGCTTGCTGGTCACCTGCAGAGGAGGAAGCTTCCTGGGGAAGAGCGCGTCGCGCACGTTCTGCCAGAAGCTGTACTGGGCCCAACCGACCAGCAACTCCGACTGCACGTTCTGCGGCGTCGGCTTCAGAAACTCCGAGAAATTCTCGCGGAGGCTGTCGCCGAACGTCGGCATCTGAAAGGCAGTCTCCTGGCCGGGACGCAGCTTCACGGGACGTTCCGTGAGGAAATCCTTGAGATTGGAAATCAGGCTCGTTAGAGACGATTCGCGCGATGGAGCAGGGAGCCGCCCGAGTCTGAGAGTCGACCGGGCGTCGGAAGTTCCCACATCATCTAGACGAGAAGCCGAGTTCGACATAGCTGGTTACCTGGCCTCTGCCAGCACCCAAACGTTAGACGCCGGGCGTCTAAAAAGGATGTATCGGTCCTTGCGCTCGATCGTTCTACTCAAACGCCGGGGCCGCCGCTGACAGGTTTCTGGAATCATTGTAACATACGATGCCTTGACCCGGTTTTTGAGTTTCCCTCGCGGAAACAGCTTGGGACAAACCCTGGAGCAACTTGGTCAGGGTTTTGCAGAGCAAACCCTGAAACAACTCCGGTCAGGGTTTGCGGAGCAAACCCTGAGATCCGCGTTTCAGCTCAAGTTTCGCCGAGCAAGCCTGAACCCGAGAAAGGGCGGATGAAGTACCCGAAATGACGAAGACTCTGGACCTGAAAAGCACTCTGAACCTGCCGACGCACTGAATTTCCCATGAAGGCAAAACTGCCGGAGCGCGAGCCGCAGCAGCTTGCCGCGTGGGAAGAGATGCGGCTGTATGACCGCATCCTGGAGGCGCGGAAGGGTGCGCCGCTGTTCGTTCTGCACGATGGCCCGCCGTATCCGACCGGCGAAATCCATCTGGGCACCGGGCTGAACAAGATTGTGAAGGACATGATCGTGAAGTCGAAGACGATGGCGGGATTCCGGTCGCCGTACATTCCGGGATGGGATTGCCACGGGTTGCCGATCGAGACGAAGGTCGAGAAGGAACTCGGCGGCAAAACGAGCAAAGTTATCGGCGGCGGAATTTCGGCGGCATGTGCCGCGAGTATGCGTTGCGTTACGTCGAGGCGCACAAGCGCGACTTCAAGCGGCTGGGCGTTTTCGGCCAATGGGACAGGCCATACCTGACGATGGACTCCGGTATGCGAGGCGACCATCGCCGCCGCGTTCATCGATTTCTCGAGAAGGGATATGTGTATCGCGGGCTGAAGCCGGTCTATTGGTGCATCTACGACCGCACGGCGCTGGCCGAAGCGGAAGTGGAATACGAAGATCACACCAGCCCGTCGGTCTGGGTGAAATTCCCGGTGTGCCGAACACCGCAAATCAGCGAGAGCTGGCGCGCCCAGGACGTGAGCGCGCTGATCTGGACGACGACGCCGTGGACGCTGCCCGCCAACCGCGCGCTCGCGTTTCATCCGGAGTTCGAATACGTGGTTGCGGATACGGCAGCGGGCAAACTGCTGCTGGCGAAGGAGCGCGTGAACGGCGCTGGCGTCGAGAACTGGGAATCGAGATTGCGCGGCACGCAGCGGCGGCTGGAAAGGGCGCGAGTTCGAAGGCGCGAAGTTTCAGCACCCGTTTCTGGATTACGCAGGTGCCGGGCGTGCTGGCGGATTACGTCACGCTCGATCAGGGCAGCGGCATCGTGCACACCGCTCCGGGCCATGGCGCGGAAGACTTCCACACCGGGCAGAAATACGGCCTCGAAGCCTACGCGCCGCAGGATGACGAAGGCCGCTTCACCGAAGGCTTGCCCGAATACAAAGGCAAGACCGTCTTCGAGGCGAATCCGCATCATCGTCGAACTGCTGAAGAAGCGCGGCATGCTCGTGGGCGAACAGAAGCTCGCGCACAGCTATCCGCACTGCTGGCGCTGCCACAATCCGGTGATTTTCCGCGCCACCGAGCAGTGGTTCATCGGACTCGATCACGACAATTTGCGCCAGAGCGCGCTCGACGGAAATCGCCAAAGTGAAATGGAAGCCGGAATGGGGCGAGGAGCGCATTCACGACATGGTGGCCGAGCGGCCCGACTGGTGCATCTCGCGGCAGCGGTTCTGGGGCGTGCCGCTGATCATTTTCTACTGCGACGCGTGCGGCAAGCAGCTTCACGGATTTCCAGGCGCTGCGGCACGTGCTTCCCTTCTTCGAGCGCGAAGGCGCGGACGCCTGGTACACGCATTCCGCCGAGGAATTGCTGCCGCCCGGGCACGAAATGCGCGTGCGGCGCGGCGAAGTGGCGCAAGGAAGAGGACATGCTGGACGTGTGGTTCGATTCGGGCTCCACGCATCTCTCCGTGCTGACGAATTCGCCGGTGAGCAACACGGACGGCACGTGGCGCCGCGGACGTGTATCTGGAAGGGCCCGACCAGTATCGCGGCTGGTTCCACAGCTCGTTGCTGGTTGCGGTGGGCACCAAGGGGCGCGCGCCGTATCGCCAGGTGGTGACGCACGGCTGGACGCTCGACGAAAAGGGCGCGCCGATGTCGAAGTCGCTCGGCAACGCGATGTAGCCGAACGAAATTTGCGACGAAGTGGGGCGCGGACCTGCTGCGCGTGTGGGTGGCGTCGCAGGACTATACCGCCGACGTGCGGATGTCCGAACCGATGATGACGCAGCTCGCCGACGCGTATCGCAAGATTCGCAACACGTTCCGCTTCGCGCTGTCGAATCTCTTCGATTTCGATCCCGCGCGCGATTCCCTGCCCGATCCCGAGCTGTGGGAAATGGACGCGTGGATGCTGCGGCGCACCGGCGCGCTGATCCGGCAATGCCGCGAGTGGTACGACGAATTTCGAATTTCATCGCGTGTATCACGCGATCCAGGACTTCTGCACTGGTGGACCTCAGCGCGTTTTATTTCGACGTGCTGAAGGACCGGCTGTACACGTTCGCGCCGAAGAATCCGCGGGCGGCGTTCCGCGCAGACCGCCGTGTATCGCATCGCGAACGCGCTGGTCCGGCTGATCGCGCCGTCGCTGGTGTTCACGTCGGAAGAAGTGTGGAAATACCTGCCGCGCGTTGCGGGCGACCCGGAAAGCGTTCACATGACCCTGTTTCCGGAGGCGCAGGAATTCGAATCGGCACTCGATGAAAAGCGGGCGGAAAACTGGGAACGGCTGCTTGGCGTCCGGAACGAAGTGCTGAAGGCGCTCGAGCCTTTGCGTGCGGCGAAGACCATCTCGGCGGATCTCGAGGCGCGTGTCACCTTGCGTGCCTCGGGCAAGCTGGCCTCGATTCTGCGCGAGTATGCAGCGCAGCTTCCGGCCATGTTCATCGTCTCGCAAGTTGAGCTCGCGAGCCCGGACGGCAACGGCCCTTCCGGAGACGGAGTTGAGTCACTCCGGGTGGAGGCCGGGCGGGCACTCGGGAAAAAATGCGACCGCTGCTGGAACTATTCGGTGCACGTCGGGGAAAATACCAGGTATCCAACGGTGTGCGAACGCTGCGCCGTCGCCCTGGACGAGATCGAACGCGAGAGCGGTATAATTTAGGGGAGTTTTTCTGTGCTGATGTCTCAGTTTTCCGCATCCGGATGGCGCCGCCTGGGGCTGATTGCGGCGGCGGCCCTGGTGGCCGACCAGGCGAGCAAATACGTCGTCGACCGGTGGGTGGCGTTCGATTCCTCGCACGTCATCGTTCCCGGACTCGTCAGCCTGACGCACACCAGCAATCCGGGTGTCGCATTCGGGCTGGGCGCGGACTCCACCGCGCCATGGATGGCGCCGCTGCTGATCGTTTTCTCGCTGGCGGTGATCGTCCTGCTGGTGTGGCTGCTGGTGACGAACCGCGCCGGCGGCTCGCTGGGGCGTTGTGGGCTGGCGCTGATTCTAGGCGGCGCTGCCGGAAACGTGCTGGACCGCGTTCTGCGGCACAGCGTCACCGATTTCATCGACTTCTACATTGGCAGCCATCACTGGTACACGTTCAACCTGGCGGATTCGGCCATCGTGATCGGCGCCGCCCTCGTGGTCCTCGAATTGTTCCGCGACTGGCATCATCCGAGCCAGGAACGCGTTTCGTAGCGGGCGAGCGAGGAAACCCATTCCACGTTTCGGGCCATGACCCCAAGGTCGTGGCCGGGTGCTTTGGAAACAGAATGGACCGTCTTTTTTGTTTGCATCCTCCCGCGGCGGTTTGAATTATGCTCTGCGAATTGGCGTGGCATCCGTTTCCTTGCTAGTCACCGCCGGTTCTGGCCAAGTGAGGGATACGAAGAACCGAGCCGTCCCTTGCCAATTCGCGGAAACAAGATTCGAAGAGCCGCGGGAGGCTGCAAACAAAAAGAAATTCAGGTTTTTGGTACAGTGCCTTCCAGATTCTCAACGCGTGGCGGGAGGCTGCAAACCAAAGCAGTTATGAACATTTCAAAATCGATGCACTCGTGTCCTGACGAGAACCAGCCTGCGTAATTCAATGCTTCCCGTCCTGTTCAAACTCGGCCCGATCACCATCTACACCTACGGCGTGCTGGTCGCGGCAGGCGTGGTCATCGGGTTGTGGTACGCGCGGCGGCAGGCTCGGCGTGCGGGGCTCGATCCCCCGCGCGTGTGGAACATGGGCATTTACGCGATCCTGGCGGCCCTCTTCGTGGCGAAAGTCTGGCTCGTGTTCAGCGATTGGGGCTACTACATAGCGAACCCGCGCGAGATTCTGAGCCTCGCGACGATTCAGTCCGGCGGAGACTTCTACGGCGGGGTGCTGGGAGCGGTTCTGATCATTCTTATTTATTCCTACATTTACAGTATGCCGCTCATTTCTGTGCTCGACACGTTTGCCGCGGCGCTTCCCATCGGCCACGCCATCGGGCGGCTGGGTTGCTTCGCAGCGGGATGTTGCTACGGCAAGCCGACGACGCTTCCCTGGGCCGTCACATTCTCGAATCCGCTGGCCGCGCAAATCGCGGGCACGCCGCTCGATATCCGTTTGCACCCAACGCAGCTCTACGAAGCGGCAGCAGAGTTTGTGAATTTCCTGATTTTGGTCTGGATGGGCAAGCGCCAGCGCTTCAAAGGCCAGCTTCTGGGAACCTATTTTCTGCTTTATGGCGCGGAGCGCGGCACCATCGAATTTTTTCGCGGCGATCCGGGACGCACCATGATGTTCCACAATTCTTTTTCGCTGATGCAGGCCGTGAGCGCCGGCTTGATTCTTGCGGGCGGCTTCCTGTGGTATCGCGGCCTGCGCGGCGCGTCGTCGCTTCAGCCGGTCGTGCCCTCCGTTTGATCTAGGACGACTCGTTTCCGACAATTTCGCGCAGGAAGGCGACGTAGTTCTCGAAGGCGCGACGGCCCGCTTTTGTGAGGCGCACGCGCGTGCGCGGCTTCTTCCCTACGAAATCTTTTTCGACTTCGAGATAGCCGGCCTCCTCGATCGTGACGATGTGCGCGCCGAGATTGCCGTCGGTCATCCCGAGGATGGCCTTCAGCCGCACGAATTCGAGCTGCTCGCGCGAAGGCAGCGCCCTGAGCGCGGCCATGATTTTCAGCCGGGCCGGCTGGTGGATGATGGGATCGGGCTGGTCCATTCGTTCAAACCCTCCTGAGCCAAACGCCGCCCAGGATCAATGCGCCGCCGCCTACGCCCGCCATCCACAGCAGAAAATATTGCGGCAGCCAGAAATATCCGCCGACCGTGAGCACGCCAAGCGCCAGGCCGAGCAGAGCGATTCGCGTGCCGCGCGTCCACACTCCCACGACCGCGTAAAAGAACGCCACAAGAACAGGAATTAACGCGCCAATCTGTGCGCCGGACTTGGGCGGCAGAATCGCCACCAGCGCGCTAATGAAGAGGAAGATGGCGAGCGCGGTCGCTGCATATTGCCAGCCGGAGAAGACACGCGAGCGATCGCCTGCGCCGCGCGAACCCATCCAGAAGCTGCCGATCATGCCGATGGGGACCAGCGCGAGCCAGATCGCCGACGCTCCTGGCCAAATGTAGGTACCGGCGTAGCCGACGATCCAGATCGCACCCCAGAGGAACAGATGGGGCGAAAACTTCTGATCTCGATAAGCCCCCGCGCTGTGCCGCTGGGCATGCTCGATGTCGCGCAAGGCGTGAGCCGCTTCTTGAGGTGGAATAGACATGTGAGGCTCCTTTTTTAATCTTAGAGTACTCTACCATGCAGAGCCCTCTGAGGGCAAGGCGCTTTTTGTGTTGGGAGCGATCCGACGGGCGGTCTTTTCGGCAAGTTCGCCCGGCGTGATAAGGTGAGCCGGGAGAGAACCGCTGAAATCTTCGATCGAAAATCGCGAGTTCGCCGTACCGCCGGAAGATGCAGGAGCGCGCCTTGACCGCTTTCTCGCCGCGCAGCTTCCCGAGCTGAGCCGCACGAAAGTCCAGTCGCTGATCGATGAAGGGCGTGTGCGCCTGAACGGGATTGCGCCGAAGGCTTCCTATCGCGTTCAGCCCGGCGAGAGCGTCACGGTAGAAATTCCGCCCCCGGCGCCGGCGGGCGTCGAGGCCGAGCCCATCGCTCTCGACGTGATCTATGAGGACGCAGATATCGCGGTGATCAACAAACCGGCGAACATGATCGTTCACCCGGGAGCGGGCAGGGACGCCGGTACGCTGGTCGCCGCCCTGCTCCACCGGTTTGGCGGAATGGATGGACTTTCATCTGTGGGCGGACCGCTGCGACCCGGAATCGTGCACCGGCTGGATAAAGGAACGTCCGGCGCGATGGTGATTGCGCGCAACGATCCGGCGCACAAGAGGCTGGTCGAAGCGTTTCGCGACCGGGAGGTGGAAAAGACGTACATCGCGCTGCTGCACGGGCACGTGAAGGGCGAATCGGGACGCATCGATATGCTGATTGCGCGCGACTTGCGCCGTCGAACGCGAATGACCACGCGCCGCCGCGAAGGACGTCCGGCGCGCACGGATTGGCGAGTCCGGCTGCGGCTCGACGCATGTACCCTGGTCGAGGCGGACCTCCACACCGGACGCACGCACCAGATTCGCGCTCACTTCTCGGCTTTGGGCGCTCCCGTTGTGGGCGACACGCTTTATGGCGCGCCGGGGCAGGAGCGCGTCGGCGGGAACCTGCTGCCGCCACTCAGACGCAACTTCCTGCACGCGGCCCGGATTGCCTTCGCGCATCCGCGCACTGGCAAGCGCGTCGAATTTCGTGCTCCGGCGCCAATCGAATTGCGATCCTATTTCCACGAACTCGCGCGCGCTGCGGGATCTCCTGTGGATGACTTGGCAGACGCCTTGCGGTCCGACTAAAATGGTATAGTTACGGTGCGGACGGGACATCTCAGCCGGTTAGGAAAAGCCAGTTGGCAGTCAAACTTCCAGTCTATATGGATTATCACGCGACGACGCCCGTCGATCCGCGCGTGCTCGAGGCCATGCTGCCCTATTTCAGCGAGAAATTTGGCAATGCCGCGAGCCGCAGCCATGAGTTTGGCTGGAAGGCCGAAGAGGCCGTCGAAAACGCGCGCGCTCAGATCGCGCGCCTGATCAATGCTTCGCCGAAGGAAATCATCCTGACGAGCGGGGCGACGGAATCGACGAATCTCGCCCTGAAAGGCGCGGCTGAAATCTACGGCGACAAGGGTAACCACGTGGTGACGCAGGTGACGGAGCACAAGGCCACGCTGGACACCTGCAAGCGCCTCGAAAAATCCGGCTTCAAGGTGACGTATCTCGAGGTCGAGAAGGATGGACGCGTCAATCTCGATTCGCTGCGCGGCGCGATCACACCGAAAACGATTCTGATCTCGATCATGTACGCGAACAACGAGATCGGCACGGTTCAGCCCATCGCCGAAATCGGAAAAATCGCGAAGGAGCTCGGCATTCTTTTTCACGTGGACGCGGCGCAGGCGGCGGGGAAAATTCCCGTCGACGTGCAGGCGGACGGTATCGACCTGCTCTCGATCTCCGGGCACAAAATGTACGGGCCCAAGGGCGTAGGCGCACTGTACGTGCGCCGCAAGAATCCACGGGTGCAGCTTGCCTCCATCATCGACGGCGGCGGCCACGAGCACGGCATGCGTTCGGGGACTCTCAACGTTCCGGGGATTGTCGGGCTCGGCAAAGCGTGCGAGCTGTGCCAAAAAGAAATGCAGGAAGAATCAAAAAAATTGCTGGCGCTGCGGGACCGCCTGAAGAATGGGATCTTGTCCGGCCTCGATGAGGTCTTTATCAATGGGTCGATGACTCACCGCCTGCCACAAAGCCTGAACGTGAGTTTCGCTCATGTGGATGGCGAGTCGCTGACGATGGGCATCAATGATGTCGCCGTTTCCAGCGGCTCGGCGTGCACCTCCGCGAACATCGAGCCGAGCTACGTCCTGAAGGCTCTCGGCCTGAGCGACGACATGGCCCATTCTTCCATTCGCTTCGGCTTGGGGCGTTTCAATACCGAAGAGGAAGTAGACTACGTCAGCGCGCGCGTGGTCGAGACGGTGAAGCGCCTGCGCGAGCTTTCGCCACTGTACGAAACGGCGAAAGAGAGCCGTCGCAACTAGAATTCTGAATTTGCGTCATCCTGTAGAAAACATCGCGAGCCGGGTGTCCGCCGTTCCGGCGCCGAGATTCCTCATCGTCGCCAGTTCGCCCGGTTTCCGCGCAGCGGACGAATGTAGGCGCGGAAATCGAGCTGCTCCTCTTCGGAATGACACGCCTGTGGAGGTCCCGGGCTCAACGCGCGCTAGCCGCGTTTAAGGCTGAGTGACGCGACCTACACTGCGGCGTGCGGTTCCTCCTGGTCCGGGTTAGAATAGAAGAGTCGTAGGAGTCGATTCCGGCATCCCACTCAGGTAGAGATGATTCACGTCACGGAAAAAGCGGCGGTCAAAATTCGCGAACTGCTGGTGAAGGAAGGCGTGCCAGCCGAGTCCGGCGGCCTGCGCATTGGCGTTCGCGGCGGCGGCTGTTCCGGCCTCACCTATGCGATGAGGCTGGAGAACGAGCCGCGGGGACGCGACAATGTTATCGAGGAGTACGGCGCGCGCGTTTTCGTGGACCCGAAGAGCTACGCGTACCTTGCCGATACGACGCTGGATTATCAGGAAAGCCTGATGCGCAAAGGCTTTGTTTTCCAGAATCCCCAGGCCACGCGAACGTGCGGCTGCGGTACCTCCTTCACGGCTTGATTTCGGCCGGCAAGCGAACGAAGAGCGAAAAATTAGTGCGCCCCGTAGGTTAAGCGTTAATCTATCTGCGCGGTCCAAGGGGCACTTCGCCTGATTTTGGCACTGATCGGCCGAGTCGCTGCCGGGTGCCGGCGCTGTTCCGGGCTGGTTAACGCACCATCCAAATTGTCCTCGGAAAGCTCGTCGCGGGATTGCGTGTCGCAATCATCGCATGAATAATTCTCGTGACCGATTCTATTCGTGCGCTACAGACGCACGCCTGGAGGGACGTTGGAAACGGATCTGCGGTACCCAATCGGAAAATTCAAGAAAACAGAGGGCGTAACAGATGCGCAGCGCGCCGCGTTGATTGCCGCCATTGCGGAAGCGCCCGCGAAACTGAGAGCCGCGACCACTGGATTGAGCGAGGAGCAACTCGACACGCCCTATCGTCCGGGCGGGTGGACGGTGCGACAGGTGGTCCATCACGTTCCGGACAGCCACATGAACTCGCTGGTGCGTTTCAAGCTCGCGCTCACGGAAAATGAGCCGACGATCAAGCCCTATGATGAGGCGCGCTGGGCTGAACTCGGCGATGCAAAGGGGCCGATCGAGCCGTCGCTGCTTCTGCTCGAGAGCCTGCACGAGCGCTGGCTCGTGCTTCTGAAGTCGCTGAAGACCGCCGATTGGCAGCGCACGTTCCGGCATCCGGAACGCGGCACCATGACTCTCGAGGAAACTTTGCAGCTCTATGCTTGGCACGGCCGGCATCATGTGGCGCACATCACTTCGCTGCGCGAGCGAAACGGCTGGCGATGAAGTCCGTTGACAGCTGAGCGTGGAGATTTAAGAGCCTGCTTTGATCATTGGCGCGGCCGCGCATGCGAGCGTCGCATCCCAATGCAAATCGAGATTCGGCGCCCGGTTCTCTGCTAAACTAGAGGGCACTTCTGAATCCGTGGCGCTATGGTGCAACGGTTAGCACGCGGCCCTTTCAAGGCCGAAATACGGGTTCGATTCCCGTTAGCGCTAAATCCAACTTTTCCCTCGCGGAGGAAGCACTCTCGTCGCAGTGATCGCCTCCAGCTTCGATCTACTTTCGCCCCACTGAATCCTGTAGCGCGACTCTGTGTCGGTTACGTTTCTACCCACTGACCCAAGCGGTTACCCGCCCGTTCCGCTCCGGAACAACTTGCTTAAACCATCTAGAGTCTGTCAGTTGCAGCGCGAGGACAGACTGGCAGGCGGTGTGCCCTTGTGATTGAGTCGGGTCGACGTCCACGGCGGCATTGTAGCGGGCAGCCAAGGACACACCCGGCAAAACGAACCGTTCGAGGAGCGACGTGAGCGGCACGAAATCCCAGAGCAGAATCAAATCGAGCAGTCTGGACGAGGGACATACATTCTCGTTTCGTCAGGCGGGTCACCGCGGCTTCACGATGATCGAACTGCTCACCGTGGTCGCCATCATCTTCACTGTCGCCGCGATCGGGGTGCCGAAGCTCATCACTGCGGTCCACGCGTCGCGCACGCGGAGCGGCGCCGACGCAGTGCTGTCAGTCGTTCAGCAGGCGCACGCTTTTGCTGAACGTAAGAACACGACGGTCAACATCTACGTGGGAGCCGTCGCTGGTGGTTCTACCGGCGCATTTGCCGATACGACCGGATCCGGGAGTTCGTTCCACGCCGGGGATGTCTACGCCACGTACCCGGCCAACGTGACAAGCGGATCGTATTCGAGCGCACCGGGGAACCTCAGTTCCGCGATCGGCTTCACGCCATCAACATCGGCGACTCTTTCGTTTAATTCACTCGGTATGGAATCCGCTGCGGTCGGAGTGGTTTTCTGTGTCACGGATGCCTATGGCGACTGGGCAGCGGTGTCGGTTTCGCCTTTGGGACGCAGCAAAGTGTGGGTATGGAACGGAGCCCAATGGCAATGAGCCAAAGGCTCCAGGGTAAAGGACTCGAAATGCGCCGAATTCGTGGATCAAAGAAAGAACGCGGAACCTCGCTGATCGAAATGCTGATCGCGCTGCTGGTGCTGACCGTGGGCCTGGTCGGGTCGATGGCGGTGGTGGGCGTGGCGATTGGCAGCGATGCCCGGAGCAAGAAAGACACGACGAGCACCACTCTAGCGGAGATGGTAATTGGCCAGATTTCTTCGGTACCTGTCGGCGGGGGCGTAGCAAGCGTTACCGTGACGGATTGCGCGGGCAACAGTCTGACGGTGAACACGACCGGAACGACGAGCGGCAGCGGCGCAACAGTATCGACGTCTACTGGCAAGATCGACTTCAGCCAGAGCTACAGCAGCGTGACGAGCGGTTACGCAATGAAGTACACCGTGTGCGGGATCAGCAGCGGAATCCAGTCCACCTATGACGTGCGGTGGAATATCACGCTGCTGCCTTCGGGAAAAGAAGAATACGTGGTCGTGGGTGCGGAAGCCCTCGACACATCCGGAAACGGCCAGGTGTTCGCGACTCCAGTGACGATCCGCACGATCGTGGGGAACGATGGGAACTGACAATAAAACGACGAACGTTGGAGCGGGCCGGGCGCGCTCAAAAGGGTTCTCTCTCGCCGAATTGCTGATCGTAGTAGCAATGATCAGCATCGTGATGGTGGCCATTCTGGCGGAGGTGGATCAGGTACAACAGAGAGCGACAACGGAACAGGGCCGCATGGACGATTTCCAGCAGGCGCGGGACTTTATCGCGCAGGTGGCTCGCGAGGGCCGGCGCATGGGATATCCCAACGTCCACAATTTCGATGTTTCGGCCTGGTCAACGCCCTACATGAACGATTCACGGGTGGGAGTGGGTCTTATCAAGCTCACGTCCACAGAACTGGATTTCAGCGGCGACATCGACGGCACGGGCGCCGTGTCGATCGTGAGCTACAAGCTCAACGGAGACGGCAGTTGCGCAAAGTGCATGGAGCGCGTGCAAGTCGCGAAAGCCAACGGTACAAATCCGCTGACGCAGGTGACCGGCATCTCGTCAAATTCGTACGTTCGGGAAGTGCAGAACGTGCAGAACGGCAGTTCCACGGCGGCTCCGATCTTCTCCGCTTATAGCGCGACCGGCGCTTCTGTCGCTCTTCCGATTGACATGACAAGCAACGCAGCGAGCACCGCGAGTGTCCGCCTGATCAAAGTCAATCTGAGCGTAGCCGGCCCAAGTTCGACCGACGCCAAGACCGGCCATCAACTGGAAGCCGATCTCAGCGGCAACATTCAGGTGGTGAATTGCTCGATGGCCACGACCGGCGCGCAAACATCGTCAGGGTTTCAGTTGTCGTGCCAGTGAGCCTTCGCGAACGGCCCACACCCGCTTCCGGATGTGCGGGCCCCGAGTGAATCGCGTTCCAGAAACAGAGTACCGCAGAGTTGGGTGAACCAAGGAGCAACGGACATGAGCAACCTCAACCGATCGACGGCCAGCAGCCGAGCGCACCAGCAGGCGGGCGTGGCCATGATCGTTGCGATCGTCGGCCTTCTACTTCTTACGGCCGTGGCAGCAGGGATGATCCTGCTTTCGAACAGCGAGACAAGCGTTGACGCGAACTACCGCGACCAGCAGGTGGCGATGTTTGCCGCTAAAGCGGGATTGCAGGAAGCGCGCGACCGCATATTGTCCGCCAACGCCAATCCCATCACGCTGCCCACCGTGCTTCCTGGCGCGAGCGGAGTCTCCGCGGCTTACATCGTTGCTTCGGGCGTTCAGCCCTGGTCCACCAGCAATACGGTATCAACCCAGGCCGGCGACATCTCGACTTACGACAAGGAGTTTGCGAACGAACTCGGGCTCAGCAACCTGCCGACCGGAACGTGGTACTCATCCACTTCCAGCAACTCGAACTACTCGGGGCCGTCGTCCAACCCTGTCCCTTATCAGTGGGTGCGCGTCAATCTGAAAGTGGACCGGTCGGGTTACAACTCGTCCGGAACGCCATACTACGTCGACGGCAACTCCGCCAATGCCGCGAAGCAAGTCTGCTATGACACTTCGCCGGGAGGTCAGCACGAAGTCGTGATCTCTGCGGCGAGCTGCCAGGCCGCCAATACCAACTATCAGAACGTTTACGAGATCACATCCTATGCCATCACTCCCAGCGGAACCATCCGCATGATGCAGGACGAGGTGGCGCCGCAGACGTTCAATCTGAACCTTAACGCGGCAGTCAGTATCCCTGGCACAGTCGGCAGTTTCAGCGGCGGTAGTTCCTCACAGTACTCCATCAGCGGGACCGACGGATCGGGTGGCCCGCCTGCCGTTGCTGGCTGCACGCCAAGCGGAGCGGGGGGCCCTGCGGTCGCCGTTTCGGGCGGTAGTAACGCATATACTGTAGACGAAGGGTACCCACGACCGTCTAATTACACTGGGAACAGCTGCACCTATTACAGCGGTAGCCAGGGCTGCGTAGGTCAGGCGACGCTCCCGCCTTCGGTCAGCTCGCCAAGCCAACTGGAGCAAACCCTGCAGAGTATTCAGCAAAACGCCAGCGCCTGCCTGGGGTGCAGCGGATCTGGAGGGGGCAGCTATAGCTTTTCTGACATAGGCTCTGGATTGCCGAGCGGATCGTGGTCCAATCCGGCCTCCAATCCGCAGATCGTGTATGTGAACGGCAGCTTGGATATCAGCGGCAACAATGTGGGCTCCGGAATCCTCGTGGTCACCGGAAATCTGACGTACAGTGGCACCTCGGGCTGGAACGGAATCATTTTGGTGGTCGGTGAAGGCACGACTACCTACAACAGCGCATTCGACAGCAACGGCACAGCCGCATTTTATGGGGAGATCCTGGTAGCCACAGTCAGCAAAGACTCGAACGGCAATATCCTGCCGAACTTCGGCACTTCTGACTTCAACATCAACGGCGGCGGCCATGGCGGAGTTTTTTACAACAGTTGCTGGATCAACAACGTTCAGCAGCCGACGACGTACCATCTTCTGTCGGCTAAAGAGATTTCCAACTAGAGGTGCGGCAATGCGGAAACGGATTCTCCTCGGAGCACTAGTAGCGGCTGCGGCGCTGACCGGACCTGCCGCCTTCGCTCAGGACTCGTCTCCGAACACACAGAACGCCTCGCAGCAACATCCGAAGAAGGCAAAGAGACCTACGGTCTGGACCGACGACAACATCAACTCTGTTCGGTCACCGTCCGAAATCTACCAGATGCAAGAGGAGAAGAAGGCCGGGCAGGAGGCCGCCGCGAAGAAAGCGTCGTCAGAAGTTCAGCAGGAAGCTGCCGGTACCGCCGGTCCAAATGTTCCAAAGCCTAAAACGGCTAAGGAAGCAGATGACATGATTGCGCACGACGAGCAGCATCTACAAACCGAGCAGCAATACGTTGAGCAAACGAAAGAGCAGTTGAAGGACGCGCCCGAGTCGGACCAGGCGCGACTCCATTGGCGGATCAAGTCGCGTAGCCAGACCATCAGCAGACTGCAAAGCGAGATTGCGCTGCTCCAAAAGGAAAGGGACGACCTGGCGAAAAAGGCGAATGCCGAAAACGGTTCGGCGAATGCCGGAGCGGGACCGAACCAGCAGTAGAACAGGGGTCAGAGGTTAGAGGTCAGAAGCTGAGGGAACCCGAATGGGAAGTGCCCGCGATCTGCGACCCCGGCGCTTCATCACCTTTTGCCCCTTGCGCCAGCGCGGCCACCGCCCAGCTGAGGAAAGTCCTTACCCTACAGTGAACGTCTACTCGATAATGCCTGCGAGTAGAAATCCCCGTAACCTCCTGAAAACACGGCTCGAGCGAATTTCTACTCAATAAAAATCCGTTTTTTCGCCTTCTCCTTTTCTTCGCTATTTTGCCAAAAACGACCGCGGCGCCTGGCGATGGCCTTTCCTGCAGGCGAAGGGACGTTGACAGGATGAGCGACTCGGCAAAATAATGCCGGACATGGCGAAGCCCGAGACGGTGCGTCGCATCAAGTCGTACTCGGCGGCGACGGGCTACGTCTATCAGTATCAGTTCCAGGACGCGCATCCGTCGCTGAGGCCCGAAATCCCCGGGAACGAATACATTTACTACGTTTCCGCCGACCGCAAGACGATGTTCCCGATTCGCATTTTTATCCGGCGGAGCGCGCTCGACGCGTGGACCAACGAGAACGGACGCGCCTTGACCGGCACAGAGGAGTACGCCATCGCCAAGATGCGTCTCTTTCAGGCGTTCGATGATTTGGAGAATTTTGCCGCATCGCGCCCGGAGCTGATCGTGGATGATTCGAATCTCGCGGAGCTGCTCGCGCGGCTCGACTTGTAGGGGCGCGGCGTCCGCCGCTTCTATAACAGACGCGCATAAATAAAGGGACATAACGGTCAACAGAAAGACGTGAGATAGGACCGGATCATCTGTGGGTAAGACTGCATCTCCCCAAAGACCCGCGTCAGCGTCGCGAGCAAGCTATCGACACCGCTAAAGAAACGATTGTGGGTCCCGTTCTTGCGGGTGTGCTGCCATAGCCGCTCGGTCGGGTTTAACTCCGGCGAGTAGGGCGGCAACTGATGCACTTCCAGCCAGTGCCGGTTGGACTTGAACCAGCCCCAGACGTCGGCATCTTTGTGGTAGGAGGCGTTGTCCTGAATCAGAATGGCTCCCCGGCGGCGGTAGCATCGGGCCAGTTGGTCGAGGAAGCCAAGATAGGTCGCGGCATTGAAGACGGTCTCCTGGCGGTAGTCGAACCGGGCGCGCCAAAGTTCGATGGCGCCGAAAATCTTCACGGTTTTGCGCGCTCCGGTAACGGGAACCTCCGGGGGGCAACCCACGCGGCTCCAGGTGGCGTGCAGCGTCGAGTCCTGCCGGAAGCTGGCTTCGTCGGTGAAGATCAGCGCCCAGTGACGCGCTTGGGCTTTTTTTTAAGGGCGGGATAGGTGCGACGATGCCAGCGATCCTGCGCGGCGGCATCGGCGCGCGCCAGCACGCGGCGGGGCCGCTGCACCGAAAATCCCCAGGCGTGAAGCAGTTTGCGCACATGACCGGGATGATAACTGAATGCCGAACTCTTCCTCGATCACCCAGGCAATCATGGGCGATGTCCAGATCCCGCTGTCCAGACCGTAAGCCACCGGGCCACTGTCCAGGATGTCTCCCAATTGTTGCTGTTGTTCCTCGGTCAGTTCCGACGGCCGACCCGACCGATACCCTTCCAGCAGCCCCTGGATTCCCTGGGTCTGATAACGCTGCAGCCACTCGGAGACCTTCGACCGCGGGGCCTTCAAGATATTCGCGAGCTGGCCGCTGGTGCGACCTTCCGAATTGAGCACCACGGCTCGCAAACGTTTCGCCACGCGGTAGGCTCCGTCTCTTTCTGCTTCCTTACTCAGACGGATCAGCCGTTGATAGGTGCTTGGATGTAACCGCAGCAGGCGTGGCAGCATATAGGCTCCTCCTCGAGCCAGTATGCCATATGTCCCTTTACTTATGCGCGGACGTATATCTGTCAGCCGATCCCAGCAGGCGAAGAGAGATTCTTCGGCACAAGAGGCGGGCCTCAGATTGACAATCTCTTATGCAGGCCCGACGGAAGACGAACGGGCTACATGAGACGTACGTTTCGTTGCTGATTTGCCGCTCGAATTCGCTCGGGATCGGAAACTCGTGAACCAAAAGCTTATGGCCGGCGTCTGGCTGAATGGGACCGAAATGGATGCTCTGGCGGCCAGCCTTCCGAGAAGCGCGGTGACCCAGGACGACTCGCTCGAACAGGAATTCGAGCGGCGCCTGGCGGATTGTCCCAAGCTGGCGTATCGGGTCGCGCTCGGAGTGCTGCGCAATTCCGCGGAAGCGGAGGATGTCGCGCAGGAGGCCATGCTTCGGGCGTACCGGAATTTTCATCGGCTGCGCGACCGCGACCGTTTTCGCGCGTGGCTGGTGCGGACCGCGTGGCGGCTGGCGCTCGACCGCATCCGTTCGGCGGGGCGCCGCGAGCGCCGGGAGCGCGCGGTCGTCGAAGGCTGCGGCGCAGCACAGGTGGAAAGCGTTGTGGCGACGCGCGAGTTCGAGCGCCATTTCGCTGCCGCGCTGGATGAATTGCCTGAAAAACTGCGCATGGTGATCGTCCTCGCGGCGATCGAAGGCTACAACACGCGCGAGGTGGCGAAGCTGCTCGATATCCCGGAAGGGACGGTGAAGTCGCGCCTGCATTGGGCCCGGCAGCAATTGGCTGACGCTTTGGGTAGAGCGGGCACCTCGCCGGCAATCGTTAAGAGCAGCAAATGATATGAGCATCTGCGAAAAATACGGCGACTGGATGCGCGATGCGGCGCTCGGGGCGCTTGCGCCACGCCGCGAACGCGAGATGCTCGCGCACGTCGACGATTGCGAGGCATGCCGCAAGTCGTACGAAGACGCCCGCGAACTGGCAAGCGTGGTAGATCGCGGACTTGAATCGCTGGTGGCCGGCGAACCATCTCCGCATTTTGCCGCTCGTTTGCGCGCGCGAATCGCGGAAGAACCATCGGCCGCACGGAGTGCTTGGTTTATTTGGAGACCTGCTGGCGCAGCGCTCGCATTAGCGGCGCTGATCGCCACCGTGGTTTTCTTTCGAGGCAGCCCACAGCAAGCGAATCCGCGGCCTACGTCCGCGCTTATCAGGCCTGAATCAAGTTCGAAGGCAAGCCCGTCGGCACTGAACGAACCGAGCCCGCGAAGCCACGCCCTGGCCGGGCGTTCAATGGTTGCGGCGAGTCGGGCTCCGCATCGCCAACTTGTCGCGGGCCACGAGCCCCCGCGCCACGACCCTGAGGTCATCGTCCCGCCCGGACAGCTCGAGGCCATCATGCAATTCGCCGCGGAAATTCATTCCGGTCGCATTGACGGCAAGCAGCTCATCGCCGCGCAGAAGGACATGAATAAGCCCATCGAAATACAGCCCCTGGAAATCAAACCTATCGAAATCCCAACGCAGAATTTGGCGGAGTTGTCGCCTTCGCCGCCGCCAATAAGTTTGGCGCCTCACTGAACGGAATTCCCGGCTGTGGCGTCTCTTATGTGCGGAAACTATCCTTGAAACGGAAGGACGCGAATCAATGAAACAAGCGCGAATTGTGCTCGTTCTCCTCGCGGTCATTCTCGCATTGCCGGGAGCCCACGGACAAAATGCCAACAGCAAGAAGCAGGCGGACACGAATGACGAACAGAAGCCTGGTGCGGCGACCGGACCCGAAACTCAACCGGGAACGCCGGTCAAGATTCAGGCCGTGATCAGCGAATACGACGGCTCAAAGAAGATCAGTAGCCTTCCATACACCCTATACACTCCGACCGCGAGGCCGCCTGCAGATCGCGGTGGTCCGCCTCCACCGATGAACTCGATGCGTTACGACGTCCAGACTCCGATCGTAACGGGCGAGCATGGCAGCACCAGCTACCAAGGTGTATCCACGGATATCGACTACGGTGCCTACGAGCGCAGAGGCGGCGAGTACGAGGTGTCGCTCATCATCAGTCGCTCTTGGGTCGGACTCCCCGCTGGCGATGACAATAATTCGAAAGCGGGTTCAGTTTCTGTCGGCCGGCCACTCATGCTTCGATTTCGAAATAGCTTCAGCTTAGTGCTGAGGAACGGGCAGACGGTCCAGGCAGCGTCCGTAACGGATCCGGTCACGGGACACGTGCTGAAGGTCGATGTGACGCTGACGGTATTGAAGTGAGAGGGCGGGTCACAGACCCGCCCTTACGGCAGCTCGGTGAATACCAGGTTTCAGGCGTCCTGGAGTTTCAAGCGTCAGCTTGGGTCAGAATTGTTTTGAGCGCGGGACCGAGTTCCGGTAAACGGAAGGCATAGCCAGCCGCGAGTGGTTTCTGAGGCTGGACGCGCTGGCTCGAGAGCAACAGTTCGTCAGCCATTTCGCGGCCGAGCGCGAGTCGCAGAGCGAATGCCGGAGCGGGAAAGATCGCGGGGCGATGCAGCGTTCTCGCCAGCGCGCGCGTGAAATCGGCGTTCCTTACCGGATTCGGAGCTACGACGTTCACCGGGCCGCTGAACGCTTCATCGGCTAGCGCCGCGCGAATCACGCCTACAACGTCGTCGAGCGCAATCCACGACATCCATTGATTGCCGCTGCCGAGCCGACCGCCCACGCCAAACTTGAATGGCGTCATCATTCGCGGGAGCGCCCCGCCCTGCGCAGAAAGAACCATGCCGAACCGCAGCAGCACGGTTCGCACGCCGAGCGACTCCGCGCGCAACGACTCCGTTTCCCAGGCCCGCGCGAGGACGGCCAGAAAACCGCTGCCGGCTGCGCTCGACTCCGTGAGTACCTCGTCGCCGCGGTTTCCGTAGAAGCCTGTGGCCGACGCGGCGAGCAAGACGCGTGGCTTCTGCCGCAATTTCGAAATCGCGTCCACAAGAATTCGCGTGGAATCGACGCGACTGCTGCGCAGGATTTTCTTGCGAGCTTCCGTCCACCGGCTGTCGCCGATGCCCGCCCCGGCGAGGTGAATGATCGCGCGGGCGCCTTCCATGGCTTCCTGATCCACGGTTCCCGCTGCCGGGTCCCATCGAACATCACCGGTCGAAAGGCTTCCGCGCGAGCGCACGAGGTGCCCCACCTCATGACCGTCGGCACGCAGAGCAATCGTAGCCGCCGTTCCCACCAAGCCGGACGCCCCTGAAATCAGGATTCTCAATTCGTTCCTCTCGGCTCCTTCGCAGTAAAGAATAGCCGTTCTTGAGTCAAAATGGGGTCCTGGACCGACACAGGGCGAGAAGTCGCGTCCTGACACGAAACAGTGCTACTGGCAGATTCGCGACTCGCCCGACATTCGGTTAGAATGTGCAGTTTTCGTGCGAAATCACAGCTACAAGCTCTGCGCAGCTTTCGTCGGGGCGATTGTCGCGGTCGCTCTGTTCACGCCATCCCTTGCGTCGAAGCGAAAACCCCGCACTCTCTTCCGCGGATTTTCTCCTGCGCACGTTTCGGCGGAGCGCAAACTGGAAGATAAGCTCGAGACGATTCCCGATCCCGCGCGCATCGAATCCGATCTTCGCCATTTGACCGCGGAGCCGCACCTGGCAGGCACGGAAGCAAGCCATCGCGTCGCCGAGTGGCTGTGCGATCAATACCGCAGCTTCGGTTTCGACGCGCAGATCGTCACCTACAGCGCTTGGATGCCGCTCCCTCGCGAAATAAAGGTGGAGATGGTCGCGCCGATGCAAAAGCAACTGGGCACGCCCGAGCAGCCCTACGACGGAGACAAGGACACATCCAATCCGCATGTCGTCCCCGCTTTCAATTCCTATTCGCCTTCCGGAGACGTGACTGCGCCCGTCGTGTATGCCAACTACGGAACCGCGGAAGATTATCGCGCGCTGGAATCGTTGGGCGTGGACGTCGCGGGGAAGATCGTCCTCGTGCGCTACGGGCGCAATTATCGCGGCATCAAAGCGGAGCTCGCCGAAGAGCACGAAGCGGCCGGATTGCTGATCTATTCCGATCCCGAGGAGGATGGTTACGTTGCAGGAGATCCGTACCCGCGCGGCCCGTGGCGGCCTCTCAGCGGCATCCAGCGCGGTTCGATCCTCTACACGCAGATTTACCCCGGCGATCCGCTCACGCCGGGAGCGGCAGCGACTCCGGACGCGAAACGTATCACCCCAGCAGAGGCTTCCGATCTGCCGCGCATCCCCACGGTTCCCATCAACGCGGAGGATGCGTCCGCGATTCTGACCAATCTGGGAGGCAAGAACGTTCCGCGCGGGTGGCAGGGCGGCCTTCCACTGACGTATCACATTGGCCCGGGCGATGTGCAGATTCATCTGAACGTCGCGATGGATTATCGGCAGCGGCCCGTCTACGACGTGATCGCGAAGCTGCGGGGCGTGGACGACAATGCGTGGGTGATTCTGGGCAATCATCACGATGCGTGGGTCTTCGGAGCCGCCGACCCGGGCAGCGGTACGACGGCCATGCTGGAGGCTGCGCGATCGCTGGGCGAACTGGCGCGGTCAGGCTGGAAGCCGCGGCGTACGATCGTGATTTGCCAATGGGACGCGGAAGAACCGGGGCTGATCGGCTCCACGGAGTGGGTCGAGGGGAATCTGGCGGAACTGCAGAAGAAGGCCGTCGCTTACATCAACACGGATGTCGGCGTCACGGGGGAGGATTTCAGCGCGGCGGCCACGCCTTCGCTGAACCAGCTGGTTCGCGACGTCGCGCGCGAAGTGAAAGACCCGGCTTCCGGCAAGAGCCTTTATGACGTTTGGCAGACGCGCTACACGCAATCGAAGTACGGCCAGGTCCCTCCGCGTGGACGGGACCAGCATCTCGCTCTTCCCCTGACTCCGGGGCCGCCGGGCGAAGTCCCGATCGGCGCGCTTGGTGCGGGCTCGGATTTTTGCCCGTTTTTCGACCACGCCGGCATCCCTTCGATTGACGTCAGCTTCACCGGACCCTACGGCGTTTACCATTCGCTGTACGACGATTTTTACTGGATGAAGCAGTTTGGCGACCCGACCTTTCAGTATGAGACGGCGCTCGCGCGCGTTCTGGGCGTTCTCGCTCTGCGCTTCGACGAAGCGGATATTTTGCCTTTCGATTATGCGGAGTACGCCTCGCAAATTACTCAGGCCACGGACGAGCTTTCCGCCCGCGCCAGCTTCGGTGGAACGAGTGGCACACCGGGGAATCAGGACCCCGCTCTGAAGGCTCTGTCCGACGCGTCCGCGCAGTTCGCGCAGGCGGCAAATCGCGCCACGCAGGCTTTACATCAACTTCGCTCGGGAATGCCGGCGCCAGAAACCGAAAACGCAATCAATGACGCGCTCGACAGCGTCGATCAGGGGCTCCTTGCGCCCGAGGGACTCGCCGGGCGCTCCTGGTACAAGCACACGATCTTCGCGCCGGGCAGCTATGCGGGCTATGACGCGGAGCTTCTTCCCGGTGTCAGCGAATTCTTTGGCCGCGACCCGGCCCTGTTCACGCGGGAAGCTGATTCGCTCACGGCTGCCTTGCTCCGCGCAACCGCGCGTCTGAATGACGTGGCCAGCTTAGCCGGGGCAGCGAACTGATTTTTCGCGCTGCTCGTCTATCACCTCTTGCGCGCTAAGGCGCAGCCCCGCCGACTAGGTTGCAGAAGTTCTTGAATGCGCGCACCGAGATCACGCCTCTCCGTGGCATTTTTTAGCCAACCCGTGCGCAAGGGACTCACAGGCAGACTCTCGGCGGTTCTCGCCTTGCTGGGGATCGACCACCTTTATAAACTATGTTGACCGCGGCAATCTTTCCATCGCCGCGCCCATGCTGAAGGATGAGCTTGGGATTTCCGCCTCGAGCGCGTTGGGCGTCAATGGGCTGGTTCAGGTTCTCTCGAGCGTTTTGCGGGTCGTATGCGTGTCACAATCCAAACTATTATCCGGTTGGCTTGTGGACCGGTTGAAAACGTCAACTGGGTTTTTGCCGCAGGATTTCTTGTCTAGGTACCGCCGCGACCGCCGGAACCGGGATCGTCCGATGCATTCTGGACCCTACGTCCATCGCATCCGGGTGCGTCAGATCCCACTCGGAAATGGTTCATGGGGGGCTCGATCGCCGTCACCCTTTCTACGCGATGCTTTCGATCTGACTGCGGGGTTGTCCGAAAGGGGCTTCGGCTGCTCTTTCGTTTTCAGGTGCATCGTGAAGCGGCGGATCGATTTGGCGCTTGCGTCGGTAAAACTCGGCTTCACCGGCATGCTGCCGTTGTAGGCGGCAGGCAGATGGGAAGATACGGTGGCTCCGGGCGCCAAATTCGCGCCTCCCGGTCCCTGCGGGCCAAACCCGCCCGTACGGCGCGTGACCAGCCAGGCCTGCTGCGGTCTGAATACGTAGGGCGCGTCACTCGCCACCTGGGCAGCCCCCAACTGTTCGAGAAACTGCAGGTTGTCCAGCACCCAGAAACCACGTCCGAATGTGGCGAGCACCACCGCATGCTGCTCGGGCTGAATCTCCACATCGTTCACCCGTACTGCCGGAAGCTTGAGCGTCAATGGCTGCCACTGCTGGCCCCCATCCAGACTGAAGTTCGCGGTGCGCCTGATACTCGTAACAGCATATGGGAGTCGTTTGGACCTGCCCTTGCTTTCGACGTATTGGTCTTCCATCCCGGAGGTGATCGCGGCCAAGCTTGCCGTAATTCGGTGGTCTCGAGCGGTACGGGTGAAATTCATCCCAGTAAAACCGGCTCGCCGACACGTAGGCGGCGCCCTTGTCGGTGTGCGAAGGCTCGATGCAGGTGATCGTGGACCACGTCGGCAGCGCTGGCGGGCGCGCCTGGCTCCAGTGCGCGCCTGCGTCGGTGGTCACATACACCAAGCCGTCATCGGAACCCGTCCAGATGACATTGTCCGTGAGCGGCGAAAAGGCAATCGAGGATATGGTGTCGACATCTTATGGGCGGCACATGGCTGATCGGGAATTTCGGCCGCCCGTGCTTCTCTTCGTTGTGCGTAGGTGGGGCTGATCGCTTTCCTGTGGATCCCTTCGGTGAAGGTCTCGAACAGCACGTTCGCTCCCATCAAGAGTTCTTTAGGGTTGCCGGGGGCAAACACCACGGGATGGTGATTCCAGCCATAGCGGTGCTTGATTTCGGTCCCCGCAAGACCAAACTTGTAGGATGGCCAAGGGCTAACATTGGTGACCAATCCCGTCCTGCGATTTTCTTTCCACTCCATGCTGTAATACCCGCTGCCATAGGTGACCCAGGGCTGGCCTGGTGTCGGCACCACCCAGCTCATCTCTCCGCCCTGTACGGTTTTCCAAAGCGGCGGAATACTCCCAGCAGGCACGGCGCTCGGAGCTTGTCCGAACCCCGATCCTGCTGCGCGCCGTAAATGTGGAACGGGAATTGATCGTCGAGATTGGCGTGATAGAATTGCCCGGTCGGCTGGTTATCCTCGGAACACCAGGCCTTGCCGCCATTTCGAGTGACGGTGCGCGCCGCCATCGTTGCCTTCAATGGAAAGATTTGGGGGATAATCGGATTGATCGGGAGCACATGGTTATCGCCGTGCGGCGGATGCAGAGCGGTCAGCTTCTTGCCGCCGTCGTGCGATACCTGCAATCCGACGTTGGGCAGGTAGATCGTGTCGGGGTCCTTGGGATCCACATACACCGTCATGTAATAGAACGCGCGTTGCGTGATGTCCATGCTTTGTTGATACGTCTGTTCTGGCTGGCTTTCGGACCGGAATCCTGCCGCCTGACCTTGTAATCCGCTTAATAGCGCGTACACAACATTCGGCGCTCGGCGCCCGCGATGCCCACGCTTCCGAAAATTCCGGTCGGCAACTCTGGGCGGTGACGAGATGTTGGCCAGTTTGCGCCTCCGTCGGTCGTCTTGTAGATGCCGCTGCCTGGTCCACCGCTCGAAAATGTCCATTTTCTCCGGGGCATCTGCCACATCGCGGCGTACACCACGTTGAGAATTGGACGGAGCCATCGCCAAGCTGATCGCGCCGGTGTCGTCGTTGACGTACAGAATCTTCTGCCAGGTCTTGCCTCGTCGGTACGTCTTGAATACCCCGCGTTCCGGATTGGTCCCAAACAAATGGCCCAGTGCCGCTACGTACACCTCATCGGGATTGTTAGGATCGATAAGACTCCAGCTGATGATATGGGTCTCGCCCAGTCCGAGAACGTCCAGGTTTTTCCGCCATCCGTGGACTTATACATCCTCTCCCCCGTCAGGACCGTGTTGCGGGGAGCGGAATCGCCCGTACCCACATAGATAATCTTCGGATTGGAGGGCGCGATCGCCATAGCGCCGACATTGTTGTTCTTGAAGTCCTTGTCGGAAATGCTCTTCCAGCTATGGCCGTAATCCTCGGTTTCCCAGACGCCCCCGCCCGCCGTGCCCATGTAAAACACATTCGGCTCGGCGGCGATTCCGGCTACCGCGGTGACGCGGCCGCCGGTATAGGGACCAACGCTGCGCCAGCGCAGCGCATCAGTGAGCTGGTCCGACGGCACGGCTGCCGCAAACGCCGCCGGCAACGCCAGGGAAAGACAACAAAGCAGCAAAACGCATCGTGCTTTGAACATGACGGAAGACCTTTCTCTCAATAAACTCTTTCCAGGAATCTTGGTTCGCCCCGCTGGCAGCGCCGTAACGTCGGCCAAAAACATCGGCGTCGCCACCTTTGCAATACTGATGGAAGGTCGACGCTATTCTGACCACGTCGCGGATGGCACAGCGAGCGACATTCGCTCCAGATTGGCATTCGGTAAGTTGATAGACATCAGCCGAGAACATGATGTACGAACCAATCGCTGGGCCTCCGAGTTGCCCGCCAGCCCTGACCCCTCTTTGGCCTCGCAGCGGTTCGCGGCACCGCATTTCACAACAGCGGTGATTGAGAATGCAAGTCTATTGTGCGCGGAAAGGGCTATCCCTCCCAAATTGATTTGACAGTATTTCATCTGCTCGGCAAACTAAGGCGGACTCGGCTTTTGCGTCCAGGAAATTCCTGATCAGCCGGACAATGCAGTCCGCGTGTATGTGAGCTTCAGCCAAAACCGTTCGTGCGACGCGGCTGCGCGACCCGTCCCCGGACGCAATCCACGAAGGGAGATTTTTATTGCGAGCAGACGGGCGCGGCCGCGACGACTTGCGGCCGGTTAAGATCACGCCGGACTTCATCACGCACGCGGAAGGAAGTGTTCTGATCGAGGCGGGCCACACACGCGTCATTGTGACGGCCAGCGTTGACGACGGCGTGCCCTCGTTCCTGAAGGGATCGGGAAAGGGCTGGATCACGGGCGAGTACGGAATGCTGCCGCGCGCCACCGAGGATCGCACTCCTCGCGAGGCATCCCGTGGACGGCAGTCGGGCCGAACCCTGGAAATTCAGCGCATGATCGGACGCACGTTGCGCGCTGTGGCGGACTTGAAGGCGCTCGGCGAACGGACGGTGTGGCTCGATTGCGACGTGATCCAGGCGGACGGCGGAACGCGAACCGCGTCGATTACCGGAGCCTTTGTGGCGGTGGCGCTGGCGTTTGAGCGCATGGTGGCCTCGGGGATTCTGCGCAAAGTTCCACTGCTCGATTCCGTCGCGGCGACCAGCGTCGGTATCGTCGACGACGAATTGCTGCTGGATTTGGCGTATGAAGAGGATTCGCGCGCGCAGGTCGACATGAACGTCGTGATGACGGGGAGCGGCCGCTTCGTCGAAGTTCAAGCCACCGCCGAAGGGCGGCCCTACACGAATCAGGAATTGCAGCGCTTGATCGACCTGGCGGGGGGCGGAATCCGCAAGCTCACCCAGGTGCAGCAAGACGTGCTGCACATGAATTTCAGTGTGCGATAGCAGCTCCAGCGTCGGCGACAATTCCCTGCCCGAAGCGCCTGGGTCGGCCCCCCATCGCCCCATTCGCATCGTTCTGGCGTCGTCCAATCCGGGAAAGCTTCGCGAATATCGGGAGATGGCGGCGGGTTCGCCGTTCCAACTCGAATTGCTGCCAGACTTTTCCGAACTGCCGCCGTTCGACGAATCGGCGCCCACCTTCGCGGAAAATGCGGCCGGAAAGGCGCTCCACTACAGCCGGTACACGCCCGAAATCGTGCTTGCAGATGATTCGGGATTGGTCGTTCCGGCCCTGGGCGGCGCCCCGGGGGTACATTCGGCGCGATACGCGGGACCGAGCGCGACGGACGAGGATCGGTACTTCAAGCTGCTGCACGAGATGACAGGCAAGCGAGGCGGAGAACGCGGCGCGAGATTCGTTTGCGTTGTCGCGCTCGCTCGACGCGGCGGGGCTCTGGCGGTCGTGTCGGATCGGGCGGAGGGCCTCCTGGCCGACGAACCCCGCGGCTCGAGTGGTTTCGGCTATGACCCCATTTTTTTCTTTCCGAGGCTTGGCCGCACTTTTGCCGAAGTCAGTCCCTCCGAAAAGAATGCGTATAGCCATAGAGGGAAAGCATTTAGGAAAGCCTTGAAAATCCTCAAAAACTCTCCCCTGGCGCGATAATCGCGACTCCTCCGCGAAGATCGCGCATCAAATCACAGGCGTCAAATCACAAATGTATTGCTTCCAAAGGCTGCGGCAAGGTAAAAAAAGAACTCCCTCCCCGGAGGTGATCCGTGTCGTCCCCATCAGCTGCCAGACTCCAACCGGCTCTTCTCGCGAGAGTGACTGAGGCGCGGTCTCGCACGGACGCCCTCTTCAAACTGCTGCCGCCCAATTCGTTCTACGACCGTCCTATCCCCGAGCGCCACCGGATGATTTTCTATCTCGGTCATTTGGAGGCTTTCGACTGGAATCTGCTCGCCGCTCCGCTTGGACTTGCCTCCGAGAATCCCGAATTCGATAAGCTGTTCGCGTTTGGCATCGATCCCGTGGGCACCGGCTTGCCAACGGATACTCCCGACGATTGGCCGAATATCGCGCGCATCGAAAAGTACAACAACCACGGTCGCGCAACACTGGACGAGGCGCTTCGCAATGCGCAGGCCTTCGGCTCTGCCGGCTCCCCCGTCGCCGACGGCAGACTTCTGAACGTCGCGATCGAGCACCGCCTGATGCATGCCGAGACGCTCGCCTATCTGCTGCACAACATGCCCGTCGCCAGGAAATCTCCTCATCCGGCCCCACTGCCCGATGCGCGGCCGGAGCCGAAACAACTCCGCGCCAGGATTCCCGCGGGCGTGGCGACCCTCGGGCAGCGAAAGGACGCGTCTGCGTTCGGCTGGGACAACGAATTCGAGCTGAAACAGGTGTTCGTGCCCGCTTTCTCGATCGACGTCTTCCCCGTCACCAACGGAGAGTACTTGAAATTCGTTCAGGCCGGCGGATACGAGGACGCCAGGTACTGGGCGGGCGAAGATTGGGAATGGAAACGCAGCCAGCGCCTCGATCACCCGCATTTCTGGCTGCGGCGCTCGGCGTCTCCCACCACGGATCCCGACATCCGCTGGGAATATCGGACGATGTTCGGCGCGATCCCGCTGCCCCGCTCCTGGCCGGTTTTCGTGAGCTATGCAGAGGCGTCCGCCTTCTGCCGCTGGGCCGGGAGGATACTGCCGACGGAGGCGCAGTGGCATCGCGCCGCCTACGGCTCGGCAGAAGCAGCCGAACGGTCCTATCCCTGGGGCGAAGAGCCGCCGGACAGCACGCGTGGCAATTTTCATCACGAGCGTTGGACCGCGTCCCCCGTTGACGCGCATCCGGCGGGCGCGAGCGCCTATGGCGTCCAGGATCTCCTTGGAAATGGCTGGGAGTGGACCTCGACGCCTTTCGGTCCGCTGCCCGGATTCGAGCCTTTCTCGTTTTATCCCGGTTATTCCGCGAATTTCTTCGACGGAAAACATTTCGTGATGAAAGGCGGATCGCACCGCACGGACGCCTGCATGCTGAGGCGCTCGTTCCGCAATTGGTTTCAGCCGCACTATCCGTACATATACTCGACGTTCCGTTGCGTGGAGGAATAGCCATGAGTTCCGCTTCGCGGATGCCGCAGCGCTGAGACTGGCGCGCTCGTTGAATTTTCTTCCGACGTTGTGACGGGCTTGAGCCAGCCCGGCCAAAGAGAACTTCCGTCGAAGTATTTGTGGGACGAGGTGGGCTCCGCGCTTTTCGACGTGATCTGTCTTCTGCCGGAGTACGGCCTCAGCCGCGCCGGCATGCGTTTGTTGCGGAAGCACTCCGCGGAAATCGTGGAAAAGATTCCCGAGCCGGTGATCGTGGCGGAACTCGGCAGCGGGACCGGCCAGAAAACTCGCTGGCTGCTCGAAGCGCTCGCCCGCCGGCAGCGCGTGAATTATTACCCCATCGACATCTCCGAATCGGCTCTCCATCGATGCGAAAAGGAACTCGGGCAGATCGACTCGGTGAGCATCGTCGGTTTCGAGCGCGCCTACCTGGAAGGTTTGCGCGAAGTTGCTGCGCGGCGTCTCAACGACGAACGCCTGCTCGTGCTGTTTCTCGGCAGCACCATCGGCAATTTCGACCGGCTGGCCGGCGAACAATTTCTGGGCCAGGTTCGCGCGACCTTGCGTGCGGACGACGCGCTGCTGCTCGCAACCGATCTCGAGAAGCCCGTCTCGCAGCTTCTCCTGGCCTACGACGATCCTGCGGGCGTGACTGCCGCCTTCAACAAGAACCTGCTCTCGCGCATGAACCGCGAACTCGGCGCCGATTTCGATCTGTCGCGCTTCGAGCACGTGGTTCGCTGGGATGAATCCGAGCGGCGCGTCGAGATGCATCTTCGCTCGACGGACTGGCAGCGCGTCACGATCCATCAGGCCCGCTTTCGCCTCTATCTTCGCGAAGGCGAGACGATCTGGACGGAAAGCTCGCACAAGTACGATCGCGAAGAGGTCGTCGCCATGGGAGAGCGCGCAGGCTTCCGCGGCGCGGGCCAGTGGTGCGACGCGGAATGGCCCTTTGCGCAGACCCTCTTCTTCGCGGACTAGCTCCTGGATGAGAATTGCGCGTGTGTTGTAGTTTTTCGCGCCATGGCGAAAACGAAGAAGAAGCGCGCGCCCAAGCCTCCGCGCCTTAAGAAAGCCGGCGCTGGTTCCCGCGGCACGAAGGGAAAGCCGAAGCCGGGCGCAGCGCGGGGAACCGATCCGGCGCGCGTTCGCGCGATCCTGCAGAAGCTCGACGAAGCCTATCCCGCGGCGACCTGCGCGCTGAGACACGAAAATCCCTTTCAGCTTCTGATCTCGACGATTCTTTCGGCGCAGTGTACCGACGAGCGCGTCAACCAGGTCACCGCCACGCTCTTTCCCAGGTATCCCGGCCCGCAGGCGTTCGCCTGCGCGAATCCCGCTGAGCTTGAGAAGGAAATTCGCCCGACCGGGTTCTTCCGAAACAAAACAAAATCGATCATGGGCGCGAGCAAGAAAATCGTGGAGGAGTTCGGCGGCCAGGTGCCGAAAACGATGGACGAACTGCTGACGCTGCCCGGCGTCGCGCGAAAAACCGCGAACGTCGTTCTTGGCACCGCGTTCGGAATTCCCGCCGGCGTGGTCGTCGACACGCACGTGCAGCGGCTTGCCGGTCGCCTGGACCTGACCAAAAACACCGATCCCAAGAAAATTGAACGGGACTTGATGCGGTTAATCCCTCAGGAAAAGTGGATCTTGTTCTCGCACCAGCTCATCTGGCACGGGCGGCGAGTTTGCCGGGCGCGCAAACCGAAGTGCCTCGAATGCAATCTCGGGAAAATTTGCTACTCAAAAGACAAGACCGTCTGACCCGCTGTGAGTATGACTCCGCTTTGAACGATTCTGGACTGCTTTTTGTTTTGCAGCCTCCATGGGCGCTTCGAATTTCGCCTTGCGATTTGGCGAGCACGAGTGCCTCTCTATCATTCGGGGTTTGGCGCTCTGTTCAACGGGCGATCGGAAGGGAGCCGAGCCTCGCCATTTCGGAAAGGAAGCGCCAAGGGAGGCCGCAAACTAAAAGCAGTTCGTACGTATCGGCGAGCCAGCCTAGCGCCCCTCGAAGGGATAGCGATCCTGCGCGAGCACAGCATCAGCAATGCGCCTGCACATGGAGATCGTGTCGAGCGGGGCGTGCTTCGCGAATCTGCGGAGCACGGCGAGCTGGGTGAGGAGCGTATCGCCATCGACGGTCGCTGCCAGCGCCGTGCGCGCTTCTTTTTCCACGCGATCCATCGCGTCGTAGACGAACACGCGCGCCGCATCGCTCAGAACGTCGGCGTTCTCGCCTCGAACCGCGGCTGATTTTTGCGCCCGGCGAAGCGAGGATTCCATCGCGTAAACATCCATGGCGATATTCGCCAGCGCGGCCACGATTTCCTGCTGATCGGCGAGTTGTTCGCGATACTTCTGCACCGCCGCGCCCGCCGCCAGCAGGAAAATCTTCTTCGCCTGCGCGAGCGAGCGTTCTTCTTCAGCAAACGCGCCGGATGGCCCTTCCTCAAACGACGGTCCCGCCAGAACTTCGTCGCCAGTTTCATCGCCGCGGGAATCAGCGGCAGGACGCCCGCCATCGCGCGCTTCATCAGCATCTGGATGATCAGCATGCGGTTGATTTCGTTGGTGCCTTCGAAAATGCGATTGATGCGGCTGTCGCGATAGGCGCGCGCGACGGGATAATCCTCGTGATAGCCGTAGCCGCCGAAAATCTGCACCGCTTCGTCCACGCAGTAATCGGCCGTTTCGCTGCCCTAGACTTTGCTGATCGAGCTTTCGATCGCGTATTCCTCGAGGACCTTCATGGCCTGCTGCGTTTTGTCCGCGCCCGATTTCGGTTCGGCCACGGCGGCGGATCGACCATTCCGGCGGATCGGTAGATCATCGACTCCACGGCGTAAATGCGAATCGCCATTTCCGCCGAGCTTCGCCTCGATCAGTCCGAATTCGGCGATCGGTTTGCCGAACGCGGTCGCGCTCCTTCGCATATTTCGAAGCCGCCGCAAGGACGTGTTTCGCGCCGCCGAGGCAATAGGCGCCCAGGCAGAAGCGGCCGACGTTCAGCGTGTTGAACGCGACGATGTGCCCGCGGCCGATTTCATGCAGCAGGTTTTCCTTCGGAATCGCCGCGTTCTCGAAAAAGATCGCCACGGTCGAACTGCCCTTGATGCCCATCTTTTTTTCTTCCGCGCCGGCGGAGAATCCCGGCGTGCCGCGCTCGACGATAAAGCAGGAGAATTTCTCGCCATCCACTTTCGCGAACACGATGAACATGTCCGCGAACCCGCCGTTCGTGATCCACATTTTCTGCCCGTTCAGAATCCAGTTTTTTCCGTCGGGCGACAGCACGGCGCGCGTGCGCGCGGCGAGCGCATCCGAACCGGCCTGCGGCTCGGACAGGCAATAGCAGGCAAGTTTTTCGCCGGTGGCGATGCTCGGCAGATATCTCTTCTTCTGTTCTTCCGTGCCGAAATAAACGATCGGGATCGTGCCGATGCCGGCGTGGCCGCCGTGCGTAACGGCGAAGGAAGCATAGCCGGCGAGTTTTTCGGCCAGGAGCGTCGCGGAAACTTTGTCCAGCGCCGCGCCGCCGTATTCTTCCGGAATCGCTCCGCCGAGCAGGCCCAGCTTCGCCGGCTTTTTTCAGCATTTGCGGCATCAGCCCTTCTTTGTGCTGCTCGAGCTCGGGGATATTCGGAACAACTTCCTTGGCGACAAACTCTTCGGCCGTCTGGCCGATCAGCCGCTGGTCGTCCGTCAGATCCGCTGGAGTGAAGACATCGTCCGGAGTGCACGTGGCGGTCAGGAACGCGCCTCCGCGGTTCAGAGTTTGCGCCGCAGGTTCGGAAGGTTTAGTGGCCATGACTCCCTCGATGGGTACCGCCGGCTATCTGCGATTGTCTCGCCTGGAACCGCAAAGAGCAAACGCCCGGGCTCAGCCCGCCTCGGCCGACGATTTGATCGATTCGATGTATTCCGCGGGCAAGCCGTGCTCCGTCGCTCCGTCGAGGATGGTCTTCAGGTAATGGCCGGCCGGGCGTAATCCTTTTTCCACTTTAGCGGCGATGAAGGCCTGCGCGGCAGTCGCTTTGCCGTCGCGATCTTTCACCGTCACCTGAATGCGCCTGTAGTGCACCGGCGCGCCTTCGGCGCGATCCAGATTGCGGAACGCCGATTCGTTGATCCTGTAGAGCACGCCTTCGACGAACTTGCCCGGCGCGGGACGAACGTTCGCGCCGGCTGTCCCGCCGCGCACTTTCTTGTTGAAAGCGAGCTCGTAATTTTCCAGGCGCCCGAGCTTCTCCTCGAGGATCTCCCCCGCGCGCGACCGCATCTGCGCGCGATTCATGTTGCTCGCATAGGCAAAATACCAGGCAGCAGCCATAAGTTGTCTCGCTGAAGGACCGAAACAAATCCGAACGAATCTTATGTTACCGGGAACCCGCCGCAGAGAGCAACGCAAGCTTCGGGCTCTTTTCCCAAATTTATGGGACCCGCTCGAAAATCCCCGCGGCGCCCATGCCGCCGCCGACGCACATCGTCACCAGGCCGTAGCGGCCATTGCGGCGCTCGAGCTCCCGGAGAATCGTCGCCGTGAGCTTCGCGCCCGTGCATCCCAGCGGATGCCCCAGTGCGATCGCGCCGCCATTGACGTTCACGCGTGCCGGATCGAGTCCGGCAAGCTTGATCACGCTCAGCGCCTGCGCCGCGAAAGCCTCATTCAGTTCGATCACATCGATGTCTTCGAGCTTCAGCCCCGCAATCTTCAGCGCCTTGGGGATCGCGAACACCGGCCCGACACCCATTTCCTCGGGCGGGCATCCCGCCGTCGCAAACGCGACGAACCGCGCCATCGGCTTGAGCCCCAGTTCGCGGGCGCGCTCCGCGCTCATTACCACGGCCGCCGCCGCGCCATCGCTCATCTGCGAGCTGTTTCCGGCCGTAACTGTGCCGTGAGCGTGAAAAGCAGGCTTGAGTTTTGCCAGCGCGTCGAGCGACGTGTCTGCGCGCGGCCCTTCATCGGTATCGAATGTGACATTCACTGTTTTCGTTCGCGCGCTGCTGGGGTTTCCATTCGCTCCGGTCGCATTTTCCAGCTGCGTGTAGCTCACCTCGACCGGCACAATCTCGTCCTCGAATTTCCCGTCGGCGATCGCGGCGAGCGCTTTTTGATGGCTCGCGAGCGAAAATTCGTCGGCCTGCTCGCGTGTGATCCCGTACTTCTTCGCCAGATTCTCCGCGGTCAAACCCATGCCAAGGTACGCGTCAGGGTAGTGGTCCATCAGCCAGGGATTCGGCGCAATCTTGTTGCCGCCCATCGGCACCATGCTCATCGACTCGGTACCGCCGGCAACGGTCACATCCGCCTGTCCCGCCATAATCCGTTGAGCGGCGATGCGCGATGGCTTGCAGGCCCGACGAGCAAAACCGATTGATCGTCATCGCCGACGATTCCACCGGCAAACCCGCTCGCAGCGACGCGATTCGCGCGACGTTCATTCCCTGTTCCGCCTTCCGGCATGGCACAACCGAGAATCACGTCTTCGATTTGTCGCGGCTCGAGGCCCTTGGCGCGCGACACGGCTTCTTTGATGGCGACCGCCGCAAGATCGTCGGGACGCGTCGCGCGCAGCGTTCCCTTTGGCGCTTTGCCCACTGCCGTCCGCACCGAACTCACGATCACAGCTTCGCGCATACGTCACCTCAAACCCCGACTTCCATGGGAATAAGCCCAAGGTATTGGATGCCACAGCGATGGAAAAAGCAACTGCGGGCGTTCGCTCCGGATACTTTGGCGACAGGATTCCGGGTTGGTGCTCGCGGAGAAAATTAGAGGCGGAACTGGATCTTAATCAACAGCTCAACGTCGACGGGCTTGCCGTCCAGTTGGGAAGGCTCGTACTTCCATCTCCGAAGCGCGTCCAGGGCCGCCTGGCGCAGGATCATCGGCCCGGAAACCACGTTCATATGCCCGACCCTTCCGCTCTTGCTGACCTGCGCGTCGATCACGACGTCACCCTGAACGTGCGCCGTTCTGGCAGCCAACGGGTAGACCGGCATGACAGTCGAGATGAGCCGCGGCTCCTTCACCGTCCCACCAACACGAACGGGACCTTCGGGCGTTGGGGGTGGCAGCGCTAGGCTGGACGATCCGGGAATTGGCACGCCTCCTGGCTGGGAAGCGTCTGCCGTTGCGTCAATCACAGGAGCCTGGTTGACCGAGCTGGCCGGACGCTGAGAAGAGAGCGGGTGCGCCTTTAGGCTCGCTGCGCTCAGCAGTCTCTGCGGATTTTCTGCGGGCGCCGCAGGCGACGTCTGCACCGCCGCGGGTTGCGCCTCCGCTGCCGGAGCGCGATTGGCGGTTTCCGGCGCAGGGCCAGAGGCGGATCTCCCAGCAGGAGCGGTTGCGCGCAACGAGGCGCTCAGTTGCGGCTCGCGCTGCGTGCCCGCCGGTCCATGCGTTTCGGCCGCGCTTGACCCGCTCGGAGCAGGCACCGGCGCTGCTGGAACGGCAGATTGTTGCGGCGCCGAAGCGTTTCGCTGCTGCCCAACCGAGGAAGTCGCCGCCGTTGCCGCGGGATTGCTCGCAGCGCCATTGTTCCGAGCCGTTCTCGCGTGGAAAAACCATGCGCCCCCGGCAACCGTGACGAACAGAGCTGCGACGCCCGCCGCAACCAGCATCCAGTTCTGGCGCCGTTCGGGGGAAGTCGACTCTTCGGCTGCGGCTCCGAAGCCTCCGTGGGCTCCAAAGAATTCGCCGAACTCGCTCGCGCCTTCCGCAGCGGGTGTCGGGTTTCCCGACGCGCCGTTCAGGTCCTCAGAGGAGAAATCCACGTCGGCAGACGTACCGTTCGCAGTCGTCGACTCCAGCGTCACATCAGCGATCTTTGTGGTCTCTTCGATCGGGAGGGTCTTGGACCCGAGTTCCCGCGATGTCTTGCCGGGATGCAGTTCGCGTGTCGCCGCGGCCGCCGGCTGGACTTCTTCTTTCGTTCCCAGGGAGACAAATGTGGACGCCGGTTTCGCCGCTGGCGCCCGAGTCGCAGGCGCGGGCGGTCTTGTCGTCGGCCTGGCTTCTTTCGAATCGAGTCTCGTTTCCACCGGTCTCGCTGCGGGCGGCGGTGGCGGAGTTGCCGCCTTTGGCGGAGCTTCCAGCGGGATTTTTGAGCTTGCCTGCTGCGCCGTTTGACCCGTGGAAGACTTGGGCGCGCTCACGTGGCCTTGCGAAGGAAAGTAAACGCCCCAATATCCCGGCTGCGGCCGCGTGAATTCCACTTCCACATAATGGTGCGCGTTCGGGAAGTTGCGGACCTTCACCACGCGGCAAATCGCGTCCTGCCGCGATTTCAAGTTCGTGAGCACCAGCATTTGCCCGGCGCTGACCGTCGTCGTCATCCGCAGCACGCCACCCTCCGGGAAAACGATCATCGTGGCGGTCTGCTCTTCGAACCGCTCCGTCTGCGAAGCCGCGTCATCGCCCGAGACGTAGCGCGAACCGTGAACCTTCACCGGCACTTCCAGCGAAACTACATCGGATCGCGAATGTCCGGCGCTTCCCTTCGGTTGCAAACTGGATTCTGGCGGTGCGGATGGCTGCGTGGAGCTGCCGGCTTCAAGCGTTTCCTTGGTCACTGGCGCCATTCTGAGATTCGCGGCCGTTCGGCCGGCCCCTTGTGGCTAGGTCTGCCCGTTTGAGGTTCGATTGTCCATGGAGTACTAGAACCAGAGCAATAGTACTTTCGTACCGTCGGGTGATCTTTTCGCGTATGAACGTCTTTGGAGCGGAGACCCTTGTGACCCTCGGGGGTCACTCGCCTTTGCGGGGAATGAATATAGGGACTGGCGGGTTGATTTTGTGCTTCGCCGAAAAGTCGCCTTGATTCAGGGCCACTCCCACAAAGCCTCGGGAATTCACGTAGAGCAGCGGCTCTCCAACGGGAACGTCCATGAACGTCGTCACGTAGGGGATCGTGTAGAAAGCCTTGTCGATCTTGACGTTCAGTCTTTCGCCGAGCGTGTATCCCAGCTTCCGGAAATTCTCTCCTGAAATATTGGTAATCAGGCTTCCAAACGGATCGTCCAGCCCGATCACGGCGCCCGTGATCCCCTTCTTTTCGACCGTCGCGGTCCGCGGGCTTAAGCGGACCAGTTGCCTCACCTCAGGACCGGCGAGCGTCCAGTCCTCACCCGCGGCCAAGTGCGCTGCTGCAGGGGAGAAAATGTCCCGCCCGTGGAACGTGGACGAAATCGCGTCCCCGATCATCCACGCCTGATTCGTGATTTCCCGCGCCGCTTCGATCCCGTCGCGGTCGGCTACGGGCGTGATCAACCCGTTGTCCGGCAGCACGAAAAATTGTCCTTTCCTCGTCTTCACGATCACCGCTTTCCGGGACGTTCCGACTCCCGGATCGACCACCGCGAGAAAAATCGTTCCTGCCGGATAATACGGCGTCACGTCCGCGAGGAAGCGCGCGCCTTCTTCGATCGAGTACGGTGTCACCCGGTGCGTGATGTCCATGATCCGCGCGTCCGGAGCAATCCCGAGAATCACCGCCTTGCAAATCGCTACGGAATCATTGGCGGTGCCAAAGTCCGTCATGAAGACGATCGTGCGCGGACCCGCCTCTTTCGTGCTGCCGTCGTCAGCCGCGCGATTCGCGCAGCCCGAAACGAAAAGCAGCGCCGCTACTATTACGAGCGGAAATCCGCGAAATCGAGCAGGCAGGACACGCATAGCAGGTCCGTTCAGCATACATCGTACGGAGATTGCCGTACGGCGGGAGTCGAAACCGTGTTTTGAATTGCCAAACAGGGTTTGAATTGCCAAACAGGGAACGATCGGAAAAACGACCGGAAAAGATGACCGCCGGCGGCTAGAACTGCTTCAGCATGATTCCCGTCATCACCCGCTGGTTGTCGGTCTCAAGCATCAGCACGGAATCGGAATCCACAACATAGTAGGCCACGGGGAACGATGCGCCATTGGCCGCCGCGATTGTCGCGGTTCCTCGGCCGTTCCCGTCCGTTGACGTTATCGTGCTCCGGCTGCTCGCGATATTCAGTCCGCTCTGGATCTGGCCCAGCGCGAAGTTGTTGATATCCATGGTGCCCGTCAACGTTGTTCCGCTGAGCCCGATCTGCGCCAGCACGTCCTGCTCCCCGGCCGTGTTCCCGATCGCTTGTCCGGTCAAGTTGAGACCGAAGCTCCCGCTCGGCTGCGCCGTCGACGATTGAAGATAGGCTACGCCGCTTGCGCTCGCATTCGAGTCCGTTTCCAACATCAGCACCTCCACCGAATTCGGCTTCGTCGGATCCACCGGCGAGGTGACATATCCCGCCCAATCGAAGGTGCCCGCGGCGGTGCTGATCGAACTCGATATCCGTCCCGTATTCTGGTCCACGCCATACGTCGTACTCTTCAGCGCCGCGTCGGTTTGAAAGTGGGCGCCGCCGTTATTGTTGTCGAACACGCCCCCGGTGATGTTGCCGCTGGTGGTCGCGCTTGTCCCGCCGCCATCCGAGACAAAGACGCCGCCCGCGGCGTACGGGCTATTCGTCGCACCGCCCATCGTAAAAGCGTACTTTCCGCTCGCCAGCAGTGTCGAGTTGTAGCCTCCCGAAGGCACGGCCGGCGCCGCGAAGACGTCTCCCACCAGGAACGCGTTTCCGTCCGTCTCGATCACGCGAAGATGCCGCGCGTTCACCACGAAGTAGTCGAAGGTCGCCGTGCCGCCGGTGAGCGTTGTCAGGGCGCTGCTCTGCAGCGATAGGCTGGTTGTGCTGTACGCGCCGGTCAGCGATGTGTCGTCGCTGGTCACTGACCCGGCGTCGTTCACATCGATCACGTTCCCGCCCGAAGCCGGGGCCAGCGTTCCGCTGCCGAAACTCGTGAACGTTCCGACCGTTCCGGTTGTAGCGCCACTTCCGTCCAGCCCCGAAAACTGAAAGATATAGCGGCCCGCCGCGAGCGCTGTTGCGCTGGTTTGCTGGTCGATGGTCCCGCTTCCTGTCGCGTTCCCCTGATTGAAATTGATCAGCAGCGCATGCTGGTCGGAGGACAGGACAATCTGGAGGATCTCGCCGGTGCTGCCTGTCAGGTCCACCGAGCCTCGCCCATCTGGACCGATCGAATACGTGCCGCTCACCGCTTGTCCCCTCGACGGACCATTCGCCCCGTCGACAGAGTCCTCCGTTCCCGTGAACGTCCCTGAATTGGGATCCGCCGTGAACTGTCCGGCAATCGCGAAAAATCCAGAACCGTCGTCGCCGGCATACGAAAACGAGTAATTTCCATTCAGGGACGCATTCGAGAAAACAACCGTCGCGGTCGCCGTGCCCGAGTTTCCTCCCGCCGTCGCCGTAATCACGGTCGAGCCGCCGGGGGGCGGTGAAAGCGGCGCCGTATAAGTTCCGCTGCTATCGATCGTTCCATGAACGCCGTCGCCGCCCGGGGTGCCGTTCACTTCCCAGGTCACGCCTGTGGCCGGTGCGCCATTCATCGTAGCGGCGAAATATCGTCTGCCCTCCCGCCGGGATGGATGCGGCTGCCGGACTCACTGCCAGCCCTTGCGACGACGCCACGGTCACTACTGCAGTCGCGGAAAAATTTCCGGATGTCGCGGTCACGGCGATCTGCGCCGGGCTCGGCACTGAGGAAGGCGCGGTGTACACGCCGCTGGAATTGATCGTGCCGTTGGAAGATCCGCTCACCGCCCAGGTGATCGTCGAATTCGGCTGGCTCGGAACGTAGCCCGTGAACACGGCCTGGCCGCCCACCGGAACGCTCGCCATCGCCGGATAGATCGTCAGCCCGCTCGAACTCGGCGTAGGGCTTCCCGATCCTCCGCCGGATCCCGAACCACTGTTCCCACTGCTCCCGCATCCGGCGACACACATCACGCACAACGCGCAAAACGCGACCATCATGGAAGTTCTTGCTGCAATCTGTGAGGAAAACAGCGAACGCGGCAGAATACTACCGTGTGACTTCACAGCGTTTTCCACGCGCTTTCCCGGCCGGTGGAAGGTACGTAGCTGAAAAAGGTCTTTGCGCGCGCGCTTCCGTGCGGAATTCCGCGAATGGGAACCCCGTGCTCATTTCGGAGAACGAAAATATGGTTCGGCGTCGTCAGGATTCGCGCAATCAGGACATTCGTGCGCCCAACAATTTCCATCATTCCGATGACTGTTACGCTCTGCCCCGGCGCAATACCAAGATGGCCAGGCTTGCTCGCCGCTCCGAATCCCAGATGCGCGTCGATGGTTCCCGCGGCGGTCTGAATGAAAATGTGCGTCCCGATCGGGCCGCTCGTTCCGAAGCCGTCGATCTTCTCGATCGTGCCCTGCACCCTTACTTCCTTGGCCAGGTCGTACGAAGGAACCATCGTATTACTCGTCGGAACTGCGGCTGAAGAACGCGTCTGCGCATTCATCGAATGCGCACCCACCAGGCTTATCGCCGGCGCCAACAGAACGAACGGTATCCACGACTTCCAATACCGAATCATGATCTTCTCCAGATTGCTTTCAGGGCGTCATCCTGCGGCTATTTCTGTACCTGGCAACGGGCACGCTGAGACACGCCGGTTCGCGCTCGCCTTGGGTCCCGCCTTACTATTCCACGATCTCTTAAAATAAGTTCCCGAAGTACAGCCCGGACACTCGCCCCAAAATCACCCGTCCTATTATTGGACTCCCCACCTCATATGCAGGTTTCCGCAATGTATGAACACCTTCCCGCCAGAAGAGTTGCCCGGCGAAAGACGGTGGTCATCGTTTGGTCTCGCCCGAGTTTTGAATGTAGCACCCGCCTTCGCAGGCAAACTCAAACGGTCCGCCCGAGGCTAACGGATACAAAGCTTTCGGATAGCAAGGTGGCGCTGCATAGCCAATTCGCCAACCAAGATTCGGAGAGCAAATGGAGGCCGCAAAACAAAAGCGGTTCGATCTCCTCGGCTTTCCGCCGATTCGTGTCGCATCCGCCTTATCAATTCCGCAGCGGCTTCCCCGTCTTGAGTGTATGCGCGATGCGCTCCTGCGTTTTCCGTTCGCCGCACAGGCTGACAAAGGCCTCGCGCTCCAGGTCCAGAACGTATTGTTCCGATACGATTTGCGGGGCGGTGATGCCGCCGCCCGCCAAAATATACGCCAGCTTGCGCGCAACCACGGCGTCATGCTCGCTCGCGTATTCACCGCGAACCATCATGTGAATCGCGAGTTTCGCCGCCGCCAGAAACTCCTCGCCCAGAACGCGAATCTCCGCAGGCGCCGGCGGATGGTATCCCGCTCGGACCATGGCGAGCGCCGTCTCCTTCGCGTCCGCCACCTGCCGGTCGCGATTCATCGCAATCAGGTCCGAACGCCGCAGAAAGCCGAGCGACCGCGCTTCCTCGCCGCTGGTCGATACCTTCGCCATCGCGATCGTCTCAAATACCGGCTTCAGCGCGTGGAACAGGTCGAGGTCCTCGCCGCCCGCTGCGTGTTCGTTCGCGCGGATCAGCATTTCTTTAGTCCCACCGCCCCCGGGTATCAATCCCACTCCTGCCTCGACCAGGCCCATGTACGTTTCCGCTGCGGCGTGGATTCGCGCGCCGTGCAGGCTGATCTCGCATCCGCCGCCCAGCGTCATGCCTTGCGGCGCCACCACCACCGGCCCCGGCGCATACTTGATGGCCATATTGCAGCGCTGGAATTGCCGCACCGCCAGGTGGATGTCGTCCCATTCGCCTTCCTGCGCGCCGATGAGCAGCAGCATCAGGTTCGCGCCTACGGAAAAATTGGGCGCCTGGTTCGCGATCACCATCGCATCGAATTGCGTGCCCAGCCGGCCGGCGCCCGCATGAATCATGGCGACGATGTCCGCCCCGATCGCGTTCATCTTCGAGTGGAACTCGCAGCACAAAACGCCGTCGCCCACATCGATCAGGCTCGCGCCCGCATTTTCCTGCACCACGCCCGTCCGCTCTTTCAGAGCCTTCAGGACGATGATTCCCCCCGTTTCTTCGACCGGCTTCAGCGTGCCACTCGCCAGATCGAAGTAGCTCGTCCGGCCCTTTTCGGTTTCGTAGAAGGCTTTCTTGGGCGACGCGAGCGCCTTTTCCAACATCGGTGGAATGGCCTTGCCTTCCCGCTCGAGCGCTTTCTTCATGCGCTCGACGCCGATCGCGTCCCACACTTCGAACGGCCCCAGTTCCCACGCGAATCCCCAGCGCATCGCGCGATCCACATCCACAATCGAATCCGCGATTTCAGGAACGCGCCGCGCCGCGTACAAACACGTTTCGCTCAGCGTCGCCCACAGCAGTTGATTGGCCTTGTCGCCGGCCTTGCCCTCCAGCGCCGGCCCAACCAGCATGCGCAAACGCTGCCGCGTGTCTTCAACCGTTTTTCCCGCCTCGATCGACCCGAACTTCGCCTTCTGTCGCGGCCGGTACTCCATCGTGTGCCAGTCGACCGTGAGAATTTCCGATTCGCCGCCCTTCTTCACCCGTTTGTAGAATCCGCCGCCCGTCTTTTCGCCCAGCAGCCCGCGTTTGATCATTTCCTCAACGAGAGGCGGTACGCGATACATCTCGCGCGATTCGTCGTCTGGAATGTTCTCGTAAATATTCCTCACGACGTGGACCAGCACATCCAGGCCCACGATGTCCGCCGTTCGAAACGTCGCCGACTTCGGCTGGCCGATGGCCGGCCCCGTGCACGCATCAACCTCTTCGATCGTCATGTCCAACGCCTGCATCTGTCGCAGCACGTTGAGCATGGAAAATGTGCCGACGCGATTCGCGATGAAGTTTGGCGTGTCTTTCGCCACCACCACGCCTTTGCCCAGCCGCAAGTCGCAAAACTCGCTCAGAAGATCGAGCGCCTCGGGCCGCGTCTTCGGCCCGGGAATCAGCTCGACCAGTTTCATGTAGCGCGGAGGGTTGAAAAAGTGCGTCCCGGCCCAATGTTCCTGAAAATCCGCTGAACGGCCCTCCGCAATCAGGCGAATCGGCAGCCCCGACGTATTCGTCGTCACGATCGTGCCCGGCTTGCGCACCGTCTCGACTCGCTCGAAGAGCTTTCGCTTGATTTCCAGGTTTTCCGCGACCGCTTCGATGATCCAATCCACCTCGCCGCACCACGCGAGATTGTCTTGCAGGTTTCCAGGCGTGATCAGCCGGGCCGTTTCCGGGGTAAAGAACGCCGCGGGCCGCGACTTTTTCGCCGCCGCGAGTCCCGCCAGCACGATGCGATCGCGCACCGCCGGGCTTTCGAGAGTCAGTCCCTTCCTCTTTTCTTCCGCATTCAATTCGGGAGGAACGATGTCGAGCAGGTAGCACGGAACTCCCGCGTTCGCCAGGTGAGCGGCGATGCGCGCGCCCATGGTTCCGGCTCCCAGTACGGCCACTCGATCGATTCGCTGCTTCATGGATTTTTGAGCCTCACGCTTTCTTCGCCGCGGCTCGGAGGCCCTTTGCGATTTCCGGCAAATGATTGGTTCCGCGCCGGCGCGGGAACGGACATCGTTGCAAAACCAGCGCCGCGCGGTCAATCGGAAACGCCGCCCGGCGAGAAGTGCGCTAGAGTGTATTCAGGAACGGTGGGGACAACCTTGGGCGCTGTGTTCAAATGGATCGGCAGTGCTGTAAGAGGCCTGCGTTCGTTCGCCTACGCCGGCGAAGAGAACCGCCCTCTCATCGGCCTCGCCCTCGGAGGAGGCTTCGCGCGCGGCATCGCTCACGTCGGCGTTATTCGCGAACTCGAACTGAGCGGCATTCCCATCGATTGCATCGCCGGCACCAGCGTCGGCGCACTGATCGCGGCCGCCTACGCCAGCGGCACCACCACCGAGGACATGGAACGCCAGGGCGCCGCGACCCGCTTCCGCGATTTCGGCCGCTGGACCATTTCCCGCATGGGCATGGCCTCCAACGAGCGCCTCGAGGATTTCCTCCGCAAGTTCACCCTCCTGCACCATTTTGAGGAGATGAAAATCCCTCTGGGCATCGTCGCCACCAACCTGCTGGCCGGCGAGTCCTCCTATTTCACGAAGGGCGAAATCGGTCCCGCCATTCGCGCCTCCTGCGCCTATCCCGGCCTCTTTCTGCCTATCGAGGATCACGATCGCGTGCTGGTTGACGGCTTCCTGACGGAGTCGGTACCCGCGGTGTGCGCCCGCCGGATGGGCGCGCAGGTGGTCATCTCCGTAAATCTTGAGCCTGGCGTGCTCAGCAACCCGCCTCGCAATACCATCGAAGTGATTAGCCGTTCGTTTTCGATCATGCAACAGACGGCGCACCAACCCTGGCGCGATGCAACCGATGTCCTGATCGAACCGGACGTTCACGATATTCTTTGGGATGAGTTCGTCAAGACGCCGCAGCTTGTCGCGGCTGGCATGGCCGCCACCAAAGCGGCCATCCCGCAAATCCGCGCCGCAATCTCGCGTCGACTGCGCGGAAACTACGATGGCAGCGCCTCCAGCCGAGCCCGCTCGCCCGTTAAGGCATGAGTCCGGACGGCGCACCGGGAGACGGCGCCGTAATCGGTTGATTTTCCCCGGGTTCTAACCGGAAACCAAAATCCGAATTTCTCGGTTCTTGTTGAAAGCGGCTGTGTCGTTCAAAAGCTTCGGACTCGGCGCTAGTCGGAACGTTGCTAACCTCCGCTCGATTCCCGCGTCGAATCTGTGTGAGGAACCGGGCCCTTCGCGACGGCCGCTGCAACGCCCCAGTCGTCGCGGGGACGGCCCGGTTCTTCCTTGAGTTCTCAGTCGCAGATGCTGCCCAAACTGCCCGCCCCGTGCGGTTTGTAGGTTTTCTCCGCGATATCCGCCTTTTCTCTGTGGTCTCTGTGCCTCTGTGGCTAAACGAGCCATTCAACTTGCCTCCCGAATCTCGACCTTCACTGGCTTCCCATTCCCCTTCCCGCGTTTCGTGAGCCATTCGCTTATCGCCTGTGCCAGCCGAGCCGGTTCGACGCGCAGCCCCGCCTCAAGCCGCCCTTCGCCCGTCGGAAGCGCGTCGTCGAATTCCGCCGAGCCCGTAAAATTCCGCATGCAAAAACTATCCAGCCAATCCAGCGGCGCGGCTCGCCGCTCGCCTTCAATCACAATGTCGACCTGCAATTTCCTCGCGTACACAGCGGAGTACCTTTCGGAACTTCTGATTCTGCATCTCCGCTTCCTCTTCCTCCCTACCGCAACCTGTCATTCCGAAGAGGAGCAGCCCAATTTTCGCGCCTACATTTGCCCGCTGCGCGGAAATTGGGTGTTGTGGCGACGATGAGGAATCTCGGCGCCGGAACGGCGGACATCTCGAGTCCGATTTTCGGCCTTAGTGCTGCAGCGGCTTGACCTCGATCCTCTTGAAAAACACCGTGTCTGCGTTGGAATGGTTTTGTAGCCCGATATAGCCCGCATTGGGACGCGGCCCGCGATCCGGCTCGTAACTTTCTTTCTTCTTCGGGACGGGCTGGCCTTCCGTGTAGTCCGTCACTCCAACTCCGTTCAGCGTCACAATTGTGCGCGGCCCCGCGATGGTGATGTCCATCGTGTTCCACTTGCCCGTTTCCCCGGGGCGCGACATCGCCTTCGTCAACGAGTACAGCACGCCCGTAACATGGTACGGATCGGCCGAATCGTCGATCTGCACTTCGTAGCCCTTGTTCACCGGCATCCATTCTTCCGTCGGCTTTTCCGGAATGCGGATGAACACGCCCGAGTTGTCGGTCTTCTTCTGCGTTTTGTAGACCACGCGGATCGTGCAATCCCCGAATTTCCGCGGCGTATACCACAGCAGGCCCATCCCGCCCACACTCTTGAGCAGCCCGTTTTCAATCATGAATTTCCCCGGCCCCACGTGCTTCCAGTCCGTAAAATCCTTGCCGTTCCACAGCTCCTTCCATCCCGCATCCTGAGCATGCGCCCACACCCCGCCCATCGCGACTACCCCAAGCAGAATCATTCCGATTACCGTCACACGCTTCCGGCTCATCGTCCGCTCCTTCTCTGAACGAGCTTCTTTTGCAGGGAACTTCTGCCTCGCGCGAACAGTATCTCCATTTGCAGGCCGTGCTCAAGCACTACGTGGATATCGTTTCGTTGATTCTGTTGCCTAGCTGTCCGCAAATGGACATCTCTTCGATCAAATTCGAACAGTGGGACTCGCGCGAATCCCAATTCCGAATCATAAGTCCTTTATCGCTACAGCTTGTAACGGTGAAGCCTTGGTGCAAGAATTGCCTTTCCTTGTTTCTCTTTCTTCGTCCAGGCATCGGGGCGATGCGGTCAAACCTCAACCTGCGGCAGCAGCTTCTAGAAAACGAGGTGCAATGTGAACAATCTCTCGCGGGACCTCCGCTTCGGCTTCCGGCTGCTGCTGAAGAATCCCGGATTCGCCTCCGTCGCTGTTCTCGCGCTTGCCCTCGGCATCGCCGCGAATACCGCCATCTTCAGCGTCGTCTACGCCACGCTGCTCGCGCCGCTGCCCTATCCCCATCCCGATCAGCTCGTGATGGTCTGGTCGAAGATCCAGGGCAATCGCAACGTGACCGCCGCCGGTAATTTCCTCGACTGGCAGCGCGAGAGCACCGCTTTCCAGCACTTGTGCGCATGGAGCGGCATGAGCATCAATCTGGCGACCTCGAACCGCCCGGAGCAGGTGCAGGCGCAGGTTGCCACGCCCGGCTTCCTCTCCATGATCGGCTACCGCTTCCTTCTTGGCCGCGATTTGCTGCCCGACGAAGGCCAGGTCGGGAAGGACCACGAGGCCGTCCTGACGAACAAGCTCTGGAAGAGCCGCTTCGGCGCGGACCGCGGCATCATCGGCCGGCAAGTTCAAATGAACGGCGAGCCGTACACAATTGTCGGCGTGCTCGCGCCCGGTCCCGCTGACCGCGGGCAGAGCGATTTGAATGTCCCGCTGGCGTTCAAGCCGGATCAGATCAATCACGACTTTCACTGGCTGCTCGTGATGGGCCGCCTCAAGCCCGGTGTGACCCTCGCGCAAGCGAACGCCGATATGGACGCGGTCACGCGCCACCTCGCCGAGGTCTATCCCCAGTCGGACCACGGCTGGGGCGCAAGCGTCGAGCCGCTCAAAAACGATTTCCTCGACCGCGACGTGATCCGCGGTCTCTGGCTGCTGATGGGCGCGGTCGGTTTCGTCCTTCTGATCGCCTGCGCGAACGTCGCGAATCTTCTGCTCGCGCGCGCCACCACGCGCCAAAAGGAAGTCGCGGTGCGAGCCTCCCTCGGCGCCTCGCGCCAACGGCTCTTTGGCCAGTTTCTGGCGGAAAGCATTGCCCTGGCTGCCGCCGGATGCGCGGTCGGCATCGGCTTGGCTTGGCTGCTGCTGAAAATCATCATCGCGATGATGCCGCCCTTCACCCTTCCCACCGAAGCAGACATCCGCTTGAACCTTCCCGTCCTGCTCTTCACTGTCGCCGCAAGCTTGCTCGCTGGCGTCCTGTTCGGTTGTGCCCCCGCCTGGCAGGCTGCGCGCATGAACCTGAACGAGGTCTTGAAAGAGGGCGGCCGCTCCGCGCTCAGTGCCGGCCGCCACGGTTTGCGCCGCACCCTCGTCGTCGCCGAATTCGCGCTGGCGCTCAGCTTGCTCGCCGGCGGCGGCCTCGCCATTCACAGCTTGTGGAACGTGGCTCACGTCGATCTCGGCTTCCGCAGCGATCATCTGCTCACGTTCTCTCTGCCGGTGCCGAGCGGCCGCCTGACCGACCCCAAGCAAATTACGGCCTTCTATCGCCAGCTTCTCGAAAGAGTCCAGGCTCTTCCGGGTGTTTCGTCGGTCTCCGCGTCGGAGGGCATGCCGCTCCAGGGCGTGAACTTCGGCATGCCGTTCGTCATCGAAGGAAAGCCCGTGAATGATCCCTCGCAGCGTCCCGGCGCCGGCTTCAACATGGTGACGCCCGATTATTTCCGCACCTTCGGCATCCGTATCGACCGCGGACGCCCGTTGAACGAGCAGGACACCGCGGGCAATGTTCCGGTCGCCGTCGTCAACGAAGAGTTCGCGAAAAAATTCTTTCCTGCCGGGGACGCGCTCTCGCACCGCATTCAAGTCGAGCAATTGATTCCCGGTGTGACCAAGCTTGGGCCGTACGTCTCCTGGCAAATCGTGGGCGTCTATCACAACGTTCGCAACGGCGGCCCCAAAAGCGATTTCCCCGAAATCGATGTGCCGTTCTGGCAGAGTCCCTGGCCGCAAGCCGCCATCGCAGTGCGCGCCGCGGGCGATCCCGCCGCCCTCAGCAAGGGTATCGCCGGCATCGTTCAGTCGCTCGACCCGAACTTGCCCCTCGCCGACGTCAAGACCATGGATCAAATCATGGATGAATCCATGGCCGGCGACCGCTTTACTGCATTTCTCTTCGGAGGCTTTGCAGGAATCGCGCTGCTGCTCGCGGCGCTCGGAATCTACGGCGTCATGTCCTTCGCCGTGGCCCAGCGAACTCACGAGCTTGGGTTGCGCATGGCTTTGGGCGCGAGCGCTGGCCGCGTCGTGGGTCTGATCCTGCGCGAAGGAATGATTCTGGCGCTGATTGGGCTTGCGCTGGGCCTCGGCGGTTCTTACCTTGTCGGACGAGCCATGCACTCCCTCTTCTATGACGTCGGCACGATCGACGTCGCGGCGTTCAGTTCTGTCGCCGCTCTGTTGATGTTTTCCGCGCTCCTGGCCTGCTACGTTCCGGCGCATCGAGCCGCTCGCGTCGATCCCATGCAGGCGCTCCGCGAAGAGTAGAAGCCATCTCGTCAACGGGGTTCAGGACGTTTCAGCAATCGCCCTTAGGAGGTCGGAGCTTTAGCTCCGGCGAACAAGCGCGGCGAACCTTGGGCTTTTAGCAGCTTGCTGAAAAACGCCTTGTCTTCAGGAGGGCGGGGTTTTAACCCCGCCGTAAGTGGGCGTCCTGTGTCAGGGGTTTTAACCCCTGAAGCTGCGGTTCGACTTTTTCAGCGTCCGGTTAGCTCCGGCGAACAAGCACGCCATCTTGCAATTCCCGCCTTTGTGCCATAAACTTTTTTTTGTAAACGTATTCTGGCCTGCTAATGTAACCCCCGTCCGGTGGGTGAGCCGGGCAAAGCGCCTTCGTAAATTCCGGGAGGTTTGGTGTCGACGCCGCTCGAAAATTGGGTTGAGGAATCCGCGAAACTCACGAAGCCCGACAAAATCCACTGGTGCGACGGTTCCGACGCTGAAAACGCGCGCCTTACGGACGAAATGCTGCGCGACGGCTCCTACATCGCCCTTAACGAGCAGACCTACCCGAACTGCTACCTCCATCGCAGCAATCCAAACGACGTAGCCCGCACCGAAAACGTCACCTTCATCTGCACGCGCGCGAAAGACGACGCCGGCCCCACCAATAACTGGATGGCTCCCGAAGAAGCCAAGGCCAAGGTCCGCCCGCTCTTCGACGGCGCCATGAAGGGCCGCACGATGTACGTCGTGCCCTACATTCTAGGGCCGGCCGCTTCGCCCTACAGCAAGATCGGCGTCGAGATCACCGACAGCGCCGTACGTCGTTGCCAGCATGCGCATCATGTCGCGCATGGGCAAGATCGCGCTCGACCGTCTCGGCAAATCCGCGGATTTCGTTCCCGGCCTGCATTCGCTCGGCGACCTCGATCCCGGCCGCCGCTTCATCCTCCATTTTCCCGAAGAAAAATCTGATCTGGAGCGTGGGCTCGGGCTATGGCGGCAACGCGCTGCTCGGCAAAAAGTGTTTCGCTCTGCGGATTGCGAGCTGGATGGCGCGCGAGCAGGGCTGGATGGCCGAGCACATGCTGATCCTCGGCCTCGAAGATCCTCGGGCAAAGTCACCTACATGGCCGCCGCGTTTCCCAGCGCCTGCGGCAAGACGAATCTGGCCATGATGGTTTCCGCGCTCGAGATCGAAGGCTATCGCGTCTTGGACCGTGGGCGACGACATCGCCTGGATGCACGTCGCCGGCGACGGGACGCTCCGCGCCGATCAATCCCGAAGCCGGATTTTTCGGCGTCGCGCCCGGCACGAACGCCAAAACGAATCCGAACGTCATGGCCGCGCTGCATCACGATTCGATCTTCACCAATATGGCCATGACCGCTGAGCGCGAGCCCTGGTGGGAAGGAATCGACGGCCCGCCGCACGATGGCCTGATCAACTGGAAGGGCGAGCGCTGGACTGCCGATTCGGGCCCCGCCGCGCATCCCAATTCGCGCTATACCGTCCGCGCGTGCCAGTCTCCATCGATTTCCCCGCACTGGGACGATCCGGCCGGCGTGCCCATCTCCGCGTTTATTTTCGGAGGTCGCCGCGCGCAAGCTTGCTCCGCTCGTTTACGAGTCGCGTGACTGGCAGCACGGCGTCTTCGTCGGCGCAACCATGGCTTCGGAAACCACCGCCGCCGCTACCGGCGCGGTCGGCGTCACGCGCCGCGATCCCATGGCCATGCTTCCCTTCTGCGGATACAACATGGCCGACTATTTCGCGCACTGGCTCGAGATGGGCCCAAAATCAAGCAGCCAGCCAAAGATTTTTCACGTGAACTGGTTCCGCAAAGGCGCGGACGGCAAATTTCTCTGGCCCGGCTACGGCGAAAATGTTCGCGTCCTGAAATGGATGCTCGACCGCATCGAGGGCCGCGCCGCCGCCGCCGAAACTCCCATCGGCTTCGTTCCCACTCCCGAATCGCTCACGCTCGACGGCCTGCCGATTGGGCGCGATGCCCTCGACGAACTCCTCCGCGTCGATCCCGCCGACTGGGTCGAGGAAACCCGCGCCACCGGCGAATTTCTCGCCAAATTCGGCCACCGCTTGCCATCAGCGATTCGTGCCGAGCACGACTCGCTTTCCTCGCGCCTGCAACGAGTGTCTATTGCCGTCAAGTAATTCGCGTTTTGTCTTTCTCCCCGTAGGGGCACGGCACGCCGTGCCCGCCCATAAGACCGCGCCCGCGTCCGCCCCCGCCTCCAGCGCACCGCCGCTCCTGAAACCGCCGCCCACGGCTGACGCCGCGTCGTCAAACGGGGTTTAAAGGTTTAAACGTAGCGCCGGGCTTCAGCGCGGCAGCAGTTCGCACCGGGTGGAAGCGCGAGGCTTTAGCCCCGCAAAACACGCCGTTGTGGCGCCGGCGTCCCGCCGCCGGTTTTTGCTTCGCCTCTCCGAACTTGCAGCGCGCGTCTCGTGACAATTCGGAAAAAGCGCACAGCCGAGGGCGGCTGTGCCACACGAATCACGGATGCTCGCCACTCGCCGCTTAGCCACTGCCTCAAAGGATGGATTGGACGTCGGAGTCGATGGTGACGTGGGTTTGGGGGAAACCGTCGATGGCGTAGCTTTCGCCGTCGGCCTGGCGGAAATGGAAGAAGCGGCCGATGTGGTAGTCCTCGTCGAAGGCGCTGAAGACGTCTTCCACTTCCTCGCGCGAAAAGCCGAGCGCCGAAATGGCGACTTCGTGGCCGTAGCCGCCGCTGGCCGCCAGATATTTCTCCAGCACTTCCTGCAGTTGCACCGTCATTGGTCACATCCTGGCAAAAGGGCCATGACGGCGGGATTCAGTGGCCGACTGCAGGAAGGACGAAAAGCAGATCCCTCACCCACATTCCCGCCAACAACGCGGGACTGGGTTCGGGATGGCGGTGGTCCCACTTCTCGCAGTTGCGTTTTAGATCCAGACATAGGCGCCTGCTTCCCCGTACGGAAGATTGATGTAGAAAACATTCGCTTCCGGAATTCCGGCAAACGCCCGGCACAGTGTCTGCGCGCCATGCGCGGCGCAAAACCATTCGCCGGGCGCATCGCCGATTCGTTCCGTCTCATCGAGGCCGGCCACCTGCTCGCGCGAGAGCCACAGCCATGTTGCGCTTCGATCGCAGACCGAGCATGTCTCGCCGCGCTGCCGCAAACGCCGCTCGATGGCGCGCGCCACTTCCGGCTGCAGCCCGGCCCGCTCGAAGTCCGGAGCGCCAACGAAAAAATATTGCGAGAAGACTTCGGGGTCCGGCTCGAACGCCACCACGTTTCCCGGATATGCCGCGAATTCGCCTTCCACGGTCCCGACGAAGCAGTCCCGGCAGAGCGAGACTTCCGGGCGCAATGAGTCGCGCGTCGGCGAGCGTTTCCCTCGCACGTACAACGTGTCCGGCACCAGCGTGGCGACCCACGGCGCGTTGCGCTTCAGGTGAACGCACTCCGGCGGCCGGTCCTTCAGCCACGCAAGCAAACCGCGGCTGCCCGGCGAAAATTCGATGCCCGGATACGCGGCTTCGCAGGAAAGCTTTGCGGCGGTCATCCCGAGCGCGCCGTTTCGAGTGCGTTGTGCGATCGACAATTCTCTCTCCGGCTCCGTATTTCTATCCTAGCAGATTCGGAAACGGAGCAGATTCGAAAGTCGCTCGCGCGAACCTTCCTCCGGCGGGCAGGTTGCGGCTTCCGCGAGCGTGCGCCCTTCGGCTATCATGGAATGCGGCTCGCACTTCGCGCCGGGTCACCGAGGAACCGGGAAGAATCGGGGCGGCGAGTTCACGCATATGTCGCAGTTTAATACGCGCAATCACAGGAGGAATCCAGAATGGCCATTTCGGTTGGAGCGCCGGCTCCCGAATTCACGCTGAAGGATCAGAACCAGAAGGAAGTGAAGCTCTCCGATTACAAGGGGAAGAATGTCGTTCTCGTTTTCTATCCGCTCGACTGGAGCCCCGTTTGCACGAACGAGCACGCCTGCCTCGTCAACGACATGAAGCGATTCGAGCAGCTCAACGCGCAGGTTCTGGGGATCAGCGTCGACAGCGCGTGGTCGCACAAGGCGTTTGCGGAAAAAATGGGGATCCACTATCCGCTGCTTGCCGATTTTCAGCCGCGCGGCGCCGTCGGCGATAAGTTCGGAGTGTATCTCGCCGATAAGGGAATCACCGGCCGCGCCATCGCCCTCGTCGACGGCTCGGGAAAAGTGGCGTGGTTCAAGAATTACGATATTCCGACGGTGCCGGACATCAAGGAAGTGGCGGACGCGTTGGCGAAAGTGCATTAGAGCGCGCTCCGTCTGAAATGCTCGCACTCGCGTGCGCAAAGAAAAAAGCAGATCCCTCACCCCCATTCCCGCAAGAGCGGCGGGACTGGGTTCGGGATGACGCGGTAGCACCTAGGGGGGATTCCAGATTCGTCTCAAGCGCGGCGCGGGCGCAGCGAGCGGCCCATACGACAGCGCTTACGGCTGTGAGGAAGGAGGCTGCGGCGCGGGCTGCGTGGCGGGTGCGGGCTTTTTGGCGAAGGTGCGAATGTAGTCGACGACTTCCCAGCGCTCCGCGTCGGTCAACTTGTTCTGGAATGCGGGCATGGGACGGTGGCCGTGCGTGATTTTCCAGAACAGCTCGCCATCGGTCATGCGGCTCATCTCGCGCGCGTCGGTAAAATCCGAAGGCTCGGCGGAAAGCTGGCTGGCGCGGTCGCCGTTCCCGTCGCCATTTACGCCGTGGCAGCTTTTGCAGTGCTTCGAGTAGTTGAACATGCCGTCGTCGATAGCCGACTCGGTGGCCGGAACCGGATTCTTCATTTTCCGCGCCGACGACGGGGCGCTCCATCCCGTCAGCGAATTGAACGCGGCTATCAGTGCAATAACGAAAATAAGAGACAGCGCGGCGACGATCAGAGTGCGCTTCCTGTTCGGGGGATGGGAATCCATGCTTTTCGGCGCGATCTCCTCAAATGCGCGCGTAAAAATCTTCCCACGCCGGCGCCGAATTTTCAAATCGGCGGCGCGCCGGCCGCGCTAGCTCCGGAATGAAATCAGTAGTATCCTTCCTCTGCTCCTCTCGATGAGGCACTCCCAGCGCGCGATTCAGAGAGAGAGGCCTGTTTTTCCGTCGCGCGATCCCACTGCGAATGCGCATCCTGAAAACAGTCCAGTCCTACTTTCCGTTCGAAGAACGCGGCGGCACCGTTTTCAAGGTGCGAGCCATCGCGCGGGGGCTCGCGCGGCGCGGCCACCGGGTGACGATCCTGACGGCCGATCTGGGAATCCGCGCCCGCAATTCCAAGGGAGTGTTTGAGGCGTGCGAATGGGGCTGGAGATACGCGGAGCCCGGCGTGGAGACGATTTACGTTCCCACGCTGGCGCGTTATCGCGCCCTCACGGTGAACCGGCATGTGGTACGATTTTGTGGGGCATCCGTCGGCCGCTTCGACCTGGTTCACGTTTACGGTTTGTACGATTTGCTCGGCCCGGCAGCCGGCCAATTCTGCCGTCGCAACGGGATCCCCTACGTCGTCGAGCCCATGGGCATGTACCGTCCCATCGTCCGCAACATCGCGCTGAAGAAATTGCATCGCGGGCTGTTCGGCAAGCGCCTGGTGGCCGGGGCGCGATTCGTAATCGCCACGTCCGAGCAGGAACGTCGCGAACTGGTGGAAGCGGGCGTCGACGCGAGCCGCGTCGAAATTCGCCGGAACGGAATCGAGACTCCCGAAATTCCGTCCAGACGCGGAGAATTCCGCGATCGTTGGAACGTGCCTGCGGAAGCGAAACTGATTCTTTTTCTCGGCCGCGTTGTTTCCAAAAAGCGGCCCGATCTGCTGATTCAGGCTTTTGCGGACTGGAAAGCGGCGAGCCCGAACGGACGCGGCTCCATCCTCGCGATTGCGGGACCTGCCGAAGAAGATCGTTACATCGCTTCCTTGAAATCCCTTGCGCAGTCGCTCGGCGTTTCCGAACAAATCATTTTCCCCGGTCCGCTCTTCGCAGGGGAAAAATGGCAGGCGTATCGCGATGCGGACGTTTTCGTTCTGCCGTCGGAGAACGAGAATTTTGGAAACACCGCGGCGGAGTCGGCAGCCTGCGGCACGCCGGTGATCGTCACAGACCGTTGCGGCGTCGCGCTCTTTCTGGAGCGCGCCGGGCTGATCGTGCCGCTGGATCAAACTCAAATTGCGCGAGCGCTTGGCCGCATCCTGGATGACACGGAGTTCGCCGAGAAATGCCGCAGGGGCTGTGCGGAGACGGCGCGGCAGCTTTCCTGGGACATTCCCCTGGACGAATGCGAGCGGCTGTATGAGCGGTGCCTTGCGGTTCCTGTGCGACAGAGGGTTGTAGCGTGAGCCGGGAAATGGCGCGGATCCAAGTCATGAGCCGGATTTTCGAAAGAGCAGCCGTTCGGCCGAGGCCAAACGTCCGGTGACCAAAGGACAGGCAAGCGGGGAGCAATCATCGGGCGCTCGGGCTGGCACGGCCACTCTTCGCCCGGCCTCGGCAGCCAACCGGGAGCACCTGCCAGACGAACGCACCGCCGCACGAGATCAGGGCTTGTTCCGGCTGACGCTGGTTCTGGTGAATTGGCTTCTGTTGATCTCGATCGCGATCTGTGTCTGGTCGACAGTTCGCGAATACTCGACCCATCGGTACGTGGACGCGTTTTCGGACGCGATCGTGCCGGTGTCCGGTTCTCCCGAACAGAAGATTCAGGCCATTCTCGACTGGATGGCGCATCCACCCGCCCGCTTTTCGGGGGGTATCGTGGGGACGCCGGACGATCGGGATCCGCTCGACACGCTGAACTATAAATCTCTGCTGCAAGTCTGCGGAACAGCGACGAATGCGTTCATCAATCTCGCCGACACAAGCGGTCTGCGCACCCGGCGGCTCCTGCTGCTGGATGCGAATCGCAGCACCAAGCATGTCGACGCCGAGGTATTCGTGAACGGCCGGTGGATTGTGGTGGACCCGACATTCCGGGTCATCCTCCGCGGTCCGGATGGCCAGACACTCACCCGAAGCGAGCTCGCCGATTCCGCTGTGTTTGCCGCCGCTACCCGAAACATCCCGCATTACGATCCGAGCTACAGCTTCGAACGCACGGTGCACATTCGTCTCGCGGGGATAAAATTCGTCGGGAATCCGGCACGAAAAGCGCTGAACTACCTGCTGCCGAGCTGGCAAAACTCCGCTGCGATCAGTCTGGTGATGGAGCGCAGGGAACTGGCGGGCATGATCGCGGGGATTTTGACGGTGCTGTTCCTGATCGTGGTGCGCTTTTCGCTTCGATGGTACGGAAGAAGGCGTCTGCACATCGATTTGATTCCCGTGCCTATGCGGCTTCGGCGCGCGTACCGGGCGTTCGTCGATCCGGCGAGTTGAGATTATGTGCGGAATTTGCGGCATCATCGGGATCGAATCCAGGGAAGCCGGCGAAGGCACTCTCCACGCGATGCTGGGATCGATCGTTCATCGCGGGCCGGACGAGGAAGGGATTCTGGTCGCGCCCCGAGCGGCGGTTGGCGCGCGTCGCCTGAGCATTATCGATCTTCCCGGCGGAAGCCAGCCCGTGTGGAACGAGGCTGCCACAGTGGCCGTGGTGTTCAACGGCGAAATCTACAATTTCCGCGCTTTGCGAAGCGAACTGGAGGCTCTCGGCCACCGGTTTCGTACGCTTTCCGATACGGAAGCGATCGTTCACGCCTACGAAGCCTGGGGAGACGACTGCGTTCGGCACTTGCAGGGCATGTTCGCGTTTGCAGTGGTGGAATTGCCAGACGGGCGCAACGGACGCGCGGCAAGAGTCTTCCTTGCTCGGGACCGTCTCGGAATCAAGCCGCTCTACTATGCGCTTACGAACGGCAATTTCTGTTTCGCCTCGGAGGTGAGGGCGCTGGTCGCGAGCGGCTTCGTCGAGCCCGAGCTTTCGGCGGATGCGGTCGCATCCTATCTCCTGTTTGGCTCCGTGGCCGAGCCGTCCAGCATTCTCGATGGCGTACTCTCCCTGCCACCGGGCCATTCGCTGTCGGTGAGTCCACACGAGCCCGGGCGCGCAGTTGAACCGAAGCCGTACTGGGATGCGGAAGATGTCCCTGAGTTCGCGCCGCAGGGTGACAGCAATCCGTCGAAATGCGTTCGTGGCCTCCTGGAGAAAGCCGTCGAGACGCACCTGGTGGCGGACGTTCCCGTGGGCGTATTCCTGAGCAGCGGCATCGATTCGACGACGATCGCCGCGCTCGCCAGCCGCATGCAGACCGGCATCCACACGTTCACCGTTGCATTCCCCGAGACCGAATTCAACGAGGCCGCGATCGCGCGCCGGACCGCAAAGGCGCTGGGGACGAATCACCGCGAAGTGTCGATCTCCGGCGACGAACTGCTGTCGCGCCTCGAACAGGCAATCGCCGCCTTCGATCAGCCGACGGCCGACGGCGTGAACGCGTATTTTGTTTCGTGGGCCGCGAGGCAAGCCGGACTGAAGGTCGCCCTCTCGGGCCTCGGGAGCGACGAACTCTTCGGCGGCTACCCGAGCTTTCGATCGACGCGCCGGATCGCGCGCCTCTCAAGCGGCGCTCGCATTCTGCCGAAGCGCCTGCGGTCGTTTGCCGCCGCCCGAATTGCCAATTCGAAGCTCTCTCGAACTTCCGCGGACGTCCTGCGCAAAGCGTCCGCCGGTATCCTCGAGCCGGACCTCCTGCCACATCCTTATTTCTTCACGCGCTCGCTGTTCACACCGCAAGCGGTTGCCTCCGCGCTGCAGGGCGAGGCTTCCTGCCGGGAGTCGACGCGATGGTCGCGTTGGCTCGCGTCCGCGGCTCGGCAAACGAGCTCGATGGATTCGTTCACGGCCGTTTCCTGGCTCGAGCTGCGGTCGTATCTGCTCAATACGCTCCTCCGCGATACAGACGTGATGAGCATGTGCCACTCGCTTGAAGTCCGTGTGCCGTTCCTGGACGCGCCACTCGTGGAATTCGTGCTCTCTCTTCCCGAATCGGCGAAGTATGCACCGAAGCGGCCAAAATCGTTGCTGATCGAAGCCGTCGGGGATTTGCTCCCCGCTGAAATCGTCGCGCAGAAGAAGCGCACGTTCACGTTTCCGTGGAAGGTGTGGCTGCGCAGCAAACTGGGCGAGCGCGTCTCGGCCAGTTTCGACGATTGGTCGCCGGCCCTGGAGCGCCACGTCGATTCCCGCTTTGCGCGGGCGGTGTGGGCCGATTTCCGCGAAGGCCGAACCACGTGGTCACGCCCGTGGAGCCTGTTCGTCCTGAATGAATGGACGAAACGAAACGTCCGCGCGCACCCTGCCGTCGCCGGCGACCGCCGCGGCGCGGCACCGGTTACCGTCGCATGATCGAATCGCGGCATAATCGGATCGTGCGAGTCGCGGCAGGGACCGGAGCCCGATGATCATTCTTGGGATCAACGCCTATCACGCGAACGCTTCCGCCGCGATCGTTGTCGACGGCCGCCTGATCGCCGCCGTCGAGGAAGAGCGGCTGAACCGCGTGAAGTACGCGGCCGGCTTGCCCGCGCGCGCCATCCAGTTCTGCCTGGACGTGCGGGCGCGAAGCTCTCCGACGTCGATCACATCGCCATCCCTCGCGATCCGCTGGGCGCGCATCGGCACCAAGCTGCGTTTTGCCGCTGCGCATGCCGCGCTTCGCCCTGGACCGTGCTCGCGTGATGAAGCCGCTTTGCCGGGATTCGCGAAGATCTCGCCGCCAGCGTTCGAGCTGTCGCGCCGGAAAGCATTCGTGCGCGAGTTTCATCGCATCGAGCACCACACGGCGCACCTGGCCAGCGCATTTTTCGTCTCGCCTTTCGAACAGGCGGCCGTGCTTTCCGCCGACGGCCTGGGCGATTTCGCCAGCGCCATGTGGGCCCTGGGCGAGGCCCGCAAATGCAAACTGCTGGGCGAGGTCGCGTTCCCGCATTCGCTCGGCATGTTTTACACCGCCCTGACGCAATACCTCGGCTTCTGGAAATTTGGCGACGAATACAAAGTGATGGGCCTGGCGGCTTACGGCCAGCCCGAATTCCTCGACGAGTTCCGGCGCATCGTTCGTGCCGATGCGACCGATTGCGTTTCGCCTGGGCCTGCGAATATTTCACGCATCAATCGCAAGGCCCCGAAATGACCTGGCGCGATGCGGACCGCACGCCCGTGCTCGGGCGGCTTTTTTCGCCGTATCTCGAAAAGCGCCTCGGCCCGGCGCGCAAGGCCGGCGAGCCGCTCGGCCAGCGTCACTACAATCTCGCCGCGAGCATGCAAGCCGCGCTCGAAGAAGTTCTGCTTCGCATGTGGAACGCTCTTTCGCGCAAAGACCGAGGCAAAAGGCGCTGTGCCTCGCCGGCGGCGTCGCTTTCAACTGCGTGGCAAACGGAAAGATTTTCGATCGCACGCCTTTTGAGCGCGTCTTCGTCCAGCCGGCCGCGGGCGATGCCGGACTCTCCGTCGGCGCTGCGTTTGCCGTCCACCATCAAATTCTGGACAAGCCGCGCCAGTTCGTGATGGAGCATGCCTACTGGGGCCCTGCATTCTCATCGTCCGAGATTCGCGCCGCGCTCGGATCGCTCTGACGTCTCCGCGGACGGCGTCGAGCATCGCAGAATCTGGACGAACGGCACTTTGCTGCGAGGCCACCGCCCGCGCACATCGCCGACGGAAAAATTGTCGGCTGGTTTCAGGGCGCGGCCGAATGGGGGCCGCGCGCGCTGGGCAATCGCAGCATTCTCGCCGATCCGCGCCGCGCCGGAAATGAAAGACATCCTGAACCGGCGCATCAAGCATCGCGAAATCTTCCGGCCGTTTGCTCCTTCGATCCTGGAGGAAGCCACGGGCGAATTTTTCGAGCAGACCCATCCTTCGCCCTTCATGACCTTTGCTTATCCGGTGCGCCCGGAAAAGCGCGCCGTGATTCCCGCGCCGACGCACGTGGACGGCACCGCGCGCCTGCAGACCGTGAGCCGCGCCGCCAATCCGCTTTATTGGAAACTGCTGCGCGCGTTCGGCGATTTGACCGGCGTGCCCGTCGTCCTGAATACTTCGTTCAACGACAACGAGCCGATCGTCTGCCGCCCTGAAGAAGCGATTGATTGTTTTCGCCGCACGCAGATGGACGTCCTGGTCCTGGGAAATTTTCTCCTGCGAGAAGAAGTCGGCCGGCCAGCTGGAACGCGCCAGACCTGCCGACGACAGGCTTCGCAGGCGCCGCACTGCCTGAACGCGCATGCACATTTTGCTGCTGAACGAATATTATCCGCCGGACACTCCGCCACGGCCAAGATGGCCGCGCAGGTGGCCGAAACACTGGCGCAGCGCACCAGCGTGACCGTCCTCGCCGGCCGTCCGTCCTACGATCCGGACGAGTATCTATCCCTGCGTCTCCTGCGCCGCGAGATTCGCAACGGCGTCAGCGTCGAGCGCGTCGGCTCGACCGCTTATCCGCGCCACCACATGCGCCGCCGCGTCTCGAACTATCTTTCCTATCTGGCGCTGGCGGTTCCGCGCGCGCTGCAGCTCCGCGCCGGACGTGGTTCTGGCCATGACCGATCCGCCCATCGCCGGAATTGCCGGCGCGTTCGTGGCGCGCATTACCGGGCGTCCCATTCGTCTACAACATCCGCGATCTGTATCCGGACATGGCTGTGGGCGGCGACATCGTCCGCCCGCGAATCGTGGATCGACGCGCTGGGAGCGCCTGCATCGCCGCGCGCTTCAGCAAGCCGCGCGCGTGATCGTTCTGGGCGACGACATGCGCGACCGCATTCTTGCCAAGGGCGTCGCGCCGGACCGCGTGCGTCGTCGTGCGCGACGGCACCTTCGCTTCCGGCGCCCGCTGCCCGAGCGGAGCGATCCGCGATCGTGCGGCGAAATTCGCTGCGGATTTCCCTTCGTCGTGCTGCACGCCGGGCAACCTGGGTTTTTACGGCGCGTGGGGCACCTTGCTGAAGCCGCCGAAGATTCTGCGCAACGAAAACATCGGGCTTCGTGTTCGTCGGAGACGGCGCGCAACCGCGCCGCGCTCGCAGGCCGAAGCGAGCTGCGTCTGCCGAACGTTCGCTTTCTTCCGTTTCGTCCGGCCGAGCGAGATTCCTCACGTCATGGCGGCGGGCGATGTGCACATCGTCACGGTGCGCCGAGGGCTCGAAGGCGTGGTGGTGCCCAGCAAGCTCTATTCGACTCTCGCGGCCGGCCGCCCGGTCCTCGCCGTCGCTCCGCGAAGAGCGACGCGGCCCGCATCGTGGCGCGTCGCGGCTGCGGCCTGGCCGCCGATCCCGACGATCCCGCGGCGGTCGCCGCCGCGATCCGGCGTCTTCGCGACGATCCGGCCCGGCTGGCTGCAAATGGGCGTGCGCGCACGGGAAGCAGCCGGAAAAGTATGCTAGAGTGAAAGAGCTGCAACGTTTCGTAGCGATCATGGAAGACAGCCGTGCCCATGCGAGCAACGGAGGCGCGTCATCTGGAACGAATAAGAAAGTCCTTGTTACCGGTGGAGCTTCCTTCATCGGCTCGCATCCTGGTGGATGCGTTGCTCGAGCGCGGCGCGCAGGTCCGCGTCGTGGACGATCTGACCAGCGGCGACTGGGCAATATCGAGGATCACGTCAAAGCGGCCGTGTCAGCTTTCGTCGAAGCCGATCTGCGCGAACCCGGCGTGACGCGCGCGCGCCATGAAAGGCATCCAGATCGTCTTCCATCTGGCCGCCGATCACGGCGGCCGCGGCTACGTCGATCTGCACCAGGCCGGCCCGGCGTCGAACCTGTTTCTCGATGGCCTCGTGTTCTGGGAAGCGGTGAGGGCCGGCGTCGAAAAAGTCGTCTACGCCTCGTCCGGCTGCGTCTATCCGAATTACATGCAGACGGACGCCAACAAGGAAATCTATCTTCGCGAACAGGACGTGAAGCCGCCGCACGACGCCGACAATATGTACGGCTGGGCCAAGCTGATGGCCGAAATGACGCTGCAGGCCTACCACCGCGAATATCAATCTGGGCGCAGCTTCCTGCCGCTACTTCACCGTGTATGGCCCGCGGGGCGTCGAAAATCACGCCGTGATCGCCATGATCGCGCGCGCCTTCGTGGGCCAGAATCCCTTCGACGTCTGGGGCGACGGCAAGCAGATCCGCAACTGGACCTACGTGGACGACATCGTCAGCGGCACCATTCTCGCCGCTGAAAAAATCAACGACGGCACGGCCGTGAATCTCGGCACCATGGAGCGCATCCGCGTCTCGATGCCGCCCAAATGGTTCCTGGAATACGCCGGCTAAAAAGCCGCAGATTCGGCTGTTGACACGAACATGCCCACCGGCCCGGTCAATCGCGTCGCAGACAATCGCCTGGCGAAAAGCCTCTTGGACTGGGAGCCCAAGATGCCGTTCCGCGAGGGCCTGCGCAAGACCATGGATTGGTATTTCGCGAGCAAAGAGCGGGAGCAGGTCCGCGATGTGCTCGAAACCATGCTCACCGCGCGCTAAGCGGTGAATCTTTCGAAATGTCCGTTCCGTTCGATCTAATCGCTTTTGCCGTCGCGCTGATCGCCTCGCTGGGGCTGACGGTGCCCGTGCGGCGTTTGGCGTTGCATTTCGGAATGGTGGACCAACCCGGCCCGCGCAAAGTTCACGTCAAGCCCATGCCGCTGCTCGGCGGCATCGCCATCTACCTTGCGTTTGTCCTGGCGATTCTGTTCACGCTGCACGACGGAGTGTCTCAACGGCAGATCATGGGAATCCTGGCGGGCGCCACGCCTGGTCGCCATTGTGGGCGTGCTCGACGACGGCGGCCTGCTCCATCACCAGGTCAAGCTGTTCATCGGCATGCCGCTCGCCGCGATCTTTTCTTGCCGCGACAGGAATTCGCGCTCACTCTTTTCCAATTTCGTTCCGGGTAGATTGGGGAGCCTTCTCGACGTTGGCTTCACGATTTTCTGGGTCGTCGGCATCACCGCTGCGTTCAGCATTCTGGATCACATGGATGGCCTTTGCGCCGGCATCGCGGCGATCGCTTCGGCTTTTTTCTTTCTGTCGGCCACTCTCAACGGGCAAATGATGGTCCGCACGCTGGCTGCCGCCGCTCTGGGCGCTGCCCTTGGTTTTCTGCGCTGGAATTTCAATCCCGCCAAGATCTTCATGGGCGATGGCGGCGCGATGCTTCTCGGGTTCCTGATGGCCACGCTCGGCCTGAAGATTCGCCCGGAAGGCGCTCCATTCCGAGCCGCGTGGCTCGTCCCGATTCTGATTCTGGGCGTTCCGATCTTCGATACGACCCTGGTTTCGATTTCTCGCGCCCGCCGCGGCCTGCTGCCGTTCACTTCACCCGGCAAGGACCACACCGCCCATCGCCTGTCGAATCTGGGGCTCGGCCATCGCGGCGCCGTTCTGGCGATGTACGCCCTGGCCACCGTTTCTGGCGCGTGCGGGCTCGCTTTGCCCTGGCTGTCCGCGACCGTTTCCTATCTCCTGGCGCTCGTGCTGTCGCTCGCCGGTATCGTGGCTGTCTACCTGCTCGAAACCGTCCCCTACGAACGACAGTCCGCCGCCAAACTTCCCAAATCCTCCCCGGCACCCCAAACCTGAGAGTCGACTCCTGCCTGGTCGATTGCCGTCTCAGACGGAAATCACGCGAGGCCCCGACTATCCGGGTTCCCCTTGCTAACCGAGGGAGGCAAGCGTAGTCTAACTCGGTAACCGAGGGGAGTCGCGCTCCTCGGAATCGAGATCCGCTCGAAACGTTCGCTGGAAATCGTTCTCCGTCGCCGTCTCCGGCACGGGAGGCTGCCATGAGCTTCGAACAATGGCTTTACAAACTGCCCTTGCGATTGCGTTCACTCTTCGGCCGCACGCGGATGGACCAGGAACTGGGAGATGAGCTTCGCGACCATCTCGAGCTGCAAATCAAGGAAAACCTCGCGAAAGGCATGCCGCCGGAGGAGGCGCGCCACTCGGCGCGGCGCGCCCTGGGCGGAATCGCCCAAATCGAAGAGGAGTGCCGCGAGACGCGCGGCGTCGACATCATCGAGAACTTCTCCCAGGATCTGCGCTACGGCCTTCGGCAATTGCGGCGCAACCCCGGGTTCTCCGCCCTGGCCATTCTGTGCCTCACTCTCGGAATTGGCGCGAACGCCGCGGTGTTCAGCTGGGTTGAAGGCATCCTCTTTCGTCCCTATCCAGCCGTAGCACATCAGGAGCGCATGTTCGCGCTGGCGGGCACGGCGCGCGGCGAACCACATGTCACCGAAACTTCGTGGCCCGACCTGCTTGATCTGCAGAGAGGCTGCCGGCTGGTCGACGCATTTATCGTGAGCAAAATCACGGGCGCCACCCTGAGCATCAGCGAACGCGCCGAAGTCACCACAGGAAGCATCGTTTCGGCGAACTATTTTGACGCCCTCGGCGTTCGCCCTATTCTGGGCCGCGGTTTCGAGCCGGGCGAAGTCTCCGGGCATGACGCTCATCCCGTAGTCGTCATCAGTTATCAGCTTTGGAAGACGCGATACAAAGGCGACCCCGGAATCATCGGGAAAACGCAACGGCTCAACAATGTCCCGCACACGATTGTCGGCGTCGCGCCCAAGGGCTTTTACGGGACATTCGTGGGCTGGGCCATAAACGTCTGGGTTCCCGCCTCGATGGAAGACACGTTCGAAGGCGGTGGGTACAAACTCGAGGACCGCGGCGCTCGGTGGGCCGAGACCTATGTGCGGCTCAAGCCAGGCGTCACTCGAGAGCAGGCGCAGGAAGAAATCACGGCCGTCGCGAGCCGGCTGGAAGCGGATTATCCGGCCACCAATCGCGGACGCAGCATCAAGTTGTGGCCTCTTTGGCAGACTGCGTTCAATAACGCCGGCACTTTGCTTCCCACGCTGGAAATCATGCTGGCGGTGGTCGCCTTTGTTCTGCTGATTGCATGCGCGAACGTAGGCAACCTGCTGCTCGTCCGGTCGTTTCACCGTCGGCACGAAATGACGGTCCGGCTGGCGCTGGGCGCTGCGCGCTCGCGTTTGTTGAGGCAACTGCTGACCGAAGGCCTGATGCTTGCGGCGATTGGCGCGGCCGGAGGCCTTCTCGTCGCCTATTGGTCGCGCCATGCTCTCGCGTTGCTATTCCCGGCGCGTGCCGGACGCATGATGTACCTGCCGGGCGAAATCGACTGGCGCGTACTGGCGCTGAGCGCCGGCGTTTGCCTGCTGGCCACGCTCATCGTCGGCTTGATTCCTGCGTTTCAGACGCGCGACATCGATATCGCCGGCGCGCTGAAATCGGAATCCACCTCCGTTGTGGGCGCGCGCAGAACGGCATGGGTCCGCTCGAGCCTCATCGTGGTTCAGGTCTCTCTGAGTTTCCTGTTGCTGGTCGGCGCGGTCCTGCTGGTGCAAAGCCTGCAGAAGATTCGCACGACAAGCCCGGGTTTCTCCACCGCGCGAGTCGTGGAAACCGGCGTTTCGCTGGTTGCCTCGGGCTACGACGAGGTGCGATCAAAGGTTTTTCAGGACCAGTTGATCGATCGCGTGCGGTCATTGCCCGGCGTCGAGTCGGCTGCGTTCGCGCGGCTCACACCGCTCGGGTACGGCACGTATTCCTCTACCCCGATTGCCGTTGACGGCTATGTGCCGCCTCCCGACGAGCAACCCTCGGTGTCCTACAACCAGGTGGGTCCGGATTACTTCGCGACGATGGGCATCCCTCTGATTTCGGGACGCGAATTCACGCGCGCCGACGATGAAAACGCCCGTCTGGTGGCGGTGGTGAACGAGACGATGGTCAATCGATACTGGCGCGGGCGCAATCCCGTCGGTCGGCGTCTTCAGGCGAATGGAAAATGGCTGGAAGTCGTCGGCGTTGCCGCAAATTCGAAATACGATAGTATGCGTGAGGGTCCCACGCCGTTTTTCTACGTGCCGCTGCGGCAAGACTTCGCGAAGGGGCCGCGCCTGAATATTCGCACGACGCTGGCTCTCCAGAGCATTCAGGCGGCGCTGGCCCGCGAAGTACGCACCCTCGACCCGAACCTCGCCCTCTACGAGATGATCACGCTTCAGGAGCAGGTCGATCGCTCGACTTCGCCGCAGCTCGTGGCCGTCACGTTGGTTGCGATCCTGGGAGGTCTGGCGCTTCTGCTCGCGAGCATAGGCCTCTACGGTGTGATGGCGTACGCCGTCTCGCAAAGCGCGCGCGAGCTCGGCCTGCGGATGGCGCTCGGCGCGGGCCCGTCCGATCTACTTCGTCTCGTGATGCAGCGCGGCCTGGCGTTGGCTGTAAGCGGGGCTGTGTTCGGCGCGGCCGCGGCGCTCGGATTGACGCGATTGCTGGGAGATCTCCTCTACAACGTGAGTCCGCGCGACCCGCTGGCCTTCGGCTCGGCGTTCGCGGTGATCACGATCACTTCGATAGCCGCTTGCGTCCTGCCGGCATGGCGGGCGATGCGCACCGATCCGGCCCGCGTCTTGAGGGACTGATCCTGCCGCGAAATCCGGGCTTGCTTCAGCTCCGATTCTCGGTCCAGCGTCATGTGCCGAACCTCTCGGCGGCGCGAGCCTTGGCTTTGGCAGCTTCCTCTTCGCGATTCTTCGGCGGCGCGTTCGTTTCAAGCGATTGCAGCAGATGAATGGAGACGTGCGCAATTTCGTCGACAGTCCTTGCAAACGCGGCTTCGTTCGCCTTCGACGGCTTGTTGAATCCCGTAATTTTTCGCACGAACTGAAGCGATGCGGCCCGTACCTCGTCGGGCGTGACGGGCGGATCGAAATTGTAGAGCGTTTTGATATTCCTGCACATGAACGAACTCCTGTAGCGACTCTAAATGAATCGACTAAGACTGCACCGCGCCCGCGATGCGCGGAAAGTAGAGCCAGAGGTGACCGCTGTTGTCGTCCTCGCCAAAGACGATCTCGCCCTCGGGCCCGGTGACCGCGGCTCCGAACTGATAGCCATAGCGGCGATGCTGAAGGACTGACGCGGCGACGCCAAGATTCGTGACGCTGCCCGAGCGGCTGTCGCAACAGAACAGATTCGCGATCTCCGTTCCACACGACCCGAAAAGCCTTCCATCCGGCGCTACCGCCATCGGGCCAACCGGAGCCAGATGCGCCTTGCCGCACGCGCGAAACCCTTTGTCCTCGTCGAACGAGAACAGCCGCCCAGCATCGTCTGCCGTGAAGAGCAGACCGCTATTGCCGTCGCGAGCCCAGCGAAGCGGCCCGGTCCACTCACCCGCAGGCAGGTCGATGGCGCCCCGGCGGACGTGCCCGGAAGCAATGTCGAAGCGCCAGAGCCGCGCGCCTTCATCGCGCCCGAACGCTCCCGCGCGGCCCAGACCGAGATGCCCCTGGCCGGGCACCTCGCCCACAATCACAATCTTTCCCGACTCAATCGCCATGGTGAACAAGTGCTGCGTCGTGGCGCCGACGATTGTGTCGCCGGAGCCGGCGCAGACCGCGTGAATCACAGGTTCTCCCTGCACGCACTCGCCCAGATCATGGAGAGCCGTCGGTTCAAGGCCCCACTCCTGGATCCAATCCTGGGCCAGATTTACGTACGGAATACCCACGGCGCGCCCGCCGCGCGGTCCGTTCAGGAAGGCGATTGCGCGCGATGCGCCGCAGCAAACGGCCGCAGTGCTCGTCGCGTCCCGCACCACGCCAAGATCCAGAACGATGCCAGTCAAGTTATGAAAGGCCGCCGCGAACAGGTGCGCCCGGGGTCCGCTCGTTCCACCATAGATGTGCCCACCGGAGTTGATGTCGAGCGCGGTGATCCGGCTCTCTTCGTGTGGGATGGGCGTGGTCATGCCCGGAAGACACGTGGGAAACGCCACCATCGTGCCCGCGTTGACAAACTGGTGCGCCAGTTCGTTCAAATATGCTTTGATTTCCGGCGAATTGGGGTCGAATCGTGGTTTTTCTTGCGTCGCCATCGCCATCACCCCCACATCCGAATGGGCAGATGCGCGTTTGGTCTTTTGCGGTTCGCCGGCATGGAAACTTTGAAAATGCCGGACGGCGTATTTCCCACATGCCCGAAGAATAGATCGCCGTTGTGGTCCACCGCGCCGCGCGAAACATAATGCGCCGGGCCCGTGGGATGCGCGAGGTAAGCGACTTCCTCGCGCTTCAGCGTCTCCGGATCCAGCCGCCAGACCACGCCCTTCGTCTGGCCTGCTGGTCATCGGATTGTATTTCGGATCGCGCCAGCGCGACGCCACGTAGTAGAGCTTGCCATCGCCCGCGAAGGTCATCCCGCCGCAGTGATCCACGCACATGTCAACCGGGAAGCTGGTGTCGCGGGGCTGCGTGGCCGGGCCCAAATCTTCGATTCGCGGCCACTCGCCTTCGTTTGACCAGATGCGCATCAGGTGCGGATTCGGGCACCACGTCACCGCGTAGACGCATTCGCGGTCCGGCGAGGGCGCGACGTCGTAGAACACGCTGTGCCAGCCCGTCTGGTAATTCAGATCGTGCGCCAGCAAACCCGGAGACATTTCCAGGCGGTCCGTCTCCGGCGTGTAGCGCACCAGATGCCCGTAGTCGCTGCTGGTCCACACGCGGTGCTGCTTGTCCAGAAACAGACACTGAGGATTGATCGAGCTGATTCGGCCGACGTCGCGCCGCTTGCGCGTGCGCAGATCGTAGATGATGAAATGATCGCGCGGGTAGCTCATGGCATAGAGCAAGCCGCGCTCTTCGTCGTGCAGCAGGCAGCGGCAGCCTTCTTTGGGGATCAGCGTGTCCCACCAGAGAACCTGGTCCTTGCGCGTGTCGAAAGCGAGCAGCGCCGAGCCGCGAAAGCAACGCTTCTCGTCATGCCAGGAGTACCAGGGCGAATAACGCGGCAAGTCGATCGGCGGCGCGGAAAGATGCGTCGCCATGTACAGCATGCCGTCGTGCATCGACGGTACGAAGCTGTAGTGGATCTTGCATTGCGTCGCGCGGCCCGAGTCGGGCGGATCGTCCACCTTCTCGGGAAGATCGAAGAGATAGTCGAGGTTGTCGCGCTCTTCGTTGTAGCGCGTCGGCTTTACCATGCCGCCGGGAACGCCCTCCGCACATGCCGACGCGTAAATCCGCCCATCGGGGCCGACCGACAGCGCCCAGCACGAATCGGAGTCAGAGTGCTGTGTGAACGGATACCACTTCGCCGGGTACGGCGCCTCCCTTGGCGAATTCGCTTCAGTCCGCGCACCGGGTTCCGCGGCCAGCGCGGGCAACGACGGCGCAAGCCCCGCCGCTGCAACCGCCCCGCCGACTTTTATGAACGTCCGGCGGTCAATTTCCTGTCCTGAACTCATCGCTTCCCCTTCGACGAATCCCCGGAATGCCGGGCAGCGCCATTGCGCAAACTCGATCAGCCGCGGCCGTTTCGGCTCGCATCGCTCAGGAATTCGTTCCCTTTTTAGCCTCCGCCTCGCGCATCCTACGCTTCCGGTCAGCGGGATACAATCACCTCGAGGAGCCCGGGGCGCGTCTTCCGATGCGTTCTGCCGATCTGCTTGTCAAATGTAAACAGCGCGGTCATCATTTGAGTGGCTTACAAATCGGAGATATCCGGAGGTTCGCGCGGTCTTATGGCCAAGGTCAGAGTGAACGCGTTTGGAATTTCCATTGATGGCTATGGTGCCGGTCCCAGTCAGAGCCGTGAGAACCCGCTCGGTATCGGCGGGCTGGCATTGCACGATTGGTGGTTCCATACTCGCACCCGCCAGCGCGTGCTGGGCCAGGAAGGCGGCGCGACCGGAATCGACGATGATTTCGCCGCCCGCAGTTTCGGAAATCTCGGCGCGTGGATCATCGGCCGCAACATGTTCGGGCCGGTCCGCGGTCCCTGGCCGGACGAGAGCTGGAAAGGGTGGTGGGGCGAAAATCCGCCGTACCACGTTCCCGTTTTCGTGCTGACCCATCACGCGCGAGGGCCAATTCCGATGGCGGGCGGGACGACCTTCCATTTCGTCACTGACGGCATTCACGCCGCGCTCGAACGCGCTTCCGCGGCCGCAAAGGGAAAGGACATTCGCGTCGGCGGAGGCGTTTCGACCATCCAGCAGTTTCTCCATGCCAGGCTGATCGATGAACTCCATCTCGCGATCTCACCGATTCTTCTCGGCTCCGGCGAACAGCTTTTTTCCAGCATCGACATGCTCGAGCTCGGCTACCGCTGCGCCGAGCGTGCCTCCACGCCCAAAGCCACTCACGTGGTTCTCAGCAGGGCCAGTCAGTAAGGCCAGTCAGTAGGACGGATAAATCGTTGGACGGACGCACACCCTCGTGCTCGATCCGGCTCCAACCTTCGGCTCGACGGGAACGAGCAGCAGGAGAAACCGAGCCTCTTTTCCTTCGATCGATCTGTTTTTTAGGGGCTCGCGTGCTCCCAGAACCCGCCTTCGTCAGGCTTCCGCGTATAGAACGTTTTAGCAGAACGATTACGTGACGAGGACGGAGCGGATCCCGGGATCTGTGCGTGGCGCTCTTTTGGTGAAACAAAGAGTGTAAGATATACTTTTCGACCGAAGAATTTCGGCGTGTCGCACTCCCCGGTCCTCGCGGGTTGCGAAATCTGTCTTTAGCCTGGGTTCGGGGGCTTGGCTTAAAAAGACGCCAAGGTTGAACATCGTTGTCAAAAATCACGAGTAAGACGCTTTCCGAAGCGCGCGGTTCGGCGGGTAACTCTGCCGCTTCGGCGCGCGAAGCGCGATCAACCGTTGCCATTGTCGGTGGCTCCGCGGCCGGACTCTACGCCGCCTCCTTGCTCGCTCGTGGCGGCCGTCCGGTGCGTGTGTTCGAACGCATCGACACGCTCGAGCCCGCCACGCGCACGTTGATCGTCACCGATCGCATGCGAGGCCTGCTGGGCACCGCGGCCGAACGCAGCATCGTCAACGAAATTCGCCGTTTCGAGCTCTTCACCGACGGCCGCTCGGCCACCATCGCTCTCAACCGTCCCGACTTGATCATCGAGCGGCGCACCCTCATCCAGGCCCTCGCCGGCGAAGCACGCCAGGCGGGTGCAAGCGTCGAACTGGGCCGCCGTTTTCGTGCGATGCAGCCGGATGGCGCAGGACTCGCTCTCGAAATCGAGGACTGCTCCGAAGGCCGCCGGGAACAAGTCCGCGCCGGAACGGTGGTCGCCGCGGACGGTGCTTCGAGCCGCGTGGCTCGTGCCGCCGGCTGGGCTCCCCTGGAAACCGCCCCGCTCGTGCAGGCGCTCGTCCCCCTGCCGAAAGACATGGCGCCCGACACGGCCCGCATCTGGTTCATCCCGCATGAGACTCCATATTTCTACTGGCTCATTCCCGAATCGCCCACGCGAGGCGCTCTCGGCCTGATCGGCGAGCACGGACCGGCCGTGCGCAAACATCTGGAAAATTTCCTCGAAAAGCGGAAGCTCGATCCCATCGAATTTCAGGGCGCGCGCGTTCCCGTCTACTCGCAATGGATTCCCGTCCGGCGAAAAATTGGCTCGGGCGACGTCTATCTGGTCGGTGATGCGGCCGGACAGGTGAAAGTCACGACGGTCGGTGGCATCGTCACAGGTTTTCGCGGCGCGTTGGGGGTGGCGCACGCGATCCTGCACGGAGCAAGAGGCGAACTGCGCGCATTGCGACGCGAACTCGATCTGCATCTCCTTCTGCGGCGCTCGCTCCACCATTTCCAGCAGGCCGACTACAGCCTGCTCGTGGACCTGTTGAACGATCCGGCGAAGCGTTCGCTCAGCCGCTATTCGCGCGACGAAGCCTGGAAGGTGCTCCGGAACGTTTGCCTTCGCCAGCCGCGCCTTGTCCTTCTCGGCATTCGCGGCCTTCTGATGCGCGGCCAGTCCGCACGTCCTAAGAAGGATTCAGGTCTGTCATCCTGAGCGAAGCTCCGCGTTCCGGGCCTTTGCCGCGCAGAGCGCGGGCGCGGAACGGAGTCGAAGGATCTCTCCTTTTCGGCGGCACCCTCGCAATTCGTTTGTTACATCCCCTTCGTGATGATAAGAAACAGCGGACATGCACATACTTGGCATCTCCGGCATGGCCCACGACTCGGCTGCCGCGCTCCTGACCGGCGGCAAAATCGTCGCGGCTATGGAAGAAGGCAAGCTCACGCGGGCCCGCTTCGTCGAAGGCATTCCGCGAGCAGCCATTCAATATTGTTTCGACAAAGCCGGAACCGGCTGGCGCGAGTTGGACCGCGTCGCCATCGCCGGCCGCCCCGCGCAAGCGTGCCTGCGCGAGACACTTTTCCGCGCGCGCACGGCGTTTCGCAGTCCGCTCTCCAGCGCGTACTTCATCAACAAAGCCTTTGGCGAATTCGGACGCCAGCTCAATAATCTCCGCATTCTTCGAGAATTGCGTGGCCCGGACTCCACAAACGTCATCGCTTTCGACCATCATTTGTGCCATGCGTCGAGCGCCTTCTTCGCTTCCGGCTGCGATCGCGCGCTGGTCGTCACGCTCGACGAGCGCGGCGACAATCGCGCCGGACTCGTCGCCCTCGCAAACGCCTCGCAGATTCGAGAGATCGCGTCCATTCCTCTTCCGCATTCGCCCGCCTGGGTCTTCAGCCAGATCACGGGCCTCCTTGGCTTCTCGCCGCATCAGGATGAGCACAAAACCCAATGGCTCAGCCTTTCCGGCGAGGCCCCTTACGCCGACGTCTTCCTCGACATGCTCCGTCGCGAACCGCGTGGCGAGCCTCGCCTCAACGCGAAATATTTCACTCGCGAATTCGGTACGGAACTTTGCTTCGCTCCCGAGTTCTACCGCCGCCTGCAAATCGCCGACGCGCATGCGCGGGCAGGAAAGCTGCAGCTCAGCCTCAGCCAGCGCGCGAATATCGCCGCGAGCCTTCAGAAAGCGCTGAGCGTCACGCTTACCGAATGGCTCGAATCGCTCCGTGCGAAAACGCAAGAGCCGAATCTCTGCCTTGCGGGCGGTTTGTTCCTGAATCCCCTGCTCGTTTCCTCCATCGAGCGGAACGCGGGTTTCGGTCGCGTCTTCGTTCAACCCGCTGCAGGCAACGAAGGCACCGCGCTCGGCGCCGCCTGGCTCGCGTCGCAAGAAACGCCCGGCTCGGCGCGTCCTGAATGCCTCTCGAACCTCTATTTCGGCCCCGAGTTTTCGAATCAGGAAATCAAAAGCATCCTGGACAACTGCAAGGCTTCGTATCGCTGGTGCGACTCGGAGAACCACAAAATCGAGGAAACCCTTCGTCTTCTCGCCGCCGGAAAAATCGTGGCCTGGTTTCAAGGCGCCGCCGAGTTCGGCCCTCGCGCGCTCGGCAACCGCAGCCTGCTCGCGTATCCCTGGGCGCCCTACGTTCAGGAAAATCTGAACGATTACATCAAGCATCGCGAGTCATTCCGTCCCTTCGCCCTCTCGATTCCCGCCGAAGATGCAGCTGATTACTTCGACGCGTCGCCCAACGCGGCCTTCATGACCACGATGGCCGTTCCGAAAGAGAAAGCACGGAAGCTGCTGACCGGCCTTTCCGGCTTCCTGGCCGGAGATTTCGCACGCTTGCATGTCGTGCGCTCCGGCGACAACCCGCTTTTCTGGAAGCTGCTGAAGAAAACGGGCGAAAAAGGCCCCGCGCCCATTCTCGTCAACACGTCCTTCAACCTTTTCGGCGAGCCGCTGGTCGTCACGCCGCGCGACGCCGTGCGCAGCTATTATTGTTCCGGCACAGACGCGCTGATCATTGGCAGCTTCCTTCTCACGAAACGATAGCGAATGACCGCCAGGGAAACAGTTTCGGCGAAAACCGCGACGCGAATCAGGACACCGCGTCGCGCCGTGATTGCGTGCCTCGTGCTCGCCATCGTGGTCGCCGGTATCCTCGCCTTTCGCGGCCTTGGCCGCTGGCTGGTCCGCGAAGATCCTCTGGCGCACGCGGACGCCATTGTCGTACTCAGCGGGAGCGTGCCCTACCGCGCCGAGGGTGCGGCGGATGTGTACCGCCAGGGCTACGCGCCCGAAATCTGGATCACGCGACCGGCCAGCTCCGCCCGCGCGTTGACGGCCATGGGTATCCATTTCATTGGCGACGAAGAATACAACCGCGAAGTCCTCCTCCACGACGGCGTTCCGCCGGCCGCCATACGCATCCTGCCCGACGAAATTGTCGATACGCAGCAGGAAGTGGAGGAAGTTTCGGGCGAGATGCGTGAGGAGCGCAAATCCACCGTCATCGTCGTCACGTCGGCGGAGCATACGCGCCGCGTGGCCGCGCTGTGGCGCAGGCTGGCGGGCCCGAATCAGAAAACCATCGTCCGCGCCGCCAGCGAGGATCCCTTCGACCGCGATCACTGGTGGCGCAACACGCACGACGCCTACGCCGTCGTCCGCGAACTCCTCGGCCTCCTCAACGCCTGGGGCGGCCTGCCGGTCCATCCCGCAAAGCCGCCGCGCTGAGTGCCGGCGGGGCCGCGTCGATAATGCTCCTGCCCCGAAGCGCCCCTCGCAGATTGGGCTGGCGCGAGTCCCTCTTGAAACGACACTGCGCCGTGTCATCCGCGAAGAACTCAACCACACAGATTAATAGCGGCCCAGCTTTAAGTGAGACGGCAAGATCGGTTGACGGCAGCAATGAGATTTCTGCCCGCGCGTCATGTAGCCAGTGTAGAATCTCGGCACTCCCGGGGATCCAATCGGAAATTTCGGATACAGAGCAACTAAGGAGGCTCCATGAAGAGAGCACTTGCATGCGCTTTACTGTGCGTGGCCTTGTTGGCAGCGGCGCCGTGGTCGCGTGCGCAAAAAAACGCCGCAGCCGAAAAAGCCGTGACGAATGGGGAAATGCAGTGGCTCAAGTCGCAGCAGACGAACAACACCGCTCTGCTTGCGCCCCTTTTGGCAGCGGGCTTCACCGATACATCTTCCGAAGGTAAGGTCAGCAACAAGGCCGAGTCGATCGCGGAGGCAAAAGCCACAACGTACGCCAGCGTGGACTACGCCGACCTGAAGGTGATGGTCTTTGGCGATACGGCCATCGCGATTGGGGGTTTCCGCGCCACGGGCACCGATTCATCGGGCAAGCCTCTCCATGCGAATGAGCGCTTCACCGATACCTGGACCAAGATGGCGAACGGAAAGTGGGAGTGCGTGGCGAGTCACCAGTCGCTGGTGAGGATGTAACAGTGGTCAGTAGTTAGTAATTATTGGCCAGCGATTAGTCGCACGGCCGGCCAGGGCGGACCTCCGACATGCTGCGCCTCTACCGGAAGGCAGGGGAAAGACAGATTCTTCAACCCACAAAACGGGCCTCAGAATGACAACAGGACCGGATCGAGATGCGAGCTTACCCCTCGACTGCGCTCAGGACAGGCTCGAGATGCGAGCCTGGAAATAGTCGAGGGTGAGGCGGAGGCCTTCGGCCAATTCCACTTTGGGTTCCCAGTGGAGGATGCGGCGAGCCTTTGTGATGTCGGGGCAGCGCTGCTTAGGATCGTCCTGTGGGAGGGGATGGAACACGATGGGTGTGGTCACTCCGACCAATTTGCGCACGCGCTCGGCGAATTCGAGGATGGTGATTTCGTGCGGGTTGCCGATGTTGGTGGGATCGTGCTCGCCGGATTCGAGCAGGCGGTAGATGCCGTCGATCAAATCGGAGACGTAGCAGAAGCTGCGCGTCTGCTTGCCGTCGCCATAGACGGTGATGGGCTCACCGTTGAGCGCCTGGTAGAGGAAGTTCGGGAGCGCGCGGCCGTCGTTGAGTCGCATGCGCGGGCCGTAGGTATTGAAGATGCGCACGATGCGCGTGTCGACGCCGTGATAACGATGGTAGGCCATGGTCATGGCTTCGGCGAAGCGCTTGGCTTCGTCGTAAACGCCGCGCGGGCCGACGGGATTCACGTGGCCCCAGTAGCTTTCCGGCTGGGGGCTCACGTCGGGATCGCCGTAGCATTCGGAGGTGGAGGCAAGGAGGAATTTCGCTTTCTTGGCGAGCGCGAGGCCGAGCGCGTTGTGGGTGCCGAGCGAGCCGACCTTCAGCGTCTGGATCGGCAAGCTTCAGATAATCGGGAGGGCTGGCGGGAGAGGCAAAATGCAGCACGGCGTCAAGGGGCCCGTCGACGTCGATATACTCGGAGACGTCGGCGAGGATAAAACGAAAGTGCGGATTCGAGCGCAGGTGCTCGATGTTCGCTTCCGCGCCCGTCACCAGATTGTCGATGGCAAGAACGTCCCAGCCCCTGGCCAGGAGATAGTCGCAAAGATGCGAGCCGAGAAATCCGGCTCCGCCCGTAACCACAGCTCTCATCGTCGGCAGCCCCAAAGACAGACGCCATTATCATCTGAAAAGCGGCAGGGGCGAAACAAGGAATCTCGGCCCTGTGTCATCGCGCTGCGCGTGGCTAGTGCTGATGCGGGGCGGCGCTGGCGAAGGCGGTGGTGTGGTCGACGACGATGCGCCAACCCTCCGGAAATTTGCGCAAATTGAGCGTGAAAACGCCGGAGGGATGATCCTTCTCGCGCTGAAGATGATATTCGCCGATGACGACTGCCGCTTGGGGGCAATCCTGCTGAATTTCGAGATTGGAGAAGGTGAGATGGCCCATGGCGGAGCGGTCGGGATAGGCGCGATGGTAGCGGTCGAGAACGGCGAGCCATCCGCGGGTGACGCCGTTCGCCCCGACGAAAAGCGTCTTGTCGGACCTCCAGTAACCGGTCATGAAGGAATCAACGTCGCCGCGATTCCAGGCGGCAACCTGGGTCGCGAGCACCTGGCGAATCTGGGATTCGTCGTCCGGCATGGGACGGTTGGCGGAGGCGCGGCCGGCGCGATCCTCGTTGCTTGCGATCAGGCTGGCGGGCCCGGCCAAGGGAGCGTGCTTCGTTGGGGCCGCAAAAAGACTCGCGCCGAGCGCGAGGCTGACAATTGCAGACTGCGTGAATCGAGTGCGCATCAAGACTCCTTGGAAGCTACGGCGGCTCCTCGGGCACGCAGGAAGCGAATCGCGCGCAGCCCTTTACCGCGAGAATGACGAAACCTATCGCATCGACGGGCGGGACTCAAGAGGTTGGTCAACCGGTACTGTCGTTCTATTGTCCGCGGCGGACCGAAAAGCGATCCTATGCATGGTGGCAAATGCTAATCGCGGCCTTCATCTTCGTGTTCTCCCTGGCATCGGCGATTCAGTTCGTCGTGCTCTCCTGGCGGGCCGGACTGCTGAAGATAGCCGCCGAGCAGCTTTCTCCAGAATGGGAGCCAGTTGCCGAGCCCATGGCTAAGTCTATGATTGCACACGGCTTTTCTAGCCTTACGGCCTATTCCGATTTGTGCCCTGACCTAGGCGGAGCACCCAAGTTCCGGTCTTTGCGCCTCTACTACCGAGCCCTGGAAATGATGGACACGGTTATCAAGGCCGTCGCCCCGCAGAACCTGGGCTGGACGAACCGCGAGATGGCGCTCTGCACGCGTTGCGCCGCCGTGATGCTTTCCCACCGCCTGGAACAGACCCAGGCGCTTTCCGCCGCCGCCCGCTCATTCTAATCCGGTTCGCCAATTGTTGGTTTTAGAGGTTGGTTTAGAGGTTTTAGAACCCCAAGTAAATTGGGAGGGCGTGTCTGGCCAATTAGAGCGCCGTGCGACCGGTCGGATGGGAACTGTTTTCTTGTTTGCAGCCTCCCGCAGCCCTTTGAATTTCGCTTTGCGAACTGGCATAGCGCGGCTGCCTTGTTGTAGCGACTCCCGTGTATGCCTTCGGCAACAGCACTTGTCTCGGTAGCTGTTTTTCTGTACATTCTGGCCGCTGCTTTCGAGGGATGCTTGCCAAGCTCTTCAGGAACAGCGACGACGCAGGGCACGCTGCGATTCTTGCGTATCGTGCACGGAATTCTGCTTTTCTCGATGGTCCTGTATCCAACTCTCGTAGACAGAATAGTGCCCCCGGTCAAAAAGCTCCTGGCCCGATGTTACCCGCAGCCCTAGGCTCAGTCAGTGTAGCGATCATAGGGTATGCCGTTTGGTTCCAGATCACTCGCGTTCGGCCCGCATTAGCGGCGCTCCAATTAAAGCCGGACGATGCGACCTCGCTCCAACGCTGGAGGTCCGGAAGCATCTTAAGTTTTGTGTTATTTGAGTCTGTGGTTCTGTATGGATTCGCGCTGCGATTCATGGGCGGAACGCTGCAGGAGTCTGTGCCCTTCTATGGAGCTGGCGTTGCGTTGATGCTGGTCTACTGGCCGAAGCAGCCGTAAACGCGTCGATTTCCGGGCTTTTCCCTCACGGACAGGTATCTCTTACGGTATCGCTGCAACTGATTCCCGCGATGTTGCGGCGCGGGCGCGTTTTAATTGTTTTTCAGGCAGGCGTGTGCCGCGAGAGGCGTGAGGAATCATGACGATCCAAGGTAATCGTTCCGGGCTGATCTGCGCATTTGTCGTGGGAATCCTGGCGAGCGGCATCCTGCTGGGAGGATGCGTCGGGACGCCGAAAACATTCGGGAGCGTCCAACTGACGCCCAGCGGGACGGCAACCGTCGGACAGGGACAAGCGCTCGGCATCGGGGCGATGGTGCTGAATGACACGGCTGGCGCAGGGGTTACGTGGACGCTCAGCGGGCCCGGCGTGCTGAGTTCGGCCACAGCGACGGGAGTTGTGTACACGGCGCCGACTCCGGTGAGTTCGGCGACGACAGCCACGGTTACCGCCACGTCGGTGACCTTCCCCACGAAGACAGCTTCGCTCGTGATTACGATCGAGCCGCCGCCCGCGATCACGACAACGTCGCTGCCGGCCGCGAGCATCAATGCGGCGTACAGCGCGACGGTGGACGAGATTGGAGGAGTGCCGCCGTTTACGTGGTCGATCGTTTCGGCACCGGCATGGCTTTCTCTGGCGGCGAGCACGACCGGCTCGGTGAACCTGACGGGCACGCCGGCGCCAACCGACCAAGGAACGTTTCCCGTGGCGATTCTCGTGACGGACGCGACGGGAGCCACGGCCGCGTCGTCGGGACTGACGGTCACGGTGACCGATCTGACGATCACGACGACATCACCGCTCCCTTCGGGAGTGGTGGGAACGCCGTACAACGTGCAGTTTGCAGCCACGGGCGGGACGTCGCCATACACGTGGTCCGTGGCGAGCGGAACGACTCCGCCCGCGGGCCTGATGCTGAGCAGTTCAGGATTGCTTTCGGGAACGCCAACGGCGGCGGTTTCCGGGGCGACGATCGGCATCACCGTCACGGACAGCGAGTCGCCCACAATTTCGATCACGATGAATTTCACGCTGACGATTTCGTCCGCGCAGAACCTGAGCCTGCTCACGGGAAACTACGCGTTCGAGTTCAGCGGGTTCAACTCGGGCGGCGCGGTGGTGGCGGGCGGGAGCTTCACCGCGGACGGTCAGGGAAATATCAAGAACGGGGTCGAGGACTTCAACTCGATCGCAGGAACGCCGGTGAACCAGATCTTCACGGGGACGTACACGTTGGGCTCGGACGGGCGCGGGACGCTGACGTTCGGCAGCCTGAGCGGATCCCCGGCGTATGATTTCGCAGTCGACGCGACCGGAGCGCACGGGCGGATGATCGAAGCGGACTCGACGGGCGTGCACGGCTCGGGACAACTGGAATTGCAAAGCGTCAGCACATGCGGATCGGGCACGATCGGCGGCGAGTATGCATTTGGCGCGAGCGGGTATTCGTCGGCACCCACTGGCTTTACGGCTGGGCCGGTGTCGATGGCAGGAAGGTTCACGGCGACCGCAGGGAGTTTGGGTAACGGCGAAATGGACGCCAACGCTCCCGGACGAGGGTTGGTGCAGGAGCCGCTCAACGGGCTCTCCGGGACCTATCAGACCACGTCACAGGCGGCACGCTGCACGGCGACGCTTATGCCGAGCAGCTTGCCCGACATGAAGTTCAGCGTGTATCCGGTGTCGAGTTCCGAGGCGTTTCTGGTAGAAACGGACACCGCGAGCGGCAACAGCACGAGCACGCCGTTCCTGACGGTGGGGATGCTGCGGCAACAGGTTGGTTATCCGTTTACGGGCCTCTCAGGCGGGCTCACGGCAACGAGCGTGGGGGCGCTGAGCGGGCAATTCTTGTCGGGAAGCAGCTACGTTTCGGACGACGCGGTTGTTTCCATCACAGCCGGTGGAGTGGCGAATTTCGGAATCTCGTTCACAGAAAATCGCGGCGGGACGGTGACGACCGTTTCGAACACAGGAACATTCATCAATGCGGACCAGTTTGGGCGATTGGCGAGCCAGGGCCTGGACAGTGAGATTGCGCCTGTGTTCTACACGATCAGCGCGAATGAAGCGTTCTGTGTGGGAGGCGTGATCGGGAATCCGTTCTTCGGAGTGCTGGAACCGCAAACGGCCGGACCATTCAGCGCGGCGACGATTAAGGCGACACTGGCGGAAGGGACTCTGGCGCCCAGCGTGAGTGCTGTGCCAGATGTTTCGGGCGTGCTGACGCTTGATGGCGTTTCGAATGTGAACGGGACCGAAGACACGAAGGCAGCGTCGAACTTGACGGTGACCGGAACGTACAAGTTGACGAGCACGGGCTCGACGGACGGAAGTGGCACGGTCACCCTGACCTCTCCTGCGGCGTTCACAGGCGCGTTTTACATCGTTTCGCCGACGAAGATTGTGATGGTGTCGACGACGAGCGGCGACACGAACCCGGTGCTGATCGTGATCGGGCACGACTAGCAGGGAAGTTGACCGTCGATAGCTGACGGTTAACGACAAGCGGCAGCAATGTCCAAGAATCTTCGTTGGCTCGCCATTGCCGCAGCCTGCACTTCCGAAGTTGCCGGCTCGCTTCCATTTGGCTCGTTCCTTTTTCTTTTTTCAATCCCTCTAATCGTAGGGCTGTCGTCCAGCCTCGTTTGCGTCGGCGCGGAAACGCTTGGTGTTCACCATCGATGATCTGAGCGCCTTCCCGCCGCGGGCGCGTAGCTTTTTCGAGGAGGCGCGCATCGAGCATGCGATTCGTGCGTTTCGTACGCACAGTATGCTGCGAGGCCGGGCGGGTCTGAGACCCGCCCCTACGTGGCAAGTCGTTGAGCGCAAGACGAAGAGGAAGCCCTCAGTAGGCCCAGCGGAGGAGGACGGCGCCGGTGGTGTAGCCCGCGCCGACGGCGATGAGCAGGACCAGGTCGCCTTTGCGGAGGCGCTTCTGCTCGATTGCGTCCGTCAAGCCGAGAGGAATGGTGGCGGCGGTGGTGTTGCCAAAGCGGTCGATGTTGACGAGGACTTTGGAATCGTCGACGCCGAGGCGTTCCTGCATGGCGCGGATGATGCGCAGATTCGCCTGGTGCGGGACGACGAGCGCGAGATCGCGAGTGGAGAAACCGTTTCGCTCGAGAAGGTGACAGGCAAGTTCGCTCATGCGGCGGACGGCGTACTTGAAGACTTGGGCACCCTCCTGGTGGACGTAGTGCATGCGCTTTTCGACGGTCTCCTGCGAGGGGGGATGCAAAGAGCCGCCCGCGGGCATATAGAGATTGCAGCCGCCGGAGCCGTCGATATCGTTGGCGAAATCGAGGATGCCTTCGGAATCGGAAGTGGCGGGCTCGAGGAGAACCGCGCCCGCGCCATCGCCGAACAGGACGCAAGTGGCGCGATCCTTGAAATCGAGGATGGAAGTCATCACGTCGGAACCGATCGCCAGGACCTTTTTGTGCGTGCCGGCGCCGACGAATTGCGCGCCGACCGTCAGGGCATAGACAAATCCGGAACAGGCGGCGGAAAGATCGAAGCCCCAGGCTTTGGAAGCGCCGAGATTGTTCTGAATGAGGCAGGCGGTAGCCGGGAACATCATGTCGGGAGTGACGGTAGGCGACGACGATCATGTCGATTTCTTCGGGGCTCAGGCCCTTCGCCACCAGGAGCTTGCGGCTGGCTTCCGTTCCGAGATGAGAGGCGGCGACACCCGGATCGACATAATGGCGCTCGCGAATTCCCGTGCGCGTGCGAATCCATTCGTCCGACGTCTCCACGATCTTTTCGAGATCGGAATTCGTGACGACGCGCGGCGGAACATAGCTTGCGACACCCGTGATTTTCGCAGCGATGCGGTTGGGCATTCTGTCTCCGTGTGAATCCAGCGCGATTGTATGCAATGCAGCGCGGGGTGACAAGGGAAAGGGAGGCGGCTGTTCTCGTCGGGGAAGCGTCAAATCGACATGCTCGACAAAAGCGCAAAGCAGATCCCTCACCCCCCATTCCCACAAGGCGGTACTGGGTTCGGGATGACAGTACCTGTAGAGTCACGACTTTGACGCGAGGAATTTCGCGGCGGTAGGTGATGGCGGCGGTTTTGCCGAGCCTGCGGGCGGGTCTGAGACCCGCCCCTACGGCTCTTCTCTTATCACACGAGGCGGGACCAAAAAACGCCGGCGAGACGCCGGCGCCACAAAGGCAATCAAGACTTGTCGGGATGAATTTCGTGGCGGTAGGTGATGGCGGCGGTTTTGCCGAGCATGGCGGCGACGGAACAGTATTTTTTCTGGCTCAGGTCGATGGCGTCACGAACGGCCTTCTCGTCGAGGTTCCCGCCCAGGCGATAGAGCATTTCGATTTTCGTCCAGACCTCAGGCGGCGAACTGGCTCGTTCGCCCGAAATGACAACTTCGAGGGATTCGAGCTTTTGCCGCTTCTTGGCGAGAATGATGGCGACATCGACGGAGGTGCACGCTCCAAGCGCGCCGAGCAAAGTTTCCATCGGGCTGGGGCCGTCGGCGTGCGCGCTGCCCGCGTCGAATTGAATCTTTTGGCCAGAGGGCATGGTGGCCAGGAATTTTTCTCCGCCAACCCACCGCACAGTCGCCGTCTGCATACGTGTTTCTCCCATCGTTTGGGTTAAGGTACGTATCCACTGTACTGAGGTCGGCGGCGCGGGAAAAGGACTCTCTTCAGGGGCTGAAGCCCAATGTTATTCGCGCCTTTTTGCAGGAGCTAAAAGCTCCTGCCTCCTAGAGCCCATTTGTTGTGAGACAGGTTCAAGTAACGTCGCCGGACTCAGACGCCCTTTGTAGCCGGGTCCCAGATGAATTTATGCAATTGCAGGCCGAGGCGGACCGGCAAAGCGTCGGCGAGAATCCATTCGGCGAGCTCGCGCGCGTCTAGTCCAGGCCATTTCCCTTCCGGATCCGGAAAAACGGGAGAGAAGAGCACCTCGGCAACACGGTTGGCGAGCCGATGCTCGCGGGTGAAATCGCGGGCGAATTCGTAGTCGCGGCGGGTTGAAATCACAAACTTGATTTCGTCGCTCTTGCCGATTGCGTCCAGATTGGACATGTCGAAGGTGTCCGGTTCGCCGGAATCGGGACATTTTACGTCGACGATCTTGATCACCTCACGCGGGACGCCGCCAATGAATCGCTCGCCGCTGGTTTCAAGCATGACGGTAAAACCTGCAGCGAGCAGCGTGGAAGCGAGCTGCGGCGTTTCCTTCTGAAGGAGCGGCTCGCCGCCCGTGATTTCGACGAGGGGGATGCGACTGGTCGGCTCGCCGGCGAGCTCGCGGACGCGAGCCAGCACGTCTTCAACCGTCATTTTCTCGCCGCCGTAGAAGGAATACGCGGTATCGCACCAGGTGCAGCGAAGATTGCAGCCGGTAAGCCGCACGAAAATGCACGGCAGGCCCGCGCGGCTGCCCTCCCCTTGAATCGATTTGAAGATTTCGGTGATGACCATAACGGATTAGGAAACGGGGAGTGGCCCGGTCATGGGCGATACGTCGCAGCGGAGGCGTCCGTCTCCCAGACGGTGATGGCGGAAATTCCAGCGCCGTTCGGCGCGGAGTGCAACTGTTTGGCCGCTTCGTCGTAGATGAATTTCGCGACGTTCTCCGCCGACGGATTGAGCACGTCGAAAGGCTTCAGCTCGTTGAGATAGCGATGATCGAGCGAGCGAATCACGGACTGAATCACCTGCTTCAGATGAACGAAGTCGTAGAGCAGGCCGGTGGGATCGAGCTCGGGGCCGGCGAGCGTGACACGGACCTTGTAATTGTGACCATGCAGGTTCTCACACTTGCCCTTGTAATTGCGCAAGTTGTGCGCGGCCGCAAACGTTTCGTCGACGAAGACTTCGTACATGGCACCCTTTTAGCCCGTGCGATTTCAAAGCGAGCACCGCGCCAGCCTCGCCGCTAACGGGAACTTTGCATGAAGCGCACAACGTCGGCAAGGTCGTGGGTGGTCGAGTAGTCGGGTAAGGACTCGAGAAAAATTCTACCATACTGCATGCGCTGGATGCGGTTGTCGAGAATGGCGAGGATACCGCGATCGGACTTCGAGCGAATCAGGCGGCCGAAGCCCTGTTTGAGGGCGAGCACCGCCTCGGGGACCTGATACTCGGCGAAGGCGTTGCGGCCGTCCTCCTGAAGCGCGCGAACGCGAGCGGCAACGATCGGATCGCTGGGCACGGCGAAGGGAAGCTTGTCGATGATGACGCAGGAAAGCTGCGCGCCGGGAACATCGACGCCCTGCCAGAAAGTTGCCGTGGCAAAAAGAACGGCGTTCGGGGTGGAGCGGAAGCGGTCGAGGAGGGTTGAGCGCGGCGCAGTGCCCTGGAGAAGGAGCGGAAATTTCACCAGGCTGGAGACGCGCTCGAAAATGTCTTTCATCTGAGCGTAGCTGGTGAAGAGGCAGAAGGCGCGGCCTTCGGAGATTTCGAGCAACTTGACGATTTCGTCCGCGGCGCTTGATGCAAACGCGGGGTTGCGCACGTCGGGAAGCGCTTTCGGAATATAAAGCAGGGCCTGCTCGGTGAAATTGAATTCGTGGGGCAGGACCACTTCGGCAGACGGCAGCACGCCTAGGCGCTGCTTGAGATAGTCGAAGCGGCCGCCCACAGCGAGCGTGGCGGAAGTGAGGACAACCGTGTCGAACTGCTCGAAGAGGCGCTCGCGGAGAATTTGGCTGACGTCGATGGGTGTGGCGGCGAGAAAAACGCCGCGGCCGCGGCGCTCGTACCAGTAGACGTAGGTTTTCTCCTCGCTTTCGAGCAGGAACTCGAGCTCACGACGAAGTTCCGCCGCGCGCCGAGCGAGGGCGACCACTTCTTCCGGCTTCGGCGAGAGCGCCGCAAGCTCCGCTTCGACGCGCTTCACCGACGCGGATAGATCGTCGTACGGTTCACGGCTGCGTTCGAGGAACGAATGGCGCGCGGGCAGGTCGAACGGGTAGCGGCCCTCGCGTTCGGGGAAATTCTCAAAGAAGTGGCGGCTGCGCTCGCGCATGCGGACGAGATACTTGCGCAGAACAGAAGCTTCCAGCTGCAGCATGCGGAGCATGGCTTCGGTGTCGCGGGCGAGTTCCTCAAACTGGTAGCTCGACACTTCGCGACCGAAATACTCGCTGGCGACGTCCTCGATTTCGTGGGCCTCGTCGAAAACGACGGCGGAATATTCGGGCAGGATCGAGCCAAAATCGTTGTCGCGGATGGCGAGATCGGCGAAAAACAAATGGTGATTGACGATGATCAAGTCCGCTTCATGCGCGCGCTGATGCATCGCCGTGACGAAGCAGGAGTTGAACTCCGGACATTTCTGGCCGGTGCAGAGATCGCTGCGGGCGTCGATGCGGTTCCAGAGGTCGGAGTCGTCGGGGAGAAAGGTGAGCTCGCTGCGATCGCCCGTTTCGGTGAGCTTCTCCCAGTCGCGAATCTGCGAGAACCAGTCGACCTCGTCGATTCCCTTCAGAACGGCCTGGCCGTCCATCTGGTGGACCTTGGCGCGGCACAGGAAATTCGAGCGGCCCTTCATCAGCGCGACTTTCAGATTGGGCGCGAAATGCTTCTGAAGGAAAGGAACGTCTTTCTGGAAGAGCTGCTCCTGCAGCGACTTCGTGGCCGTGGAGACAACGACTTTGCGCCCGCTGCGGATCGCCGGGATCAGGTAGGCGAGCGTCTTGCCGGTGCCGGTGCCCGCCTCGATGACCACTTGCCGCTTGTTGGCGAAGGCATCGTCCACGATGCGGGCCATCTCAAGCTGCGAGCGGCGGAATTCATAGGCGGAGTGGCTGCGTTCGAGCAGGCCGCCGGACGCGAAGATCGTGTCGACGGTGATCGGTTCTTCGGATTTTGCGGTGGCTGATTTCCTGGGCATTGGTCTGTTGAACGCCGGCGACGTCGATCGTCCCTAACGGGACTTGTTCTTTCCCTTCCAGTACCCCGGCACTACGCTGCGCCTGCCGTCAGCAATCGTGCTGCGCGCCAGGCTAAGTCCAATCGCCCCTCCGCGGCTTCCAGAGTGGAGACGCCGTGCGGGACGCCACCGCGAGCGGGCAGGAGTATAAAATAGCACACCGTTCGGCGCTGGTCTGCGTGTTCGGCATGAACCGGGACGCAGCAATGGTTCGCTGCGCTCACCACAGAGCAGCGGCCCCAAGGGAGGGCTCGCGCCGACCGAATGTCTCGTGCGCCAGTTACTGCGCGTACTTGAATGACTTGTCCGGGTAGGGCGGCGCTTTGGGCACCGGGCGCGGGTCCTTGCGAATCTCATCCTCAAGCAGCTTGAGCGCCGCGTCGAGTTGCGCGTCTTTTCCTTCAAACGTGGCATGCGGAGGATCGTCGACGACGATATCCGGATCGACGCCGTGGCCTTCGATCAGCCACTTACCTTCGGGGCCGTAGACGCCGGTCTCGGCCGCGGTGGCGATTCCGTTGTCTTCCACCCGATTGCTTGCGGAAAGCCAAATCTCGCCGCCCCAGGTGCGCGTGCCAACGACCTTGCCCAATCCCAGCCGGCGGAAGCCTTCGGAGAAGGCCTCGCCGTCGGAGGCGGTCCACCGATCGCAGAGAACAACCATGTGCCCGCGGAAGGCGTACTGCATATTCCAATTCGGGTTGCCGACGCGCGGCTGCCAGTAAAACCAGGCCTTGCGCATGAGCTTCGAGAGCAGCCACGAATCGATGTTGCCGCCGCGATTGTGGCGGACGTCGATGATCAGTCCCTGGCGATCGAAAACGGGATAGAAGTCGCGCGCCCATTCGGCGATGTCGGAGGGGCCCATGGCGCGGAGGTGGACATAGCCGATCGCGCCGTGCGAGGCCGAATCGACGGCGAGGCGGCGCGTGTATTCCCATTCGGCGTAACGCATCTCGCTTTCATCTTTTTCGGAGATGGCGGTGACGAGCACTTCGCGGATCGCGCCGGAGGTTGACTTGACGCGAAGCAGGACTTTCTGGCCTGCCTTGCCGCGCAGGAGGGCGCGCTCGTCGGGAACGCTAAGGACGCTCTGGCCGTCGATGGTCAGGATCACTTCGCCTTCGTGGACGATTGAGCCGGGACGGGCGAGCGGCGGCGCTTCGTTCGGCAGGTCGGGATCGTGAAGATAAATGTGCTGAACGACATAGCCGCCCGCCTGTTCGTCGCGCCGAAGAACGGCGCCGAGCGAACCGATATCGATCTGTTCGGAGGGCTTTGCGGGAATCGCCGCCGCCCACGAAGGTGTGCAGCGCAGAAAGCTCGCTGACCATTTGCGCGATCACGTCGTTCAGCTCGTTGCGATCGGTAACGCGATCGACGAGCGGGAGATAGCGCTCGCGCATGGCCGTCCAATCGATGCCGTTCATGTGACGGTCATAGAAATAATCGCGCTCGAGGCGCCAGGCATCGAGAAAGAGGCCGCGGAATTCGGCGCGGCGGTTGGTGACGAAGGTCCAACCATCATGTCGATTTTGGCTTTCGAAAGGGTCTTCGGATTCTGGAGGGCCGCGGCGTTCGCGTCGGAATCGAAAATGAAGAAGTCGTCATCCTTTCGGACGAGCATCTTTTTCCGGTCGAGCGAAATCTCGTAATCCTTCACGTCGGGCACCACCGTCTCCGGCGCGGCGCCCTTGTTTGCGACGTCCACGCATTCGACGGCGAGCTTCGGCTTGGGTTCCTCGCCCCGCCTGAGCCAGCAGAGGCGTTTTTCGGTTGATTGCAGAGAATCGTAGTTTCCCGGGGGGACGGGCACTTCCTGCAAACGTGAAGCGAGATCTTTGAAGTCGATGTCGACGGTCACATCCGCGGGTTTCTTTTCTGCACTGGTCCTGGAATCCGCCGTCTTCTCCGATTTGGGCTCCTCGACCTTCGGCGGTTTGTCGGGATGGAGTTCGTCCAGGCGGCGCAAACGGCGAACGCAGGCCAGGTATCAGCGCGAGTTCGTAGATTTTCATGGAGCGGTCGAAATTCGGATCGGGCTGGCGCGGGCCCCAAGGCGAACTCACGGTGGACTTCAGCATGCGGTCGGAAAGGAAGTAAATCCATTTGCCATCCGCGTTCCAACTGGGACTCCCGCTGTTATAGCGGTCGTAGGTGAGCGCCTGAATTGCGCCGGTGTTCACGTTCAGCAGCTTGATCTGGTCGAACTGGTTGTCCGCGGATTCGCACATACGCCAGCCACTGGCTGTCGGGAGACCAGGCGAAGTCGGAGAAACTCGCCGACCATAGACTGTGCGATTTTCTTCTGCTGTTTGGTCCGGAAGTCGTAAAGCCAAAGCTGCTGATCCTTGTCGTGGAAGCGAGCCAGCGGCCGTCGGGGGACGGGAATACCTTCCCAGCGAGGACTTTCGCGTCGTGGGTCCATTGTTCGGGCGCGCCGACGCCATTCGCCGGATATTTCCAGAATTCGGTTTCACCGGTCTCGGTGGAAAGCGCGATGATGCTCTTGCCGTCGGGCATGTAGCGCGGCGTCGCGATAGCGGACGCCAGGGTTGCCCGCCACCTTCACAATGCGTCCCGGTCGTGGCGGGCAGCGTGAAGACTTCTCCGCGCGCCGTGAATACAGCGGCGGCGCCGTCGGGCGCGATGTGCACGCCGGTGAGATATTCCAGCGGCTTCTTTACCCAGTGGTCGCGCAGCTGGTCGAAGTCGGAAGTCAAGAGTGATGGGAATGACGGCGTCGTTTCCGGATGCTGCAGATCGAGCAGCCACAGGTCGGCGCCGCACTGATAGACGATGCGGCCATCGGAAAGCGAGGCCGATTGCACGTCAAAGCCGCGATGGTGCGTGTGCTGTTTCAGATCGTGGCCGTTCTCGTCCATCGAGTAGACGTTCATGACGCCGTCGCGGTCGGAAAGAAAATAGACGCGGCCATTCCAGAACATGGGGTCGTGCGAGGTGCCGGTCTAATCGCCGGTCAAAGCTCACGGCTTCCTGAGCCCGCATCGTAGCGCCAGATGTTTTCCGCCGTGCCGCCTTGGTAGCGTTTGGTCCGACTCGGTTGGCGATATAGCGCGTGAAGAAAAGCGTGTGGCCGTCGGGCGTGTAGCTGCCCTGGGCAGCGGAGCAAGAGGGATGATCTCGCGATGGCCGTTGCCATCGATGGCAACCAGTTTGGGGTCGGGCAGCGTGGAGTAGCGCTCGGTGTGAACCAGCACGCGCCCGTCGGGCGTCCAGCCGGCAACCACGGCGTCGCCATCCCAGGTGCGGCGCTGGGGCAGGCCGCCTTCGATGGGCATGGTGTAGACGTCGACGGGGCCCTCATATTCGGCGCTGAAGGCAACGGTCTGGCCGTCCGGGGAAATGGCAGCGCGGATTTCTTCCCGGTGTTGGAGGTGAGCCGCCTCGCCGCGCCGCCTTTTACACTGACCTTCCACAGATCGCCCTCGGCCGTGAAAATAATCGTCTCGCCATGGATCGCCGGATAACGGTAGTAGCCGGGACGCGCGTTGCCGGCGTTGCCGGCGCCAAGAGAGAGGAAGAAGACGAACGCGAATGTCGCGGTGATTGCGACGGCGCGCGGAATTTTCCTGCTGACGTGCCTCATAGGGATTTGTATCCTCCTCGCTCGCAATTCCCGCGGACGGACGCCCGGGCTTGTTTTCGACGCACTGGCTGAAGCCGCTGGGTTCAGCGGACCGCGATGGTAACACGGCGCATGACAAAACGATCAGGACGGTAGCGGAGCCGACGCCGGATGGTTGGGAAGCCTAAGGGCGCGGGAAAGAAGGATCGGTGAAACGCGGAGAGACCAGTGCGCGTCTGTTGGAACGCCGGGGTCTGGTCGCACCTGCTTTTTTCAGAACTTTTTTCGAGGAGAACATTTATGGGGGCGAACTGCGGAACCATGCGAAGCAATCCGCGTGTGGCGTCATTCGCGGCGATTGGGATTCTGGTTCTAACAGGCTTCTTGTCCGTTGCGACGGCGCAGGAGCGGACTGCGGCCGCGCCGCCGAATGACGCCGAGTACACCGCGAAGATCAAGCAGTACACCACGGAGCCTTATCTGCTGACCGAGCTCGTCGATCATCTTCCCGCGTCGGATACCGTTCCCACACCGGAGAAAATTCTCGGTTACGTGGTAGGCGCCCCGAACAAGCTGACGTACACGAAGGATATTTATCGCTACTACCGGGCGCTCGCCGCGGCCAGTTCCCGCGTAAAAGTGTTTACGGTCGGAAAGAGCGAGGAAGGGCGCGACTTCATGCTCGTGGCTGTGAGCGACGAGGCGAATATCGCGCAACTCGATCACCTGAAGGACATCACGGCGAAGCTGGCCGACCCGCGGAAGATCAACGACGCGGAAGCGCAGGGACTCATCGCGACGGGCAAACCGTTCTACTGGGCATCCGGCTCGATCCACTCGCCCGAAACCGGGTCGCCCGAAATGCTGATGGAGCTTGCCTACCGGCTGGCCGTGGAGGACACACCTTACATCCGGAACATCCGCAAGAACCTGGTTTTCCTGATCACGCCCGTCCTGGAGGTGGACGGCCGCGACCGCATGGTTGACGTCTACAACTACCATCGGGCGCATCTCGGCCAGCCCGCGCCGAACCTGATTTACTGGGGCCACTACGTGGCGCACGACAACAACCGCGACAACATCGGCATGGGCCTCCAGCTTTCCAAAGTGCAGATGAAGAACTTTCTCGACTGGCATCCGCAGGTGCTGCACGACCTGCACGAATCGATCCCCTATCTCTACACGATGACGGGCACGGGGCCGTACAACGCCTGGCTCGATCCGATCGTCTTCAGCGAATTCCAGGAGATGGCGCATTACGAAGTCGAGCAGTTCACGAAGCGCGGCGTGCCGGGCGTGTGGACGCACGGCTTCTACGACGGCTGGGCGCCGAATTACATGCTCTACGTGGCGACGGGGCATAACTCGATCGGCCGTTTCTACGAGACGTTCGGAAATGGGGGCGCGGACACGCGCGTGCGAACACTGCCGCCCGCGGATACGTCGCGCGAGTGGTACCGGGAAAATCCGCCGCTGCCGAAAATCACGTGGTCGATGCGCGACAACACGAACATGCAGGAGAGCGGCCTGCTGTTTGCGCTCGGCTACACGGCGGATCACGCACAGGAATTTCTGTCGAATTTCTATTTGAAGAGCAAGCGGGCGGTGGCCAAGGCAACGACGGAAGGGCCGGCGGCGTGGGTGATCGTCAACGACGGGCGGCGCCCGGCGCTGCAGGTGCGGCTGGTGCGACTGCTGCAGCAGCAAGGGATTGAGGTGAATCGCGTGGACCGCGAATTGGAGGTCAAGCCGGCGGCTTCGGCCGCCGCGGGGGCGAGAAGCAAATCGCGAGCGATGGCGGAGGAGGCGTCGGGAGAGCACAAGACTGCCCCGATGAAAGCAGGCGCGGAGAAATCCGAAGCGGCGAAACCCGTGAGCATCCCGGCGGGCAGCTACGTCGTGCGAATGGACCAACCATACAGCCGTATGGCGGACATGCTGCTCGACACGCAATATTTCAACATCAACGATCCCAGGCCGTACGACGACACGGGCTGGACGATGGGCCCGCTCGTCAACGTGAAGACGGTGCGCGTGACGGATACGTCGATCCTGAAGGCGCCCATGAAACTGGTCGACGGTCCCGCGCCCTTCTCGGGCCAGCTTGTTGCGGGACGCGGCGGCGCGAGGTTCTACGTGATCGACGCGAACGCCGAACCGGCGCTGGCGACGTTCCGCTTCCGGCTGAAGGACGTGAAGATGTTTGCAGCAGAAGAGGCGTTTGAATCCGGCGGGCGGCAATACGCAGCGGGGTCATTCATCATCCCGGCAGAGGGCAGTTCGTCAGACCTGAAAGAACAGCTCGAGTCCGCGACTAAGGATTTGGGACTCGTCGTTCGCGCGAGCGACGCGGATATAAAGGCCGCGCGGCACGAAGTCTCAGTGCCTCGCATCGCTATCCTGCATACGTGGACCAACACGCAACCGGATGGATGGTTCCGGCTGGCGCTGGATGAGATGAAAGTCCCATACGCATATATCTCCGGCCAGGTGGTGCGCGAGACGTCGAACCTGAGGGAAAAATACGATGTGATCATTTTGCCGCCCGCGGCGAACAGCCTTTCCGCCCTGATCGACGGAATACCGAAGCGAACCCTCCCGGACGGCACGGATTTCGGAGGGCCGATTCCGTGGGAGAAGACTGCGCTCACGCCGAACATCGGCATCATCGATCACACCGACGACATTCGCGGCGGGATGGGGCTGGAGGGCGTCGCGCACTTGCAGCAATTCGTGCGGGACGGCGGGCTGTTCATTCCCGTCAGCTCGAGCGACGATGCTGCCGATCGATCTCGGGATCACCTCGGGCGTTTCGATCGAGGAGACTCATCAGCTGCATGCGCAGGGCGCGATCTTCAATGCGAGTGTCGAAGACAAGGGCAGCCCGATCGCGTATGGCTACGACGACACGCTGGCGATCTATTTCAGCCAGGCTCCGGTGTTCCGCGTCTCGATCAGCCCGAGAGGGTTTTTCGGCGGAGGTGAAGGCGGCGCGAGCGAAGGCAGACCGAGCGGGCGCGGGTCGGCAACCGATCCCGATATTCCGCAGGGCCGTGCGTGGAATCCGGAACCGCCCCAGCCGCACCGGACGCGGGCCGAGCAGGAAACGTACATCGCGCCGGACATCCGCGAAGCCCTTCGCGGAATGCTCCCGCCACCGCAAACGTGGCCACGCGTGGTGCTGCGCTTTGCGGACGAGTCAAAGTTGTGGGTGAGCGGCATGCTCGCCGGCGGAAAAGAACTGGCGGATGCGCCTGCCGTGGTCGATGTTCCGGTGGGGCGCGGCCACGTGGTTCTCTTCGCGAACAATCCCATGTGGCGGCAGGAAACGCACGGCAGCTTCATGCTGGTGATGAACGCCGCGCTCAACTATGACCATCTTGGCGTCGGCCGCAAGCTTCCAGCCGCGCCGAAAGACGAAACGCCGAACGCAGGCGACGGAGAGGCCGCTTCGCAGCAGTGATCGTCAGCTTCCGGGCTTAGCAGGCGGAAAATAGCGCGCGAGCGGCACCGCTACGGAACCGATTTTCCCGCTTTCGCCATCACGCACCACCACACGCAGCTCCGACGCGCGGGGGCGAACGTCCACCTTTTCCCGATATGAGAGGCCGTATCGCGTCATTTGGAGATATTGATCCGGAGTGAGCCGGAACTCGACTGGATCGTCGCTCGCACTCAGGACGACGCCCTTGTCGTCGAGCTGGACCAACACAGTTTCAAGGCTTCCGGTCCAGCGAGCGTTGCGCAGCTCGACCGTGGGATCTCCCGGCTCCAGACGGACGGAGACTTCGAGATACCGAGCAGCTTTCGCTTCCGCGCTGGCCGGCATCACGTTCAGGATAATCCCGATGCCGTCCGCATCGAGCATATTGGTGGCAGCGGCGCTGAAGAACGGCTGGCGCAGCTTCGGCGTTATGGTGGGCCCGGGCACGGCAAAATAGCCTTCGCGCGCCCGAACGTGCGCGCCGTGCCGTCCTACTTTGATCCGCACCTTATGAAAGCTACCGTCCCACTTTTCAATCTGCGGGTAGTATCCGATCTCGTAGGACACGCGTGAATCGTCCACAGCCTTGCGAATCGCGCCGAGGATGTCATTTGTGTTGTAAAAGGCCTTTCCACCCGTTCGCTGCGCGATTTCGTCCATCACGGCGAACTGACGGTAATCGGGCGCGCCGAACGCGCCGAACATGCCTCCCACCAGAAGGCCGTGCGCGTCAACCGGGTAGAGCACGAGACTGGCGTTGTTGAGCTTTCGAGCGACACTTTCAAGATCGGACGTGAACAGCAGGGCTCCATTTGGAGTATTCATCTCGACGTCCTGGAGGTTTGCGGCGGGCAAGAAGCTCCCTGAAACCCAAACGAGATTCTTCCTGCCAGGCAGCAGGGCGACATGATTGCCGATCTGCTCGAGCGCTTGCACGGTTCGCGCAGCGCGGTCCCGAACTTGAAATGCGTGCTCCGACGCATCGAACGAATGTAGGAAACCCGCAAACATGTCGTCCCGCGGGGACCTGCCGATCGCGCCGCCGGTTCGCCTGTCGCGGCCCCGGTCCGCTTCTGAACGGCCGGGGCGCGAGACTGCTTCGCTAAATTCAGGGGAGATTCGCCCCTGATATTGCCGCAGGGACTCGAGCAGGCTCTGAGCGTCGTTGGTGAAATCGTGCAGCAACTTCAAATCGTCACCGAGCGTGTACAGGGCCACGCGGTCTTCCGGCTGGATCTGTTGCAGGAATTTGATGACTTGCAAACGGGCGTACTGTTGGTCGGAGATCTTTGTGTTCAGTCCATCGAGCAGAATCACCGTGGCGCTCATGGGAATGCTCCGATCGGCCATGCGATTGGAATACGTGTCCGGAGGCAAGGCGGCGGTGCGCATCCGGCGAGGTTCACTCTCGTGGACCAGGAAGACCTGAATGGGTTCCTGCTTCCCGTTGTCCAAAACCGTGAAATCATGTTTGCTCAAACCAGTGATGGGCCGGCCGTGGCGGTCGTCAACGATCACGCTGAGCTGTACGAGACGCGTTTCTGAGCGCAGGGGACCCGTGGATTGAACTGCGATCGGATTGTCGGCCAGCGGCGGGACAGACTTTTGAGTTCGGGTTCGCTGGGAGCTGGCCTTGGGCTGCGCTGTTACGGCCGCGACCAGCACGGCGACGGCCAAAAGGCGGACTGCCGCTTTGGTCGCGAGACTCGCCGCAAATGACTTGCACGCCCGAGCGCCGGGCGCGGAGTGCCGGTCCATTGGAATCCTTGCCTGAGATGCCTGAGACCGAAAACTTCGCCCAGATTGTACTGCGGGTACGGAACGAAATGGTAAAACAATCTGCGCCAGATGGGCGGCAGAGGGTCAGGCTTGATTATGGGCGGTGAGACGAAGGTGGTCGAAACTCGCGTCGAAGCCGGGACCCTCTGGAGCGGCGCACATGATTCCGGCGTCGCCTTTCGCGCTCGGCGGGAAATAGCCCTGACGAACCGTGGTGAACGCTTTTCCGTCGATCGAGCAGGAGCACTCGATCGAGTCCTTCTTCCGTGCGGCGCGCCACCAGACGGCAGCGGTATCTGAGAGATCGGGCATGGTCGACCAGTCGGAGAAATCGCGCGTGAAGACGACGCTGGCATGCCGGCGTCCATCGAAAAATTCCGTGCCGCACTTCACCCAGTTTTCCGCGTCCAGACGGACCATGAGCCCGGCCTGATCGTCGAGAGCCGCATATTTCCCGTCGACCCTCGCCTGAAACGTGAAATCGCCGCTCGCCGGGAGATGGAAGAAGTGTCCGTTATCGGTGAGGTAGCCGTAGAACGTCTTGCGCCAGAAATCCGTCCTGGCGCGGCTGTGCACAATCAGTGTGTCGCCGGATCGCTTCGAGGACGGGGGCGGGTTCATCCAGGACATGCGGCCGCTCAGGTCGGCGCTGCTTGCGGCTGACGAGGCAGGGGCTGCCATCGCGTCGAGCGGCGAGACGATCAGCGCCGCGCAAACGGCCCCTAAGGACTGCTGAAGAAATTGTCGCCGGTCCTCAGTCACAGAATCCTCCCGGGAGTTTAAGTGGAAGGAACGGAAACGCGGCCTCGATTGGGCTCACTCTGGCGTGAGGGGTTCCCAGAGTTCGATCTTGTTGCCGTCCGGATCATGAATCCAGGCGAAGCGGCCATAATCGTAATCCTCGCGCTTGGGATCGATGCGCACGCCTCCGTCTGCCAGCTTGGCGAGGATCGCGTCGAGGTCGTCGACCATGTAGTTGATCATGAAGGGGGCGGAGCTGGGGTCGAAATACGTCGAGGCGCCCGGGAAAATGCTCCAGACGGTGAAAAGCTCATTCTCGGCGGCGGCGCTCGCCGCCGATCCCGAGCCCGACGCGGACCGCCATTTGAACATAGCCCCATCGTTGCCATGCTCGATTCCGAGATGCCTGGCGTACCACTCGCGCAACTGCATATGATCCCGCGACTTAAAGAAAACGCCGCCGATTCCGATCACCCGACCGCGTTCCTCGCTATTAGCCATGTGGGGCAATGGTAAGCCCTTTCAGCCAGGGATGGCACGAAAATTGACAATCAAGCCCGCTTGACAGGAGTATGATTGCTCCAGATGCCCCGGTCTTGGAGGTGTCCCATGCCCGATCGGAATTCCGCGACGGTTTCTTTGGTCGTCTCGATTGCCTTGCTGCTGGTCCTGGCGCTCTGCGTGCCTGCGCGCGCAGGAGACGACCCGACGAGTTACAGCTATGCCCGGATCGTGCGCCTGAGCTACGTCCAAGGCGACGTGCAGATCGTACGCGCGGACAAATCGAACAAATGGGAACCAGCCGTGATGAATATGCCGGTGGAGCAAGGATTTGCGATCGGCACGAACGAGGGGCGCGCCGAGGTGGAATTCGAACACGGAAGCATGCTCTGGCTGGCGCCGAACTCCGTGGTGCAGTTTACGGAGCTGGCACTTTCAAGCGGCGGCCGGATCACGCGGATCACTCTTTCGGAGGGCGTAGCAACATTCGAGGCGAGCCTCTCGGCAGGAGACACATTTGAAGTGATGACACCTACGTTCACGGTCACGCCCGGAAAGAGCGCTGAATTCAGGATGGGCGTGCGCCAAAAGAACGCCGCAGTCAGCGTGATGAACGGCAAAGTGTCCCTCGGCGGGACCTCGGAAAACAGACTGCTGGCCAAGGGCGACATGTTCGTGGACGAACCCGGAAAGAAACCGTCGATCGCTCTCTTGCGAAGCCCCGCGCCGGATGAGTGGGATCACTGGGTGAGTGGCCGGCTGACGGCGGAGAAAAACGGGCGGAGTACAGCAGCGCTGAGCGCGAACGCGCCGTTCAGCTACGGTATGGCAGACCTCGCTGATTACGGGTCCTGGAGCAACTTCCCGGGCTTCGGCTACGGCTGGCAGCCGTTCGGGATGGCAGCAGGATGGGCGCCCTTCACCGACGGGCAGTGGATGTTCTACCCGACATTCGGTTGGACCTGGATCAGCGGCGAGCCGTGGGGCTGGGTGCCGTATCACTTCGGCGGCTGGGAGTATTCGCCGGCGTTCGGTTGGATGTGGATTCCGGGGAATTACGGGACGTGGGCGGCGGCGCCCGTGCAGTGGTATGGCTTCGGGAATCGAGTTGGCTGGTCGCCCCGAGGGGTCGGCGTCGTACATCCCGGGTCGGTGGCGACGCCGGTGATTGTCAGCACGAAGAAACTTGGGAAAGAGGGCAGGAATCAGGTCTTCAGCGCGAGCGAAATATCCGCGAGGATGCAAAGTCTGAAAATGCGGAGCCTCGCGGCTGCACCGGAGCAAAACGGGAAACCCCTGGCTCCAGGCGCGGCGCGAATCAGCAGTGCCCGCGTTGTGGTGCCCACGGCGGCAAACCTGCAAGGTTTGCGCGCGGGGCTGGCCGCGAGCACTGGAGCGAAGGTCAATGTGAATGCCCTGCATGAAGCCGCGACCGCGCGGACAACCATCAACGGATCTCCCACGCGCGGGTTTACGGCGGTGAACGGAGCCGTGGCTGCGCCGAGACTTCCGGGCCGGCCACCCATGCGGGCGTCGTTCGCGTCACCAAGAATGGGCGGCCTTGGAAACTCCGGGAACTACGGCGCGGCAGCCTCGACGCCAAGCATGGGAATGCAGAGCCCAGGGCGGGTCGCTGCGCCGGCTGCAACGTCGCATCCCTCGGGAGGCTCGGGAAGACCGCGCTGAGTCGAGCTTGCTCGAGCCTTATTGAGGCAACGAAAGCAAAGAACTTCCGCCCGAAGGCAAAGATGACGCGAGCCGCGGGGTTGGACGGCCCGCTCCAACCTTGGAGACAATCCACACCGTCAACTGGATGAAGCAGGTGGCGCGCGGCGCGCGGGCCGGCGAGCACATCGTTGGCCTGGTACCGACGATGGGCGCGCTGCACGAGGGACATTTCTCCCTGATTCGCGAAGCGAAGAGACAATGCTCTCCGGTAGTGGTGTCGATTTTCGTCAATCCAACGCAATTTGGCCCTTCGGAGGATTTCAAAAAATATCCACGGCCGATGGAACGCGACCGGGCGGCGATCGAAGAAATGGGTGTGGATTATCTGTTTGCACCGCCGGTCGAAGAGATGTACCCGAAAGGTTTCCAGACCGCTGTTTCGGTGGAGGGCTTGAGCGAGCGCGTCGAAGGGCGCTCGCGGCCGGGTCATTTTCGCGGAGTTGCGACCGTAGTGCTGAAACTCTTCGAAATCGCTCAGCCGCGCTTCGCCTTTTTCGGGCGCAAGGACGCACAGCAAGCTCGCATCATTCAGCAAATGGCGCGCGACCTGAACCTCGATGCCTCGATTGTCGTTTGTCCCATCGTTCGAGAGCCCGACGGACTGGCCATTTCCTCGCGCAACGCGTATCTGAATGCGGATGAACGCCGGTCCGCGACGGCCCTTTACCGGTCTTTGGAATCGGTTCGAGGGGAGATCGTCGGCGGGGAGCGGGACGTCGCGCAATTGTTGACGACGTTGCGCGGCGTAATCGGCGCCGAATCGGGGATCAGGCTCGACTACGCGGAAATCGTGGACGCCGATACGTTCGAGCGCGTGATCAGCCTGCGCGGCAATTGCTACGTCTTGATTGCGGCCTTTATCGGCAGCACGCGACTGATCGACAATGCGCTAGTCGAACAGGACGGCGACAGCTTTCGGGTCACTGTTTGATGGTCTGACAACGAACCGGGAAGGTCTAGCCCTTCGAATCCGTGATCGCCGCCAGCACTTCGGCGGCATGGCCCCTCGGGGACACCTTGTCCCACACCTCTTTGATGTTTCCGTCTTCTCCGACCCAGAACGTCATGCGCACGATCCCGAGGAACGTCTTCCCGAGGAACGACTTCATGCGGCGAGCTCCGTAGGTTTCGATCACACGAAATTCCGTGTCGGCTAGCAGCGGGAAATTCAGCCCATGCTTGGTCTTGAATTTCGCCTGTGCCTGCACGGAATCGGCGCTGCAGCCCACGACTGCCGCGTTCCGTTTCTTGAATTTGCTCATGGCGTCGCGAAACTCGGACGCTTCGTTGGTTCAACCGGGGGTGTTGGCTTTGGGAAAGAAGTAGAGAATCAGGTGTTTTCCGCGAAAGTCCGACAGGGAAATCGTCGTACCGTCGTCGGACGTCGCCTGGAACGCAGGGGCCTCGTCGCCTACCTTTGGCATCTTGTTGTCTCCGGGCATATACGAGTACTACGCAAGCACGCGCCTGAGGATTTCATTCACCAGCTGGGGATTGGCCTGACCTCGCGTCTCGCGCATCACCTGGCCCACGAAAAACTTGAAAACACCTTCATTCCCGGCGCGAAACTTCGCAACGTTGTCCGGATTTCTTGCAATCACTTCGCGAGCGATTTTCTCCACGGCGGCCGAGTCGTTGATCTGGGCAAGTCCTTCCTCGGCGATCACGGCCGGCGCGGTCTGGCCCGTCTCGAACATTTTGGCGAAGACTTTCTTTCCGCTGGCGGCGGTGATCTCGCCACTCTCTACCCTTTTCAACAACTCCGCAAGGTTGGCGGGATTGAGGGGGCTTTCCGCAATATCCCCACCGGCATCCTTGAGGCGGCGAAGCAATTCGACGGAAATCCAGCTCGCCGCCGATTTCGCGGGGGCGCCGGCGTTCACCGTCGTCTCAAAATAGTCGGCAAGGGAGCGCGTCGCGGTCAGCACGGCGGCATCGTACGGCGTGATCTGGTAATCCCGGAGGAAGCGCTCGACCTTTGCGGCCGGCAATTCGGGCATGCGGCTGCGCACGTCCCCGATCATCGCTTCGGAGACCCTAACAGGAAGCAGATCGGGCTCGGGAAAATAGCGGTAGTCGTGCGCGAATTCCTTCGAGCGCATGGGTTCCGTGCGCCCGCCGGCAACGTTCCAAAGGCGGGTTTCCTGCGTAACCGCGCCGCCTGATTCAAGCAGGCCGATCTGGCGCTCGATTTCGTACTCGAGCGCGTGCGAGAGAAAGCGGAAGGAATTCAGGTTTTTCACTTCCGCCTTGGTGCCGAATTTCGGAGCGCCGCGAAGGCGCACGCTGACGTTCGCATCGCAGCGGAGCGACCCTTCCTCCATGTTGCAGTCGCTGACCTCCGTGTACAGGAGCACCTGCTTCAGGGTGTTCAGATAGGCGTAGGCCTCGGCGGACGTGCGCAGGTCCGGCTCCGAAACGATTTCGATCAGGGGCACGCCGCAACGATTGAAGTCGATGTAGCTCCAGCGGTCGGAATCGGCGAAGCCCTCGTGAAGGCTTTTTCCGGCGTCGTCTTCCATGTGCACGCGCGTGATGCCGATCCGGGCGCGGCGGCCTTCGATCTCGATGCCGAGCGAGCCACAGGTAGCCAGGGGCAGCTCGTACATTGAAATCTGATAGCCCTTGGGCAGGTCGGGATAAAAATAGTTCTTTCGCGCAAAACGTGAGCGCGGCTGAATTTCGCAGTTCAATGCCAGAGCGGCACGCATGGCCAGTTCGAGAGCGCGTCGATTCAGAACCGGCAAAGCGCCGGGTAAACCGAGGCAGACGGGGCACGTGTTGGTATTGGGCGGGTCGCCGAATCGGGTGGAGCAGCCGCAGAAAACCTTCGTGCGCGTCTGGAGCTGCGCGTGGACCTCGAGACCGATCACCGCCTCGTATTTCAGCAGGGTTTCCGGGGCCAGACGCGGCGCGTCTTGTGTCGCTCGGCTCATAAAGCCCCCATTATAACATCGGAGGGAGAAGGCTTATCGCAGCTCTTCCGCCGAACACGCGGCAGAAAGAAAGGAAGGCGGGCGAGGCCCAGGTGAAAATCCGTGCGAATGCCGCCATGCCGCTACTCCCGCCCCCACGTGTACTTCACGCCGAGGCGATAGTTGAGGCGCAGCGCGGGATATCCGACAGCGTCCTGATAATAGCGGTTGAACAGGTTGTTCACGACCGCGAGTGTTGAGAAGCCGTGGCCCAGGTCGATGCTGTTCGCGAGGTCCCAGCGAACGTAGCTGGGATCGCTCGAGATACAGAATCCGATGCAAACGCCATTCACGGCGAAGCTGTCAAAATCACTATCCGCGCGCCGGCCCACGTAGTATCCCGCCAGATCCCAGTTCATCCGCCGCAAATGGGCGTTGGCGATCAGGCTTGCCGAGTGAAGAGGGCGTTTGAAAAGGCGGTTGCCCGGGACCAAAGCAGGATCGGTGGCGTTCGGAGATCGGAGGACTTTCGAATCATCGTACGTGTAGTTCCCCATGATCCGCAGCCAGGCGGTGATTTCGATTTCGACCTGCGAATTGGCGCCGTATGCGCGAGCCGCGTCCGTATTGAAGAAACTGCCGAAATACGCCGGGCAATTGGGACTGGAAGTGGCGCTTGCGAAACTGACGATATCGTGAAAGTCGTTATGGAAATACGTGATGGACACGCGCGCTCGCCCGGATGCGAAATCCTGGTCGAGGCCGGCATCGAACGTTGTGCTTCGTTCGGGATCGAGCTGGGGACTGCACCCAGCGGGCAGGATTTCCGGTTCTTTGATGCCGAGGCCGAACGAACTCCGCAACCGCGTAGCGCCCCAGAAAGCATTCCCCCGATGCGCGGTGAAGGCTGCGCCGACACGCGGCACGGCTCGCGTTCCGAAGAAGCTGTTGTCTTCCACGCGTCCTCCGGCGATAGCAGTCAGCCGAGAACCAAATTGATAGCGGATCTCAAGATAGCCTGCCTGATTGTGCCGGCCTTCGGTGGGCCCATTCTCGACTTCGTAGTGATACCCCGCCGTCGCGCTGCCACCATGGAAAAGATAGCTGGACTGCGCGTTGAGGCCCGCACGATTGAACTCGCTCACGAATGTCCCGAACAGGGGCGAATAATCGAGCGATCGAAAACGTGATTCGAAACCGGACACCTGGTCCTGCCAATGCGGTCCGGTCGAAAAATCCCAGCGCAGGTCGGAAGAGAAATCATGGATCCCGGTACTCTGGCCGATGACGGCCTCCCCGGGCAGCAGAGTTTGCCCAGGCTGTCCCGCATCGCTGGAATTGTTCTGGAGGGCGAGCCGGAGATGACTTGTATCGGAGAATTTCCAGCCGAAATTGCCGGAAAGGGCCGTGTCGCGAAAGAAATTGCCCGGCCCCTGGCCCTGACTCGATAGATGTGCGGCGTCAACGGAGTAGTCGAGTGCGCCAAGCAAGCCGCTGATCTGGCCGGAACCGTGACCGGTCCCGAATGTTCCGCCATCCCCTTGCAGCACGATTTCCGGAATGCGCGTTGTTCCGCGATGCGTGAAAATCTGGATTGCGCCATCCATGGCGTCCGAGCCGTACAGCGCGCTCGCTGCCCCGTGCACGACTTCAATCTTATCGACGTCATCGAGGGTGAAATTCGAAAAATCGACGAGGCCTCCGGGCTGGTTTACAGGCGCCCCGTCAACGAACACCTTCGTATAATTCGAATTCCCGCCGTCGAGAAAGAAAGTTGTCGTGCCACTCATCGGACCGAGCTGCGAGAAGCTCGCGCCCGGAACCGACGCGAGCAGCGGCGTCAGGAAAATGTCTCCGCGCTGTTCGATCTGCTGGCGCGTGATGATGTCGACGGGCGCCGCAGCCGCGCTGGCGAGTTCCGGCTCGGCCGCCGCCGTCACGACAACAGTCGCAGCGAGCCGGCGAAGCTCGAGATGAAAATCGATCTTCCGGGTCTCGCCTGGCGCGAGCGATACCTCTTCTTCGACTCGCGCAAACGATTCGTGTTCGATGCTGAGCCGATAGCGGCCCGGAGTAATCGTGAGGGAAAATTTACCCTCATCGCCACTTCGGGTTTCGCGGGGATTCTCTTTGGAATCGACCCGTTGCGCCACAATTCTGGCGCCAACGACGGCCGAACCGCTGGGATCGGACAAGCTGCCTGTAATCGTGGAAACTGTTTGGGCTTGACTCGAAGCGATGCAGGAAAATGCCAGCAGAAGTCCGGCAACGGCCGGAAGGCGGTGCAGTCTCATGATGTCCTCCTTCCCTCTCGCGCGGGAATTGAAGGCTATCCTGGCAAGCGCGCATGGCACCCTCGGCAGGCTGAGACTCCGCCGGTCTCCTGGCTTGGCGACTTTCCCCGTTCAGCAGGACTGCCGGATCACCGCGAATTTGCGATCGATCGAAACAGCGGAACGGCCTTCCCGTCTCCACATCCGAACTTCGATGGGGCAGTGGCCGTGCCGAAAGAATTTCGCCTTACAGTCGCGCGGCGGCGACGGAATTTCACCGTCTTCCCGTGCACGGAGTCTCGGTGAATTGTTGCGGCACCGAAGCGCATCACGAAGTCAAAGTGAAGCGTTTCAGGGCCGTTTGCGGAGGCCTCGCGGCTTCGGGCATGCCGGCTGGCGCCGATCAAGCCCTGGGCCTCGAGGCCACCGCGGTGTCACAGACACAGCGAACTACTCGCTCGCGCGCAAAGTAACGCGCGGGCGTCCGTTCGGACGGATATCTACATCCAAGGGAGCGTCAAAAATCTGCTGAAGAAGCTCGCGGTCGTACACTTCCGTCGGCGAGCCTACCCGCAGGCACTTTCCCTTGTGCAACAAGACGATGCGGTCGGAAAATTCGGCGGCAAGATTCAACTCATGCGTGACGACGATTACCGTGTAGCGGTGCTCGTCCGCCAGCCGGCGGAGGCGGCGCAGCAGTTCCACCTTGCCGCCTACGTCGAGGTGCTGGGTGGGCTCGTCCAACAGGAGAAGAGACGGCTGTTGCGCGAGCGCCCGCGCCAGAATCACGCGCTGCTTTTCGCCGCCCGACAATTCATTCATCCAGCGGCCCGCAAGCGCATCGGCTCCCACTTGCGACAACGCATTCCCGGCCAATAGAGAATCCTTGTCGGATTCGAAGCGAAGGCGGCGCCCGTAGGGATAGCGTCCCTGAAGAACGAATTCCCAGACGCGCAGCGGAAAAAGAAGCTCGCTTTCCTGCTGCACAAGGGCGATCCGCTGGGCGCGCGTGCGCAGATCGAGATCAGCGAGGCTTACGCCGTCAATTTCAATTCGTCCGGAAAGCGGAGCAACCATGCCAGCGAGCAGACGAAGCAACGTGGATTTGCCGCTCGCGTTAGGCCCGAGAACCGCAACGATTTGCTGCCGGCGCGCCTCGAAGCTGGTCGCGCCCAAGGCGAAGTTGGGCGCGGAACGGTCGGTGGCAGCATACGCATAGGTCGCCTGCTCGACTTTCAGACGAGCAGGCGGGCTCGCCACCGGCCTTGCCGACGCCAGCGAGGTTCCGCTGTTTGCCGCGGCGCTCATCGGACTCTCCGGCGGAGCAGGTAAATGAAGACGGGCGCGCCTGCCAGGGCGGTCATCGCACCCACCGGCAACTCCGTGGGAGCCACCACGGTTCGCGCCAGTGTATCGGCGGCGACGATCGCGATGGCGCCGCCCAGCGCCGACGTGGGTATGAGCAGGCGATAATCGTTGCCGAAAAGCATGCGCATGACGTGAGGAACCAGCAGGCCGACGTACCCGATGGCACCGCTCACGGAAACCGCCAGGCCGGTCAGGATCGAGGCGGAAATGTACACCACCAGTTTAACGCGATGGACGTTCACGCCAAGATGCTGAGCCTCTTTTTCGCCGGTCAGAATCAAATTCAGGTCCGAGGCGGTCAAGTAGATCGCTCCCGCGGCGATCGCGAACACCACGAAGAGAAAAACGAACCACCCGCGGACGTTCTGAGTCGGCGGCGGAGAGGACAGATCGCCCATCAGCCAAAAGGCCATGCCGCGGAGGTCGCGTCCGGGAAGCGTGGTCATCAGAAACATGATGCCAGCCGAGAGGAACGAAGCGGCGACAATACCCGCGAGCAGAAGAGTGGCGCTATCCAGTTGGCCCCCGCGCCGCCCCAGAAAATAGACGGCCGCGATCGTTGCCGCAGCGCCCACGAACGCAGCGACCTGAATGGCTCCGGGCAGATGCGGAACGAAGATCAGGCTCAGAATCGCGCCGAGCGCCGCACCGCTCGAGACGCCCAGAACGTACGGATCGGCGAGAGGATTCCGCAGCAGCGCCTGGAAGCCGGCGCCTGCGGTCGAAAGGGCCGCTCCCACAAGAATGCCCAGTGCGATTCGCGGGAGCCGCAAGCCAAAGACCACGAGAGAAAATTCCGATGGGATTCTTTCTCTCCGGCCCAGCGCGCCATTGAACAGAGTCGCCACGATGTCGCGCACGGAGAGCGGGAACGCGCCCATGCGCAGCGAAATCACCACGACCACGAACAGCACGGCCAGCAGCATGGCGCAAACGCTGATGACACGCCGGGCGGTCAGCGTGCGCATGCCCTGCACCTGATGCTCAACTTGGATCGCCACAGAGCGCCTCGTCCCTTCGGGTACTTGCTACACCGGAATTTTTGCCTCGCGACTCGGCAGGCGCGGCACTCGTCCTGATCGCGTCAGGATGGAGTTTGCGCGCGAGTTGCTCGATGGCGTCGATCAAGCCGGGAGCCGGGCGGTCAATTTCGTCGCTGATGATCGCAATATGGTCCTGCTGCACGGCGTGAAGATCCTTCCAGACGGGCCGGCTGCGGAGGTCTTTGGCCGTGACCGCGCCTTCGCCCGAGTGGCTGGAGGCGAAAACGAGATAGTCCGGCTGCAGGCGGACAACTTCTTCGAAGCTCAATTGCGGCCAATTCTGGTGCGACACGACCACCGATTCGGCGCCCGCCCAATGCAGCGAATCGGCAATGAACGTGTTCTGTCCGACGGTGATGAGCGGATCGAGCCAGACGACAAAAACAACGCGAACCGGCGGAAGACTGGCGAGGCGCGCGTGAAGGGCGTCGAGTCTGGCGTTGAGGTTCGCCTTCAGCGCCGAGCCCTGCTCACCGGCTCCCGCCAGATCGGCGATGCGGCCGAAGGAGTCGATCATGCCTCGCACGGTGTGTGGGTCCGTGGTGTACACCGAGACTCCGAGTCGCTCGAGCGCGTCCACGGTTTCCGGACGATTGATCGAAGTGGTCGCGAACACCAGGTCCGGGCGCAACGCAACGATCGCTTCGATGCTCGGATTCTGCGGTCCGCCAACGTGAGGCTTCAACTTCGCTTCCGGCGGAATATCACAGTAGCTTGTGTCGCCGACCAGCTTGTCTGCGAGGCCAAGGGAATACAGAGTTTCCGTCAGGTTCGGCGCCAGGGAAACAATTCGATCCACCTTCGCCGGAATCTTCACGCTCCGACCGGCTCCGTCGGTGACCGTCCGCGTTGCGCGCGTCTCACCTGCCGAGGCGTTCGGTGACTGAGAGAAAGGCGCAATGGCAAACGCTGCCTGGCCCGGCAAGATGAAGACCGGCGCGAGCAGGAGCAGCAGTTGGGACCATCGAGCGCGAATCACGTCGCCTCCGCGTAGCCGTCGCCGAACCGGAACCTACACTCTCTCGGCCCAGCCGCCGCGCAACAAAAAAGCCTCGCGGAGAAAGCGAGGCTTGTCGCCACACCCTCTCTCGCGAAGAGTGTCAGCTTCTACCAGCCCGGGTATGTTTCCTGACTTTCGGCCCCTTCGCAATTGCCGCGCTCCGAGGCGCGGCGCCTTGGCGAAGATTCGAGGCGCTGCCGTCCCCTCTACCTCGGGACACCCTTCCCGGCCTCGCATGCGAGGCCCGTGGGCGGATTCTTGCAGCGCCGGCCGATCACAGTGGCGGGACCGTGGCCGATTTTCACGGCCTTCCAATCTCACCCCGGCCAGCTAAGTTGTCACGGCGAGTGTAAGCGCCGCCGCACCAAGTGTCAATCAACCGGTGCCGGCGCTAGCGGTTTTTCCACTTCGGCGCGCGCTTCTCGACCAGCGCTCGCAGGCCTTCCTGTGAGTCTTCCAGGTCGCCGAGTTCGTTCAGGAAGACTTTCATCGAACTGCGCACGCCTTCGCGCAAGGACATGCCGAGGCTGCCTAGAATCGTCTTCTTGGCCATGGTAAGGACCGGGCCGGACTGCGCTGTGACCTTGGCGATCACTTCGCTGACTTTGTCCTGCAGCTGCTGTTCAGAAACAAGCCAGTTCACAAGGCCGAGCTCGTGCGCGCGCTCCGCCGTCATCACTTCACCTGTCAGAACAAGCTCGAGAGCGAGTTTCGGGCCAAGGATGTAAGGAAGAATGGCGGCGGCGAGCGGAGGAAACACGCCGAGCTTGATCTCAGGCTGTGCGAATCTCGCGCGGGGAGTGGCGATCACCAGGTCGCCCAGCGATGCAAGCTCGGCACCTCCGCCGAACGCAGGGCCGTCGACGATAACCAGGAGGGGCTTCGACGTATCGAGCATGGCGGAAAACGCGTTGTGGAAGGCATCAAGCAATTGAAAAACGCGCCGCTGTGTGTACTCGCCCAGCTCAATGCCGCCGCAAAAGGCCTTTGCCGCGGAATCGAGAACGATCAATTTGACGTCGCTGCGCTCGCCGATCGAATTGATTCCCGAAGCGATCTCCGCGAGCATCCGCTCGTTCAAGAGATTGTGTTCAGGACGGTCGAGCGTCAGGCGCGCGACTTCGCCTTCGACGCGAAACTTCACATGATGGAATTCTTCAGGTCGCGGCGGAGTGAGCGCCAGCGTTCCCAGTACTTCGACCTCCCGACCGGATTTAGCCATTGGGGTGCTCCAGTAAAAGCTTAGACAGTTTCGATTTCAACTGCCACGCCCATTCCGCCGGACACACACAATGTGGCAAGACCCCGCCGGCCTGTCGCGGGATTGTCCGGGCGGGCGGTGTTCGACCGGAGTTCCTGGAGAAGGGTGGTGAGGATGCGCGCGCCGGTACAGCCGATCGGGTGGCCCAAGGCAATCGCGCCGCCATTCGGGTTGAGCCGCGCGCGATCGAAGTGGAGTTCGCGATCGCAGGCGATCACTTGCGCGGCAAAGGCTTCGTTCAACTCGATCGCGTCGTAATCCGCGATTTTCGTGCCCGTGCGCTTGGTGAGAGCCCGGATGGCGGGCAGGGGGCCGATTCCCATCACACGCGGATCAACGGCGGCGACCGTTGCGTCGACGATTCGGGCAAGGGGCCTGAGATTCAGCTCCCTTACTTTCCGTTCGCCGGCCAGAACCACGGCCGCAGCGCCGTCGGTGATGCCACTCGAGTTTCCAGCCGTGATCGTTCCGCTTTTGCTGAACACAGGCGGAAGCTTCGCCAAACTCTCGAGCGTGGCGTCGGGACGAACGTGCTCGTCCTTTTCCAGGTGCGAGACGTAACCCTTTTTGTCAGCTTTTTCGATCGGAACGATCTCGGCCTTGAACCGACACTCGGCGGCAGCGCGCGCGGCCCGGCGCTGGCTTTCCAGCGCGAACACGTCCTGCTCGTCGCGGGAAACTTTGTACTGCCCGGCGAGAATCTCGGCCGTCTCGCCCATCACGAGCCTGGAAAGAGGGCAGAGAAATCCGTCGCGATACATCGCATCGACCAGCGGTTGATTTCCCAACTTGAAACCCCAGCGACCCTCAACAAGGTAGGGCACGCGGCTCATGGATTCTGCCCCACCCGCAATGATAAGACTGGCCTGGCCCAAACGAATCTGCTGCCAGCCAAGAATGACCGCTCGCAGACCTGAGGCGCACGCCATGTTCACCGTGAATGCGGGAACATCGTCGCCGAGACCCGAACGCCAGGCGATTTGTCGAGCCGGATTCGGTCCTACGCCCGCGGGCCGCGCGTTGCCAAAGATGAGTTCGTCAACACGCCAAGGAGTGGATCGTGCGTCGGGCGGCGCCGGCTGACCTGGTTGACGTTCCGCCGGCAGCGGCTGCCCGAACGCGCGCTCAAGGGCGGCCCGAACCGCAATCATGCCGAGATCAGGCGCCGTAAAGTCTGTCAGCATCCCTCCGAACTTGCCGATCGGAGTGCGAGCTGCGCTGACGATGTAAACGGGGTCCGCCATCGTTTGCACCCGTTCCACATTGTCCGAGGCCAGTGTGTCGATTGCAAGCGCGGGCGACCGATATGCGACCGGGCTCTCCCGCGCGTTCTTCACGTTTGACCGTGCGCGCATCGGGCCGCTATAATTCGAGACTCGGCTCAGCTGATTGCAGGTGCCGATTCTGCGCCGCGCGTCCTATCCTGCGCATCTTGTAACAGCGCAATAAAGCAGACCGAAAAGCTCTGACGGACGGCCCTCCGGCCGGACGCGAGCGTGCGGACGAGAAAATTCCAGACAAGGGTTCAGGAGCAGCGATGATCAAGGCAACACAGTTGCGTCCGGGAATGATTATCAAGCACGAAGGCGACCTGCACGTGGTTTTCAGCGTCGATCACCGGACGCCGGGCAACAAGCGCGGCGCCATGCAGACGAAAATGCGCAACCTGCGCAGCGGCTCGATGGTGGACTACCGGTTCCGCGCCGAAGAAGTGATCGACAAGGTCGTGGTGGACGAAGTGGAATTCGAATATCTCTACAGCGACGGCGAAGGCCATCACTTCATGAACATCGAAAATTACGAGCAACTGCAGTTGCAGAACGACATCGTCGGCGACACAAAAGATTACTTGATCGCGAATCTGCCCGTGAAAATCGAGTATTACGATGGCAAGGCGATTGGCGTGTTGCTGCCCGACACGGTCGATCTGACCGTGGTCGAGACGGAGCCGAGCATTCAGAAAGCCACGGCGAGCGCCGTGATGAAGCCCGCAAAGCTCGAGACGGGACTGGTGGTCAACGTACCGCCCTTCGTCGGCACGGGCGACAGAATCAAGGTCGACACCTCCGAAGCGCCGCTATATCCAGCGCGTGCAGTAGCCGCACGTCGTGACGCATTTCACACGGCGGGAATGTCAGCGTAATCCGCGGAAGGCGGGCGTCTAGCGCGCAGTCGAGGATTTCGCGCCGGGTTTTGCGTCGGAGGCGGGGCGGCCGAAGACGCGGACGAAGATGGCGTCGACGGCGCGCAACTGGCGATGCAAATCGAATGTGTGCGCCAGCGCCTTTTCGTCGAGAAACTTGCGGATATTCTCGTCGGCGCTTACGCGATCCTGAAAGCTCGATTCCTCTTGCCACGCTGTCATGGCGTGCGCCTGAACCCATTTGTAAGCATCCTCGCGCGGCGCGCCGTGCTCGACCAGATCCTGCAAAAGCTGCCCGGAAAAGACGAGTCCCTGCGTGGCGTTAAGATTCCGCAGCATGCGTTCGGGAAAGACCTTCATGTTGGCGACGATCTCCGTCGTGCGGTGCAGCATGTAATCGAGCAGAATCGTGGAATCGGGCAGAATGACGCGTTCGACGGAGCTGTGCGAAATATCGCGCTCGTGCCATAGTGCGATATCCTCGAACGCCGCCACGGAATTTCCGCGCACTACGCGCGCGAGCCCGCAAATCTGCTCGCGACGCCACCGGATTGCGTTTGTGCGGCATAGCCGAACTGCCGCGCTGCTCGCCTCCGAACGGCTCTTCGACCTCGCGCACCTCCGTCCGCTGGAGATGGCGAATTTCCTGTGCGACGCGTTCGAGCGACGCGGCCACGATGGCGAGCGTCGAGACGAATTGCGCGTGGCGATCGCGCTCGATCACCTGGGAACTGATGGGTGCGGTGGCCAGCCCGAGCCGCGTACAGATTTTGTACTCGATATCCGGTCCGAGGTGGGTGCACGTCCCGACAGCGCCTGAGATTTTTCCAACGGCAATTTGCTGCGCAGCGATGCGGAAGCGTTCGAGATCGCGGCGATTTTCCGAATACCAGTTCGCGATCTTCAGTCCGAATGTGATCGGTTCGGCGTGAATTCCGTGCGTGCGGCCGATTTCCGGCGTGTCCTTGAACTCCCAGGCGCGACGCTCGAGCACTTCGCCGAAGCGCTCGATGCCCTTCTCGATCAGCCGGGAAGCCTCGCGGATCAGCAGCGCCTGCGCCGTATCGACCACATCATTCGACGTGAGGCCGTAGTGCAGCCAGCGCGCCGCCTCGGGATCGCCCACCGATTCCTGTACGGCTATGGTGAACGCGATCACGTCGTGCCGAACTTTCGATTCGATTTCGTTGATGCGGGCGACGTCGATACGGGCGCGCTCGCGAAGTTTTGCGGCGGCTTCGCGCGGAACAGTGCCCGCTTCCGCGAGCGTTTCGGTGGCGGCGAGTTCCACCTCCAGCCATTTCTGGAATCGGTTCTCGTCGCTCCAGATGCGTCCCATCTCCGCGCGTGTATAGCGTGGGATCAAGATCAACTCCGAGTTTCGAATAAAGGCAATCGATGATACCTGAAAACACTCCGTTGCGCGAACAGGCGTGCGGGTTCGGGCAGGCCTAAGTCGCACGTTTTCAGGCGTATGGCGGAATTCCAGGCGCCAAACGACTTATTCCTTAGAAGGCCGGAAAAGCGGCCAAACCCAAGAGAGGAAGGTGAACGACAATGAAAGTTACCGTATCGTGGTTCAGCACCAAGGACTTCGAGGAAACGAAGAAGTTTTACGCCGACGTGCTCGGCTTGAACGAGATTTTCGGTACGCAAGGCTGGGCGGAATTCGCCGAGGCCAAGGGCGACGTTTCGATCGGGCTGGCGGCTAATCCGCACGCCGGGAAAGAACCCGGCGCGACGATCGTTCTGCAGGTTCCCGACATGGATGCCGAGCGCAAGCGACTCGAATCGCGCGGGGTGAAGTTCGAAGGCAAAACGGAGGAGATTCCGGGCATCGTCAAGCTGGCGACATTTCGCGATCCTTCCGCCAACCGCCTGCAACTGGCGCAGCCGCTGATGCCGCAGCGGTAGCAAGGCGGGGACGCAACAATATAAACTATCCGTGATTGCAGCGGAGGAGAACGCATGGCACGCGTGGAAGGCATCGACCCGAAGAAAACTTCGTTCACGATGCGGTTCATTTTTAAACAGGTCCACAGAGTGTTTGGCAGGGACCTGACGCCGCAGACGATTGTGGCCCGCGTGCCGCGCGTTTTCTGGGTGAACGCGCTCAGCGAATGGCTGCTCGGGCAAAAAGCCAAAGTGCCGCTTCGGCAGCGGTCGATCGTGCAGTTGCGAACCGCGGCGCGCGTCGGGTGCCCGTTTTGAATCGACATCAATTCTGCCGGCGGCAGAATGTTCGGATTGAATGAGGATGAAATCGCGGCGGTCCTGCACGGCGAAGTCGAGAAGTTTTCTGCGCCGGAACGGGCGCTGCTCCGCATGGCGGACGCGCTTGCGGACACGCCGGCGAACGTCAGCGACGAACTTTATGGGGAGCTGCGGCGGCTCTTCTCTGAGGAACAGTTGATCGAGTTCGCAGCCGACGCCGGACAGGAAAACTTTCGCGCCCGCGCTAACCGCTTGTTCAACGTTGGCAGCGACTCGCTCTATTGCGCGATCCCGAAACGATGACCACTCTCAGCGGTGAAGTCCGGAACGAAAGGAGCTTTTTGATGTCGAGTCAAGCGGCAGCAAGTCAATCATCGCACGATGGACCCTACCAGGAGTCAGAGTTGCTCGAGCGGGCACGAGAAGGCGACCAGGCGGCGCTGGGCTCCCTCGTCGAGCAGTGGCGGCGGCCGTTGATCGGCTACATCTACCGGATGGTGACGCAGCGGCAGGACGCAGAAGACCTCTTGCAGGACGTGCTGGTCCGCGTACTCGAAAACATCCGCGAATACCGGGGCGACGCGCCGTTCAAGAGCTGGCTCTTCGGGATCGCGACGCACGTCTGCCTTGACCACTTGCGGCGGAAGAAGCGCTGGCGCGTTGAGGCCCAGAAGATCGGCGAACAGGAAGCCAAAGCAGACCCCGAGGCACTGCCGGAACTCATGGAGCTCACGCGGCGGCCCGAATTTCGCTTCGAGATTCGGGAGCACATCGCGTTCTGCTTTTCATGCGTTGCGCGGACCTTGCCGCCGGAAGAGCAGGCCGCCATCATGTTGAAAGAAGTGCTCGGATTCACGAACCAGGAAGCGGCGGGAATCCTGAGCGTCTCCGAGCCTGTGTTCCGCCATCGGGTGGCTGCGGCGCGCGAAAAGATGGTCGGAGACTATGAAGGTCTATGCGCCCTCATCAACAAATCCGGTGTGTGCTACCAGTGCCGTGCGCTGCGCGAAATCTCCGGTGAGGCGAATCGGGGCCCGGATCTGGTGCAGATCGAGGTCGCTCCAGGCGCCGCGCTCAATCCCGAAAATCTCTTCGACGCGCGCCTGGCGATCGTGCGCGACGTCGATCTGGAGAATGGTCACACTCGCCTGATGCATGACGCGTTCTTCGACAGCCTTACGAGGCGCGAGGAGACGAGGCAGTAGGCGGCTGCGCTCCGCGGCGAGCGAAAGCGGCAGACTAAGGTCTAGTACCTGGTGAAAACGCGGCTGCGAAAACTTTGATTCCGCACCTATTGATTTCAGCTAAGTGCTTTATTATCATAGCAATTCATTCGACGGGTGTGGTACCTCATTGATTTTTCATTTGCTTTTTGTCCGCTGCGCGCACTCTGACCGCGAGACGAGTGCTGAAAGAGAAGAGTTCGGGCTGTTGCGCCACAGACCAGGCGCAGCAAGCAGCGCCCCTACGGTGGTTTCCATTACAACTCGAAGGGGCCGATGGGGACGCGCTGGGAGGCAATGTGGAGCCTTCCCTGATAGGCAAACAATTCAGGGCGGCTGGCGAGGGCTTGCTCGGCGGAAATCTGGGCCAGATCGGGCGTGTTGTTCTGCTCGGACAGGTGCGCGAGAACGAGATGCCGCGCGCGGCCGTCGAATACCTCCGAGTCGGCCAGAAAATCACTTACCACCGTATTCGAGAGGTGGCCGGTGCGGCTCATCACGCGCTGCTTGATGTACCACGGGTATGGCCCCACCTTCAGCATATCGAGATCGTGATTCGATTCGAGAATCAGAAAATCCGATTCGCGCAGGTGATGCTTCACGAGTTCGGGCATGTAGCCCAGATCGGTGACGATCGCCACCTTCGTGCCGTTCGATCGAAAGGCGTAGCCCACCGGGTCGGCGGCATCGTGGGGAATCGCAAACGGCGAAATCTCGATATCGCCGATCTCGAATCGCGCACCGGGACGCACGAACTCCACTCGCTCGAGCTTCGTCTTGGGGCTGTCCGCGTAAACCTTCAGAAGTTCGAAATAAGTCGGCTGCGTGAGATAGGCCGGGCATTTCCAGTCGCGCGCAAGCTGCGCCAGCCCGCCGCAATGGTCGGAGTGTTCGTGGGTGACGAGTATGGCATCGACGCGCTCCGGGCGGCTGCGGCCGAGCGACTCGAATCGACGAAGCATTTCGCGACGGCCTAGCCCGGCATCGATGAGGAGAGTCGTGTGTCCCGTTTCGAGCAACGTGCAGTTGCCCGTGCTGCCGGAGGCAAGAATGGAGATGCGTAACGCGATGCGTCAGCCCTGGGCGGCGTCGAGCGGGAACTGCCGTTCGACTGACGTTCTTTTCCGCCGCGAGGAATCTTGTCAGAAAGCCCAACGCGGCGCAAGAACAGAAACGGGCGGATTCCAGAAGAGTGCAAGGGAGGGGCGCGAGAACCGCGGGACTCCGCTCAGGATGACGGCGCGGGTCGCCGGTGGGCGTGAAATGCAGGCTCCTTTTCGGAATGACACGGGTGCGGTCGATTGGCCAAAAAATAAGGGGAGGCGACAAACGGCAGTTAGACGGCGAGCTGCGAGCGAGTGAGCTGAAAGCCGTTCAGGTTGCCGACAACCGAGGCGGCGACGCGCTCCATCTGGAAAAATTCGCGCGCAACTTCCCGGACTTCCTCCGGCGTGACGCTTTCGAGCATGGCAATCAGCTGTTCCGGACTGAAATGGCGATTGAAGTAGAGATGATAGCGCGCGAGGCTGTTCATCCGCTGGCCGGTACTCTCCAGCGCGAGCAGCGTGGAGCCCTTGAGATGGTCCTTCGAGCGCCGCAGTTCGTCGGCAGTGAGCAGTTCATCTTTCACACGCCGGAACTCCTGCATCACGCATTCGACCACCTTGGGCGCCGTGTCGATCGATGTACCCGCATAGACGGAGAGCATTCCCGCATCCCTGTAAGCATTGAGCTCGCTGAAGATCGCGTAGGCAAGCCCCTGGCGTTCTCGAATGTTCTGGAAAAGCCGCGAAGACATTCCGCCGCCGAGAACGTTGTTCAGCACGGAAACGGCAAAGCGCCGGCGGTCGGACATCGGGAGCGCCGCAACTCCGATGCAGATGTGCACCTGCTCCAGTTCGTTCTTTTTGCACATGGTGATGTGCGGGGCGGGACGAGGAACGGAGTCCGTGCCAACTTCGGGTGAGGGCGTGAGGTTAGCGAAGCGATCGGCCACAAGATCGACGAACCTCGAATGCTCGAGCCGCCCAGCAGCCGTAATCACCAGGCTATTGGGCGCGTACCAGCGGCGGAACCAGGATTCAACCGTTGGACGGTCGAACGCCGACACCGTTTCGGGCGTGCCCAGAATCGGCCGCGCCAAAGCGTGCGGATTCCAGAAATTCTGCGTGAACAATTCGTGGACCAGATCTTCAGGATTGTCCTGCGTCATCCGAATTTCTTCGAGGATCACCGATCTCTCGCGGTCGATATCCTCAGGGGCGAACTTGGGCTCGAGGAGCATGTCGGACAGGACGTCGAATGCGCGGGGCAGATGTTCGTCGAGAACCCGGGTATTGAAGCAAACCATTTCCTTGGAGGTAAAGGCGTCGAGCATGCCGCCAATACTGTCCACTTCGCGTGCGATGTCTTCGGCCGTCCGGCGGCGCGTCCCCTTGAACACCATGTGCTCGATGAAATGAGAAAGGCCGTTCACGTCGGCCGGCTCGCGCCTCGATCCGGAGCGCAGCCAGATGCCGGCGGAAACGGAGCGCACGTGCTCCATCGGCTCGGTGATAACCACCAGGCCGTTGGGCAAAGTTTCCTGATTCACGCCTTGAGCGATCTCAGTCATCCAAGAACATTCTCGCACGCAAAGGAACGGCTGTCATTCGTGGCGAGAGTGGGTGTGAGGAAAACGGCCGGTCCCCGCGTTCAGATTCGGTCCGGCTGCACGAATCTTAGCTCGTGCCGCAGCGAGCGGCCGCTCGAAAAATCGGGCAGTTTCGACGTGCTATGATGAAGCCAATGACGTCGCGCGATTCAGGCCACACGGGCAATTTACTGGGCAAATCAGCGGAAGAACTGCGGCAGTTCGCGCAAATGCTCGGCGAACCGCCCTACCGCGGAGCGCAAATCTATCGCGCTCTTTATGCGGAGCGGCGCTCGAATTTTGCATCCATGACCAACCTGCCCGCCGCACTGCGCGAACGGCTTGCGCGCGAGAGCGAGGTCGCTCTGCCGCATGTTCAGCGGACGTATCGCTCCACAGACGGAACCGTGCGCTATGTGCTGTCCTTATTCGGACCCGGCTGGGAACCCGAACGCCCGTCGGGAGCGACCGTCGAGACCGTGTTCATGCCCGAAGAGAAACGCCAGACGATTTGCGTTTCAACGCAAGCGGGATGCGCGGTGGACTGCCGCTTCTGCCTGACGGCGACACTCGGATTGATCCGAAATCTCACCGCCGCGGAAATCCTGGGACAAGTGCTGGTGGCGCTCGGAGACAATCGCGACGCGCTCAAGCCTCAAACGAACGTCGTGCTCATGGGCCAGGGTGAGCCGCTGCTGAACTACGAGGCCGTGATGGCCGCGATGCGAATTCTGCTCGATCCAAACGGCATGGCCATTTCGCCGAAGCACGTGACTCTCTCGACCAGCGGAATCATCCCGGGTATCGAGCGGCTCGCTAAAGAGAGGGTTCGTCCGAAACTGGCCGTCTCGCTCAACGCGTCGTGCAACAAACAACGCGACGAAATCATGCCCATCAATCGCAAGTACCCGATCGAGAAGCTGCTCCAAGCCTGTCACGAATACCGGTTACGCCCTTGGGAAAAATTGACGTTCGAATACGTGCTTCTCGGAGGGTTCAACGACTCCGCGGAAGATGCGCGCAGGGTGGCCAAACTGGTGTCGAACCTGCGCGCCAAGGTGAACCTGATCCCATGGAATCCGGGCGACTTGCCGTATCAGAAGCCTGATCCGGCGCGCATCAAGGCGTTCCGCGGGATTCTCAGTGATAAAGGCATCCCGGTTTTCGTCCGGTACTCGCGCGGGCAGGACGTGATGGGCGCCTGCGGGCAACTGGCCCTGCTGGAGTCTGCGTCAACGAATCTCGCCCAAATTTCTCCCGCCGCGCTTTGACTGCCGCAACCGGCTTGCTTCATCCCACCCTTGACGAATCCCGATCGCTGCCATGAGGCGCCCGGTCTGCCGCTCCTTGCGATAGCTGAAGAACAAGTCCGTGCGGCAAGCGCTACAGAATCCCGAATCGACGATGTTTTCAGCTGGCACGCCCGCCGCACCTAGAATGGCGCGGTTCGCCGCGATCAAGTCCAAATGCACGCGAGGCGGTTCCGGAGCATGACCGGGCGGGGCCATGGTCAGCCATGGAAGCCAGTTCGGATCGTTGTCGCCAGCCGCCGTCGCGTCAAACAGCCCTTCGAACCAATCGCGCGCATTGGGGAACTGCGCGGCGAATTCCATCGCGACTTCGTGGCCAACCTCGTAGCAGCTCGGGCCAATTCCCGGACCGAGCGCGGCGATCACGTCTTCAGGCTGCGTGCCAAATTCCATGCGCATGCGCCCCACCGTTTTTTCTGCGATGCGGCTCAGCGTGCCGCGCCAGCCGGAATGGATCGCCGCAATGGAGCGCGTCCGTGTATCGGCAAGAAGAATCGGAATGCAATCGGCTGTCTGGATTGCCAAAAGGATCCCTGGGGCGCGCGTAAACAGCGCGTCGCCCTTGAGCGGAGCCGCAGCAATTGGTACTTCGACGCGATGAGCCAGATCCGAATGGATTTGCCGCAGCGTGACCATCTTCATCTTCCCCGCTCCGGCCGCCGCAGCAAATTTCCTTCTGTTTTCGACCACGTGGCCGCGCTCATCCCAGTCAGTGAAGCCGAGATTCAGCACATTCTCCGTTTTGCCGCGGCCGCCCGCGTTCTCCAGCTCGCTGATTCCGCCCGGACGCGTGCTGAAGGCGTGAACCAGCCAGTCTAAATTCGAAAACGGCCGCGCCGTCAGGATTTGAAGTCCGTCCGCGTTGCGCATGGCCCAATCCGAATTTTCAGCAGCAGCGCGGTCGCCGCGAATCAGCAGCCGTTTGGGAAGTGCTTTTTCTCGGGCGGTCATGGTTTCCCGTTCAATCCGAATGCCCTTCGATATTATAGGTATAATTGCCGCGGCAGGGCGGGCCAGGACGTTCTCGACAACGGGCGCGCGCTGCTGGGGATACGGTGATCGTCGGCTTAGGCTTGGATATCACGGAAATCGACCGGATCGCGCAGGTCCTGACGCGACATGGGACCGCGATACTGGAGCGGCTCTACACGCCTCGCGAAATCACCTATTGCGAGAGCCACAAGAACAAGTTCGAGCGCTACGCCGCCCGTTTCGCGGCCAAAGAAGCGGCGATGAAGGCGCTCGGAACGGGTTGGCGTCGTGGCGTGCGCTGGCGAGATATCGAAGTGGTTAACGCGCCTGGGGGCAAGCCAACCCTCCGGTTGGACGGAGCAGCGCGGCAAATCGCCGACGGGCTGCGCGCGAAGAATATTTCGCTGACGATAACGCACAGCGGCAATCTGGCCGTGGCGCAGGTGATCTTCGAGGACGGAGGCTAGGGAGGAAACGGGCGGCGCTGCTTCGGCCTAAATTACAGCCTGAAATGCCTTTGGCCCATTGCTGCCGCCTTGCAGCGAATATTGCCTCGTAACTTCGTCAGCCGACCCGGTTGCCTGAACCCGTACCCACCGATTGGCCGGGACGTGGCCTTCGATCCGCACGGACAAGTAGTTTCCCGTCAGGCACTCGGTCCAGCCACTTCCCTGCTGGTGAAGCGTCAAGGCTTCCTCCCGTCGAGACGATTGGGATTCCCGAAATGCCGCCGACTTTCGCGCGCCGATCGCTCTCAGGGTCCGGGCGCGTTCCCGAATGATGAGCTCACTGACGCGAGAGTCGAGGTGCGCCGCTTCCGTTCCCGGCCGCGGCGAAAAGGAAAATGCGTGCAAATAAGTGAAAGGCAGCCTCTCGATCAGATCGGCCGTTTCGGCAAAATCCTCTTCCGTTTCACCGGGGAACCCCGCGATCACGTCGGCTCCGATTCCCGCGTTCGGCAGCTTGTCGCGAATCAGACCGATGCGTTCGGCATAATGTTCCGCCCGGTACCAGCGGTGCATGCCCTTGAGAATCCGGTCCGAACCGGACTGCAGCGGAACGTGGAAATGGGGCGCGATGCGATTGGACGAAGCCACCAATTCGACGAAATCGCGCGTAACGTCCTGCGGCTCGATGGAGCTGAACCGAAGCCGCTCGAGATCGGTCTCCGCAAGAATCTGTGTAACAAGCTTCGCGAGACTGGAGCGCGGCGCGAGGTCCCGCCCATAGCTTCCCAGATTGATTCCGCTCAAAACGATTTCCTTCGCGTCGCAACCGACCAGCCGCCGAACCTCCTGAATCACAGCTGCCTGCGGGAGACTCCGGCTGCGCCCGCGGACGAACGGAATGACGCAATACGAGCACCGATGACTGCATCCATCTTGCACTTTCAAAATAGGCCGCGTTCGATCCGGCCGGGAAACGGCGAGCGGAGCAAGCCGGATTCCCCCGTTTGCGAAAATATCGCCCGTCAAAATCTTCGCGGGGCCCTTCGCCAAGGACAGGGGCTCTTCAATCTGAGAGAGCGCGACAAAACCGGGCGTCGGTTCGTCCCCCTTCGGAATCAGGCGTTCGCCAAAGCCGGCCAGAGCGTTCGGAATCTCCGAAAAATGCGAATTGCCCACGACCAGCAGGACGCCCGGTAGAGTCGCAAGCTCCTCCGGCGCACGTTGGGCGTAACAACCGGTTACCACGATACGCGCCGAAGGATTCGCGCGGTGGATTTTGCGCACCGTCTCGCGAGCCTGCGCGTCGGCTGCCGCCGTGACCGTACAGGTGTTGAGCACAACGATGTCCGCCCGCAAGTGCTCTTGCGTGAGCGTCAACCCGTTCGCAAGCAACTGCTGGCGCAACGCGGAAGCGTCTGCTTCCGTGGCGCGGCAACCAAAGTTCTGAACGGAAAAAGTGGACATGGACGGAATTCGCAAAACAGAAATCAGAGAGGAATTATAGCAGGACGGAAGAAGACCGAGGGCACCCGCCGTTTACGTTCCGGCGCTGCGCCGCTGAAAACAGAGGAGAATCAGGTCGGCGCGCCGGCGAACGCCGAATTTGGCCAACAGATTGGACACGTGAAATTTCACGGTACGCTCAGAAATGTGGAGGCGGTCGGCCACTTCTTTGTTGGCCAGGTTTTCCAGCAGGCTGTTGAGCACTTCCTGCTCGCGACGGCTCAACTCGGCGGGAGAATCTCCACGGAGCCTGCGTCCCTGCGTGCTGCTCAAGATCGAATCGACGAAGCGCGAGAGCACAGCCCGGGGGACCCAGAAGCCGCCGTTGGCAACCAGCGGCAGCGCCCGCGGCAGTTGCTCGCGGGCTTCCTCGTAGTTCAGAATTCCTTTCACTCCCTGCCGCAACAAACTGTAGCTCTCCTCGTCCGCCAGCTTCTCCCCCACCACCAAGAGCCGCGACGTGGGATAGCGGTCCAGAATATTGCCGAGCAGGGCGCCCGTGGCCTGACGGGCCGCGTGGGCGTCGATTACATAGACCGGAGCACGCGGGACCTCGAGGTTCCTCAAGTCAGGCGCCAGCATGGAATCGAGTTGCTTCGAGACGATCTGCAGGCCTGAGTCTCCCAGGAGGCGCCGGAACTCGTCGATCACCATCGGGTGGGGAGATAGCAGGCAAACCTTCAAATTCGACTTTGGCGCAGCCTTGGGCATCGGACTCTCAGGCTAGCGAAAACGGGGGGAAGGAGCAAGGAGACCGCGCGGTCGGATTTTCCAACATGATAATGGGGCCCCGGGAGCCCGCCTAAGCCACATTTCAGTGGAGGGTTCGCTTCGGAACTGGGATCGGTCAGTCGGCAGGAGGCAACGGCTGGGTGGAATCGCTTTGCATCGGAGACCCTTTATGCGGCCGTTTCGAGGGCAAGCCGGCTTGCCTGACCTTATAGAGGAGCGCCCGGTAACTGATCTTCAGGGCCTCCGCAGCCTTGCGGCGATTCCAATGGTTCGCCTGGAGAACTTTGAGGATCAGCTCGCGTTCCATGCGCCGCGTGACCTGCTGGGATATGCGCTTGAGCGGGATCTTGCCGTCCGCCGTCGGCTCATACTGGAATGTCTCGGTCTTTTTTTCGTCCCGCTCGCTGAAAAAGGCCTCTTCCGATCCAAGGATCACATACCGCGCCATACAGTTTTCCAGCTCTCGAATGTTCCCCGGCCATTCCCGATTTTGCAGAACATGCAGGGTTTCGCGAGACAGGGGTGCGGCATCGCGCTTGAAGCGGCGGTTGAACTCCTCCCGCAGGTAGGCAATCAGGCCCGGAATATCCTCGCGGCGTTCGCGAAGGGGCGGCAAGCTAATCGTGATCACGTTGATTCGATAAAACAGGTCGGAACGGAAATTCCCAATCTCGATCTCGTGCTGAAGGCGCCGATTCGTGGCGCAAACGATGCGGGCGTCCATTCGCCGTTCTTCGTGGTCGCCGATGCGCGTGAAGGAACCGTCTTGAAGAACGTGCAGGAGCTTGGCCTGCAAACTACCGTCGAGTTCGGCGATCTCGTCGAGAAACAACGTGCCGTCCTGGGCCAACTCGATCCGCCCGGGCTTGTCACCGATGGCCCCTGTGAAGGCTCCCTTCTGAAATCCAAACAACTCGCTTTCAAGCAGCGTCCCTGGAATGGCCGGGCAGTTCACCTTGACGAAAGGACCCTCGCGCCACGGCGAGCGTCCGTGAATGAAGCGGGCCAGGACTTCCTTGCCTGTCCCGCTCTCGCCCAGAATCAGTATGGGGACATTCAGACCGGCCGCTCTCTCAAGCCGCTGACGCACCGACTTCATGATAGCGGACGGGCCAAAATAAATCTGCTCGGGAGGAAGCTCCACCGGCTTTGCGGCGCACAGTTTTGGTTGACTGGCCATGAATGTTACAGCGGGGCCTATCTCTCTCTAAATCCCTAGTCATTTTTGCACTCGGGGAGCCAAAGCCGGCGCTTGACGAGTGAAATAGAGGCCTCGCTGGGGCATCGAGCTATTAGCGTGCAAGCCTTTACAATTGAAAGACTTGCGAGACATTATGACGACCGGTCCCGGTACTCGCCTCGACTGCTGTAGCCGACGGGCCGTTCACCGCCATCAGAAACTCTCAGAAAATCATTGGCACTTTGGGGAATCTGATTTCCCGCCTGGCGACTATCTAGTCTTGATCCTGTCCGGTGCTTTCTTCACGTTGACCCGAGGTCGAAATTCACGAGGGGTTGCACATGCAGGATCACGCAGCCTCACCAATTCAGCCGCGCAACTTCTTCGAGGTGCTTCGGGCAAGGCGGCAACGAGACGGATCAACCCGTCGGCGGGCGAGTCGATTGGGGATGAGAATTCTGGGAGAGTTCGACTCTCTCCGTAAATCGCAACGCCAGAACCTAGTTGCGGCTTCCCTCGCCGCGAATGATGTCGTAGCGTTCGATCACCGCTGCAACACCGACTGTTGGAAGGTCTTCCTCGCCATGCCTGTCGATTCGCACGACGCGACCGTGCGCACGCACGAGCACTTCGCTGCCGCGCGTGATCTCGGGCGGCAAAGTCAGAGTGAAATCCACTTCGCTGCCGGTAGCAAGTTCCTTTTGGGTTGTGAAATAGACGCCGCGGGTTGAGATATCCCGCGTCTGACCATTGTGCGATACGGATTCTCGATTGACTGGCACCCGAACATTCACCGGTAGTGAGAGGTCGTACCGGCGGGCCGTGCGACGCTCACTCATCCCCGCTCCTCTGTTCAGCATTGAATTTCACGCCTTGACCCCCCAAGTGGCAAGAAATCAGCAATCCCCGTTCCAAACGCTTCCGCACACAGTTTGCCGCGCGGAAGCCTGAATCTCGGTCAGTCCGGCTTCTCCCCAAGACCTGGCCGCATATCCGTATTCGACCAAACCCTTTGAAAGCACTAACTAAGAAATGCTTTACTACAGCAGGCGAGCAAAAAAGCCAGAGCCCGTCGGGTGAAGACGATGTACCCCTCTTGACCCGTTTCGGGCCAGCATACTAGAACAACCTTAGGCCGAAAGTGTAGACCTATTTCTTTGAATGTGCTCTAGATATGCAACTGTTTTCCGGGGGCATAGAACCGGGGTAGCAGTACGCAAACTTCCCCGCGACCTCGTTCTCAGGAGCCGGTGATTCCTGAACTCGCCGGCGCGGGTTCTTTGGCGCCCGGTTCTTTCGAAGCGGACGCCTGCTTGGCCTGCGCGGCGGCCTTTGCCGCTGCCGATCGCGAGCTGCGTCCTGAATCCAGATTGAACTGACGCATCTTGTAGAGAAGCGCCTTGTAGCTGATGCCGAGCATGCGAGCAGCATCTTTGCGGCACCAGTTGGTTTTCTCGAGCGCATCGGCGATCGCTTCCATCTCGGCTTCGTCTTTCAGTCCGCGAACCAGAGCCTTTAATCCCTGCTCTTTGGGTGCGGCGATTTCCTCTCGGGGAGGAACGCGCTGTTGGCCCGTCATTTCCAGCAATTCGCGGAGACTTCCCTCGTCGTCCTCAAGAATCACATAGCGCTTGACGAAATTCTCCAGCTCGCGCAAATTGCCCGGCCACGGATAACGTAAAGCGGCTTCCAGCAAGTGCTTCGACGGTTCAGGGGCGGCCTTCTGATATTTCTCGCTGTACTTCGCCAGGAAATGCCGGAACAGAAGGGGAATCTCCGTTGTCCGCTCCCGCAGCGGCGGTATGTGAATGGAGAGCACGTTCAGCCGGTAATAAAGGTCCTCGCGAAATCGCCCGGAGCGCATCGCTTCTTTGACGTTCATGTTCGTCGCAGCCAGCACGCGGACATCTACGTTCACCGCCCCGCGCGCTCCGAGTCGCGAGTACTGCCCGTCTTGCAGAACATGGAGGAGTTTGGCCTGCAGGTGAGGGCTCATTTCGGCGATCTCGTCAAGAAACATCGTTCCTCGGTTCGCCAGTTCGAACTTACCGGGCTTCGACCGAACGGCACCCGTGAACGCGCCCTGGTCGTAGCCGAAGAGTTCCGATTCGAGCAGTTCGCCTGGCAGGGCCGCGCAGTTCACTTTCACAAACTGCTGCTGCCGGCGCGTGGAACGCAGATGGATCATGCGCGCCACGACTTCCTTGCCCACTCCGCTTTCACCGCTGATGAAAACAGGGACGTCAACGGGCGCGATCTGCAGAATCTGCTGCCGGATCTTGAGCATTTGGGGACTGGCCACCAGGAAGGAAAGGTCCTCGGTGAGCTGTTCGCAGTACTCGCGCAGCGCCTCATTTTCCGAACGAAGCTGCTTCTTCTGGCGAACCTTCAAAAATGCGGCATCGAGTTCCGGCTTCTCGAACGGCTTCGTGAGATAGTCGAGCGCGCCCAAACGGATGGCCTCGACCACCGTATTCACTTCGTTCGAGCATGACAACATGATGATGTTCAACGAACGATCGATTTGCATCAGGCGCCGCAGCGTCTCGAGCCCGTCAATCTCCGGCATCAGCACGTCCAGAATCATGAAATCCGGGCGCTCGCCGGCGCCCACCCGCTCGAGAGCTTCCTTGCCGCTCGAAACGCTCTGGACGTCGAAACCGTCGACTTCGAGCAAAGTCTGGAGATACTTGCGAATGCTCGGTTCGTCGTCCACGACCAAAATCTTTTCTTTCGCCACTTGCTTTTGAGCCATCGTCTTCCTTGTGATGAAACCGGTTAGCCGGCATTGATGGGAAGGAGGAACGAGAAGCTGCTCCCCCGCCCCATTTCACTGTCCACCCAGACCTTGCCGCGATGCGCCTGGATCAATCGTTTGGTAATCGCCAAGCCTAATCCCATGCCCGACGACAAGGGATCGACTCGCACGAATTCTTCAAAGATCTCCTGGTGAAACTCGGCGGCGATCCCGTTCCCCGTATCCGCAATCGAAATCAGGACGCTGTTCGCGCAACCGCCGTGTTCGCGGCGGCGATCCTGGGTGGGAGAGGCATCGGCGACACGCCGTTCCCAAAAGTGCGGCTGAACCGTCAACGTCACGCAGCCGCCCTCCGGGGTGTGCTTCAGCGCGTTGTCGATCAGGTTCGCGATGCATTGCTGCACTTTCTGGTAGTCAAACTTGAACGAGGGAACCTTGGGATCGATCCGCGTCTCGAGCCGCACATTCGCCCGTTGGAAACCCTCCTGCCACCGGCATACCAGATCCTTGATGCAATCCTGGAGATCGTTTTCGCGCAACTGCAGAACCAGCTTTCCGCTTTCCAGCGCGGAGTAGTTGAGGAACATCGATACCAGGCGCACGAGCCTGTCGCAACTCTCCTTCGATTCCTGAAGAATCTCGCGCTGCCTCTCGCTTACCTTTCCCAATGAGCCTGAGAGAAGCAAATCGTAGTACCCCTTCATTACAGCGAGCGGCGTCTTCAACTCGTGTGCGGCAGAACCGAGAAAGACGGTCTTCTGCCGGTTGACTTCCTGCAGCCTCAGATAGGCGGCCAGCAGGTTGCGGTAGGTGATCTCTCGCTCCTGCATCAAATCCTGAACCTTCTGTCGCATTTCTTTCTCGTCGAGAAAGTCGTCAGTCGCCATAGGCTCGACGTAAACAACCAGCCAATCCGGCTCCGGCAGCCATCGAATGCGGGCGCGGCTTTTTCCCTCCGCCGACTCCAACGGAAGCTCCAGCTGCGGCTCGCCGTGTTCCAACAGGCTCAAAATGGCCTTTCCATCGCACTTGAGCACGTCCCGGAAGAGGTTTGGCTCCGGCGTGTGGAATCCCAAGCCGTTCAGGACGTCCTGGGCGCGCAGGTTGGAGAAAAGCACGCGTCCGTGGCGTCCAGCTACCAGGAGGGGCTGATCCACTGCGTCGAGTAGGCTCGCGGCTACTTGGAATACGGGCTGGGCAGTCGCTTGCTCGCGATCTGTCAGACTCTCAGGCAAGAGATTCCTCTCCGCAACTGCCTAACCGGTAAGGACACACCGCCTCACTGCGGGAAGCGTTGCGAATACAGGATATGCTCGCAAAGGCGATAAGTGGTGTCAATGGCAAATGAGTCCTACAATTGCACAATCGTGGAAACATAAAGGACTAATCTTGCATACATCTGGCGCTAAACGGAAAACGCACGAAATCCTATTCTCCGTAAGTGACTGTACACAAAGGCGTTAATTTAGAGCGGTCGGCTGACTCAACTTTGCACTGAAATTGCCATACCCAACGAGTACTAAAACTGAGGTACCCGAGTACTCCGAGTGAGAGAAAGCCCTCTTCGACAAAGACTGGGGATGTCGCCGATGTACGACGAACGTCGCCGCTTCCAACGAATCCGGCTGCAGGTGCCGCTGTTTGTTCGGGGAAGGGATGTTCATGGCGAGCAGTTTCTGGAGCTTGCCAAGACGCTCGATATCAGCGCTCTGGGTGCCTTCATCACCTGCCCCCGGGCCCTGCAGATCGACGAGGTCATTACACTCACCATTCCGGCACCTTCCATCACCTCCTCTGCGTTGGTCCCTTCTGGCATGCCGCCCATGCTGGCGCGCGTGAAGCGTCAACAGGAGGCTGGCGACGTTCATCTGATCGGAGTGGAGTTCGTCAAGCCGATTGGTTGATCCTCCCGTCCAGGTGGCCTCAAGGCGCAGAACAGTAAGCAAAATGGGAACGGATTTTCTTTAGTTTGCCTTGGAATACAGCCTCTCCAGAATTGACACGTCCTGCCGCGGATGCAATTCTATGTTTTAGAGGAGGTTACACCGCAGCCCTCGGTTAGTTCGGGCTTGCGGATTGGACTGTCTCGTGCTAGAAGCTTTGCGCCCCCGCAAGTTTCCCTTAACTAGGGTAAACAGACCACAACCGGAACCATTGATGCCCCAGCCCGGAGATGCCTCCCAGCTGCAGCCTTCGTCTGAGGAGTCTCTGCTCACTATACTCGCGGAGACTCTAGACGGCCTTGAAGAGGCCGTCCGCGCGGCGTTTCTGCGTCAGTTTTTCCGTTCCATGGCACAGGTCGATCTGACAGAAGCGCAAAGCATCGAGTCCTGGAATGCCATCGTCGAGCGCCGCCGCGAGCTCTCCGCGACTGGCCAGACACTCTCGCTTAGGGCCGTTCTTGTCGACGTTCTGACATCCCACGGGCTTCTTCGTGCCCCCGTTTTGATGGAATTCGAGGAGTTTAAGAAGCTCCAGATCAATGCTGCCACCGACTCTCTGACTGGCCTCTACAACCGGCGCCTGTTCGATGAGTATTCCGACAAGGAGTTGAACCGCGCGAAACGGTACGGGCACCAACTCGCTATCGTCATTCTGGACCTTAAGAAGCTAAAGGAAGTGAATGATCGCCACGGCCATCTACGCGGCGATCAGGTCCTGGTCCTCGCCGCAGCCACCTTGAAAAACACGCTGCGGTCATCGGATTTCGCGTTTCGCATTGGCGGCGACGAGTTCGCGCTGTTGCTGCCGCAGTCGGAATCGGAACAAGCCGACACCCTGTGCCGCCGCGTCCGCGCGCAGTATGAGTCGGAGGTGCAGTCGTTTGGTCTCGAGGTAGGCGTGACGTTGGACTTCGGAATCGCCGTTTATCCCGAGGACGGCGAAAAAAAGGACGACTTGATGATGATCGCTGACCGGCGGCTCTACGACTTGAAGGCCGCTGGCCACCCGCGTCCTGAACCCACAATAATCGATCGCGACCCGAGAGAAACCAAAGTAGAAAGTCCTCCCGTTCCCGCGGAGACACCCACGCCGCCGCGTCCGGCGCCGGGAATGGCATCACCCAGAGCGCCCCAGGCCAAGTCCGAGCAAAGAAAATGGGAGCGCGTTTCGCTCGCGGGGACCAAGGCTTATGCCGTCTTCTCCAATGGCGGCCAGAAGACCGCGCGCGTTCTCGATTTGAGTTACGGGGGCGTCGCCTTGGTGCTCGACAGCTCGACGGAGCTTCCCACGCAGTTCAGCGCCGTCCTGCATGTTCCCATACTTCCACCGGTGCGCGTCGTTCTCCGAAAGGCGTACACGAAGCAGACTGAATCGGGCCGCACGCGTGTTGGCTGTTCGTTCGTCTCCTGAGCCGGCCTGGATCAGTCCCCCGTCAGCTGAATGCTATCGAAGCAGTTCTGCCGCGGGGCGTCGAGTCCGAAATTGCAGATCGGGCATCAAATCCCCTATAATTGGCGTTTCTCGCTGGCCTAGCGACGCGACTGTTCTAGTCGATTCGTCTCTGATCGCGCAGACCGGCCGGCCAAGAGGAGCCTCCTCATGAAAGAAGGAATTCACCCCGATTATCACGCTGTGACGGTGCACTGCGCCTGCGGCACACGTTTCAGACCCGCTCGACCATCAAGGGCGACCTGATCCGCGTGGAAATCTGCTCGAATTGCCACCCGTTTTTCACCGGCAAGCAGAAGCTGATCGACACGGCTGGCCGCGTCGAGCGCTTCCAGAAGAAATACGCGACAAAGCCGCTAGCCGTCGCAAAGGCCAAGAAGGCCTAGTCCGATTCAAGAGCCGCTCGAGGATCGCCTGGTCTATGGCGTGCGCTCAGTATCCGTAAGTCCTTCCTGCACACGAGAGAATCGCGCGGTGTACAATGGCGCCGAAGATGGCCACGCAATTCTCTCCTGTGCCGGAATCACGGCAACCGTCTATGGTCGAGACCGCCGCGCCGCGCGTCACTCTGCGCAATCACTTCGCGCATCCTTTTGATTCGGCGATCGCCGCGGCGCGCACCTGCTATGCGCCGCGCCTGATCAGTCCGGAAGAAATCACCGACAAGCAGCGCGTGAAGATCGGCGCGGCCACGTTTTTCGGCGGCCATCACACCGTCTATCAGCACGCGCACTTCGAGTTCGGCCTCGAAAACGTCAGCCGCCAATTCGTCTGGTCGTTTCTGCACGCGCATCCGTTCTACAACTCCGAGCAGCAGAGCCAGCGCTACGTGCGCCTCGACCGCGCGCAGGCCTACGTGCCGCCGGAAGGTCACGTCAATCCGAATTTCGGCCCTGCCGAGCGCGCGATCTACGAAAATGCGGTTGCGCGCGCCTGGGAGCACTATCGCGAGCTGACCGCGCTGCTTCAGCCGGGCGCCCGCGAGATTCTCGGCGACATCTGGCACGTCAGCCCGATGTCGCATCCCAAGCGCGTCCAGAAAGTCGACCGCCAATCCGAAAAGCGCGCGATCGAAGTCGCGCGTTACGTCTTGCCGGTCGCGGCGTTCACCACCATGGTGCACACGCTTTCCGGCATCGTGCTGCACCGCCTGTGGCGCATGCAGGCGGCGAGCGACACGCCGGCCGAAGCGCGCAGCCGTGATCGGCGAAATGGTCGCGCGCGTCCGCGAAATCGATCCGCAGTTCTTCGATCGCTTCGACAACGAGCCGCTGGAGGACCTGCCGGAATGGCATGCAGCCTGCCGCGCGACGGGGAAGCATTCGCGCGCGAATTCGACGCGCGCCTCGGCGGCCTGACCTCGCGGCTGATCGATTATTCGCCGCGCTCGGTGGCAGCGATGGCCGAAGCCTATCGCGCCGTCGTCGGCGCTGACCGCAGCCGAGTGCTCCGACGCCGAAGCGCTCGACCGCATGCTCAATCCCGCGCGCAATCCCTATCGCCGCGAAACGCTGAACGTCGGCGTCCACGCGCCCATGATGCGCCCGCTTCAGCACGCGAATTTCACGTTCGCCAAGAAAATCAGCCACACCGCCGATAGCCAGGACCAGCGCCATCGCATGGTGCCCGGCTCGCGCCCGCTGCTGACGCTCGCCGACACGCGCTCGCCCGATTACATCACGCCCATGCTGATTCGCGACAATCCGCGCGCGCTCGAAATTTATGAGCGAGCCATGGCACGAAGCCTGGGACGGCGAAAAACGAATTGCTCGACCGCGGCGTTCCGCGCCGAATTTGCGCTTTATCTGCTGCCCAACGCCAAGGCCATTCGGCTGGTCGAATCCGGCTCGCTCCTGCACCTGCTCCACAAATGGACCATGCGCACCTGCTTCAACGCGCAGGAGGAGATTTATCAGGCCTCGATGGAGGAAGTGGAGCAGGTGCGCGCCGCGTTTCCCGCAACTCGGGCGGTAATCGGCCCGCCCTGCTATATCCGCGCCGGCATTTCCACGCCCATCTGCACCGAAGGCTCGCATTTCTGCGGCGTGAAAGTCTGGCTGGATTTTCCCAACGTCCAGCGCCGAATATGAGCGCAGTGCTCGGAGTGCTCGCTAGCGCGTGAGAATGCGCGTCGGCTCGGCGAGACAAGCTCGTAACGAATCCCGCGCCAGCGGATCCGCCTGGTGGCCAGCGATGAGAGAAAATTCCAGGAAAAAAGGAAGGGCACGAGCGGCGCGAGCGCCATCCACACCCATCCCCACTCCGCCAGCCTCGCTTTCCATTCCGGCAGCAATTCGTCCAGTGCAGCGGTACGCAGGGCGCCCTTCATCGCCGCCAGCAGGGGTGGAGCGAGTTCGAGCAGGGCCAGTTGTCCCCAGGGGTCTCCGCTGATCATCACCGCGAGAATCACGACAACTGCCGTAAAGCAACGTCAGAGAATATCCGAGGTGCGAAATCATCCCAAGCATCCAGCGCTTTGGCGAATACACGCGCGTGATCACGATCTGCCGCGTCGTGAAATCAAGAAGCTGAGTGCCCGTCCAGGGATGCAGCGTCGCCGCCAGGCATTCCGGGCAGAACACGATAGCGCTACCGGCATCGTTCAACGCTTGCGTAAGGGCGAAATCATCGCTCACCGCGCCATTCCACGCCTCCAGCACTCCCGCATCCTCGAAGGTCTTCCGCCGGATGGCGGTGCCACCGCCCCAGCAGAAATTCTCCTTCTCCTTCCCCAGGAGCGTGGCCACCGAAGCGTTCCAGGCGGACGCCATCGCGCTGGCAAATCCTCCCTCGCCGATTTTTCCGCTCGGAATGATCCAGCGGTAAGCGGTGGTCGCGCCAATGCGCGGATTCTGAAGAGGCGCGGTCAGCTTCCGAAGCCAGCCGCGCGGCAACCGAACGTCGGAATCGGTAAAAACAACCACTTCGAATTTCCCGGCCGGCAGGGCCTCCACCGCGCGGCCCAAATTATGAACCTTGTCGCAGGAGTTCTCCGGAGGTCCGGCGATCACGATATGGACCGGCCGCTGGCTGGCCGCTTTCACTCGCTCGATAACTTTGACCGCGGGATCCAGGCTCGTCGCGAGCGAAAAGTAAATCTCGTAGTTCGGATAGTCGAACTGCGTGAGCGCGGTCAAATTCTCTTCAAGCCCCGGCTCCAAACCTTTGCAGGGACAAATCATCGCCGCCACCGGCGCGTAGAATCCCGAATGCGACGACGCCCGCCGCCGGACCATCCGATACCACTCCAGCCCGGTCCACAGCGAATAGATTCCCGCCGCAATCTGCAAAATGATCAGAATGTAGAAAACAGCGATCACGGCGCGAGAATAGCAGAATCGCAACTCTCGAGGTATCGAGACGGCGCACGCGTGTGCTCAATCCGAGCCCCACTCACGTGATCCGAGAAACTGAATCGCGAACAGAAACACTATCGAGCGGCGGCGAAGTTGAACCACTGAATCCGCTCTCCCCGCGGTGCCGCGCCCGCCGAGACTGAAAAAAGCGTCTCGAATCCATCGCTCGATCAATCCGGTCGCCGGCGCGACAACGCCGTTCGCAGCACGCGGTCGGCTGCCGTGTCCAATTCCGCTTCAAACTTCCCGGTCGCCCGCCGGGCCTGCTCCATCAAGGACGGGTCCAGAAGAAAGGCAACGCGGTCTACAAACGGTCCCGTGGGCACGGCTCCAGCCCTCCGTCCCAAGCGTCGCGCGTTGCTTGCCCGCAGCTTTTCGTACAGTTCCAGGTCCCGCCAGAATTCTTCCGCGTCGCGCTGAGTCCACTCGAGCGCTTGCCCCAGCGCCACGAAAAACTCCTCACGGAAAAGGTCGAGGATCGGGATTGCGAACTCCCAGGCATTGCGGCTGGCGTGTGTCTTCCTCGATCGGGTCCGGCGGCTTTGCTTTCCGCGAGCTTTCTTTCGCGGGCTCCGCACGGGCACATGCACCTTCAGGCGTCGTGGCAACGCCGCCTCGATGCGCAGGACCATAGCCAGGATGGCCTCGCGCCGGATCGTCTCGAGCTGCTCGCGATAATGCCCGGGATGGTCCGCGCGCCCGGGCCTGCGATGCTCCGCGGCATACATGTCCAGGAATCTCGGGACCATTTCGTCGCGATCGAGAGTCCTTAGCAGGACGACGGCTGCCTCGCGCGCGCGCACAACAAGCTCTCTCGGACGAAACGGCATTCAGCCTTGTCTCCCGTCTCTGAAGTTCGCCGGACGATCGCCGCAGCAAGCCGCGGAAAGGGCACGGCCCTGCAGGGCTTGGCGCCGACCTTCGACTGACTCATAGACACGCCCAACGCGAACCACAGTTACAGGAGACTACCTCTACGCGAATCCGTCGTGCCGCGCAACCGGGAAAGGCCCGCTAACAGGCTCAGGCCGCCCTCGCGCCGGCCTGCTGCTTCCATCTCTCTGCGTTCACGCCCATCACGATGAGCCATAGCTGCAAGGGTATTTCCGCCAAGGCCGAGGCGGCGGCGATGAAGGGGAACAGGTGGGCGGCGAATGGCGGTACCACATACATCATCCACCCCAAACCATCAATCGCCAGCAGAACGCCGAGAATTCGAGGCAGGAAGCTCGACCTGAAAATCAGGTAGCCGGTCAGGGCGCACCACAATCCGAAGAACACCAGGTCGATCTCGAAGGCGTAACCATTTAATTTGAAAAAGATGAACGCTAAAGCCTGCAACTGTCCCGGCGTAAACGCGCTCACGGAGTTGCCGCCCTGCAAAACGAGCAAGGGAGCGAGGTACAGGAAGGCAGTGAGAGCTTGCATGGCGCAGACTACGAGGCCGACAAACGCTGCGAGCAGTGAGAGGTTTCTGTTTACAGGTTTAAACAGGACGTAGAAGAGCGCCACCCAAGTGATATGGCAGGCAACTCCGATGAGAGAGGATACGAACCCCAACCAGAACAGCCGCTGGTGAGCCAGAATGTTGGCAGCCGTGGTTGCCGCGGCGCCAGATACAACGAGCCTGCCGAGAACGAACACCTGGCCAAATGAGGACGTCGCGCCCTCGAGCGCTTCAAAGACGCCAGCGATCCTGGCCAAAGAACGCGGCGAGACTCCCGCAAACCGCCCGATCATAGCTTGTGAGCCCATACGGTTTATCTCCTGCGAGTGATCTCGGACGGAGCGGCACGATCACAACCGGGAGGCGGGCACCGGAACCCGCCGACTCTGTCTGGGTTATGCGTCGAGTTCAAGTGCTCTCCGTCGGCTGGGGGCCAGTCTCACGATCGAAGGGTCTAGCTCGAAATACGCCCGACATACTCGGAAAAGTTTCGTTCGCGAACCGGTCTCATTTCGACAAGGCCAAGGGAGTCGCATTCGAAAAACAAAAAGGCCCGGAGAAATTTCTCCGGGCCTCGATTGGATTTGCCGTAGCTCACCTCTTCGGAGGTGAGGGGGGTTTATCGTATCACTTAGTGCACCGGACCGGGGGCCGGCGGCCTCTCCTGTCCTCCGATCGGACCGCTCGGCGTGGGCCTCACCTGCTTTTCGAACTCGCCCAACGCGAACTCGAGCGCCTGATCCACCGTGCGCACGAAGTGCATCTGCATTCCCTCCACCATTTCGGGCTTCAGGTCCTCGTTCACGTTCGGCTCGTTCTCCGCGGGCAAGATGACTTCGCGGATCCCGGCACGTTTCGCGCCAAGCACCTTTTCCTTGATTCCGCCGACCGGCAGCACCACGCCGGACAGCGAAATCTCGCCCGTCATGGCCACGCGCGGCCGCACCGGACGCCCGCTGAGCAGGCTCACCAGCGCGGTCACCATCGCCACGCCGGCCGAAGGTCCATCCTTCGGCACCGCACCCGAGGGAACGTGGATGTGAATGTCCTGCTTGCGGAAAAAGTCCGGGTCGATGTCCATATCGCTCGGCATTGGCGCGCACCCAGCTCAAAGCCGCACGTCATCGACTCCTGCATCACTTCGCCCAGATGTCCGGTCATCGTGAACTGCTTCCCACCGCGCATGCGGCTCGCTTCGATGAAGACGATGTCGCCGCCGACGGGCGTCCAAACCAGGCCGACGGAGACGCCCGGCTTTTTGACGCGTTCCTCGACTTCCCGTTCGACGCGAAATTTCGGCACGCCGAGCGATTCGTGCACCATATCGGGCGTGACCACCAGCTTCTCCGTTTTGCCTTCCGCAATGCGCCGCGCCTGTTTCCGGATCAGTGTGGCGATTTCGCGTTCGAGGTTGCGGACGCCCGCTTCGCGCGTGTAGCTGTGAATCATCTCGCGCAGGCCATTCGTCCGTGAACTCGACTTGCTCGCCCAACATTGAGCCCGTGTTCCTTCACCTGTCGCGGAACCAGGATATCTGCTTCGCGATGTGGATCTTCTCGATCTTCCGTGTATCCCGGCGAGCTCGATGAATTTCCATACGATCGCGCAGCGGCTCCGGAATCGGATCGATCCAGTTGGCCGTCGCGATGAACAGAACCTTCGAAAGATCGAACGGCACGTCCAGATAATGATCGCGGAACGACGCGTTCTGCTCCGGATCGAGCACTTCCATCAACGCCGCCGACGGATCGCCCCGGAAATCGCGCCCGAGCTTGTCCACTTCGTCCAGCATGAACACTGGATCGTTGCGTTTCGGCTCGGCGAATTCCCTGGATGATCTGCCCCGGCAGAGCGCCGATATACGTGCGGCGGTGCCCGCGGATTTCCGCTTCATCGTGCATTCCGCCCAGCGAAATGCGCACGAATTTGCGTCCCATCGCGCGCGCGATCGATTTGCCGAGCGAAGTTTTGCCCACGCCCGGAGGCCCGAGGAAGCACAGGATCGGACCCTTCATCCCCGGCTGCAAGCTTCTTCACCGCCAGGTAATCGAGGATGCGCTCTTTCACCTTTTCGAGGTCGTAGTGGTCCTCGTCCAGGATTGTCCTGCGCCTTGGCGATGTCAATTTCCTGCTCGCCGCGCCCGAAGATCTTGCTCCAGGGCAGCGAAGTCATCCACTCGAGATAGGTTCGCGCGACCATGTATTCGGCGGAGGCCGGAGTCATCTTGGCGAGCCGTTTCAGCTCGCGTTCGCACTCCTTCTTCGCCTCGGCCGACATTCCGGATTTCTCGAGCTTCTTCGCGAAGTTCGTCGATTTCGGCCTGGCCGTCGTCGGATTCGCCCAGCTCCTTGTGAATCGCTTTCATCTGCTCGCGCAACAGGATATTCGCGCTGGCTCTGGCTCACCTGCTCCTGAACCTGCTCTTGAATCTTGTTACGCAGCTCCAGGACTTCCTTTTCTTTGGACAGCTCGCGGATCAGCAGTCTCCAGCCGCTTCCGCACATTGGATGTTTCCAGCAGTTCCTGGCGCAGCATCGTGTTGAAGCGACGGCAAGATTTGCCGCGATGAAGTCCGCCAGCCGGCCCGATTCGTCGATATTCATCACCGCCGTCTGCAGGTCGTCGGAAAGTTGCGGAGAGCGAGCCACCACTTCGCGGAATATCTCCTGGGCGTTGCGCTGGAGCGCTGTCAGTTCCGCATCACGCTGGTCTTCAACGTCCGGCTGCAATTCGACGCGCGCCCGCACAAACGGCTTCAGGCCGACGACCTCGAGGACCCGGATCCGATCCAGCCCTTCGAGAAACGCGACCACGTTCCCATTGGGCATGCGGACCATCTTGTGAACTTTAGCGACCGTGCCTACCGCGTGAATATCGGCTCCGCTCGGCTCCTCCACGCGAGGATCCAACTGGGCTACGACTCCCAGCAGCTTCTCTGGCCCCTGCAAAGACTCCAATAGCGCGAGCGAACTCTCGCGCCCAATCGGCAGCGGCATCACGGCGCCTGGGAACAGGACCGTGTCGCGCACCGGAAGAATCGGAAGCTCTTGCGGGATTGTTCTAGTCTCTTTTGCCACTTTTCCCCCTCAATACGTAACCGGCACAAATACAGAATTCTTAGACGGCCGGGCGGGCGTCATAACCGTTAGATGCAGCGTGCGAGCAAAACGGATTCATCAACCTTCGTGCCCTGATATAAATGGTCTTTAGTGTACTACGCTCACGCTCTCGGTGCAACCTGTGGCCTTCCTGCGCTTTCACGCAAGTGCTTCATCATAGATAGTTTACCTAGCCAACAATGAAGCGAACTCTTGGCTAACGAAGGCTACGGCTTCCTCGCGGCTCCTGATTTTCCCGTTGAGCTGCGCATCCTCCACGGCGCCAAGAATCTCCTTATATGCGGGCCCGGGCTTGAATCCCATCGTCTTGAGGTCGTCCCCGGTCAACACTCGCGCCGGATGCACCTCTTCCGGCGGCGTCTCGGCCAGGAAACGCCGCATGAACTCGTAGTTCTCCAGATGTCCGTGACTCGCCGTGCAATCGAGCCTGTGTAGCTCCAGGTGTTCCTCGAACCGGTGCAGGCGCACAAAGCGTTTCAGAGTCGACGGCTTCATCTGCAGTACGTCTTTGAATCTTAAATGGTTCGCGACCAGCGCGGCGATTTGATCGGTGTCTTCGTTCGAGAACCGCAATCGCCGGCAAATCTCGATTGCCATGCCGGTTCCAACTTCGACGTGCTCGTCGAAGCGAATGCGCCCGTTCGGACCCGATGGCGGCTTGAACGTCGGCGGCTTTCCGACATCGTGGAGCAGTACGCCCCAAGCCAGCGTCGGGGAGCATCCGGCTTTCAGATGCTCGATCATCATCAGTGTGTGCACCCAGACATCGCCTTCCGGATGAAACTGGGGTGGCTGCTCGACTCCCTTCATGCGAGCGATCTCGGGCAGCACCTGCACCAGCAAACCGCTCTCGTCCAGCAGCTCGAAAGCTCGCCGTGCCGCGCCTTCCGTGAGCATTTTCGTCAACTCATCCCTGACCCGCTCGGCCGAGACCTGCCGGATGTGCGGCGCCAGGCGCCTGATCGCGCTGAACGTCGAAGCTTCAATCGCGTAGCGGAAGCGCGCGGCGAACCTGACCGCTCGCATCATGCGCAGCTTGTCTTCTTCAAACCGTTGTCCCGCGTCTCCGATCGCTCGAACGATTCCGGCGCACAGATCCTCACGACCGCCTACAAAATCGATCACCTCGTTCGCTTGCGGGTCCATCAGCAGGGCGTTGATCGTAAAATCGCGGCGCAGAACGTCGTCCTGAGCCCGCTTGGAATATTCGACGCGATCTGGATGCCGCCCGTCCGAGTAGCCCACATCCGAGCGAAACGTCGCAACTTCCACCTGCGCCGGATCCTCCGTCACCACCACAACACCGAACTGCGCCCCAACGGTCAGGCTCCTCGGGAAAAGGCGCTGCACTTCGTCCGGCTTCGCATCGGTCGCAACGTCATAATCGGCAGGCTCGCGCCCCAGCACCAGGTCGCGCACGCATCCACCCACGAGGTAGGCCTGATGGCCGTTCTCGCGCAGAGTGCGGCAAACACGGTTCGCAAGCTCGTGGGCGCTCATCACCGGATTATGAGCCGAAAATCACCGCCGCGGGAAGTCGAGTGCCCCAAAGGGAACACCGCGAACCGTTGTCATTGCACTCGGATGTCAGCTGTCCCAAACAATCCGGCAAAACGCCGTGGTTGGAAGTTGGGCTGATGAGACGGGCCTGCAGAACTGACATATAATTCCGTTCTCATGGCCACGCCAGTTGATAGTCGAAGCAACAGGCGGCGCGAAGCGGAACAGCAAGTCCGTTCCTTCTGGCAACGGCTGACCGAGGGGCTCGAAATCCAACAGCTCTGGGGGCAGTTCGTCGCCGAAGCGAAGGCCAGTTACGGACTCTACTCGAAAGACGTCGATTGGGACGAAATCAAGCGCGAACGAAGAAAAGTCAAACGGTTCTTCCGCGCAGCCTGGGCCTTGTTTCAGGCGATGCTCATGAAGCTATCGCCGGCGCGCCGCGTTCTTCTCTTGATCGCGCTTGTATTGGTGATCGTTCAGCCGGAGTTCCAATGGGGGCAGCAACACCAGCAAGGCAGTTTCCAACTGGGGGGAATTGGCGCCCTGATTCTGTTCCTCCTGCTTGCGCTGGAACTTGCCGACCGGGTGACGATGAAGCGCGACCTCGAAATCGCGCGGGAAATCCAGCAATGGCTTGTGCCCGCCCAGCCACCGTTCGTTCCGGGTTTCGACATCGCTTTCGCCACACGCCCCCAGAACACGGTGGCCGGCGATTATTACGATGCCTTCCTGCGCTCCTTGCCGAGCGATTCCGGGAAACCTTCGTTGCTCGTCGTCGTGGCCGACGTCGCGGGCAAAAGCGTTCCCGCGGCGCTTCTGATGGCTACCTTTCAAGCAGGACTGCGCGCGCTCTCAGCCACGCCGGAATCGCTCGAAGAGATTGCGGCCGGGCTCGACCGCTACGCCCGCGCGCACAGCCTTGGCGGCTTGCGCTTCACCACCGCATTTCTCGCCGAGATCGATCCCGAGACGTACGAAATGCGCTACATCAACGCGGGCCACAACAGCCCGATTCTCCGGCGCCTCACCGGCCAGATCGAGCGCCTGTCCGCCGGCGGTCTGCCGTTCGGCGTCCCGCTTCCCACAGAGCAGGAACAGGTGCGGACCTCAGGGAGCGTGCGGCTTGGCGTTGGCGATATGCTCTTCATCTTCACCGACGGCGTGGTGGAAGCCGTGGATCGACAGGAGCAGGAATTCGGTGAAGGGCGCCTCCTTCCTATCATCCAGTCTGCTCCGCCTGAAAGTGCGGCCGACACGTTGAGGCGCGTCATGACGCAGGTGAACACGTTCGTCGGCGAAGCGCGGCAGCACGACGACATCACCTGTTTCGTACTGCGCGTGATACCAAAGATCTCCGCTGCGGAACCGCGTACTGGCGATTCCCCTCCGAATCCCTCAACCTAATCACGCCCGTCTCGATCCGCCAGCGATCCCCCAAACTGAAGCTTGGAGAACCCAAATTTGTCTCGCAGCCGGTCTGTCGTTCGGGCGAGGCGTTCGAGTTTCGCGCGCCGCTCAGGATCCAGCAGATCGATCTGCGGCGTGCCTCCGGAAAACGACGAAAGCGCCACGCCGACCAGTCGCAGCATCGCTTTGCCGTTCCAATTGCGGTCGAATAACCCTCGAACGACAGTCAGGATGGTGGTGTCCAGGTCGGAAGCCTCCGCCAGCGTTTCGTTTCGTGTGATCGTTTTGAAATCGCTGTAGCGTAGGGTGAGCGTGATGGTGCGCGCGCGAAGCCCCGCATCGCGCAGCCGTTTCGTCGCTTTCTGGCAGAGCCGGCTGAGCGTCGATTCGAGCCGCCCGCGATCGTTCGTATCCTCTCCAAACGTCTGGTTGTGCGAGAGCGATTTCGGCTCGGCGTCGACAAAGAATTCGTACGAATCGATCCCGCGCGCCTTCCGGTAGAGCGCCGTTCCCCACTGGCCAAACGCTTCTTCGAGCCGTTCGACAGGCATCGTCTGCAACTGGCCTACGGTTTCGATTCCCGCGCTCTTCAGCACGGCTTCCGTGGCTTTACCAATTCCCGGAATCCTCCGCACCGCAAGCGGCGCTAGAAACGCGGACTCGCTCCCATGAGGCACCCATACAAGCCCGCGCGGCTTCGCCTGCTCGCTCGCCACTTTGGCAACCAGACGCGCGCCGGCCAGCCCGCCCGAACAGGGCAGTCCTGTACGCGCCGTAATCTCGCGCAGCAATCGGTCGGCGGCGCCGAGCGCGGGACCATTGACGCGCTCCGTGCCCGTGAGATCGATATAGGCCTCGTCAATCGAGGCCATCTCCACCACGGGCGAATACTTCTCGAGGATTGTGGCCACGCGATCGCTCCATTGGCCGTACAGCTCGTGGTGGCTGTCAAGGAAGATTGCATGAGGGCAGAGCTTTCCAGCGGTCCGCAGTGGCATGGCCGAATGAACACCGAATTGCCGCGCCTCATAGCTTGCCGACGTAACCACTCCGCGCTGATCGCACTGCCCCCCAACCACCACTGCCTTTCCGCGCAGGTCAGGGCGCGCCAGAAGCTCCACCGAAACGAAAAACGCGTCCATATCGACGTGCAAAATCCAGGCGGAAGAGTCCGCGGCCGTTGGAGGCGCGTCATGCTTCGCCCGGAAATGAGCCAGCTTCGGCATGTGACGAATGCCGCCCCCGAATATACTCCGCGACGGCGCCAGGCGAAAGAAAAACGAACCCCATCAGAATGGTTCAGGTTGCACAAAAAGGCGAAGGGGCTGGCGAAGGCGTAAAAACGGATTTCGTCGCGAGTAGGTCGGTGCTTTGTTTTCAGCGGGTTACGAGGATTTCTACTCGAAGGCAGTTGCGAGTAAACGTTCACTGTGGGCAGCCACTCGGACTCAAGGTCGATCAGACCTTCTTCGCCGCGATCACTCGGGGAATCCGTGCGAGGTCGTTCGTGATTTCGACACGAGTCCAACCATTGTTTTCGAATAGCGGACGCACGCGCGGCGCAGAGTCGTAGCCCAGTTCGAGAACAAGAACCCCGCCGGGAATGAGCAACTCGCGGGCCTCTTCGATCAGGCGCCCGTAAATCTCCGTTCCTTTAGGCCCGCCGAACAGCGCCGCATGAGGCTCGTGTTCGCGTACCTCGCGCGCCAGCGTCTCAGATTCGTCGCGCGCTACATACGGGGGGTTGCTGACGATCAAATCGAAAAGGCATGAATCAGGACTCGTGACTCGTGATTGGCGGCTCGCGATTCGCGGTTCGCGAAGGAACGATTCCAGCAGGTCCGTCGCGATGAATTGGATTCGCCCGGCAACGCCGTGTCGAACTGCGTTGCGTCGAGCAACCTCCAGCGCTGCCGCCGAAATATCCGTCGCGACGATTTCCGCGTTCCGCAATTCCTTCGCTAACGCGACAGCGATGCAGCCCGAGCCCGCGCCCACGTCGGCAACGCGAAGTTTTCCCTCAGCCGTTTTCGAGCCAAGATCGGCGCCGGCGCCGCCAGACCGGAGCCGTTCGAGCGCGACTTCAACCACATGCTCCGTTTCCGGGCGAGGAATCAAGACGCTCGGATTCACTTCGAATTCGAGTCCCCAGAATTCCTGCTTTCCGGTGAGATATTGCGCCGGCTCGCCCGCCGCGCGGCGCGCGATCAGCGCAAAATATCGTTCCAGATCATCGGTGGTAATCGCGGATTCCGGGTGCGAGTAAATCCACGCGCGATCGCGGCCGAGCGTGTGCATGAGCAAAAGCTCCGCAGCCAGCGTGTGCGACGGAACGTTGGCTCCGCGCAGCCGGGCGATTGCCTGTTGCAGGGCGTCGCGTACATCGGAGGCACGCCGACCGATGATGCGTGGTTCTGGCATAGGTAGAGGCCCAAGCAATTCGCATGCGGGCGGGATGGAGACCCGCCCCTACAAAATCGAGATGAAATCATCTCGCTGAAGCGGAAGCGGCCGTATCACGCCTTAGGCCGCGTCGGCGTCGAGTTCGTCCCTGAGCCGCTCAGCCTCGAAATGCGTCACCAGCGCATCCACCAGCGGCGCGAGCTTTCCGTCGATCATCTGATCGAGCTGGTGCAGCGTGAAATTGATGCGGTGGTCGGTCACGCGGTTCTGCGGAAAATTGTACGTGCGGATTTTTTCCGAACGGTCGCCCGTCTTGATCTGCCCGCGGCGCTCGGCAGCGATTTGGGCGTGCTGCTTCTCCTGCTCCATTTCGTAGAGCCGAGCGCGCAAGACGCGCATGGCCTTCGCGCGATTCTTGATCTGAGATTTTTCGTCCTGCTGCGACACGACGAGACCGCTGGGGATGTGCGTAATGCGCACCGCGGAATACGTCGTGTTCACCGATTGCCCGCCGGGCCCCGACGAGCAGAACGTATCGACGCGCAAATCTTTTGCCTCGATTTTGATGTCAATCTCGTCGGCCTCAGGCAGCACGGCCACCGTGGCCGCGGACGTGTGAATCCGCCCCTGCTGCTCCGTTGCCGGGACGCGCTGCACGCGATGCACGCCGCTCTCATATTTCAATTTCGAGTAGACCTTGTTTCCCTGAATCGCCGCCACAATCTCTTTCAATCCGCCGATCGATGACGGCGAGCTTTCCAGCACTTCCACCCACCAGCCCTGCGATTCCGCGTAGCGCGAGTACATGCGGAACAGCTCGTTTGCAAAGAGCGACGCTTCGTCGCCGCCCGTGCCCGCCCGGATTTCCAAGATGACGTTCTTCTCGTCGTTCGGGTCTTTCGGCAAGAGCAGCACCTTCAGTTCGCGCTCGGCGGTTTCGCGCCCGGCCTCGAGCGCCCGCTCCTCGTCATGAGCCATCTGCTTCATTTCGGGATCGTCGGCCTCAGCGAGCAACTGCCTCGCGTCTTCGAGGCCTTTCTCGATTTCTTTCCACTCGCGATATTTCGCGACGATGCCCCCCAGTTCGGAATGTTGTTTGGCGAGCTTTTGATAACGCCCGGAATCCGCGTGTACATCGGGCGACGAAAGTTCCTGGGTCATCTCGTCGTAGCGCGACTCAATCTGCTTCAGTTTTTCGAATAGGTCGGCCATACCTTGCTCCAAGCGAGAAAGCGCATACCTGGGATTCGATGGACTTCGGTGCGAGCAGCGCCCCGGAAAAAGGGGCGGGAGAGGTATCGCTAATAAAATGCAGCGAACATTGCGGTCACGACTGACACAAGCATAGCGTCAACTCCAGCGCCCGTCAAATCGAGCCGGTTAACAGGGTTCCAGTTCCAACATATGCGCGCTCGCGCTTTTGCACCGTCATCGTTCCAATCCCGCAAACGGCCGCAGACGCACGAATATTGCAAGGCCCAACGGGTGGGACCCGTAGATCGTTTTCAGCGCGTCGGCAACGCCATAGGCGGTAAATTGTGCGCCCAGCGCCGACGCCAGATGCGGCACTAAATCGAAATCGTGGCCGTACCCGAATGTATAAGCCCGTACGCGGCCGATGGGCTCCTCGTAAAAATTCGGCGGCAGCGGCTGTTCTCCGAGCAGCAGCTCATTCGAGCGCGTGGCGTTCTCGATCCGGGTCCAGACATCGTTTCGCGTGCGGAACCGCAACGTGGACTCCAGCAAGTAGCTGTTGAAGATCGAGCGATCCTGCAACGAGCTCGTTCGGCCCCAGAGGATCGTGCTGGCCCAATTTCCATCGCGCAGCGGGCGGTTGTACATGATCGAAGCCGTCATGCGCGCCTGATCTTCAGAGGGGAAAAGCGCTTCCGGGCTGGTGATGCGCGCGTAGGAATACTGTCCGCTCCAGTCTTTTCCCGGCTGCAGCGTAAGGCGCATCGACCACGAATCGACCTTGCCGGAATCGATGTCCCAGCGAAATTCGTCCGGTTCGCGGCCATGAAAACCAGAGGCCTCGATTCGGGCCATTCCGTACGTGACGCCAACCGTAGCAACATCGCTTGCGATGTGCGTTGAATCTTCCTGGTGGTGTCCGAGCGTCGCCACGGGGTTCTCAGACGCGGAAGCGCGATGCGGGTAGGCTGTGGGCCCGATTGCCGGATCGCCCATCGGAGCGAAATAAAACGAGAGCAGGCTCTGCTGCCCGAGTTTCAGGTCGTAGAGCGCGGCGAGCTCCATGATGAAATCGTGCGGATGCTGTCCATCCACGACGGGAACGCCAAAGGCCGTTTCGCCCTGCTGGAAAAGCAGCGGGTAGCGCCGGTCCGTGACCGTGGCCGGCTCAAGACTCAACATGACCCGCGCGGTGAACACGCCGGGGCCAAGACTGCGCTGCGCCATCGGCATCAGCCAATTCGTGGAAAAGAATTTGTCGCCGCCTCGCGAGCCGGTCTGCTGTTCGTCCACCAGAAACACGTTCGCGTGGAACATCAGTGACCATGCGCCTCTGGCGGTCATGAGCATGGGAGCGGGAGTCGAGTCTGGCTGCGCGCTGGTTCCATCGGTGGCGTGATGAACGATTTCCTGCTCGAAGTTTTCCGGATGCATGCTCATCACATCGCCGCCATTCCTTTGCATGCCGGACATCTGGGTGTGATTCGCTTTCGAGGCGTCCTGCCGGGAGTCGCTCTTGTCAACGGGGTGATGGGAAGCGTGTGCGGTCTTGCGGTCATGCCGCCGAGCGCTCGCCGCTCTGCTTTGTACGGGAAAAATGACCACAGGCAAAAGCAGGATCAAAACCAGTATCCATGATCTCAGGGTCAACACCGGGAATGCGCCGCCTGTCCGCGCGTATCGTTACCATCGATTCGGAATGAGGAGCTTTCGCGAAACTTGGAATCGGCGCTTCCGAGTTGCCTCGCGCGCAATCTAGCGGCAACACTTGCCATACACCGCTGCCTTCACCGAATGCGCAATTGGTACGGCATGCGCACCTGAACCGTTCCTGCGGAGTCCAAAATGCGCTGCAGAGTGGCCTGGATGGACGTTGAGGCGGATTCATTCAGGTTTTGCTCGCGTTCGAGCAGCAGCTGCCAGAACGTTTTTTCCTGCGGGAAGCGCTCGATGTGAACGGATTCGCTCGCCGGGATGTGGGCAAGCTGCTTGGCAACTTCGATTGCGCGGTCCAGGCCGCCAAGGTCATCCACGAGACCGAGCTGTTTAGCCTGCGTGCCCGACCAGACGCGCCCTTTCGCGATCTTGTCCACCGCCGCCACGGGCATGTGCCGGCCCTGCGCGACGCCCTGCGTGAATTCCGCGTATGTTTCGTTGAGCGATTTCTGGATCAAGGCTTGCTGTTCAGGCGTGAAGCTCTGCTGGTCGGAAAAGATTGTGGCGTTGTCGCTGGTGGCCACGTAGTCCGTGCTCATTCCCAGCAGCGCGTAGAGTCCGGAAATATTGAACTTTCCCATCAGCACGCCGATCGAGCCCGTAATCGTGTCCGGATCGGCCACGATCCTTCTGGCCGGCGCGGCGATCCAATAGCCTCCCGACGCCGCGACATCGGACATCGAAACAATCACCGGCTTCACGGCGTTGGCCAGCTCGACCTCGCGTCGAATCACCTCGCTGCCGGTCACCGAGCCGCCTCCCGAATCGATCCGCAGCACGATCGCCTTGATTGAGGAGTTTTCACGCGCCGCGCGGAGATCGGATGCGACGCTGTCCCCTCCCATGATGAAGCCGCCCGTCGGACTGTTTTGCGAGTCCCCCGATACGATCAGCCCAGTCGCGTTCACAACGGCGATTGTCGGTCCTCCCGGCATGTTCATGAAGTTGTGATAGCGCGCAAGCGATATCGGGTTCCATTTCCTCCGGCCATGCTTGAAATAATCCTGGACCTGGTCCCAGTAGGCGAGCCGGTCGACGATGTGGTTCTCAACGGCATCGCTCGTCTGCAACGGCCCGCTTTCGACGAGTTGCTCGAATTTCGCGGGATCGATGTTCCTGGCCTGCGCCGTCTGGGCTACGTACCGGTTGTAAATGCTGTGAAGCAGAGCTTCGACTTCCTCCTTGTGCGCGGGCGTGAATTTCTTCTCCGTGTAGGTGTTGGTGGCGGTCTTGTACTCGGCGATGTGATAGTACTGCGGAATGATCTTGAGCTTATCGAGCGTTCCCCGCAGGAACAGCTCCTCCGCCATCATCCCGTGAATTCCCACGGGGACCGTAGGCACCAGCCAGATTTGCGAGCAGGCGGTCGCCAGAAAATATTCGGGATTGCCGACGCCGTCGTATCCAAGATAGCAGATGCTGGGTTTTCCGCTCTTTTGAAACGCAATCAGGTGCGAACGAATTTCCTCGATCTTTCCCCAGCCCGCTTCGATGGGAGCGACGCGCACCACGATCCCTGTGATGCGGGGATCCCTGGCAGCCGCGTCGATGCCCTCGAGGTAGTCTTGAAGCACCGGCGCAGCATTGCCGTTCAACGCGCTCAGAAGATCGAGCGGCCGCTGTTCGTTGATCGGTCCGGCGGCGTCGATCACCAGCACCGAGTTCGACATCAGCCGGGCCGGCTTCCAGGCCACCCAGAAAAACACGACCACGGACAGAATCACGATCCCGATGACGATCGCCCGCCTGTTCGCCCAGGTCATCACCGTTCACCTCTCCATTTCAACGCGCAAGCTTCGGCAACAAAGTTAGCACTCGCGGGCGGGAATCCGAAGGCCGAAAGTGGCGGCCGGACGCTGCGCTTTAGCACAGTACTGGTTCAGCAACACCGCAACGGATTTCGCCGTCGGTTACGCTCGGCGCTGTTAGCATTACCGGCAGGTGGCCCCTGTGGGGGCGCCTCGCCAGCTTCCCTGATACCGAGGCTCCATGAAGAACCGGTGGCTCGACCGCCTGATGAGAATCAACAAGGAACTCCTGTTGATCTTATCCATCATCCTGTTCGCGGGAGTCATCAACTTCTTCGTCGCCGGCCAGAAACTCATTCTCTCGTTTTACGATCTTCCGACCCTTTTTGCCGCGTACTACTTCGGCCGCTCCCGCGCCGTGCAGACTGCCCTTGCCTCGGTGCTTATCGTCTGCTGGCTCAACTTGATGAACCCGTCGGCCCTGGCGAGCGGCATGAGCATGACGTCGCGGCAATTGATGGCGTGGTCCGACATCGCCATCTGGGGCAGCTTTCTGCTGATCACCGCTTATGCCATGGGAACTCTGTACGAGCACAAAGAGAAAAGCCTCGCCGAGCTTCGCGAGACCTACTATGGCGTGCTCCAGATCCTCTGCGGCGTGATTTCGAACGACAAATACACGCAGAACCATTCCTACCGCACCTCGGTGTACGCCGCGCGCATCGCCGAGGAAATGCGCCTCTCGGACGAGCGCGTCGAGGACATTCGCGCCGCGGCGCTGCTCCACGACATTGGCAAGCTGGAGGTCAGCCGCCAGATTCTCTATAAGGCCGCAAAATTGAGCGACGAGGAAATCGTCGAGATGCAATCCCATCTCGACAAGGGAATGGACAAACTGAAGCCGGTGGGCGGAACCCTGCGCCGCGTTCTCCCCATCATCCTGAGTCATCACGACAAATTCGACGGCACCGGTTACCACACCACGAAAGGTGTAGATATTCCCCTCGAGGCGCGGATCATCAGTCTAGCGGACGCTTACGATGCGATGGTCAGCGACCGCCCGTACCGCAAGGCCATCACGCCGTTCGAAGCACGCGACGTCATCGTGAAGGGGTCGGGCAAGGATTTCGACCCTAAGGTAGTCGACGCGTTCCAATCCGCATTCCGCGGCGGACGCATAGAAGTCCCCGAAGTCCTCGTCTAAACTGCCAGCCTCCAGATTGACGCCCAGTCAGTGAGTTGAGTCGCCATGGAGCCCTGACGTCAGCGATGCCCGTCTCCGCGGCACAAAACGCGCACGGCCCGGCGGGTTGGCCACCGCGCCGTGGATGTCCCAAAGTTCATTGCTGCTTGGCTTCGCGCAGGAAGCGTGCCGCTTCTTCCGGTGGAGTTGGATTGATATAGAACCCGGTGCCCCATTCGAAGCCGGCGACTTTGGTCAGCTTCGGCATGATCTCGATATGCCAGTGGTAATGATCGTTGATTTCTTCGCCGATCGGCGACGTGTGGATCACGTGATTGTAGGAGGGGAATCCGAGAGTCGAATCGAGGCGGCTGAGGAAGTCCCGGAGCAGCTTTGCCAGATTGCCGTAGTATGGCGTCGGCATGTTCTCGAAACTCGAACTGTGCTGGCGCGGCAAAATCCATGCTTCGAACGGAAACCGCGGTGCGTAGGGCGCGAGCGCGACAAAATAATCGGTCTCCTGGATGATGCGTGAGCCCGTTTCAATCTCCTGCCGGATCATGTCGCAGAAGATGCAACGCTCCTTCTCGTCGTAGTAGCGCTTGGAATTGTCCACTTCCTCGCGAACGCGCTTGGGAACGATGGGAAGCGCAATCAGTTGCGAATGCGTGTGTTCGAGCGAAGCGCCGGCCGGCTCGCCGTGATTCTTGAAGAGGAGGATGTAGCGAAAGCGGCGATCGTTCTTCAGGTCGAGCATGCGGTCGCGATAGGCCCACAGAACTTCCTCCATGGCCTTGTCCGACAAGGTCGCCATGGTCAGTTGATGATTGGGAGTCTCGATGATGACCTCATGGGCGCCGATTCCGTTCATGCGATCGAACAGGCCTTCGCCTTCGCGGTCGAGTCCGCCTTCGATGCCGAGCGCCGGGAACTTATTCGGGACCACGCGCAGAGACCATCCCGGAGTGTCACGACCGCTTCCGTTGCGACCATAGGCAAGAATTTCCGGCGGCGTTTTCCCTTCGTTGCCGGTGCAGAAAGGGCAGTTCGGGTTGCCCTTGATCTGAACGCTCTCCCGCGCAAAATCCGTGGGACGCTTGGCGCGATCCGTCGAGATGATTACCCAGCGGCCCGTAATGGGGTCCTTGCGAAGTTCCGGCAAACCTTCCTCCTCGGACGCAACCGCGCCACCGGCTCGCCCTGAAAAGCAACCATTCTACTATGGAGCACAAGCGGGGGCGCCCCGAAAGAACGTTATTGTTGACAGTTCGATAGCAATAACGATTTCTTGCGGCCTGCCGCACCGTTTCGGCCCGATCGCGTGAACCGGCAGAGCGGCCCTTCGTTACCGAACTCGGATAGCAGGCGGCAATGCAGTCGCCACTACTGCTGTTTCTGCGACCTCCAGCAGCGCTGCGAATTGGTGCGGCGAACTGGCACGGTGCGGTGGCCTTCCTATCCGAGTCCGCTGATGACCGTGGGCTTCAGATCACCACAGAGGTCACTGAGAAAAATCGCGAGTCCACAAAGATGCAGCCAGCAAGCGACTACGAGCAGTGCCAACACGTGGAGCTCGTCCGCAGATCGAGGCAGCAAGATAAAACACCCGTGCCAGTTAGGGGCCCAGATTCGGAACTGCGCGGGAGGCTGCAAACACAGAGTCGCTGAATTCGCTCGCCAGCGCTCCGATGGCTCACCAAGTCACGTCCCGGATCCCGCCGCTGTGAATGCTCCCTTATACAGCCGGACTTCCGGCCGCGAGCCCGCGCGGTCCTCGATGGCCATCACATCGAACCGGCAGTCGGCCGACTCGATTCGCCGTGCGCGCAAAAACTGTCGCGCCATGCGCGTCAGGTTGCGCCGTTTGTCCCAGTTCACGGCATCTTCCGGCCTCGCCTGCGTTCTCGATGCATCATTCTCGTTTGCCGCGGCTCGCGTCTTCACCTCGACGAACGCGAGCACGTCGCCATCGTACCCGACCATGTCGATCTCGCCTTTGATGCCGGGTGAACGATAGTTCCGCGCGAGCAGCACGTACCCGTGCCGCCGCAAATACCAGTAAGCGTACGTCTCGCCGCGAATGCCCGTCCGCCGCGCGCGTTCCTTCGTCGTCTCGCTGCCAGCCGGGTCGGCAAGCCCCTTCCGCGCCCCGAAATTCACGAACGCGAACATCAATCGCGCAAGCACCGCGTCACTTCCCTCGAGGCGAGCCTACTACTTCACCACTTCCAGCTCCCATTCGACCGTTTTCCCGCGAATCACAAACGACAGATACTGCTCCCAGAACTTGCGCAGCGCGCGCGAGCGGTTGATCAGGAACTGAAAGCCCAGCGCCCGCCAAACGCGGAGCAACTCCACTCGCACCTTCCGCTCGCGATATTGCGCGGGAGCGTAATAGTCGTATTCCTTAGGTTGATCGCTGAAGAACCACAGAGAAAAGCTGGAGAGATGCCAGCGATGCGCCGGGCTGCAATACGAAGCGTGATCCGTGTAATGCGGCGTCATGATCACCACGCGCGCTCCGGGCTTCGCCACTCGATGCGCTTCGCCGAGCATGCGAAAGATGTCGTCCACTTCCTCGATGATGTGAATCATCCGCACCTGGTCGAAGCTGCTGTCCGCGAACGGTAGCGTCTTCGTCCAGTCGCACAGGACGTCCGCCTGGCCGGCGGGGCTCATGTCGACACCGATCGAGCCGGGATATTTCTTCCGCCCGCATCCGATGTCGAGGATCAGCGCCATGCGCTTACTTGATCACCTCAAAGGTGAATTCCATCAGCTTTCCGCGAATGATGAAGCTCAGATAGTGCTCCCAGAATTGACGGAACATCCGGCTGTGATTCACCAGAAACTCGAATCCCAGGGCGCGCCAGAGCCGCAGCAGCGAAACGTAGTTCCGCACCTCCTTCACGCGCACTTTGGTGTACCACATGTCGCGGCCGTGCATCCCACCGGGATAGAAATAAAGAAACGAATAGGTGTTCAGATGCCAGTGGTGCGTCGGGTCGCGAAACGAGCTGTAATCCGTGTAGTGCGGCGTCGCGAGAAAAATCGTTCCCCCCGGGCGCGTCACGCGATGAAATTCCTCCATCGTAGCGATGATGTCGGCCACATGCTCGATCACGTGCTCGGCGCGAACGAGGTCGAAGGAATTGTCACGAAACGGCAGACCGCCCTTGTCCAGATGGCAGAGGACGTCGGCCGCCGTATTCGGATTCATGTCAAGGCCGATCGAGCCGGGATATTTCGTCGGCCCGCAGCCCACGTCCAAAATTCGCGCCATAAAGTCAGTGGCGAGTGACGAGAAAGAGCCCGTCCACCCGATTCGCTTCCCCTCGCAGAAAATAGGCCGCAGCCATCAATCGTCGTAGGGAGCGGGTCTAAGACCCGGCCGCCACACGTTGCTACATTGAGCGCTCGGCCTCGCTGATTAAGCCGTCAAGCGTGTGAAGCGCGAACTCCGCCTGCTCCTCGTCAACAAGCAGCGGAGGACACAGCCGAAGCGTCGTATCTCCCGAGCCGAGCACGAGGAGACCCTTATAAAAGGCCTGCTCGACGATCCGGTTGCGCAACTCGGGCGCCTTCTCTTTGGTTTTCTGATCGCGCACGAATTCGATTCCGATCATCAGGCCCCGCCCGCGAATGTCGCCGACGATTTTGTGCTTCGCTTTCCAGTCGGCCGTTTTCTTCATGATGAACTCGCCCATGCGCGCGGCGTTGGCCATGTATTTTTCTTCGAGTAACTTGATCGTTGCCAGCGACGCCGCGATGCAAACGGGATTCCCTCCGAACGTCGACGCATGCGCGCCAGGCGTCCAGTTCATCACGCTGCGTCGCGCGATCATCGCGCTCAACGGCATGCCCGACGCAATTCCTTTCGCGGTGCACAAAATATCCGGCTCGATTCCCGCATGTTCGGAAGCCCACCATTGGCCCGTGCGCCCCATACCGCATTGCACCTCGTCGGCGACAAGCAATATTCCGTATTTGCGGCAGATGCGCTGCAAGCCCTGCAAAAATTCCGGAGGCGCGGGTAAATAGCCGCCCTCGCCCTGAATCGGCTCGATGAAGATTCCGGCCACTTCTTCGGGGTCGACGCGGCGACGGAACAGTTCGTTTTCGAGATAGCTCAGGCAATCTTCCGACGCGCGCTCCGCACGCACGCCGTACGTTCCGCGATACGTGTCGGGATACGGCATGTGGAAGACGCCCGCGAGCAGCGTTCCGAATCCCTTGCGCTGAATCGAGCGGCTCGCCGTCAGGGACAGCGCGCCCATCGTGCGCCCATGAAACGCGCCGTGAAACGCGACGAGCATGTCGCGCTTCGTGTGATACTTCACCAGTTTGATCGCCGCTTCGACCGCTTCCGCGCCGGAATTCCCGAAATAGACGCGCTTCGGTTCTTTGCCCGGAGCGATGGAGGCGAGCTTCTCAGCCAATTCAACCAGGCTGGGATAATAGAAATCCGTGCCGGACATGTGGATCAGTTCCGCTGCCTGCCTCTGGATGGCGGCGACTACTTCCGGATGGCAGTGTCCCGTGGCTACGACTGCAATCCCCGCGGCAAAATCCAGAAACGTGTTTCCGTCGACGTCCTCGATCATCGCGCCGCGTCCCGTCTTGGCTACCAGCGGATAATCGCGGGTGTAGGACGGCGACAGAATTTCACTGTCTTCCTTCACGATCTGCCGGGCCTTGGGGCCGGGCAGGTTCGTTACGAGATTCGGCAACTTCATCTCAATGGCTTGCATTTTCGTTCCTCCCAAATTGGACTTGAGCCGCGCGCGAACGGACCTTGGCCGTGGCGCTCCGGGTGCAACCCTGATTGGAAGGGGGCTTAATCGACGCCGAACAGGTTGGGGCGATCGTGGGAAGGCTGGTGATGAGGCGAGAAACCTGGGGAAAAAATGCTCATTTGTATTTCCAGCGGACGCTGCCGTCCTTTGTGTCTTCGAGTATGATACCAGACTCCGCAAGCTGCCGGCGGATTTCGTCGGCGCGCTTGAAATCCCGCTTCTTCCGCGCGACATTGCGCTCTTCGATTAATGCCTCGATTTCCTGCGGGCTCATTCTGGCTTTCCGGGCGTAGCCGAGTTTCGCGAGCTTCTCATCGTCATCGTCAACGAGCAGATTCAGAATCTGATCGAACTTCTCCATCGCGGCAATCACTCGCACGGTGTCCTGCTGCCGCATCTCGCCTTTATCCATGGCGCTATTCGCGTCGCGAATCAAATCGAAGACGGACGCGAGCGCCACGGCGGTGTTCAAATCGTCGGCCAGTCCCGCGTCGAAAGCCGCTTCCGCTTCTTCCGTGCGCTTCTGCAGGGCGGGGTTCGCGCCCTCCGGGAAATTCGCGCCCTTGAGCCGCGTCATGAAGTTCCGCATGCGCTCGGTCGAATTCGCCGCCTGTGTCAGGCCATCTTCCGTGAAATTGAGCTGCCGCCGGTAAGGAACGGACAGCAGAAGGTACCGGATCGTCGAGGGCTTCTGGCCCTTGGCGAAGAGGTCGCGTAACGTAAAGAAATTGCCGAGCGATTTCGACATTTTTTCGCCGTCGATGATCAGATGCTCGGCGTGCAGCCACAAGCGCACGAAGGGATGCCCGGTGGCCGCTTCGCTCTGGGCGATTTCGTTTTCGTGGTGGGGAAACGCCAGGTCGATCCCGCCCGTGTGGATGTCGAGTGTGTCGCCGAGATATTTCATGGCCATCGTCGAGCACTCGATGTGCCAGCCCGGACGCCCCAGCCCGATGCGCGTATCCCAGAAATGCTCGCCCGCCTTCGGCGCTTTCCACAAGGCGAAATCGCGGGCATCGGCCTTTTCGTAGCGATCGACGTCAACGCGCGCACCCGGCTGAATGCCCGTCATGTCGATTTTCGAAAGCCGGCCGTAACGCGGAAATTTCGCAATGCTATAATAGATCGAGCCGTCGCTCTGATACGTGACGCCTTTTTCTTTCAGGCGTTCGATCAGCGCGACCATATCGTCGATGTGATCGGTTGCTCGGACGATTTCCTCCGGTTTCTCGAGATGGAGCGCATCCATATCCTCGAGAAACGCCTGAACGTATTTCTCGGTGTATTCACGAATGCTGATTTTCGCAGCCGCCGCGTTTTGAATGATGCGGTCGTCCACGTCCGTCAGGTTCATCACCTGCATCACGCGATAGCCGCGTTGCCGCAGGAAGCGCCTCAGGACGTCCTGAAACACGAACGTGCGAAAGTTTCCGATATGCGCAAAGTCGTAGACGGTTGGCCCGCAGGTATAGATGCGCACTTCCCCGGGATGGAGCGGTTCGAGCGGCTCCAGCCGGTTGGTCAAAGTGTCGTGCAGCAGGATTTGGTTCATGTCAGATGTTTCGGCGCGCGATCCGGACGGAGCGCAAACACCCGATTCTAGCCGACAGATTCACACAGCCGCAACAAACAGACGGACCGGCATCACCAGCGCGCGCGTCTGAACGCCTCATCTGTACCAGTGATAAGCGATGCTGGCTTGAATGCTGTTGAACTGCGGATTGTACTTTCCCAGATTTCCATTCGAAAAGTGATACCAGCGCAGCCCGACGTCCCAGGATTTTTGCTTCCTTCTGCCAAGATAGAATCCGCCTCCGGCTCGCGCAGTAAAATTGAAGTCGGACGTGCGTCCTGGAGGAATGTTCACCGGCGTGAAGAGCGCTCCTCCGCCAAATTCAAGATAGGGCACCGCACGGCCAAGAGTGTGCGAGGAGTTAACGCGCAGCACAAACGGCTCGAAACCACCGCCTCGTATCGTTTGCGCGCCCCATTGCGTGAACAACGGCACCAGGTTCACAGCATATTCGAGCTCGAATCGCCGCCAGCCCGTGCCGACTTCTCCCGTAATGAGCCTCCCGAGGGAAACTCCGCCGGTCCAGACTTGCGCTTGGGTAAACGAGTTCAAGTTCTCTTCGCCCGTTGCGCCCGCCGTCCAAACGCTGACGTCCCACGGTCCGCGCCCGGTTTGGCCTTTCAATTGGGCCGTTGCCGGCATCGCGCAGGCACAAACGAGCAGCGCCAACCATGCAAATCGAACCGCAGCGCGCAAGGGCCCGCCTTCGCGGACGAATTCACTTTGATTGAAAAACGAAAAGCCCGCGTTCCCGTGTGCGCCGGAAAACAAAGCTAGGGAATCAGCTCGACGCGCCGGCTGACCAAAGTGACGTCGCCATCCTGCGAAGGCGTCGCCGTCAGCGGCCGCGCCTGGAGCAGAAACTTTCCTTCGTCCGGCAGCTTGTACGTTTTGTCGAGCACGAAGACAACCACGGGGCTGCCCCGGGGCAGCGTGAAGCTCAACGTAACGCCGTTCGGGGGCATCGTTTTGCAGCCGTATGCGGTCCACCCGTTCAGAAACCGGAGTTCCCGCTCGCTTTCCGCTGGAATGGGAACGCCCTCCATTCGCACCGAGTCGATTCCGGAATTCGGCGGAAACAGGACGGTTTCCTCCGGCGCGCCGCGCTCGGAGAGCAACAGCGTCTGGTACGCGTGCCTCCCGTTCAGAACGTAGGACTGCTGAATCGTGAACGTGGGCGGCGCCAGATCGAGCCGCGGCGCGTTTACGGCGAACGCCGTTCTCCTGCTCCACGGAAACGGCCCCCGATCCTCTTCGAATTTTGCGGCGCGACGAAGCGAAGACGGCAACCGCCCGGAATCGGGGAACGCGAGCCATTCCGCGCGCCCGGAGTCCCCGTCGAGCCAATATTCGATGTTCAGCCGTTCGGGCGCCTTCGCGGAAAACGCGGGCATCACCGCAGCGAGTAAGCACATGGCCAGCGCCGCCAGAATGGGCAGTCCAGGAGTGCCCAGCCGCGGCAAAAGCGTCGCATTTTGAAGGTCTACGCCAAGCGGAAGCAGCGGCGCGAGAATCACCGCCGCGACCACAGCCACCATCGGCAGAAATCGAACGCCAAGCCCGGCGTAAAGCATGAGCGCCACACCAAAACCGGCCGTTCCCGTCGTTACGAGAGGAAGAATGACCGGAAGCAGCGCGCCAGTTCGTCCTTTTTCGCGCCGCATGGTGAACGGCAGTGCCGATAACGCCGCAACTGCCGAGCTTACCAGAAGGATAAAGCCGAATCCCGGGGCCAGCCACCCGCAAACCACCGACAAGACGGCCATGGCGGCCCACACACCGCCCCACAGTCCCCAAAACTTGGCGCGGCCCGCGAAAGCGACGGCATGCACGATCACCGCGGAAAGTGCGATGCACCACATCGCCGCGCGGATCGGGATCGGATGCGCGACCCAGTTCACGGGCAAAGCGCCAAAGAGCCGGAGAACGCGCACGAGAATCAAGGCAATCACGCCACTCGCGAGGACCGCGGCGATCCAGGCGATCACCCCCCAGACGAGCTGCGGCGGGGTCAAACGGCCTTTGTGAATCAGCCAGAGGATCTGTCCGGCAATGAGCAGCAACACGACAATCGCGACCAGCAGGGTCCAGCGCGAGGCCCAGCGGGCAATCCAAAGACCGAACACGTCGGAATAGACGGCCTCGCTTTTCGTCGGGTCGGCCAGATCGGGCGCGTTCGCGAGCGCGACGACCGAGGGCAGCGCGTTATCGCCCTGGTGCTGGAGACTGGCGGGACTGGCATTCTGAATGTTGTCGAGCGGCGTGTGGTAGTGAACCACGCCGCCCACGTAGGCGAAATTCAGTCCCTGATAGCCCGCTGCTTTGAAGACGGTGAAATCCGTGTCGTTGGGCAGCATCTTGTAAACGGTGTAGAAGATGGAGTTCGTCGCGGGCCGCGGCGCGTGTTGTGCATACAAGCGGATGGCCCATGCGTTGGCGCTTCCCGTCTCGAACATCAGGCTGGGTCCCGAAGAGCCGCGCGCCTCGATGTTGACCGCGGCGCGTACGTCCTTGGCCCATGGATTGAAATCAACGAAGGCTCGCGCGCCCAGCAGGCCAGCTTCTTCGCCGTCATCGATCATCAGGATCACAGGGTGACGCGGCGGGGGCATGGCCTTCAGCGCTCGTGCAATCTCGAGAACCGTTGCGGCCCCCGAGCCGTCGTCCGAGGCGCCCGGGCCGGCGGGGACGGAATCGTAGTGCGCCGCAACGAGCACGGCTGGCCCTGCTTCGGTCCCTTCGAGACGCGCCAGGACGTTCTTGACCGTCCCGCACATGCCAAATTCGTCGCAATCGAACGCGGTCTGCACCTGCGGGTCATAGCCCAGCTGCTTGAACCGATTTATGATGCGCTGCCGCACCACGTCGTTCTGGTGGCTGCCGATGGGATGAGGAATGCCGTCACCGGTGAGATCGGATTGAACTCCGCGCGCGCGTTCGGCGGAAAATTGAGTGGTCGGCGCGCTGGCGGGCTTGGCGGCGGGTGGGCGAGTCGATATCAGGGACAGCACGAAGACGAGCGCCGTCAGCGCCAATGCGAGCGAAACTCCGCGGCCTCCCCGGAAATTCTCCGGCTCCAAATTCATCTCCCTGGTGCGCGCGTCATGCTAGGCCGCGCATGTCGTCAAGTCAATGGAACTTGGGGGTAAGAGATAGAGGACCTCAAAAGTACCCCACCCCTCGTATTCAAACCGCGTCAGACTTCCTTCGGCGTCGACCGACACGCGATGCGCGAGTTACATTTAGTCTTTACGAAAATTCTCTTCTACGTGCGTGAGCACGTTTGGGACATCCTTATCGCAGCCCTGATCATTTATGAGATCTTTGATCAGTCCATTGAGCGGCGCAGAGAGCGAAGGGACGCTGCAGTCGCGGCACGGACGCCGCCAAGCGTCTGCAACCTCGGCGGCGAGCCGGGTCCATTGAGAATCAGCGGACGCAGCGTAGCGGGAGGGGGCCCGGTTTCCGGTCCACAGGAGATTGAGCGAACAGGTGGTGCGACGATTACAAACCTTACAAGCGCACCGATCACAATCACTGGACGAAAATTGGTTATCGGAGACAAGCAAATTCCCTGTCGCGTGCTTTTTCGCCATGCCCGAGTTGACCAGTGGAACCCCCGAACAGAAAGCGCGACCTTGGGCGGCAGCAATTGGGCAGATTACGAAATCATCTTGCGGTTTTCTGAGACGAGCGAACCGCACGACACTGTGGGCAAACTGTACTTTTCGAGCAGCAATCGCGGTGTTGATGAACAAGATTGGTTTTGTGTAGATATCAACATCTAAGCTAGCCAAATTAGCCAGGAGCTGGACCCGAAATGGTTGATATGGCCTCGTGCGTTGTCAATGGGGCGGGACGCTTCCGAGCACCGAGTCTGCATGCGGGCGGTATTTTTCCTCATGATAGCTTTTTATGCCGTTCTCGCCTGGGCGGGTTGAGACCTTGTTGCGCAGAATCCTGAAAGCGTAAAAGAGTGTGAGTCAATTGGTCGCGCTGTAGTAAGAGTCCTGCATCTAGTACTCACCTTCTCATTGCACATCGGAAACAGTTGTGGAACTCTGCAACCGCCCCACAATGGAGGGCTCTATGAGAAAATTAGCCGTGCTGCTTTTGACGGTTCTTGGACTCTTTTCTATCGGCACACCGGCGCAAGACCATAAGGTTCGATTTTTTGTCTACAACTCGACAAAACCGAGCGGAACAATGTTAAAAGGGTTGCAGGACCATTGCCGCAACGCGATCCTGACTATCAACCCTGCCAATGCAGATTACTCGATTCAGGCACAAGAGGCGGAGCACGCCGAAGCAAAAACGCAAATCGTCCTGTACGACAAGAACGGAGACTCTCTGTTTCGGACGGAAACGCAACATGAAGAAAACGCCATGAAGGATGTCTGCACATTTTTGAAAATCGCCAAGTGAGTGCCATCCTGTCATTTCCTGTAGCTTCGCGTGGTACGTGCTCGTGATGGTCGGTGGTCATTCATTTGGATCGTGCCAGCAATTTCCAAAAAGCTCAGCGAGATGAACGCACCGCCGCGACCGCCTGGGGATCGGCTAGAGGTTCCTATAGCACACTGGATTGCTGATTGAGGCGCGATTACGGCGTCGGCGGAACACTCTCGCTAGCAGCAAACAATGCGTGGAAGTCGAGGTCTTTAGATTTAGACTTCTTGGACGATTCGTCGATGTCACGAACCTTTTCGTATCCCAAGAATCTAATCACCTCGTTTAGACGAAGGCACGGCCCAGAGAACGTGGGACGCCTCAACTCTTCAAACACTTTTCTCCTCCGGTCCTCCGAAGCGACGATGAATAAGGGATAGTTTGAATTCGGCGCCTCCGCCCTGAGATCGGACAGCCTCAAGATCCCCGAGTAGATGGAGGTGGAATGTTCGATCTCGAACGCCGGACTTTATTGAGTATGGTCCGAATTTCCAGACAACGTCGATGTTCTCAATGCTCCGAGGTACGTCCAATGTTTCGTGGAACTCGTGCAGCACAAAATCACGAAATTGGTGTCCTTGATACTCCTTCGGCTGGTCGTTCCGAGGGACCCAAACATCACATCTCGCAAGTTGGCCAAGGCGAATCAGTCTCCACTGCATCTCGTCATGCTCTGTCGAGACTCGTTCGAGGCGCTCGTCAATGCGTGCGTTCAACGCTTCCTTCCGCATCGGGATCTGAATCAGTTCCTCGCCCCGTTCTAGCCTCTTCAGTACACCCAGAATGTCGCCGTAATTCTGCGCAAAGCTCGAGACTGCCGCCTCGTTAATCATCGAGAATCCTTGCGGGTGATAATGCGTTTGGTAACCGAATAAGGGATTCAGCTTCTTAATCGGGACGTTCGTTCTCTCCTCGTTCACGATAAAGTACATAAGCTCCCACGTGCTTCCCGCTTCATCTTCCTTCCAAAAGTGACGCGCGAGCTCCTTGTTCCGAACTTTGGCGGCGATCTCGCCCGCAAACCGGATCAGGCCACTGTTGTAGATGAGCACCACGTCTCCGGGCGTCATCTTGTCCCAACGCGATTCGTTCATCGGTCCGGGAACCGCTCCCCATACGATGAAATTCGATCCGTGGTAAATCCGCTCCAAGTTCTCGATCTCTCTTGATGGCAGGAATAGCCTGACTTCTTCTAGGTTCCTTTTGCGCTGGATCGTGTCCTCGAAATGCCGCTCTGCAGCGGGATTCCCTCCGGCGACTACGAGAAACACCTTTCTTGAGTTCCCGTTCGGCATAGTCGACATCATACGGCTAGCTCTGCGCGGTTCAAGCAAGAAAGTCAAAGCAGCGCAACTGGGGCTAGATCGGGAGATATTGTCTCTAATACATCACTTGGCTCATAACTGGTCTTGTGAATATACTCAGACCGTGACATCGATCCTTAGCGATCCCCGTGTGGAAAAGTTGGTACGGCTTGTCGAGGAATCCACTCGCTCATCTAAGGAGGGAGTCAAGCGGTTTATCGAGCCAGCCCAAGGGACTCTTAGCCGGGCAATAAACAAGCGCCATCACATTATCTTTGGACGACGCGGTTCCGGGAAATCAAGCCTGCTTCGAAAGGCAGCTGCAGATTTGACGCTTGATCGCAGACCGATTGCCTACGTTGATTTGGAAATCTTCAAGGGACACACCTACCCTGACGTTCTCATCAGCGTTCTGATTTCTACGTTGAAGGAGTTCGAAAAGTGGCTTCAGACAGCGGCCATCAATCCGGCAAGTAAGACTTCCTTTTGGCATAAACTGTTCGGAACGAAGCCTGCCAGACCCGCGTACAGGAAGGCTGATATTGGAAACTTGGTTCGCGATCTGCACTCCCGAATCGAAGAGTTACACGCACAGCTGTATTCTTCTGACGCTGTGCCCACGAAAACCGTGAGCACAAAGAGCAACGAGCAGTTGCTGGGATCTGGAATCGGAGGAGAACTCAAATCTCCGGTAGGGGCGGTCAGCGCCAAAATCTCAGGTGCAAGCACAACGAAGGCCGTGGAGCAGATCCAAAAGGAATATCAGCATTCGAAAATTGAGTTTCTTCACCAGCACATATTGGAGTATCAGGAACTTTTCCGTCGTCTTCAAGAAATATGCGATGGTGATTCGTATCTATTTCTAGATGATCTCTACCACATACGCAGCGCTGACCAACCTCTGGTCATCGATTACTTCCACAGAATTGCAAAGGGCAGTGGATTATGGCTAAAGATCGGGACAATTCGCCATCGTAGCCGGTGGTACATCCATGGGGATCCCCCGATTGGGGTCAAATTGGGCGATGATGCCGACAGCATAGATCTTTGATTTGACGCTCGAAAAATACTCTTTGACGAAGGAGTTCCTGACCAAAGTTCTTCGCAGTTTTGCACAGGATTGCCAGATCGAAATCTCGGAGATCCTCAACGAAGGAGCGGTGGATCGTCTTGTCCTTGCGTCC
>CAVWCN010000020.1:0-37277 GCA_963753475.1 uncultured Acidobacteriota bacterium
CTGATATTGTGATTATTTGTTCGCATGTATATCTCCATCGTTCCCAACCGCGACTCCCCCCCCGCCATCCTCCTCCGCGAAGGTTGGCGGGAAGGCAAGAAAACTCGCCAGCGCACCGTGGCCAATCTTTCCGATTGGCCCCAGGAAAAATCGAAACCTTCCGCCGCCTACTGCGCGACGAACCTCTGATCTCGCCGCACGATCTGTTCACCACGCAAAAAACCGTTCCGCACGGTCAGGTCCAAGCCATCCTGGAGATGATCGACAGGCTCCAGCTGGATCATCTGATCTCCGCGCAGCGTTGCCGTGAACGAGACTTAGTGATGGCCATGATCGTTCAGCGCTTGATCGATCCCTGCTCGAAATTGGCAACCACGCGCGAGTGGCACACCACCACGCTGGCCGAAGAATTGGGAGTAGCCGAGGCCACCGAGAATGATCTGTACGAAGCCATGGACTGGCTTTTGGAACGCCAGGAGCGCATCGAGAAAAAGCTGGCTGCTCGTCATCTGAGCGAGGGCGGGTTGGTGCTCTATGACGTGTCGAGTAGTTTTTATGAAGGGCGGACCTGCCCGCTGGCAAAATTTGGCCACGACCGTGATGGAAGAACGGTCTGCCCATCATCGTGTACGGGGTGATGACGGATGGGGAGGGATGTCCGGTGGCGGTGAGCGTCTATGCGGGGAACACGGGGGACCCGACGACGGTAGCCGACCAAATCGAGAAGTTGCGGGAGCAGTTTGGATTGCAACGGGTGGTGCTGGTAGGAGATCGCGGCATGCTGACTCAGCCGCAGATCGACAAGCTCAAACAGCATCCTGGTTTGGGATGGATCACGGCACTGACGAGCACGGCGATTCAAGAGTTGGTGAAGCAGGGGGCCTTGCAACTGTCGTTGCTGGACCAAAAGAATCTGGCCGAAATCACGGCACCGGATTATCCCGGTGAACGGCTGACGGTGTGTCACAACCCGGTACTGGAGGAGCAGCGCAGGCGGAAGCGGCAGGACTTACTGAAAGCCACGGAGAAGAGTTTAGAGAAGATCGGCAAGGAAGTGACGCGGAGAAAAAAGAAGCTCTTCACGGCCGCGGAGATTGGCGTGAAGGTGGGGAAGGTGCTGGGACGCTACAAAATGGGCAAGCACTTTGCGTGCACAATCGGCGAGGGCAGTTTCGCCTGGAGTCGTTGTGCGGAATCGATCGAGCAGGAAGAGAAGCTGGATGGGATTTATGTGCTGAGAACGAGCGAGCCGACGGAGCGGCTTTCAGCGGAAGAGACGGTGCGCAGCTACAAGAGCTTGGCGGAAGTAGAGCGGGCTTTCCGCTGTCTGAAAGGGATCGATCTGTTGGTGCGGCCGATTCGGCATCGCAGTGAGGATCGCGTCCCGGCGCATATTTTTCTGTGCGTGTTGGCCTATTACGTCGAATGGCATCTGCGCCGAGCTTGGGCCCGCTGTTATTCGAGGATGAAGAGCGGCGGGAGGAGCGCAAGCGTCGCGATCCCATTCTGCCGGCCAAGCCCTCGGATTCCGCCGAGCGCAAGAAGCGCTCGCATCAAACTGCGGATGGTCTTCCCGTGCACAGCTTCGAGAGCTTGCTGCGGGGGTTGGCCAGCCGGGCCCGAGTGACATCGCGCTCAAACCGCAGAAGGCGGAGGAGAAAACGAATTTAACGTTCCGGCAGGTGCCGGAGCCGACGCCGCTGCAGGCTCGGGCCTACGAATTGGTTCGGATGTTCCCAGTAACCGGAAGGTGAATTTTGCGCTATCCCTTCGGAAATCAACAGAATACTTTCTCGAACCTCGTGGAACTTCGGTTTAGAGCCGCTGAAGAAAATCTCTTCCACCACTCATAGCATGTTTGAGACACCCTGTAGCCGAAGCGCGATCTCCGTGTTTCACAGTGGCAAATCGAGCAGGAGAGCGTCTTCGGCGGGCGTTGCATAATATCCGCGGCGGCGGCCGGCAACGCGAAAGCCGTGGCGCTCGTAGAACTCGATCGCCGAAGTATTCGACTCCCGCACTTCCAGGAGGACCCTTTCGGCCCGCAGGCCCGTGCTCCAGACGACCGCCTCCGATAGCAAGTTCGACCCAACTCCACGTCGGCGCGCATCGGGACGGACCGCGATATTCAGAATCTCCGTCTCCCGGCCCAGCGTGCGCGCAACCAGGAAACCGGCAATTCCGCCATCGTCCTCAGCAACCCATCCCGCCATGTCGCCGCCCATGACCTGCTCGTAGTCAGCGGCCATCCACTGCGCAATTTCGGGACACGAAGACTGGAGTAGCAGGACGCCGGAAACATCTCCAGGAACCAGCTTGCGGATACGCCACAAGACTCAGGGCCGGCCTTTCCAGTGAAGTTCCGCGTCCGACCGGCGCACGTAATTCGCGTCGAGCGCGAGCGCATCCACCGTATTGCCCTTAAGCGCGCGCTGGTGAGCCAACCTCCCAATCACTGGCGCAAGAACCGGGGAGACCTGCTCGTTGGGAACACCGCGCTGGCGAAGTTCCGATTCGATCTGCCCCAGCAAAGCAAAATCAGGGGAAACAATAACTCTCGCCGCACTCGCCCCGTATTCATCCAGCGTCGCGAGCAGCTCCTCGGGGCTCGCCACCCGATCTTCCCCTCGTCGAACTAGCGCGCCTGCTTCTCGATCGTAGAAGCCGAAGTAAACCTCGCCGCGCCTTGCATCCAGCACCGGCACGAGCAAATCCGCGCGGGATTGCGCCGCCACAGCTTCCAATCCGCTGATCCCCACCGCCGGCTTACCGTACGTCTCCGCCCATCCCTTGACCGCCGTAAGCCCCACGCGCAAGCCCGTAAACGAGCCCGGGCCCGCATTTACGGCAAACAAGTCGAACGCCTCTACCGAAAGCTTCAGTTCGCCAAGCAGAAATTCCAGTTGCCGGAACAGTCGCGACGAGTACGTCTCATCGCTCGCGGTTGAAATGACTCCAACCGGTTTGTCGTCGCGGAGGACTGCTATACTTCCCGAGGGCGAAGCGGTATCCAAAGCGAGGGTCAACACAATCGATATTATAGAGGGAAACTCTGCGCAATTGCCGGACCAAACTCGCGCAAAACTGCTTTCTTCTCAAAAATTCTTACCTTAGCAAACCAATGGATTTACTTGACGCGCGCTCCACCGTGTGTCTAAACTTTAAACATGAAGTTCGGGGAGGGCCTTCCACAGATGGATTTCAAGCTCGGGGAAAAGGTTGTATATCCAAACCACGGCGTAGGAGTCATCGAGCAAATCAGTTACGGGTACCTTAACGGACGGTCCGAGCGATGCTATATGTTGCGCATCGTTTCCAGTGGACTGAAAGTGATGGTTCCACAATCCAACGCAGAAAACGTCGGCTTGCGCACGGTCATCCGATCGAGCCAGGCCACTGAAGTCATCTCCTATCTCGAAAAGGGGCGCTCCGCATCGCATCACGATTGGAAGCATCGCTTCAAGGAAAACTCCGATCGCATGCGCACCGGTTCGTTGATGGAAGTGGCTGCAGTCCTGAAAGGATTAGTGGCGCTCAGCCGTTCGAAGCCGCTATCCTTCCGTGAAAAGAAGATGCTGGAGCGCGCCAAGTTTCTCTTGGTCAGCGAGTTGGCGACGGTCCGCAACGTGACGGAGCAGGCCGCGGAGGTCAACATCGTCCGCGCGCTGGCGAAGGCCAAGCTCCAGATGCCTCAGACCGCCCAGCCAATGGCTGACTAGTTTTTAGCTTTTTTTCCTCTCTACATGGGGCGCGGCGCTCAAAGCGTCGTGCCCTTTTTTTGTTCGCCGTCACTCCTATCTTCGTCGCTTTCGTCGCGACTGCCCTTTTCCCCAGCCGCCGCCTCCCGGCGTCTCGATTCGGACTGCGTCTCCCGCGCGAACATACGCACTGCATTTAGACGCAAGCCGCTGCCGTCCGTCTCGCGAAATCAGTTCATTTTTGCCTTTCGCTCCGGGTGAGCCTCCGGCCAGCCCGTACGGCGCAATGGCCCGACGCTCACTCAGTACTCCCAGGTGGGCGTCCACCAGGAACTCGATCTCGCGCACGATCCCGTCTCCCCCGCGATACTTCCCCGCCCCGCCTGATCCCGGACGAAAACTGTACCGCCTCACGCGCACCGGGTAGGTGATCTCGAAAACTTCCGTCGGAGTGTTCAGCGAGTTCGTCATGTGCGTGTGGACGCCGCTGATCCCGTCGAGTCCCGGGCGCGCGCCCATCCCGCCCGCAATCGTCTCGTAATACGCGAACGGCGCGCCGTCATGCCCGCGGCGCGTGTCTGCCCCGCCGAACGTCAGATTGTTCATCGTTCCCTGGCTCGCAGCCGGAATCCGATGTGGCAGGGCTCGAGCCATCGCTCGCAGCAGCGTGTCCACGATCCTCTGTGCTGTTTCGACGTTTCCGCCGGCCACCGCTCGGGGCGGCCGCGCGTTGACGATCGTTCCCTCCGGCACGATCACTCGGATCGGCCGCATCAGCCCCGACGTTGCCGGCACTTGCTCGTCAAGCAGGCACCGGAACGCGTAGAACACCGCCGATTCCGCGATTGCCGACACCGCATTCACGCTTCCCTGGCATTCGGGATCCGAACCTGAAAAGTCCACTTCCGCGCGTCCACCGTGAATCCGAATCTTCGCCGCAATACGTATCGGCTGCGCGGAAACACCGTCATCGTCCAGAAAATCTTCGCCGCGATACGTCCCGTTCGGAATGCCCCGCAGCACCGAGCGCATCATCTCCGCCGAATACTCCAGCAGGAACCGGCTGTACCGCCCCACTTCCCCGCGGCCGTATCGTGCCACGATCTCCTCGAGCCGCCGTGCGCCGATCCTGCATGACGCGATCTGCGCTGTCAGATCGCCTTCCCGTTCGCGCGGCGTCCGCACGTTCGCCAGCACCGTCTTCAGCACGTCCTCCACAAGTCGCCCGCCCTGAAAGATCTTCACCGGCGGAATCCGCAGCCCTTCCTGAAAAATTTCGCGCGAAAGCCCCATCGACCCCGCCTGCGCGCCCCCGATATCCGCGTGATGCGCCCGGTTCGCAACGTAGAACATCGGACGCCTCTCGCGCCGCAGAAAAAGCGGCATGACCATCGTCACGTCCGGAAGGTGCGTTCCGCCGGCGTAGGGATCGTTCAGAATCGCGATGTCCCCGGATCGCAGCTCGATCGCGCGGACAGCCGCTTCCACCGACCTTGGCATCGACCCCAGGTGCACGGGCATGTGATCGCCCATCGCGAGCACTTGGCCCTCGGCGTCGAAGACGGCGCACGAATAGTCGCGCCGCTCCTTGATATTCGGCGAGAATGCCGACCGCCGCAGCGCCGCGCCCATTTCTTCCGCGACGGAATGGAACAGGTTCTTGAAAATCTCCAGCCGCGTTGGATCGAAGCCCCGTCGCATCACTGTTCCTCTCCGCGCCTCAATTTCCCTCTCCCCGTCGCCCGCTGGCCAGCACCAGGTTCTCAAACGCATCCACGCGCGCGCTCCAGCCCGGCGGCACTACGGTCGTCGCGCTGTATTCTGAAACGATCGCCGGGCCCGCTACGCGATTTCCCGGCCGAAGCTTTTCACGCATGTAAATCGCCGTCGCGCGCGTCTTACCCGCGAACTGTACGTTCCGATGAGCGACGATTGCCCCTCGCGCATCCGCACTCCCCAGCCGTTGCCTGGGCCAATCGATCGTCGCCGTCCGCCCAGTGAACCGCGCGCGCACGTTCACGATCTCCACCGCTCGCGCCGGATCGGCATAGCCGTAGCGCCGTTCGTGCTCGCGATGAAACGCCTTCAGAAATTCACCGCCCGCCGCGATCGTCAGCTCGTACGCCTGCCCGACGTATCGCATGTCGAAAAACCGCTCGATCCGCACGCGCCTGTGCTGAAAGCCCTCGCCGCGCATGTCGCGCAATCCTTCGCGCTCGATTCGAGCAAACGCGCGCTCCAGCGAACGCAGCGTGTCGCCACGCGAACTCGCGCGGGCTACGACGCTTTGCGACAGCTCTTTCACCACGTCCGCGCGCAGAATCCCCAGCGCCGAGAGCGCGCCCGGAAACGTCGGCACCAGCACCCGCGGAATTCCCAGGCTCGCCGCCAGCGAGCAGGCGTGCAATCCGCCTGCCCCCCGAACGCTGCCAGCGTGTAATCTCGCGGATCGCGTCCGCGCTCGATCGAGATCACGCGAATGGCCCTCTCCATCGTCGCTTCCACCACGTCGAGAATGCCCTGCGCGAACTGCTCCACCGACCGCACGGCGCGCGAGCCCCGAATCGCTCGCCGCATGTACTCGCGCGTTCGCTTTTCGTCCAGACGAAAGTCGCCGCCCAGCAAACCTTCGCTCCCCAGCCTCCCGAGAATCAAATGCGCGTCCGTCACCGTCGGCAGCTCGCCGCGTCCGTAGCAAATCGGTCCCGGATCGGCGCCCGCGCTCTCCGGCCCGACGCGCAGCGCGCCCGCGCGATCGAACCGCGCAATCGATCCTCCGCCCGCGCCCACCGTGTGAATCTCCAGCATCGGAACGGCCACGGGCAGCCCCGCGACAATCGATTCGTTCGTCGTGCTTAGCGCGCCCCCTCCATCTTCGATCAGCGAGACGTCTGTCGACGTGCCGCCCATGTCGAAGCTGATCACGCGCTCGTACCCGGCGATCGCTGCGACTTGTTTTGCGCCCAGCGCGCCACCCACCGGCCCCGACAAAATCGTTCGCACCGGCTCGCGGGCCGCCACTCGCGCCGAGAGAATTCCTCCGTTCGACTGCATCACGCGCACACGTGCGCCTCGCCGTCGCGCATTTCCATTCGCGCCCAGCGCGCGCTCCGCGTCCCGCTCGATTTCCTCGAGATAACGGCTCATCACCGGCGCCAGATACGCATTCATCACCGTGGTTGACGTCCGCTCGAATTCGCGAAACTCCGGCAAAATCTCGTGCGACACCGAAACGCTATACCCCTCCGCCCTCAGCCGCCGCGCCAGTATCCGCTCGTGTTCCGGGCGCAGGAAGGAAAACAGGAAGCACACGGCCACCGATTCCGCCCGCGAAGCGCGCACGCGGTTCACGATCCGCGAGATCTCCTCCCCGGATGGCCGCGCAACAATCTCTCCATCGGCCCCCACCCGTTCGGCCATTCCGATGCGCTGCTCGCGCGGAACGAGCGGTTCCGGCCGCTCCACAAAAAAATCGTAGAGCCGTGGACGCGCCTGCCTTCCGATCTCCAGCACGTCCTCGAATCCCGCCGTCGTCACCAGCGCCACCCGCCCGCCGCGCCGCTCGAGAAGCGCATTCGTCCCGACCGTAGTTCCGCAAAGCAAGTCCAGCTCGGTCCATTCGTCGCGCGACGTCCTCGAACGGATTTCCGCGAGCGCGTTGGCGATGGCTTTGGCCGGATTACCCGGCGTGGAAGGAAGTTTCAGGATTTCAACGCGGCCATCGCACAGAAAGAGACAGTCCGTGAACGTGCCGCCCGTATCGATCGCAATGCGCATGACCGCACATTCTACACGTCAGAACACAAAGGCGCGGCTTCGGTTTTTAGGGAGCGGAGCCGAGGGAGCAGAGCAGCAGACACAGGCTATAGGGGCGGGTCTCAGGTCCGCCCTCTTCGCGACCGCCCAAATCACCGGCCCTTATCTGCGCGCATGTGTCTTCATCTGCGTTTTGCCGCCGCTTTCGCTTCTGGAAACTCGCCCGGCGAAACGCCCGGCTCCCGTCGCGCCAGCCGTTAAAATTAAGTGAATCCGCGCCGCCAGAGCGCGCTCCCATGACCACCGAAACGCGCACACTGAAGCCGCTGGTCAAGCCGGAAGACCAGGAACTCGCGCGCAAGCGCGAGGAGCAATCGGCCATCGAGACCGAACTCGCCGACTGCGAGTTGCGTGCCGCGAATCTTCGTGCCGAACTCGGCGCCTTCGAGCGCCAGTATCTGCATTTCGTCGGCTCGCGCTACGCCGAACTCGACGAACTCAACGCGCAGGTCGCCGAGCGGATCGCCCAAGCGCAGCCCCACAACGAGCGCGCGCAGCAGGCCGCCCGCGACGCCCGCGCCCGCGCTGCCAGCACGAAATCCTCCGCCGGAGAAAAATCGGCCCACGAGCCCAAACCGTTCCACGCCTCCGCCGAACTGAAGCGTCTCTATCGCGACGTCGCGCGCAGAATCCATCCCGATCTCACTTCCGATCGCGATGATCGCACCAGGCGCCAGGCGCTGATGGCCCAGGCCAATGAAGCCTACGAGCGCGGCGATGAAGCGCTCCTCACGAAAGTCCTCACCGAATACGAATGCAGTCCTGAGGCCGTGAAAGGCGACGGGGCCGGCGCCGATTTGATCCGCGTCATTCGCGGAATCAGCCAGGCGCGCAGCCGTCTCTCCGAAATCGAGGCCGAGTTGCAGGAGCTTCTGCGCTCCGATCTGCACCAGCTCAAAGCGCGCGTCGACCAGGCGGAGCAGCACGGCCGCGATGTCCTCGCCGAAATCGTCGGCAAAGTGGACGAGCAGGTCGCGCAAGCCCGTCGCCGCCTCGAAAACCTTCAGCAGCACGGAGAGTCGTAGCCATGCCTGCCGAACTCCACGAAAAAACGGCCGCGCACATTGTGCGATCGCCCGGAAGCGCCTTGGCTGTCCGCTCAGCCGCGCTCATTTCGCGTGGGCTGCGCGATCTGGCGCGCGACGCGAACTGGCTCACCACGAAAGTTTTCGCCGGGATCTCACCGCACGTCGCAATTTCATCCCGCGGCCAGGTCTGCGCCGTCGCCCCGCACAAGAAAGGCGAGCCGCAACGCCTGGTGGTCTACGATCTCGAACGAGGCGCGCCTGCTCTCGCCTTGACCGTTCCCAATGAGGCCGTATCCTTCGGCTCACAGCTTGCCGCTCGCGCCGCCTTCGCGTGGTCGCCCAGCGGGCAATTCCTCGTCGCCGCTTGGGGCTTGTGGGAGCCCGCGCTCCATCTTTTCGACGTGCACGGCAAAATGTTTGCTGGAACCTTCGGTGAGTTCGCCGAGTTTCCGCGGCACATCAGCTGGTCCGCGCTGGGCCGCTATTTCGCGCTCGCTGGAAGCGGCGGCAACGGTTCGCTCGAACTGTGGACCGCCCAGTCCAGCTCGACCGTACTCGTTGGTCCCGCGTTGCGCAAAATCGGGCCGCCCGATCTGAGCGAAGATCTGAATGAAGATCTGAATGAACCGCTGGTGGCCGCCGACGATTCCACCGCCGAAAACCAGGCTGACGCGGAAACGTTCGCGAGCTACGGCCGCGTAGCGTTCAGCCCCAACGAATGTTTGCTCGCGGCCGTCGTCGAAATCAGCGGTGAATGGGCCGACGACTCCATCCTCCTCGCCGACCTTCCTGCATTTCAGCAGCGAGCCATTTTCCCGGCGCAGGGACACATCACCGATCTCACCTGGACTCCCGGCAGCCGCCACATCCTGTATTGCGCCGCTGGACAGGCTTTCCGCGTCAAGGTCGATACGGAATCGTTCGCCAGCGAGCCGCTGCCCTTCGGCGCGGAACTGATTTCCTGCCACCCGCACCGCCCGCTCTGCGTCTGCTTCAGTTCGTGGCTGAAAAATTCCGCGAAGGGCCGCCTCTTCCTCGTCGATCTCGACACCATGGAAACGCTCGACGAGCATCCCGCCGAAAACGTCGCCGACCTCCGCTGGTCCTCCGACGCCTCCAAGGCCTACGCCATCACCCGCGACGGCCTCGCCTTCACCTACGAGCCCCCTTTTTGACCGGGCCCGCGAAGCTCAAGATCAGCGCCCGCCCCTGTGGCGGGAACAGCTCAGCCAGTCGCTCCAGTCGTGCGCCGAAGTCACGCAAGAATTCCTGTATTTGTTTACCGTGTCGGCGCGCCCGTGATGACTGGGGTCTGAATATTCCGCTGGACAAATTGCACGGCTTCGGTTACGTTAAGGTGCGAGAGTTCAAGCATGACGTGGCCGAAGACCTTCAATCCAGCGGGCATCATCGATAGATTAAAGCAGAAGATCACCTCCCTGCAGCGGCAGTGGCGTAGCACTCGTCTGGAAAATGAGCGGCTGCGAAAAGAAAACGAGCAATTGCGGCGAGAGCAAGAACGGTTACGCCGGGAAAACGAGAGGTTGAAGCGACAACTGGAAGAAGCGCAGCGGGCCAACAAGCGACAAGCCGCACCCTTTTCTCGCCGTCAGCGGAAAGTCAACCCGAAGCCACCAGGGCGCAAGCCCGGTACCGCCTACGGCCAACGTTACGGCAAAGCCATTCCCGAGCAAGTTGATGAAGTGATCGAGGTGCCGATCCCGTCTCGCTGTTCTTGCGGGGGCCGGGTCGAAGTAGATAAGGTCGAGCCGCAATATCAGCACGAGGTGGTGCGGAAGACGATCTGGAGACGCTTTGATATTGCGATCGGTCGCTGTCGTTCCTGTGGGCGACGGGTGCAAGGACGGGATCCACGGCAGACCTCGGATGCCTTAGGAGCGGCGGCGGTGCAAGTAGGGCCGCAAGCGCTAGCGTTGGCGGTGAAGATGAACAAGGGGCTGGGGATGCCGCATGGGGACGTGGCCGCCGTGTTACAGGACGGTTTCGGCTTGCGCGTGCACCGCAGCACGATTTGCCGCGCGGTGGAGCGCGTGGCGCGCCGGGGTGAAGCGACCTGGCATGCGCTGCGCGACGCCGCCCGCCGCAGTAGGGTAAACGCCATCGACGAAACGGGCTGGAATGTCGAGGCACAACTGCGCTGGTTGTGGGTGGTGGTGAGCGAGCAGGTCACCTTCTGCGACATCCTGCCGGGGCGCGGCTTCGAGCAAGCGGCCGCGCTGTTGGGAGCCGATTATGACGGTTGGTTAACCCATGATGGCTGGGCGGTGTACTACAAGTTTCTGCGCGCCGGGCACCAAAGCTGCAACGCGCACTTGCTTCGCCGCTGTGAGGACATGGTCGAAGTCGCCTCTCCGGCAACGGCCCGCTTCCCGCTGCAAGTCAAGGCCGTACTGGAAAAAGGCTTGTCCTTACGGGATCGGTATACGAAGCGAGAGATCTCCCTGCACGGGTTGTGGACCGCGACGGGGCGACTGGAAGCAAAGCTGGATCGCTTATTGGCGCGCAGCTATCGGGATGCCGCCAACCGTAGACTGGCCAATCATCTGCGACACGAAAGGCCATACCTCTTCACCTATCTGTATTGCCCCGGGCTGGAGGCGACCAACAATGCTGCCGAGCGTGCCTTGCGGCCGTTGGTGGTGGCGCGCAAGAACTGGGGTGGGAACCGCACGGAACAAGGAGCTCGTGCGCAAGCCGTGCTCACCAGTTTGCTGGAAACCGCCCAGCAACAAGGGAAGAACGCGCTGGATCTGCTGATCGAATTACTGCAGGGGAAGGACCAGCACAGGATTCTCGATCTGGCCCCATGGACCCGAGAAGTACCCCAGGACTCCGCGCCGGCTCCCCCGCCTCGGGCGCTGGTTCCGGATGGGAGGCTCTCGCCGTCGAGGCCAGAGTTTGTCGTTCCGCCGGAATTGGTGGTTCTGTATGCGAGGGCGGCCTCGGTGGGTGATGCTGGGGTCCAACCATGACGGAGGGTTTCCACGATCGCAAACGCTGAGTGTGTTCCTCTCTCGGTGCGTTTCTGTGGTCGCCTCTTCTCGGAGGCGGAGATGGAGTTGATGCGGGAGATGGCGCGCGATTATGCCGGTTTGGGAGTTACCGAGATTGCGCGCACGGTGTGCGAACTCTTGGACTGGAAACGAGCGAACGGAAGACTAAAGGACCAGGAATGCCGGCAGCTGCTCGAGCGCCTGCGCGATCAGGGCTGGCTGACTCTACCACCGGTGCGGAACACGGGGCCGCGCGGGCCACGCCACATTCCATTGAGCGAGGCCAGCGCTCCGCAAGCCACTTGGGAAGGGAGCGCGGGAGAGTTCGCACCTTTGGAGTTGCGGGTCGTCCAGAGTCGGCCGGAGAGCCAGTTGTGGACCGAGCTGATCGAGCGGCATCACTACTTGGCGTACCGCGTGCCGGTGGGAGCGAATCTTCGTTATATCGTGCGCTCCCCACGGAGTGGAGAACAGGTGCTGGCCTGTCTGTTGTGGTCTTCTCCGGCCTGGAAGATGGCCCCCCGCGATCAGTGGATTGGATGGAACCGGGAGCAAAGAGCACAGAATCTGCAATTGGTGGTGAATAACAGTCGATATTTGATTCTGCCTTGGGTGCGCGTGCGGGGACTAGCCAGCAAGATTCTGGGGCAGTGCGCACGCCAACTTCCCGGTGACTGGGAACTCCGCTATGGCTACCGGCCGCTTCTGCTGGAGACCTTGGTGGACGCACGCCGATTTCGTGGCACCTGCTATCGGGCGGCCAATTGGATTCACATCGGGCAGACGCAAGGACGTGGAAGGATGGATAGCAAACACCGGGCCCAGGGCTTGGCTCCAAAAGACATTTATCTCTATCCCCTACGCCGCAACGTGCGGCAGCAACTGTGTCATCACTCGAAGGTCACACCGTTGTCCGGCTCTGACGGCTAAACGCGGTAAACAAATACGAATTCCTTTCTAGCTTTCTCGCCGCGACCAGCCGCGACTGCTCGCTCGATCAGCGGCGGTACCTGCCTAAGTGCCTGGAGTGCCTTCTTCGCAAGAAATCGGTCTGCCGCCGCTCGCAGGTAAGCTCGGCTATAGAGGTAATGCTCTAGATCCTGTTCAAACCTCTTGCGTTCTGTCGTAGAGCGGCTCTGGCCGAGGCGCTTTCGAAATTGAAGCAGAGCGACCCGACTTCTTGTCGGAGCGCGGCGGCCAAGTTCTCGTCGCACTCCACGAAGCATCTGGTCCATCTCTGATTCCCACTCTGAAAGCCTTCGGGCTGAGAAGGTCATTTTCGTCACTTTAGGTCAGCCTCCCGCGCCCATCGCATCGTTTGTCTCAATTGGTTTGCGTTCTCTGTGGACTCTGTGCCTCCGTGGCAAACCCATCTGACCAACGGCGCGCCCTCACGCCAGCGGCAAATTCGCTTCCGCGTTCATCGTCGGCTCCTCGCGCTCGCCCGCGCGAAACCGCGCATAACCCGCCGCCGCAATCATCGCCGCGTTGTCCGTCGAAAGAGCCCGGCTCGGAAAGAACGCCTGTAACCGCCGCGACGCAGCTTCCGCTTCGAAAGTCTTCCGCAGTTCGGAATTTGCCGCCACGCCACCTGAAACCAGCACCGTCTTCACCGCATGCTGTTCCGCCGCTGCTAGTGTGCGATTCACCAGGTCCCCTACGACAGAGCGCTGAAAACTCGCCACTAAATCCAAAGTCGTCGCGCTCGAAAGCGCGCCCAACGCGTCCGCGCTTCGCTCGCCGCGCGCGAGCGCCTCCCGCCGCGCCTCGATTTCCGGCTGAAGCTGCCGATTCCGCCGCAAATAATAGAGCACCGCCGTCTTGATGCCGCTGAAGCTGAAATCGTACGGATTCCCTTTCATCCGCGGCTCGCCGAACGCGATCGCCTTCGGATTCCCGTGCACAGCCAGACGGTCGATCACCGGGCCGCCCGGATACCCCAGCGCCAGCATCTTCGCTACCTTGTCGTAGGCCTCGCCGGCCGCATCGTCTCGCGTCGACCCGATTCGCGCATACGAAAACCGAGGCGCCCCATTCCCCGATTCCGCTTTCACTGAATACAAAATCGTGTGTCCGCCCGAAACAACCAGGCACACAGCCGGAAATTCAACGACGCGCCCCGCCGCGTGTGCCTCCAGCAGCACTGCATGAATGTGCCCCTCCAGATGATTCACCGCGATCAGCGGCTTCCCCAGCGCCAGCGCCAGCACCTTCCCATACGTCACGCCCACCAGCAGCGACCCAATCAGCCCCGGCCCGCGCGTCACCGCAATCGCGTCCACGTCGCGCAGCGCGACGCCCGCCTGCTCCGCCGCTTCGCGCACCACGGGAACGATCTGCCGCAGATGCTCGCGCGACGCGAGTTCCGGCACCACGCCGCCATACTTGCGGTGAATGTCGATCTGCGACGCGACGATGCTCGACAGAATGCGCCGGCCGCCCGCCACAATCGCCGCGGCCGTCTCGTCGCACGACGACTCAATTCCCAGAATCAGATCTTCGCGCTCACCCAAAGAAAATTCCCCGCTCTGCCTGGATGCTCCGAAAAATCCTATGGTAGCATACGAGTGTTGTGCATCTTTCGGACCGCCGGGCCCCACGCATGCCGGTCCTCTCGGGAATATCGTTCCCGGAAACTCCTCCGAAACGGGCGCAACGAATCCGGCCGATTGGAATATTCGAGGATTATGCCGCCACAATCGAGACGCGTCCGCAAAGCTGTTTTGCCCGTCGCCGGCCTGGGAACCAGATTCCTGCCCGCGACGAAGGCCATGCCCAAGGAAATGATTACGGTTGTCGACAAGCCGCTGATCCAGTATGCCGTCGAGGAATGCATCGCCTCCGGCATCGAGAACGTCATCTTCGTCACCGGCCGTCGCAAGAACGCCATCGAAGACCACTTCGACTCCGCGCCCGAACTCGAACGCTTCCTCGAAGAGCGCGGCAAGTCGAAACAGGCGGACATGGTCCGCGAAATCAGCGGCGGCCTGAAATTCAGCTACACGCGCCAAAGCGAGGCTCTCGGCCTGGGACACGCCGTGCTCACCGCGCGCGAGCTCGTGGGCGACGAGCCTTTCGCCGTCCTGCTCGGCGACGTCATCATGGACGGCCCGCCCGCCACGCGCCAGCTCATCGAGGTTTACGAAGCTCTCGGCGTCGCTGCCATCACCGTCGAGGAGGTTCCCCGCCATAAATTGCATTTCTACGGTGTGATTGACGCCGTCCCCGCGGCCAACACTCGCTGGGGCGACCGCCTCCTCCGCATCAACGATCTCGTCGAAAAGCCTGAGCCCGAAGTCGCGCCCTCGAACCTCGGCATCACCGGCCGCTACCTCTTGCCGCCCAAAATCTTCGACTACCTCGAAGAGATCAAGCCCGGCGCCGGTGGCGAGATTCAGCTCACCGACGGCCTGCGCATGCTCGCCAAAAAGGAAGGCCTCTACGCCCAGGTTTACGACGGCAAAACGCACGACGCCGGCGACAAGCTCGGCTTCCTGAAAGCGACCGTCGACATCGCACTCAAGAACCCCGCCTTCGGCGACGACTTCCGCACCTATCTCCGCGGCCTCAAGCTCTAGTAACTCGCTGGAAATATCGGCGGGTGCTTAAACCCAACTTGCGCGTGCACACGCTCGCCGTAGGGGCGGGTCTCAGCCCCTGCCGTGGCAGGATCCGCCCGCCCTGGCCGCACTCGCCCGCCACAGGCCCGAATGCTCTACCAACTCACTGGAAATATCGCCGCCTGCGCAACCCAACTTGCGCGCGCACAGTGTCGTAGGGGCGGGTCTCAGCCTGCCTGCCGTGGCAGGACCCGCCCACCCCGGCCCAGCCCCGGGGGCGAATCCCTTCAGCCCGGCATAGAAAGGCAGCCGCGCCTTGCCAACTAACAAAACAAAATTCGAAGCGCTGAGGGAGGCTGCAAAACAAAACGGTGTTCATCTCCAGTCTCCACCGAACCACCATTCTCGGTGAAAAATCGTTTCCATTTTGGACACGCGAAGAAAAATCGTACATTGAAGCCGTCTTGCGCGCAGTCTTAGTCTGTCTCTTGCCGATGCGAACGCCGACCCTGGCCCGTGCCGCTCTTCTCATTCTCAGCGCGGCTCCCGTGTGCTCTGCGCGTGCACGCGAATCGCTGCTGGCGGCGCGCCTATCCTCGCAAGCCGTCCAGAACGCGCGCGCCGACGCCTTCCATCTCTCGCGATTGCGCGACCTCGCCATGGTCCAGAAATTTCATGCGGACGGCCTGCTGGTCTCCGTCCCCTCGAGCACGTCTTACTACTACCTCGACAACGTGCCCGCTGATTACCGCTACCTTCGCCCGTGGAGCAAGCTGTTCCTCGACCAGCTCAGCCGCGATTACTACGCGCGCTTCCGACAGCCGCTCCGTATCACCAGCCTGCTGCGCACCGTTCAGTTCCAGCGCCGGCTCGCGCGCATCAATCCCAACGCGGCGGACGCGATCGGCGCCGACCGCTCCTCGCATCTCACCGGCGCTACGCTCGACATCTCGAAGCACTTCATGGACCGCCGCGGCCAGCTATGGATGAGGCGGTATCTGCTGCGGATGAAACGCGAGGGATATCTCTACGCCGTCGAGGAGTTCCAGGAGCCTTGCTTTCACGTGATGGTCTATCCCACCTATCGCCAGTCCGCCCGCCGCCCGGCCCGCCCAGTCCATCGCCCCGAGCACGCCCAAGCCGGCAACTGACGCCGAGCTGACTTGGATAAACGCGGTGTGTTTCGCACAGGCCTTCGTGTCAGGGCATGACTTCAGTCGTGCCGAAAGTCGCACAAGAGAGAGTAAGCGCGGCTTTAGCCGCTGAAGAGGTCTTGCGGATCCGCACGCCTCGCCGCGGGAGGTCCGGCCTGTCATCCCGCCTGCCCTGAGCGCAGTCGAAGGGAACCCAGTCCCGCTGCCGTTGCGGGAATGGGGGTGAGGCACCCGCTTTCACGCCCTCGCTTCCCCGTCGGGGGGGTGAGGGATCTGCTTCCACGGCCTCGCTTCCCGTCGGGTGGGGATGAGGGATCCGCGCGCTCCAGCTTGTCATCCCGAACCCAGTCCCGCCGCTCTTGCGGGAATGGGGGTGAGGGATCTGCTTCTCTCCTCGCGGGTCGCTACTTCTTTTTCTTTGCGGCTGTTTTCTCGCTGCTCGGCTTCGATTCGCCGGACTTTTCGCTCTTCTCTGAGGACTTCGCCGCAGCCCCGTCGCCGGAACTTTCTTTCGAAGCTGCCGCGCTTCCCTTCCCCGCGTAATCCGTCACATACCATCCCGAGCCTTTGAACTGGATCGCGGGCGCCCCGAGCTGCCGCTCGGCCCGTCCGCCGCACTCAGGACACTTCTTGATTTCCGAAGCGGACAGGGATTCGATCTTCTCGAAGCGGTGTCCGCACTTCACACACTTATATTCATACAGCGGCACGGCAGAACCCCTCCATGTGGCAGCGAACCGAACAGGCCAAAAATCCATTATATCACGCGCGATTTTGCTTTCGCTCTGCCGCGACGAAGATGCGACGAAAATGAGAGTAACCCGTCCGCGCCGCGAAGAGTCGATTGGCGCGTCCGCCGCTGTGCTAGACTTCAGCAGACCTTATCGCGTCAGCGATCATGCCCGTCACTTCCAACGCAAAAACTCCCGCCGCGAAGAACTCCGCCGCGGCCGCCGGATGCCTCTATATCGTCTCGACGCCCATCGGCAACCTGGAGGACATTACCCTGCGCGCGCTGCGCATCCTCAAGGAAGTCGACGTGATCGCCTGCGAGGACACGCGCCAGACCCTGAAGCTGCTCTCGCACTTCGACATTCACACGCGCATGGTCAGCTACCACGAGCACAACGAAATCACGCGCGCCGCCGAACTCGTCATCGAGCTCGAGCAGGGCGCCAAAATCGCGCTCGTCAGCGACGCCGGCACCCCTGCCATCTCCGACCCGGGCCAGCACCTCGTCACGCTGACCCTGCGCCACGGCATTCGCGTTGTGCCGATTCCTGGCGCATCCGCCGTCGTAGCTGCGCTCGCCGCTTCCGGCATGCCGAACGAGCGATTCACCTTCGTCGGCTTTCTTCCTTCGCGCCAGTCCGAACGCCGCCGCGCCTTGCGCGACCTCGCCGGCGAGTTCCACACCCTCGTTCTCTACGAAGCGCCGCACCGTCTCCTTGACACTCTGGAAGACGCCGTCGAGATTCTCGGCAACCGCCCCGCGGCCATCGCTCGTGAACTCACCAAAGTTCACGAGGAGTTTCTGCGCGACCACTTGCAGGATCTCGCTGCTGCCGCCCGCGCCAGGCCGTTGAAGGGCGAGATCACCATCCTCATCGGTCCCGACGACCACCGCAACCTCGAGCCGCTGGAGGCTGAATCCACCCCGAAAGCCATCCCGCTCGCCCGTCGCGTCGACGAAATCATCAAGCAGCGCGGCGTCGATCGCAAAGCTGCCCTCAAGCAGGCCGCCCGCGAGCGCGGCCTCACCAAACGCGAAGCCTACAAGCAGCTCCTAATCACCCGCGACGGCTAGCTCCCAAAGGGTCTCTCCCGGTTTTTGTAGCGCTGGCGTCCCGCCGGCGATTCACCCCCGGTCTTGGCACCCGCGCGCTTTTCATTTTCCGAGACGCAGCCTGGCGCAAGACCCAGATCGAAGGGTCTCTCCCAGTTTTTGTAACGCTGGCGTCCCGCCGGCGATTCGCCCCCTGGTCCTGAAACCTGCGCGCTTGCCGCTTTCCGAGGCGCTGCCTGGCGCGAGCCCCAGATCGAAGGACCTCTCGGTTTTTGTAACGCTGGCGTGCCGCCGGCGTTCTTGGCGGCGATGGCCTGGCCTAGATCGAGGGATTTCGCTTCCTCGTAGGGGCGAATCGGCAGATTCGGTTTCGTACGCCCGCGAATGATGAGAAAGAACGAAAACCAGTCCGGAAACCCGGCGCACCGTTCGCAAAAACGGCGAACGACGCGGCACCCATGCGTTCTACACGCCAGCCTTAGTGGAGGTGTTGTGTGATAATTGCGCCTGCCGCTTCGACTTTCGCGGCGCAAACCCGGTTAAGGATCGGCCACCCGCCCTTGCTTCGAAATTCGCCTGAACCTTTCCCGAGCTTGGCTTGAGTTCCGGCGGTCGGTATTGCCTCAGGCCGCCAGCGCTGACAAGCGTTTTCCCGTCACTTGCCGTTTTAGCGCCATCGCCCACCCATGCCTTCCCAAGTTCCGCAGCTTCCTTCGCACTTGCCTCGCCCAACCCAAAGTTGCCTTTGCGTATCCGCGACAGGCCAGGGAAGGAGTCCCGAATAGCATCAGCGCCGATAGGAGTCCGGTGACGCACAAGGCTGGGTAGCGTTCTTTGGCGGACAACTAGCGCATGTTTCCCTCGCAGAGGGCTCGATTCCGGCTAACTCATTGAAAACACAGCGGTGCATCCGCCGTGGGATTGAAAATGTAGTGCCAAGGAATCTGCTCGTGTTCCTCATTTTCCCCTTGATTTAAAGAATAATAGTCGTATATCTGTAGTGTCTTAGGAGGCCCGCATTGTTCCTTCGTTCTGTCAAGGCGCCCAACGGCCACCACGAGTACCTGCGGCTCGTGGAATCCTTCCGCGACGGAAACAAGGTCCGGCAGCGAATCATTGCCCATCTCGGACGCAAGGATCTCCTGGCACCTCATCTCGACAAGCTCGTCCAACTCTTGCAGGACGAATCGTCCCCGCCGCGTTGGATTCCCCTGTCCGAGGTCTCCACCCCGCGGGCCTCCACCTGGGGACCGGTCTTGGTGGCCCGACGCCTGTTTGAAAAACTGTCCCTGCCTGCGATTCTGGATCGGGGTGGGAACTCGCGGCGACACGGCCAACCCCTGTCGGAACGAGTCTTTCCTTTGCTGGCCAATCGCCTGACTCGTCCCGGCAGCGAGCATGCCTTGGCCCAATGGCTGGAAGATTTCTACGTATGCACGGCACAGGGCAGCCGCTGGATGCCGGTGTGGAAGCCATCGCGCCGGGTGAAAGTCGATTTCAATCAACTGAAGCTCTGGTATCAAACGCTGGACGACCTGCTGGCCGAGAAGAAGCGAGTCGAAAAGGAAGTCTATCTGGAACTGCGGAATCTGTTCAGCCTCAAGCCTGACCTGGCGTTCTATGACATCACTTCCACGTACTTCGAGGGAGCCGGTCCAGCCGAGTTGGGCCGTTTTGGATACAGTCGCGACGGAAGACCGCGCAACCGGCAGATCATCATCGGCGTGGTGATGATGGAGGGTTGGCCGATCGCGCATCATGTGTTCGCCGGCAATCGTCTGGACCAAACCACGGTCCTGGAAGTGGTCAAGGATCTGAACACCAGATTTGATTTGAACCGGGTCGTGTTCGTGGGCGACCGCGGCATGATGACCATCGGCAATGTCGAGAAGTTCCGAAACTTACAGCAAGGCTATTTGGTGGGGCTGCAACGGCGCAATCGCAAAGATACGTTCGCGTATATCCAGCAGGCGGCGGTGCGTAAGGATTGGCAGGAATGCCCGGCGGGGATCACGGCTGAGGAGAAGAAGGTCGTGCCGAAGACCCGGGTGGTCGAGGTGCCCGGCAAAGAAGCGGGCGTGCGCGTGTTCGTGGTTCACAGCGACGAGCGGGAACTGTACGAGCGTGGCCTGCGGGAGCTATCGATGGAGCGGGCCCGCAAAGAATTGCAATCCCTGCAGACCCAGGTGGAGAAAGGCGCGTTGAAAGAGCCGGAGAAGATCGGGGCGGCGGCCGCGGCTAAACTGCGGCGCAACCATGGTCACCGGTATTTCGACTGGGAACTGCGCGAAGGGAAATTTCGCTTCTTCGATCACCCGGTGAACCTGGCGCGGGAGAAAGCTCTGGAGGGCAAATACGTCATTCAGACCGAAGAGCGAAATCTGTCGGCGGTAGAAGCGGTGGGAGCCTACAAGGAACTGAACGAAGTGGAGCGTGGCTTTTCCCATCTGAAAGGCCTGCTGGAGTTGCGCCCGGTCTACCATCGCAAGGACGCGCGCGTCGAGGCTCATGTGTTCGTGGCCGCTTTGGCCCTGTTGCTGGATCGCGCCCTGGAGAAGAGCCTGCGCACGGCGGGCAGCAGCTTGTCCTCGCCGTTTGCCTGGCAGGCGCTCGAGATGGTCCGCTGCGTGGAGGTCGAACTCGGTCAACGCCGCAAGATGTGCGTCACCCGTGGCAGCCAACATGCGAGCGAGGTGCTGCGGGCTTTGGGCATCGCGGAACTGGACCCGCCCACTCCGCCGGAGGGCCGAGAATGGCTGATGTAGTGACCAAACTCAAAAACCGCCTGTGTGTTTTCAAGGGGTTACAGGCCCGCAGGGCAAACATGCGCTAGCGTAGGGTTACGACCCGAAGCAGCCGCTCAGGCCCCCGTTTCCCCCATACTGCTCCGTTCTTAGATCGGCGCTCAGTCCAGTTTTCCTTCTCGTAGAAGGACACCAATATCGGCGATGTGTGTACCTGCTCGCGATAGTCGGCCAAAGATTTGATGAGTCGGTTCTGATCCGCAGTTTTAGTCACGCCGTAAACACTCAAGTCATTATAAGCGCTAAGAAACATTCCGTACCTTTCCGTTCCACAGCCTACAGCTGGCCTTGACGGGAACACGACCGAATGAGGGATCAGGTCCGTCGCTGCGGCTGCTCTTTCAAGGCCTGGGCATTGCCCGGTGCGGTCGGCACCGCTTTGTATGAACTGCATGCCGAGAAAAAAGATCGCAAAAGCGACGGTCAAGGGAAGGGAAACCAAGGCCGCAGGGGAAAAAAGCCGTGGTGTTCTGGCAGCTGTGCAATTCAGCCTAAGGCTTCGATCGGACGACGTTTGATTCTCTGCATGATGCGTCTGGCGTCCGCGTCTGTGGACGGCCCAGTCGAACAAATCGAGCGTAAGCCACACCAGGCCTGTGACCGAAGTGAAGAACGCGACTATCGGGAGGAGGAGGCCGATCCATCCGCCGAGCTTGAAATACCAGGGCACCTGGTTCAAGAGCAGACCTGCGACCAAAGCCACTGGCCCAGTGAGTCGGCTCCCGGGTCGTGAGGCGGTACTATCTTCAGCGCGTCTTTGTACGAAAGTATTCATTAACGGGCGGGTGGAGCACCCTTCCGAGTTCCTTTTCCCGAAGCCGCGGCTGACGCGTCACACAACACCTCGCCTGCGGCTCCGCTTCAGCCAAACGGGGTGCCGCATCCTTCGCCGGTTTTGCGAAGGGTGCGCGGTCCTCGGTCCAGCAGTACTCCGCTCGTGAATTTCCCTTTTCGCTATCCAACCAGCAGAGCATAATACGGCGCCTACCCGGACGATTCATGAAAAACCGGCTCGAACGGCGCTACGGCTGGGGCCACCTGCACTTCATCACGTGCAGTTGCTATCGACGGCTGCCGTTCTTCGACTCCGAACCCCGGCGCGACGTCTTTCTCAGAATTCTCCGCGAGGTTCGCGACCGCTACGATTTTGCCCTGCTCGGGTACGTGGTCATGCCCGAACACATCCACCTGCTGATCAGCGAACCGCATGTCGGCACGCCCAGTACCGTCATGCAGGTGCTCAAGCAGCGCGTCTCGCGTTTCCTTCGGCGCTCGAAGAGGCATGCTTCGACCTCCCAGATGCGGCTTTGGAATGACGAATCCCTGCTGCGGCACCCGCGCTTCTGGCAGCGCCGCTTTTACGATTTCAACGTATGGAGTTTTCACAAGAAGAACGAAAAACTCAACTACATGCATTTCAATCCGGTCCGCAGAGGACTGGTCGAACATCCCAAGAAGTGGCTTTGGAGCAGCTATCGATTCTACTCGGTCGGCGGCCCTGTCCTCTGTCCACCGAATCCCGACCCGAAGTTGGCACGAACGACGCGAAACGCAACTTACAACGCGCATGTTTCGACTTCAAAACGTGCGGCGCCCGCGAATGATGAGAAAGAACGAAAACCGGTCCGGAAACCCGGCGCACCGTTCGCAAAAGCGGCGAACGACGCGGCACTCATGCGTTCTACACGCCAGCCTTAGTAGAGGTGTTGTGTGATAATTCCCACCTGCCGCTTCGACTTTCGCGGCGCAAACCCAGTTAAGGATCGGCCACCCGCCGTCAGTAAACAAACGAGAGTCACTCAAGGTCCGCATCGACTCCTAGTGTGTCAAGCACGTATAGCTTCGCTGATCTGTGGAGTCTCTTTTGTAGGCACTTCGTATGGCAGAAAAGCTCCTGCTCACGCTGCAGTTTGGCTGATGTTTGATCCGCGCATGTTGCATATACGAGCGACGCCACATCGGGAACGATAGGTTCGATAGGTAAGCCACAAAAGCAGCACTGGTATTCCTGGTCAACCACATTTCCACCCGTAGTTCTGAGCCAAGTTAGCCAAGGCTCTGGAATCGATGTTCTTGAGAACAGTTATAATTCCACGGTCGCCCTCCACGACTACATTATACCTCCCAGTTCCGAGATCCTTCACGCCGGGTGCCCCAGACGCCGGATTTTGAAGTTTCGGGTGCCCAACCCTTCGGTCTGCGAGGGTGGGGCTTTTCGCCTGCTCGAACCGAAGTGACTTTCGGTTACAAGCCATCTCATGAATGCAGTTTAGGGGGGCGAAGCTTTAGCTCCAACATTCAAGCCGCCGTAAACGCTGGGCTTTTAGCCCCTGAAGAAAGTCTTTTCCACCATCCATGAATTTTGAGACAGCTTGTAGAGACAAATGTCTCTATCGCCCTAGGTATTTTCGTAATTTTCGTAATCTCGCGCCCGCCCTCATTCCGTGCTAGCGTGAATCGTTTTATGCGCCCTGAAACCGACAACGCGAAGCAGAGGGACGAGCAGACGCGGGGCACTCCGGCCGCGAGCGACGGATGCGAGATTATCGCAAGGGTTCGCGCGTGCGCGCGGCTCGTGAAGCGGCGGCAATCGCTCGCGGATCGAGGAAGTGGCGCGAAATTTCCGCCACGGTAATTCCGAGTTGATCCCACAGCCGGCGTTTCAAGCTCTGATAGTCCTGCGAGCCGCTGAAGACGTCGCGAATCAACGCCCGAAATGCCGGCGAATAATTCACCAGTTGCACCATGCGCGTGGTGATCGCCGTTCCCAGAAAATTTCCGCGGAACAGCTTTCGCGCAATGTTGGCGGCGAATTCCAGGTCGGCTGAGAAGCATGCTCGGATCCGCTCGGGATAACTTTGCGGCTGCCCCTCGACCAGCGCCTGCGCCAGCAAATCACCCGAGCGCAGTGCGTAATAAAGTCCCTCGCCGGTAATCGGGTCGACGCACGCGGCCGCGTCGCCCGCCATGGCCCAATTCCGCCCGGCGATCCGGCGCTGGCGGATCGTTCGAGCCTGCGGCGACGGCAGCATGTGGCTGTAAAACCGCGCTCCCTCCATCGGAATGTTTTCTTCGCCGACGAAGTCGTCGAGGTGCCGCCGAAGCTGCTGGGTCGAGCTTTGCCCCATCTTCGAGCAAATGCCGACGGAGAGGTGGTCGCAGCGCGGAAACGACCAGAGATAGCCCTCGAACTGCTTCAGGAATTTCACCTTGATGATGTCTTCCTCGGTGGGAATGAAGTAGCCGAGAGTCATTTCAAGGTCGGGCGCGCCCAGCGCCGTGGTCTCGGGCAGAAGCTGGTTACGCGCGCCGGCGGCGACCACGACGAAGTCCGATAAGTGCGTCTCGCCGCCCACGGTCAGACGCGGCTGCTCGCCCGAAACGTCGAGCGAAGTCACGCGAGAGCGGACGGTCGTGCATCCGGCGGCGACCGCGCGGTCCAGCAGAAGCGCGTTCAGCACTTTGCGCGCATAGATCACGATCGGATGGCTCATCTCGAAGCGCGCGCGGTGGCCGCGGCTCGAAATCAGTTCCGCGACGCGGACAATCTTCTTCGGCTGAGGCGATTCGAGCAGAAAAGGATACGCCTCGATCGCTTTGTGCGTGAGCCCTCCGCCGCACGGCTTTTCCCATGCGAGCCGCTCGTCGAAGATCGTGACGCGTAGCCCGGCGCTTGCGAGGCGTTCCCCGCACAGCGCGCCTGCAGGTCCGCCGCCGACGATACTAACGTCGCGAATTCGTGTGCCCGGCATGTAGTTTTAGATTAGCAGGAACCCGGCCGTTTCGAACCAGGCCGCGAGTATAGCACCGAACTCCTCCACGCCAAGGCGAACTGAGCATCGGTGCGTACGCATTGGTACCCGCTCCCTCTTGAAGACGTCCACAAAACGCCGGCGCCAACTCGCGAAGTGAATTTCAGAGCGCCGGCGGAGGCCGCAAACCAAAAACAGTTGGATTTTCGCCGTCCAGGCTCGTGTCCGTTCATCCTCCCCGAAAGCGTCCCGCCGCGCATGGTAGAATGCAAAATTGCTTGGCGCGACCGGTGGACTGGTCTGCGGGGCGAGGGTGGGGGACTTGGCCAAGGTAGTCTCGCAAAAGGATTTGATTCTCCAGTGCCGCGACCGCAAGAACAGCGGCGAAAAGATCGTATTTTTGGCAGGCCGCTTCGATTTTCTCCACCCCGACCATATTCGGTTGCTCGAACAGGCGCGCGATTACGGAGAGATTCTTGCCGTCGGAGTGTGGAGCGATTCTGGCGCGGCGTCGTCGGTCGAACGCGCGCTCGAGCTGGAGCCAGGCACAGCCCCTGACGCGCCGGAGCGCGCTTTCACGCCGGCAGCCGAGCGTGCTGAAATTTTAGCGGCGCTCGCGGCTGTGGACTACGCCTTCGAAATGGCACCTGAGGCGCTGCCGGAACTGCTCGTTGAGTTGCGGCCCGAAATGGTGGTCGAGGGCGCCAGTCAAGCGCCGCCCACGCTGCTGGCTCGCGCCGCGATAGCGGCCGGCTCGGCGCTCGCGCGCATTCCGCTCGAGCCGGGTGACTCGACGGCGGGAATCATCGAGCGTATCGTACATTTGTCCGGGTCTGAATGATTCTTTCGGGGGTATCCGAGGCTCTTTCACGCGTCGGTCGACTGAAGGCGGTCGAAGAGACAGTCGATGCCATCCGTCGTGCGGGCGGCGAAGTGCGTCTTGCGGGCCTCACCGATCCGGCAAAAGCGCTGCTCGTTCCGCTCGCGTTCGCCGAGCTAGGGCGCCCTCTGATCGTTCTGGTGGAGTCGAACCAACGCGCCGAAGAATCACTGGCGCCCCTGCGCTGGTTCTATCGCGCGCTCACCGGCAAGCCGGCCAGCCGCGTCCTCACACTTCCTGCCTCGACGTTCTGCCCTACGAGGATCGCTCGCCGCACGCCGGAGATTTCCGAGGACCGCGCCGTCGCCTTGTGGCGGTTCGCGACCGGCGAAGCGGACATCCTCATGGTTCCCGTCGCGTCGGCGCTTGGCCGCATGCGCGAGCGCGATTTCTACGGCCAGCTCGCCCGCACTATCGAGCGCGACCAGGAAATTCCCCACGGGGAGTTTCTGGATTTCCTTTCGAGCGCCGGCTACGAAAAGCAGGTCACCTGCGAAATGCCCGGCCAGTACGCGGGCCGCGGCGGGATCATCGACGTCTTCTCGCCTGAAGCGCCGCAGCCCGTGCGTATCGAACTGCTCGGCGACACAATTGAATCGATCCGCGCGTTCGATCCCAGCACGCAGCGTTCGACGAATCCCATCCAGCGCGCCACGCTCATGCCTCTCACGGAATTTCCGCGCCGCGCGGAAGCGCTCGAACGCCTGCGCGTTACCGTTCGCTTCCGATTCGGGCCGCGAAGAGGACGCCGAGCCCGTCGCGCTTCAAGCGCGCCAAGCATTTGGCTTTTATCCCGGCTGGGAATTCCGCGCATTTCTGAACGAAGAGCGAAAGGAACCGTCTTCGATCTCGCCGCCGAGCCGCTGATCGTGGCCGACGAGCCGGCGCTGCTCGATACGGCGATTGAAACAATATCGCGCGCGGACTCGCGAAGGCGTTCGAGGAATCCGACGACCCGCTCAGCGAACCGCCCGATCGCTACGTTCTCGACGAAGAAGAATGGTCGCTCGCGCTGCAAATGGCGCCGCGCTTGAACCTCGACCGCCTCGAACTCGAGACGCCCTCGAGGACGCGACGACGAGCGACGCGGGTACGCCCGCCGCTGCGCAGAGCGAGAGCAACGACGGAAACGCGCGCGCCGCAGGAATTCCGTCGCGAGCGCTCCGCACGCAGCCGACTACGCGTTACCACGGCAATGTTTCCGCTTCATGACCGAAGTGCGCGGCCGAGTGGCCGCCGGCGAGCACGTCATGCTTTCCGCCGCCAGCACCGGCGAACTCGAGCGCTTTGCCGACATCTGCCACGAATACGAATTGCCGTACCGCCTCGGCGAACTCGAGGAAGACATCACCGTGACGCGCCTGGCCGAAGAAGCCACCAGCGGCGCGATGGCCGCGGTCAGCTTGTGAAGGCGCCGCTGAACGAAGGCGTCGCGTTCCGCGACGCGAATCTCATCCTCTACGGGAACGCCGATCTTTTCGAGACGCTGCCCGCGCCTGCAGCGCCCGCGCTCGCGCCCGAAGACCGCCAGCTTCTTCAGCGACCTGTCGGATCTGAAGCCCGGCGACTACGTCGTCCACGTGGACCACGGCATCGGCCAGTTCGAAGGCCTGCGCCAGGTGGCGATCGAAGGCGCGAACGGCGAATTCATGCTGCTGCGCTACGCGGAAGACGCGAAGCCTATACGTTCCCCTGGCGCGCCTCGACCTGATCCAGAAATATCAGTCGCTCGGCGGCGCCAAGCCCACGCTCGATCGCCTCGGAGCGGGCGTCTGGGAAGCGCGCAAGACGCGCGTCCGCAAATCCGTCAGCGACATGGCCGACCAGCTTCTCGCGCTTTACGCCGAGCGCAAGATGGCGCAGGGCCATGCCTTTCCCGCCGGATTCGAATTTCCAGCGCGAATTCGAGGACGCCTTCGAATTCGAGGAGACTCCCGACCAGCAGCGCGCCATCGACGACGTGAAACGCGACATGGAATCGACGCTGCCCGATGGACCGGCTGCTCTGCGGCGACGTCGGCTACGGCAAGACGGAAGTCGCCATGCGCGCCGCGTTTAAGGCGCGTCGCCGATTCCAAGCAGGTCGCCGTGCTCGCGCCCACCACCGTGCTCGCCTTCCAGCACTACGAAACGTTTCGCCGCCGATTCGCCGCCTTTCCCGTGCGCATCGAAATGCTCAGCCGCTTCCGCACCGAGAAGGAGCAGAAGGAAACTCTCGCCGACCTCGAAGCCGGCAAAGTCGACATCGTCATCGGCACGCACCGTCTGCTCTCGCGCGACGTGAAATTTCACGATCTCGGCCTGCTGGTCGTCGATGAGGAGCAGCGCTTCGGCGTCGCGCACAAAGAACGCCTGAAAGAAATGCGCAAGAATGTGGACGTGCTGACCATGTCCGCGACGCCCATTCCACGCACGCTGCACATGTCTCTCGTCGGCCTGCGCGACATGAGCGTGATCGAAACGCCGCCGAAAGACCGCCTCGCCATTCAAACCACCGTCGCGCCGTTCAGCGAAACTCTGGTCCAGCGCGTCATCGAGGAAGAATTGAGCCGCGGCGGGCAGGTGTTTTTCCTGCACAATCGCGTCGAGTCCATCGCTTCTGTCGCCACGATGATCAAGCGGCTGGTCCCCAAAGCGCGCGTCGTGGTGGGGCATGGCCAGATGCGCGAGAACGAACTCGAAAAGGTGATGCTCAAATTCGTTCGCGGCGAAGCGGACATTCTCGTCTCGACCACCATCATCGAGAATGGCCTCGACATCCCGCGCGCGAACACAATCATCATCAATCGCGCGGATCGCATGGGCCTTTCCGAGCTCTACCAGCTTCGCGGCCGCGTTGGCCGCTCGAACCAGCGCGCCTACGCCTATCTGCTCGTGCCGCCGGGCGGAACTCTCACGCCCATCGCGCGCCAGCGACTCGCCGCGCTGAAGGAATTCAGCGATCTCGGCGCCGGCTTCCGCATCGCCGCGCTCGATCTGGAATTGCGCGGCGCCGGCAATCTTTTCGGGCGCGAACAGCACGGCCACATCGAAGCGGTCGGCTTCGATATGTATTGCCAGATGCTGGAACGCGCCGTCGCCGAACGAAAAGGCGAAGCCGTCACTCCCGAACGCCGCGCTACACTCAACCTCGGACAGGAAATCCGCATCCCACCTGAGTACATCGAGAGCGAGAATCTGCGCCTGCGCATCTACAAGCGCATCGCCGAGCGTCCGGTCGGATGCCGAACGCGGGGAGGTTCGCAAGGAGCTGGAAGATCGCTTTGGCCCGATGCCGCCCGCCGTCGAGAATCTGCTCGACTACGCCGTGCTGAAAGGCCTGGCGGAGAAATTGCTCGTCGCGACGGTCGACCGCCGCGGCGATCAGGTGGGCATCAAGTTTTACGACGACACTCCGCTCGGCCCGGAGCGCATCGTCAAACTGATTCGCAATCGCCGCGACATGCGCCTCGATCCGACTGGCGTGCTTTGGCTGGACTGGCGCGGGTACCAGGGCGGCGTGATGGCCGCGGTCAGAAACGTATTGCTGCAACTACAATCGTAGGCATAGAATCTCGCAGGAGTTGCCATGAATCGCAGAAACTTCCCATCGTTTCCATTCGTTCTCGCCGGGACCTGCCTTCTGCTGTGCGCCACGCCATTGCTCGCGCAGCACAAGGAGCAGCTCCTCGAAGACATCGTCGCCCGCGTGAACAACGAAATCATTACTCGGTCCGATTATCAGAAAGCCGACCAGGAGCTGAAAGACCAGGTCGCGCACGATTGCACGGCCTGCACCCCCGACAAGATCCAGTCCGAAATCAAGGACCAGGAAAAAGACCTCCTTCGCGGCCTGATCGACAACCTCCTTCTCGTCGAGCGCGCCAAGGACATGAACATCAACGTCGAGACCGACCTGATCAAGCAGCTCGACGACGTTCGCATCCAGAACAACCTGGCTACGATGGAGGACCTGCAGAAGGCCGTCGAGCAGAGCGGCATCAGCTGGGAAGACTACAAGCAGCAGATGCGGACCCAGCTTCTGCGCCAGAAAGTGATCCAGCAGGAAGTTTCCGGCAAGATGGACATTAATCCCGACGCAGTGAAAGCGTTCTATGACGCTCACAAGCAGGAGTTCAACCTGCCCGAGCAGGTTGTTCTCTCCGAAATTTTCCTGAGCACCGAGGGGCGGACGCCCGAGGAGGTCGCCTCCGTTCGCAAGAAGGCCGAGGATTTGCGCGCGCGCGTTCTGCGCGGAGCTGATTTCGCTCAGATCGCCCAACGCTACTCCGAAGGCCAGACCGCCAAGGACGGCGGGACGCTCGGCTCGTTCAAGCGCGGCGAACTCTCAAAGCAGCTTGAGGACGCCGTCTTTCCCATGAGCAAGGGCCAGATCACCGGCGTGATTCAGACCAAGACCGGCTTCGAGATCCTGAGAGTCAACGACCATTACCAGGCCGGCCTGCAGCCGCTTGCCAAAGTCGAGCGCCAGATCGAAAACAAACTCTACATGCAGAAGATGGAGCCCGCTCTGCGCGACTATCTCGCGCAGTTGCGCGAGGAAAGCTACATTACCGTCAAGCCGGGCTACAAGGACAGCGCCGCGGTTCCCGGCACGACGGCGATCGAAGAAGTGGCTCCCACTTCCGACGCCGCGCCGAAGAAAAAAGGAAAGAAGCTGAAGTTGCCGAAAGTCCACGGTTCATGAAATCGCCCTCTGTGGCTGATCTCAAGGACGGACAATCCGTCGAAGCGCTGTTCCTCGTCTGCGAGAAGGAGGTTCGCACTTCGGCGCGCGCGAATACGTCCTGGCTCCAGCTCGAATTGGGCGACCGCACCGGCTCGATCTCCGCGAAAATGTGGGACAACTTCGCGCCTCTCCTTGCAACCTTCGAGGGCGGCGACGTCGTTCGCATTCGCGGCCGCGCCAAGACTTACAACGGGCGTCTGGAGATGTCCCTCGAGCAGATCGTTCCCGTCCCCGAAAACGCGTACACCCTCTCCGATTTCCTGCCGCACACGAAGTACGACGTGGAAGCGCTCTACTCGGGCCTGCTCTCCGCCGTCGCGTCCGTGAAAAATCCGTGGCTGCAGGCAGCTTCTCGCCGGCATGGTGGAAGATCCGAATGTCGCGCCGCGCCTCAAGCGCGCCCCCGCCGCCATGACCATGCATCACGCCTTCATCGGCGGCCTGCTCGAACACGTCGTCAGCCTGATCGGCCTTTCGACTGCCATCACCGCGCACTATCCCGAACTCGACGCGGACCTCCTGCTCGCCGGAGTCGTCCTCCACGACATTGGCAAAATCGACGAACTGCGCTACTCTCGCGAAATCGATTACACCACCGAGGGACGCCTCCTCGGACATATCACGCTCGGCGTCGGAATGGTGCGCGACAAGATCAAGACGATTCCCGGTTTTCCGCCCGCGCTCGCGGTGATGGTGGAGCACCTCATTTTGAGCCATCACGGGACATACGAATTCGGCTCGCCGTCGCTCCCGCAGACGCGCGAAGCGGTCGCGCTGCATTTTCTCGACGACTTCGATTCGAAAATGGCGGCGATTCGCGCAACTCTCGATTCGCCTTGCGCCCCCGATGGCTGGAGCCAGCGCAATCCGTCGCTGCGGCGAGCGCTGTTGCGGGGCGAAAAATATCTCGACGATCACGGCGCAGGACCGGCAAAATCCGCGCCTGCCGCCGGCCGGGCAGGCGGAAACGGCGCGGCCGATGGGTCTGACGAAAGCGGCAGGCAACTCACCATGGACCGCCTCGCCGAAAAGCCATGAGGCGCCCGTGAGGTTTTTGTTGGGGAGGGACTCCGTAGGGGCGGGTCTTAGATCCGTCCGCTCTGATTCTGGGTTTTCGATCGACCATGCCTGACGCGCTCCACAACTCGCCAAACGAAACCCGGCCGCGATCCTCGCGACGCCGCTCCGTGCTCGATCTTGCCCCCCTCGAACTCGATTGCATGAACACGCTCTGGCCGCTCGGCGAAGCCACCGTTCGCGATATTCGCGACCGCCTCGCCGAACGCCGCCCGCGCGCCTATACCACGATCATGACCATCATGGATCGCCTCGCGCGCAAGGGCGTCGTCGAGCGCCGCAAGTCGGGCCGCGCTTACGTTTATCGCGCGCATCTCACCGCCGCCGCCGCGCGCTCGCAGGCGCTCACCCAGTTGGTTGAAAATTTCTTTGCCGGCTCGGTCGACGCGCTCCTCGCGCAGCTTGAGACAACGCAGCGACCTCCGAACGGAGCGAAGCCTGAGTCCGAGCCGGCCAGGCAGGAGGACGCGCCCAGGGCTTTCGCCGCCGCCGTCCCCTTCAAGTCCGATCCGCCCGCTGAATAGCGTCGCGTAGTCCGTCGCGTAGGCCGCTCCTCCAAACGCGGCTGCGCGCGTTTTCCCCAGGCTGTGACCGCCGTCACTGACATCGCCCCTGCTTGCGGACGACTGTAGTTGAGGGACTCCGCAATGGAGCCTCGAAACAGGAGGAAGAAAATGAATCAGGCAACTGGCACCAGGGCCGCGCCCGAAGCGAAAACGCCTCAAGAGACCGCGCCCGCAAGAAAAGCGTCCGAAGAAATTGCCAAAGCCGAACCGACCTTCGACCAGATTCGTCAGCGCGCGTACGAGATTTACATCGCGCGTGGAGATGAGCCGGGTAGCGATTTGCAGGACTGGCTCGAAGCCGAGCGCGCACTCCGCTCCAAGCCCTGATCGACGTTCGCCCGATCAAGAAACCTCTCTCGGAAGGAGTCGGGGCATGCGACTTTCGGTCAAGGGTATGGCGATGGCATTCGGTCTGATCTGGGGAGGGGGAATCTTCTTTCTGGGTCTGATTCACCTGGCGATCCCTTCCTACGCGTCGAGCTTTCTCGCAGGAGTCAGTTCGATCTATCCCGGTTTCCATGGAGCCCGCAGCTTCGGCGATGCAGCGCTGGGCGGAGTTTATGCGCTGGTTGACGGTGGCGTTGGCGGCCTGATCTTTGCCTGGCTCTACAACCTGTTTGCCGGCCGGGAATCCTGACGCAACTCGCGCCCCTCCGTGTAGAAGGGCTGATTTTGGCCGGTTTTCCCGTGCTCCTCGCCAGTTCCCCGGCTGATAATTCAGAACGCGGCGGGCCTGCCCCGAGTGCAGGAATCCGGCAGGCCGCAAGCAAAAACCAACCGAGGAAACTCCATCACTCACAACCCATTTCCGCCGATCGTGCAGCGACGTTCCCGAAGAACGCGTCCACGCGCTCCAGAATTTCGGCCGCCGTTTGCGCGTGGTGAACGTCGTGCCGCAGCGCCGACCCGTTGCGAATCCCGTGCGTGAACAAGCTCGCGAACTGCTTCATTTTTCCCATGGCGTCCGGCATCTCCGCTTCCATCAGGCTGCGGAAATACCCGGAGAGCAGGTGATAGCGGTCCATTTCAGTCGGCTCGTCGTAGCGGCCGGTCGCAAGATAGTCCGCAATCTGCCGGAAAATCCAGGGATTCGACGACGCCGCGCGACCGATCATCACCGCGTCGCATCCCGTTTCCTCCACCATGCGCACCGCGTCCTGCGGCGTCACGACGTCGCCATTGCCAATCACGGGAATGCGCACCGCTTCCTTCACCGCGCGAATCAGCCGCCAGTCGGCGCGCCCGGCGTAGCCCTGCATGCGCGTTCGCGGATGAATCGCCAGCGCCTCGATGCCCACTTGTTCGGCCATGCGCGCCACGTCAACCGCGACGATGTTGCTGTCGTCCCATCCGGAACGAATCTTGATCGTCAGCGGAATGCGCACCGCCGCGCGCACCGCGCGCAGCAGCGTTTCGAGCTTCGGTACATCGCGCAGCAGTCCCGACCCGCCGCACTTCACCACTTTTTTCACCGGGCACCCCAGGTTGATATCCACCTGGTCGAAGCCGAGGTCCTCGATCAGCGCCGCCGCCGACGCCATCACATCCGGATCAGCGCCAAAAATTTGCGCGGCGATGGGATGCTCGTCCTCGTCGAAGTAGAGATAGTGCAGCGTACGCGCCGCCTTCCGGCTCAGGCCTTCGGCGCTGGTGAACTCGGTCATGATCAGGCCGCACCCGCCCAGTCCCCGAATCACGCGGCGAAACACCGTGTCCGTAACGCCGGCCATCGGCGCCAACACCGTCGCCGGCCGTATCGCGTAGGCATCCCGAATTTGGAGTTGTTCAGGCCACATCGAAATTGCTTCGTCGAAAATCATAGCGCAGGTCGCCGCTTTTGTGGCGGCAGTATGCCGGCGATTTCTGAATCTTGGGCGATCAGGACTGATGGCCCTCCTTGTTTTCGGAGAACCCCCAAAACCTCCTTTCGCGAAACATCGTGAAAGTGTGCCGGGAAATTTCGGCAGTTTTGTTGATGGGCATGGACTTACGCCGATTATTTCTCGGCAGGTGTGCCGAGATATTCGCGAGCATCCATGACTCCTGTCTTGTGCGGATAGACCCCCTCGGCTCGCCCGCCACCACGGCGGGTAAACGCTGCTCCGCTCGGGACGAACATCCTCGCCGGATGCTTCGAAAGTGTATCGATCAATTTTGGCAGTTTTGTTGAGGGCGTTGGATTTACGGCATTTTTGTTCGACACGTGTATCGATTAAGCCGCACCCTCGCTTCTCTTCCCGTCTCGCAGAGCGATCTACTGCAGCTTCGCGTACTCCTCTTTGGCTTGTTTCAAGATGGGGATGTCGGGATCAGCGTTCTTCCAAAGGGCGAGGAAATCCTGATAGGCGGTGCTAGTTTGGGGGGTCTGGCCGGCGAGAGCGTAAGCACGGGCAAGACCCAATGGAGCGAGTGCGCCGATCGGGCCGTTCACGACCGCACCGCGATGGTCCAGTATCTTCTGATATTCCGCGACGGCCTCTTGGCCCGCTCGCTTCTGCAGCACGATACGCTTCGGCTTGCACGTAGACAGGATAGAGAGCGACGATCACGCCCGCGCTCCCCGTTTGCCCCAGCGCGTAGGGAGCTGATGGCTGGACGTCCGCCAGGGCCTTCGAAGGATCATGGCGAACGATGTCGAGTTGCTCTCTTTCCATCGCAGGCAGATAGATGAATTTGATGATCGTGTCGGTGGGAAAACGCTTCTCGTAATCATCAACTACCGCTTGCGCCTTGCTCGCGTTTCCGGCAAACGCGAACGCGAGGCCCGATGGGAACTGCACATCCCGCCCGTTTGAAAGCTTCAGCGCCGCTTCAGCGTACTTCTCCGCTTGAGATGAATTGCCGAAGAGCGCTTCGCGGAGGCCGGCTTCGGCTTCGCAGCCTAGCCTCCGTTCCCTTTTCACCCGCCTGCTGGGCCGAAACCTGAGCGCGCTGAGAGAGCTGCTCCGCCTTGCGAAGCTGTCCGGAATACGCATCGGTATCCGCATCCAGGGCCAACATGACGTCTTCGATTCCCGGTTTGCCTGCCCCCCACGCAACCTGCTGCGACATTCCAGCGGCGTCGCCCTGCAAAAAAGCGATTTGGTACAGCGTGGCTCGCAAAAATCCGGAGTCGAGCTTCTTGGCTTGCGCCTCGTCGGCAAGGGCGCGCGCCTCGTCGAAGCGGTTCATCGTCAGAAATCCCCCAACGAGATTCGAGTAGTTCAGCCCGCTGGGGTCGAGGTTGAAAGCCGCTTGCGCTTCGACCAGCCCTTTCTGGTATTGGCCGAGCACTACATCAATAAAGCCCAGATTGGTGGGTGGAACCTCATCTCGCGGGTAGTTCTGCGCCCAAACCTGATACGTCTGGCTGGCCTTGTCCAAATCTCCGAGGACGTACTTGTGTATAATGCGAAAAATTGATGTAAAACCTCTCCCGCTCGCTTACGCGATCCCGCAGTTCGTACGCCTTCTGCCCCTCCACAGCGGCCAAAGCGGGCTCGCCGATGTCCGTGTACGCCGTGCCGAGAACGGCGTAAGCCATCGCAAAATTCGGGTCCAGGCTGATGGCGTGTTGCAGCACGGGAATCGGGCCGGAAAAATCATTCGCGGCCATCATCTTTCTGGCCAGACCGAACGCCTGAAGCGCCTCGAGGGAAGGCGTAGAGGCCTGCTCGGCCGGCGTGTCGAATTTCTGAATCGTGCTCAGGGATTCGCCGAGTTTGCCGCGAATTTCGGCGGCGGCCTTGCTCAGCGCGTCTAAAACGTGATTCTTGTCGGCCGCTTGACTCTCGGCGCTCGCGATCGAGTCGCCCGTCACGCAGTTCACTGCCTTCAGGATCAGGCTGTACTCGCTGCCGATTTGAGCGATCGAGCCGTCCAGCACCGCGGCGCTGGGAGGTGGGCCGGCAAACCTCGCGCGCGATTTCCGGCGTCAGGCGCGCGTTCGGCGACTGCTCCATCAGCTTGAGCGTTTGCTGGATGCGCTCTGCGGAAAGCATATTGAGGAAGGGCGACTGTTCCAGCTGGACGTCGAGGCCCTGCCGCAGCGTGCCGTCGAAAACCGGATCGCCCGTCGTGTTGACGAAGTCTGCGAGGACCAGCGTGTCTTTTTGCGTGAGCTTTGCATGACGCATCAGCATCGGCGTAAGAATCGCGACAGCGATCAGCGCCCCGAGTCCACCGATCAGGAAGTATTGCGTGCGCGATTTCCGCCCGCGACCGGCGGGCGCCGGCTCTTCGCCTGCAACCTGCGTATTCACCGTCACAGCAGGATTTTTCGAGCTTGAACCGGCACCTGCCGCGCGCGCACTGCCGCCGGCAGGCGTGGAAACCAGTCGCGCGGGAACACCAGCCGGTTCCGGCGCCGCGGCGGCCGTGCGTCCCGAAGCTGGGCGCTCCTCCAGCTCGTCCGGAACAGCGGTCGAAACGGCGGACCGGCTCGATTCCGTCTCGCGTTTCAGCCGCTTCAGATCGGCCCGCATCTCCGCGGCCGTCTGGCAGCGCATTTCGCGATCTTTTTCGAGCGCCTTCGCCAGAATGATTTCGAATTCGCCCGGCAGATCGGGATTCACGCGCGTGGGTGGCGCGGGCGCGCGATTCAGAATCGCTTCGGTGATCACCCCGGCCGTATTGCCGGTGAACGCCTGCCGGCCGGTGGCCATTTCGTACAGCACCGTTCCGAAGCTGAAGAGGTCCGAGCGCGCGTCCAGGTCTTCGCCGCGCACTTGCTCGGGCGACATATACGCAACCGTACCGACGGCTGTTCCCGGACTCGTGAGCAGCGCCTCGGCCGCAATCGTCGGCATCGCCGACTGGCCGCGCCCACCCCCACCCGCTCCGGAGCGAGTTTCGCGAGTCCGAAATCGAGCACCTTCGCTTGTCCGCGCTTTGTCACGAAAATGTTGGCAGGCTTGATGTCGCGATGAACGATGCCCTTCGCATGAGCCGCGTCGAGCGCGTCCGCAATTTGAATTCCGAGATCGAGCACCTGCTCGAATGCGAGCGGCTTCTCGCCGATCCGGTGCTTCAGCGTTTGGCCTTCGAGCAGCTCCATCGCGATGAACGGAACGGATTCGCCGCCGTCGTTTACGACATCGATTTCATAAATCGTGCAGATATTGGGATGATTCAGCGCGGAGGCGGCGCGTGCTTCGCGCTGGAATCGCTCGAGCGTCGCCCGGTCCTTCGAGAAGCCTTCGGGCAGAAACTTCAGCGCCACCTGCCGGCCGAGCTTCGTATCCTCGGCCTTGTACACCACGCCCATGCCGCCGCCGCCCAGCTTTTCGAGAATCAAATAATGTGAGACGCTTTGGCCAATCATGGCTGGGCAGACTCGGCTCATGTCGCTGCGACGCAACGCCAAATCGTGTTGCGGGAGCACGTCATATTAGGCGCGACTCCGGCCAAGTCAACGCGTCGCGTGCTTGCCGTG
>CAVWCN010000021.1:0-21544 GCA_963753475.1 uncultured Acidobacteriota bacterium
ATTTTTCTGACGTGCGCCCCCGGCGGAACCCGTCCTTGCGTGGTTTTCCCTGCGTCTGGTACGATGAACCTTGGTGCTGGGCTGTATCCCGATAGGGAGCGGCACCGGAGGCCGTCATGAGCGCTTCCCCTCTGCGGGCAACGGAAAAATTACCGTGCCCGACATTCTGCCCCGCAAGTCCGGCTTTCCTCGCAAGATCATCCGAATCGAACAACCGAAGAAAATTACCTGTCTGACGGCGTATGACTACCCGACCGCGCGCTTACTCGATGAAGCGGGCGTGGATATCCTGCTCGTGGGCGATTCGCTGGCATGGTTGTGCTTGGATACGAGAGCACGCTGCCGGTGACGCTCGAGGAAATGTGCATCACACGCGCGCGGTGCGGCGAGGCACGCGCCACGCATTGCTGGTGGCGGACATGCCGTACGGCAGCTATCACGACGATCCGATGGAAGCCGTGCGCAACGCCGTGCGATTCGTGAAGGAAGGCGGGGCGGAAGCGGTCAAAATCGAAGGCGGCGAGCGGCGCATGGAACTGATCGCGCGACTGGTGGAAGCGGAAATTCCGGTCATGGGGCACATCGGCCTGACGCCGCAATCGGTCAACGCGTTCGGCGGTTTTCGCGTCCAGGGCAAAACGGAGAAGCGGCGCGAGCAACTAGCGCGATGCTCGCGCCGTGGAAGCCGCCGGCGCATTCTCCATCGTGCTGGAATCGATTCCGCGCGAAGTCGCGGCGCACGAATCACGCCGAGTTGCGCATTCCCACGATCGGCATCGGCGCGGGACCCGACTGCGATGGGCAAATCCTGGTGATTCACGATCTGCTCGGCTTGACCTTTGGCCATCAGCCGAAATTCGTGCGGCGGTACGCGCATCTTGCGGCGGAAATCTCCGAGGCTGCATCGGAATATTGCGACGACGTGCGCAACGGGCGGTTTCCGTCGGATGCAGAGTCTTATCATTCGACCGCCGAGGTGCGCGAGGAGATCGTGAAGGAGCGAAGGTGACCGGGGCCGGGCCTGGTTTCCGTTTTGCGGCCTCCATTCGCGCTCCGATGTTGTCCGGCGAATTGGCAAAGCGCGGCTCCGTTGCCATTCCGAAATTCAATGGCCGGACTTCGAGTTTCGAAAAGGAGTTGGCATGACGGTTGATGATTTTCGTGAGCTGTACGATTTCAACTCCTGGGCGAACCGCCGCACGCTCGATTCCTGTGCATCCCTGACGCCGGAGCAGTTCGCGCGCGATCTTCGGCTCCAGCTTTCGCTCGGTGCGCGACACGCTCGCGCACATCTATGGCGCCGAATGGCTGTGGCTCGAACGCTGGCGCGGGCCAGTTCCACCCGCTCTTCCGTCCGCCGCGGATTTGCGATTGGAAACCCTGCGCGCGCGCTGGGCGCAGCACGAACGCAATCTCCACGCGTACATCGATTCGCTCACGCCCGCCGAGCTCGGGGCGCGTAATCGAGTCTAAGAAAGAACACGCGCGGAACACCTTTCGAAGGGCCGATCGGGCCGATGCTCAATCACGTCCTGCGCGGATCTACCTATCACCGCGGCCGGGGGGTCAACGTTGCTCCGCCAACTCGGGGCCAAGCCCGTCAGCACTGACCTGATCGCGTTCTATCGCGAGCGCGCCGGCCAGCCCGTCGCGTGACGCCGAGGAGCACCGTAGCCGCGAGCCGGATTTTTTCCGAAATAGAAAGAACGAGTTTTTCTGTTGATGTTCTCTTCGACTGGATCTCCACGAACGTGTCTTCCACCTTGGTCATACAATCAAAGGCGAGCGGCAGGATTTTCGCGCCTGCATTCTCTCGTCGCCCCGAATCCTGCGTTGTGGCGAGGATGCGGAATCTCGGCTTCCGCTCCAGCCGACGGGCAGGACGGCGAAAGCGATCCCTTAGGAAGCTAACGCACCAGGTCGGAGGCAAAGACGAGCTGGACACCGTGCGCCTCAAGTTGCGGCACGGTCTCCTTGAGGGCGGCGATCGTGGCGGGATGCGGATGACCGATGGCGATGGCGAAGCCGTTGCGGGCCGCGTCGTGCGCGGCGAGCTCGAGTTGGGCGCGGACGGCCTGCTTCGTCGGCGTGTCGTCGAGAAACACTTTGCGTGAGGCGGCGCGAACGCCCGCCTGTTCGGCGGCATTGTAGGCGACGGTGGCCGCCGTTGTCCGGCTATCGATGAAGAAGAGGCCGCCCCGGCGCAGTGCAGGCATCAGTTCGCGCATCAGGCGGGGTTGGCGGTCGCGAGCGAGCCCTCGTGATTGTTTACGCCCACCGCATGCGGCACGGTTTCGAGCATCCCTGCAAGCGTTGACTGCACCTGCTGAGAATCCATGCCCACGCGCAGTTCGATGTTCTCCTGCTTCACGTCCGAGGATTCCAACTGCATCGGGAGGTGCAGCAGCACTTGATCGCCATGGCGGAACGCCTCCTCGGCAACCTCGCTCGAAAGCGGCAGATGCGGAATCACGGAAATCGTAACGGGGAATGGCAAGGAGAGCAACGAATCGGCGGAAGAGCGATCGTAACCAAGATCGTCGAGGATGATGGCGAGACGCGGAGCGCGGCCGGAACGTGCGGAAGACGAGGCGCGCTCGGAAGGGATGGGCATGACGATGTGAATCGAATGCGTGCGAACTCCGTGCGAAAGGTAGTCGAGGACGATAATCCCCGCCGAATCTCGGAGTGCAGTCGCGAATTTGTGCCGCTGGGCCACGCGCACGAGCGACTCAGTGACGGCGCGCGCCTGCTGCGGATCGGACGGGGAGATGTAGATATTCTGGATGAGATGCGCCGGCGCGCTTCCCCTTTCCCGTTGCATCGCCGGCCGAATGGTGATTTCGGATTCAGAGCCGACGATTTTTCGCGCCGATGCCACGATTTCGGCAGTGACCGAGCGAAATTCGGGTTGGGGCGGAGTCTTTTTCGAGCAGGCCGCCACGAACGCGACTGCCGTCATCGCAAGAAACAGAAGACAGGACGCGATCCCGCGGCGGGACGAAGAAGCTGGCACGGAAGCCCGATTCAAACGCAGCGGCGGGACGCGGCTCGCGCGACTGGCTCGCACCATGCGCCGTTAAGCGGCTTTGTGCTGCGCACCCGCGCCGGCACTCTGCAGAATGTCGAGCGCCTTCTTCAGCACAGGATCGTCGGGAGAAACCACCTGGCCGGGCGGAGGAGGCGGCGGCCCCACCTGTTCAAGCTGCGCAAAGCTGTCGGGGGTCATCTTGACCGGCGTGGTGGGCTGCACGCCGTCAGAGGGGATTTCCTTGCCGGCGGGCGTGTAATAGTTGGCCACCGTGAGAACGAGCGCGGCGCCGTCATCGAGGGGGATCAGCTTCTGCATGGACGCCGTGCCATACGTTCGGTCGCCGACAGTTTCGCCGCGATGATTGTCTGCAATCGCGCTGGCCACAACTTCCGCCGGACCCGCTGTGCTGTTGCCGATGAGGACGGACACCGGCTCTTTCCAGACCACCTTGGCCGGATCGGCGGTGGAAGTTTCGGTCGTGACCGTCTGGCCCTTCAGCGTGGTGATCGTCCCGGACGGAACGAACAACTCAGCCGTCGCGATCCCTTCTTTGATATCGCCCGAAGCGCAATCCCGCAAATCGAGAACGAGTTTACTCGCGCCCTGCTGACGAAGCCGCAGAAGTTCATCGTGGATCTGTTTGGTCATGCCCGAATCGAATGCGGGCACGCGAATATAAGCGACGTCTCCCTGCAGGCGAGTCTCGACGAGCTTTGGCGCGGGAATCTTGGCCAGGGTAATCGCAATTTCTTCAGGCTCGGTCTTTCCGCGGCGAATGGCGGAGAGTTTGACGGTCGTGCCGGGATTGCCGGAAAGGAGAAGCTGTGCCTGGTCAATCGTCATCTGGGAAGTGGTAAAGCCGGCGACCTTTTCAAGGATATCGCCAAAATGAAGGCCCGCCTTATCCGCCGGACTGCCGGGAAGTACCGAAAGCACCGCGATGTATCCGAAGCGCTTGGTGACGGTGAGTCCGGCGCCGGCCGGAGCCTTGGCGGCGCTCTTTTCCTTGAAGTCGGCGTATTCAAGCGGGCTCAGGTAGCCGGATTGCGGGTCGAGCGAGTCCACCAGCCCATGCAGAGCCCCGGCGGTGACTTTGTGAATATTGGGATCGTCCACGTAGTCGCGCTGAACGCGGTTGAGCACTTCGCTATAGACCGTGAGCGCCTGAAAAGCCTGGTCGTCGGAAGAGGAGCGGGCGCGGACGTAGCCGGCGGTCACATATGCGAGAACGAGGAGAGATAGCCCGATTACGATTTTCTTTGTCACAGAATTCATGTCTTCCGTTCCTCCGCCGTCTTGGGCTGCCGCGGCGCGCTGCCCTTCATCTGATGCGGCGGCGCCCTCTCCCGTCGCTCGGGGTCCGTGAGCCCGGATTTGCCCATTATACGGGAATTTGCGGGATAGCTACAGCGCGGAGCCTATCGCAAAAACGGATGCAGCAACGTAAACGCCAGTCGAGCAACGACGGCCTTTAGCGATGCGCCAGACGGTTCTGGTGGGAAGCGAGCGCGGGCTCGGGCTGGCCGGCCTCGCCGGCACGGCTTCGCGCCTTCTCCCGCCACCTCAGGAAGCCGTCCATGTAGGTGTAGAAAACCGGCGTCAGGTAAAGGGTCACGAACTGAGCGAAAACCAGCCCGCCGACCACGCAAAGCCCGAGCGGTCTGCGGGAATCGGCTCCGGCGCCGAAACCGATGGCGATCGGCAGCGTGCCCATGATGGCGGCCGCTGTGGTCATCATGATCGGGCGGAAGCGGATCATGCTGCCCTGATAGGCCGCCTCGCCCGGGTCGGAGCCGGTGGTGCGCTGATGCTCGAGCGAGAAGTCGACAACCATGATCGCGTTCTTCTTCACGATGCCGATCAGCATGATCAACCCGACGAAGCCATAAATATCGAGTTGCATGTGAAATAGCGAAAGGGTGACCAGCCCCCCAAAGATCGCGGACGGCAAACCTGTGAGAATCGTGACTGGATGGACGTAGCTCTCGTACAGGATGCCGAGCAAGAGATAGATCACGAGCACCGCCATGATCAGCAGAAGTCCGAGCCCGCTGAGCGACTGCTGGAACGCCTGAGCGCTGCCCTGAAAACTGGTGGTCACTGAAATCGGCAGCATCGAGTTCGCCAGCGCCTGCACTTCGTTGACGGCCTGGCCGAGCGCCACGCCCGGCGGAAGGTCGAACGAGATCGTCACCGAAGGGAGCTGGCCCGTGTGGTTCACGGTCAGCGGACCGAGGCTGGTGGTGAATTTGGAAACCACGCTCAGCGGAACGAGCTGCCCGGTCGACGACCGTATGTACAGATCGTTGAGCATATTCGGGTCGCTCTGGAATCGGTCCTGCACCTGCAGAATCACCCAATACTCGTTGTTCGGCGTGTAGATCGTCGAGATCTGCCGCTGGCCATAGGCGCTGTAAAGCGCGTCTTCCACTTGCTGCGGCGTGACTCCGAGCGCCGAAGCCTCGTCGCGGTCCACCGTGACGTTTGCCTGCGGATTCTTGATCTGAAGATCGGTGGCTACGTCGGCGAGATCGGGCATCGCCTTCATCTTCGCTTCGAGCAACTGGGAGTACTTGTACAACTCGTCCGTCTGCGGGCTGGAGAGCGTGAACTGATACTGGCTCTTCGTCAGATGGCCGCCGATGCGAATCGCCGGCGGGTTCTGGAGAAACACGCGCACGCCGGGAACTTTGTTCAGTTCGGGCTGCAACTCGGCCATGATATCCGCGATGGTCATGTGGTGCTCGAAAACGGGACGAACGAGATTCACAATCCAGCCCACCACCGGGACGTGCCCATAACTCGCGACCAGATGATCGTACGTGGGACTATCGCTCCATGGACGATCAGGCGGTTCCTTCAGGTGAACGTAGGCGCGCCCGTTGTTCAGGCCGTCGCTGTTCCCATCGCTGATATTCGAAAAGAATTCGAGCGTGTTGGGATCGGCGAGAATGATCTTGTTGACCGCTTCCTGATGCGCCCTCATCGCGTCGAAAGAAATTCCCTGATTCGCCTCGGAGAAGACGACCACCTCCGAACTGTCTTCCTCCGGCAGAAAACCCTTCGGGATCACCCAGAACTCCCAGGCCGTGCCGACCAGCGTCAAGAGCCCGAGCAGCATGACGAGCACGCGATGGCGCAACGCCCACTGCAACGTCACGCCGTACACGCGCAACGAGCCGTCGAGCACCCCCTCCAGCTTCCGGTATGTCCAACCGTGCTTCGTCTCGTGTTCGGGACGCAGATAGCGGCTGCAGAGCATGGGCGTGAGCGTCAGCGAGACGAAGCCGGAAACCAGAACCGCCGAAATGATCACCACCGCGAACTCGTGCAGCAGGCGACCCAGAATCCCTCCCATGAAAAACACCGGCAGGAAAACGGCGGCCAGCGCCAGCGTCATGGAAATGATCGTGAAGCCGATTTCCTTCGAGCCTTCGAGCGCGGCTTCGAGCACACCCTTCCCCATCTCCATGTGGCGCACGATGTTTTCGAGCATCACGATCGCATCGTCGACGACGAAGCCCACCGATAGCGTCAGCGCAAGCAGCGATAAGTTGTCGATCGTGTAGTCGAGCAGGTACATCACGGCGAACGTGCCGATGATCGCCATGGGCAGAGCCAGACTAGGGATGATCGTGGCGGAAAGATTGCGCAGGAACAGGAAAATCACAAGCACGACGAGGATGATCGCCAGAAACAACGTGAACTTCACGTCGTTCACCGAATCGCGAATCGAGATCGACTTGTCGTATTCCACCGCCAGGTGCATGGCCGGCGGCAGCACCGACTCGAACCGCGGCAGCAGGCCGCGGACGGCGTTGACGATGTCGATCGTGTTGCTGCCCGGTTGCCGCTGCACCGCCAGGATGATCCCTGGAACGGCGTTGATCCAGTTCATGTTCTTGTCGTCTTGAACGCTGTCGCTGACCGTCGCCACCTGCTCCAGCCGGACCGGAGCGCCCTTCCGATAAGCAATGATCAGCGGACGATAGCGGGCGGCGTCCATGAGCTGCCCGTTCGACTGGATATTGAACGCCTTGTGCTGGCCGTAGAGCGTCCCCATCGGCATGTTGACGTTGGCGTTCTGAATCGCCTGGCCGACCTCGTCGATGCCGATCTGCCGGCTCGCCAGTTCCTCCGGATTCACCGCCACGCGCACCGCATACTTCATCGACCCGAACACACCCACCTGCGCGACGCCGGGAACCATGGAGATTTGTTCGCCGAGCAACGTTTCGGCGTATTCATCCACCTGCGAAAGCGGAAGCGTCGGCGAAGTCAGGGCGAGGAAGAGGATCGGCTGATCGGCCGGGTTCACCTTCCGGAAGGTGGGTGGCGATGGCATGTTCGGCGGTAATTGATTCGACGCCGACGTGATGGCCGATTGCACGTCGAGCGCGGCCGAATCGACGCTCCGACTAAGCGAAAACTGAAGCGTAATCTGCGTATTGCCGAGCGAGCTGGTCGACGTCATCGAATCCAGGCCCGCGATCGTCGTGAACTGCTTTTCGAGCGGAGTCGCCACGGCCGAGCCCATGGTTTCCGGGCTCGCCCCTGGAAGGCTGGCTTGAACTTGAATCGTGGGAAAATCGACGTTGGGCAGGTCGCTGACCGCCAGGTCGCGATAGCCCAGAATGCCGAATGCCAGAATGGCCAGCATCACCAGGCTGGTCATCACGGGGCGGCGAATGAAAAGTTCGGTGATATTCATGAGGACTCGCGGACCGTCAGAGGCCGTTCGTGAAATAGACTTTGGTGCCCGTAGCCAGCCGGATCTGGCCGTCGGTAACCACCGTCTGGCCGTCGCTTAAGCCCGACAAAACTTCCGTCAGGCCATTGACCGTCCGGCCGATCTTTACGCTTGCCGTCTTGACCGTCTTATCCGGCTGGACGACGAACACGTAATCGCCGTCCTGGCCCGTCTGCACCGTTTGCGACGGCACCACCAACGCGTTCTGCTGTTCCGCGAGCCGCAATGTGACGTCGGCGAATTGTCCGGGCCAGAGCCGGTGGTCACCGTTCGCGAACGTGCCCATCAATTGGATCGTGCCGGTCGTCGGATCCACGGTGTTGTTGACGAACGTCAGGCTCCCGCTCTCGGTCCGCGAATCCCCTCGCGGGATTGCTTGCACAGGCAGCCTGGAATGCGCCATGAACCCCTTGATCGAGCCGAGATACTGCTGCGGCACTGAGAACGTCACGTAAATCGGCGAAACCTCGTTGATCACGACGAGCACTGGCACGTCGTTCGCCTTCACTGCCGCCCCGGGATAAACGAGCTGCGCTCCCGTAACGCCGCTGATCGGAGCATAAATCGAGCAATAGGAGAGCTGAATTTTGGCGGTCTGGATGGCAGCCTCGTCAGCGGCAACCGTTGCCTTGGCCGACGAAGCGGTGGCCAGGTACTGATCGTACTGCTCGCGGGGAACGATGCCCTGATCGTAAAGCTGCTTGTAACGGCCGACCTGCGCCTCGTCGAGTTGCGACTGCGCGGTGTCTCGTGCGAGATTGGCCTGTGCCTGCGCCAGGCTGGCGAGAAACGGACGATCATCCAATGTTACTAGCCGGGCGCCGCGCTGGACGAACTGGCCCGGCCGGTATTGGACGTCCTTGACGATCCCCGCAATCTGCGATTCCACCGACACGGTCTTGTAAGCCTGGCCCGTCCCTATCGCCGTCAATTCGACAGGAATGGCTTGCCGCTTGGCCTGCGCGATCACTACGGGCACGGCCGAAATCTTCGGCGGCGTGTCGCCCCGGTCGGCGCAGCCCCCCAGCAAAAGCAGGCCGGGCAGCAGTGCGGGCAAGATGAAGTGCAACCTTCGGATGATTCGTTTCCCTACGCGGATCTGCATGTGCGATTTTGAATTATAACATTTAATCCCGAAGCCGATTCCCCACGCATCTCACTCCCAAGAGCAGCGGCACGTGTTCGAAGGAACGTCGACGGAGCCGCACGCCCTAGCGCAAACCGTATGGATTCGAGCGCTTAGGGACTTTGCTCGCACTCGTCTTCGCGCGTTGGAGCGCGGCCCGACGGCTGTTCCGCTTTCCGAGTTTCTGATTCAGAAAACCGCGTTTCAAAATTCGCGCTCGCGTCCAGTCGGCGCAACCTTCTCGCTGACTCCTATGAGACGCGTTTGCCCTGCGGCAGGTTACCGGTGCGCGAAAATACCCCGGTGAGGATGCAGGTCGCCAGGCTGCAGTTCGATCGGCTCGGGGATGATGACCGGTGATGCGCCGGTCACATAGGTTTGCGACATGCGGTCGTGCCAGGTGAAGCGGTCCTCGTCCCAAAGCGCCCAGAAGAAACCGAGCGTTAGAGCCGTTGCCGACAGCAGGTAGCCGAAACTGCGCCACAGTAACTGGCGGGTGTCGGGAAGGCTGCCGTCCATGCGAACCACGGTTAGACCACGAAGCTGCATGCCGGGAGTAGACCCGGCGAGGGCGGTGAAGATAAAGAAATAAAGCCCATAGATCAAACCCGCCACGGCCAGATAGATCAGGGCGTCCACCTTGGCAAGGCTGATCTGGCCTCCCAGCGAACGGAAAAGCCCCATAAACCCGATACAAGTGACTGCCAGCAGGCCCGCATCTATGGCGCCCGCGGCGCGGCGTTCCGGAAGGCTGGCGACGGGAACCAGGGGGCTTTGCGGATGCGCGCGGTCGCCGGAAGAGAAATCCAGTTCGGGCTGAACGCAGATCTCAACGCGTTCAGGCTGGCGCGCGCGCGCACTTGATTTCGGCCGCACGCGCTTGGGAGGCTCTTCAGGTTCGAGGGCGATTTCCTCGTGAAAAGGCAGGCCGGACTGCGAATCATCCACCTCGTCCGGGTGACGCCGTAACCGGTACTCGCGCAGACGGCGCGAAACCTCCTGCCGCCACTCCGGCTCGGCCTCGTCGGCGATTTCCCTCGCACCCACAGCTACCTGTGCGGGAACCGGGACGCCATTGTCTTCGGCTTCGGATGGAACTTCGCAGACAGAACACACCACATTCTGTCGCAACAGCAGAGCGCCACACTTCGGGCAGATTCGAATCACTGGTCCGTTTTGCGCTGCGGAGCTCCCAGTGGAACGCTCGCATAGTAGCACGCTGCCGCGCATCGAGTCACAGCAAGATCGAGGGTTTCTGCCGCCTATCAGGCAACGTCGCACGTGCGCCGCGACTCTCAGACATTTCAGAGCGGGAATGCGCTCCTTGCGATTGCGGGCGGTGAGGTCGCGTGTTAGGCTCGATTTTCCTGTTGCCAGGCGATTTTTCGTTAAATCGTTCCGTCGATCCGTGATGCCGAAACCGAGACTCCTGCGCTTGGCCCGCAACTTCGCCCTCGCCGCCGCCCTCTTCCTGTTGACGAATTCCAGTCCCCTCTTTTCTCAAGAGGCCGGTCCCGTTTCCCGGTTTTCTCAGCCCGGAGGCCAGGTGACGCTCGAAGCGGATCGCCAGGGCGGCCAGCTTGGCAAGATCTACTACGCCGACGGCAACGTCGACCTCCGCTATCAAAATGTCCGGCTTCGCGCCGATCACATGGAATGGGACCAGCAGACCGGCGTGGTGACCGCAGCCGGCCACGTGCAGCTCGATTACCTGACGCAACATGTCGAGGCCAACGATGCGCGCTACGATCTGCGCTCCGGCCGGGCAACGTTTCACCATGTGAGCGCGACGTTCGCCCTGCAACGCCGCCCGACGCCGACACTGCTCATCAGTCCTAATCCGCTCTATTTCCAGGCCGAAGAAGCCGAGCGCGTGGATCAGAACACGTACACCATCCGCAAAGCGTGGCTCACCGTCTGCAATCCGAAACGTCCTACGTGGAAATTCTACGCGCCGTACGCGAAGGTTGAACTGCAGCAATCGGTTCATCTGGAAGGCGGTAATTTTCGCGTCCTTTCCATTCCTGTGCTGTATCTGCCGTACGCGACCTTCCCCGCCGAAAAGCGCCGAGACTCCGGATTCCTGATTCCCCAGTTCGGCGACAGCACCCGCACGGGCTGGATTCTGGGCGAGTCTGTTTACTGGGCGCCCCTCGATTGGATGGACGCCACCATCGGCAGCACCTATTTCAGCGACCGCGGCTTCAACCAGAAAGCGCAAATTCGCATGCGCCCCTGGGAAAACGCGCGGTTCGAAGCCGACTATTTCGGCATGATCGACCGCGGCCTCGAGCAGCCGTCCGGGCCGCCGATTCCCCAGGGCGGACACGAAGCCCGCCTTCTGTTCACCGCGCTCTTGCCGGGAAACTGGCGCGCGGTCGCTGATCTCGACCAGCTCAGCTCACTCACTTTCCGCCTGGCATGGTCTGAAACGTACACGCAGGCGGTGAACTCGGAAGTGCGCAACACGGCGTTCCTGTCCAAAAATTTCGACGGCTTCAGCCTGAATTTCGCAGCGCTGAGCTATCAGAACTTCCTGAGCGCGACGCCGCAAACGTCTATCTCGCTGCGCACTGCGCCGGAAGCCCGGTTCAGTTCCGTGGACCGGCCCTTCTTCCGGAAACTTCCCTTGTATCTTTCGTTCGACGCCTTCAGCGGCGCCGTGCACCGCAGCGAAACGGTCACCCCATTTGATACCTCGAGCTTCGTGGACCGTTCGGAGATCTCGCCGACGGTGACGGTTCCATTTCACTGGGGACCGTGGCTCGACGTCACGCCGCGATTCACGTTTCGTTCCACGTACTACGGCGCCCAGATGCAGAACCAGCAGTTCGAGGATCAGGGATTCTTCCGCAACACGGAGGAATTCTCCCTGGACATCCGTCCGCCCACGATCGAGCGCGTGTGGGGCGGCGAAACGAAGTGGAAGCACGCGATCGAACCGGACTTCGTCTATCGTTATGTCAACGGCGTGAACGACTTTGGCCGGTTCATCCGCTTCGATGAGGACGAAACGCTCACCGACACGAACGAAGTGGAATATGGAATCACGCAGCGCCTGTACAGGCGCGCGGGTGGAAACGACGCCAAGGAGCTCGTCACCTGGCGCGTCTTCCAGAAGTACTTCTTCGATCCGACGTTCGGCGGCGCGCTCGTGCCGGGTCAGCGCAATGTTTTCCAAACCACCGACGAGCTGTCGCCCTTCGCCTTCGCCGACGAGCCGCGACGTTTTTCTCCCATCGTCAGCGACCTGACCATCGACCCCGGAAAACGATACGACGCGCAGGTCGTCTTTAACTACGATCCCCAGCGAAACCGCATGACGGCGATCGGCACTCTGCTCAATCTCAAGCCTTACAAGCAATCGTTTCTCACGCTGGCCCATTTTTCGACGCTGAATCTGCCGCTCAATCCGCCCGTGCCGCCCGTCAATTTCCAGCAGCGCTCCAACCAGGTGCGCGCCCTGTTCGGTTACGGAGACTTGACGCGTCCCGGCCTGAATTTGACCTTCGGGGCCAGCTACGATTTCACGCAGGACGGATTCCAGAACCAGATCGCGGAGATCAGTTACAACGGCTCTTGCTGCGGGTTCGGATTCGAGTACCGCAAGTTCTCCTTCGGCACGATCCGAAACGAGAACCAATACCTGGTCACGTTCCGCATCGCCAACGTCGGCTCGGTAGGAAACCTGCGCCGGCCGGAGAAAATCTTCTGATGCGGCAAGCACGCGCCAAAACTGATTCCGCGGCTGCGTCCGAGCTGTGCTTCCTGTCGATCGCGGAAGCGGCAAAACTGCAGCGGCACAAACGGCTCTCACCAGTTGAACTCGTCGACGCGGCACTCGGGCGAATCGAGCGGCTCGACCCTGCGCTGAACGCCTTCATCACGGTTCTGGCGGAGCGCGCCCGTCGAGAAGCCCGCGCGGCCGAGCGGGAAATCCTGCGCGGTCGGTGGAAGGGTCCCTTGCACGGGATTCCCCTCTCGCTTAAAGACAATATCTCCACCCGCGGGGTTCGCACGACTGCCGGATCAAAGATACTGGCTGATTTTGTTCCCGGCGTAGAGGGCGATGTCGCCGCTCGCCTGGCCCGCGCTGGCGCGATCCTGGTGGGCAAGACGAACATGCACGAGTTCGCTTACGGGATTACGAGCGACAACCCGCATTTCGGTCCCGTGGGCAATCCATGGAATGGCGGCCGGATTCCCGGGGGCTCGAGCGGCGGTTCGGCAGCCGCCGTGGCAAGCGGAATGTGCTTTGGTTCGGTGGGCACGGACACGGGAGGATCGATTCGCATTCCGGCGTCCCTGTGCGGAGTGGTCGGGCTGAAGCCTACGTTCGGGCTGGTGAGCGTCGAAGGAATTGTGCCGCTCGCCGTAAGCCTCGACCATGCGGGCCCGATTGCGCGCAGTGTGGCGGACGTCTGCATTCTGCTCGAATCGATTGCGGGCGAATACCCGAAGGGAGCGACGCGGCCGGACCACCGCAAGCTCGGTCATATCCTGCCGAAGAAGTTTCGCATTGGCTGGCCCAAGCATTATTTCTTCGAGCGCGTGGACCGCGAAGTGCACCGGCTGATCGAAGATGCCGCTCGAGTGCTGCGTTCGCTCGGCGGACAAATCGTGAAGGTGCCGATGTCGCCTCTGGCCGGCGCTCTTCTTCCCGCGACGAACGATATCGCTCTCGCCGAGGCCACGCAGTACCACGAATCGCGGGGCTACTTTCCGGCTCGCGCCGGCGATTACGGCGAAGACGTTCGCAAACGCCTGGAACTGGGCGGCAAGGTCTCCGCCGTGGACTACCTGCGCGGATGCGCGAACAAGGGCGAGGCGGTCGACGAATTTGAAAAGGCCTTCGCGCGAGTCGATTTGATTCTCGCTCCGGCCACGCCCGTTCCGGCGTCGCGGATCGGGCAGGATGAGATCGAGATCGACGGAGAAACAGAAACCGTGCGTTCCGCGCTCGTTCGCATGAACCGTCCCGCAAACTTCACGGGGCATCCGGCGATTTCAATTCCTTGCGGGTTTACGCGCGAAGGCTTGCCCGTCGGCATGCAACTAATCGGCCCGCGTTGGAGCGAAGCGCGCTTGCTCGCGATCGCGGCCGCCTACGAAGCCGCCACCGAGTGGCACAGGCGCCACCCGCTCCTATAGTTGGCCGCGCATGGATTCCGGTGACTGCCGCGCTTGAGCTGCGAGCCAATCGCGCGGATCGAGCGTCTAATTCCAAAAAAGCGCGACCGCGCGCTGGATTGGATGTGGGACAATTCGCGGTCACCGGGCGTCTGCCGTCAGGAATATTTTGGGTCGCCGGCTTTTTTTCGATTTTCATTCGCCTTTTACTGGACCGAGGCGCGCGAAAATTAGCTTCGGCCGCCGGTCGCGGCACATCTAAACTGCGCGGGAGAATTGATGGGAGCGGGAGTATCCATTTTCGCGGCGTTCATTGCGGGGCTGATCTCATTTCTTTCGCCTTGCGTGCTGCCGCTCGTGCCCGGCTACATCTCGATGCTTTCGGGAATCGGCGTCGAGCAACTGAAGGAAGGTAACGCCCCCCGCGCGGAGATTCTGGGTTCGGCGCTCGCGTTCGTCACCGGGTTCTCCATCGTTTTCGTGGCGTTTGGCGCGTCGGCCAGCGCGGTCGGCACTTTTCTTCGCGAGAACCGCACAATCCTGACGCCGATCGCCGGCGCTTTGATCTTTCTTTTCGGACTGCATCTGGTCGGATGGCTCGCGAAAATTACCGTTCGTGTGGGACTCATCATTGGCACGCTGCTCGTCGTTCTTGGCGTGATCCTGAATATCTGGCCCGCGATCGCGGCCGACGAAGTGGATCCCATTCAGTTTTATTCAGTGGCTGTGATTTTTCTATTGGGCCCCGCGCTGACGCGTTGGCTGAATCGCGACGTCCATTTCAGGAAGATGGGCGGGAAGCCCGGGTTGGTCAGCGGCTTTCTCCTCGGCTTTGCGTTCGCGTTTGGCTGGACGCCGTGCATCGGGCCGATTCTGACAACGGTTCTGACTTTGGCGGCGACGGAAAAGACGCTCGGGCGCGCCGTTTTCCTGCTGGTTTGCTACTCGGCGGGTCTCGCCATACCGTTCCTGATAACGGCGCTCGGCATCGGCGGATTCCTGAAGTTTTATCAGCGCTTCCGGCGCCATCTGCACACAGTCGAAGTCCTGAGCGGCGTCCTGTTGCTGGCGATTGGCGGCCTCGTCTTCTTCAACCGTCTGACATGGCTTTCAGGTAAACTAAGTTTTCTGAACTATTTTTCGCGGTAGTGGAGTTTCCAGATGCGGAAAAGCCGGATGGGCAGGAATTTGAGCACGTTGCTTCTTGCGCTTGGCGTTGCGACGGTAGCCGGCGCTCTTTCGGGCTGCCATACGGCTCCGAAAACGGAACTAAGCGTCGCCTTTCAGAATTCACACGGCGCCGACGTTTCGCTGAAGCTTCCCTGTTCCAACAATTGCGTAGCGAGCCTGAAGGGAAAAGTGGTGCTCGTGAATTTCTGGGCGACTTGGTGCGATCCGTGCCGTGCGGAGATTCCGTCGCTGATTCAGTTCCAGCAGAAGTACTCCGACAAAGGATTCACCCTGCTGGGCATTGCGATGGACGACGACGGAGCGAAAGTCGTGAGGCCTTTCGTGGAGAAGACGGAATTCGACGTGGACGGCAAGCACATGCCGATGAATTATCCGATCGTCATCGGAAGTGACTCCGTTGCCGACAAGTTCGGCGGATTGATCGGTTATCCCACCAGCGTTCTGCTCACGCGAGATGGCAAGGTGGCGAAAAGGATCATCGGACCCGTGAGCCCGGAGGACTTCAAGGATATTCAGGCGTTGATCGGATCGTAGAGATGCAGAAAGCTGCCGCGATTGGAAGAACCGAAAATGCATTCAAGCTGTCGTTGGTTTTTGAAGAAAGTCACTCGTAAGATTCGATTGTCGACTGTGGGATTGCTGACCGCCGCTGCTTGCCTGTTCGCCTGGGCTGCGCCGGCCAACGCACAGTCCGGGATTCTGGCTCCCGCCACCGTCGTCAAACCGCATGCGTACGTTTCTCTCAGTCCCGTGCCGCGCGGGAAGGAATTTGAAATTGCGGTCGTGGCGAACATCGTTTCGGGCTATCACGTCAATTCGCACAAGCCAACCGATCCGTACCTGATTCCGACGACGATCGCCGCGGAGCTTCCCAAGGGCTTTCAGCTTGTCGATACGGTCTATCCGCCGGGCGAGGAAAAGCGCTTCCCGTTCTCCCCGGACAAGCCGCTCAACGTGTACAGCGGCAGCGTAACGCTCCGGCTGAAGCTCACGGCGAAAAGCGATGCCGCGCTCGGCGCCGCCACCATTCCTCTGACGCTTCGCTACCAGGCTTGCAACGATGCTGCCTGCCTGCCGCCCGTGAAGTTGCCCGTCAGCCTGAAACTGCAGGTTGCCAACGCAAACGCGAAGGCGCGCCCGGTCCATCCGGAGATCTTCGGCGCAGATTCCCCTCGCTAGCTTCATCGTTCGCAAATTGCGTCGCTCCGAACAGCTGCTGGCATTGGAATCGCTTCGCCAGCGCACGACCGCGGTTGTCAGCCGGACGTGGAATTCACGCCGCCGGGGCGTGCGCGGTTTTGGGGACGCAGAACATCAGAAGCCCTGAGGCGACTCCGGCGGCCGTGATCGCCGCCATTCCTGCGCTGAAGGATCCCGTTCGAGTGCTCAGATAGCCCAGCAGGTAAGGAGAGGCAAAGCCGGCAATCGACGCGATGCCGTTGATCAAACCCACGGACGCCGCGGCGGCAGAACGGCTGAGCAGCGTTGTGGGGATGGCCCAGAAGGCCGGCAGAAACGCGTTGGCAGACGCGATCATGCCGAAGAACAGGACGGAAACGGGCAGCGAGCCGAAGTTGGCCGCAAGCCCCAAGGCTCCGATGGCCGCGATAAACATGGGAATGGCGGCGTGCCAGCGACGCTCCATGTGCTTGTCGGAGTGCCATCCATTCAGGATCATCGCAACAAACATCACCGCGTACGGAATCACGCCGATGAATCCGACGCGTAGATCGGACAGCGAGGACTGGCGCTTCAGCATGGTGGGAAACCAGAAATAGAAGCCGTAGCTTACAAAGTAGTTGAGAAAACTGACTGCGCCCAAAAGCAGCACGATACGGGAGCGAAGTGCCTGCGCCACGGACATCGCGTGCGGAGCGGCCGCTCGTTCGTTGCGCAGTCGTTCCTCGATCCATTCGCGCTGGTTGAGAGAGAGCCAGTGAGCCTCGCGCGACCAGTCAGACAGAAAAAAGAAAGCAATCACGCCGAGCACGATCGCCGGCAATCCTTCGAGAATAAAAAGGCAGCGCCATCCCTGCAGCCCACGAAAGGAGTGCCCGACGATCCATCCTGCAATGGGCGACGCCAGCGCCTGGGACAGGGGAATCGCAGCCATGAAATAGCCGGTGGCCTTGCCGCGGTCCTCGCGGCCGAACCAATGGCTCAGATAGACGATGACGCCGGGAAAGAAACCAGCCTCAGCCGCACCCAGCAGGAGCCGCGCGAGATAGAGCTGATTCGCGGTCTGGACGAGCCCGGTCAGCGCAGTAAGCGACCCCCAAGCGATCATCACCGCCGAAATCATGCGGCGGGCGCTCCAATGCTCGACGATCATCGCGCCTGGAATTTGCAGTGCGACGTAGCTGAGAAAGAAGATGCCTGCGCCCAGGCCGAACACGCGGTCGCTGAATCCCAGATCGCCGGTCATGCGGAGCGCAGCGTACGCCACGCTGGTGCGGTCAAGGTAATTCGCGATGTAGAGAAGAAACAGGAAGGGCAGCAGCCGCGCGGCGATTTGACGCCGCGTGCGATTGCCGATTTCGACGGCACCAGATGCAGATACGGTGGAGAGCTTCGCAAACGCCAACGGCGCAGCCTCGCGGGATGAAGGTGGCGCGGAGTGTATAGGAATCAGACGACGAAGTTAAGAGCGTGTGGGGGGTAGGAGACCACGGGTCAAAAGCACCCCGCGCCTCGACTCCAAGGGGCCTCGGAAGCCCCGGCGCAGTGCGCGCGACTTGGAAGAGGATCGCACGGCTCGACGAGGCGATTTCGCGGATTATTATAGTGTGCAGAAAAACCAAATGTCCGGTTTCCCATGCCGGCCGTTTGCCAAACAAAATCGAGGAATTGCATATTCGGCGTGCGCAACCGATTCAACTTCCGAATAGCCTACGTGCGACGCGCCACAATATGTAGTGATGGGAGATAAGCAATTCAGACTGTCTTGGAAAGGTATCCTTGCGGTGATCGGCGGAACCATCCTCATCGGTTGCTGTTCCTATATTTCGGGAAATACGAACTTGCACGGCCAGCACTGGTAATGCTCATTGTGGTCTTAATCGCTATAAAGATGAAGTGGGAATTGAGAAGACGTCCGTGGTTTTGGGCTGCTATAAGTGCGGTTGTGGTTCTTCATATCCCACTCATTTTATTTGCGCCGTGGACAACAAAATGGGTTCCCCGCATTTGTAGTCACACCGATTGGCCTTGCTGACTTTGCGGTGATTATTGGGATCATCAAACTTTTGGAGAAGCTCTTCGGTAAGACAAGCACGAGGAAAATGGAAGTCCCTTCACCAAGCTGAAATCGGAGGAACCAAGGGCGTGAGCCTGGTAAACGTCCTAACGGGAAACCGGACATTGGTTTTTATCACAGCAATCCCCTGCGCTGGGGTTCCGACCCTCTTCGGACTCGGGGGTGGGGTGCTTTTGAGCGGTGAGCTTCTTACTCCGTGAAGAGCGTCTGACCTCGCTCGCGACGAGCTTAGTACTTCTCTCCATAAAAACGATAACGTATTAGTTGGCGCTGTAACCCTCTCTGGCTATACTGTTGCCGGGAGGGCATCAATTTGCCACGGAAAAGCCCGTACACGATCGTGCTCACCAAGCAGGAACGAGAAGAGCTGGAGCGGCGCGCCAATAAATATACGTTGCCGTATTTTATGGTTGCCCGCGCCAAGATGATTCTCCTCGCCCAGCAAGGCCTCTCCAATGATCAGATCGCCGACCGGCTCAGCACCCGACGCGAAATCGTCAGCCGCTGGCGAAAACGGTTCTTCGAAAAACGACTGGCCGGGCTGGAAGACTTCGAACGCCCGGGCCGGCCCCGGGTTTTTCCCCCCAGAGCTGGTCGTGCAGGTTAAAGCGATCGCCTGCGAATTCCCCAGCCGGGTGGGCGAACCTCTTTCGCGCTGGAGCGTGGCCGAACTGGGTGCCCATGTCCGCTCCTGCGGACTGGCGGCCTCTCTCAGTGACACAACCCTCTGGCGATGGCTCAACGAGGACGCCATCCGTCCTTGGCAGCATCGCTGCTGGATCTTTCCGCGCGACCCGGATTTCGAAGCCAAGGCCGGACGCCTCCTGGACTTGTACCAACGCCTCTGGAAGGGCCGTAAACTCGGTCAGAGAGTTCGTCTTGTCGGCCGACGAGAAGACCAGTATGCAGGCGCGGCGCCGAAAAGCAAAATCCTTGCCCCCACAACCGGATCAGCCGATGAAGGTCGAGCACGAATACGAGCGGCTGGGAGCCTGGGCCTATCTGGCTGCCCTGGACGTCCACCGGGCCAAACTCTTCGGTCGCTGCGAGGCTAAAACCGGAATCGCGTCCTTTGACCGCCTCGTCGATCAAGTCATGAAACAGCATCCCTATCGCCGGGCACGAAGTGTTTTCTGGATCGTGGACAACGGTTCTTCGCATCGAGGTGCCCGGGCGGCCCGAAGACTCCAGGACAAATATCCCAACCTGGTCCTCGTTCATGGGCCCGTCCACGCCAGCTGGCTCAATCAAATCGAGATTTACTTCTCCATCCTGCAACGCAAGGCTCTGACGCCGAACGATTTCTCGTCCTTGCAAGAGTTAGCAGAACGCTTGCTCGCCTTCGAGAGGCATTACGAAAGTATCGCCAAACCTTTCGAGTGGCGCTTCACCCGACGGGATCTCAATCTAATGCTGCATCAGCTCGACCTTCCTGCAGACAAAGCAGCTTAAGAAATACGTGACCGAACATATGAAACGACGTACTTAGGTGGCAGACTGGCCAGCTGAGGGCTGGACGGCCACGAGTGGCAACGCGCGGCGGATGCGGTCGACGACGCGCTGCTTGCCGAGCACCACCATGGTTTCAAAAAGCGGCGGCGCGACGGCGCGGCCCACAATCGCGACGCGCGTCGCGTTGATCAGGAGGCCCGCTTTCACGCCTTCCGCAGTCGCAAGCCCGCGAAGGGCTACGTCGCACGCATCGTGATTCCAATCGGGCAGCGCATCGAGAGCATCAGCAAGTTTGCCCAACATCCCCGGCAAACGTTCGTCTTTCCAGAATTTCTCGCGCGCGGCGGCCTCGTACTCGAAATCCTCCGCAAAAAAGGCCCGCGCCCAGCCGCTGAAATCCGTGACAAGCCGCGTGCGCGGGCGGATCAAATCCACGGCGTGCGCGAACCATCCGCGATCCGTTGAGCTCAAGCTCTCCTGCCAGAGTCCGGCGCGCTTGAGTTCCGCCTCAACATAGGGCACCAACTCTTCGACCGGCGGCTTCTGAAGGTACTGCGTGTTGAACCATTCGAGCTTGGGCCGGTCGAAGACCGCATTCGTCCGGCTGACACCCGCGAGCGAGAAACGCTCGATCAATTCGGCGGTGCGCATGTACTCGGAATCGTCGCCCGGCGACCATCCCAGCAGCGCGAGAAAATTCCGAAATGCCTCGGGCAAAAATCCCTCGTCCGCATAGGAACCGACGCTGGTGGCGCCATGGCGCTTGGAAAGGCGCGTGCGGTCCGGGCCGAGAATTAGCGGGACGTGCGCGAAGATCGGCGGTTCGGCTCCAAGGGCGCGGTAGATCAGCACTTGCTTGGGCGTGTTCGAGAGGTGGTCCGCGCCGCGGATGATGTGCGAGATGCGCATGTCGATGTCGTCCACCACGACGCTGAGCTGGTACGTGGGCAACCCGCTGGAGCGCAGCAGCACGAAATCCTCGATCTCGGCGTTCTGCACCTCCCGCGGACCGAAAACCGCGTCCTCGAACGTCGTAACCCCGTCGCGCGGCACGCGAAAACGGATAGCCCGCGGAATGCCCTCTTTTTCCTTGGCGGCGCGCTCCGCCTCAGACAGATCGCGGCACGGGCAGGCGATATTTTTCTGGAGTTTGACTTCGTCGTCGCCTTCGCCCTCTTGCTCTTCGGCGGCGTCGGCCCCGGCATAAGCGGCCGGCTTGCAGTAGCAGGAGAATCCGGCTCCGCCGGCAAGCAGGCGCTCCGCGGCAGCCGTATACAGCGCGAGGCGCTGCGATTGGAAGAACGGCCCCTCGTCCCATTCGACTCCGAGCCACTTCAGCCCGGCGAGGATGCCGTCGACCAGTTCCGGGCGGTTGCGTTCGACATCGGTGTCCTCGATGCGCGACGGCATCGTGCCGCCCTCGTGCCGGGCAAAAAGCCAGTTGAACAACGCGGTGCGCGCGCCGCCCACGTGGAGGTAGCCGGTGGGCAACGGGGCGAAACGGACGCGTGGTTTTTGCGACGAGTTCATGCCGTCAGCCTTCAAGCACCCTTTCGAAACCTAGGATAGTAGCGGAACTGCCGGGCAAAATCGAGTCGCGGCAGG
>CAVWCN010000022.1:0-88914 GCA_963753475.1 uncultured Acidobacteriota bacterium
CGTTCAATTCCCCCCGCCAAGTAGAATCAGCTTCTGCACGCGCCAATTCAACAACTCCGCCACGTAAATCACGTTCTCCGAGGGACAAGCGATTTCGTGTATCCAGCCGAATTGCTTCAACTGTTTTCCGGATTCGCCAAACACGCCGAGTACGCGGCCGTCGAGTGTCAGCTTGTAGACGCGGCCCGGAAAGGCGTCTGAGCATACATCACCTGATTTGGACCGGGAGTAATGCAGATCGCCCACGGCGCGCCGGGCGCCATCGTACCGGTGCTCGTAGTCGGCTTGTGGCCGATGGCGGGACGCGCATTTGGGTCAACCGGCACATCGATTGTGATACTGCCGGAGAAACTTGCCTTCTCCATCGAAAACCTGTATGCGGCGATTGCCGCGATCGGCCACGTAGACGTGGCCGGACGCATCCACGGCAATACTGTGCGGCACGTTGAACTGCCCGGTCCGCGCCCGGTTCGCCCCAGGACTTGAGCCAGTTGCCATCCTTGTCCACTTTGGCCACACGCGAATTGATGTAGCCGTCGCTGATGTACGTGTTGCCCGCCGCGTCCCAGGCAACGTCCGTTACCTGTCGAAACATGCCATCCACGGGCGGCAGCGGCGGCACAAGGTGTTTGAGCGGCCCGGTTCCTTCGTCAGAAGCTTCTTGCTTCCGCCCAAACACCATCACGACGCGTCCTTCCGGATTGAACTCGATGACCATGTCGGAACCCTTGTCCGTTACCCAGATGTTGTCCTGCGGGTCGACCTTCACCATATGCGCGAACGACCACGCGTAGAGATTGTGGCCGATCTCGCGCGATGAAGCGCCCGTCCGCGCCAAACTCCAAAACTGCGCCGCTGCCGCGCCGTAAGCTGGGCCGCTCGTATTGCCCCGTGAGAGAACGAAGATATGTCCCTTGGAATTGACGGCCACGCCGGACACTTCTCCGAAATACAAATCGGCGGGGAGCTTCAGGAAATCCGGGACGGACTCATAACTCATTTCCGGCACCTTGGCCTGCGCGCGAACATTCCGCAGTTCGGGAGTTGTTGCGAATGTCAGCAGCACGAGACACAACGCAAACGCGAATCGCTTCATGCACTCCTCCTGATCGGCTTTTCCTTGCCAGTGCTCTTACGCGAAAACAAGACGCTCTCTACGCTATTCGCGAGGTCTGCGCAAGAGTTTACAAATCTTTCGACGGCGACACTGCCGGGTCGGGCGCACCCGCCTTTGTGGCTGTTGACTCGGCTGATTTCGCCGGAGATAATACGAATGCGGGTGTTGGAGTTCACCCTTAACCGCCCTTCGCACGGGCAAATGACTCCTACTATGGGTTCGTTCCCGGTAGGGGTTGTCCGCTAGCTGTACCCCTCCTGAGAGAGACGATCCGGATCGAGACCCTGGGAAAAGTGGGCTTGTGTGAGCTGTCGCCAGGTGCTGCCAGTCCTGATAGTCTGCGTTTTCGACGCGTGTCGCCGAATGCGATGAGGGCGAGGATCATGGTCGAGCAAAGGGTTTCCAACGGATTGAACGAGTTTCAGGCGAACCGCCTTCGCGTGAGTTGCCAGTATATCGACAGCCTTCTCGGGGATATCGAGGCCATTCTCGACACCGCAGCCTCGAAGGCGGCCTTTCCGCGGTACTCCTGCGACATTACTCCGGAGCAGCGCAAGACCATCGAGAACTACATCGCTCAAATCCGCGCGCAGCTCGCGCGCGCCCTGCAAGGCCAGAGCCTTCCAAAGGAGAATGCGATCCCCGCGTCCCGGGCCGTCCACGTCACCTTGGGCGCCATCGACATCGCTGCCGAGGAGTTGAAGCCAAGATACATGCGCGGTTACGGCCAGGTTCCGGACGCGGCCGCCGCCGAACTGAATGTGATTGCAGGCGACCTCCAGACACTTGTCAAGCAGCTCGATCGTTGCCTTTCGCAGGGACGGAGCGCCGGTTGAGATCTGGCGGCGGCAGAATGTCGCCGCGCTGGAAAAGGAGAGCGCGAGCGCCAAGGTTCACATGACCAAATATTGGATGGTAGGCATCGGAGGCTTCCTCGGCGCAATCGCGCGTTTTTGGCTGGGCGGTTACATCAGTAACAAGCTTGGCGCGCGTTTCCCGTATGGAACGTTTGTGATCAACTGCACGGGATGCTTTCTGATCGGTCTTATCCTGACTGTTTTTGCTGAGAGGACACACTGGAGCGCCAACTGGAGGTATTTGATAGCCGTTGGTTTCATCGGCGCATACACCACGTTCTCCACATTTGGGTACGAGACCCTTCGCAGCATTCAGGACGGCGAAATGTTGATGGCTTCGCTCAACGTCAGCTTGAGCGTGCTGGTCGGCCTTATTGGCGTGTGGCTCGGAATGATAACGGGCAGGATTCTAGGATGAAGCGCGGACTGGGCGGCATTTCAAAGATCGGAAACCGATGAGCATGATAGCTCACGTTCGCGGCGCGTTTGCGCGTCGAGTGGCACCGCGCAGGATTGAAAGGTAGGGAGGCGAGATGCTCAAGGCCGGGCCTGCGAAGAAGGTGATCATCTATGTTGGTGAGGACCATAAATACCACGGGCAGTCCTCCTACTCGGCGATTTTGGATTTCCTTTTCTACAAGGGTGTTTCAGGTGCGAGCGTCGTTCGCGGCATCGCGGGATTCGGAGCTGACCACCATCTTCACACGACCCGCATCGAGCGCCTCACTGAGGATCTCCCGATCAAGGTTGAATTCATCGAATCGGCGGATAAGGTCGAAGACCTCCTGCCCAAGCTCCAGGAGTTGGTCGGCACGGGGCTGATCGAAATTCAGGACACCACGGTCGTCAAGGCGGCGGAGACGGAGCCGTCGAAGCGGAAATCTCCCGCGGCGTTGCCTCCGCTGAAACGCGAGGGCAAGGCGAAAATAATGCAGATTTACATCGGAGAGAACGACAAATGGCGCGACAAGCCTCTTTACAAAGCCTTGATCGAGAGCATGCGTGCCAACGATATCGCGGGCGTCACCGTCTACCAGGGCATTCTCGGCTACGGCGCCAACCGGCGAATTCATCGCGACAGCGCCCTGCACCTGTCGCACGACCGGCCCATCCTGCTTTCCGTCATCGACACCGAAGAAAAGTTGCGAGCGTTTTCCCCGATGCTCGATTCCATGATTCAGCAAGGGCTCGTGGTCGTGTCGGACGTGGACATCATCACGTACGCGCACGACTTCGAGACGTCCGACCGCAGAAAGGAGTCGCGCTCATGAAACTTGAGGGCAGAGCGAAAATGCTGCGCATTCATTTTGGCGAAGACGATAAATGGGAAGACAAGCCGCTCTATCGCGTGATCGTTGAAAAATGCCGGGAGCTCGACATTGCCGGTGCCACTGTCTTTCGCGGAACGGAAGGTTATGGAGCCAGCACGTTAATCCGCCGTCCGCATCTTCTCTCGTTCTCCCATGACGCGCCCCTCATGGTCAGCGTGATCGATTCGGAGGAGAAGATCCGGAAGCTGCTTCCGTTTCTCGATCGTATGGTGGGCGAAGGCCTGATCGCCATTTCCGACGTGGAAGTGATCAAGTACGTGCACCAGGAAGGCGTGCGTTCGTAGGGCGCGAACTCGGACCAACGGCTTTTCATGCGCGGTCGCGACTCTTCCGCCGCGGTTATCAGGCTAGAGTCTGCCGGAGATAGCCCGCCACGTCGTCGACGAAGCGATGGACCGAAGCCTCCGCGATGCGGTGACCCACGATCGCGTTCATCGTTTTTCCCACGGCGCCGAGCGGGGGTTCATAGACGCCGGAGAAATCAAGCTGCGTTTCCGTGGACGTCAGCGGGTAAATGGAAAGCTCGCCGTGCATGAGCGGGAACAGCCGCGGCATCGTTGCAGCCTCCCATTCGAGCAGCAATCGCGTCGTGGGAGAGGAACCGGCATCGGCGGCCTTTTCCTCCACGCTCTTCACGGCAATCTTGATGTCGGTCTTCACCCCGATGCCGCCGACTTCAACATGCAGCTCGGAGGCTACCGATTGCGCCCTGGAAGCAGCAGCCTTTGTTGCCGACTGAAAGACAGCGAGCGCGTCCTTCTTCAGAACATCACGAACGCGCCCGTAGGGCTGGTTCACGTAGTCGTAGAAGCGAATTTCAAGTGGCTTGTTCATTGACGTCGTTCCATCCAGGCAAACAGCCCGTTTTTGAACCGGTGAGCAAAGAACAGTACCACAGTCTAATCCTATCGGTCGTGTTGATTGCGCGTGACCGGCGACGCCGCGCCCGGCAGCTTCGCATCGTTCCGCCGATTTCCTGGGGCGTCATACAGTGGCAAATTCGAGGTGAAGTTCCCGGATCATTCCGGGCACGCCGTTGATCCGCCCCAATCCATCGTTAGGGTACGCTGGCGGCAAAATCTGTGCCGCGGCATCTTCGCGGCGCCCACTTTTTCTGCACTTCCAACCTTTTTCGGAAGAGAGCGGCAGGCAAAAATTCCCGCGCTTGAAAAATAAGAAGTTACGAAGACGGGTCCACGGTAGGGTTCTATAATCCGTCGATAACTGCACTACTTTGGTGCAACCGCACTCACGTCACCAGCGCCAGCTGCCGCAATCCCTCCCGGTACATCTCGATCCACTCCGCCACCGCGGCCAACCGCAACAGCATTCTTCGCGCGTGGTGCGCTAAACGTCCCGGCATGTTGAAGAGCAGAAACCGCAACCGCTTCGGCCGCGCCGTCAACAATTCCGCCGGCAGCGCCAGCCGTTTCATCGCCGTCAGCACGTTGTGCGAGATCACCGCCAATCGCAGCCAGGCCGCATTCGCCCCAAAATATTTCGACGGCAACACCCCGCCCGCCAAATCATTCTTGAGGATGTCGTGCACCAACTCGATCGTGCCCGCCTTCTCCCGGTGCCACTCGATCAACCGTCCCGCTTCCAACTCCCAGCGGTTCGACAGCACCGCAAAATGCCGCACCGCACTCCCGTCTTCAAACAGACCCCCTTGCTTCTTGCGAATGCGGATCGCCACGTAGCGCAGTGGCTTTATATCCTTCTTCTCCACCTTCTCCCCGGGCACGAAGGGCACCTCGGCGCACTCTCGGATCTCGGTCGGATGCTCCTCGCCATACGCCTTCCACTTCTCTTCGGCAACCGCCTGGATGGCCGCGTGCAAGGCCTCGCTCATCCGTGCGCTGATGGCAAAGCCAATGCGGCCCTCCGGCCCTCCTTCCCGCTTCTCATTCCGCAACCAGTTCACCAGTTCGCTTTCGTGACAGGCCGAATCTCCCCGATAGTAATATTCCTGCACCGTGCTCGGCAGGGCCGCAAAGGATCGCCGGGCCACTTCCAGCGGCTCCATTTGCGCCGGCACATTCCCATCCCGAAATTGATCCGCCAACACCAATCCCATCTCGGCCCACACCGCCAACATCGGCTGATACCCGCGCGGCCCTTCGTAGGTAGCCAGCGCCTCCTTATTCCGGCTTTCGATGATCGTGGCGTCCTGATCCACCGTGGCGATGCGTTGGTCTGCCGAGCGCTGCCCCACACGCTGCACCAGATCGCGGTTCACCCTGCCCAATCCTTCCAGCGGTGCCGTTTCTTCCGGAATATAGGCAATCTCGTCCGGCAAACGTTGTTGTTTGGCCTGCTCAATCTTCTTCTCTTCGTGAAAGGCGTACAAAAACTGCCGCGCCGCTGGCGGCGAAGGCAAATCGTGCCCTACGAGTTCGGCTAGACCCGGGTCCTGGCGCAGCCGTTCAAAGTCGTCCACGCACTCGCCCCCGGCAGCGTTCAGAATCACGAAGCTCTCCACCTGGGTCGCTTCGTCGTAGCCGCGCTCTCGTTCTCTCACTTCCACCTGCTCGCGGACGCTCTGCGGCAGTCCCAGCGAGCGAAAGGTTTGCACCACCAGCGGGATTCCTCCGAAAGCGGTCAGTGTTTCTTCGATCGGATGCGGATCGACTTCGAACAGCAGCGGCGATTCGGTCGGTGAAGGCCTTCGCTCTTTGGGCTTGGTCATGGGTTGGAATCATAAGGGGATCTCTCACCCAGCGGGTGAGGAATTTGGCGGGTGTTGATTTCATTGCGACCGCTGCTCAGGCCCATTTTTGCGATGTGCCCCGAGGCTGCCTCAACCGAACCGGACTTTGGCGATATGTTATCGACGGATCGGGGATCCGCAATCGGGCTGGCGATTGGAAGCCGGAGCGAGTAATCTTTCCAGTCGAATTGTTGCCGGCGAGCAGGCTTCGCGTGTAGAAAGATGCCTTCGGCAGGTGCGGTTTTATGACCTGTATTGTCGATCGCGTTGGCGCGGCGTTAGGGTCTCGTTTCGCCGGCCAAAGCCCGTGAGGCACAGCTCCGGGTTGCCTGTGCATGATCGGCACGAACGAGTGAGGAGGCTCGATGTCGCAGATTGATGTCCCGTTGGTGCGCTCGGGTTTCGGACAGACGCGGCGAGCCGACAATTGGTGGGTGCAGCCGCTCTTCGTATTTCTCGGTTTGTCGGCCTTCGTCGTTTACGCCACGTGGGCCGCATTTCAAGGACAGTATTACCGTTTCGGTCCCTATCTCTCGCCATTTTATTCCCCGGAACTCTTCGGGCCTGTCCATGGATGGTTCGGCGCAAAACCAGGCTGGATGCCCGCCTGGGTCACCGCATCGGTGCTCATTCTTTGGGCGCCCGGCGGGTTTCGAGTCACCTGCTACTACTACCGCGGCGCCTATTACAAAGCATTTTGGGCCGACCCGCCTTCATGCACGGTAGGCGAGCCGAGAAAGAAATATCTGGGCGAGCGATCCTTTCCTCTGATCCTGCAAAACATTCACCGCTATTTTCTGTATCTGGCGCTCGTGTTTCTCGTCATCCTGGGACGCGACGTTTGGAATGCGTTCTGGTTCAATGGCCGGTTCGGCATGGGCGTCGGCACTCTTGTGTTGCTGACGAACCTCGTTCTGCTCACCTCTTACACCTTCGGATGCCACTCGTTTCGTCACCTGGTCGGCGGGTTCCGCGACCGATTGGCGGGCTCTCCAGTCCGGAAGGCAGCCTATGATTGCGTAAGCTGCTTCAACCGCAGTCACATGCTGTTCGCGTGGTGCAGCCTGTTCATGGTGGCGTTTTCCGACTTGTACGTGCGGATGTGCGCGATGGGCGTTTGGACCGATTGGAGGATCTTCTAGTGTCTGAGTACATCCAGCACGAACACGACGTGCTCATTATCGGCGCGGGAGGGGCCGGGTTGCGCGCGGCCGTCGAGGCCTCGGCAGCGGGCGTCAAGGTTGCGGTTATCTCGAAGTCGCTCCTGGGTAAGGCGCACACGGTAATGGCGGAGGGCGGCATCGCCGCCGCCATGGGGAACGTGGACGACCGGGACAATTGGCGCGTCCATTTCTCCGATACGATGCGCGGAGGGCAGTATCTGAATAACTGGCGCATGGCCGAGCTGCATGCGAAGGAAGCTCCGGCGCGCGTGCGCGAATTGGAAGGTTGGGGCGCGCTTTTCGATCGCACAAAAGACGGCCGTATCCTCCAGCGGAACTTCGGCGGCCACCGTTACCCTCGGCTGGCGCACGTGGGCGACCGCACCGGCCTCGAGATGATCCGCACGCTGCAAGACCACGGGATACATCTAGGCCTCGATGTTTTCATGGAGCACACCGTTGTCACGCTCCTGAAAGACGGCGATCGCATCTCCGGCGCGTTTGGATACGACCGCGAGCGCGGCCGATTTCAACTGTTCCGTGCAAAAGCTGTAGTTCTCGCCACCGGGGGAATCGGCCGGGCGTTCAAAATCACCAGCAACAGCTGGGAATATACGGGGGACGGGCATTCGCTCGCATATAACGCGGGCGCAGCGCTGATGGATATGGAGTTTGTCCAGTTCCATCCGACGGGCATGATCTGGCCTCCGAGTGTGCGCGGCATTCTCGTCACCGAAGGAGTGCGCGGCGAAGGGGGCGTGCTTCGGAATCGAAACGGCGAGCGATTCATGTTTAAGGACATTCCGCCGCTCTATGTGAACCAGACCGCAAGCAACGAGGAAGAAGGCTGGCGTTACACGCAAGGCGACAAGGAGGCGAAACGCCCGCCCGAGCTGCTCACCCGCGACCACGTGGCCCGCTGCATCCGGCGAGAGGTGCGGGAAGGACGCGGAAGCCCGCACGGCGGCGTTTTCCTGGATATCGCATGGATCAAGGAAAAAATTCCGAACGCTCCGGAACGTATCAAGAAGAAACTGCCCAGCATGTATCACCAGTTCAAGCAACTCGCCGACATCGACATCACAACGGAACCCATGGAAGTCGGTCCCACCACGCATTACGTCATGGGTGGAATTCGTGTCGACGCCGATTCCCAAATGTCCAATGTTTCTGGACTGTTTGCGGCGGGGGAATGCGCGGCTGGCTTGCACGGAGCCAACCGGCTGGGCGGGAATTCACTTTCCGATCTGCTGGTCTTCGGCAAGCGTGCCGGGGAATACGCCGCAGCGTTCGCAAAGGAAAGGCCGCTCGGCGCGGTGAATCCGAAGGAGCTCGAATCGGCGGAAAAATCGGCGCTGCGTCCCTTTGAAGGCAACGGCTCGGAAAATCCGTACACGGTGCAGCACACCTTGCAGGATGTCATGCAGGAGCTGGTGGGGATCGTGCGCACGGAGCCCGAGATGTTGCAGGCACTCGAACGCATCCGCGAACTGAAAGCCGCCGGCGAGCACGTCAGCGTGGACGGAAACCGCGAATACAATGCGGGCTGGCACACCGCGCTCGACCTCCGCAATCTGCTGACCGTGGCGGAAATGGTCGCGCGTTCGGCTCTCGATCGGAACGAAAGCCGCGGCGCTCATTTTCGCGATGATTTTCCGGCGAAAGACGAGCAATGCGGCAAGTTCAATATCGTGGTGCGAAAAGGACCCGATGGCGAAATGCTGTTCAAGCGCGAACAGATCCCGCCGATGCCGGAGGATCTGCAGCAGGTCATCCAGGAGATGAAGTGATGGCGACCGCAACGTTTCGGATCTGGCGCGGGCAAAGGGCCCAGGGAAAATTCCAGGACTACACCACCGAAATCGCGTCCGGCATGGTGGTCCTCGATGCCGTTCATCAAATCCAGGCGGAACAGGCTGGCGATCTTTCCGTTCGCTGGAACTGCAAGGCAGGGAAGTGCGGTTCCTGTTCGGCCGAAATCAACGGCATGCCGAAATTGATGTGCATGACGCGCCTCAACACGCTTCCCCTCGATACGCCCGTGACCGTCGAGCCCATGAAAGCCTTTCCTCACGTGAAAGACCTGGTCACCGACGTATCGTGGAATTACGCGGTGAAACAGCGCATCCCGAAGTTCAAGCCCCGCGTTCCCGACGCTCCGGACGGCACCTGGCGTATCGCCCAGCAGGATGTTGAACGCGTGCAGGAGTTCCGGAAGTGTATCGAATGCTATCTCTGCCAGGACGTTTGCCACGTTCTGCGCGAGCACCACATGCACGACCAGTTCATCGGCCCGCGATTCCTGGTTTATGCCGCCGCCCTGGAAATGCACCCGTTGGACGTGGGCGATCGTCTTCCGGAGCTGAAGGAGCAGTTCGGCATCGGCCTGTGCAACATCACCAAGTGCTGTACGAAGGTTTGCCCCGAGAGCATCACCATCACGGACAACGCAATCATTCCCCTCAAGGAGCGTGTCGTAGACCGCTTCTTTGATCCCGTGTCAAAATTGTTTCGCGTGTTCGGAGGTGGCGAAACGTAGGAGGTCCTATGCGGTTCGAATTGAAATCCATTTCGGAGCAGGGCATCCCCGAAGCGCTCGCAAAAGTTGAGCGCTACAGACTCCTGAACGAGCCCAATCTTGCGGAAAGCATTTGCCTCGACATTCTGGCCATCGTGCCCGACCATCAGCAGGCGCTGATTTCGCTCCTGCTCGCGCGAACCGATCAGTTCCAGTCAGGCGTGAATCCAAGAGCGGCTCAGGAAGCGCTCGCTCGAATCAAGGGCGACTACGAACGGGCCTACTATGCGGGCATCATCTGGGAGCGGTTGGGTAATGCGCGCATTCGCCAGGCTATCCCGGGCGGAGCCGCGGCCGCATATCATTCGCTGCGGGAAGCAATGAGCCACTACGAAAGGGCAATCCCATTTGCTCCGGCCGGAAACGACGACGCGATCTTGCGCTGGAACACTTGCGCGCGCACGATCATGTCCAACCCCGATGTCCGGCCATTGCCCGAGGACGAGCCTGCCGATGCGTTTTTGCGCGACGAAGCCGGTTCCAGAATCGCGGACGCTTGAGCTTCGGTTGAAGCCCGCGCTGTTCTTTCTCGGGCTTGCCGCTCCTGTCGCGAACGCACTCGCGCTTGGCCGGTTTTGTGCGTCAAATCCTGACCTTCACACACTGGAGAGTTCCCTATGTCCGTTTACGTGATCGCAGAGTATGACATCGCCGATGCCAAGGGCTATGAGGGCTATGTCGCCGCCGTCGTGCCGCTCCTTCAGAAGCACGGAGCTGAAATTCTGGTCGCTGACCGCGAGGCCGCCGCTTTGGAAGGACGACCGCCACGAGTGACGATCGTGCTGAGGTTCGATTCGGAGCAGGTGGCCCGCGACTGGTATAACGACCCGGACTACGGCCCGGTGAAGCAGATCCGGCTGAATTCGACAAAAAACGGAACGATTGTCCTCGCCAAGGAATTCAAGATGCCGTCGAACTAACCGTTCGCTGCTCTCGCGCGCCTCGACACGTTGGCAGGGAATCACGCTTTGCGTGTTCGCCGCAACATTCCTCGATCGAGAGTTGAACCGCGGCGAATTGAACCGCGGCGAAAGTGACATTTCCATCGCGTCGTGGTACGAAGAGTAGACCAGATGGGGAAACGCGAATCAAAGCGATTCCGTCCGGTGGATCGATCCCGTGTTTGTCAGAGCCAAGCAGGATGGCCAGCGCACCTTCTTCTTCCTCTGCATCGCGGAGCGTGGCGGAAATAGCAGAGGCGGTGACCACAGCGGGAAGCAGATCGAGTACTCCGTCTGCCTGGGTGACACACTCGAACTCCCGGCCGAGGAATGGCTTGAAGTGCTGCGTAAATCGCCCACCTTCCGCTCTATTTCATTCAAGGAAGTGCTGAAGGTTGTCGAAAAATACGCGACAGCGCACGGATTTCGTCCCAACACTCTCGCCGGCCTTCGCGAGGCCGCGCGTGGAACGAAGCGGGCCCGTCCAAGCGCCAAGAGCGAAAGACGGTCGCAGGGAGACGAGCGTATCGCCGCTCTGCGCGTGCTCGGCCTCGCGTCCGGCGCTACGGAACAGGAAATCGAAGTGGCCTTTCGCAAAGAGGCTCGCCGGTATCACCCGGATGTTGGCGGCGATCCCGCAAAATTCCGCGCTATCGTCAACGCTCGCGATTTCCTGCTTGGGCGTGATTCGCGAGCCGGCGAATGGGCGTGATCGGGAATGGGTTCGCAAAAAAAAATTTGCGGCGTTTCCCCCAAACGCGCTCCGGTGTTGTATCCTCGCTCGCTTGTAAGCTGAACGCCAATTCAAAAAGGGGCACGCGATGGAGGGGCAGTCTCGAGCGGCACGCTTTCTTGCGCAAGCAGCGTTCACAGCACTCATCCTTATCTGCGCGTTTCCGGCCCTGTTCGCACGGCAGTCTTCGCCGAGCCTGCCTGCCGGCAGGCAGAGCCTTTATTCCGGACTGCACTGGCGCATGGTCGGCCCGTTCCGCGGCGGCCGTAGCAACGGTGTTACCGGAGTTCCGGGCCATCCGGACACGTTTTACTTCGGTTCGGTCGGCGGTGGAGTGTGGAAGTCGGAAGACGCGGGCCGCACTTGGACCCCCGTGTTCGATTCCGAGCCCATCGCGTCGATAGGCGCGATTGATGTCGCGCCGTCCGATCCCAACGTTGTCTACGTCGGTACGGGCGAAGCCGACATGCGCTCGCAAATCTCCTTCGGCGACGGCATGTACAAATCCACCGACGCCGGAAAGACGTGGACCCACATCGGGCTCGACCATACGCGCCAGATCGGACGCGTTCTCGTTGACCCGCACAATCCGGACATCGTTTTCGTCGCGGCGCTCGGTCACGCGTATGGTGCGAATCCGGAGCGGGGCGTGTATCGCTCGACGGACGGCGGCGCGACGTGGAAGAAAATTCTCTACAAGAACGAAAACGTCGGCGCCATCGATCTGGCGTTCGATCCGGCGAACTCGCGAACGATCTACGCGTCGCTGTGGGACACGCGGCGCCCGCCGTGGAGCATTTATCCTCCCTCGTATGGCCCGGGCAGCGGAATCTTCAAGTCCACCGACGGGGGCGACACCTGGAATCAGCTCACCACCGGCCTTCCCACGGAGGGCGTGGGCCGCATCGGCGTTGCCGTCGCTCCCACGAATCCCGATCGCGTTTACGCTGTCGTCGATGCGAAGGATGGCGGCATCTATCGTTCCGATGATGCCGGTGCGTCGTGGCACAAAATGTCGGACCAGCGCCGCGTCTGGCAGCGCGGCTGGTACTTCGGCAATATCGTCGTCGATCCGAAGGATCCGGACGACGTCTATGTTTCCGACACCTCTGTCTATCGCTCTACCGACGGGGGTAAGAGGTGGACTGCCTTCAAAGGCGCGCCCGGCGGCGACGATTATCACCAGCTCTGGATTTATCCGACGGATCCGAATCGCATGATCGTCGCGAGCGATCAGGGCACCGTCGTCTCTGTGGACGGCGGCAAGACGTGGAGTTCCTGGTACAACCAGCCGACCGCGCAGATTTATCACGTGGCGCCGGATTCGCGCTTTCCGTATTGGCTGACCGGCGCGCAGCAGGATAGTGGCTCCGTAACCGTTCCGAGCCGCAGCCGCCACACCGACATTTCCATGCACGATTGGACCGGCTACTGCATCGGGGGCGAAAGTGGCTACACGGCGCCCGATCCGCTGCACCCGGAGATCACCTTTGGCGGCGACGTTTCCAAATGCGATTTGGCGACGCAGGAGGTCCGCAGCGTTTCGCCGGAGTTGGGCCGCAAAGGACCGTTTCGCAAAACATGGACGCTCCCGCTCGTCTTCTCCGAGGGCGATCCGCATGCGCTCTATTTCGGCAACCAGTTTCTGTACAAAACGATCGATGGCGGACACAGCTGGACGCAAATCAGCCCCGATCTGACGCGGCCAAATCCCGGCGTACCAACGAATCTCGACGCGGCGACAGCCGCCGACGCGCCGGGCTATCAACGTCGCGGCGTGATCTACACGATTGCGCCGTCTCCGATCGCGGCGCACGCAAACCTCGTCTGGATCGGCACCGACGACGGCTATATCCAGGTGACGCCGGATGGAGGCAAAGCCTGGCACAACGTCACGCCGCCGCAACTGACACCGTGGAGCAAGATCGTGATCATGCAGGCGTCGCACTTCGATCCAAACGAAGCGTATGCCGCTGTGGATCGTCACCGGCTGGAAGACAATCATCCCTACATCTACCGCACGCGCGATGCGGGCAAGACGTGGCAGCTCATTACCGCTGGCCTGCCCGCCGGCGTCTACATGCAAACCGTGAAAGAAGATCCGAAGCGCAAGGGCCTGCTCTTCGCGGGAACCGAGCTGGGAGTCTACGTCTCCTTTGACGACGGCGATCGGTGGCAATCGCTTCAGCTCAATCTGCCGGCGACGTCGATGCGCGATCTTGCCATCCACGATAACGACCTGATTGTCGCCACGCACGGCCGCGGCTTTTGGATCCTCGACGACATCACGGCTCTGCGCCAGATCACGGATCAGGTCGCGCAATCCGACGCCTACCTCTTCCGTCCCGCCGAGGCCGTTCGCATGAACGCGGGCGCGGACTACGGCACGCCGATGCCGCGCGACGAGGCTCTCGCGCAAAATCCTCCGGTCGGCGCCATGATCGACTACTACCTGAAATCGGACGCGTCCGGTCCTCTGACCATCGACATTCTCGACTCCAAGGGGAAACTGGTGCGCAGCTATTCGAGCGCCGAGCACATTTCCGCTGTCAAGCCCGAAACTCTCGAGTTCCCAGCCTCCTGGGTGCACCCGCAGGCGCCGCCCTCGGCGGCGGCCGGCATGCACCGCTTCGTCTGGGATCTCCGATACACGCCCGCGCCAGGTCCGCCGCTCTTTCCCGGCGCTGCGTTCTTCGGATTCGGGGGCGCCAGCCCGGCAGCTCTGCCCGGCACTTACACCGTGAAGCTCACGGTGGACGGGAAGAGCTACACGCAACCGCTTACGGTGAAGATGGATCCGCGCATCAAGGCTCCGCTCGTCGACTTGCAGAGGCAATTCGAGACTGGCATGGCCATCTCGCGCCGGCAAAATGAGATTGACCAGGCGCAGCATCAAATTGGCGAGGTCCGCGGGCAGATTGCAAAGCTTCGCCCGCAGGCAACGGGCCATGCCGCACTCGCTTCGGCGCTCGCTTCGATCGACCGCGATGCCGAATCGGTCGGCGGAACTCGTGCGCCGCGGGTCGCTCCGGGGAATGTCCCTCCGCCTCCGAAGGAGGAGACGAGCCTGGCGTTCCTCGGCGGCGACTTGGCGCAAATTGCCTTTGCGGTGGACGCGGGACAATCCGCACCGACTGCGGAAGAGCTGCACGCGCTCGCCGATGCCGGAGCCACGCTCGCGAAGACGATGGCGCGGTGGTCGTCCATCAAAACGAAGGACTTGCCCGCCCTAAACGAGAAACTCAAGCAGGCCGGGCTTGCTCCCATCGTCATCCACGCGGGCAAGCTCTAGGCCGAGGCTGGCCGCGACGAGATTGCTGTTTGGGTCCATCGTGGACGACGATGTAGGCAGCGCCGGCGTCTCGCCGGCGAATTTGCCTCTGCTCTTGTTTCGCGGGCTTCGCCCTTGCACTGCCTCCCCTGATTGTCTCGGCGAAGGGAGCGAGCCGCGGGGCGACGATTGTGCTGAACACACAGCCGGCCTGCCCACAAACAGGCCACCGGCGCAGTGCCGGGAACCCAAATAGACAAAAACGCCAAGCCCCCGGAGCGGCCATTGACTCTCGGCCGCTACTTGCGATTCAGTCGAATTCGTACCGTGCCGGGGGCTGCTTCGGGCCGACGCGGCCCGCCTCAATTCGGGCCTTCGCGTAGTTCTCACCGCGAACGGGCGCACCGGCCAAACGCCGCAGTATCGAGATTTGCCCCACGTGCGTCAGGGCGTCCGCGATCGGCCCCTGGAAGAGCTCTTCCGGACTGCATGCAAGGTGTTTAGGGGAACCAAGGCGGGCGTCAAACGCCTTCAGGGCTGCGAAAAAGCGCGCCGAGCCTTTTTCCCAGGGGAGTGGCCGCGAATTGTGCCACTTCTCCGCTCCATTTGCTTTTGACAGTGCCCAGTCAAGCAGGTCGCCAAGGTGGGCCAGAATCTGTCCGGGCGTCCGCGTCGTGTCCCCGGCGCGAAATCCCTCGAATCCGGCGGGCGCTCCGCGAAGCGCTTTGCCTCCCCGGTAAGCCAACGTGGCTATAGTGTGACGAAGCAGAGCACGCTCCGTTCGCACCGGTACCCTTTTCTTCTTTGGCAACGACGCAACCTCCCGGCGACGGAATGCGCCGATTTTATCATTTCGGACCTCGCGCCGCCTCGGCCTCTGGCCTCGATCTGATTTGTGGGTACTAGTCCTTGACAATACTATTACTATATGATAACGTTCGTTCGGAGATATGTAACGTGACCGGCCAACGCCAACACAGCACCGCCATTCCTAAATCGGGAAATCAGCGCGGGCTCGCCCGCCGGGCCGGCCATCCGTCGTCCAGCCTCCAACGTCAAGCCTCCGGAATTACTCGATACACGTGTCGAGAAAAAAATTAGGTCCACTACTCTGAAATCAATAACATGACCAAAAATTACTCGATACACTTTTGAGGTGTTTCGTCGAAAGGAGCTTCTACCGGTTTCTTCGACTGGGTCACCGTTGACTTATCCCGGCCCTTGTGGCGTCGGCGTCTCGCCGGCGAATTAATTATCCGAGCTTTGATGGAAGGTCAACGGCGCGGCCGGAGTAAGTCAACAGCGTAGGCGTTTCGCAGCGCTGATGCGGGGTATGGAACGCCTGTACGGAATGCTCATTGACACCCCCGCGCGGCGTTTCCATAATTTTCAGAATGGCTCAGACTGGGAAGGATCGCCACAAGTCGGTCGAGAAGGCTCTGGAAGACGCGGTTTCCCGGGCATTGCGGGACAATCTCGCGCCGCTTCAGCGCACGGCCGAGGATCTTCAGCAGGCTTACGCCGATCTGGTGGCGGCCTGCTCCTCGACGCGTCCGGCAAACGCGCTTCCGGCGATGCTGCGCGCACAGACGTCCGCTGCCGCGCTGGCCGCAGGGCTTTCGGTGCTGTCGAATTTTGTTACACTGGCGCTGAATCCCCGCGACCACCAAGCAGCCGCCGAACAATCCGAAGCGGAGGAACCCGCCGCGGGCACAGCCACGGCCGTCGAGGAAAATCTCGCGCCTCCCGCGGCAACCGCGCACCCAGAACCCGAATCTCAACGGACGGAAGAGCCGGTCGCAACGCGAGAGCACGTTGCACATCATCCGGTTAGCGTCGCTCCAGATCCACCTGTCGAGGCTCCTGCGGAAGAGGCCGTTGCCGTTCAAGAAACCGGGGCTTCGCAAGCGGAGGCTTTCGACCTTGCCAGTCTTCCCCCTGAAGTACAAGATTTACACCGCCGGGCGAACCGCGTGGCGAAAGTCGCCATGCAGGATATAAAGCTTCTGCGGCCCAAGGACGTCCGGCTGGGCTGCGAGCACAAGGATATTTGCCATCGCTTACGCAACGATATCGATAAAGCCCGTAAGGAATACGACCGCCGCTTCCGCACGATCCTCGACGATCCGGTGGACTATTTCCATCACTGGATGGTGCAAATCCTGGCTGAGGGAGACCCGGCAGCGCTGGGAGAGTATCCGTATCCCTCGTCAGCGGCACGCCCCGTGGGACGCTAAGACAAGGGGCCTGAAAACTGCGGCCCGGCTGGTTCTGGCCGCCGCCGTGTTTCTTCCGGTCGTCACGCTGCCCGTCGCGGCGCGAACGGAGCCGGCTACCAAGCCCACCGCCCGGCCGGCGCAAAAGAAAACAAGCCGAACCGTCAAATACCTCGAGCAGCTTTCTCGCGAGTTAAAGGACAACCATCCAGAATCGGCGTACGCGCGGCTCAGCGCGTTCGCGATGCGGAAATCGTCGGGCGTTCTTGGAGCGCGCGCGGCACTCGCGCTGGGCTATTCCGACTATTCGAAAGGGGAGTTCGCGAAGGCGGCGCCGTGGTTCGAGCGTTCCACGGATGATCCGCTGCTGCGGGAATACGCGCTGTACTGGACGGCCGAGAACGATCTCGGGCTGAATCAGAACGCCGAGGCGCTCGCAGATCTGAAGCGGCTTCGCAGCGATTTCCCGAACTCGGTGATTACGGATCAAGCGCTGCAGGCCCTGGGGGCCGCGGCGCTCGCGGCGAACCAGCCGCAGGAGGCGGTTGCCGCGCTGAACGGGTATCCGGCGACGTTGAAATCGCCGGCGCTGCTCCTGCTACGCGGCGAGTGCTACGAGAAAGCCGGGCAAGTGGCGCAGGCTGCCGCCGATTACCAGGACCTCTACCTGCGGTTCCCGACCGCCGATCAGGGCAGGACAGCGGCGATGAAATTGACGTTTCTTGCGAGCGCGCCCGGAAATTCGACTCCGCCGGTTTCTCTGGATCAGCAGGAGACCTACGCCGCGGCAATTTTTCAGGCGGGCTATTGGACGGAGGCGCGCCAGGCATATTCCGGAATTTTGCCGCGAGTGACGGGCGCGGATAACGAGCGGGCGCAATTGCGGATCCTCGAGTGTGGCGCCTTTCTTGGCGCGGGTCCCACGGAACTCGCGGCTCTTAAAGTGACGGATCCCGACGTGGATGCCGAGCGGTTCCACGCGCTCGCGGAAGTCTACCGGGCTCTGGGGCAGGACGCGGAAATGGCGGCGGCGGTGGAAGGCGCGGCGTCGCGCGATGCGCAGAGCATTTGGACCGAGCGCGCTTTGATGTTGGCGGGAAACGATTATTGGGTGGAGCTGAATCGCGACCAGGCCGCGAGCTATTACAAGCGCCTTGAAGAGAGTTTTCCGGACGCGCCCGATGCCGTCCCGGCGCAGTGGCGCCTCAGTTGGACCTCCGTTCTGAAGCGCCAGGCGGACGCTACGCAACTTCTCGCCGAGCACGTTCGCCGCTTCCCGAAATCGCCGTACATTCCGGACGCGCTTTACTGGCTTGGGCGTCTTTCGGAGGAAGCGGGCAACCCCGCGGTTGCGCGCAGCTATTACGACAAGCTCGTCGCGCGTTTCCCGGAAAATTATTTCGAAACGGCCGCCGAAACGCGCCTCCGCGCCCTGGGCGATGGAACGGAGGGGGACCCCGATGTTCTCGCCCTGATTCCTCCGGCTCCTCCCATTCCGAAGTTAGGCGAGGCCATCCCTGCCGCGGCGGCGGACTGGAAGGAGCGCGCGGATGCATTGCGCTCGATCGCGTTCGATTCGTCGGCTGAACTCGAGTTGCGGGCGGCGTATGAGGCGACGGGCGAACCTCGCCTGCTGTTTGAAGCGGCGCAAGCGGCGGTTGCCGGGAAGCATGTTGGAGCGGCGATTGTCGCGGTGCGCCAGATTTATCCGCAGCTCGAATCGCACGCGTTCGACGCCATCCCGCTTGATGTTTGGAAAACCGCGTACGCGTTGCCTTACCGCGCATCGATCCAGCGTTGGTCGGCGCGGGCGGGAGTGGATCCGCTGCTGGTGGCCGGACTCATGCGGCAAGAATCGGCTTTTGAGAAGGCAGCGCACTCGGATGCGAACGCGATGGGCTTGATGCAGCTCGAGCCGGAAACTGCGCACAGCATGGCGCGTAAGATCCGAATCCGCTATTCGCAAGCGCGGCTCTTCGATCCCGAATACAACATTCGGCTCGGTACGTTCTATCTCTCGCAATTGGAGAAACAGTTCGGCGGCGTCGAATGGGCTCTGGCAGCGTACAATGCGGGCGAGGATCGCGTGACGGCGTGGACCACCGGCCAGACCTATCGCGAGCCGGCCGAGTTTGTGGACTCGATCCCATTTACGCAGACACGCGAGTACGTCGAAATGGTTTCACGCAACGCCGACATCTATCGCCGGCTCTACGGAGCGAAGCATGAATCCCGCCACACCAAAAAGCGCAGTCGCCGCGCCACGGGGAAACGCTAGCTCGCGTCTTTCCACAAAAGCCGAACACTTCACCGAGTCGGTGATCCGCGAGATGACGCGCCTGGCGCTGAAGCATGGCGCCGTGAATCTCTCGCAGGGCTTTCCCGATTTCCCCGCGCCCGCCGAGATCAAAGCGGCCGCGCAGCAGGCCATCGCCGCCGACATCAACCAGTACGCCATCACCTGGGGAGCGAAGAAATTTCGCGACGCCATCGCCGAAAAGTTTTCGCGCACGCAGGGCGTTTCCGTCGATCCTGAGCGCGAAATCACGGTCTGCTGCGGTTCCACGGAAGCGATGATGTCCGCCATGATGGCCATCATCAATCCGGGCGACGAAGTGGTGGTCTTCGAGCCGTTCTACGAGAATTACGGTCCCGACGCGATTCTTTCCGGCGCAACGCCGCGCTTCGTGAGGCTTCGCCCGCCGGATTGGACGTTCGATCCCGACGAGCTTGCCGCAGCGTTCGGCCCGGCGACCAAAGCGATCATCCTGAACACGCCGAATAATCCGACGGGGAAAGTCTTCGCGCGCGCCGAACTGGAAACGATACGCGATCTCTGCCTGCGCTGGAACGCCTTTGCCATCACCGACGAGATTTACGAGCACATGCTCTACGACGGAGCGACGCACATCTCCATGGCCGCAATCGAGGGCATGCGCGACCGCACCATCACGATCAACGCGCTCTCGAAGACGTACAGCGTCACCGGCTGGCGCGTGGGCTGGGCGATTGCGGCGCCGGAAGTCACCGCTGCGATTCGGAAGGTGCACGATTTTCTGACTGTGGGCGCGGCCGCTCCTTTGCAGGAGGCGGGCGCCGTCGCGTTGAAGTTTCCGCAGAGTTATTACGGCACGCTCGCCGACGAATATGCCGCGCGCCGCGAACGGTTGCTGGGAATCCTCAACGCTGCCGGCTTCCGCTGCTTCAAGCCGCGCGGGGCGTACTACATCATGACCGACATTTCCGCATTTGGTTTTCCGGACGACGTTGCTTTTGCAAAACATCTTGTGACAGAGATCGGCGTCGCTGCCGTTCCCGGGTCCAGCTTCTACCAGAATCCGACCGACGGCCGAACGCAGCTCCGCTTCACATTTTGCAAGACAGAAAGAACCTTCCAGTCCGCCGCCGATCGCCTCGCCAAACTCAAGCGAATTCTGTAGCATCACCGGCAAAGGAGTATCGCGATGGAACAGCGCGTGAGCATCATCACGCTTGGTGTGACCGACCTGAAGCGCAGCGCGGAATTTTACGAGTGGCTCGGGTGGCGGCGGTCCAGGAGGCGTAATACAATGGCGTCAATCATGACCTCCTTGGCCCAGTACATGGCGCAATACGATCACGAGCACACGAATCCGTGGAACAAACTTCTGCACGGCATTGGAATACCGATCATTCTTGCGGGAATCGTTCTGGCTGCGCTGACGTACTGGCGCGTCGGCCTCGGGCTTTTCGTGGGAGGATGGATTCTTCTGTTCGCCGGCCACCGGATCGAAGGCAACAAGCCCGCGTTCTTCCAAGGCGTGATTTATTTTCTGGTTGGCCCGATCTGGATTGCGAAGGAACTGAAAGACGCTCTCTTCGGGTCCTCTTCGCGGTCTTCCGCCGAGCGCCACTGATTCTGCAGCCGCGCCGTCTGTCCTTTTTGGCGGTGCGTCTCCCGAACGGGGCCTGAGGTTTGACCGCGTGCTAGAATCCTTTCGGGTTAGGAGCTCATCGATGGCGATGGAACTCGAATTGATTCCGCAGGCCACGCGCCTGACCGCGAACGGCGAAGGGGAGCCATTCGACATCGCTGCCAGCGGAACGCGCACGTTTCTCTGCACGATGCTCGTTACCGACCAGGTCGAGCAGGAATCGATCGACATTTCCGTCTGGGGCTCGGGGGACGGCCAAAACTGGGGGACCAAGCCGCTGCTGATGATGCCGCAGCGTTTTTATCGCGGCGAAACTCGCCAGGTCCTCGATCTTTCGCTCAAGGCTGAGATTCGCTTCATCCGCGCCAAGTGGGAACTCTTCCGCTGGGGCCGAGTCGCGCCTCATCCCATGTTCGTCGCGGGCTTCCATCTCAGAGAAGTTCCCGCCTTCGCGCGAGCAGAGGCCAGGCCCGTTTCCAGTTAACGACACGCCACCGATGAACTACCGGTTCATTTCCCCGTTTGCGCCGGCCGCGCACAGCTTCGCGTGATCGCGATGCGAGAGCCGGGCCAAATCGCCGGTTTCGTCCTTGCGGGGGGCGAGAGTTCGCGCATGGGGCACGACAAAGCGCTGCTCGAACTCGACGGCGTGCCGATGATCGTTCGCACGGCGCGCTTGATCGAGTCTGTTGCCGGCCCGCCGCTGGTTATCGGGTCGCCCGAAACGTATCAGCCTTTGGGATTGTGCGCGATTCGCGATGACTGGCCGGGCGCGGGACCGCTCGGCGCGATTGCGACAGCTTTGCGCGCATCGGAGTGCGCCTGGAATTTGATCGTGGCTTGTGATTTGCCGTATCTCACGCGGGAATGGCTCACGTTCCTCGTCAGCCGCGCGGTTTCGTCTGCCGCAGACGCGCTTCTCCCCATGAACGATCCCGGCCCGGAGCCGCTCTGCGCGATGTACAAGAAGACGTGCGAAGCTCCCGTCTGGCTCGCGCTGGACCGCGGCGTGCGCAAAGTCACCGAAGGTCTTGCTCATCTCCACGTCGAGTACATGGAACGCAGCGGATGGAAACGTTTTGATTCCGGCGGCCTCCTGTTCAAGAATATGAACTCACCCGCGGATTACGACGAGGCCAAAGCGCGCCGGGAAGGGCGCCACTAGCATGAGCGAACACTACTTCGAATTCCGCAACGTCTCGAAATCGTTCGACGAGAACAGCGTCCTGAAGGACGTGAGTTTCTTCGTGGACGAAGGAGAGACGGCCGTCATCATGGGCCGCAGCGGCGTCGGCAAGTCGGTTTCGCTGAAATTGCTGCTCGGCTTCCTGAATCCCGACGAGGGGCAAATCATCGTCGCCGGTCAGGACGTGACGCATTGGACCGAAGAGCAGTTTTCTGAAATCCGCCGTTGCGTGACGATGGTCTTTCAGTCCGGCGCGCTTTTCGATTCACTGACCGTCGCCGAAAACGTCGCCTTTCCCATTCTGAGCCACGGCCGCCACGATCCCGATGAAGTGGACCGCCGTGTCAACGAGCTGCTCGAGATGCTCGAAGTGGGCGAATTCGCCGACCGCCTGCCCGCCGATTTGAGCACGGGAATGAAACGAGCGGTGGCGATTGCGCGGGCGCTGGCCGAAAATCCGAATGCCATTCTCTACGATGAGCCGACCACCATGGTCGATCCGGTGATGGCATTGCACGTCAGCGACCTGATTCTGAAGCTGAAGCAGAAGTTCAAGAAGACGTCCATTGTCGTCACCCATGATACGCACCTGGGCAAACGGCTGGCCGATCGCGTGATTTTTCTGCACGAGGGGCGCGTGGAGTTTTTCGGGCCGTGGGCCGAGCTCGAGCGCTCCGAAGATCCGTTTCTCCGCCACTTCCTTCTTGAGGACGAGCTGATTCCCGCATTGGACGCAACCGCGTGAGCACGCCCGCCGGTTCGGATGTTAAAAAGCAGCTACGCCGGGTGATGGGTTTCTGGGACGTGCTGCTGTTCAACATTGCCGCCGTCCTCGGGCCACGCTGGATTGCCGCCGCCGCGCACAACGGAACCTCCTCGATCAGCCTGTGGATTTTGGCCGCGATTTTCTTTTTTGTGCCGTCCGCATTCGTCATCACGGAGCTTTCCACGCGATTTCCGGTGGAGGGCGGCCTCTACGTATGGTCCAAGGAGGCCTTCGGCGATTTTCACGGGTTTGTCGCCGGCTGGACCTACTGGATCTACACCTTCTTTTATTTTCCCGGATTGCTGATGGCCAGCGCGGCAATGGCCGCCTACGTCGGCGGCAGCGGCACCGCCTATCTTGCGCAGGACCGCACCTTCCTCATGATTTGTTCGTTTTTGCTGCTGGCTGTCGCTGTCGTGCTCAATATCATCGGCTTGAACATCGGGAAATGGCTGCAGAACGCGGGCGGCATCGGAACCTACATCCCGCTGTTGATGCTGCTCGGTCTGGGCGGATACATGTGGCACGCCCGCGGATTTGTGACGCACTTCACCTGGTCCAACATCGTGCCGGTGTGGAATTGGAACACGGTGAATTTCTGGCCGCAGATTGCGTTCGCATTTGTGGGGCTCGAACTCTGCTCGGCCATGAGCGAGGAGGTTCGCGACCCTCGAAAGACCTTCCCGCGCGCGATCTTTGGTTCCGGCTTCCTGATCGCCCTCGCCTACATCGCCTGCACGTTCATGCTGCTCGGAATGTTGCCCGCGGACTCGGTGGACCCGAAGAGCGGCGTTTTTCAGGCTCTCACGTCGGGTTCAACGATGTTGCGCATCGGTTTCTTCGGCGTGATTGCGGCGACTCTCGCGTTTTTCGGAAATGCCGGAGGCATCGGCACCACGGTGGCGGGCGTCGCGCGCGTCCCATTCATCGTTGGCATCGACCGCTATCTCCCCGCCGCCTTCGGCAAAATTCATTCGAAGTGGAAGACGCCGTGGGTTTCGATCCTGGTGCAAGCCGTGATTTCGGGCGTGATTCTCCTGTTGATCCAGGTGAACCAGTCGGTGAACGGCGCGTACCAGCTTTTCGTCGATGCGGGAACGATTCTGTATTTCATTCCGTTCCTCTATATGTACGCCGCCGTGATTCGCCTGGCGTATCGGCGTGACCGCGAGTCCAGCAAAGACGCCGTGCTGATTCCGGGCGGGAAGCCCGGGGTGTGGATCGTCGGATCTCTCGGATTTCTCGTCGTTCTCGGCGGGATCGTGCTGTCGTTCATTCCTCCGGGAGAAGCGGAAAACAAGCTGTTGTTTGAGACAACGCTTGTGGCGGGAACGTTCTTCTTCGTTTTTCTCGGCCTGATCCTCTATTTTCGCGGCGCTCGCGCCAAAGCCCGCGCTGCCGTGCAGCCAAGCGGACGCTAATTGCTTCGTGCTCCCCGTCGTCCTCAGTCGCCGCAGACAGAGAATTCCGAGCGTCCGCCCCGCTTCTGCCTTAAACGCGTATTTCTGAAATGGCGCTTATTCGCCAGGTCGCTGGAAGACCGCAGCCTTCCGCAGCGAGAGCCTCGTTTCTCGAAGGCCGACGATCCCAGATGCCAGCGCGGCAATCAGGAGCACTGAAATCACAAAATGCATTCCGTCGGGGGCCACGTGGCGCCCGAAGGAAGGAAGAACCTTCATCGTCGGACCTTTGGCGTAGTCGAGTTGCCATTTCGCGTTCGTTCCCAAAACGTAGGGAAGCCACCAGGATTGGATCTGCATCGCTAACCAGACGACGTCGAGACTCAAAGCGACGATTGCGAGCCAGAAGCCATTTCGCTTATATGCCAGCCAAAACAAAATTGCGGGGAGCGTAACGAGCGCCAGCAAAATCAGATCTCCCGCATCAATTTTCTTGCGGCTCAACAGGGCCATCAGCAGCGTGGGATCGTGCTGGCGATTCCAGTTGCCGAGGGGAATCCACGTGATCAGCCAGAGGTATGCGGCCAGGGCCCAATGCAGCCACGCACTGCGTGTCATCACGGCGTGCTCCCGCGTCCGCTTGCCGACATGCGCGTCCGAATCCTAAAAGACGGCTCGCTTTTGCGCAACCTGCTTCGTCGCAAGCGAGAATCGCGGCTCGACCGCGTCGCCGTTCAGGACGCGCGCCGCGACGTATTCTCCGACCGACGGCCCGTGCTTGAATCCATGTCCGGACCCGCCGCCGACCAGCCAGACGTTTTCCATTTCCGGGTGCCGGTCGATCAGAAAATCGCCATTCGATGTGTTCTCATACTGGCACACGCGCGTTTCGAGCACCGGCGCGTCGCGCAGGGCCGGGAATCGTCTCGCGATATATTCTTTGGCCCGGGCCAGCGCTTCAGGGCTCGCGGTTCGCGAATGCGTGTCGGGATCGACTGCCGCGCCGTGCCGGTCGTGCGCGATTTTCAGGCCGCGATTCTCGATGTCGGGCATGCCATAGAATTCGTCCTTCAATTTAAGCCACGTCGGCATTGACGGCGCCGAAAACCGTGAATCGCCCGGTGGACCGCCAAAATAGAAGACCTCCTGCCGCGACGGAAAGATACGGTTCCCGAGCACGTCGGGAAAGAGTTTTGGCAACCAGGCCCCGCACGCGAAGACGAAGTTGGCGGCCGGGAACCGCTCGCCGTCCGCCGCGATAATTTCCTTCAAACGCTGCTGGTTTCCCTCTGGCTGCCGGACTGCCTCGCATCGATACTCCACGCCGTTCTTTTGCCCTTGCTCCACCGCCGCCTGAACCGCGCGCCGCGCCATTAGCACGCCACTGTCCGGTTCGAAGACGCCCCAGCAATCATCCTCGAAATAGATCTGCGGATATCGCTCGCGGAGTTGCGCCAAGGCAAGCTTTTCGAATCGCACGCCCACGCGCTCGAGAGTCGCCATCGTGTCTGCGGCGTATCGTTCGCCTGCGTGCGCGATCCAGAGCACGCCGGTCTGCTGAAACAGTTCGGGGCGTCCAGCTTGTGCGAAGAGTTCCTTCCATTTCGGCAGCGCACCGATCGACAAGCGCGTATAAATCTCGTCCGCGCCGTAGCCCATGCGAATGATGCGGGACTCGCCGCCGGAACTTGCCCGGGCATTCGCGGGACCATACGCGTCGAGGAGTAACACGCTAGCGCCGGATTTGCGCAGGAAGTATGCGGTCCACGCGCCGAAAACTCCCGCGCCGATGACGATTGCTTCGCACACGTTATCTCGCACTCAGTTCGTCTCCGGCCATTCACGTTTACGGTTGAAGTACCAGTAGGCGGCGGGCACGAAATAGAAGCCAATCATTACGACCGCCTTGCGCCCGCAGCCATGAGCTGTAAGTACTCTGCGCGTGTAGGCACTCTTAGAATATGTCCAAGGGCCTCAAGGACGTACTGTCCTTCCTGAATCGAAGGCACTCCGGGGCCGCTATGTACAGCGAACCATAGGAAGTCGGCAACGAAGATGAGCCCGAGAATATTGCCGCAGAAGCGGACCCATCGCGGCAAGGTTCGAGCCCAGTCCCATGCGAAGGTCCATCTCCTCGACCCTGGATATTCAATTGCGTAGATCGGTAGGAACAGTACAACCCACGCCGGAAGCAAAATGATCCATGATCGCAATATGGCAAGCTCCGGAGATGGGAAAAAGCTGGCGACAAACGCCGCCACGCAGGAGGCCAGGCCAAATGCCGAGATTACGGCAAGCCAGCTATTGCCCGGTGCACTCCCTGTGATGCGGTTCGAATCGGGCATCAAAAGCCTTCTTCGACCAGGCGAGCCACCGTGAGGCGAGATGGCGCAGCCTTAGAGTGCGATTCGAGCAGGCTCTCGACGTATTTCGCAAGAATGTCCGTCTCGAGATTCACCGCATCGCCGTGAACCATTCCCTTCACGTCCGTTTGCCGGTAAGTGAACGGAATGACCGCGACATCAACGATGCCGTCGCGCCACTGGGCGACCGTGAGACTGATACCGTCAATGGCGATCGAGCCCTTTTCGGCAACGTAGCGCCGCAAATTTTCGGGAACGCGCACCGAGAGCCACCAGTTCTCGCCTTCGGACGCGAGCCGAGTGACGCGCCCAACGCCATCCACGTGCCCCTGCACGAAATGCCCTCCCAAGCGCGCTCCGGCCGCCAGCGGCCGCTCAATGTTAACGATGTCGCCGGTTTTTTTCTCGTTGAACGCCGTTCGTCGCAGCGTTTCGCCTGAAAGGTCGGCGGCAAAAGTCGCGCCGTCGAATTCGACCACAGTCAGGCAGCAGCCGTTCACCGCGATGCTGTCGCCAATCTTGATTCCGGACGCGACTTCGCGCGCGCCCGCCAGGCTCACGCGCAGCTTTCCGCCTTCTTCGCTCGGCGCGAGCGATTCAATCTTTCCGGCGCCCTCGATGATCCCTGTAAACATCGTGAAAGTATCCTTCGACAACGAAGTTGTCTCCGCATGGCTGAACTCTGAGATTGTGAAGCGCAGGCGATTTCGAGAACCAGCGCGACGAAATTTGGGCGAGCGGCACTCCGCCCGTTCCCATGACGCGAGGAGCATAGAAGAGAACCAAACGATCGACAATCCCGGCGTCGAACGCGGCGCCGTTCAGCTCCGCGCCTGCTTCGAGGAGCACATTCAGCATCTCGCGCCGGCCCAACTCGTGAATCACCCGGTGCAGATCCGCGCGCCCACGGCGCCCGCGAACGTGGAAAACTTCGACACCCGCTCGCGCCAGCGAGCGCGCTTTGCGCGAATCAGCCGCCTGCGTCGTGAACACCACCACATCGTCCTTAGCCGATTTTACGAGCCGCGAGTCCAGGGGCAAACGCAAGCGGGAATCGACGACGGCGCGTAAAAGCTTCCTCCGCCTTGGCTCGCCCGTGCGGTCCGTCAGCAGGGGATCATCGACCAGAACCGTTCCGCTCCCGGTCAACAGGGCATCCGCTTCATGGCGCAACCGTTGTGCCGCCTCGCGCGAACGTCCGCCGGAGATCGCCGTCGAATGTCCCGGGCGCATGGCAATTTGTCCGTCGAGAGTGAGGGCAGCCTTCAGCGTGACGAAGGGCAATCCCGTCCCGATCCATTTCGCGAAGTCCGCGTTCCATTGGCGCGCTTCCTCGGCGCACGCTCCCGTCTCGACTCGGATTCCGGCGCGGCGAAGTTGCGCGAAACCCTTTCCTGCCACGGCGGGATTGGGGTCGGGCATCGGCGCGACAACGCGGCGGATGCCGGCTGCGATAATGGCCTTCGTGCAGGGACCCGTACGTCCGATCGTGCAGCAGGGCTCGAGAGTCACGTACAACGTGGCGCCACGAGCGTTGCTTCCGGCTTGTTTGAGGGCGGCGATTTCGGCGTGATCGCGCTTGTCGTACTCGTGAAAACCTTCGCCAACCACGCGGCCGTTCTTTACGATTACGGCGCCAACGATTGGATTCGGATGCGCAAGCGCCACGCCGCGAAGGGCGACGACTAGCGCGCGAAGCGCAAAACGCTCATCGGCCTCGTTAGTCGAAGAGCGAGTTGACATAGGTCTGCGCGTCAAACGGCACCAGATCGTCTATTTGTTCGCCCGTTCCGACGAAACGGATCGGGAGATTCAGCTCGCGCACAATCGCTACGACGATCCCGCCCTTGGCCGTGCCGTCGAGCTTTGTCAGAACGATTCCCGTCACACCGGCATGGCTCCAGAATTCCCGCGCCTGGTTGAGGCCGTTCTGGCCGGTGGTGGCGTCGAGGACGAGCAACACGTCATGCGGCGCGCCCGGAACAACCTTCGCCGCCGTGCGCTTCATCTTTTCGAGTTCGGCCATCAGATTCGATTTTGTGTGCAGGCGGCCCGCCGTATCGACGATCACGGCATCGGCACCGCGCGCTTTCGCCGCCGTGAGCGCATCGAAGATAACGGCCGATGGATCCGAGCCGGATTTCTGCTTCACGACTTCGACGCCGGCCCGCTTGCCCCACACTTCCAGTTGTTCGATGGCCGCGGCGCGAAACGTGTCGGCGGCGCAAAGCACCACGTTCGCCCCTTCTTTCTTCAGCCGGTTGGCAAGCTTTCCGATCGTTGTCGTCTTTCCCGTGCCGTTGACGCCCACCACGAACAATACGCGCGGCGCGACGTCGAGTTTCCCATTCGATGCGGCGGCGGGAGCGCTCAGGATGCGCAGCACTTGACTCTTCAGTTCGCGGCGCAACTGCTCGGAGCCTGCCAGCTTGTGTTCGGTCACCTGCACGCGAAGAGCGCCCAGCACTTCCTTCGTTGTGCGAACTCCGATGTCCGCACTCAGCAGCGCTGATTCGAGCTGCTTCAGCAGCTCCGGATCCACCGGGCGGTCGCCCGTCAGAATCTGCTCGACGCGGGCGGAGAGCTCCGAGCGCGTCTTGGTGACCGCGTCCTTCAGCTTCTCCCGCAGAGTGGGTTCCGGTGGTCCAAACAGCGTGATCATTGTTATTGGTCGCCCCTTGCCGGGGCAGATTGTTTCGCGCTCCTTACCGGGGCGGCGTTCGGTCGTTTACCGAAGCAGTCCATTCTAGCAAACGCCGCCGAATGAAGCTGCGCGCACGTGATCCGCGGCATGTTAATCTTCGCGCTGGGACCGCTGGGCGAAGGAGGTACGCGACTCATGCTCGAGAAATTGCGCGAAAGCCGCCGGCCGTTCGCCGCCGCGCTTTTCATTGTCGCCATTCTTGCGAACGCGGCTGGGGCATTTGCCAAGGTTCCCGTCATCCTCTCGACCGATGTCGGTAACGAGATTGACGACCAGTGGGCCGTAGCCTACATGCTCGCAAATCCGCAAACCTTCGGTGTACTCGGAATCGTTTCCTCCCACGCGCCCAGCCTGCCCGATCCCTCAGCGCATTACACCTACCTGATCCTGAAGGACGAAGTGGAAAACCGGCTCGGAATGGCCGAGCATCCGCCGCTTCTCGAAGGCGCGAGCGCGCCGCTCGAAGACGACCACACGCCAATCGCCAACGCCGGCGTGACGTTCATCATCGAGGCCTCGAAAAACTTTTCCAGCAACGATCGCCTGACCATCCTCACGATCGGCGCGGCCACTGATGTCGCTTCAGCGATCATCGAGGATCCGACGATCGCCCGCCGCATCCGTGTCGTCGCCATGGCGTTCACGAGCTGGCCCGATGGCGGGAGCGAATTCAATGTCGCCAACGACCTGAAGGCCTGGCAAGTTATCCTGAATTCCAACGTTCCCGTGGTGATCGGCTCCGGAAGCGTTTGCCGCGCCGACCTGAGCCTCAGCCTCGACCAGGCGAAGCAGCTTGTTTGGAAGCGAGGGCCGGTCGGCGAGTGGCTGTATGCGGAATTCGCGATGTGGTATTTCCGCAACGTGAAGCCGCTGCGCCGGAACGATTTTTCGAAGAACTGGGTAATTTGGGACACGATCACGCTGGCCTACGTCGAGGGGCTCACCACGCAGGAAACGCATCCTCGTCCCACGCTGTCGGACGCAATGCAATTCGGCCCGGGACGCAAGGGCGAGACTGTCACGTGGATCACCAGCGTCGATTCCAAACGAATGTGGGCCGACTTCACGGAGAAACTCGATCTGTACCAGAGCACGCACCGCGTGCCGGATTTCTCGCTTGCCTCCGTCTTTCATTAGCGGCCGCGCTTAAGCGCAGTTCGTGACCCAGCGGCTAAAACCGGATTCGTTTTGGGCTGCTTACGGCACGACTGAAGTCATGCCCTGACAGGAAGCCTGGCGCAAAGATCGAACCGCAAGGCCCGCACGGGGAAGCCGGCGCCGCGATGCGCGCTTTCTGTTATTCCTCGCGCAGGGTGGTGGCCGGGTCGATCCGGGCGATCTTCAGAGTGGGCAGGACCGTCGCCGCCAGCGTCACGAGCAAGAGGATGACCACCGCGCCTGCCAGCGTCGGCGCATCATAAACGCCAACGCCGTATAGCCAGCTACGGATCACTCGCAGGGTGCCGGCACACATTAGCAGCCCGACAAACACACCGATAATTGACGCGCCCGCGCCGGAACGGCCGATCTGCAGCATCGCTTGCGAAATCGTCGACCCCAGAGCCATGCGGATGCCGATCTCACGCGTGCGCTGCGCCACCATATTCGCCACCAGAGCGAAGATGCCGACGGCGCTCAGCAGCAGAGCCAGCGCTGCCATCGCGCCGAGCAGAGCCACTTCGACTCGCTGGGTCGCCAGCGTCCGCGCCAGGAGGTCGCCCATGCTGTAAAAGCCCGATGCCGGCAGGTTGGGATCGGCGCTGCTCAGGGCACGCTGTACGTCAGCCGTCAAACCTGCGACGGGGCCAGCGGTGCGAACGATCCAGTCCGGTTGAAACCACACGTGGACTAGCGATAGATACTGCACGCTGACTTGCGCTGCCGGAATGTACATGGTTTGCTCGCTCATTAGCGGAGCGACGGGGTCAAGGCCGGAGGAAATCGGCACGTCGGCGACTTCGCCAACGATCCGCGTATTCTTGTCGAGATAGCGGCCCACCGGATTCGCCCCGCCGTAGAATTTCCGAGCGAAGGACTGGTTGACGACGGCGACGTGCTCGGAATTCGGGGCATCCGCATCCGTAAAGACACGGCCCGCAAGCACGGGCATCTGCAACGTGTCGAAATATCCGGGCGTGGCGTAGACAACGTCCGTGCCCACTGTTTGTCCCGCCTCTTTGCCGTCACTGAGGGTGACGCCGTCATTCAGTGCGCGCTCGTAGGGCACGCTCAACCCCACCGCCGTGTCGCGGACCCCCGGAATCTGCCGCATGGCGGCCGTGCTTTCGTCGAGCAGTCTCCGAAAGGCCGCAGGATCGTGAAAGCGGGCGTCGTCGAGCGAGGCTTTGGCAATCATCACTCCGTTGGGGCTGAATCCACGAGGAAGCGTTTCCAAATGGACCAGCGTGCGGATCAGCAAACCGGCAGCGGCCAGCAGCACCACGGTAACGGCCACTTCTCCCGCGATCAGCGCTTGCCGCACTCGCGCGCTCCCGGCCGCGGCGACGCTACGGCCGCTCATGGATGAGCGGATGTCCACTTTCCGTGCCGCGAGCGCCGGGAGCATGCCGAACAGGACGCTGGTCAAAAGCGCGACGATCAGGCTAAACGCCATCACGCGGGCGTCCAACGAGACGTGCGCCACGGGAAGAAAATGCTCCGGCAGCAGAAGCAGCAAGCTGCGCAGGGCCAGGAAACCTACGCCGATGCCAACCGCTCCGCCGGCCATTGCCAGCAAAAGAGTCTCGGCCCAGAACTGTTTCTGGATCTGCCATGGCGAGGCTCCGAGCGCCAGCCGCGTCGCCACCTCCGGCGTACGCCGCAGCACGCGAACCAGCGTCAACCCGGCCAGGTTGGCGCAAGCGATCAGCAGGATCAGCCCCGCTGCCACCATCAGCGCCATCACCTGCGGGCGCAGCGAATCCGTCTCGCCCTTCTGCAGGGGCACGGAATGAAAGAGGATGTGCGAGCCTGTGCTGCGCTTTTCGAAGTTCCGCGCGAGCGCGGCCCATGCGCGGTTGAGTTCGGCGTTTGCCTCTTGCCACGATGCGCCGTCGCGCAGCCGCGTGATGACGTCAAAGTTTGTCCCGCCGCCTTCTCCTGACCGGCTCGGTTGGAGCGGCGTGTACACGTCCGCATTCAATGGGGTGACCGCGCCTTGCGGCAGCACGCCGACCACTGTGTGGGGCTCGCTCCGGAGTTCGATCACCTGCCCGAGGATCCCCGGGTCTGCGCCGAACACGTTCCGCCAGATGCCGTAGCTGAGGATCGCCGCTTCCGGCCCGTGCGGCCGGTCCTCCTCCTGCGAAAAATTCCGTCCGATCATCGGCCGCAGGCCCAGAACGTCCAGGTAATGCGCCGAGATCCGCCCATCCAGCACGTACTCCACGTGCGAAGCAGACTTGAGATTGATGCCCGAGGTGCCTCCGGAAACCGCCGAGATCAAAGCGGGAACGTTGTCGCGCAGCAGCTCCCATCGCTCGCCGTCAAGGTTGATCAGGGAATCGGAAGACCTGGCCCCGGTCACACGCGCGTAAATCGTCCCCATCCGGTCGGGATGCGGATAGGGCAGGCTCTGCAGCATCAGCGCGTTCACGAGAGAAAAGATGGCCGTGTTCGCTCCGATTGCGAGCGCCAGGGTGATCATCACCGTCGCGGTGAACCCGGGACTGCGCCGGAACTGCCGCGCCGCGATCTTGAGGTGCTGCTGCCAGTTCTCCATAAGGCATCCCCCGAAGGTGAGTCTGTGCTGAAATCCTATGCCGAGAATACGCCTGCTGCGGCCGCAAAGTTCCACTCAACGGTTTTTGCGGAGGCGGCTCGTTCTGCGCGTTTAGACTGGCCCCCATCGAATGTGCTGGGCGGCATTGCGGCGGCCTTGAGTCCCGCCCGACGGGTTCCTCCGTTGCCAAACACCGCATCCCGATTCGCAATATGGACGTCAATCGTGGGGCTTTCGTGCCTTCGTGCTCGGACTGCGAGGTCTCTGGACGTTCTATGGGCGGGTTTCCTCGAGTGGTGTCTCTGCTTTGTCTTGCTCTTGCCGGCGCGGTTGCCGTCGAGCCCGGCCAAGAACCATCGACTGGAGACTCGACGCCTTCCGCAGGGATTGCCCACTTTGAGTTGAAAAACCAGACCTTTTTTGACGGAATGGCAAGTCTCAGTTCTGCCCGTGTCCCCATTCGACTCGGCTTCGAGGAGGTTCTTCGAGCGGAGTTCGCGGACGCGCCGCCGCCAAGTCCGCGCTTTGATCTTGAGCTCACGGGCGCCACCGCCATGGAAATCGTCCAGACGCTGTGCGCCCTCGACACGCGATACACGTGGGCTTTCGATGGGAACACAATAAACGTGTTCCCGAGAGCCGTGGTCGGCGACCCTACGTATTTGCTTAACCGAAGCCTCGATAAGCTTGATGTGGCGGGTATTCGAAACCCACAGCAGCCCCTTTTGGCAATCGCCCGGCAACTTCCGCCCCCCAGGGAACAGATCGGGTACGCGCAGGTGGGTGGCGATTCGTCATATGCCAAGCTTTGGGCCGTTTCTTTTGAGGATCTTACCGTCCGCCAAGCGATCAACCGACTTGCCGCTCACATGAGTCAGCGCGGCGTATGGGTGTTCAGCGGCTCTAGCGACTTTCGCTCTTTCGCCTTCTTCAAATCGGGATTCAACCCGCGGCCTGCGCCTGCCCCGAATGCTTCGCGATAGATTGGCGAGAACATGCTCAGATGTTCCGTTGCGACTCCTCTCAGGGACACGGGCAGCGTGAGGTCGGGCAGATTTTCGCGGGAGGACAGTTTAGATTTCGACCAGGGTGGCGCTGAGGCGGAGGCGTCCGGATTCGACGGCCTGCACGAGTGCGCCAACCACCTTCTCGTCGAATTTGGCGATGGCGAGCGAGCGAATGCGTTCGAGCGCGAATCCGAGGTCCATGGCGGATTGGTAGGGGCGGTTCGTGGTGATGGCGTCGAGCGTGTCGGCGACGGCGATGATCCGCGCCATCATGGGAATTTGGTCGCCCTGCAAGCCGTAGGGATAGCCGCCGCCGTCCATGCGTTCGTGGTGCAGTTCGATGCCGGGCAGCATGTCCTTAAGCTGCGCGACCGGGCGCATGATGTTGGCGCCTTTTGACGGGTGCTGCTTCATCAGGTCGAATTCTTCGTCGGTCAGCTTGCCGGGCTTTTTCAGCACGCGATCGTCCACGCCGATTTTGCCCACGTCGTGCAGCAGCGCGGAAATGCGCAGGCGGTCGAGGTCCTCGGCGTTCAGGCCCAGAATGTCGCCGATGATCAGCGAATATTTCGCGACGCGGCCGGAGTGGCCTCGCGTGTAGGGATCCTTTTCGTCGATGGCCGCGGCGAGCATGCGGATGGAGCCCAGGAACAGCTCGCGATTTTCGGCGGCGGCTTGCTTTCAGCTGTTCGACGTATTCCTCGATGTCGCCGGCCATGTGGTTGAAGGTTTCGGCGAGTTCGCTGATTTCCGCGGCGCCGCGCACCTCCGCGCGCTCGTGGAATTCGGCGCGGCTGATGGCGCGCGTGGATTCGACCAGGCCGCGAATCGGCCGCGTGATGCCGACGGCGAACAGATACCCGAAGAAAAGCGCCACGAACGTGACACCGACCACGAAGTTGAGGGCCTGCGCGGTTCAGTTCGTTCACGCCGGCGTCGATGCGCGCGTCGTCCAGGCTGCGTTGCGCGACGACGGCCCAGCGCAGCTCCGGAATGGTGCTGTAGGTGCCGATCATTTCGATTTTGCGGCGCGTGTCCTTGTCGTCCACCGAGAAATTCGTGGTTTGCGTGGCGCGCAAGTCCTGCGGCAGTTCCTTGAACTGCTTGACGAGCGGGAACATCGAGGTGACGTCGCGTCCCGGCACGAGCTGTCGCGTGTCCGGATAGGCCACGATGCGACCATGGACGTCAACGATGAAGACGGTGCGATCGCGCACGCTCGCGTCGCGCAGCCGCTGCTGCAGCCGGTCGAGCGAGACGACCGCCGCGAGCATTCCGGTGAATTGGCCGTCCTGCAGCAGCGGCACGGACATCACCAGCGCCGGATGGTTGTCTGGCCCAAGCGCGAAGGGTTCGCTGAGGGAATCAAACCCCTGAATGCTCGCCGGTGAATGCGCGTTTCAGCGCGGCGTCCACGAACGGGTCGTGGTCCGCGCTGAAAAACTGCCCGCCGATTGGCCCTTGGCCTGCTTGTTGACGGCGGTGACGTAGAGAATGTTCGGATTGTTCTCGAGCGAACTCCTGCAAGCAGCCGCGTGAGTTGCGGCGCAGTGCGTCGGGATCGTCCACGTCCTGGATCCAGCCGGTGAGCGCGAGAACCTGGCGCTGGCTGGCGAGTTGTTCGCGAAGACTTTGCTCGAACTGCAGGGTTTCGCTGGCGAGCGAGCGAGTGATTTCATTCTGCTGCACGCGCTCGGTATCCTGCAGCTTCTCCTCGCTGAGGTGGAGGACCTGGCGATGGTAGAGCCAGAGCGGAGTCACGCTGACGAGCAGGAGGGCGCCCAGCACAATCCAGAGGATGCGCATGCGACGCGTTGTGAAGTGCTTGAGCGCTTGGATGGGCACAGGAATCTCTACCATTGAATGCTAGCGGAAGGCGGTGGACGGGCACAACTGGACCAAAGTACTAGCGTAGCCGATAAGCCACGGGCGACCTGGCACTCCGAACGTCGAGCCGAACGCGGGCGTTCTAGCGGCGGAATTTGAGCCGCGGTTCGGTGTGCGGCGATCAGGCGTTCGATATTCGCGCGATGCTTTACCAGGACAAGAATCGAAATCAGGATCGTCCCCACGGTGACGGCGGGCGGCGGGGCGTGTCGGGGTGCGTACAGGAGATGAATGAAAACGGGCAACGCGGCGGCGGCGAGCAATCGAGCCGAGCGAGGAATAGCGCCAGAAGGCGACGACCAGAAGCCACAGGACCACCGCAGCGAGCGACCGCCGATGCGCAAATGGGAAGGAAAACGCCGAGCCCGGTGGCCACTCCCTTGCCGCCTTTAAAGCGCAGCCAGACCGGGAAACATGTGGCCGATGACGGCAGCAGCGCGGCTGCCATCATCCAGCGGTCGTCCGCCGTGCGTCCAACGAGCGGCGACCCAGACGGCGAGATAGCCTTTCGCCGCGTCGAGGAGCAGGGTGAGAATTCCGGCGAGGGCGCCGGCGTTGCGCGCGACGTTTGCGGCGCCGATGTTGCCGCTGCCGGTGTTCGCGAATGTCCGGACCGCCGAGCCTTCACGATCAAAAAGCCGAAGGGGATCGATCCCAGGACATAGGCGACCGCGGGAATGAGCCAGATCGGCTTTCACTCGGCTCCTTGCACGAAAGGGAAGGCTCCCAGTTTCCTGTATTCCGCGCCGGAAGGACTTGAGAATGCTCTCGAAGAGATGAAATTCCGTTTCGCGCGCCGAACCAAAATCGCGGTCTCGCGATTCGGCCGCGGCCCGCGCGAGTTCGGTCAACTGCGCCGGGCTTCGAAAAGCGGGCGAGGGTGAGGTGCGGCACGAAATCGCGCGTCTCGCGCGCGATTCCCAGGGGTTCGAGGGCGCGCTCCACGGCTCTGCGCGAGCGGAGCCAGATTGGTGGAGCTTTCGACGCCGCACCAGATCACGCGCGGGCGCGCGTCGTTTGGGAAAAATCCGACGCCGCGAAAGTGCAAATCGACGGGGCGCGGTCGAGCGAACGGGCGCCAGCGCGGCGCGGATCGGATCGAGCCGATCTTCCGCGACGTGGCCGATGAATTTCAGCGTGACGTGCAGTCCTTCCGGGCGCACCCAGCGAGCGCTCGTGCTGAGCGGCTTGAGGCTGCGCGATCAGATCGCGAATCGATTCACGGCATCTCCTGGCGAAGATCGAGCGCGACGAACAGGCGCACTGCTCATGCCCGTCTGTTTAGGCGCGGAATAGAGGAAGTGGCGGCGGACCATGTCGAGCGCGGTTTGCGCGGCGAACATGCGGATGCGTTCGCGGTCGCCGGGGAATCGGAAGGCTTCTTTCGCGATGCGCCGCGCTCGTCGGCGATGCCGATGTGGACAAGACCGACGGGTTTTCGGGCGTGCCGCCGCCGGGTCCGGCGATGCCGGTCGATGCCCACGCCGATTGTGGCGCCGGAGCGCTTGCGAATGCCGTCGGCGAGCGCGAGCGCCACTTCGGGGCTCACCGCGCCTTTGGCTTCGATCATTTCCGCGGGCACGCCGACGAGAGAGGTTTTCAGCTCGTTGCTGTAGCAGACGACGCCGCCCAGAAAATAAGCGGAGCTGCCGGGAACGTTGGTGAAGCGCTCGGCGAGCAATCCTCCGGTGCAGCTTTCGGCGACGGCGATGGTGGCGCGATTTTCGGTGAGAATGCGCGCGACAACTTCCTCGATGCGACTCGCCGGTGGATGGAGTACAGATGCTCGCCAAGCGCCAGCGCCATGCGGCCGACGATCTCGTCGAGCAGCTTTTCGGCTTTCGCCGGATCGTCGGACCAGATGCGGGGATGAAGCTCGATTCCGGCGCGCGTGGCCAGGATGGTGGTTTCCGTGTCGGGATACGAGCGCGTAGAGCGGCGAGACGCGCTGCTCGACTTCGGATTCGGACAAGCCCGCGATGCGCAGGTCGCGCGTGTACAGGCGCTCGCTGTGATTCCAGCCTGGCGAGGCGCGGGCTTCACTTCCGTTTCGAAGAGCGCGCGCAGTTCGATGGGCACGCCGGGAAGCAGAACGACGATGTGGCCGTTCGTTTCGAGCCAGAGGCCGGGCGCGGTGCCGCTTGGATTGGGAAGCACGGTGGCGCCTTCGGGGACCATGGCCTGGCGCGCGTTGATTTCCGGCATGGCGCGGCCGAAGCGTCGAAAGCGTTCCTGAATCTGGCGGAGGATTTCGTCATCGCGGCGGAGTTTGCGGCCGAGAAGATCGGCGACGGTGTCGCGCGTGCGGTCATCGTCGGTGGGGCCAAGGCCGCCGCGAAGAGACGATCAAGTCGGCGCGGTCGAGGGCGTTGGAAAACGACGAGCGCATTTCGTCGGGCGAGTCGCCGACCACCGCTTTATGAACCACGCGTATGCCGAGCTGGTTCAGCTCCGAGGTGAGGAAAAGGGAATTGGTGTCGAGGCGGATAGGGCGTGAGCAGTTCGGACCCGACTGCGATGATTTCCGCGTTCATGGGCGTCACCGAAGGACGCAAATTGTTGTACCTGATGCGGAGGATGCTGGCAAGGGGAGCCAGAGACTGACGGTCCGAGGTTAGAAGTAGCACGCAATCCTTTGACAGTTCGACGCGGCATCTCTAAACTCGCGGATATGGTAGTGCATCTTAAGCCCGAGACCGAATCCCGTCTTAGGGAGCTTGCGGCGAGCACTGGACGTGCTCCGGACGATCTCGTTGAAGACGCCATGGCCGGCTACCTAGCCGAGCTGGCCGAGCTCCGCGACACCCTCGATAGCCGCAACGATGAGATCAACGCCGGCCGCGTCAAGCCGATTGACGGCGAAGAGGCCTTCCGCCGTCTCCGCGATAAAGGCGAAGACCGCCGCCGCTGATGAGCGGCTTTGTCCTCCATCCGGAAGCTCTCGCAGACCTGGGCGAAATCTGGGAATTCATGGCGACGGACAGCGTTGATGCCGCCGACCGAGTCCTACAGGAAACCCACGAATCGATTCGGGGGCTTGTTCGTTTCCCTCAACCGGCACACTCGCCCGGAAATTGCTTCTCGGGCCGTTGAGATTCCAGGTCGTGCGAGAGTTCTTGATCGCTTACGCGCCATACGAAGATCCGCTCGTCGTGATCGCTGTGCTCCACGGTCGGCGAAACCCTCGCGTGCTTGCGGCTCTCCTGCGTGACAGAAAGTAAAATGGATCGCGGCGCTTTTCGCCCTGGAGAATGTTCCTCGCGGTCGTTATTACCCGCCCCTAGAAGGCCGGGACACTGGGGGTTTCCATCTATAATCCTCGCCGTCGTTCGCAGCGTTAGTTCGTTGCGCTCATGCACAGGCAGATCGATCTCCCTGGATTTTTGGGGCTGCGGAGGAATTTTTATGAAATCACGGTTGGGTAGCGCGCAGACGGGGAGGCGGCGTCGGATTCTGTGTCAGTGCCTGGCGCTGGCAGTTCTGTGCGGTCTGAGCGGCCGCTGCGTTCCTGCGCAGCAGGAAGTTCCGAAGATGCCGATGCAGCCCAAGTACGAAGATGGCGCAGAGGCGCGCTGGCTGAACAAGAAAGTGCTGGACTCGCGCGTGCTGGATTCCATGGAGGATTTGTCGGCGTGGTCGTTCACCGGCGACGGCGATATGGCCCTCGTGGATTCGCCGGTGAAAGACGGCGCGCATTCCCTGCGAATTCGGTCGAAGCAAAATCTGGGGCTGGTGGGGAACACCGGCGAATGGGAGGATTTGGTCGCAAGCCGCAAGTTTCCTTCTCAGAATTGGAGCCGCTACAACAGGATTTCCATCTGGGTCTATCCCGATGTGATCGGCGCGCCGGCAATCTCCGCCTCACTCGTTCTGCACAACGAGGGCGCGCATCGCCTTCCGGATCGATATAACGAGGGGCGGGATGAGTCCATCATCCTGAAGGATCACGAATGGAATCACGTGGTATGGGAAATTGCGCCGCTCGACAGGGATAAGGTCACGCAGGTCGATTTTGCCTACAGCCTCCCCAAAATGTTTCCCGACCCGGGCGATCAGACCATTCTCTACATCGACAAACTGGAATTGCAGAGAGTTGACGCGGACCACGTCGAGGGGTGGGATGTGGCGCACGGCAAAATAGCGTTCAGTCAAGCGGGGTATACGCCGGGTTCCACGAAGACGGCAATTGCAAGCGGCTTCGATGCGCGCGAGTTTTCGGTGATCGAGGACGGTACGGGCAAAGTGGTTCTCACCAAGGCCGTCCGGAGGGAGACAACGCCGTTGGGGAAGTACGCGGTCCTGGATTTTTCCGAGGTTCAGACGCCCGGCGAATATGTGCTTCGCGCCGGGGGAATGACGACGCGCCCATTTCAGATCGGGCCAGAGGCTTGGCGCGAAAGCATCTGGAAAGCCATCAATTTTATGTACAGCGAACGGTGCGGCACCGTGATTCCCGGCATCCACGGAATCTGTCACCTGGACGACTACACCATTCATGGGAACAAACGAATTATCGTCAACGGCGGCTATCACGATGCGGGAGATCTTTCGGCCACGGGCAACACTCCGGGAATGGCGTACGCGCTGTTTTCACTGGCGGAACGTCTCCAGCAGCAAGGGGAAGATCCCGTGCTGCGCGCGCGCGTGCTGGAAGAAGCGATCTGGGGGCTGCGCTGGGTGCTGAAAACCACCTTCGGCGACGGGTATCGCAGCAAAGGCCAATTGATCAGCTACTGGACCGACGGCATCATCGGCGATGCGGACGATCGCAGCGGCCCGGCCGTGAACGAACCCGAATGGAATTTCCGTGTGGCGGCTGTCGAGGCGCTTGCCGCTCGCGTCTTGAAACAGAGCAATCCCGAACTTGCGATTCGCAGCCTTCGTACGGCAGCAGCAGGACTGGAACTATGCCGTCGAGGGACTCAAGACGGCCGCACCACTTCCGGAGGTCTATGGAGCGCAGGACGAACTCGAGCGCATTTCGTTTGGCGCAATTGCTTCCGTTGACTTGTACCGGGCTACCGGTGAGCAACGCTACGCGGACGAGGCGTTCAAACTGGGAGACCAGATCGTTGCATCGCAGGAGCAGGCGATCCAGCACTGGAGCATCCCACTGACCGGTTATTTTTACACCAGTCCCAAGCGGGAGAATCTTTTCCATCGCTTTCATATCGGGCAAGAGGAAGAGCCCATCGTTGCGCTGGCTCATCTGTGCGAAACATTTCCCAACAACGAAAATTGGATGAACTGGTATGCCGCCATCGTCCTGCACTCCAAGTACTATCAGGAAGTTGCTGCGAAAGTAGATCAGCCCTACGGCATGTTGCCGGCGGGAATCTACAGGGAGAGTGAAGTACGATTGTTGCCTGAATCGAAGAATTGGACCCCACTGCGCGCCGCCGATCGCGACTCCTATCTCGAGGAAGTCCATCGCGGCCTTCCCTTGGGGGGCGAATACTACCTTCGAAGATTTCCCGTCTGGTTCGACTTCCGCGGGAATTCGAGCGTTTTGCTATCGCAGGCCAAAGCCCTGTCCGCGGCCGGACAATTGCGCGGCGATCTCGAGGCGGAAGATCTGGCGCAGCAGCAGGCGCAGTGGATATTGGGACGCAATCCATTTTCAGCCAGCATCATGTACGGCGAGGGCTACGACTGGACGCCGCTCTATAGCGTGCGCTCGGGAGAAATGGTGGGCGCGATTCCCGTCGGGATCGAAACCGAGGAATACAAGGACGCGCCCTATTGGCCCACGCAGATTTGCTGGACGTACAAGGAGGTCTGGACCCAGCCGGTGGGGGAATGGATCTGGCTGATGAAAGATCTGCATGGCGCGGCCGTGGTCGAGGGAGATGCAGATGCTTCATCGCGCGAGCCCATCGAGTTTCGCGACCGGAGGACAGGAAATGTGACGCGGGTTACCGCGGATCCTGCGAACGGTAAATTTCGAGTCCGGTTGCCGCAAGGAGAATATAGCGTGGGCCAGGGCGCAGCGCATACCACGGTCACCGCGCTCTCTGGCGGAATTTATCACGTCGACTTGCGACCCGGCCGAGCCTTTGATTTCAGTGTCGCCGTAGAAAAGACGGACGAACTCACGCTGCGCATCCATGCGGAAGGCGCGGGCGTCCACAAGCTAGAAGTGAGAAGCTCGAATCTCGATTTTCGCGAGCCGGCCACGCAGACGATTGAACTGCGTCCGGGCCATGCCGCGGACCTAATCCGGCACGCTCATATTCTTAAATCTGGAACACCGTGGGTCATTGTCGTGATCCCTGACGGCTCCCTGAACGAGCACCGCGAAGTTACGGGCGTCGGGGCGGGCGCGGAAGCAGGGAGAGATTCTTCTACGGATCGGAAGTCCGGCAAGGGCGGGACGATGAAAAGCGATCCGGCCCTCCAATGAGGGTGACGCGTCTGGTGGAGTCGATCACAAGAAACCGCGAAAACTCGCCGGCGAGACACCGGCGCTACCATGACATACGGCGGAGAAGGGTCAGGGGATGAGGGGGAGGCCTTCGATATCGGCGTCGAGAGTGTAGAGGGCGCTGTTGGTGGTGATGAAGGAGCGGTGGGAGGGGAGAAGCGCGAGGCCGACGATATTGCTGCCGCTGATGACAAGCTCCGGCTCGGCCTGGGGAGTCAGGCGGACGACTCCGCGTCTTGCCGCCGAGCGAGGCGGCAACGTAGAGATTGCCAAAGCGGTCGAAGGCGAGCCCTTGCGGGCGGCCGAGCCCCCGAAAAAATGTGCTGACTTCGCCTGCCGGAGAAATCTTGATAGACGCGGTCGAAGCTGGACGTGGTCGGGCCGGTGACGTAGAGGTCGCCGGTTGGGCTGAAGGCCAGGTGATAGGCGGAGATCGAGGGCTCCAGCGTGGCGAACACGAAGATTTCGCGGTCGGCGCCAATTTTGAAAATGGTGCCGCTGCGGTCGCCCACGTAGAGATTTCCAGCGGGGTCGAATGCGAGGCCCGTGGCGATGCCCATGCCTTCGATCCACTGCATGGCGCGGCCGTCGGGAGAGACGCGGTGGATGGTGCCGTCGTTGCGGCAGGAGACAAAAAGGTGGCCCTCGCGGCCGATCGCCAGGCCTGTAGGATTCATCAGCTCGGTGATGAACGGCTTCACGTTGTGATTCGAGGTGATTTTGTAGAGCGAGACGGGAACTTTTTGGCCGCGCTGGCCGCTGAACGTGACGTAGACATTGCCTTCGGCATCCACCGCAGGATTCGCAACGGGATGGAGATTGTCGGCGAGCTGCACGCCGAGCGCAATGGGGAAGGGCTGGCTCTCGATGCTGCCCATGCGCACGCGGACCGCGCCTCCGGCGGCTCCGTCAGGAACGCGCGCGATCAGCGAAGTTTTCCGCTGCGACCACGACGCTGCCTTCCACTGGGCCGAATTGAACCTGGGGCCGCGTGTGGTTGCCGATGGCCGCGAAGCCGCTGCCGTGAATTTTGATTTCGCCGCCGGGAAGAGCCGCCGCCGGCTTCACGCTTTCGATTCGGGGCGCGGAGGTCATTGGCACGGGAGTTCAGAGTCGACGGTTGAGAGTCGAGACGTAACGGTTGAAAGTTGTAGGTTCAGTAGAAGCGAGTTGACAGCGGGCAGTCGACCGTTGACAGCAAAATAAGAATCCGGCATGTACGGCGCGGGACAAATCATCATTGAGATGAGGCACTCAGCCCCATGCAGCTTTCCGCCTGCATAGTCTAGCTTCTCACAATCCCAGCGCGCGGGCGAGCCACAGGCCGAGTGCCGCGTAGATTCCGGCGATCCAGTCGTCGGCCATGATGCCCCAGCCGCCGGGAAGCGATTCCGCCTGCCGCGCGGGAAAAGGCTTCCAAATATCGAACACTCGAAAAAGTATAAAACCCAGCAGCAAATATTTCCAGTTAAGGGCCCGATCGAAGGTGATAAGCCCGAAAGGGAAAGGCGAAGTCCAAACCCGCCCTGCCGTGGAAACGGGGAGGATGCACCCGAAAAGCAGCGTCAAGTGCTGGCCGGAGACCTCGTCGATCACCACGCGCTGAGGGATCCTTGCGGGCCCAGAATTTGGCCGCACGATTGGCCGAGCAAAACTCCGGCGACAGCCACGATTGCGGCGAGGCCACATTGTGCCAGGAAGAACGGGTCGTCCAGAAGCGGCCTGATGATGAAACGATCGGACTCGGTGCGGCCCGCTCGAATTGTGGCAGCGGAAGCAAAGAGCCACCACGGAAGCATCCGAGGGCGAGGCCGGCGAGAGAGCCCCAGGTGCCCGGAGCGTCGGGAGGTAGCCGAGGCCGCAGGCTGTGGCGATGAACAGAGAGATCGCGGCTTGCGCGCCGAGGATGTTGACGAAGCGGACGGCCCGCTCGCAGACGAAGCGGTGGCAGGCGTGTCTGCGGATGTGTCCCGCGATGCGCCCCGTTGCTGCCGGGGAAGACGGGTCAGTTTTTGCGGTCATCGGGGTCTTGGTCGGGGAGTGTCGGGAGTTCGGATTCGTCGAACACGGGCTCGCTGATCTTGTATTTTTCGCTGGCCCAGTTGCCGAGATCGAGCAGGCGGCAGCGTTCGCTGCAGAACGGGAAGTCGGGGACTTCCCGGAATCGACCGGCTTGCGGCAAATCGGGCAGCGCCATTTCACGCGGAAAGAATACAGCAGAAGAACCGAGACGGAGAATCTCAGCACGATCCCTGGACGGGTCTGAGACCCGCCCCTACGACTTCTCTGCATCATCGGTCGTAAATGAGCGAAAGGCGCGGGCACAACATGCTGTGCCCGACCGGACACAAACCGACGACATTGCGTCACGCGAACCGGATCAGGCGAGGATTGGCAGGAGATTTTTTGCTGGCGCTGATGTCGCCGCAGCGGCGATTTTGGCCGGGTCGACTGTGCGAACCGGCTCCCATTCGATGGCGCGGGCGATCAGATCGTAATCGTGCGATTCGGTGATTTCGACGGTGGCCATCGTGCCGGGCGCAGGCAGTTGCTGCGGCGTCGTTGACGCCGTCGAATTCGGTGATGTAGACTTTGCCGTCGATTTCGGGCGCCATGCCTTCGAGGCGCGCTTCCCAGACCAGTCGGTGTCCTTCGACGGGCCTTCGACCATCGCCTGCAAGCGCTTGGCCGACGCGCTTGCGCAGCTTGCGCGCGGAAATTTTCTGCTGAATCGCCATCAGCGTGTCGCGGCGGCGCGCGATCGTTTCCGCGTCCACTTTATCATCGCAGCGCGAAGCTCGAAGCGTTGTCTTCATCGGAATAGGCGAAGACGCCCATCCAGTCGAATTCCGCGGCGTGCACGAAATCGCACAGCTCGCGAAAATCCTTTTCGGTTTCGCCGGGAAAGCCGACGATGAACGAAGTGCGCAGCGAAACGCCGGGAATCGTTGCGCGAATGCGCTCGAGCAGTTTCAGAAACGCGTCGCCGTTCGATCCGCGCTTCATGCGCGCCAGCACGTTGCGGCTGGCGTGCTGCAGCGGCATGTCCAGATATTTCGCGAGGCGCGGGTGCGCGGCGATGGTGTCGAGCAGGCGCTGCGTGATGCGATTGGGATAGCAGTAGAGGAAGCGCACCCAGTGCAGGTCTTCGATCTGCGCGAGACGCTCGAGCAGCAGCCGCCAGGCCGTCGCGCAGGCCGAGATCTTCGCCGTAGAAGGTGGTGTCCTGCCCGATCAGCGTGATTTCGCGAACGCCCGCCGCCGCCAGATTTTCCGCTTCGCGCACCACGGATTCAAACCGGCGGCTGCGGAATTTTCCGCGCAGCTGCGGAATGATGCAGAACGTGCAGGGATGGTCGCAGCCTTCGTTGATCTTGATGTAGGCGGCGTGGCGCGGCGTGGAGAGGATGCGCGGCGTCAGGTCGTGATAGAGATAAGAGGGAAGCTTCGCGCGGCGGCGAACGTTGCGCTTAGTTCGCCTTCGCACGCCGCCAGGATTTTTTCCACTTCGCCCGTGCCGATCACGGCGTCGACTTCGGGAATCTGCTCGCGGATTTCGTTGCGATAGCGCTCGACCAGGCAGCCGGCGACGATCAGCTTTTGCGCGCGGCCGAATTTCTTGTACTCGGCCATTTCCAGGATCGACGTCGACGGATTCCTTCTGCGCCGGCGCGATGAAGCTGCACGTGTTGACGACGAGCACTTCGGCTTCGTCGGCGCGCGGCGTGAATTCGTAGCCGGCGCGCGCAAGAATGCCCATCATCACCTCGCTATCGACGAGGTTCTTCGGGCATCCCAGGCTGACGAATCCGACTTTCGGCATATTCGTGCGCATGTCCGCTAGGAAAGACAAACTGTAATTCTAGCATGATGCTAGCGAGCGACGGGCTCCGCGGCAGTCGCTTCCCGTGCGAATCGATGGGGACGGCGTTTGTAGCAGCATGAGCAGAATCCAAAACGCAGAGAACGCGGCGAAGAGATGCTTGAGCGTGTGGCCGCTGACGATTCCGCCGAAACCAAAAATCGGACGGTCGGCGGCTTCGAACGTTTTTGCGAGGCCATAGATGAGAAAGGAAACGATGAGATCTGCGCCTCGCGTGTATCGAGGCGGAAACAGCAAAACGAGCAGCAGGATGGCGAGCATTGAGCCAAATTGACTGAGCGCGTAGGGCCGCAGGTCGCCGCGGCCGGCTTGCTCGGTGATTCGCCAGTAGAAAACGCTCGCCAGTCCGCAAAGGACCAGTGGGGCGAGCGCGCGCAAGCCAGCTTTAGGCTGATGCGTTCCGCGATCATCGCCGAGAGCAAGCCCATGAATCCGATCGTCATGGGAAGGCGATCCCAAACGAGCCGCGAGTCTCCCGGAGCCAAGTGGTAGTAAGAAGAGCCAAACGCCGTGAGGGCGACTCCGAGAAAGAAGACGAGGTACGGCGAACGCTCGCGCGGCTCGAGAAGCCGGCGCGAGGCGGGAGCGTTTTTAGACGAGAGCGCGAAAAGTCCCCGCAGGCCGACAATGAGGAACGGGATGTTCGAAATAACGTCCAGGCAATTGGAAATGCCGAGCCACGATCGTTGATCGGCGAAATTGTGATAGGCCTCGTTCTGAGGGATGGCGGAAGAAGAAAAACGACGAAACTGCCGCGGCAAGAAGTCCGATCAAGACCCAGACGCGCCGGTTCATCGCGTGGCGCGCTTGCGGGAGCGGAGGGAGTTGCGGATGGAGCGGAGGAGGGCGGACATTTGCTCGATTGGCGCGGGGTGATTGCCGAAGCGGGCGGACTGGTACAGTTCGGTCAATTGCGCGACTGGGGCGGCGAATTCACGTCCGGAATGGCGGAGGCGAATTCGAGCGGAGTCTGCGAGTAGATTTCTTCCAGCCGCGCTTTTCGAGCAGGCGCAGCATCGCGCGATATTCGAGCGCGGCAAGAGACGCCGTCAAATTTCCGCTGTGGCCGGCGCGAAGACGCCAGCGCGCGGCGGCATAGGGGATCATGGAGCCTCCGCGAATGTAAAGCAGGAGAGCGATCAGGAAGGCCAGGATCGATGGAAGCGTGTAGCGCGAAGCTTCGATGCGGCGATCCAGGTTGAGCAGAAAGCGCATGGCTGCGTGCTCCTTGTGGAGCGCATAGGAGCGCGCGCGTTCGCCCCAGTTCTGCGATGACTTCCGCAGGTTCTCGGCCAGAGTCACCTGGTGTGAGAAGTCGTAGTTGATCACCCACTCGCTCCAGGCGAACTGGAACCAGTCCCAGTAGAGTCCTATGCGGGCGAAAAGGCCGTGCGGAGTCTCGTTGCCGCCGGGAGTGGGATCGAAGGTGATCCAGCCGTAGCCCGGGAAATAGATTTCCACCCAGGCGTGCGCGTCGCTTTCGCGAACGATGTAGTCGCCGGCGAGATCGTTGTACTTCGCCTGGAGGAAGCCGGTGACGTAGCGCGCGGGAATTCCCACCGCGCGCAGCATGACCGTCATGGCCGAAGCGAAATACTCGCAGTTGCCCGCGCGGCGAACGAACAGAAAGTACGCGAGCGGGTCGTCGTTCTTGAATCCGGTGAGGTCGAGCGTGTAAGCGTATTGCGTTCTCAAGTAACGTTCGACGTTGGCGACCTTGTCGTATGCATTGCGCGAGCGAGACGTGATCCGGTCGGCAAGCTGTTTGATGCGCGGATCGAGCGAAGGAAGCTGCAGGTACTTCTCGCGCAGCTCCGGCGGGTATTCGCCACGCGCCGCCTGCAACCGGGCGATGGGGACGGCGGGAATGTCCGAAGTCGCTTCATAGCGCAGCTTCGCGAAATTGTGGAACGGATTGAAAAGCGAGCCGGTGCCGTCGAGAAGCAGGTAAGGGCGTCGCTGCAGGTAAGGAGAGCCGGTCGCTTCGGCCCAAAGCGGCCCTGCAGCCGTTCGGGCTCGGAGGCGAGAAAAATCGCTCCGGTGGAGATCGGTTCCATCAAAACGGTGTAACGCAGCGGCGCCGAATCTCCAGCGGGCAGATGGGGTTCGTTGAGGAAATATTCGCCGGTAGAGTCGGGCGACAACACCAGGTCGTCGCTCGGCGGCGTGAACCAGCGTTTTCCGTCGAAATTCGTCAGAACGATGCCGCGCCAGTGAACGTCCTGGGCGCGTGCGGGATCTCCATCGACGCGAATGCGCATCACCACCGAGCTGTTCTTCTGGATTTGGCCGATTTCGCCGAGCGAAACATCGTCGCTGAAGCCGGTCATCAGATTCGGGCTGCAGATTAAGCCGCCGAGATAGCCGGTGGTGAAGCGCGGAATCACGAAAAAGAGGACGCCGCCGACAACCAGCGTGCTGACCGCGACGAGCACCGATGTGAGGCCCAGAGCGCGATTGAGTTGGTCGGCAAGCGGCGAGCCGGGGTCGAGTGGGGGCGAGACGGCGCCCGTGGCGCTTCGACGAATTTCCAGAGCGACGAATGTGGAGACCGCGAGAACCAGAAATATCGCCAGCGCGACCAGAAATCCCGTTTCGACGGTGAGAATCGCCGAAGCCAGCATTGCGGCGATGGCCAGAACCGCCAGGAATGCGTAATCGCGATTCGTCCGCGCGGACAACAGGCGCACGAGCGTGGCGAACAGTAACAAGGTGGACAGCCGCGAGGAGCGCCGCGTACAGCGTTGCGATTCGGCGCATCGCCGGCGAGATTGCGCGAGTAGAACCAGAGGTCCATCGGAAAAACGAGGAAATACGCGAGTCACCAGCCAGGTGGCCGTGCGCTGTGAAAGTTCGGCGGCACGACCGTGCCACAAGCGAATGCCTTTGTACCCCAATACGATCGGTGGAACGACGGTCGAGAACAGGTCGAGCTTGCCGGTGGAGATGATGGCGATTACGCCCGTCGCTACGAGCAAAAAGAGAGATATCTCGAAATATCGCTGTACCGCCGCGACCGGCGGCATGGTGACGCGCGCGGAGGAAGCCATGTCCCTGCAACGATGCTAACACTCGGCCAGGTTTTGGAGCATTTGGCAGGCCGAAGCGTTCTGTGACGGTAATTGCCGGCTCAGGCCGATGCGCGAGCGCAGCCGCGGCGATTTTGCGTGTGGCGTTGGAGATGGGAAGGTGTGCAGGCGGTCGAGCGGGACGATGCGCGTGCGGGGCAGGTGCGGGAGTTTCTGCGATGCGCGCGAGAAACGGCAGCAGCGTGATGTTGCGAAACGTGACGCCGTGGCGGGCTGTGCGCAAGGCTTCGAGCCGCGTACCATGCGTGCAATCGATTGCGAGAGTCGCGCGAAGATGCGCGGCGAGCTCGCACTGCGCGTCTCGCGCAACCTCGACGGCAGGGAATTGCCACATGCGCGAGAAGAGCACGTCATCGTGCGCGCCAGGATCCCGCACGAGCAGCGTGCGGCCGCGCGGATCGCGCAGGATGGCGGCGGCGATCGCATGCGGACGGCGGCGGGCTTGCGCCGAGGCGCGGGGATAGTGGCGGTCAAGCCGAGGGCGCGGGCGCGGCACCAGTCGCGAGACCGGGCACGCGCCGCAGCGCGGCGATTGCGGCGTGCAGACCGTTTCGCCGAGCTCCATCAGCGCCTGATTCCAGTCGCCGGGCGCGTCGTGCGCGAGCAGGTCGCTGCGGCCGTTTCGCTGAGGCGTTCGCCAGTGCCGTGGGCGCGCAGGTCGCCGCGAATGGCGCCGAGCCGCGCGAGGACGCGCGCGACGTTGCCGTCGAGCACCGCGAGCGGCACATCGTACGCGATGCTCAGGACGGCGGCGGCCGTGTAGCGTCCGATGCCCGGGAAGCGCGAGCGCCGCTTCGAGGTCGCGCGGGAATTCGCCGCCGTGGCGCGCGACGATTTCCTTCGCCGCGCGCGTGCAGATTTCGCGCGCGGCTGTAATAGCCGAGGCCGGACCAGTGGCTCAGGACTTCGGCTTCGCGCGCGCGGGCCAGCGAGGCGACGTCGGGAAAGCGCGCAAGGAACGCTCGTAGTAGGGAAGCACGGCGGCGATGCGCGTCTGCTGCAGCATGATTTCGGCGATCCAGATGCGGTAGGGATCGCGGCCTGCGTCGCCGGCAGGCGAGCTGGCGCGCCACGGTAATTCGCGCCGGTGCGCGCGAAACCAGCTCGCAGAAGCGCTTTCTGAGACCTGGCGAGCGATTGCGGCGTGAAGGCTTGCGGGCGAGCGCATGGCGAACGGCCCATTTTCGCATCAGTTGCAGCAGATGAGAACGCAGCATGATCTCGGGCAAGCCGGATGCGGCTGACGAAGAGTCTTACAGCGGAGTCGATGAAGACGAAGTAGGACGAGGACCACAGCGCGTGGGAATCGTGTGCTGCGGGCGGCGGGTGAGGATGATCTTGAAGATTTCGTTGATCGCGGACCAGATCGTCGAGGAACGCGCCGCCGAGCGCGGACGGGTCGGGCTGAACGCGCGCGAGCTCGCGCAGCGCGTCATAAATGATTTCGCCGGCCGGCGCCATGGCCGTCGTGAAACGGTCGGTGCGGAATTGCAACGACGGAGTCGATTTCGTAGAAATGCCAGGCGATGCGACGCCGCCAGCGAAACGGCGCGCTCGAAGCGCTCGGTCAGTTGCAGTTGCGCCGTTTCTCCCGCGTCTTCGGCGGCGGTGCCGATGAAAGGATCGAGGACGAGCATCACGCGGCGCTCGTCCTCGCGCGCGAATTCGCGGACCATCAGCTGGCCGGTCTTGGCCGTGGCCTTCCAGTCGACGAAGCGCGCGCTATCGGTCGGCTGATAATCGCGCAGCGAATGAAGTTCGTGCCCGCGGCCGCGAAAGTAGCTGGCCATTTCGCCGCTCAGCAGCGGCAGAATTTCGTAGAACTGGTCGGCGGGCTCGACGCGAGGATACACGAGAATCTCGATGTCGGAATCGACGCGGCGCGTCTTTTCGAAGAATCCGAACGGAAAGCGCGTGCGGATCGCCGAACGCATCCTGGCGGTAGACGCCGCGATGCGGAAAGTTGCAGCTCGACTTTCTGCCGGACGGAGCCGAGGTGCGGGACATAGGGAAAGAAGACCGGCGTGGTCAGGACCTGCTCGGTGTTGCTTCTTATTTTCGCCGACAACTCGCAGGGAAATCGACGGCCAGAGCTGTTTTTCGTTGCGCAGCTCGAGTTCGGCGATCACGGGCGCTCGGCGAAAATGTGCTCGGGCAGATCGAATTTCAGGTCGATGCCGTGAGCACGGCGCGCGAGAGCACGCCGGAAACGAGAATTCCCGCCAGCGCGCAGGCCAGAATCATGAACAGCAGATTGTTGCCGGTGTTGACGGCGGCCAGCACGAGAACCAGAACGGCGACCAGATAGACGATGCCTTCGCGCGTGAGGCGATAATCGATCTGATAGACGATCCAGCGCAGGCTCGTGCGTTGCGCCAGCGCGGGCACGATCGTGACGGCGACCCACGCGGCCAGGCCCAGCGAGAGCGCTGTGGCTCCAGCGGCGAGCCAGAAACGTCCGTCCTGAGCGGCTGCGGCGGAAAACAGCGCGATCAGCAGCGCGACCGACAGCACCAGCATGGCGATGCCGAAGTTGCGCCAGCCGGGCCGGTCGCGGCCTTGCCACAAGCGCGCGATGAAGGTGTGAGCAGACATTAGGCGCCCTGGTCTTCAGCAGGAACAAACAGCAGATCCCTCACTCCGCTTCCTGAGAGGCGGGACTGGGTTCGGAATCGCAATCGCGGAGTTCGCGGAGCTCAAGTGCGTCACACTCGCTAGATCGGGACGCGGGTGGTGTCGAGAATTTCGCGCAGGATGGCTTCGGCCTGCTCGGATTTTTTCTGCGTCGAGGCGTAGCGCGAGCTCACCACCACGCGGTGCGCGAAGACAGGAACGATCAGGCGCTTGAAGTCGTCGGGCAGGCAGTAGTCGCGGCCTTCGAGGAAGGCGCGCGCCTGCGCCGCGCGATGCAGCATCACCGCGCCGCGCGGGCTCACGCCCAGCGCTGAGCTGTTCGGTCTGGCGCGTGCGTTCGACGATTTCGAGGGCGTAGTCGAGCAGGCTGTCGTCCACCTTCACGCTGCCGACGGATTCCTGCATGGCAAGCACGTCGGCCGCGTCCATCAGCGGCGCCGCTTTGTTCCGCCGGCGCGTGTCCGGAACTGTTGCGGATGATTTCCTTTTCGCTCTCGCGCGAGGGATAGCCCATGCGGATGCGCATCAGAAAACGGTCGAGCTGCGATTCGGGAAGCGGATAGGTGCCGTGGTGCTCGATGGGATTTTGCGTGGCGAGCACCAGAAACGGCTGCGGCAGCGGGTGCGTATGGTTGTCCACGGTGATCTGCGCTTCGTTCATCGCTTCGAGCAGCGCCGATTGCGTTTTCGGCGTGGTGCGGTTGATTTCGTCGGCCAGCACGATATTGGCGAAGATCGGGCCGGGCTTGAATTCGAATTGCTGCGCGGCGGGATTGTAGACGCTGACGCCGATGACGTCGCTGGGCAGCATGTCGGAGGTGAACTGGATGCGCTGGAAGGAGCAGTGGAAAGAGCGCGCCAGGGCCTGGGCGAGCGTCGTCTTGCCCACGCCGGGAACGTCTTCGATCAGCAGGTGGCCGCGCGCGAGAAGGGATGTGAGCGCGAGCTGGATGACGTCGTCTTTGCCCTTCACGACGCGCCCGATCGATTTCCTCAGTTCAGCCAGTTTCGTGGCTGCTCCGTTTGTTGCGATGCTCGTTGTGACGTTCGCCATGGTTTGCAATTCCGCGTTCCTTCTGCTACAAAACCTTTGTGGCACAGGCATTTGCCTGCGCGATGCGGTTGATATTTGGCGCCGCTTGGTTCTGCGGGCGACTAGCTCAGTTGGTTAGAGCGTTCCCCTCACACGGGAGAGGTCCAAGGTTCAAGTCCTTGGTCGCCCACCACTTTTCCCTCGGTGCCCCACATCCATTCTGCCATTAGACGCGGGAGGCTTCACTCGGGGTTTAGCACAGGTGTGCCCAAGAAGTGGCCAGAGACCGGCAGTTGCGATTACCCCGGCGGTCGAAAACGCCGGATTGCAGGTGGTTCAACCGCTACTGAATTGGCAGCCATGCGCGGCACTCCGACTCGTTGGTCGGCGAGACGAGAGGAGGTCCCGTCTTGAAACGAATCACCCCGTCCGAGGTCGAACAGAAGCTCCGCGTTCCGGTGTTAGCGTCGACCGGAGTGGCGACCACGACGAAATCGCCGCACTTTTGCCCACTGCAAGCGGCGGCAACGCTGAAGCGGAATCCATGCTGGGTGCACCACGCGCCCGCGGTACAGCTCGGATTTGCGATAGCGGCATTCAGCATAGCCGCATGGTCGGCTGTATAGCTCGGCCCGGCGGGATTCGGTCCCAGCGTCGCCAGATCGGGCGCGTATCCTCTCTGCGGATAAGTGCCGGAGTAGGTGACCTGCGCGGTTACCACCGAGCGCAACGTTCCTGCTGCGGACGATTCATTCGCCGCCACTCTGGATCGTAGGAGGTTGGGAATTGCAATGGCCGCACCGACCAGGACGACTCCCGCGTCCATGCCGGGGTTGGTGCTTTCGCCGCGAATCGTGGTTTCGTCCCCGTAAGCGCAAGCCACAAGCGGTTTGTTCGTTCCGGCCAAACGCGAAAGAGACTCAGCCAGATCCGGCGACAACCGCTGCAGCTTCAGCGCCGTCATCGCGACTGGATCCTCATAGAACAACGCCGAGACGCCGGATGCGTTGCCGGGCGGGAGTGCCGCCAGGAATTTTGCGGATTTTCCGAGTGATTCGCCGGTGCCGTGGAGGCGAACGGCTTCGGCGAGCGCGTCCCGGCTCGAGGCTACGATCAGATAGCCGCGCGCAAACGCGTAACTGACTTCCGTCGCGGCCTTCCCGGACGGAACGCGCGCCGTGTAATACGTGATTCCTCCTTCGTTCATCTGCTCGGTCCCGACGTGCATTGCGGTGAACAAGGTGTTCAACGTTTTCTGTAAATGGGCGGCGTCGTTGACGCTGAGGACGGCCTTCCATGTTGCCTTCTGCGGCGTAACCTCGTCGAGTTCGAGTGTGACTTCGCCGCCGAGTTGGGCAAGCAGGTCGTCCCTCAGGCTGATCCCGAACATCTGCTGGAACTGCGTGAGGGCCGCAAATGCGCTGGGATTGGAAACCGTGGCCATGTCACGGATGTCGTCGAAGATCTGCGCGGGGCTTTTCAGGACCATACTGCTCACCAGCATCGGTTTCGCGGAAACGAAATCCAGGCTGCCAAGCGGACGCGGCGCGGCCAGCCAGGATGCCGCCCCGTGCCTCGGGCCCGTGAAGCTCAATTCGCCGCTGCTCACGGACTGGCCGGCGATGCTTTTGTGCTCCCATACAAAGTATTTCATGTCGGCAAATCCAGAGCGTTGAAGCGTCAACTGGCTTTGCTTCGTGCCCGGGATTCGGCTGAGCATCGTGTGCACATCTGCGGCAGCCAGGACGGTGGCGCCACCCTCATAGGCGCTCCCGATGCGCTGGCCAAACGGGGTGGAACCGAAGCCGGCGCCGGGACGATCCAAACGCGCGTTGAAATTGCGCAGAGTCGCCAGATCGAATGACGCGACCGCGATATCCGAGCGGACCAGCACCAGCAGATCTTGTCCCGGGCGGCCGCCGGACGCGGCTGCCAGGTCACGCGGGTCCAATACGCGCACATGAAGATTCGAGTTGTCCGGAAGCGCAATCAGCAGTTGGTGAAGCGCTTCCTTCAAGCCCGGTTTTCGAACGTGGGCGATGGCCAGAACCTTGGGATCATGGCCGTCTGTTGCGGCCGACAGCACGGTTTCGGGACCCAGATATTGCGAGATTTCGTAGAACTTCTCGACAGAATCCTCCAGCTTGTCGCCGCGATCTCCAGGCTCCATACGCAGCCACCACTCGCGTAGGGCAGCGCTCTGCTGCAACTCCTGCCGGAAAATATTCAACGCCTGGCGCGCGGCGTCTCCATAGTTGGGGAGTGCGGCGTAAAAGGTTGTCGATTCGGGAACCAGCGGAAGTATGAGGCTTTCCGTGCGCGGCGGAGGGAATTGAACCTCACCCTGGAACCTGGTCATCAGCTTGCCAAATTCGGTGAGCAGTTCGGGATTATTCGTTACGCTCTGCAGGTCGTTGCCGCTGCTCTGGACTGGCGGCTTGCTCTGCGCTGAACAAGCGGGCGCAACGAAAAACATCAGGGCGGTAATTGCCGCACCGTTGACGGCAGAAACGCGCCGCTGGAAGGTTGGGGCGTGTCGCATCCGTGTTGCCTCCGGTTGGAAAGCTCAGGATAGCCTGTCCCCGCCCTTTGCAGCTTCAAAACGGCCCCGCTGTTGACTCAGGGGCAACAGTCGGCGACGTGCGATCGGAGGAGTCATTCGCATGATTAGGATTCGGAAGCCTGGCAGCTCACCTTTCCGAGGCGCACTCTGTCGCGCGACGCGTCCCTGTTTGCCAGGCATCCTCGCAGGACGGATACGCGATTGTGATAGCCTTCTGCCATGACTACTTTCTTGCGATTTCTGCAATTCTTTGCGCTGGGGACGTGGATTGGCGGAATCATCTTCTTGAGTTTTGTCGAAGCGCCGGGAGTTTTCGGCCTCTTGCCGAACCTCGATCAGGCCGGGAGCGTGGTTGGGTATTCATTGACCCGCTTACACTACATCGGCATCGCGGCGGCTGCGGTTTATGTCCTTGCGGGATTCGGCTTGGTGGCGGCCCGAAAATGGCTGACCGCGCCGGCCGTGGCTCTCGTGCTGCTGATGCTCGCGCTGACGCTCGTCTCCGAATTCGGCGTGCGGCCTCGGATGGACCGCTTGCGTACGCAGATGGCCTCCATCGAAGCTACGCCGCCGGAGAATCCGCTGCGCGTTCGGTTTGACCGCTTGCATCGCGCGTCGGTGGGACTTGAGGGGGCGACGCTGCTGATCGGGTTGGTGGCCCTGGCCTTCACCGTGCGTGTCCCGTCGTAGCCGCACTCTCGATGTAGGCAGACAAAACCGCCTCCTGCGTGTTCGTTCGTATGGGTGTTGCTCCTTGTTTTGGGTTAAAAGCCGCGAGTGTGGGAGAAGGAAGCTTGGGGATGCACCGTCACCGGGAAGGCGCAGCGATTCCCGTTTTTAGTAACTGTGGGTCGAAATGGATTGTGGGATTAGAGCGTGGAGCGAGCTATTCGTATCGCAACGCAATCATGGGATCGACACGCATCGCGCGCCGCGACGGTATGTAGCAGGCCAGAACCGCGACGGCGACGAGAACGATGATGGCCAGGGCGAGCGTTGATGGGTCGTTGGGTTTGAGACCAAAGAGAAGGCCCTTCGCCAACCGCGAAATCCAGATGGAGCCGAGGAGTCCCGCGGCCGCGCCCGCAGCGAGGACAATGGCGGCGTCGCGCATGACGAGGCGGAGGATGGAGCTTCGCTGCGCGCCGAGCGCCATGCGAATGCCGATTTCGTGGGTGCGAAGGGTGACGACGTAAGCCATCACTCCGTACAAGCCGATGGCGGTGAGCAAGAGAGCAAGGCCGCCGAAGAATCCGGACAGGGCGGCCATTAAATGCTGCTGCAGGATGGAGTCGTCGGCTTCCTGTTTGAGCGTAGTGAATTGCAGCGATGCAAGTTTGTTGATGCTGCCCATCGCGTCGCGGATGGCGGGAATCAGCGCGGACGGCGGCATTGCGGTGCGAATCTCAAAGGCCGTGTCCTCACTAACATTTGTCTGTATCTGGGAGAGCGGAAAATAGGCTTCGGGAGTGGGATCTTCGTTCAGCGAACTGTACTTCGCATCCTGCACCACTCCGATGATTTCCATCGGCTGCCTGAGCATTTCACGCGTGTCGGATGAGACTGTACCGACCATCAGATGCTGACCGATGGGGCTTTGGCTGCCGAAGTAACGCCGGGCCAGCAGTTGATTGACGACAACGACGGGTGTGGAAGTTGCGGAATCGCGCGCGTCAAACGCGCGTCCTTCCAACAGACGCGTCCGCATGGTCTCGAAGTATCCTGGTGTCGCCCAGTTCAGCAAAGTGTCTGGCTCGACGCCGGGCGGAAGAGCATGTCCCGGCACCGTCACGTCGTTATCCCATTGTTTGCCGGAGAGCGGCTCCATCCAGCACTGGCTCGCCGATACAACACCGGGCAGCACTCGCAATTTCGACAGCATTTGACTATACAGCGGAGCGCGGGACGGTTCTGGGATCCCCGCATTGTGAATATTCGTTTCAACCATGAGGACATCGTTGCGGTCGAAGCCCGCGTTGAGAGTCATGAGATTCGCGAATGTGCGAATGAAAAGGCCGGCGCCGACGAGAAGAATCAGCGACAGGGCGACTTGGGCGGCGACAATCCAGCGCGCGGCAGAGGAATGCGAGCGTCCGCGCGCGGATTGCGACTGGCTCTCTTTCATCGCGGCCATGGCATCGATGCGCGTGGAGCGGAGCGCGGGCAATATTCCGAAGAGCAAGCCGCAGAGCACCGCGATGGCGATGGTGAAGGCGAGAACGCGGCCATCCATCTTCAGGTCGAGAAATACGGGACTCTGCTGCGTGGAGACGAAGCGCACGAGCAGCGCGCTGCCCCATCGCGCGAAAAGAACGCCGAGAATAGCACCAAGCCCAGACAGCACAATGCTTTCGGTGAGCACCTGACGAATCAGGCGTCTGCGCGATGCGCCGAGAGCAAGGCGCACGGAGACTTCTTTCTGGCGCGCCGCAGAACGCGCGAGCAGCAGGCTGGCGATGTTTGCGCAGGCGATCAGCAGGACCAGTCCCACGACGAACATCAGGATTTCCAGCGGTTGGCTGTATTGTTGGCGCAGACTATAGAAGCCTCCGGTGCCCGTAGCACCGGGAAAAATGGAAAATGTGTATTTTCGAAATATATCCTGATACTTGGCGGCCCAATCCTGGGGCACGACTGCGCCGAAGAGTGGTGGGGATAAGACTTTCATGCGCGCGTCGGCCTGCTCGACGGTCGTTCCCGGCTTCAATCGGCCCATCATCATCAGCCACCAGTCGTCGCGTACATCGAGCATCGAATCTTTGCCGTCCAAGACGGCTTCCGCGCAGATTGGTATTGCCACGTCCAGCTTTTCGCCAACATCCGTGCCGAAGAAGCCGCGCTGAGCGACACCGACAATCGGAAACGCATGGCCGTTCAATCGGATGAGGCCGCCGACAGCTGTCTCGGCACCGGCGTAGTGGCTCTGCCAAAATCCGTAGCCGAGGACGGCTACGCCGGAACAGTTGCGAACATCGTCGGAAGCTGCAAAAAGCCGTCCCGATGCCGGACGCACACCAAGCATCCTGAAATAATCGCCGCTCGCGTAAATGCCGTTGATGTAGTTCACTTCTCCGCCGTCCGCGAGATCAAAAGTTGTCGGCGACCAGGCGATTACACCGGAAAAGGCATCCTGCTGGTCGCGCACTTGCTCCCAGATAGCGTTTGTCACACTTATGCGGGGAGTAGGCGATACGGACGAGCGAAATTCGATTCGCACGAGTTGCTCGGGATTTTGCACGGGCAACATGCGTAGCATGACGGCGTCGATGAGGCTGAAAATGGCGGTGTTTGCGCCGATGCCGAGCGCGAGTGAGAGCACAGCGGCGGCGGTGAATCCGGGCGACTTGCGCAGCGCGCGGAGGCCATAGCACAAGTCCTGCCAGACCGAATCAAGAAACAACTGCGCGTCCGCCGCAATCACGCGTTCCTTCATTGCGGGCCTGCTCCCAAATCGCAGAACCGCATCGCGTCGTGCTTCTTTAGGCGGCATTCCGGCCGCAATGTTGTCTGCCGTGCGCATTTCGATGTGCGAACGCAGTTCCGCCTCGATCTCTTGGTCCAGCTTCGAGCGGTGAAATAAATTCGTGATTCGGCGAAAAATGGACATGCTCACTCGTACCTCATGGCGACCATGGGATCGACTCTCGCGGCCCGCCAGGCAGGGATGCAGCTCACACCCACAACAACTACAAACACGAGAACAACCACCATTGCAAAAGCGACCGGATTATCGGGATTAATGCCGAAGAGCAAGCCTTTGAGCAGGCGCATGCTTGCGAGAGCGACAGGTACGCTGATGATCGCCCCGACGATCACGAGGTGTAGTCCTCGACGAATTACCTGCATCACTACGTCTCGCGGCTGCGCCCCGAGGGCCAGACGCAGCCCGATCTCTTTCGTGCGCAGCGTTACACTTCGTGCGAGCACACCGTAGAGACCGAGAGCGACGAGCAATAGAGCGACGCACCCGAAGGAGACAGAAAGACTCATCAGCATTCGTTCCTTTTCGAGATTATTCTTGATGAGCTCGTCGAACGTGAATATCTCCGGGTCGGGAACGCCCGGGACTTGTTTTCGGACGGCGTTTCGGATGGCTTCTGCGGCTAGGCTCGAACTCCGCACAGCAAACGAGGCCTGCGTTCCCCACTCCCAGTCGGTCACAGGATTGTAAAGCATGCGGGGAGCGGGTTCACGCAGCGACAGGAAGCGCGCGTCTTCGGACACGCCGATCACGCGGCACGCGTTTCTGGGATCCAGATCTTGACCGTCTTTCTGCGGATCCTCGCCGCCGGAGTAGACAAACCTGCCGACGGCATCTTCGTTCGGGAAAAAGTAGGCGGCGGCAGACGAGCCGAGGACGCACACACGCGCGCCATTCTCGTCCGCGTGGGTGAAGCCGCGGCCTTCCAGGATTCGTGTTCCCATAACCTCAAAATAGGTGGGAGAGGCGAACTCAACCCACGTCCTCATATCGGTATGAACCGCACCATGCTTTCCTAATGAAAAGTAGTGCGATGCAGTCCAACCGCCATCGATCGGAACGCCGGGAAGGATGGTCGAAGCTTCCACGCCTGGGGTGGCTTTTAGAGCCGTCGCAATATCCCGAACATCCCGGCCCGCTTGCTTTGGCGTAGGCTTTACAGAACTCAAATCGACAGTGGCGAAGGTCACGCCGTTGGGGCGGAAACCCGCATGTTCCGACAACAGATGAACGAAGGTCCCGCCCAGCAACACGGCGGAGGTCAGCAGCGTGATGCTGATAGCTACCTGAGCTGGCACGATCCAAGTGCCGAGCCGCTTCGACGAGAAAGACGAAACCGCTTCGCTCCGCTTCAAGTCTAAAGCGGGGTCGATGCGGCTGGCGCGCAATGCGGGCCAAAGTCCAGCAACTAGGACGGAGACTAGAGTTGCGCCCGCCGCAAATGCCAGGATCGCGGTCTGAGGGGCAACATCCAGTACCGGTGGCTGGCCGATCATCCCCAGCATCGAAACCAGCGAGCGCGCCGCTGCCCATCCCAGCCAGATGCCAAGCCCGAGTCCGCACGCCGCCAGGATTCCAACTTCGGTGAGCATCTGCCGCAGCAAGCGCCTGCGTGACGCGCCGAGAGTCCCGCGAACGGCAAATTCGCGAAACCGGCCTGTGACGCGAGCGAGCATCAGGAGAGCCGCATTCGCGCAGCAAAGAAGCAGAAGCAGCCCGACCAGCACTTCCAACAGCAGTAACGGCTGGCTATAATCGGCCCTCAAGAACGATCTACCTGACCGACCGCTTTCGACATGAAATTGGAGCCCGCCCATAAACCGATGGCTCGGGTCGGCCTCCTCGCGCACGATTTTCGCTGTGGCTTGCAAATTTGCACGAGCCGACTCGAGCGATTCTCCGGGCTTTAGCCTGCCGATTACCGTCAGCCAGTTGTCGCCCGGAGGGCCGTACCGCTCCGGTGTCGGAGCGTTGATGATTTGCTCGAACGAAAGGGGCAGGATGATATCGGCTCGCTCGCCGACAATCAGACCATCGAAGCCGGGCGGGAGCACGCCGATCACTCTTACCGATCTTCCATTGATCGACAACGCCTGACCGAGCGCGGTTTTCTTACCGTCGAAATGTTGCTTCCAATACGAAAATCCAAGCAGCGCTTGATAGCCGTTCGGTCCGCCGCCGGGAGCGTCATCCTGTTCGCCAAACGTCCGCCCTATGTATGGCGCGACTTCCAGCACGCGAAAGCCATTTTCTGTGATCAGCGCGCCGCGCACGTCCGTTACGCTGCCGTTCCGGCGAACTGCCAGATCGGCTCCGCTCCAAGCCAGAATGTCTTGATCCACAGTTTCGTGCTTCCGAAGTGCGTCGTACGCGGGCCCCGAAATCGAAAGGTCTGTCAGACCTTCGCCCGGTGCGTCGAAAGAGTAGCGGACCAACTCATCCGGGTTTGGCACCGGCAGGCTCTTTAGAATCAGGGCGTAGGTCAGGCTGAAGATGGCGGTATTGGCGCCAATGCCGAGGGCGAGGGTGAGAACGGCGACGGCGGTGAAGCCCGGCCATTTGCGAAGCATGCGAACGCCGTAACACAAGTCCTGCCAGACCGAATCAAGAAACAACTGCGCGTCGGCTGCTGTCACGCGTTCCTTCAAGACCGCTCGATTGCCGAAGCGCAGAAGCGCATCGCGTCGTGCTTCTTTAGGCGGCACTCCGGCCGCAATGTTGTCTGCCGTGCGCATTTCGATGTGCGAACGCAGTTCCGCCTCGATCTCTTGGTCCAGCTTCGAACGCTGAAATAAATTCGTGATTCGCCGAAGAATGGACATCGCTCACCCCTGCGCGTACCGCAACACTGCACGCACGCCTTTCACTACCTGTTCGAAACTTTCTTCGGCCTTACGCAGTTCCTTCTGGCCCGTAGCCGTCAGCCGGTAGTATTTCGCTTTGCGATTCGTCTCCGTCAGCTTCCACTCCGAGCGAATCCATCCGCTTTGCTCCATCCGGTGCAACGCGGGATATAGCGAACCCTCCTCGACCGACAATAGCTCGTCCGACGCTCGCTGGATGTGCAGCACGATTCCGTAGCCGTGCAGCTCCCCCATCTGCGAAAGGGTTTTCAGTGCCAGCAGGTCCAGACTTCCCTGAAGATCGTTTCTCGCCATTCTCCGATACCCCTAGACAGCTCAGTCTGATAACAATTACGCCTAGAATGCTAGGTGTGTCAAGGGCATTCTGCGCGCCGCCGAGTTCGTGAGAAGAATCCGAGTCAGAGAGGCGTTGGCCTCTCTCACTCGGAACTGCGGGTGGATGCGGCAGCCGGTCAACCGGCAGCCTCGGGCAAGAACTCTTGGATGGTCCTGTATCCGCATGCGCCGGAACGACAAAATCAATCAATGCGGTAGTGGCAGCCGCGGCTCTCGCGGGCCTGATCGGCGGCTTCCAGGATCAGCAGCGCCGTCAGGATGCCGTTGCGCAGGCCGATGATGGAGTCGCTGATTTCGCATTTTTCGTAGAAGCGCGCGATTTCCAGATCGAGTTCGCGCAAGACGCGCATGGCGCGATTGAGCCGCTTCTCGCTGCGGATCAGGCCGACATAATTCCACATGGTGTGCTGGATCGTGAGCCAGTCCTGCGAGATCAGCGCGGGATCGGCGGGCTCGTGCTCATAGCGCCAGTCGGCGATTTCGGGAAATAAAAGGCGTCGCCCGCGCAATGCGTTCGGCGGCATCGCGCCGGCGCGCGTGCCCCACACGAGGCATTCGAGCAGGGAAGTGCTGGCCAGGCGATTCGCGCCGTGCAGGCCGGTGCAGGCGACTTCGCCGACGGCGCGCAGGCGGTCGACCGTGGTGCGGCCGTAGTCGTCCGTGGCGATGCCGCCGCAGCTGTAGTGCGCCGCGGGAACGACAGGGATCGGCTCGCGCGTCATGTCGATGCCGCGCTCCATGCAAACGGCGTAGATGCCGGGAAAGCGCTCGCGGAGCTGTTCGGCGGGCTTGTGCGTGATGTCCAGATAGACGCACGGCTCGCCCGATTCGAGCATGGTCTGGTAAATGGCGCGCGCGGCAACGTCGCGCGGGCGCGAGCGAACCGGCCGGATGAAACTTGCTGCATGAATTCTTTCCCGTGGCGGTCCACGAGGCGGCCGCCTTCGCCGCGCACCGTTTCCGAAATCAGGAAGCAGCCGTCCGGCGCCAGCAGCGCCGTCGGATGGAACTGGACGTATTGCATATTGATGCAGCGCGCGCCGGCGCGGTAGGCCATGGCGATGCCGTCGCCGCGCGCGCCCGGGGGATTCGTCGTGTGCAGAAAAACGCTGCCCAGGCCGCCGGTGGCCAGGATCGTTTCCTTGGCCAGGATGGAGAAAATTTTTCCCGTGGTTCTGGTCGAGCACGTAGGCGCCGACGCATGTCAGCGGGCGGTAAACGTCGGTAGGCTCGACCGAATGGTGCGACGGCGTCAGCAGGTCCACGGCGGTCGCGTTGGCGAATGACTTTCACTTTCGGGATGAGATCTCACCGCTCGAAAAAAGCCCGCTCGATCGAAAATCCGGTCTGGTCCTTGTAGTGGATGATGCGCGGGATGGAATGGCCCGCCTCGGACGTCAGATCGAGTTCGCCGGGATATTCCGGCGAAGGATCGAAGGGCACGTGCAGCTCGTCGATCAGGATTTCCTTCACCAGGCGCGGGCCTTCGCTGGCTGAGCAGCGAGGCGGCTTCTGGCGAACTGAGCCCGGCGCCCGCCGAAAGAATGTCGGCGACGAGTTGCTCGGGCGCTCCTCGCGCCCGCGATAAATGATGCCGCCTTGCGCGCGGTAGGTGTTGCTGTCCTCGGGATTCGAGGCGCGCGTGAGCAGCGTGACTTCGCAACCGCGTTTTGCGGCGTCCCACGCCGCCGCCAGGCCGCCCAGGCCGCTGCCGATCACGAGAATGTCGGTTTGTTTTGTTTCGGTCACTCGCTATCCCGATGCTACGTCGACGCCCAGTTGGCTCATTCGCGCGAATCCTTCAGGCGGATGGTGCGGTGCCGTTGAATGGTTTCTGTTTTGCATTTATTGCAAACAGAAATCGCCGCAAGTCATTGAAAACAAAGGGCGGACCAAGATTCTAATCGATACAAAATCACGTTTTTCCGGCCCCTTTCGCCCCCCGTTTCGCGCGGCCCTTGCCCTTCGCTTTGGTTAGCTTCCGGCCATCCTTGCCGGCCAGTTCGACGGCGCGCCACATATACCAGCTCGCGACGGTGCGGTAGGGGCGCCAGCGCTCGCCAAATTTCAGAAGCTCTTTCGGCTTCGGGATGCGCCGCTTTCCATACGTGAGGGCATACCCTTTTTGCACACCATAATCGTGGATCGGCAAAACGTCAGGGCGCCCGAGACGGAAGATCAGGAACATCTCGACGGTCCAGGCGCCGATGCCGCGCACGGAGATCAGGCGATCGACGAGTTCCTGGTCGGACATTTTTTCCGCTTCGGCGAGCGTCGGGACGATGCCCTCGGTCGTTTTGCGCGCCAGACCTTCACGGCGAGGATTTTCGCGCCTGAAAGGCCCGCCTTGCGCAGCGTTTGGGTACGAATGCGCGCCACTTCTTGCGGGGTAGGGCAACCGTTGGATCCGAGCGCCTTGATTCGCGCGAAGATGGTGGCCGCGGCCTTGCCCGAAATGCTCTGGTAGGTAATCGCTTCCAGTAGCGACTCGTAAACGCTGTCGCATTCATCGAGCTTGAATTGAAACTTGCCGACTCGTTCGATCAGGCTCGCGAGCCGCTCGTCGATGCGCGACAACGCCGCGTGCGCTTCGAGATGATCGAAGGGAAGCGGCTGGCTGGAATCGAGCGTGTTCATGGAGTCCGCGGGTCCGAAGTTCCGGCGCACCATCCGATGCAGTTGCCCCAGTGGCGGGCTCTAGCGATCGTTTTCCTCGAGAAGAACTTTCCAGCGCGCCCAGGCCTGCTTCCGCGCGTCGGAGTTCGCGTCATTCGCGTCGGGCGCCTCGCCGGCCCGCATGAAACCGTGACCAGCGCCCTTGTAGATCACCGGTTCATAGTGTTTGCCGGCCGCTTTCATCTCCTCTTGCGCTTCGGGGACCGTGGCCGTGACGCGTTCGTCGTTGCCGCCATAGAAACCGTAGACGGGAGCGGTGATCCGCTTCATCGCTTCTGCAGGAGGCGGCACGCCGTAGAAGACGAAGGCCGCGCTCAAGCCGCGGCGGTTTGTCGCATAGCGGAAGCTTTGACCGCCGCCCCAGCAGAAACCCACGACGAAAAGTTTGCCGTTTGAGGCAGGCAGCTTGAGGCCATAGTTCGCGGCGGCATTCAGGTCGGCGGTGATCTGGTCGGGATCGAGATGACTGATCGCCTCGATGGCCTGCTGCTGCGTGAAAGACGTCGTGCGCCCGCCGTGGGGACCCATACCGGAGAGAAGATCTGGTTCTACGGCAATATAGCCCTGCGCCGCAATCTCGTCGGCCACCAACTGGGCCCAGTCCGTGAGGCCGAAAATTTCGTGGATTACGAGGACGACGGGGCGCTTGTCTTTCGCCTGCGGATAGACGATGAGCGTGTCGACCTTGCGATGACCGTGTTTCACGGTGACCCATTCGAGGTGACGAGGAGACTTGTCGAGCCGAGCGCTGGCCCATTCCTGAGCCGAAGTCGTATGGGCGCCGAGCAGAACCACGATTGTAGCCAGGAAAATGGCGGCGAAACGTCTCATGTTTATCGCCTCTCTCGAATCGAGCATGCTTGCGATGATAGCGGCGCTCGGGAGGGCTGGCAAGTCTCAGGGAAGTTCGGGGCCAATCCGAAGGCAGTGCCTGGAGCGGAAAGGGTTTTGCCGGCGCGAGGGCTTATTTGCCCGCCTTCTGCGAGGCGCGTATAATTTTTGGTTTATACCCATGGCGACAAAGTCCACCGAGAAGTCCGCGCCTGGAAGTGCGGAGGAGATCGCCCGCCGGTCCGCGCGACGCAGATTGATTGCCCAGTCGAGAGGTGGCGCGGGGGAATCCGCTGCCCTCCTTACGGAGCACGAGGGCAACGAGACGGAGGAAATACGGGTCCGCGGGGCCCGCGTCCATAACCTGAAGAATATCGACGTCACGATCCCCCACAATGCGATTACGGTGGTGACAGGCGTTTCGGGGTCGGGGAAATCGAGCCTCGCCTTCGATACGCTGTACGCGGAGGGGCAGCGTCGATATATCGAATCGCTCTCGGCGTACGCGCGGCAGTTCCTCGAACGCATCGAAAAGCCCGATGTGGACGAAATCACCGGAATCGCCCCTGCGATTTCCATCCGCCAGAAAAATACAACCCGAAACCCGCGGTCGACGGTGGCGACGGCGACCGAGATTTACGATTACATGCGGCTGCTATTCGCGCGCGTGGGACATACGTTTTGCCTGCGCTGCGGGGAAGAAGTCCGGCGAGACACGCTGGATGAAATCGCGGAACGCGTGCTGGCGCTGGCCGAAGGCCAGCGCTTCTACGTTTTGTACGAGTTGAAGCTCGCGCCGGAGGCGGATAAGAAGGGCGCCGTGGTTCCGCGGCAAACGATCTCCGAGGGGAGTCCGGCGCCCGAAAGTTCCCCCGAAGCCCAGGAGGCGGCAGCCCCGAACGCGAGAGTTCAGGCGGAAGGGACGGCGGCTTCGCTTTTGAAAGTAAGGGCGTCAAAGCGCAAGCAGTCGTCGGCGGAAGCGGTGCGGGAAGCGCTGGTCAGCCTGCGGAAGCGCGGGTTCAACCGGCTGTATCAGGGCGGGCGAGTCTTCGAGTTTGCGACGCCGGAGGATCTGCTCGACGTCGATTTCGCGAAGCCCGTGTATGTCCTGGTGGACCGGCTCGCGGTCTCACCGGAAATGCGCTCGCGCCTGATGGATTCGATCGAAATCTGCTACCGCGAGGGGCGCGGTGAAGCAATCCTCGAGTTTGTTCCGGAGGCTCCGGGCGGCGAACCGGAACGGCTCGTCTTCAACGAGCGGTTCGATTGCAAAAAATGCGGCGCTTCGTATCAGGAACCCGAGCCGCGACTTTTCTCGTTCAACAATCCGTATGGCGCGTGCCCGCGCTGCCAGGGATTCGGCAACACGATCGATTTCGACATCGACCGCGTGATTCCGGACAAGAGCAAGTCGCTGGCGAACGGCGCGATCGAGCCGTGGACGAAGCCGCGGTACCGGCAACTGGCGATGGACATGCGGAAGTTCGCGCGGGCGAAGGGGATTCCAGTGGACGTCCCCTTTCGCAACCTGACTGAGGCGCAACGTGAAACGATTATCGAAGGAGATCGCGGAGCGGATTTTCCCGGCGTAAAGGGATTTTTCGGCTGGCTGGAACGGAAAAAGTACAAGCTGCACGTTCGCGTCTTTCTGAGCCGTTATCGCGGGTACGCGACGTGCCCGGAGTGCAACGGCACGCGGCTGCGAGCGGAGGCGCGCGCGGTGAAAGTGGCGGGGCGATCGATTACGGAAGTCTGCCAGATGACCGTAAGGGAAGCCCGGCCCTTCTTCGATGGTTTGAAACTGAGCCCGGGGGAGGCGGAGATCGCAGACAAGGTCCAGATCGAAATTCAGCAGCGGCTGCGCTTTCTGGACGAAGTTGGATCTGGAGTATCTGACGCTGGACCGGCTGACGTCGACACTATCGGGCGGGGAAGCGCAGCGCATTCAACTGGCGACGTCGCTCGGATCGCATCTGGTCGGCGCGCTGTACGTACTGGACGAGCCGTCAATCGGGTTGCACCCGCGCGACACGCACCGGTTGATCAATATATTGAAGGGGCTGCGCGACCTCGGGAATACGCTGGTGGTGGTGGAGCACGATCCGGACACGATTCTCGCGGCGGACTACGTGCTCGACCTGGGCCCGGGAGCCGGCGAACACGGCGGCGCGGTGATTTTTGCGGGAACGCGCGAGGCGCTGCTGTCGGACGCGCAATCGCTCACCGGACGCTATTTGCGAGGCGATTTGCGCATTGCGGTTCCGCAACGGCGGCGAAGGCCGCAAGGCAAGTTTCTGAAAATCGAGGGCGCGCGAAGCCACAATCTGCAAGGCGTCGACGTGATGATTCCGCTCGGACTGCTTGTGGCGATTACGGGGGTTTCGGGATCGGGGAAATCGACGCTCGTGTACGACGTGCTTTACAAGGCGCTGCAGGCGAAAAGGACGGGTGGAAACTGGCGCGAGTACTGCGACCGCATCGACGGCGACGCGGCGCTGACGGCCATCGAGATGGTTGACCAGTCGCCGATCGGGCGGACGCCGCGGTCAAATCCGGCGACCTACCTGAAAGCGTTCGATCCGATTCGCGAGGTTTTTGCGGCGACGCCGCAGGCGAGGAAGCGCGGCTTCAGCTCCGGCGACTTCTCGTTCAATATCGCCGGTGGGCGCTGCGAGGCATGCCAGGGCGACGGGACGGTCACCGTGGAGATGCGCTTTCTGGCGGATGTTGAGCTGGTATGCGAGGAGTGCCGGGGAACGCGGTACAAGAGCAGCGTGCTCGAGGTGCTCTATCGGGACAAGAATATTCATGACGTCCTGCAGATGACTGTGCGCGAGGCGCTCGCTTTTTTTGCGGCGCATCCGAAAGTGACGTCGCGATTGCGCGTGCTGGAGGAGGTCGGACTCGGCTACCTGCGGCTGGGGCAATCGGGAACGACGCTCTCCGGCGGCGAAGCACAACGGTTGAAGCTGGCCGCGCATCTCACTCGGCAGGAGAACGCCGGGATTCTATACATTTTCGACGAGCCGACGACCGGCTTGCATTTCGACGACATTCAGAAGTTGCTCACGGCGTTCCGTAAACTGATCGAGGGCGGCGCTTCGGTGCTGGTCATCGAGCACAACCTGGACATGATCAAGTGCGCGGACTGGATGATCGACCTCGGGCCGGAAGGCGGCGACGCGGGTGGGCGCGTGGTCGCCGCGGGAACGCCCGAGCAGGTGGCACGCAACTCACAATCGCACACGGGCCGGTTTCTTGCCGCGGCTTTGAGCGCGGCCAACGGCAACCACAAGAACCACTCATCGCTCGCCGGGCAGGACGGTCGGACGGGCAATTCCTCCTGACCATGACGCAGCGCGCTTTCCTTCGGATAGCGGCATGCGGCGCCGTGCTCCTCCTCACGAGCGCAGCGCCGCCCGCATTCGCGCAAACAGTCGGCACCAGCCGGAAACGCGTTCACGACCCCGAAGCGGAAATGCTGCAGAAGCTTCTGGCGGACGCGCGGACGGCGCTCGATCAAAAGGATTACGCAACGGCGTCGCAGAAATACGAGGCCTATCTCGCAAAGAACCCGACCAGCGCCTACGCGCATTTCCAGCTTGGATACACCTACACAGCGATGGAGCGTCCGGCCGATGCCAAGCCCGAGTACGCGAAGGCGATTGAGCTCGATCCGAAAATGGACGCGGCGTACACAAATCTGGGAATGACGCTGCTCGAACTACGGCAGCCGGGAGACGCCGTCGAGCCCTTCGAAAAGGCTGCGGAACTTGCTCCGACGGACGCGCACGCGCGATTCCTGGCGGGTGTTGCACTCGAGCAATCGGGAAAAATTCCGGAAGCGGCCGAGCAGTATCAGGCTGCGGAGAAACTCGACGGGAAGGATCTCGAAATTCGGGAGGCGTTAGGGCACGCACTGCTCGGCGCGAATCGTCCGGGCGAAGCCGAGGCGGAATTCCGTGCGGCGATTGCACTGCGGCCCGACTCAGCACGGGCGCATCTGGGTCTTGCGGAGGCGCTGATCGCGGAGAAGAAGCCGGACGAAGCCGCGGCGCAACTGGACGATTATCTGAAATCAAAGCCGAATGACGCGAATGCGCGGGTGGACCGCGCCTCCATCCTGATCAACGCGGGCAAGTTCGACGACGGCATCGCCGAACTCGATCGTGCTGCGGCGCTGAAGCCGGAAGACGCGGGTTCGCTGGGCCTGCGCGCGCAGGCGTATCTCGGCGAGAATAAGTACGACGCGGCGATTCCGATCCTGGAGAAGTTGGAGACTTTGAGTCCCCGCGATGCCCAATATCCGGCGGCACTGGGTCGCGCCTACCTCGAAAAGAAAGATTATCCTGATGCGATCCGGTTTCTGAGCGCGGCGTTCAAAATGGAGCCCAGCTCCAACGACGTGCTGGGGACTCTGGTGACAGCGGAATACGCGAGCGGCAATTATCAGGCCGCGCTGCAGGGCCTGAATCTGCTCTCGCAGCGGGAACCGCTTCCGCTGGGAAGTGTCTTTCTTCGTGCGGCCTGTTACGACAAGCTGGGAGGAGCCGCTCAGGCGCTGGACGCGTATCAGAAGTTCCTCGAGTTGAACAAGGATCGGAACAGCGACATGTATTTTGTGGCTTCGGAACGCGCGCGGTTCCTGAAACGCCAGTTGCAAGAGAAAAAGAGGTAGACGCTCTTGTTCGCAAGCCTACGCATCGCCGGGTTGTGGATGATCGCACTCCCGCTGATCTTCGGCCACAGCCACAAGGAAGATCTGGCCAAAGACCGGGCCAAATTCGAGCAGGAAACCGATCCGGTGCACAAGGCGAAGCTGATGGTGCATCTGGGCAGAGCGGAATTCGAGGAAATCGAAAAGCAGGCTGGAGACAACAATCTTGACGAAGCGTTGAAAGGGGCGCGCGAGTACGAAACACAGGCGGATTCCGTCGCGAAAGCTCTCGACGCGACGGGCGCGAACGCCGAAAAGCACTCCTCCGGATTCAAGGAGCTGCAAATTTCCGTGCGCGAGGCGCTGCGGCGGCTGAATTACCTGATGGTCGGATTCTCGGCAGACGAGCAGAAGCCGTTTCAGGGGATCCGCGACAATCTCGACGCGCTGAACCGGCACTTGATCGATGAACTCTTTCCGCGCCAGCCGGCTGCGGGGCTGGATTCGGAGAAGAAAAAGGGTTAGAAGAGGGAGAGGATTTCCGTGCCCAGCGCGAAAATAAAAATCGTGAGCATCCTGTACCTGGCATGGATGCTGATCGCGGCCGCGGGCACCGCGCGGGCTTCCGCGGCTCCGCAAGGAAGAAAGGATTATCTGACGGATGCCGAAGCGGACAAGATTCGCGAGAGGCAGAACCCGGGCGACCGCATCAGACTCTATCTTTCGTTCGCCGAGGACCGCCTCAAGAAATTTCAATACGAACTGACGCGGACCGTTCCGGAAGCGCACCGCGGCGACATCCTGAACGGATTGATGAACGGGTATTCCGGATGCCTCGACGACGCCGCCGGCGAGATCGACGAGGCGAAGGACAGGCAGTTGAATATCCATCCGGAACTCAAGTTACTGGAATCGAAGGGCAAGGAATTCCTGGCCGCGCTTCAGAAGATCGAAGACGCCAAAGGGTCGGATTTCGACGATTACAGCGATACGCTCGAGGACGCGATCGACGGAACCAAGGATGCGGTTTCGGAGGCGCACCAAGCGCTGAAGGAGATGCTGCCCGCTCCCGTTCGGAGGAAACAGAATTGAGGCAAGCGGGCCAGCGCGGAGGTCCGGTGCCGGGCGGCGAGCGCATTTTCCAGCGCATCTATACGCGCCTCGGCTGCGCGGGACGACCGCCTCAGTTCGTGGTCGAGTACCATCCTTACGCGGATTTGACGCACACGATCCGACTGCGCGAGGACACCGCTTACGTGCGGCTTTCGGACGCGCTGCGGTCGGCCTCAAGACGGGTGATGGAAGCGGCGGCAGCAATTCTGCTGGCGCGACTCTACCGTCGCAGGACGCCCCGAGAACTGCTAGAGACATACCGGGCGTTTTCGTACGCGCGATCGACGCGACGGCAATTGCTCGCGTTTCGACAACGCCGAGCGCGGCGGATGGAACATCGACCTTCGGGCGTCTACCACGATCTGGCGCCGATGTTCGATCGGCTCAACCGGCGTTATTTTCGCAAACGGTTAAAACGTCCGCGCCTGGCCTGGAGCCAGCGCGCGTGGCGTACACAGCTTGGCTGCTTTGATCCCGCGCTCGATCAAATCGTGATCAATCGCCTGCTCGACAAACAGAACGTGCCTGAGCATGTCGTAGCGTACGTGCTTTACCACGAGATGCTGCACTTGAAGCATCCCATGAAGTTCGCGCGGTGCCGAAGAGAATCGCATTCCGCCCGGTTTCGCAAAGAGGAAAAGAAGTTCGCGGATTTCGGGCGAGCGATGAAGTTCCTGGAGCGCTTTCCCGCCTGAGGCGGCCGCATTCCGCCGTTACTGCGCCTGCTTCTCCAATTGTTCGATTTTCTTCTGGACTTTGTCGGCGTCGGGCGCGTGCGGATAAACCTTGAGATATTCCTTCAAGTACCTGGCCGCGCTCGCGGGATCGTGTTTCTTCTCGTAGCACTCTGCCAGCAGGAGACGCGGCTTGCCGTAGTCGGGCTGAAGCCGGGAGGCTTCCTCGAGGCGGGGGATTGCCGCGTCGGGATCGCCTTTGTGCATGTAGAAAGCGGCGACTTCGATGTCCTTTTCGGCATTGTACCGATCGTACTTGTGAGGATCGGGCGCCGGATTGGGATTGTCGTCTGGAGACTGTGCTTCCGCCTGCTTTTTCGCCGAACTGGAATAGCCCTTCGAGGACGACTGCTGTTGAGTCGATTTCCCCGATTGTCCGCTCTGCGACTGCGATGGTTGCACGGGCAGCGGATGGCCGCTTCCCGCCGCCGCAACGGCGACCAAAAACAACGAGCAGATCGGAACGAGAGGCTTTCGGCGCATCGGCAATCCTCCTTTCCAGTTGGACGGCTCGGGAGCACGGGCAGTTGCTTCCTGCTTCGAAGCGAAGCGCACTCGAGCGGCGGCGTAGCGTATTATTGTAAGCGTATCCATGGACCTGAAGGAAAAAGTCGCCAACCTGCCCACGCAGCCGGGCGTGTACCTGTTCAAAGACGCCGCCGAGACGATCCTGTATGTGGGAAAAGCCCGATCGCTGAAATCGCGGGTCAGGTCCTATTTCCTCGAATCCAAATGGGAGGACGCGAAAACCGGGTCGCTGGTGCGCGAGATCGCGGATGTTGGATACATCGTTGTCGACAACGAAAAAGAGGCGCTGGCGCTGGAAAACAACCTGATCAAGCGGCACCAGCCGAAATTCAACGTCCTGCTGCGCGACGACAAGACTTATCCGTACATTCGCTACACAGCATTCGAAAAGTATCCGCGCGTATACGTCACGCGCCGGCTGAAACAGGACGGCTCACTCTACTTCGGGCCGTATTTTCCGGCGAGTCTTGCGTACCGGCTGGTGCACCTGATCCACAAGCATTTTCTGGTGCCGTCGTGCACGGTGGATCTGGCGCGCTTTCACCCGCGGCCGTGTTTGCAGTATTACATTCACCGCTGTCTGGGGCCGTGCGTGGATTCGCTGGTCACCGACGAACGATATGCGGAGTCGGCGCGCGATGTGCGGCTGTTTCTCGAGGGCCGGCGCAGCGATCTTTCGCGCAGCCTCGAAGAACGCATGGAGGGGGCGTCGGCGGAGCAGCGGTACGAGGAAGCGGCCGGTTATCGCGATCTGCTGCGCACGCTCGAAGAAATGGAGGAGCGGCAGAAGATCGCGGCGGCTTCGGGCGATGATACGGACGTGCTCGGCTGGTACGCGGAGCCTCCGCAAGTGGCGGTGAATCTCTTTCATTTGCGTGGCGGCCGCGTTGTGGACCGCAGGGATTTTTATTGGGAGAACCTGGACGAATTCGACCCGTTAGAATTTCTGCCGTCGCTCTTGAAGCAGCTCTATCTCGACTCCACATATTTTCCCCGATATATCCACACGCCAATCGATTTCGAGGAGCGGGAACTGCTCGAGGAAGTCTTGACCGAGGCGGCCGGACACCGCGTCGAAATTCTCAATCCCCAGCGGGGACAGAAGCATGCGTTTCTGGAACTGGTGGAGAAGAACGCCGAGCATTCCTTCATGCAGCGATTCCGCGTGCTGAAGCCGACGTCGAAGGCCATCGCCGAGGCACTTGAATCGTCTCTCTTGTTGCCCGAAGCTCCAAAACGAATCGAGTGCTTCGATATTTCGCACATCCAGGGTTCGGACACAGTCGCTTCGATGGTGGTGTGGGAAGGCGGGCGGATGAAGAAATCCGATTATCGCAAATTCGTCATTCGCGGCGCGGAAGTGGCAGAGGGCGAGGAGAAATCGGCTGGCCTGTTACGCGACGACTTTGCGAGCATGCGCGAAGCCGTCGAACGACGTTACCGGCGTTTGCAGGAGGAAGGGAAGCCGCTGCCAAGCCTGATCCTGATCGACGGAGGTATCGGGCAACTCCACGCAGCCGCGCAGGCGCTCGAGAAGCTCGAAGTCATCAATCAGCCTGTGGCGAGTATCGCGAAAAAGGAAGAGATTCTGTACGTGCTGGGACGCGAGGACGAGCCGATTGTTCTCGACCGGCATTCCCCCGTTCTGCACCTGGTTCAGCAGATTCGTGACGAAACCCATCGCTTCGCTGTCACGTTTCACCGTCAAAGGCGCTCGAACAGGAGGCTGCGCACCTCACTCACCGAAATCCCCGGCGTAGGCGAGCGCACGGCGCAGAAGCTGCTGCGGCGGTTCGGCAGCGTTGCGCGGCTGCGCCAGTTGAGCGTCGAGGAACTCGGCTCCGAATTGCCGAGGGCGCAGGCGCAGAGCGTTTTCGACGCGTTGCGACAGGCCGATTCAGAGAGACCGTCAAACCGCGCGCACGGCGTTCTGTAATCGTCGGCGGGCCCACAGGCTTGCCGTCTAGTGTTACCCGCGAATACATCCCTCCCGAAGAGCAAGGCATCTGTGGACGTGAGTTGTTGCGGCGGCACGGAATCATACGATGGAGAAAATCCCAGATGAATCCGAAAGTGGCAAAGTTCTTACCGGTTCTGATGTTTGTCGTACTTTGGTTGGCGTACTCTCCTTGCGCGCGAGCGCAGGTTGCGAGCGCTACCATATCCGGCAAGGTGACGAATTCTTCCGGCACCGCCGTCGCCAGCGCCACAGTCTCCGTCAAGAACGTCGCGACGGGCGAAGCAATCGAGGCGCGAACCGACTCGGCGGGAAGCTATGCGGTCAAAAACCTTGTCCCCGGAGACTACGAAGTTTCGGCGTCCGCTCCGGGCTTTGCTTCGAAGACGGGTAGAGTCACAGTCACGCAGTCCGCAACGCAGGCGCTCGATTTTTCCCTTGCGGCCTCGTCGAATGCGGCCGCACCCTCCCTTTCCGAACTCGGCTTTCCTTCGAGTGAGACGAAGGCGAATCCTCAGGAGCAGGCGCGTCTCGACAAGCGGTCGCACATGCTCCAGATGCACCAGCGGCTTGGTCTGATCACAACGGTCCCGCTGGTAGCGACTGTGATTACGGGTGCGCTAGCCGGTGGCAAGAGCACGAGTTCGACCGACCGCGATTTGCACGCCGCGCTTGGCGCGACAACGGCCGGGTTGTACTTTGCGACCGCCTACTACGCAATCTTCGCGCCGAAGATTCCGGGAACCAAAACGGAAGGGAACATCCGGCTGCACAAGGCGATGGCCTGGATTCACGGTCCGGGAATGATCCTGACGCCCATTCTTGGGGAAATGGCGTTCAGCCAGAAGAGTCAGGGCGAAAAGGTCCACGGAATCGCGCAGTACCACAGCGACGTGGCGATCGTTACGGCTGCCGCTTACGGAGTTGCGATTTTGTCCGTGACACTCAAGTCAGGCTCCGCCAAACGCTCGGCCCACCACGTGGCGGCGGTGCTGGGACTGGCGCGCCCTTCTGAGAACACAATCGTTGAGGACGATTCTTCCGCGAATCGGTGAACGTAACCGGACCACCGGCAGCTTGAAAAAGGGGCCAATGCATGAAACCGATATTAGCCGTTCTCTTGTTGTTGACGCTTCCCGCGATTGTCCGGGCGGACAGTCAATGGGTTCTGGAGAAGTCCACGCTCACGTATCACGTCTCTCATCCGCTGCATGAAGCGGATGGCGTCAGTCATGAGGCGCGAGGCAAAGGCGTTTGCCATGCCGGGCAATGCAATTTTCTGATCGCGGCTCCCGTGAAGTCGTTCAACTCGGGCGACAGCAACCGCGATCTGCACATGATTGAGGTGGTCAGGGGTGCCGAGTTCCCCATGGTGGTCGTGCGCACCGAATTTCCCGAAGCGGAAATCAAGGCCGGACCGATCCATGCGGACCTGGAAGTCCAGTTCGCCGGCCAGACCGCCCATTACAAACAAGTTCTGTTCCAGCTGACGATGCAGGGCGGCGACATAAGCCTGACGGGAACGATCCCGGCAACAGTTTCCGATTTCAAGATCGATCCACCGAAGCTCCTGATGATCCCGATCAAGAACGAGATACCGGTGCGCGTCGAGATGAGCTGGCAGCGGGGGAAGTAGCGAGGGTCCTCCCTTAGCGGGAGGCGGATGCCAGCAACTCGCGAATCCGATGCTCGCACGCCGCTCTGTCGATTATGCCGACGGAGGTCGCGGCGATTTTCCCGTCGCGACCAATCAGGAAGGTCATGGGCATTGCGTCCAAGCCGTAGGGTGCAGCCACCTTCTGATTGCCGATCACGACCGGATAATTCACTTTTTCCCGTTCGAGGAAGGGCTTCACGGATTTCCAGCCGTCGGCATCCATTGAAACACCGATCACGGTGAACCCGCGGTCACGATAGTCCTTCTCGAACTGAACCAACCACGGCACCTCCAATGCGCACCCGTGGCACCACGTGGCCCAAAAGTTGAGCAGAACCACTTTCCCGCGATAGGCGGATAACCGTAGATCGGTTCCGTTTGCGTCCTTCAAGACAAAATCCGGTGCGCCTTCGCCGTCCTTGAGGGTCTTCACATCGGCGGAAACCTGGCCGATATCTGCGATTCTTGATCCCGCCCAAAGCCGACGAACGATTTCTCGTGATTTCGGGAACGCGGTCAAGCTTATCCAGAGGGCGGTGATGGACAGGGCAGCGCAGGCCACGTTGCGCATATTTCTGGCGCGCCGCTTTTCGTAGAAGCACGCAAGAGCGCGCGTGGCGTCCGGCTCCCACCCGCGATCTGAAGCGAGTTGCCCAAGGCGCTTGTCAACCCACCGGCCGAGATCGGTTTCATTCGTCTTTGCCATATCGCCTGACGTACTCCTTTCGAAAAGTTCTCTGCGCTCGAGCGAGGAGAGTGCCGATCGAGACTGCGTTCAGATCTAGAGCCGAAGCCAGCTCGCGATAGCTCAACTCCTGGTTGCGGAGGAGCAGCAGTTCTGCCTGGCGCTTGCCGATCGCTGCCAACACAGCGCGGACTCGTTCCTGCCCCTCGGTAACGCCTCGCAGTTCCTCTGGCGTAGGTGTGCTCCTGCCAAACTGGAACAACCCTTCATAGCGAGCCCGGCGTCCCCGTCGCCGAAGTTCGTCGAGTGCCTTCCGGACCGCTGCTTTACGCAACCAACCCTCGGCTCGTTCGCCGCGAGCGGCGGGGCTTTTCCAGAACTTCAGGAAGACTTCGACTGTGAGTTCCTCGGCTCTCGCCGGGTCACGTATTATCCCGGCGATCACACGGGCAATCCGTGCGTACTGGGCGCGAAACATAGTCTCGAAGCCGGAGGCGTCGCTGACCGTTGTCGACTCCAAGACCGGTGTTTCGGCCCTCGCAATTTCCATCTTCACAACTCCAATAACGCCGCCCGACAAAGAATTGTGACAAGTTCCTGGCTACGAAGGTGGGTGAATCCGACGAGAAAGCGTTCGTCCATGTAACCGGGCATGCGCTTTTGTCGGGATTTTCAAGAGATTGCGTCGTGCCTGCCGGGACGGCTAAAATGCCGCGATGATCGGAATTCCCCAACGCAGCGAGGCGGCGCCATACTACTTCACCTACATCGACAGGGTCACCAATCCCGATATTCTTCGCGAGCTGGAAACCCAACTGGCAGACGCCGAGAATTTCTCGCGGCGAATCTCCGAGGAGAAGTCGCGCTATCGCTACGCTCCGGATAAATGGAGCATTCGCCAGGTCCAAAATCACGTCAACGACACAGAGCGGGCGTTTGCTTTCCGAGCTCTATGGTTCGCGCGCGGGTTCGATACGCCACTGCCGAGTTTCGATCAGAATATTTCCTCCTGCGCGGCCGACGCTGACAACTATCCATGGGCGAACCACGTGGAGGATTTCAGGGCGGTACGGCTGGCGACTCTGACGCTTTTCCGCAACATGCCGGAGGAAGCCTGGTCGCGGAGGGGTATTGCGAGTGGGAATCCGTTTACGGTGAGAGCGCTGGCGTACGTAATCGCGGGGCACGTTGCGCACCACCGGCGGATCATCGAGACGCGCTACCTGTAGTCTGTCGCCAGAGAATGTGACGGTGGTTTGCCGAAGCGCCGGACGGTGAAAAACGGTGTTTGACTCGACTCCGGCTGGCCGACTAACATCTTTGGCGCGCGTTAACCCGGATGATGAACCTCTTCAACCCCCGGCGTACCCAGGATCGCCGCGAGCCTCCTCTGAGCCAGGTGCTGGGCAGCCTCGAGGCTCGCTTGATGGACGTTCTCTGGGGACGTGGCGAAAGCAGCGTGCGCGACGTTTTCGAGATGATTGATCGCCCGCTCGCGTACACGACCGTGATGACGACCCTCGAGCGGCTCTTCAAAAAGGGCCTGCTCGACCGGCATAAAATCGGGCGCGCCTTCGTGTACTCGCCCGCCCTGAACAGGAAAGAGTGGGAGCGCCGTCGCGCCGAAGGGTTGGTGGCGGCGTTTCTCGACGGGCCGGAGCCTTCGCGCGATCTGTTGGTGTCCAGCCTGCTCGACGCGATCGGCCAGCAGGATTCCGCGCTCCTGGATGAACTGGAGAAGAAGATCCGCCGCCGGCGCAAGGAGCTTTCCGAGCGAGGCCAATCATGATCCTTTCCTATTGGCTTCGGCTGTTTTCTCTCTGTTTCGCCTCGTTCTTCATGGTGCACGTTTTCGTTGGCCTGGCTGTGTGGTTCGCGGAGCGGCGGATCCTTGCGCTGGCGGAACGGATCACCGCCGGTGCGGCCGCTCGTCTTCTTTTCTGGGTAAGAATCCTTCCGGCGGGAACCGCCGTGGTTGTGGTGGCGTTCGCCTGCGCGCCCAGTTACGTCCGATTCGAAGGAAGAATAGCCGTCGAAAGAGCAGGATTCGCTTGTTTAGCGATGGCGTTCTCGGGAGCGCTCGTCTGGGCCGCCGCGATTGCCAGGGGGCTGCGAATCGCGGTCCATTCGGTCGGGTTCGCATGTCTGTGCCGTCGCAACGGCAGCATGGTTCGCTTGGCCGGGAGGCCATCGCGAATGCTGGTGATCCAGACTTCGCGCCCGTTCCTGGTGCAATCCGGCATCTTGTGTCCGTATATCGTGATTTCGCAGCGCCTTCTGAGGGATTTTTCCAAGGCCGAACTGGACGCGGCCCTGGGACACGAGCGCGCACATTGGCTTTCGCGCGACAACGGGAAGCGCCTCGTTCTGGCGTTCCTGCCGGGCATTCTGCCGTTTTGGCGTGCGTTCGAGATGCTTGAGCGAAGCTGGTCGAAGTTCGCAGAGCGGGCAGCGGACGACATCGTGATCGCTGAAGGCCCCGGTCCTGCTTTGTCGCTGGCGACCGCACTGGTTCGCCTCGCAAGAATGCACGGGACGATGGGACCGCCCTCGTGGTTGCCTCGCGGAGCGTCGCTTCTCGAAGGTAGCGACGACCTTTCGGGTCGCGTGCAGAGGTTGCTGGTTCCGTCCCGTCCGGGCTCGCCCAAATTCAAACGTCTAGCCAGTATCTGGTTGGGTGCCGCGAGCCTTCTGGCGGCGGGCTGCCTTGCGGTGTTAGTGTCCCCGCTTTTGCAGCCTTCCCTCCACGAACTTCTCGAGCGCTTCCTGCACCAATAAGAAAGGCGGGCGCCTCACCCTCGATCAAGCGAAGCGCCTGCGCTCAGTGCCGCACATCCGTTCTCAATGGTCGCGGTGATCTCGGTCGCCGTCCCAGCCGCCGCGCCAATTGCCGCGGCCCCAGTCACCACCGCGCCAGCCGCTGAACGCTGAGCCGTCAACCGTGCTGCCCTCACGATACTCGAACATCCGGGTTTCGCCGTTGGGCCCGCGCGCGAAGATGCGCAGAGTCTTAACCTCACCATGCGCAGGATCGATCCCGAAGGTACTGTTGCCCATCCGGAAGACAAGGTCCCTGCGCGCGAGTTCACGCAGCCGGTCGGTCACATCCACATTTCTGCCCGGAACGCCGTAAAAGGCCCGGAGGATCACGTATTGCCCGCTGTCACGACGATCGCGGGAGTCATCACCTCGGTCTCGGACACGGTCGTCCCGGTCGCCCCATCGCCCGTCCCTCCAGCCGGAAAACGCTGAGCCGTCCACGGTCTGGCCTTCGCGATACTCGAAAGTGCGGTTGTCGCCGTCAGGCGCCTTGGCGAAAATGCGCAGCGTCTTTACACGTCCGGGCGCAGGGTCGACACCAAACGTGCTGTTGCCCATGCGGAAGACGGCGTTGTCGCGCGCGAGTTCGCGCAGGCGTTGCGTAACGTCCACGCGCTGGTCGCGCCAGCCATAATCGGCGCGGATAATCCGGTACTGCTGAGCTGCTGCCCACGGAGCGATCAGCAGCGCAAAAGCCAAAGCAATGAAGCTGCGATTTAACGGCCTTTGGAGATCCATCATTTTCCTCCAGGACTTCTTGACGTTTTAGGCTTGCACGGCTTGCTGGTCCCGACGACTTCGGACTGGGAGGCCTTCTATCTAGCTACAGTATACAGCCATCAAACGCTTTCTGCAGACGACGCCGAAAGCGGTTTCCGAAAATACGCGAGACATCCATCACGGAACGTGCGACGGAATCACGCGAGGAATCCGGTCCTCGACCGGCGGAAGCGGGGGAAAGGCGGCGTGCGGCTCCGTCTGGTACCAGTAGGCCACGGAATAGTAGTTGTCGCCACGATCATCTGCGTGACCGTGCTCGATCGTGGCGCGGAGCGATTTCGTGAACGTAATCGGCGAATCGAGGTGGAATCGGTAGACAGACCATCGCGAGCCCTGGAGTTCGCGGCCGACCACGGGCGCTCCGAACAGCCCGTAGGAAAACGCCTGGCCGCCAAAGTCCCATGCACCGAGAAAATAATCCTCCGTGCCCGTTCCGTTGATGGATGGCAGCTTTTCGCCGTCAACGAAGAACATGTCGTCGCCTTCGCCCCACCAGCCGTCCGCGTTTTCGAGGACGGACATCGTCACGCCCACGAACTGGCCTCGCCCGGTTGCTTCCATCCAGACGTAGTTGTTCTTGCCGTCAAGGTTGACTTCGGCGCCGGGAATCGCCTGATTGGGAGTGGCCTGGCGGTACTGTGCGTGAAAGTAGAGAGTGCCTGGAGCAAGAGGCGACCCGTAGGCGCGATAGTCGATGTTCCAGTAGACGGCCCCAGCACGCTCCCCGCCTTCATTGGTCAACGTGATACGGGCGTGTTTCCGGAAGGGCATTGGGAAAAAGCAATTCAGCGCCTTCGCGGAGCCAACGGCCAGCGGGATCGATTGGTACAGGAAGTAATCGCCGAGCCCAAGACCGAAGAAGTCGCCGACGGGAGCCTCCACGCTGGGCGTATTCTCTCTGTCCCAGTACATCCGCAGCACGATTTTCTTCAGGTGGTGTCTTTCACCGCTCGAGATGGTCATCCAGATGTGCGAGACCTGACCGGGACCGTCCGTATCGAGCAACGTCAGAGTTTGGCCCGGGTCGAGAGGGCGATAGTCCTTATTGCCGCCGGTGCGGTCGTAACTCGAAGCGCGTTCGAGGACGTAATCATGCGGCCTCGGCAGGCTCTCCATCCAGTTGCCGGGCTCCTGCGCGTAGACGGCAGTTGCGAGCAGCAAGCCAAGCAGCATCAGCAGCCATCGTCGCATCTCTTCTTCTCCGGCGGAGTACTTGAGGGGAAGGAATTCTTCCCCGATTGGGCCCAAACGAGCTTTTTCCCCGGACAATGCTCGGGCAAGTTAAGGGGCTAGCCGAGTTCGACGGTCACTTCGGCGCCGCGGGCGACTCCGAGCGCCCGCGCGGCGTTCGCTTTGTTCATCGCAATTTCGAGATACCCGCTGGAACCAATCACGGCGATGGCTTCCCCTGTCGCGCCCTGCGCGAAGGTGGGCGAAAGCGCCGCGATCTGCACGTTGCCGACGCGAATCGTAAACTTGCCGTCCGCCGCGGTCAATGCCGGAACATCTTCCGGCGTGAAATTGGTCATCAGGTTCCCGAAAGAATCGATACGGAGCACGATTCCTTTCATCGCGTTACTTCCCGCAGATTTGGGTTTGGGAATGGTGAAGCGAACGAAATCGCTGATCTCGTCGCCGAAGCTCCCCGACTGCCAGGATTTGGAGAGCCACGCGGCAACCGGAGCGAAAATATCGCGGCCGTGGAACGTGCTGCTCACCGGATTCCGGAAATAATGCTCCGCCGTGATGTGCCACCCGTGAAGCGTTTCGCTTTTGTCGTAAACGACTGACAGCACGCCGTTATCCGGCGCGACGAAATACTGCTGGTCCCCCGCCACCAGGATCGGCCGGCGCGTTGTTCCCACGCCAGGATCGACCACGACCACGTGGATCGTCCTCGGCGGAAAGTAGCCGAAGCTGTTGCCGACGGCCAGCGCTCCGTCGAGAACATCGAACGGGATCACGCCATGAGTAATGTCCACGACCTGCACTTCCGGATTAATGCCGAGGATTACGCCCTTCATGGCGCCGACAAGGTGGTCGTTTGTGCCGTAGTCGGTGATGAGTGTGATGATCGGTCGCGCCAAGGTCAGGCTCCTGTGCCCTTCGAACCTTCTATGTTTTTTTCAATCCGACGCTAACGGAGGCTTACGCGAGTGTCAAGGTGTGAAAGTACGGGTTGGTGACGTTCAGTAACGCGTACCTCTAAAATAAACTTGTTGTTTGCGACCTCCCACGCCTTGCCAACTTGACCCCAAGAGGCGCAGACCTTACTCTGATCACTCAGAGCCAAACGATGGCAATTTATCTCGATTACAACGCGACTAGCCCCGTGGACACGCGCGTCCTCGACGCGATGCTGCCGTACTTCGGCGATGCATTTGGCAACGCCAGCTCGATCCATTCGGCCGGACAGCACGCCAGAGCGGCGGTGGATCGCGCGCGAGAATCGGTCGCCGAACTGCTAGGCGCCAAACCGTCGGAGATTGTTTTCACGAGCGGCGGAACCGAAGCGGCCAATCTGGCAATCCTGGGCACGGTTCAGGCGCACACGCCTCGCAATGGGGCAGGAAGCGGATCGAAGAAACACATCATCACAACGCAGATCGAGCACCACGCGGTGCTCAATGCGTGCCAGGAGCTGGAGAGGCGCGGTTTTGCAGTGACCTATGTCGCCGCGGGTTCGGACGGAGTTGTCGAACCCGAGGACATTCGCCGCGCGATCCGGCCGGAAACGCTTTTGATCAGCGTTATGCACGCAAATAACGAGATCGGAACGATTCAGCCGATCGAAGAGATCGGCCGTATTGCCGCGGAAGCGGACATCTATTTCCACTGTGATGCCGTCCAGTCGGCGGGGAAGTTGCCGCTCGATGTGAATCGCCTCGGAGTCGATCTGCTTTCAATTTCCGCGCACAAAATCCATGGCCCCAAGGGAGCGGGCGCGCTTGTTCGTGCGACCCGGGACGCCTCTTGAGCCTCAGTTCTTCGGCGGGCATCACGAACGCGATCGCCGTCCGGGAACGGAGAACGTTCCCGGAATTGTTGGCTTTGGAACAGCAGCGGAACTGGCGCGGCAAGGGCTGGGCCAGGACACGGCGCGGATGGGTGCGCTTCGCGATCGGCTGGAAGAAGCGCTGCTCGCTTCAATTCCATCCGTTCGCGTGAATGGCGACCGGAAACGGCGCGCCGCGAACACAACGAACCTGACTTTCTCCGGCGCGGGCGGAGAGGCGCTGGTGATTGCATTGGACCTCGAAGGGATCGCCTGCTCGACGGGAGCGGCGTGTTCTTCGGGAAGCGTCGAGCCATCGCACGTTCTGAAAGCGATCGGCCTTTCGGACGATGAAGCGCGATCGAGCTTGCGATTCAGCCTCGGCCGAAGCACGACACTCGAGGAAATCGAGATGGCGGCAGCTGTGATTCCTCGCGTGGTGAATCGCATTCGGGTGCTTTCGCCGCGATCATTTGCCGGGCAGCGGCAGAGAGAGGTGACAGCGCCGTCGCGCTGATCTTTCGAATATGTCAGGCACGGTTCAGATCGGAAGCTCACAGTACTCCCTGGCGACAGCCGATGACGCCAATGCAACACGAATTGCCGTGGCCATGAGCGGGGGTGTGGACAGTTCTACGGTTGCAGCAATGCTTCACGATCGCGGGCAGGACATCGTCGGCCTGACGATGCAATTGTGGAATCAGCGGCGTTTGCCGGAGCTTCAAAGCGATGCGCCCCTGCGCCACCGGTGCTGTTCGACCGACGATGTCTACGATGCGCGTCGCGTCGCGGAGCATTTCGGGTTTCCGTTTTACGTCGTGAACTTCGAGCGGGAGTTTGAGGAGGCGGTGATCCGGCCGTTTGCGAACGACTATCTGGAAGGCCGAACGCCGATTCCGTGCACGCTGTGCAACAATCACGTGAAGTTCGAGCAGCTTCTCTCCACCGCTCGCCAGATCGGTGCGGAGAAAATCGCGACCGGCCACTACGCTCGCATCCGGCACAATCCGGATACGGGCCGCTACGAGTTGCTTCGCGCGCTGGATGAAGGCAAGGACCAGTCCTATTTTCTTTTCGGTTTGACGCAGGCGCAGCTCTCACGCGCGAAATTCCCGCTGGGAGAGCTGACGAAACAGGAAGTTCGCGAGATTGCGCGGCGTCTTGCCGTCCCCGTGGCGGAAAAGCCCGAAAGTCAGGAGATTTGCTTTGTGCCGAGCGGGAGCTACGTCCAGTTCATCGAGGGATATTTCCGGGAGCAGGGAAGAGCGCTGGCGGACGAACCTGGCGAGATCGTCTCGGTTTCCGGCGAAGTGTTGGGCCGGCACAGCGGATTGCGCCACTACACGGTGGGGCAGCGGCGTGGACTGGGGTTCGCCGCCGGGCGGCCCGTTTACGTCGTGGAGATCGATCGTGCGAACAATCGACTGGTGGTCGGCGAGGACGCGGAGTTGCGCCGCACGACTTGCGAAGTGCGCGGCGTAAATTGGATTGCGGTCGAGACTCCGCGCGCGCCTTTACAAGCGCGCGTTCGGATCCGGCATCGCCACGAAGCGGCGGATGCGGAAATCGAAGCGTTGAGCGGCGATACCGCGCGGATCGCGTTTCGCGAACCGCAACGCGCCATCACGCCCGGCCAGGCTGCCGTGTTTTATTCAGGTGAAACCGTCCTCGGCGGCGGATGGATTCGCGAGGAGAGCGCGAGGCGGAACGCGGGAGTTCTCCAACCGCAGGGGCAGTCGAAGCCAAGCGCAGTTTGACACTTCAGGGGATGACCGCTGCGGGGAGGGTCTGCTCGATTCGCGAAGGAGTTTTCCGCCCTAGATGAACAGCTCTTCGTCCTGACGAACGCCGTCGGACTGGGGCCGCTCACGATTCGGGGAACGAAGCATGTCCAGCCCAGCCTTCAGCCCCTTGAGGAGGGCGGAAGCCTGCTGCATAGGGACCCAAACGCTTCTGCGGACTCTCACGCCGGCGTCCTCGATCACTTCAAGCGTGCCGGTCACGATCTGATCGGCGCGGATCACCTGCAGCCGCAGGCGCTCCACGGCGTCGGTAAAAACGCGGTCCACCTTCTGCGCCTGGCTGCGGGCTACCCGGGTGACTTCCGCTGCGTCGCCCATAATGCTGGAGATGCGATCCTCGGAGTCTTCCAGGATGCGCGAGGTTCGTACCAGGATGGGATCGACTCTGGCATTCAAGTCTGCGACAATTTTCAAAAGCCGCTGCACAGACGAGCGCATTTCGACCGCCATCCCCACCAGAACCACGGTTTGAATGACGATTGCGAGCGCCGCAATGACGATGAATGCTTCTAGCCAGCCGGACATAGGCGCACCACCAGAGGCTTAGGAGATCTTGGCCTCTCGCTTGTAGGTTTCTTTCCCGGCTTCAACAGCGGATGAGAGTGCATCCTTCTGTTTGGAGACTGCTTCCTTGCTGCGTTGCAGCAGGTCATCGGCGCGCTCGCGAAGCTCGCGCGCCTTCTTTTGCGCGTAATCGCGCCCTTCGTCCGCCTTCGAAGAAAGATATTCTCGGGTTTCATCGCCAGACTTCGGCGCGAACAGAATACCCAGGAGGGCCCCGATGCCGAGCCCTACGATGAAGAAACTCACTCTTGATCCTACATTGTCGCTCATTGCGACCTCCCTGCCTGGATCTAACGTAACATAGCTGTCCGGAGGCAGCAAAGGAAAGCCTCGGATCGACCGTGGGCAGGCCGGCATGGATCGTTTCAAACGTGGCTCGTGCGCGCTTTTTTGCGCCGCCCGCGGCAGCCCGGCGGCTTGTCACGGCGGAAAGCGTGGGATAGAGTACGCGCTTCGCAGCAAACGAGGCGTGAGTAAATGATCCGGGGAACGATCGGGAGTGTTCGGCGCGGCGGCGGATTCCCAGCACGTCCGGGAGCCCGCGGAGAGACGTTAAAGGTGTTGATCCGGCGCGCCGCGATCCAAAAGCGGGTGCGCGAAGTCGCGCTTCGAATTGCGAAGGACTTCAAGGGCGATCGCGTCCACCTGATCGGCGTCTTGAAGGGCGCGTGCATATTCCTTTCGGATCTCGTCCGCGAAATCAACCTGGAGACTTCGATCGATTTCATAGCGGTCTCCAGCTACGGCAAGGGGAAGGAATCTTCCGGCCAGGTGCGGCTGCTGAAGGATCTCGACAGCAGCATCGCGGGTCTGAACGTGATTCTGGTCGAGGACATTCTCGATACGGGGCTGACGATCAGCTATCTTCTGCGGATCTTGCAGCAGAGAAAACCGAAAACGCTGCGCGTGGCGGCGCTCCTCGACAAACCGTCGCGGCGGCTGAAGAATGTGAAGGGCGACTACGTCGGCTTCGCCATTCCGAACGAATTCGTAGTCGGATACGGACTGGATTACTGCGAGCGATTTCGCAATCTGAAGGATGTTTGCGTGCTGAGCCTGCCCGCCGCACAAGCGTGAAGATTGTGAATCGATGACGAGCGTTTCGTTCAGAAGGATCGCCGCACTTTTTGCGCATCAGTGCGCATTGTTGCGGCCGCCGGGTTTACTGTGGAGAGGCGATGCCGGCCTCCGGAGTATCGCGCCGTGAGCGCACCTCTCGATCCCGCCTCGATCGCCGCTTTGATCGACCACACCTTGCTGAAGCCGGAGGCGACCCGCAGCGACGTCCGCCGTGTTTGCGAAGAAGCGCTGAAATACTCGTTCGCGTCGGTATGCGTAAATCCCTGGAATGTTGCAGAGGCCCTCAAGGTGTTAAGAGGAGCCAAGAGCCGCGTCTGCACCGTGGCGGGATTTCCGCTCGGCGCGACTCTTCCTCAAGTGAAAATCCATGAGGCGGAGGCGGCGATCGCTCTCGGCGCGAAGGAAATCGACATGGTGATCAACATTGGCGCGCTGAAATCGGGCCAGCATGAGGCGGTCGAAAACGACATTCGCGGCGTCGTGGAAGCGTGTCATCGCGGCGGCGCGATCTGCAAAGTGATCCTCGAATGCGCGTTGCTGACCACTGACGAAAAAGTGAGCGCCGCGCAAGCGGCGAAAAATGCCGGCTCCGATTTCGTCAAGACGTCCACCGGCTTCGGGCCCGCCGGCGCGACCGTGGACGACGTGCGGCTGCTGCGCTCGGTGGCAGGCGCAGAGATGGGTGTCAAGGCCGCGGGCGGCATCCGCACCTTCGAAGACCTGAAAAAGATGGTCGAAGCAGGTGCCAACCGCATCGGGGCGAGCGCCAGCGTGAAGATCGTTGAAGAAGCGCAGGCCGCCTGTCGCGAACGCAGCTAGGCGGCCAAACGCTCCATGGAAGTCGTCGAGGCTAAGTCCGGCCCATAACGACCGTATGCGGGCTCTGCGGAATGGGATGGGGAGTGACGTTCTTGAAACCAGCCTGTCCGTACATGTCCGCAAGCTGTCGGAACGTGTAGGCGTCCCCGGCAACGGTCGTGGCCAGCATTGTCATGCTGAAAGATGCGGGCATGGGCGGCGAGACGCGATCCTCGTTGGGAACAAACTCCAGCGTCGCTGCGCATCCACCCGGCTTGATCGAACTGCGCACCTTCTTCAGGAGTCCGACGCAGGTTTCCACGTCGAAGTGATGGAGAAAATTCGTCAACAGGACCACGTCATACGGTCCGCCAAAGTCGACGTCAAAAGCGCTGCCCGGCAGCATGTCGTAGCGGTCCTGAACGCCGGCCTTGCGCGCGTTCTCCAGCGCCACTCTCAGGACCGGCGCCCAGTCCAACCCTGTCACGCGTGCCTGGGGATTCTGTTTCGCGACCTCGATGCCGAAAAGGCCGTGCCCCGCGGCGATGTCCAGTACCTTCATTGCTCCCGTGCGGCCTTCGAGCGCGATTTTTCCGAGTGGGCCCGTCAATGGCGCCATCATCGGCGCCATGCTCTGGGCGAACAGCACCCAGATGGGGTTTTCAGGCTCCACGCTGCCCTCTCCCGGGAGAACAGTCCGCCCGTTTCGAACGATGTCGGAGAGGTGCTCGTACGGTTTGCGCATCTCAGGGTTCGACAGGAACTGCGCCATCGAAGCCAGGCAACTTGGTGATGTGGGATCGAGGAATGCTGCGCTCGAAGGGGTGTGCTGGTATCGTCCGTCCACCTTCTGCAGAAGACCGATGACGACGAGGTAGTCGCATAAAATGCGCGTCCCGCGTTCGGAGGCGCGGGCGTGGCGAGCGATCGACGCTACGTCGCCCGGTCCCTGTCCCACAGCGCGAAAGACGTCCAACTCGATTGCCGCCTTCAACGCGGCCGTGCGCTGAAACGCCTGCAGATTCTCGAAGACGACCGTGGGCGTCAACGGGGCGCTGGTCGCCT
>CAVWCN010000023.1:0-69329 GCA_963753475.1 uncultured Acidobacteriota bacterium
TCGGCAATCTTCTTCGCCGGGCACCGAGGGCTTCTCCAGTTGATACATCCGCCTTCACATCATGTCGCCGCTGATACCCCGCCGGTGAGAGTGCCGCGTCGGACTCATTTCAGTCAGCTCTTGCTGCTTTCGCACGTTATCGACCATCTCAGCCACCGGATTTCTCGTGTAACGAGGCTACGTCTGCGTTCACTGTTCGTTGCAACCTGATGTGTTGCGCATACCCCTTTCCGAGTATGTTGTCGGAGGGCTTCATCGTTTCGCTTTCGCTCCGCGACGCCTCCCCAGCTACAAGGCCTGAGTCTTTTGGCCTTGGTCGGATTCTCACCGACTGGTTGATGTACCCTTCTCTGGACACGCCGATTTGCCATCGGCTCTTCGCCATGGAGTACAGGCAGCGGCTGCTCACTTCACGCGGAGAGAAATTGGTGAGCCAATAAGCCTCGACAACTTCGCCGTTCCGATGATGTTGGCGGTAACGAATGACACGCACGGTGTCCCACTGCAACCCTTCCCAAGGATCAAAATCGTCTGCATCCCAGATCTCCACACGATCGGTGCCCTCGCGAAAGACGAGGTCCGGCGGTCGGGAACTCAAGCGCCGCCAGCCGCTCGAGACAATTCGGGCAGATTGTCCTTCAGTCGGGCGACTACCGGCCAACCCACTTCTGCTGCGACATGCAAAAAGGGGCGGTGGCAAATTCCCCGTCCACGACCACGTAATCAATGAAGCGCGCCCCCAGGTTCGCGCGCACGCGACGCAACAGGCGCGCCCCCGCTGCATATTCGCTGTCGCCCGGCCCATAGGGTTCGACATCCACGGGTAGGGTGAGGTCACCACCAACCACCGCAGCCAGGACGAGGTGATGACGATAGCCAAGGATTTCTTGCTGAGCATTGCGGTAGGAACGGCACAAGGAACATCCCTTCTTACGCCTTCGTCCGCCGGTCGTGCCATCCAGGGCCAGGCCGACGAAATGGCAGTCCTCGAAAGCCTTGTTGCGCTTGGCGCGGTGGAGCACGGAAGCCAAAGCCGCCGCGTGGGTGCCGGGTCTAAACGTTCAGTGAAATATCCCAAAGCATCATCGCCGAACCTCCGGCTGATGCTTAGGTTCTCGGTGCTTTCGATCCCACGAGCGATTCAATGGCCAGAAAAGCCCATTGCCGCAATATCGTGCCCAGGACCATCGACCACAACAGATCTTTCGCTGGAATCTTGTGGCTGGCACGCCCATCGCCAGGAGAGCGGAAGTAAGCCGACAGAGGAAAGTGCTGGATGACGAACTTCCATACCCGGCGTGGCGTCGGGTTACTCAGGAGCGCTTCCTGTTTTTCTTGCGCGGCTGGCGGGCCAACACTAAAGCTCGACGTTGGCGGCCAGCACTTCGCGCACGGCATCTTGAAATTCGCGCCCGGCCGAGACGCGCCGCTCGACCTCCTCCACCCAATCCCGGGGGATGCGCTCCACACGGTGCCGGCCTTTGACCATGAAGGTGAGCGTCCAGGCCTCATGGCCTTTCTCGTGAGCGCAATGGCAGCGAGGATTCCCCGCAGCGGGTGAAACTGCGGGTGAGGGTTCCGGGCAGCAGATCGGGTGGGATGGGGAAACGGCCGAGCAGATGAAATTTGTGTTGACGAAGACGAGCGGCCCGAGGGCCGCGAGGTTCTTGTTTCATATTGTAGCAATGATGCTACAAGATAAGCAGAAAATGCAAGCTTTTTCTGAACGCGAAAATAGGACGCAGTTCCTCTACTGCCTCAGCTCAGAGGGAAAGGCCCATCCGTCAGGCCTGATTCACGCAAGGTACTCCTTACCTTCCGAGATAGCTGCGCCACGAGCAGGCGGCACCGCCCGCTCAGGTAGCGGCGGCCGGGTCGAGTCGATGCAAGGCACCCGCCAAAAGTCCACGAATCACGTTGACAACCAAATTGACAATTCTGTTGTGGCGCCCCACGAACATATGGTTAGCTTGTGTACGGTGCGATTGGCTGTCGGGCGCATCGATTCATTTTTATCTGTTGTGGCTGCAAAAGCATTTTGTAAATAAATCGGTCGCGGCCATTTTAAGCAGTCGCCGCCCTTGCCTCCATAATAAGGGCCCGTCGGACCGCAACTTCAATTTCGCCCGCGAATCGCACCTGCAAAGGACTAAGTGAAAATTTTACTGTACAACCCAGATAACGGTGTCACCCGTAATTTTATGCCACATCTTTGGATGTTCCTGCTGCAAGCGCTGACTCCCCCTGAACACGAAGTTGTGCTGATCGACGGCAACGCGCAGCCCATGGACGAACAGGGCATCGCGCGCTACGTCCGCGAACAAAATATCGACCTGGTTGGCATTGGCGCGATGACCCGGATGATCGCCAAGGCTTATCGCATGGCGGACGCCGTGCGCGCCGCAGGAGTCAAAGTCGTAATGGGCGGCCCTCACGTCACCGAAATGGCCGACGAGGCCCTCGGGCGAGACGGCGGCCCGCGCCATGCCGACGCTGTCGCCCTTGGCGAAGCCGACGAGACCTGGCCCAGGATCGTGGAAGACGTCGCGCGTGGCACGCTCAAGGATGTCTACGCGCCCGTCGACGCCTTCGGCCAGGAGCGCAAACCGCCCCTGCAGCCGTACCCGGAGATTCCCTGGGACAAAATCAAACTGGACCAGTTTAACCTGGTCCCGGGCATGTTCCATCCGCTGCTAAAGCGCGTGGGAGCAGGTTGGGGAACGTTTCGCCTCATCCCGGTGGAATCGGGGCGCGGGTGTCCCTACGGATGCGAATTCTGCACGGTGACGGGGTTCTTCGGCGACTCCATCCGCTTCCGCACGAATGAGAGCGTGGTGAACGAACTCCTGCTCCTGAAAGCCCGCGCGCGCGAGGAACGCGGCCAGATCGCCGTCTTCTTCATCGACGACAATTTCGCAATCAACGTGCGGCGAACAAAATCACTGCTGCGAGACATCATCGCTGCCAACGCCCAGGTGCATTGGGTGGCGCAGATCAGCGCCAATCTGTTGCGTGATGAGGAGCTGGTTCAACTGATCGCGGCCTCCGGAGGCAAGTGGATCTTCATTGGAATGGAATCCATCGACCCGGCCAACCTGGCGGACGTCAAGAAAGGCTTCAACAAGCCCGGCGAGTATGCCGCAGTTCTTGAACGGCTTGCCCGACACAACGTTTATGCCATCACATCCTTTATTTTCGGCATGGACAACGACACGCCGGGCGTCGCCGAACGCACCCTGGATGCCATTCGCAGTTGGCCGCCGGGGCTGCCGATTTTTGGCCTGATGACGCCGCTGCCTGCCACGCCCCTCTACAAACGCCTCGAGGCTGCTGGGCGCTTAACGCGTCCCAAGCACTGGCAGGAATTCATACCCTTTGCGATGGCCCACAAGCCGCTGAAGATGAGCATCGACGAAGCCCATGACGAAGTGCGCCTTGCGTGGGCGAATGCCTACAGCTCGGCGGCGATCGGGAAAGCGGTGGATTCGCTCAGCCACAAAGCCCTGGGTTATCGCATCAATATCCTTCTCGCGCGTCTCTGTTTTCGAGGAATCTACTTCCCGCAAATGGGATTACGCGCCTGGATGAAAACGGTTTTCGAGAATCGCCACACGATATTCAAACTGATCAAGCAGGGGCTGACAGGCGGGCTGCACGCCGCCGCTCCCCCGGTTGCGGCCCCGGCAATCGCGGAACCGGCGCACCTGACGCCCGGCGAGTAGCCGCCTGCCGCGCGGTGTCGCGACGAAGCCTTGGAACTCCCCATCGTCATCGACGTGGGATGCAGCCACCCGCGTTCGCCGAAGCGCGATTGACACGATTGCGCAACGCATCATAGGCTGGCCTCGGGTTCCTTTCCGCGAGCCATGCAATCGAAAAGCGAACACGATTCTGCCGCTGCGAAAAGCGATGGCACGCCAGACGCAAACGTTCTCGTCGGCGTGGCCGGCTGGTCCTACGAGGACTGGAACGGCATCGTCTATCCCTCGCGCCGCCCGCACGGGTTCCACGAAGCCGCCTTCCTCTCGCAATACTTCGACACCATCGAAATCAACACGTCGTTCTATAGTCCCCTTCGGCCGGAGTTCGCTTCACATTGGATCGAGCTGGTCGCCGCAAATCCGCGGTTTCAATTCACGGCGAAGCTCTGGCAGAAATTCACGCACGAAACGGGCGCAAATGCCGAGGATGAAAAGGCCGTCCGGGCCGGCTTCGACGTGCTTCGCAACGCGGGACGGCTGGGCGCCGTCCTGCTCCAGTTCCCTTTCTCGTTCCACCAGACTCCCGAAAGCCTCGCGCGCCTGAAGCAGATCCTCGAAACATTCACGGATTACCCGCTGGTCGTCGAGGTGCGTCACGCGTCATGGTCGCAGCACGAGTTTTACGAAATGCTGCGCGAGCGCGGCGTAGGAATCTGCAACATCGACCAGCCCGTGATCGGGAAATCGATCAAGCCGGAGAAGCGCGTCACATCGGCCATCGGCTACTTCCGCCTGCACGGCCGCCGCTACGACACCTGGTTCAGCAACGATCCTGAGGTGCCCAGTCACGAGCGCTACAACTACCTCTATGGCGAACAAGAGCTGCTTCCCTGGGCCGACCGCGTGCGCAACGTCGCCCACCACGCGAAGACAACCTTCGTCGTGGCCAACAATCACTTTCAGGGCAAAGCCGCGGTGAATGCGCTGCAGTTCGTTCACCTGCTGACCGGCAAAAAGGTGAAAGTGCCGGACACTCTGCGCAGCCATTATCCCCAGCTCGACACGATCGCAGACGCACCGGCGAACGAACCTACCCTGTTCCCTCTTCCTCCGCGATAAGTTCGTCCGTAATCATTCGCCACGCACGGCCGATTGGCTACTCGATTGGCGACGCAGCCCTTTTCTCGCCAATGCGCGCTGTCATCCCAAACCCAGTCCCGCCCTTTCGTAGCATTGGCACCCTTGTCATCCCGAACCCAGTCCCGCCGCAGTTGCGGGAATGGTGGTGCGGGATCTGCTTTTGCTTTTGCCGTTCCGCGAGAAAATATCGGAAGCGCTTGTCTGCCAGCCCGACACACGCCCACCAAAGAGGAAACCGCCGGGTGCCATGGCAAGGCGTTCATTAGGATTGGCGCGGGAGTCCGCAAAAATAAGCTTTTGCTTTTGGCCGAGAGCACACACGACAAGCAGCTCCGCGGAATAACGCCTCAATACAGGAAAATAGGTTCTCTGCGGAATTTCGCCGGAGCCGCTTACTTCTTGAACAGATCCTCGAAGGCTTTGCGCGCGTCGTTGGGGCGCGAGGGGCTTGCGGCCGCCGGCGCGTTCGAAGCATAGGTTACGGGCGAAGTATCCTTCTCGACGTTCATGCGCAGCTCGAAAAACGTGCACTCGTTCTTGGCGTCCTTCTTGGTGATGCGCTCGGGAATGGGCTGCGTGCATTCGAACTGCCTTCCCGTATCGAAGTGGACGCACTGCTTGCAGCAATGCATCTCAGCCTGGCAGCGAGGACACTTCCCGTTCGGGTCGAAACCCGGCGCCAGCACGGCCCCGCAATTCGAGCAGCGGGCGCGCATCACGGTTCCCACCATGCGCGGCGTCCGGGGGCCGAGCAAATCCTGCTTCGGCCGCGGCGCCTCCTGCGGCCGGTCGTGCCGCTCGCGATTCTTATCGCGGCCGTCGCGATCGCGGTCTTCATATCCTCTATGTCTGTACTTCCGTTCCATGAACAACCTCCGCGGGAGCGAGCATCGCCTCCCCCGAATCAACTACACCCGTCCGCGGCACACTTTCATCGCGCGGAGACGGGAAACTTGAACTGAAACAACCGTCGGCAACGTGTCTGGTAATCGCGTCAGATACGGGCTCTCTCTTTTCTCGGCCCGGGGCTTGTCTCGCCGTGGTGGGCAGCACCCGCCGAATTCCTGCGCCCAGCCCAAATTTTGCACAATCCTTCCGGCGGCAGATCGGGGCGCAGAAAATTCCGGGGTTGACCAAAATCGGAGAGCAGCGATTCGGCGGCGAGATACCCGCTTCGAACCGCTCCCTCCATTGTGGCAGGCCAGCCCGTCCGTGTCCAGTCCCCCGCGAGAAATAGTTTGTCAATTCCGCTGTCCGCTGCGCCGGGACGCCAACGATCCACTCCAGGCTCCGGAGAAAATGTCGCGCTGACTTCCTTCACGACCGTGCCTTTCACGAGCCTGGCCTCGCGCGTTCGCGGCAGCACGTCAGCGAGTTCGCGCATACAAAGAGCGATGACCTCCTGCCGGGATTTCGGGACCAGGTCATACGAAGCGCTGATCACGAGCTGAAGGTACTGGCTTCCCGCTGATGCCTCCGCCGATTCGGCCGCTCCCTCGCCCTTTCGCTCAGAGGTCGCACCCTCGGTTGGACGCGGACCGTCGCCGCTGGTCGCCGATTCGCCGCACAGAAGGGACTTATTGAAAATCCACTGTGTCGTGTGGTCCAGAAGCGTCAAAAAGGGCTGCGTCATGACCGTGCGGTCGAACCAGAGGTGCACGCCGGTGATCGGCGAGGCCTTGATTTGACGCAAATCCTCGAGCAAAGCGGCACGCCGATTCGAATCGCCCGGGATCAGGGTGGTTGCGGCGTCGTGCGGGACGGCCAGGACGCACGCATCGGCGGCGATTTCCGAGCCGTCCTCCAGTTCCGCGCCCACGAAACGATCGCCTTCCGTGCGAATCTGGCGGACGCCGCAGCGCAGGCAAACCTCTCCGCCTCGGCTTTCAATGGCAGCCCGGCAACCGTCATAGAGCTTTGCGAGCGGCACGGACGGAATTCCCACGCGATACCCTGCCCTGGTGCTTAGAAAGCCTTTCCAGAAAACGTCGATCCCGTAACCGGCGTCCGTGCGCGAAAGTTCCTCATCGAGCGCGCTCACCAGCACCACGCGCCAGAAGCGCGCGATTGCGCCGGGCGTTTGACGCCGGCGCTCGAGCCATTCCTGCATCGAGAGGCCTTCGATGTCGTACGGCGCGCCTCCCGCGCGCGCAATCGACAGAAGCGCGCTTGCTATGCCGCGTTTGTCGGCGAGCGTCAGGCTGCCAAACAGCAGAAACGACGGCGCCATGTGCAGCGGCGGCGGCAAAGGCGATGCCTCGATCGTCGAGACGCTGCCCTTCGCGTCGGCAAAATACAACCGGTTGTAGAACCGAATCTTGTCTGCGGCGCCCACGCGGCGATAAAAATCCGCCAGGTTCGTGCAACAGCCCAGCGTGACATGCTGGCAGTTGTCGATTTCGCTTCCGTCCTGCAGCGTATAGGAAGTGGCGCGCCCTCCCAGGTGCGGGCGCTTCTCCAGCAGGCGAACACGCCAGCCCGCTTCAGCCAGCGCGACGGCGGAGGACAGGCCCGCCAGCCCGCCGCCGACCACCAGAACTGATGGCAAGGGCATCCTTTTTCCACCACCCACTCGTTCCTGCCATCAGCAGGTAACGGATCTTCTCGGCGCTCGAAAGCGAAACACGCGAGGAAAAAACGTCGAAATCGCGCTCTTCGATGCGCGCCAGCAGCGTGCTGTAGGTGTGCACCAGCGCCCACAGCGTCGCGTGGCTATCGCCATCCACCTTGTTGACCAGCGCCTCGCCTTCCTCGTAGAAATGCCGGGCGCGATCCGCTTCGAACGCGAGCAAGTCGCGCAATTGCGGCGTGATCGGCCCCTGCAAATCCTCCGCGCTGCAACCGAAACGATCGAGATCTTCCCCGGGAAGATAGACGCGGCCCATCTCGAAATCGCTGCGCACGTCGCGAATGATATTCGTCAGTTGGAACGCGAGCCCGAGCCGCTCCGCCAAATCGGGCGCTTTCGGATCCTTGAAACCAAAAACGTGAAGGCAGGTCAGCCCCACGGTTCCCGCTACCCGATAACAGTATTCCGAGAGCTGGTCGAACGTCGCATACGACGCGATCGTCAAATCCATTTCCGCGCCCAGAATCAGATCGTGGAAGTAGCGCGTCGGGATCGCAAAGCGCGAAATCGTGTCGGCTAGCGCGGGAAGAATCGCGTGGCCTCCGGTCCGGCCGGCCGCGACTTCATCGAGCATGCCGCGCCAGCGCGCCAGTCCGCGGCGCTTCGAGTCGAGGTCGCCCGGTTCGTCCGAAATATTGTCAACCAGTCGATTGAACGCATACAGCGCGCAAAGCGCGTTCCGCTTGGGACGCGGCAATCCAAAAAACGCCAGATAGAAGCTGCTGTGCGCCGCTCGCGCCACTCGATTGCACTCCGCGTACGACTCGCGAACCGTCTCCTTAGCCCCGACCGGCAAAGGGCGGTTTTTAGGGGGTCGGAGCTTCAGCTCCGACATCCCCCGCTCCTCGTCACCAGGGGTTTCAACCCCTGAGGTCGCGCTTTGGACTTCGTCATCTGGTCGGGTGGAAGCGCGGGGCTTCAGCCCCGCGAAACCTGCTCTATCAACCTGTTCCGGGGCTTTAGCCCCGGAAGCCTGCTGCGTGATTCCTTCCTCGGTCTCGAAACCTGTTCGCGCCTGTCTCGCCGCTGAAAAAAACCGCGTCGCAAGTGCGCGCCCGAGCAAGCGAACCTTCGCCGACTTGGTCAGCACGGGCCGGTGATTCAACGTGTCGTAGCCCTGCGCCTCAATCGCCTCAAGAATGTGCATCCCGCCGCGGCTGAAAAGCTCGATATCGACGCGAAGAGTCGCGTCCACTTTCTGCGCCAGCGGTAGTCCCGCCGCAAATAGCTCCCGTGTTCGCGAGATCAAATCTTTCATCAGCGCGACGTAGCGCGCGTCGAACCGCCGCCCGACAATGTCCGTTTCGCGGAGCCCCTGCGCCGCGAGCGCCTCGAGCGGGATATAGATGCGGCCCTTCTCCAGGTCGCGCGACACGTCCTGCCAGAAATTCGCCAGCTGCAGCGCCGTGCAGGTAAAGTCGGAAAGGCGCTGCCGTTCGTCATCGCGATAGCCGCACACGTAGAGCACCAGCCGTCCGACGGGATTCGCGGAATAGACGCAATAGTCGAGCACCTCGTCCCACGTGGCGTAGCGCTGCACGCGCTGGTCTTGCCGAAAGGCGCGCAGCAGATCGCTGAACGGCTGCGAGGGAATATCTTTCTCGCGAATCGTCTCGCGCAGCGCGATCAGAACGGGATGCGATGGCGACTTGTCCAGGAAATAGCAGAGGCGAAGCTCGTCTTCCCACGCGTCGAGCAAAGCCAGAGCGCGGGCGTGATCCTGAACTTCGTCGCCCAGATCGTCGGCCCAGCGGCAGTAGGCGTACACATTGTAGAAGTGCTGGTGCAACCGTCGCGGCAGCAGCCAGGAGACCACGCTGAAATTCTCGTAGTGATGCGTCGCCAGCCAGCGCGTGTAGCGCTGCGCCTCGGCCGGCGAGCAACCCTCAGCCGGAAGATCGCGGGCGATTTCGAGTTCAGGTGTAGGCAACATCGAGAATTGGGACGCTGGCAGCCGCAAGACGCTAAACCGAGCTCCGGAAGGGCGCTCCCGCAGCGTCCAGCAGACGGCCAAAACCGGAAAACCTCGTTGCGAAGCGCCCCCGGGCGGCGATTCCCGACTCTCGGCCGGATTCGGGACGCGAACGCCCTTTAGACGCTCAAGATCAACATGGTTGATCTGTTTGCCGCACTATTTCTTTGCCGCAGTTTCGCCTTTGGAAAGCGCGGACTCGACCGCGACGCATCAAGGAATGACGGCCGTCTTCAGCTCGCCGTTGCGCTGCTTCATGTGCTCGAAAATGTGCGGCAGATCGGTCAGCGGGGCCTCACCGGTGACAAAGTCTGCGGCGCGGATTTCGCGCCGCGCGATCGTCCCCAGCGCCTCGCGAATGAACCGCGGCGTGTGATGAAACGTCGACTTGATGGTGATCTCCGAATAATGCAAAGCCCTCGGGTCGACGCTCACTTGCGTTCCGCTGGGGCAGCCGCCGAAGAGATTCACCGTCCCGCCGTTGCGCACCATCTGCAGCGCCCATTCCCAGGTTTTCGGCGAGCCAACTGCTTCGATCACGGCATCTGCGCCGAGACCGCCGTCGGTCAATTGACGCACCGCGCGAACCGGGTCCTCGACTTGCGAGACGTCGATGGCCGCGACAGCGCCGAGACGCTCTGCCGCCTGGATCTGGCTCTTGCGTTTGCCAAGCGCGATCACGCGAACGCCGCGCCCCGAAAGGACCCGCACGAATTTCAAGCCGATCGCGCCGCAGCCGATGATCACCGCCGTGCTGCCCGGCTGGATTCCCGTCTCGTGAATGCCGCGCAGCACGCACGCGAGCGGCTCGACCATCGCCGCGTCCACGAAAGAAACGTCCTCCGGGATTTCCAGCATGTTCTGGCGAACGATCCGGCCCGGGATGCGGATGTACTCGGCGTAGGCGCCATTATTGAACAGCAGATCCTCGCAGAGATTCGGCTGGCCCTTGCGGCAATACATGCAGGCGTTGCAAGGCGCGGAATTCGAGGGGACGACGCGCATGCCCGGGCGCACCGCTCCATTCACGGCGCCACCCTTCCGTTCGACAACACCGGCGAGTTCGTGACCGAACAAGGCGGGCGGCTCGATCATGCGCGCGTGCGAACCCTGTTTCCAGACCTTCAGGTCCGTACCGCACGTGAGCGCCACCTTCACGCTAACGAGAACTTCGTCTTCGCCGACGGACGGGATGTCCACCTGCTCGATTTTCATGTCTTCACGGCCATACAGCACGGCCGCGGTCATCGATCCGGTCGATGATCCGTTGGATTCTCGAATCATTCGTGAATGATCACCACTTTCAATGTATTATCCGCCGGGCGCGCGGCCAATTCGATGGCCTCCGCGATACGCTCGAGCGGAAACCGGTGCGAGATCAATTCCCGCACCGACAGATGATGTTTGAAAACAAGTGCGGCCGATTCCTCCTGCTCATCGACCGAAGCACTATAACTTCCAAGAATCTCTTTCTCCTCGATTCCCACGGCTGCCGCGGGGAAATCGAGCTGCATGACGGGATCGTTATGCGCAAACAGTAGCACACGCCCGCCCGGCCGGGCGAGAGCGAGGGCTTCCGGCACCAATGACGGGTTGGGCACAGCGACCAGGGCAGCGTCGGCTCCCCTTCCCTCGGTCCGCGCGCGCATTTCGTCCCGCAGATTGACTTTGGCCGGGTCGAAGGATTTAGATGCGCCAAAGCGCTCGCTGGCCGCCCGCCGGCCCGGCACGGGATCGCTGGTAAAGACTTCCGCACCCTCAATTTTTGCGAGCAGCATAAGCAGCATGCCGATGGGGCCCTGGCCGATAACCAGAACCTTCTCTCCCGTCGCGACGCGTGCCTTGCGCACAGCCTTTAGACACGTGTTTACCGGCTCGACGAAGGTGGCCTCTTCAAACGTCGCCTCCGCGGGCAGCGGCAGCATCCCGCGCTCGACCACCCAGGGCATGGCGCGCACATACTGGCCGAAGCCCCCACCATTCGGGTCGAATCCGGCGGTCAGACCAACCTTCTTGTATCCCGCGCATTGGGAAAATAGCCGGCGGTCGCAATAGAAACAGGCGCCGCAGGGAATGTGATGGAAGCTGACCACGCGGTCGCCCGGCTTGAACTTCGTGACGCCGCGCCCGACCTCGACAACCGTCCCCGCGAGTTCGTGGCCCAGAATCTGCGGCGGCTTGACGAAGCCATGATGAATTTTCTTAATGTCGGTCCCGCAAATGCCACAGGCAGCGACCCGGAACAAAACTTCGCCTTCGCCGATTTGCGGGATCGGAACCGACTCAACCACAACGCTGTCCTTGCCGCGGTAGACGCCAGCCCGCATGTGGCCCGCGTGATTGCGCCCGCTTCCGTGCGCGCCGATTTGAGCCACGGTCTGGCTCATCGGCCGGCACTCCTCGCCTCAAGAGCCGCGGTGCGTTCCGCGACGCGTGCGACGTAGCGATCCAGGAATTGGGCGAGCGACTCAGCGGCAGTTCTGCTCTGTTTCCCAAGCTTCATCAGGCCGGGCATGGCTCCGGGATGCCGTGCGACCTGCCCCAGTACGCGGGGCACACTCAGGTGGCCGCTCTGCGTGAACACCTGATTCATGTCGAGAGGCAGATTCTCATCGGCCAGATCGCTGACGGCGCGAATCGCGATCCCGGGCATTCCGGACGCAGCCGCTTCGGCCAGAACGCCGAAACTTTCCATTTCAACCGCGTCCGCCAGATGGCCGAGATGTGCTTTCTCCTCCGGGGTTCCGATAGCACGTTCAGAGGTGTAGAAGCGGTTCACGATCGTCGCGCCGCATTCCTCGGCGAAGGAAACAAGCGCGCCGCTGCATTCGACCAGGTTGCTGTCCCGGTCGCCGCCCGGGTTTTCCGATCGCACCGCTCTTGCGGCCAGCACCTGGCCAATGCCGTATCCGCTCTTTACCGCGCCGGCAAGTCCGGAGGAAATGCAAAGCTGCATGGAACCCGCCTCCTCGCGCAGGAGATCGGCAGCGCGCACAGCAGCCAGCCTGGGACCAACGCCCGTCAAAGCGACGATCACTTCCGCGCCGGCGATTTCGGCGTGGTGAACCGCCGTGGCGCCCACGTTGCCCGAACGAAAATTCCGAATTGCGCGCCACGGCGCAAATTCGTTGTCCAGCGCGAAAGTGACCAGGATTTTCATGCGAATGCCTAGGCCGCGGCCGCGTGAGCGACCGCCTTGTCCGCGGTGCGGCCGCGGACGTAGCCATTCTGCTCATACCAGCGCACCGCGCGTTCGAGCGCAACCTCAACGGAGGTCGGCGCGTAGCCAAGCTCGCGTTCGGCTTTGTCGCTCTCGACGAACATGCGGTGCCGCGACATTTTCACCCCCTCGACGGGGATCTGCGGCTCGCGGCCGGTAAGGCGGGAGAACCATTGATCCGCGTAACCCGCCGCCAGGGCGACGGCATGCGGCATTCTGACCCGTGGCGCGGGGCGTCCCGCGATCTTCGACAGCGCATCGAGAATCTGCTTCAGCGTCATGTTGCGACCACCGAGAATGTAGCGCTCTCCGAGGCGGCCCTTTTCCGCCGCAAGGAGATGACCCGCGGCAACATCTTCGACCGCTACGACGTTCAGCCCCGTATCAACATAAGCCGGCATTTTGCCGTTCAGAAAATCGAGAATGATGCGGCCTGTGGGCGTTGGTTTCCAATCGCCGGGACCGACCGGCGCGGTGGGATTGACAATCACTACAGGAACGCCGGCCGCAGCCGCTTCAAGCGCCTCCTGCTCGGCGAGAAATTTCGAGCGCTTGTAGTGGCCGATCATCTGGCCGAGTGTCGCGCTCGGTCTCTTCGTTCGGCAGCGCGCCGCCGTGATTCGGAACCGCAATCGTGGCGACCGTGCTTGTGTAAACGATTCGCTCGACGCCCGCATCGCGCGCAGCGGAAAGAAGCGAGCGCGTGCCTTCCACGTTGCTGCGATAGATTTCCTGCGGATCGCGCGCCCAGAGGCGGTAGTCGGCCGCGACGTGAAACACGCGGCGAACACCCTGCATCGCTCGGGCGAGCGAAGACGCATCGCGCAAATCGCCTTCGACGCGCTCGATCGGCGACCCTTCAAGCGCCCCAAGATTGCTGCCGGGCCGCGCAAGGACGCGGACCGCGTGCCCCCCAGCGACGAGTTGCCGGGCCACGTGGCTTCCCACGAATCCCGAAGCACCCGTAACCAGGGTTGCGGTCATAAAATGCGGAAGACCTCTTCCTGCTGCTGCGGCGGCGCGGACGGGCGAGCGCTATGGCCGTTGCCACTCCCCGAGGCGTGACCGTTACCCTTGTGGCCGTTACCGCTCTCCGGCTTGTCTTTCAGAATGCCGCCCATTTTCCCGGCGAAAGTCCAGTGGAGCATCTTCCAGGTGTCGCCGAGTTTCTTGTTTCCGCCCAGGACCGCCGACGCCTCGTAGCCGGCGTGGACCATGCAGTCTTCGCAGCGAGGATCGCGGCCGCGGCCGTACTTGTCCCACGGAGTCTTCTCGATAAACTCGCTGAACGTCGAATGGTGGCGCATCCGTCATCAGGTAGCAGGGACCCTTCCATCCGCGCGGGTTGTAGGTCGGGTTGCCCCAGGCCGTGCACATCAATTCGCGCTCGCCGCGGAGATACTCCATGTAGATCGGCGAGGTGACGATGTTGTAGCGCTCGAGCAGCCGGCTCGCCTGCCGGAACTTTTCGCGAATCTCGTCGCGCGACATGAAGATTTCCTTGGTCATGACGGCCGCGTAGGAATAGGCCGGCGAAAGCATGTGGCCGTCGACGCCCAGCGTCTGAAGATAGGCGAAGAGTTCGGCGATTTCCTCGATCTCGGTTTCCTTGTAGATCGTCGTGTTCGAGGTGACCAGGAACCCCGCCGCCTTCGCCGCCTTGATGCCTTCGATGGCTTCGCGGAAGACGCCGTCGCGCTCGACGCAGATGTCGTGCGTGCTGTTCCAGGCCGTCCAGATGGACGTTGAAGAAGAGGCGCGACGTCGGCTTGAACTCCCGCAAGCTTTTTGCGGATGAACATGCCGTTCGTGCAGAGATAGATGTGCTTCTTGCGGGCAAGGATCTCGTACGTCAAGCGGCCGATTTCCGGGATAAATCATGGGCTCTCCGCCGCAAATCGAGACGATGGGCGCGCCGCACTCGTCGACGGCGCTTCAGGCACTGCTCGACGGTGAGCATTTCGTCGATCGTGGACTTGTACTCGCGGATGCGCCCGCAGCCGGTGCACGTCAGGTTGCAGGCGTGCAGCGGTTCGAGCATCATCGACGAGCGGAAAACTTCTGTCGCCCGCTCATGCTTCTTGCGGGCCAGATAGCCCGCCATGCTGGCCGTCAAGCTAAGAGGAACTCTCATCCATTTACCCCCGCATTCCTTTTTGGATGCTGATCTCTTCGGCGCGGAACCTGAGTTCCGAAGGAATTTGTTCCGGCCCTTGCGCAGATTGTCGTATCTCGCCAGCGCGTAAAGCGGAAACGAATTTCGGTAGAAGTGATATTTCAAATAAAAGACGCATGGAAAGCCCGTGCCCGTGAACTCCGCTTCATCCCACGAACCATCCAGATTCTGGCGATCCACAAGCCAGGCGACAGCGCGTTCCACGGCGGGGTCGCTCGGACCCACGACAGCGAGCAGGCCGATCAAGCGCCCATGCCGTTTGCGAAGCCGTGCTCTTCCCGCGGCCTTTCAGCGACGCGTCGTAGTAGGACGCGATCGGTCTCGCCGAATCCGCCGTCCGGATTCTGCACCGAGCGCAGCCAGTTCGCGGCGTGCTGGCAGTCCGTCTGTCGCGACAATCCTAACGGTTTCGAGCGCGCGCAGGACGCCGCTCGTGCCGTAAATGTAATTCACGCCCCAGCGACCGAACCAGGAGCCGTCAGGCGTCTGATCGTGCCGCAGAAACGCGCGGCCCCGTTCGACAGCCGGATGGTCCGCGGGCCAGCCCATCTGCCCCAGGCATTCCAGGACGCGCGCGGTAACGTCCGCCGTCGAAGGGTCGAGCATGGCATTGTGGTCGGCGAACGGAATGTGATTCAGGAACTGCCGATTGTTTTCGTGGTCGAATGCGCCCCAGCCGCCATCGCTGTTCTGCATGCTGAGCAGCCAGGCCATGCCGCGGCGCATGGAACTGCGCAGGCTCCCTTCGTCGGGATAGGCCACGCGTCCGAGAGCCATCAGAACAAACGCCGTATCGTCCACGTCGGGATAAGAAATCGTTTCGAAACTCGAAGGCCCAGCCGCCGGGCTCCGCCTTCTGATTCTTGACCTGCCAATCTCCCGGGCCAAGAATCTGGTTTTCAAGCAGCCAGCCGGTCGCCTTGACGAGCGACGGGTGCGCCGGATCGATTCCCGCTTCTTCGAGCGAAACCATAGCGATGGCCGTGTCCCACACGGGCGAAATGCAAGGCTGAACGCGGATCGTCCCGTGCTCTTCGATCTCGTAGCGCTCCAGAAAACGGATCTCGCGGGCGGTCAGCGGATCGTCGACATCGCTGTTCAGGGCGAGCAGGGCGTAAGATCGAGTTCATCATGGCGGGATAAATCGTGGCCAGACCTTCGCTTCTCTCCAAATGGTCGAGCATCCAGCGCCGCGCGCGGGCCAGCGCAGTCTTCCGCGTGGGCTTCCAGGGCAGACGTTCGTACAACTTCAGCAAATGATCCAGCGGCCAGAAAGAAATTCCGCCAGGAAAGGACGCGCCGGTCCCAGCTCAGAGAAGGAGGTTTGGCGCCGGGAACCTTGAACAGTTCGTCGAACGGTGATCCCGGCGGGCGGGCGCCAAGTCAGGCTTGTGCGCGAATAGAATCGTCAGGGGGATGACGATGCCACGCGTCCAGGAGGACATTTCGTAGAGGCTCACCGGCAACCATTCTGGAACGAGCATCAGCTCGGGCGGAATCGCCGGAACGTAGCTCCAGTCGATCGCGCCGAACATGGCCAGATAAAAGCGCACGTACGAATTCGTCGATTCCAGGCCGCCCAATTCGTGGATTTTGCGTTTCGCGGCATCCATGTGGGGAGCGGATGCGGGATCGCCGGCCAATCGCAGCCCGACGTAAGCCTTCACCGTCGCATTCAACTCCGCCGGACCGCCGTAGTAGATATTCCAGCCGCCGTCCGGCAGCTGGCGCTCGCGAACATATTTCGCGAGTTTCGGCACCTTGTCCGAGTGCGGCTGGCCCAGAATATACAAGTAGGGAATGTAATCGGATTCCAGTGTGGTGTCGGCTTCGAGCTCGGCCCACCAGTAGCCCTCGCTCTCCTGCGCGTTCAGCAAATGCCGCGCAGCCCGCTCGATGGCTCGCTCGACGCGGGATTCGTACCCTTGATCGCCCTCTCGGCGCGGAGCGGCCGCGCTGGCGTGCAGTGATCCGCCAGTCGTGGATTCCACGCGAAGTTTTGAATCGAGTGTCATCGCCCTCTCTGCAATGTCAGACAGACGGCGCTCAGGAGCCGGTTCCCGGCTCCAAAATCGCCACATACAAGTATCCCCGCGTCGCAGGGCCGGGGACTAAAGCATCTGCAGCCGGTTTCGCTTTTCTTTTGTCTCAGCTTTGATCCGCACATCGGGCACCGCCCCTGAACGAAACGCTCAGTGCCTCGCGAACGCGGAACCAGACAGGTCTGGCCTTCCCGGGCAAGGCTGGCGCGTCAGCCATGCCCCGAAGTTCCAAATACTTTACGATAGCGCCTTTATTATGTGCGGTAAGCGGCTCGCGGTCAACAGGTAAAACCGTCCAAGCGCACGAGTTACCACACACTTACGCACCATTATCACACACTTGGATGGTGCGGGGGCCCAATTCGCTGCCTGCAAATTCGTGCAAACGGGCGGCACGGAATGGCACAAAGGTTGTACACTCCGGACGCCCCCCGGGCGCGTTCCGTCCGGTTGCGGCACAATTGATGAATCAGTCCCCAGCTTTGGCTCGCTCGCGTTCTTCGAGCTTTCGCACGCGCTCGGCAAGTTCAGGCAGGCGGGAAACCCAGGCGTATTGCTCCTTGAATTTCTCGAGCGGCCGCGCGGGTGTGCCCCACACGGTGTGCCCGGCACGGATCACCTTGCCCGTCAGAACTCCCGCGCCCGAAGCCACAATTGCGCCGTCCTGCAGCGTGCAATGGTCGCCCATACCGACTTGCCCACCAACGATCACATCCTGGCCGATGACGCAACTCCCGGAGATTCCGGCCTGAGCGAGAATCAGCGTCCGCGCGCCGATTTTGACGTTATGGGCGATGTGGACGAGATTGTCGATCTTGGCGCCGTCGCCGATCACAGTGGAATCGAGAGCGCCGCGATCGATGGTAGTGCCAGCGCCGATTTCAACGTCGTCGCCGATTTCCACCGTGCCGATCTGCGGAAATTTCCAATGACGGCCGTCGCCAAACACATATCCAAAGCCGTCACTGCCAATGGTGGCGCCCGAGTGCACCTCGACGCGATTTCCGAGCCGCGCACCAGCGTATAACGTGATGCGCGGATGCAGGCGGCAGCCATCTCCGACGCGCGCTCCTCGTCCCAGAAAGCAAAACGGCTCGATCACCGTGTTCGCGCCAATCTCGACGTCATCTTCAATGACCACGGAGGGCCCTATGGAGACGTTCGCTCCGAGGCGGGCGCTTGCCGGAACGATCGCCGACGGGTGAATCACGGCGAGCGGCGCGTTCTTCGACAGCAGCCAGGTTGCGGCTTTGGCGAAGGCGAGTTTCGGCGCAGCCGTTTCGATCAGAGTTTTGCCGGGAATCGACGTGCCGGGCTTCGCAATCACGCAGCGCGCCGCCGATTGCGCCGCGCGGGCGAAGTGCCTGGGCGATTCAACGTAGATCAGGTCGGAGGCGCTCGCCCGCTCCGGGCTGGCCACGCCTGCGACCGTGACGTTCGCATCGCCCGACCACGTTGCGCCGAGATAGCTCGCCAACTCACCTACCGTATGACTCATCACTCCTCGCAATCGCGCTGTCCCGGAGCTGCTTGGTGCTCCGCGCACAGCGGCTCAAGAATTCCGCTCGGCATGGCCCCAAAACTGGGCCTTACAAAGGATAGATGGGTTTCTCGCCCGGCGGTCGCGTCTTCCACCTCTTGTGAATCCACAACCACTGATCGGGATGCGCGCGCACATAGCTCTCGATCACGCGGGCGAATCGTGCCGTGTTCTCGCGCACGTCTTCCTCTTCATTTCCGCTGCGAGCCAGCTCAACCGCGCGGCCGAACTGCAGTCGATATTTGTGCAAGCTTTCATCCCAGCAAAGGAATCCGGGAACGACCGCGGCGTTCGTACGCAAGGCGACGCGCGCGAGGCCGGAGGTGGTGGAAGCGGGAAGGCCGAAAAAATCGACGAAGACTCCTTCGTCCAGCGCGGTGTTGTGGTCGCTCAGGATTCCTACCGTTCCTCCTTCGCCCAGAACCCTCAGCATGGCACGTGCGGCGCGATTCTTGTCGATCGGCCGGTTTCCCGAGCGGCAGCGATAGCCGTTGATCAAATCGTCGACGCGCCGATTGGCGATGGGGCGAACCAGGAAATGGAGCGGGTGCCCGTAGAGCGCGTGCGCGAAGGGCGCCAATTCCCAGGCGCTCATGTGGCCGGTGAGAAACAGCACTCCTTCGCCGCGGGCCCGGGCTTCGGCGAAGTTTTCCGCGCCGTCGATGACGACGATCTTTTCGATCGCCTCGCGCGTGTATTTCGGGAACTGCGAGAATTCGCCGACCATCCAGCCGATCTGCCGGACCATTCCCCGAATCGCCTGCTCTCGTTGCCACTCGCTCCATTCGGGAAACGCAATTTCGAGATTGAATCGCGCGACGCGGTGAAGTCGAGGCTGGAGCGCGTAGACGATCGCGGCGAAGCGGGCGCCAAAGAATCGCGCCATACTCCGCGGCAAAAATCCCAACAGTCTTAGTCCACCCCAGGCGGCGAAGTATTCCAGGCGCTCCCGCATCGCGTGCCATTATGCGCGAGCCGCGCGCCGTTGCGCCAGAGCGCCGTGGTTTCCAGCCGCGAACGCGCGGCTGAAAGTCGCAACGCGAGAGTGTTAGACTCCTTCTCTTGGACACAGCCCTCGAACAACGCAAGAGAACCGCGGCGGCCACCTGCGCAGTTGTCCTCACCATGTGGATCTGTTTGTTCAGCCACCTCGGGGCGCTTGGACTGCTCGGGCCGGACGAGCCGCGCTACGCATGGATCGCTCGAGAGATGGCCCAGACGGGAGATTGGGTCACCCCCCGGCTTTACGGAAGCCCGTGGTTTGAGAAGCCGGCGCTCTACTATTGGACCGCCGGACTCGGGTTTCGCGCGCATCTCTCCGACGAATGGGCGGCCCGCTTGCCTTCCGCGATCGCGGCGCTTGCTGCGGCCCTGTGCATCGGTTGGCTGGCGTGGCGATTCGAAGATTCGGGCGAGGACGAGGGCGGCGTGCGGCGATTCTGTCCATGGAGTCCGGCTCTGCTTGCCCCTCTGATTTTTTCCACCAGCGTCGCCGCCATCGCTTTCGCGCGCGCCGCAACTCCGGACATGCTGTTCGCCGCTTCACTGACGCTCGCCATGGCGGCCGCAGCCGGCATCCTGCGAGATGAACGAGCGCTCCGCGCCGGCGCGAACTCCAGGCCGCCGACTCCCGCACGCAAAGCGGGAGCCATTCTGCTCTTCGGCGCCTTCGTTGGACTCGCAGTTCTCGCCAAGGGCCCGGCGGGAATCATTCTGGCCGGCGGGGCGGTCGGGATCTGGGCGCTCGCGACGAAGCGCTGGGCCGCGGCTTTGCGCCTGCTTCATCCCTACGCGATTGGCGCCTGTCTGGTGGTCGCGCTGCCCTGGTACATTCTTTGCGCCATTCGCAATCCCGATTTTCTGCGCGTGTTCATTCTCCAGCACAATTTCGACCGTTTTCTCACGCCGATGTTCCATCATCCCCAGCCATTCTGGTTTTTCGTTCCGATCACGCTGCTCGCCATTCTTCCGTGGGCGGCTTTCCTGATTCCGGCCGCACGCGACGGCCTCCGCATCTGGCGCGAAAACACCTGGCGTGACTCGCCGGGCTTTTTCTTCGCATGCTGGGCTCTCTTCCCCGTTCTGTTTTTCAGTTTTTCGGAGTCGAAGCTGCCGGGCTACATCCTGCCTTCCATGCCGGCTTTGGGCCTGGTGATCGCGATCAGCGTCGCGCGGCCCATCGAGCAGACGGCGGACGCAAGCACAGGGATTTTCGCTTTGTTCGGCTTGACGTGGATCGCGCTGGCCGCCACCGGATTGGTGTGGCTCTATCATTTCGCTGCCGCTCGCGCGTCGATGGGCGACGCGGACTTGCCGACAGCGAACTCCAATGCTGCGCTGCACACGCCGATTCTTGCGGCCGCCGCGCTGGCAGCCGCTGCGGGAATCGCGATCGTCATTCTCGCGAAGTCCAGGCGGCGCGCGGCCATCTGGACTTCGCTCCTGCTTAGCTGCGTGCTCGTCGAGATTGCTGGAAACGCGGCCCTGCCGCAACTCGATTCGCGGTTGTCGGCGCGGCCGATCGGCACCATGCTGCGCAGGGATCTCCGCCCCGACCGCCTCTTCGCTTACCGGCTGTCGCGCTCTTGGGAATACGGGCTGACGTTCTATTTAGGGAGAGAGTTGCAGGAATGGTCGGCGGAGCGCCCGCAGGCCGGACTCGTCCTGACGACGCCCGAGGGATTCGCGGAAATCAAACGCGGCGGGTATTTCCACGGATTTCTGAACGAGCCCTACCAGGGAATTATCTTTGTTCCTGTGCCCGTCCAGCCTTCGCCCGCCGAAAAACGATAATCTCATGCGGGAGCCGTAACGCCGCGCTTCACCTGGATTGCAGCGGCAGATATTGCGCGAAGAAGTTCGCGATCTCGTTCTCGTAATTTCTGCGGTCCTCGTCCGACATATCCCGATAGCTTACGCTCTGTTCCGCCAACTGCTTGGGGTCCGGGGCCTTGGCAAACATCGTCGCCGTGTCCCGCGCGAGCACGGGCTTATCGTCTGACTGGATGAAGAGCTTCGGGATGCCGCGAGTCGCGCCCAGACGCACCGAAAGCGGCAACTGTTCGCGGTATTGATAATTCAACATCCGAAATCCGAACTTGCAGAAGCCGGTCACGAAAGGCAAAGCCGACAAGCCGGAATTCTTCACTTCGATTTGAAGGAGGTCGTAAGGACTATCGTAGACGTTGTCAATCGCCAGCGCCGCGACGCGCTTGTCTGCCGACGCCACCGCAAGAGAGGCATACGCGCCCATATCGATGCCCCAAAGGCCGAAATGCTGAGGATCGACGTCGTCGCGCCCGGAAAGAGCCTGCATGGCCGCCTGCAACTCGGCAGCTTCACGGTACCCGAGGCTGGTGGGTCCGGCCGACGATCCGTGGCCCGCATAATCGAAAACGAAGGCGTTGAACTCGTGCTGCTGCAGGGCCGCCGCGAGCGTCAGAACATCTCCGCGCTGCGACAAATAGCCGTGCGATACGATGATCGTGGGAGCGCCTCGCAATCCCGGGAAAAACCACCCGTCCTGCTGCGTCCCGCCCGGGGGCGTGAAGGAAAACAGAGTGGGGTGGCCCATCATGACGTTCAAATCGAACATCGCAGGCGAACGAGGGGGTTTCAGAATTTGATAGAGCAGGAAGCCGGAAATCGTCCCCACCGCGACGATAGCAAATAGGATTATCGCCAGCAGGCCGGATAGAGCCTTGGCGAAACGGGTCGTCGGATAACGCAACTCTGAGAGGACGGCCATTCGTTGCTATGCGCGGCCGCTTGCGTGGTGCCACACTGTTCCACGAAAATGCCCCGCCGCCCTGCCGTCTCTGTCCCAAGAACGGACAACTCACGAGCGAGCCATTTCGGCACGGGGCTTTGATCGCGTCGCCGCCACCAACGTGATGGTAGCACGTTCTCGGCGCATGATTTTCTATCACCCATTGACGGTTGAGACACCATCGCGGAGCCGCGGGCACGGACGCGTGCTGCGCCCGGGATCCGGACTTGCAGAACGAACTCTACCGATCACGATTCGAGCCCTTTGCAGATGAACGCCTCGGCGCCGCCTTGTGCGAGCAGCCCGATGGGTTGGGTTCGCAAGCGTGCAAAGCTATAATAACCGCGAGCGCTGGCGATCCATGCAAATCCTCGAACTCCGGCAGGTCGATTCTCGTTCACTCGATCTTCTCTTCCAGGAAGAGAGCAGGCATTGGCGCGAAGAACTGCACTGGGACTATCGCGCGTCGATCGAACTGATCCGGAAGTTCATTGACTCGCGCGCGCTCGGAGGCTACGTCGCGATCGAAGACGGGCGTCCGGCGGGCTACGGCTTCTACGTGCTGGAGGATCACAAGGGACTGATCGGCGGCCTCTTCGCCTCGTCTCATTACCCGCAGAGCTCCGTAACGGAAAAGCTGCTCACGGAAATGGTCGGCGCTCTCCACGTCACGCCGCGCTTGCAGCGCATCGAGGCGCAACTCATGCCCTTCGGCGCGGAACTCGATCCGGCATTTCTCTCGCGCTTTTTCCGGCTGCACACGCGCCAGTTCATGTTTCTTCGCCTCGACGAAGCCAGGCTTCAGAACCGGCCGCTTTCCGCGGGGCTGCGCGTCGAGCCGTGGACGGATCGCGCCTTCGAACCCGCCGCGCGGCTGATCCAGCTCGCTTACGCCGATCACGTCGACGGCGAAATCAACGATCAGTATCGCAGCCAAGCAGGCGGCATGAGGTTTCTGCGCAATATCGTGCTGTTGCCGGGATGCGGGCAGTTCGTTCCCGAAGCGTCGTTCCTCGTGCGGCCCGTAACGGGCGATCCACTGGTTGGAATGGTGCTGACTTCAACCGTTGCGCAAGGCGTGGGCCACACGACGCAGATCTGCGTCATGCCGGGCTATCAGGGGAACGGCATCGGGCGGCAGTTGATGGAAAACGCCATTCGCGCGCTGCGCCGGCGGAATTATGACGCGCTGTCGCTGACGGTCACTTCCGCGAACAAATCCGCCGTCGAGCTCTACGAGCATCTCGGCTTCCGCAAGATCAAAACGTTCGCCGCCGGCGTCTGGCAAGCGTAGGAGCTGCGGTTTTCAGCCGCTGAGATGAAAAACGTCAAACACCAGAAGAATAATTCCTGCTACTGCGCACGGCCATACCAGATAGGCGGGCCACGCCGACCAACCGCATTTGGCGCGGATCCTGAGATACTCGAACGGCAGGCGATAATCATTGCGGCCGTGGACCCCTGGATAGGTTCGATAGCCGGCTTCTCGCATCTTGAGTTGAATATGGATGAACAGGACGCCTGAGGCCCCAAGAAAAGCGAATCCTAACACAGCCGCAGGGTCGTGCCGGGTCATCTCCAGGATCACGCGGCAGTTCTGTTCAAATTGGCGCCATATTGACGTTCCTCGCGTCTTTTCTCGATGCTAGCCACTTGTCACTTCTTCGCCCGATCTTTCAGGAGCCCTTTCAGTTCGTCCATGAATTCCTTCACGTCTTTGAAATCAAGGTAGACAGAAGCGAAACGGACATAGGCCACCTTATCCAGCTTCTTCAGCGACTTCATCAGGAGTTCACCGATTTCCGCCGTAGTGCGCTCGCGGTCGGTGGCTTCGCTGACGAACGCCTCGGCTTCATCGACGATTGACTCCAGCTTCGTCACGGGCACCGGCCGTTTCTCGCACGCCTTGAGCAGTCCCTGCAGGATTTTCTGGCGCTCGAATTTTTCGCGTCGGCCATCCTTCTTGATGACCATGTAAGGAATTTCGTCGATGCGTTCGTAGGTGGTGAAGCGGCGCGCGCACTTCAGGCATTCGCGGCGGCGGCGAATCGAGTCGCCAACGCGCGCCTCGCGCGAGTCGATCACTTTGTCATCGAGGTGCCCGCAAAAAGGGCATTTCACGAGCGTCGATCTCCGGCACCGGGGCGCTTCACAGGGCCGCGCTCTGCTTCCGCCAGCAGCGCTGCTTCTCCAGCACGCTCTTCCTCTTTTGCCATGCGGCGAAGATCTCCCATAGACCACCCTTCGCGAAACAGCAGCGGCAGGCCGACGGGGCAACAGCTCGCAAAACCGATCAGCCACACCACGATAGCCATGGTGGCAGCCGCCTCATCTTGTACTCCAAAGATCAGCGTCAGAACAAGAAAGGTGGCAAGCTGCGCGCCGCCGCCCACGCCCGGCAATTGCACCGCGGATCCCACCATCGTGAACGCGAGAACAAGCACCGCATCGCCGAACGTAAGCTGTCCCAGCGCGCCCTGGAAGGCATGAGCCACCCAGAGATACACGAACACGACGCCGATCCAGTGAATCGCCGTGTAGAACAAAAGCATGCCCAGGTCGCCCCACGTGCGAATTCCCTGCAGGCCGTCGCTGAAGCCTTCGAGCAGGACGGCGACCTTCTCGCGCCAGCCGCTGCGCCACTTCGGATCGCGCAGCCGGCGCTCGAGCCACGCCGCGCCGTGGTAGCGAAAGTAAATCAGGAAAGCGATCGCCGCGATCAGCAGGATGAGCAACACGATGCCTGCGGAACGAGCGCCTGAAATGAAGCTGTTGCCGCCGCCAAGCCCACCGGCTCTCTGCAAGACGATCAGCGCCGTACCTGCAAGTACAGCCGTTGCCGCCATGTCAGCGATGCGCTCCAGAACATAGACCCCGAACATCGACGGAATCGGCAGCGATTCTTTTTTCCCAATCAGCACGGGCCGGATCGGCTCGCCGGCCCGTCCCAGTAGGAACGTGCAGGAAAAACCCATCAGCGTCGCGCTATAGACGTTCCAGAAATGTGCGCCAAAGCCGGCGCCATCGCGATTCACCTTCTGTGGAGCTTTCGTCGCGTCGCTGGCCGCAGCCCTAGAAGTCGCGCCCGCGTCGCGCCCGAAATTCGGCCCTAGCAAGCGCGAAAACCTCATCCAGCGCAGTGATCGAACCGCAAAGCATGCGTAGATCGTGAGCACTGCGAGGATGAGCAGTTCGATCCGCGCATGCCGCAGCGATTCCGCCACCACCGACCAGTGGAAGCCCTGAATCGAGATCGAGTTCCGAAACTTGTAGAGGAAGAAAGTCAAAGCGAGCAGCGCAACCAGGAGGATCAGGTAGCGTCGGAGGGATCTTCGCATTGACCTCGCAACGTAGCAGCTTGCGTTGCAGCGCGTCAAGGCGCGCGAACCGAAGCCGAGCGGAGGAAGTAACGGATCGAATCAGATCGAGCCGCGGGATTTCAGCCTCCAACCACGAAAAACCGGCGCACAAACCGCGTGCTATTCTTCCGGCGTGAGCGCTTCCCGTGAAAACCAGCGCGTCGGACTGTGCGCGAGCTGCAAGCATTCGCGGCAGATCAAGTCCGATCGCGGCGCCATATTCTGGCTCTGCGAGTTATCCGCAACCGATCCGCGATTCTCGAAGTATCCGCGCTTGCCAGTGGTCGCCTGCGCAGGCTACGACGCACTGAATTCGCATCCGCCCGGCCGAACCTGACGTCCGGGGCCCACCTCAGGATTTTCCTCAGGCGAGCCGGGCGCTTTCGACGTGCGTGTCGGCGGATTGACGGAAAGCTTTGAGTGGCAATAAACGCCAGGTGGACGCGCCAAGTTCCCGGGCGGATACCTCTTCTTCCGAGCCTTCCGAGAATTTCGGGAGTAGAATCGCTCGGCGAGCTTCTGCCCGCGGAGGCCCCATATGGACGCAAGAGCTGGCGCTCAGGAAAAGTTCAAGACGATCGAGCAGGATCTACTCGCCTTAAGCCATCGCATTCACGCCCATCCCGAACTGGGTTTCCAGGAGGACAAAGCCTGCGTGTGGCTTGCCGACGCGCTCGACGCCGCCGGCTTCCGCGTCCAGCGCGGCATCTCCGGTCTCGACACCGCTTTCGCCGCCACGGCCGGCACAGGCCCGCTGCATATCGGCATCTGCGCCGAATACGACTGCCTGCCGGAAATCGGCCACGCCTGCGGGCACAACATGATTGCGGCAATGGGAGTCGGCGCGGGCATCGCAGCCGCCAAAGTGGCCGATGAGGCCGGTCTCACCATCACCGTCTTTGGAACGCCTGCCGAGGAAGTGGGCAACGCGAGCGGCAAGATCGTCATGCTCGAAAAGGGCGCATTCGAAGGCATTCATGCCGCGATGATGGTGCATCCTACGCCCGTCGAAATGCTGGAAGCCCACCTGATCGCCTGTTCTATGTTCGACGTCCATTACACGGGAAAAGAAGCTCACGCCGCCGCCTTTCCCGAGCAAGGCATCAATGCCGCCGACGCGCTGACGGTCGCGCAGACCGCCATCGGCCTCCTTCGCCAGCACATTCGGCAAACGGATCGCGTCCACGGAATAACGACCCATGGCGGTGACGCGCCCAACGTGGTCCCGGCGCACACCTCGGCGCGCTATATCGTTCGCGCGGAAAATCTGGAGGAACTGAAGGACGTTCGCGCGAAGGTTTATCGCTGCTTCGAAGCAGGCGCGGTCGCCACCGGCTCGAAGCTCGAAATTCGCGGCGGCGACAGGCCCTACGCCGACGTGAAGTTCGACCACGAAATCAGCCTGCTCTACAAGAACAACGCCGAAGCCCTCGGCCGCTCGTTCCCCGACCTTGGCCCCATGGCGCAGCGCATCACCGCTTCCACGGACATGGGCAACGTCTCCCACGTGATTCCGTCGATTCATCCGGGCATCGGCATCAATTCCCTGCCCGCGTCAAATCACCAGCCCGAGTTCACCGCGCACTGTGTGAAGGCCGACGCCGACAAAGCCGTTCTCGACGGCGCCCTCGCCATGGCCTGGACCGCCATCGACATCGCCCAATCCCCCGCCCGCCGCGACCGCCTCATCCGCCGCTCGGCCGCATCATGAAGCCGTTTCGGTCTTTAGGGGGCGCCCATTTCAGCCAGCGCTTCACGACCGCTTCCGTTTCGCCAACATCCCCGCGGTCCAATCCACTCTGCCGGGTAGGGGCACAGCATGCCGTGCCCGCCCCGGGGTCAGATCGCCACGTAGGGAAGTAGGGGCGGCGCCTTGGGCTGGGCAACTGAAGCCTTGTCAGGGCCTTCAGGCCGCATCACTCCCCGTAATTTCGAGCTTCTGGCGGACAGGAGAGGATTCCCCCACCCTGAACCGCGATTAAACCGAATGAGCCGGGAACAGTGCGTGGTGCTTTGACAAGCTCACGGGAGGCCGATAAACATCGGGGGAAAGTGGCGCGCCCGGAGAGGCTCGAACTCCCGACCTTCTGCTTCGTAGGCAGACGCTCTATCCAACTGAGCTACGGGCGCGCTGATGATTTAGTAGTGTACGATGACCTTTCCTGAACATCAACCGCAGACGCCCGCTAGAGAATCTCTCCAGCGGAGCTACGGGCACGCAATTTCTCTCTGAATTGGCTGTACAGTGCAGGATTCACCACGCCGGAATAAGGAAAAAGCCGCACTGACCTCCGCTCAACCGTTCGCTACCATTGTCTTGTATGTTGCCCGCTAAGCTGCACTGCTCATGCCGCCGTGTCCTTCTCGCCGCGCTTCTGGCCCTTCCCCTCCCGGTCCAGGCGGAATCCATCCCCGTCCGATTTCCCGAGGGATTATCGAGAGGGTTCCTTCTTGTGACCTCGCAGGACGGACGGAAAATCGGCGAAGGCGATTTACAACAGGTGGCACACGATGACCGCGTCATCAGCCATCTGACGATTCGATTCAACGACGGCTCGCTGTATGAAGACCGGACCGTTTTTTCTCAACGTGGCGTTTTCCGCCTGCTCACCGATCACGTCACCCAGAGCGGCCCTTCATTCAAGACCCCCATGGACACTCTGATTGATACGTCGAAAAACGATGTCACGGTCCAGTACGCTGACAAAGATGGCAAGAAGAAGTCGATTCACAAGCACATCGCGTTACCGCCCGATATCGCGAACGGAATGTTATTCACGCTTGTGAAAGACCTGAATCCGCATACCACAGGGACACCCGTATCCTACCTCGCCAGCACACCGCAGCCCCGGGTGGTCAAACTCGTTTTCAAGCGCGAAGGGGAAAATCAATTCTCAGCCGGTGGGCTCGGCAAACACGCAATGCACTACGTCATGAGTGTACACATCGGTGGAATAGCGGGCATCTTGGCGCCCCTCATCGGCAAAGGGCCACCAGACACTGATGTTTGGGTCATTGGCGGCATGGCGCCTTCTTTTACGCGTATGCGAGGTCCGTTGTCCAGCGGCGGGCCCGTGTGGACGATCAGCCTTGTAAGCCCCGAACTTTCGCAGCGCCTGAGCCCGTCTGCGCGTTGAACGTCGGCCCAAACGGCCCGCCGCGCGATGTTTGAAAGTCGGTTCCTCCGCAGCAATTCTCTCGCGCCCTGCGAACGAAATTCACCCGCTCGTGCTAGATTCGTCCTGCTCGGTAACCAGCGAACACATGCCCAACCCCGCCCATGCCTGACCGCAAACGCTTCGCCACAAGATGGGTCGATTTCCTGTGGATCGTCTTCCTTGTCTGCCTAGCATTTCTGCCGCCCCTCGACGAAATTCACAAGCAGCTCATCATCTTCGCCTTCGTCGTTCTTCAGCTTTTCGAAGGACGCCTGATCGCCTGGCTTCCCACCCGCGGGCGCATCTACGCGGTTCTGCTGAAAATTCTGCTTTCCACTCTGCTGCTGGGCCACACGGGGGGCGGAACAGCGATCAACAGCGCCTACTATCCCATTTATTACCTTCCGGTGATCACCGCCGCGCTCGAATTCGGCCCCATTGCGACGCTCCTCTGGACGGCCCTCGCATCCGTCGCGTATTGTTCGCTGCTCATTCCCGCCCTTGGCTTTGGCGAATACGAACTCACGCCCGAAGCTCTCACGCTTCTTTCGCTGCGAGTTGTTTTCCTGTTTCTCGCCGCCGTTCTCGTCAATCGTTTCGCCGTGGAAAATCGACGCCAGGTGCAGAAGTATCAAGCGCTGTCCGCCACGCTCGAAGATACCGTTCGCCAGCTTCGCCGCGCCGAAGCCGACGCCCGCCGCGTCGAGCGCCTCGCCGCCCTCGGACAGCTCTCCGCCGGCCTCGCGCACGAAATTCGCAACCCGCTTGGCGTGATCAAGGGCTCGGCGGAAATGCTCATGCAGAAACTGCAATCGTCACAGCCGCTCACCGCCGAGCTGGCGGGCTACATTTCTTCGGAAGTGAATCGGCTCAACGCTCTTGTCGCGCGCTTCCTCGATTTTGCGCGCCCGCAGCCCGTTGATCTGCAGCGCGTTCAGATTTCGCAGATTGTCGATCGCGCCCTCGAATCCGTCGAGAACCAGCTTCCGGACGCACACATCCAGGTGGAAAAGGACTATTCGCCAGGCGTACCCGAAATTCTCGCCGACCAGCAACTCTGCGAGCGCATTTTCGTCAACCTGATTCTCAACGCGTTCCAGGCCATGGCCGGCCAGCCGCCGCACGCCGGAATCCTTCGCTTGAGCGTCGCGCGTGAATCGGCTGACGCTACGGCGGGCGTCTGCGTCGTGGTCGAAGACAACGGCCCCGGCATTCCTGCTGAAATTCGCGAGCAAGTCTTCAATCCGTTTTTCACTTCGAAAAAGGAAGGCGTCGGCCTTGGTCTGGCCATCGTCGCCAAATTCGTCGACGACCATCGCGGCTCCATTCGTCTGGACCCCGACTCCCACGCAGGCGCTCGCTTCCGCGTCTTCCTGCCGCTTAATCCAAACGCCTGATCGCAGGTCGCAAGCTCGGATTTGGCATGTGTGGCACAGCCGCCCACGGCTGTGCTGGCGCTCACGTCCAACCGGCTCCGCCAGCGTGATGCAAAGCCTTGACTCCCGCTCGCATCAACGCTACGATTTCTTTGTGAGTCATCGCACCCACGCCACTTGTTGTTGTCATTCGAAACGGCCGCGTGGCAGTGTGAATCCGATGATCTAGCTATCTTCCAACTCGGATTTCGCGACCCGCTCGCCAGACGCAAACTGGCCGGCGGGTTTTTTGTTTTCGGCGAGCAATTTCAGCGGACGAACTCGGCAATCGATCTTAGCGACCACGGGAGAAACGAGTGGACGGGACCCTGGCATTATCACCGAAGGAAACCAAAGCGCAGCGCATCGAGCGTATCAAGCGCGCGAAAAATCCATGGGAAGCGCTCGACGAAATCCGCGAATTCGCGCGTAAGGGGCGCTCCTCCGTTTTGCCCGAATGGACCAGCGTCTATTTCCGGTGGTGGGGCATTTACACGCAGGGCGACGGCGCGGGCGCAGTCGGCGGAACGGGCGGCGAAGGCAAAGCCACCGACTATTTCATGTTTCGCATTCGCGTCCCGAACGGAATTCTGCGCGCCGACCAGCTGCGCGCCATCGCGGACATCGCCGAACGTCACGCGCGCGGCATCGTCGATCTCACCGTTCGCCAGAACATCCAGCTTCACTGGCTGACGATCGAGGCGCTTCCCGAAGCGATCGATGAACTCGAAAAAGTCGGCCTGTTCAGCAAAGGCGCTTGTGGTGACGTCGCCCGGAATCTTACGGGCTGCCCAATCGCCGGAGTTGCCGCCGACGAAATCTGCGACGCTTCCCCGCTTGTCTTTCAAGCGGCGGAACTGCTCGCCGGAAATCCCGATTTCTATAATCTGCCGCGCAAATTCAAGATTTCCATCACCGGCTGCCCGGTGTGGTGCTCGTATCCGGAAATCAATGATATTGGACTGACCGCCGTCGAGCGCTTTCGCAACGGGCAGCGCGAAGTCGGCTTTTCCCTGCGCGTCGGCGGCGGACTCTCCGCCGACCCGCATCTCGCTGTTCGCCTCGACGCCTTCGTGCGCTGGGAGCAGGTCCTCGCAGTCGTCCGCGCAATCGCCGAATTGTTCCGCGAACAGGACGTGCTTCGCGACAACCGCAAGCGCGCTCGCATGAAGCATCTCTTCACGCAGCTTGGCTGGACGCCCGCGCGCTTCCTCGATGAACTCCACGCGCGTCTCGGCTATCGCCTCGATCCGGCCGAGCCCGAATCCGCGCCGATCGACGTCTATCGCGACCACGTGGGCATTCACCGCCAAAAACAGCATGCTGGCGTCCCCTCCGAAAACAGTCTCTACTACGTCGGGGCTTCCGTCCTTCGCGGACGCATCACTCCGGAGCAGATGCGCGCGGCCGCTGGTCTTGCCGAACGCTTCGGCTCGGGCGACCTCCGCACGACGAACACGCAAAACCTGCTGATCGTCAACGTGCCACGCGCGAATGTCGATGCCGTCGCGCGCGGTCTCGATGACGCCGGGCTTCGAATCGCCGCCTCTCCATTCTGGCGCGGCGCCATCGCCTGCACGGGCACGGAATTCTGCAAGCTCGCGATCACGGAAACGAAGGCGTACACGCGCTGGCTGGTCGAGGAACTCGAGGAACGCCTTCCGGGCTTCGATCAGCAGCTCAAACTCCACGTGACCGGTTGCCCGAATTCCTGCGGCCAGCACTGGATTTCCGACATCGGCCTCGAAGGCAAGAAAATCAAACATGCCGGCAGGATGGTCGACGCGTACTATTTCTGCCTCGGCGGCGCCGTTGGCGAACATCAGCGAATCGCGCGGCCCGTCGGCTATCGCTGCCCTGCCGGCGAGGTTCCGGATGCGATCGCGCGCCTTCTGCGCTCCTATCTTGCCGATCGCGATCGCAACGAAAACTTGCGCTCCTACTTTGCGCGTTTCTCTGACGACGCCTTGCGCGCCCAGCTCGCCGGCTTCGAAGTTCCAGCCGCCGAGCGCGACGTTCCCACCGAACACACGCCCGATCACGTGGCGGGAGACTGACCGATGAAACCCGCTCTCTTCCCCGCCTTCATCAAACTTGCCGGTCGCGCCTGCCTGGTTGTCGGCGCCGGCTCCGTTGCCGAATCGAAGATTTCTTCGCTCCTCGATTCCGGCGCGCAGATCACCGTCGTCGCTCCGGCTGCGGCCAAATCCGTACAGGACCTCGCATCGGCTCGCAAAATTCGGCTGGTCCCGCGCAAGTTCGCCCCGGCGGACCTCAATCGTATTTTCCTGGTTGTGGCCGGAACATCGGACCCGGAGGTCAACCGCGCGGTGTTCCACGAAGCTCGCGAGCGCGGCATTCTTTGCAACAGTGTCGACGATCCGCCGCACTGCGATTTTTATTTCCCGGCGGTCGTCCGTCGCGGCCCTTTGCAAGTCGCTATCTCCACGTCGGGCGAAAGCCCCGCGCTGGCCCAGCGCATCCGCCGCGAAATCGAGGAGAGCCTCGACGCGTCTTTCGGCGACTGGGTCGAGGAAATCGGCGAGATTCGCCGCGAAATCATGGCCACTTTTCCGCCATCGGAAGAGCGCAAACGCCTCCTCCACCGCCTCGCGCACAGCGAACCCCTCGCCCGCGAGCCGCAGCCATGAACGGCACAGGCACGGTCTATTTCGTTGGCGCCGGCCCCGGCGATCCGGAACTTCTCACGTTGAAGGCGCATGCGCTCCTTCGCCGCGCCCACGTCGTCCTGCACGACGACCTGGTCTCCGCTGAGATCACCGCTTTAGCCGCATCGCGCGCGCAGGTGGTCAACGTGGGCAAACGCTGCGGGAAAAAGAAGATCACGCAGGCGCATATCAACGAGTTGATGATCGGCTCCGCGCGAAGCGGTCTGAATGTCGTACGACTGAAGAGCGGGGATCCCGGAATCTTCGGCCGCCTCGCGGAGGAGATCGAGACCCTGCGCTCCGCCCGGATTCCGTTTGAAGTCGTCCCCGGTGTCACCGCCGGCATGGCTGCAGCCGCGTCGGTCGGCGCTTCGCTGACCGACCGTCGCAAAAGCTCGCGCGTGGTGATCGTGAGCCGACATCATGCGCACGAAGACGCCACGACGAGCGGCGAAGACTGGGCCGGGCTGGCGCGCGAGGACACCACGTTCGTCATCTACATGCCGGGACGAGATCTTACAGGCCTGCGCCAGCAGCTTCTGGACGCCGGTTTGCCGCCCGACTTCCCGGCCGTCATTGTGTCTCGCGCGTCCACAACGAGACAGCGCGAATGGGCAACCACACTCGCCGACATTCACCAAGCACCGCCCCTCGAACCGCCTTCCATCCTGCTGCTCGGCCGCTCTCTTGATGCCGGCCAGCGCGAGGCTACTTCGTTCCTTGTCCGCGCCCGGGAAAACGCTCAGAATTGTCACGTTCTCGATCTGGTTGAAAAATAATCGACGAGCATCGCATGGTAGAATGCGCGTCGCTCTTCTTCACTCATGACTCCGAACAAACCAGCCATCCTGATCGTTGAGGACGAGGCCAAAATGCGCCGACTCCTGGAACTTCAGCTCGCCGACGAAGGCTTCGTCGCGCAATCCGCCCCTGACGCCGAAATTGGCCTGCAGATGCTGGCCAAACAGCCTTACGACCTGTTGGTGAGCGATTTCAAGCTCCCCGGCATGAACGGCTTGGAATTCCTACAGGCTGCCAAGCGAATCAACGCGGAAATGCCGGTGGTGATCATGACGGCTTACGGCACCGTCGAGTCCGCTGTCGAAGCGATGAAAGCCGGCGCCAGCGACTACGTCCTGAAGCCGTTCTCCCTCGCCGAACTCGTTCTGGTGATCCGCAAGGAGTTGCACGCAACTCACCTTCGCGACGAGAACCGGTCGCTGCGCGAAGCGCTCGGCTTGAAATACAAGTACGACAACATCGTCGCGCAGGGCGAAAACATGCAGGCGGTGCTGCGGCTGGTCGAGCGCGTCGCGCCCACGAACGCGACGGTGCTAGTTGGCGGCGAAAGTGGCGTGGGCAAGGACCTGATCGCTCGCGCCATCCATCAGCATTCGCAGCGCGCCTCGGGCCCGTTCGTCAAAATCAACAGCACGGCGATCCCGGAAACCCTTTTGGAGAGCGAGCTCTTCGGCTACGAAAAAGGCGCCTTCACCGGCGCCACCTCGAGCAAGCCCGGCAAATTCGAGCTGGCCGACAAGGGCACTCTTTTCCTCGATGAAATTGGGGACATACCGCCAGCCATCCAGGTGAAACTTCTGCGCGTCCTGCAGGAGCGCGAATTCGAGCGCCTCGGCGGCACGCGAACTTTGAAGGTGGACGTCCGCATGATCGCGGCGACGAACCGGGATCTCCGCGCCGCCCTCGAGGAAGGTACCTTTCGAGAGGACCTCTATTACCGGCTCAACGTCGTTGCGATTGATATTCCACCCCTTCGCCAGCACAAGGAAGACATTCCCGCCCTGGTGGCCTTTTTTCTTGAAAGATATGCCCGCGAAATGGAAAAGCCCGTACCCAAAATCACGCCGCAGGCCCTGCAGCTCCTGACGGATTTCCACTGGCCTGGCAATATTCGCGAACTCGAAAACGTCGTCCAGCGCGCCGTCGCATTGTCGTCGGGTCCGACAATCGACGCAGGCGACGTCCAGGTCGACCAGCCCGCCGCCAGGCTGGCCCCGAATGGTGCAAGCCAATTCCTTCCTCCCGGCGTCACGCTGGATCAATGGGAGGAAAACGCCATTCGCGAAGCTCTGCGCCGGGCCAATGGCAACAAAAGCCAGGCCGCCCGCCTGTTGGGTCTCTCCCGCAACGCCCTGCGTTACCGCCTTTCGAAAATGGGCGTCCCCGACGCTCCGGAAAAAGAGCAAGGACTAGAACTGAACTGCTTCGAACGCCGGCGCGGCGCGGCGCGCGGAGCTGGCGGTTGAAAAACACCACATCGCGTGAAAACCACCAAGCCTCGACGCCGTTTGCCCGCAGGAGCCAATCGCCAAACACTCCGTATCTATATGTATCTAAAATACTTAGTGAAACGGCAGCAGCACTTGACGCTTTGGCACGCCTTGTGCCTATTCATGGTCGGAATTAAAGCACCGAGGTGGGTCATGAAAAGGTTTCTGGCCGTACTCGCGGTTGTTCTGATGTTCGGCATGGGGTCGGTGAAGGCGCAGGACGACCAATCCGGGCCGAGCGACCAGTCCGGACCGAACGACCAATCGCAAGTCACAGGCTCGTCCGATGCGGATCAGAACGCGCCTGGTGTCGCCCGCCTGAGCTACATCAACGGCAACGTCTCGATGCAGCGCGGGGACAATGGCGACTGGACCGCTGTTACTCTGAATACGCCGCTTATGGCCGGTGACCGCATCTCGACCGGGGATGCATCGAAAGCCGAATTGCAGCTCGACTGGGCGAATGTGGTTCGCCTCTCGAGCAACACCACCGTGAAGATCGCGAGCCTGGCCGGCAACAATGTTCAGGTTCAAGTTGGACGAGGGCTTGCGACATATTCTGTGCTGCAAGGCGCTCAATCGGCCGACGAGATCGATACCCCCAACGCGGCAGTTCATCCATCGACGAACGGCGAATACCGCATTCTGGTCGACTCGAACGGCGAATCCATCGTCGTCGTGCGGAAAGGCGGAGCGGACGTCACCACACCGCAAGGCAGCAGTCACGTGAACGAAGGCCAGATGATCACCATCGAGGGCACGGACAATCCGCAATACAAGATCGACGCCGCGCCCGCTCGCGATGATTGGGACTCGTGGAATAGCGACCGCGATCGCATCATCAGCCAGGCCCAGCAATCGAAAGACACCAACCAGCGTGAGGTCGGAACGCAAGACCTCGATGCCTACGGCCAGTGGGAAAATGTGCCTGACTATGGCCAAGTGTGGGTTCCGTCGCAAAACTCCGATTGGGCCCCCTATCGCGACGGCCGCTGGGTCTGGGAGCCGTACTACGGATGGACCTGGGTTTCCTATGAACCGTGGGGCTGGGCGCCGTATCACTATGGCCGCTGGTTCGTCTACAACGATACCTGGGCCTGGTGGCCCGGGCCGATCTACGCCGACTATTATCCGATCTGGTCGCCCGCATACGTCTCCTTCTTTGGTTGGGGCGGAGGCTGGGGCGTTGGGTTTGGCTACGGATGGGGTGGAGGCTGGGGGAATATCGGCTGGCTGCCGTGCGGGCCGGGCGACTGGTACCATCCCTGGTGGGGACGATGGGGTGGTCGAGTGAACGTAGTTGGGTTTAACCGCATCAATGGGCTGCACGAAGGTTTTGCGCCCTTGGGGCGTCGCGGAGGACAGCGCTACTCGAATTTCGATAATGCGTTCCGAAACAATCGGATTCGAAGTGGTTTCAGTTCCATGCAAGGCAACCGCTTCGGAAGGGATGCCGTTTCGCGGCATCAGGAGCCTATCAGCAGCGCGCGGCTTCGGGACGCAAGTCTCAGTGCGGGACGCATGCCGGTGTCGCCGGGGCGCGGAAGCTATAGTCCAACCGGCCGAGCAGCGAATCCGGCCTCGTACCGGCACGCACCGTCGTCGTCCCAGCACTTCTTCACCGCGAACCGAGCAAACATCGGTCACACCAGTGTAGCTGCGCGCGGAGGCTTCAATTCCACGGCTCGTCCGACGAGCACGGCTCGCGGTGCGGCCCAATTCAATGCCAATCGTGGCGGGCACTCGGTCGGAGCGTCTGCGGGAACGAACAGTCGAGTGAACGGCTTCAGCAATGGCGGGAACCGGGTTTCCATCACCTCTTCCCGACCTGGCTGGCACACGTTCACGCCGCCGAGTTCCGGAAACGCGGTGCGCTCGTTCCAGTCTCGTTCCGGCCAGGCGGGCAGCCGTGGGAACAGCCCGAACCGTGGCTTCAACGGCTCGAGCCGGGGATTCACGCCCTCGCAAGGATCCCGGCCGAGCGGAAATGGCAACGCGGGCAATTGGCAGCGCTTCACGCCCAACACGTCGCCTCGAGGCTTCTCCTCGCGTGGATTCCAGAGCGATCCTCGCGGCTCGTCGAGTGGGCGGCCGGCCCTGAACATGAGGCAGCCCATCGTCCAACCGCGCAACGGAAGCTACGGCTCGTACGGATCGCGAGGCTATGGCAACTACTCGCGGCCGTCGTACAGCCAACCACGGTCGTATGGTGCGCCGTCCTATAGCGCGCCCCGGTCGTATTCGGCGCCGCGTTCTTACTCGGCCCCACGGTCGTATGGTGCGCCGTCCTATAGCGCGCCCCGGTCGTATTCGGCGCCGCGTTCTTACTCGGCCCCGCGCTCCTACAGCGCGCCGCGCGGCGGCTCCGGCGGTGGCGGAGGTGGCTATCGTGGCGGAGGCGGTGGGGGCGGTTCTCGAGGCGGTGGCGGCGGAGGATCGAGCCACGGCGGCGGTGGTGGCGGAGGCCATCCGAGTGGCGGAAGCCGCGGTGGTGGCGGCCGCGGTCGCGGTTAGACAACCAAAGTTGGAGACGAGCGGCCCCGAATTTTCGGGGCCGTTCCATGTAAGGGAAGAAATTTGATGGCTCCGGCAAACGCGGTCCGATTTTCGGGCCGTAGTCGAATTGTGAAGATGCTTTGCGAAACTACTTTTCGGCGCCCGTGTTTCATTGAGCAGGAGCCGCTAAATGACGCTGTTCTTTCTTGTATGGGTGGTATGGTTCTTTACAGCAACCTGGGTCGAGAACACCACCGCCATGTGCAAGAATCGATTTGCGAAAGGAGTCCGCGCCATGAAGAAACTCGGTTCACTTTTGACACTGCTGTTTCTTGGTGCTTGCGTGATTCTTCCGAAGCCCGCGGCCGCACAGGATCAGAATGCGCCAGACCAAAGTGTTCAGGATCAGAACGTTCAGGACCAGAACGCGCCGGATGAGACTCCGCAAGATCAGACCGCTGATCCGCCCAGCCGTGTCGCTCGTCTCAGCTACACGAAGGGCTCGGTTTCCTATCAAGTATCGGGCGATTCCGATTGGGTGAATGCGGACCCCAATCGCCCGCTCACGACAAACGACAATTTGTGGTCGGACAAGGACTCGCTCGGCGAAGTTCACATTGGCAGCACGGCCATTCGCCTCTCCAGCGACACAGGCATTTCCATTCTGAATCTCGACGATCGAACGGCGCAATTCCAGCTGGCACAGGGAACGATCGAAGTTCATCTGCGCAATCTCGAAGCCGGCGATGCCTGGGAATTCGATACCCCTAACCTGTCGTTCACGCTGTCGAGCGCCGGCGAATACCTCATCTCGACTGATCCGAATTCGAATGTGACGACCGTCGTCGTTCGGGAAGGAGCGGGAACAGTCACGGGCGGCGGCGATTCGTGGGATCTCCGCGCGGGTCAGCAATACACCTTCACCGGCACGGATCAACTTGCCTATAACGCGCAGCCGCAGCCCGGCTTTGACGACTTCGAGTCATGGTGCCAGCAGCGCGACCAGGGCGAAAACGATTCTGCTTCCGCGCAATACGTTTCCCGCGACGTCGATGGCTACTATCAGCTCGATTCGAATGGGACGTGGAGCGAAGTGCCCGACTACGGCCCGGTCTGGATTCCGAATAACGTTCCAGTCGGTTGGGCGCCTTATCAAATGGGGCATTGGGTCTGGATTGCGCCCTGGGGCTGGACGTGGGTAGACGATGAGCCTTGGGGCTGGGCGCCGTTTCACTACGGTCGCTGGGCTATGGTTGGTGTGCACTGGGGCTGGGTGCCGGGTCCTCGCGTTGTGCGACCGGTATACGCGCCGGCGTTGGTCGGCTTCGTCGGCGGAAACGGGTTCGCACTGTCCGTTTCTTTCGGCGGCGGATTTGGGGGAGTCGCGTGGTTTCCGCTCGGACCGCGCGACGTGTACGTGCCCGGCTACCGCTGCAGCGAACGCTACGTCCAGCGAGTGAACGTGACGAACACGCGAGTCGTGAATGTCACGCGCGTGAACACGGTGTATCGCAGCGTCGTCGTGGACCGCCGCGTGAATCATTATACCTACGAGAACGATAATCGGGCGGTGGTAGCCGTGTCGCGCGACACGTTCGTCAACGCGCGGCCGGTCCGCGCGGGAGCGATTCACGTGAGCTCGGATCAGCTCCGCAGCGTGCGGATGTCGGAAAACGCCCGTCTCGCGCCCACCCGCGGCAGCTACGTCTCATCGACGGTGCGAGTCTCGACCGCCAGGCCAGCTGTGCCTTTCTCACGCCGGCCCGTGGTAGCGAATCTGCCGCCGCCGAGGACCGTTCGCGAAACGCAGCCTCGCGTCTACACCAACGACAGCCGGACTTTCAACCAACCCGGAAACCGAGTGAATACGAACGAGGGACAAGGCCGCAACGTTCAGGCTCCAAACCAATCGAACGAAGGCAACCGGAACAACGGCTTTCGCCCCTTCACGCCTCCGGGGCGGACGGACACGGTCACTCCCCCGAACCAGACTCGCACTCCCGTTCCGCCGAACGTGCGCTTGAACCAGAACCAAAACGGAAATCAGACGCGGACCGAGGGAGGCCGTTCAAATGACAACGTCGACCGTAACAGCACGCGGACGAATGAGAATCTCAACCGTGGGAGCGCCCCCCCTAATCAGCAGGAGTCTCACGTGAGATTTGCTCCGCCCGTCAGGGAAAGAGACCAGAACTACGACGTCCACCCGCCCCTGAATCAGCGGCCGACGGCACAGCCGCGCAATGAGGGCAGGCCGCAACCGAAGACCGAGTCAAAGCCAAAACCTGAGCCAAAGCCGAAACCTGAAAAGGGTAATCCGCGCTGAGTCGGCCCCTCACTCGACGATGGCCAAGCCCCGAATCTCGGGCGCTGCTCTTGCTCATGCGTGCTCCGGTCGCTTACGGGGCACGCATGAAACGCTTTTGCGCTGCCCTCTCCCAGTCCCGACGACCCAGGCTAGGTTCTGGCCAGTGGGTTTCTGACACTCCAACGTACCGCTTTTGGAATTAGTCTACGCGAAAGCATAACTCACCCTCGCAAGTGCAATAGGATCTCTACAAACCAGGCGCAAGCGTCGCCGGTCTTTGGCGAGCCGCGTTCGTCGGCCACTGTCTTTCCGCTTCACTCGGAAAACGATCCTCAATCGAGGGACTTGAACCAAAACGGCCGTCCAGGCGTCGTTTGCTTGGGCGACCTTACGAAATGAAGTGACCCGGCTCACCGACAGACGGTTCAAACGTCTGTAAGGCTAAGCAGCCAGATTCGGAGCATCCATGCCTGAGAGGACGCCTCGATTGCGAAATCGGGAATGGCCTGTAACATGCTGCCAATATAATGACCTCGGCTGATTCAATTCCCTTAGGGTGTGCCTAAACAACTGCGACCAAGCGAGGGGTGTATATGCGAAGGAATGCAAACCGGCCCACAGCGAGGCTTTTCGGCATCTCGTTTTCAGGTTCCCTGATCGGCGCGTTTGCCATGGTGATTGCGCTCATGGCGTTGACCGCGCGGCCCGCAGCGGCTCAGGCAACTTCCGGCGTGACGGGGGTCGTGACCGACCCGTCCGGGGCTGTAATCACCGATGCGACCGCGACTCTCACGAACGCCGCCATCGGTTTCTCCGCCACGACAAAGACGAACGAGGTCGGGGTCTACGAGTTTCTGAACGTCCCGCCGAGCGAGGCGTATATCATCTCCGTATCCAAACAAGGCTTCGCAACGGCGACCCTCAACCGCGTGATCCTGAACGTCGGCACGAAGTCGACCCAGGACGTGCAGTTGACGATCGGCACGGCTCAAGCCAACGTGGAGGTTACTTCGAGGGTGGGCGAAACGTTGAACACGACGGACGCCTCGCTCGGCTCCATCATCGACGCGGATCGAGTCCAGGATCTCCCCAACATTTTCGTCAACCAGGCGGGCAACTATCTGACATTGGCGCCAGGAGTCACGCCAGGCGGCGCAGTCACTGGAACGCGCTCGGATCAGACGAACATCACCCTGGACGGATTGGATGTCAATGATCAGCGCGGCGGATTTGCTTTCAACACCACTGTGAACACTCCGCTCGATTCAATCCAGGAGTTAAAAGCGACGGTGAGCGGCGATGATGTGACCTACGGACACAGCGCCGGTGGTCAACTTGAACTGGTGACCAAGAGCGGTACGAACGACTTTCACGGTCAGGCGTTTGAACTGAATCGCGTCACAGCCTATGCCGCGAACGACTATTTCAACAATCTTCAGGGCGTCCCCAATCCGCAGTTGATCCGAAATCAATTCGGCGCCGACGTGGGCGGACCCGTCAAGAAAGACAAGCTGTTCTTTTTCATTTCCTATAACGGCCTCCGAGCAAAGCAAAGCCAGCAGATTAACGATATTATTCCGGATCCCAACGTTTTTAACGGTCAGCTCAATTACATCAACACGAGCGGCAATGTCGTCACGACGCCGGTTTCGGGGCCGAATTCGCTGACCAATCTCGACCCCTGCTTCCCGGCGGGCACCTGCCCCGGCGTAACGCCTGGGCCCGACACCGCCCTTTTGACTTTCCTTCAGCAGCGGGGTTACGCAGTCACCCCGAACAACACGTCGGTGGGAGACGGTCTCAATACGGCTGGCTTGTTCTTTGTAGCGCCGGTCAACAGCAAGGACAACACGACGGTGGGACGGCTTGATTACCAGCTCACGAACAGCCATCGTCTCTTTGCGCGCGGGACCTGGGACCGCAGCAGCGATGACGACAGCGTCAATCACACGATCCAAATCTTCCCCGGAGACCCGGCCCCTCTAGCATCGATCGTCGACCACTCCCGCTCATGGGTTGTGGGGGATACATGGCTTGTATCGCCCAACATGACAAACCAGGTATCTTTTGGCGAAACAGTGCAGGTTCTGGCGTTTCCGGTGAACCAAAGGCCGACACTTCCGAATGTCCTGACGTTCTTTGACGGATTCTTTGGCAACGTGCTGACCGATCCTTTCACAAACCGTTTCGGATATAACGAACAGTTTCCCAACGTGCCCGTTTACCAAGCTCGCGATACGTTCACATGGACGCGAGGGAAGCACGTCTTTCAGTTCGGAGGGGTTATCGCGCCCACCGTCTTCAAGTCGGGGAACTTGACCGACACGACGACGTATAGCGTCGGAATCGGAGGTGCTCTCGGCGGTCTTACATCGGCGCAGCGTCCGAGCGATATCGGCGCCGGGCGCAGTGAATGGGACAGGTTGTACGCCCTTGCGCTCGGCGTGATCAACGGCGTTTCAGCCTCATACAACTACGATAAAGCCGGAAATGCCCTGCCCCAAGGTGGCATTCCCATCCGGGACTATCATGGGACGCAGTATGAGTTCTTCGCACAGGATAGCTGGCAACTCCGCTCGGACCTTACCCTGACCTACGGGCTGCGCTGGAGCTTCCACAATCCTCTTTCCGAGGTGAACGGCTTCGAGGCGGTCCCGAATCTGGCGCCCTTTGACATTTTCGGGCCCCGGCTCCAGCAGGCAGCACAAGGAATCTCCGGACCCGATGCGATTCCGTTCCTCACGTACCGTTTGGGCGGGAGCGCGAACAACGGCCCGGGATACTACAAGGCCGATTACAAGGACTTCGCTCCCAGAATCGGGATTGCTTACTCCCCCGATTCCAACGGAGGCTTCTTCGGCAGGCTTTTTGGCCATCGTCAAACCAGCATCCGCGCCGGTTTCGGCATCGACTTTGACAACACCCTGATTGGCCAAGGCTTCGAGCTAGACGAGACCAGCTTCATGTTCAGCAACACCGTCCCGGAGTTCTTCAGCGACGCGTCAAGCGGACCCCGTGTTGGACAACCCGGTTCCTTCGGTTCGGGACCGGCCAATGCAGTCAATTTGCCCGCTTTGCCCGCCGCTCCTCCCGGAGGCACGACGCCGCGCCCGACGTTTACGCCCAACGTACTCAATGGATTCCCGTATGGGTTCTTCGACGGCGGCTTTGGGCAGGGATCGTTCTACAATTTCGACCCGAATTACAAGACTCCGTATGAGATGCACTTCTCGTTCGGAATCCAACGCGAACTGCCTGGCAACTGGCTGGTTGAGGCCACCTACGTGGGGAAACTCGGCCGACGGCTCACAGCCCTCGCTGATCCCGCGCAGACGCTCAACTTTAAGGATGCGACAACTGGCGGGCCTGCCGCTCCCGGTCAGTTCCTGTACGACGCCTACGGAGCGGTTCAAAAACAAATACAAGCCGGCGCGAATCCCAATAACGGCAGCGGCCCCGGTACGCCTTTAACACCGCAGCCATGGTTTGAAAATCAAATGACCTCCGCTCTTGAAGCGAACTTCGGAGCAACGTGTCCTGACGCAGCAAACGCCATTTTCGGGGACCCGACCCTTCAAAACATGAATTGCACCAACCTGGCGGGCGCTCTGGCCGGACCTTACTTTGGAAACGGCGACGTGTCCTCTGCCATCCTGATACTGGCGGATACGTTCGGTCCTTTTGGCGGTCTGCTGGCGCCGAACGTAGGCCTCCTCGCACAAAATGGGGCGGCCGGTTATATCGGCAACTTCAGCTCCTCCAACTATCACGCTCTCATCATCCGCGTGAATCACAAGTTTTCCCACGATTTCACGATGGAGGCCAACTACACCTACTCTCACTCGATCGACAACGATTCGGGAGTTCAGAACGAGCTGATTAGTTTCGCGAATGCGGAGATTTGCGACTTGCGCAATCTTCGCGTTTGCCGCGGCAGCTCCGATTTCGACCACAGGCACATTCTGACCGGGAACTTCATCTATGGCCTCCCGTTCGGACGCGGAAAGTGGCTTGGCCCTGACATGCCCAAGCTTCTCGATGAAGCGATTGGCGGGTGGAAATTCTCGGGAATTGTGAGCGCCTACACTGGCTCCCCCTTCAAAGTGGACTCGGGAGCCTTCACGATTGACTTCACGCAGACTCAACCGGGCGTATTCATTGGTTCCAAGTCGGATGTCGCAAATTCGGCCCATCAAGTGGCGTCCGGAACACCGGGGGTGCCGAACACGGTTCAGTTCTTCTCTAACCCCAACAACGCCTTCGGAGCCTTCACGGCGCCGATCGCGGGCGGTCCGGGCAACCGCAATATCCTGAACGGCCCGAACTTCTGGAACATTGATGTGAGCCTTCTGAAGGAATTCGCGATGCCCTGGTCGGAAAATCAGAAGCTGCAGTTCCGCGCCGACGCATTCAACGTGTTTAACCACACGAACTTCTCCGCGCCCGACGCTGAATTGCTCAACCAGTCTACGTTCGGCAACATCACTTCAACGGTGAACGATGCCCGGCAGCTGCAGTTGGGTTTGAAGTTCAGCTTCTAACGTTTGGGGGGTGTGTTTCAAAGGCGGGCTCCGCGTTTTGGAGCCCGTTTTTGTTTGGGGGACGAAAGGAGCAGCGCGGCAAGACCCTGTGCAAAGATTCGGCGCTCGTGCCCTCTCGGCTACTTTTGAGGAATGGAAGAAGGTGGCGCGGACGTCGTCGGATTCGGTGCTGCCAGGGCTTCCGCCAGTGCGAGATACGAGCGGCCGAACGCAGCCTGCTGCGTCCCTGCCCCGATCACAACGGCCTGCACAGCGTAGCGTCCCGTCGGAAGTTTCGAGAGCGGCAGACTGACGCGGAACGATGCCGTGCGCGTCTTGGAATTGATCCCAGTTGGCGCGAAAAGCGTTGTGGCGTTCACCTGCAGCCCGCCACGGAAGAAAATCAAGCCTGCGCGCAGCGAGTTGGGATCGAACTTCTGTTTGGCCGGATAGTAGGCCTGGAAGAAAACGTAAAGTGTCTGGCCCTGCGTGAAGTAGCGCGTCACGCTCGGCACGATCCGTTCACCGTTGATTTCGAGCGGCGTCTCCGCCAACCGGGCTTTTAGCCCTTCCGCCTTCGTCTTCACTTCCGCGGATTTCTCCACCGGCACGATCTGGCTCGACAGCAGCACCGAGCTCAGCGTCAGCTTGTTGTTCGCCAGCGGCGGCACGACCAGGGTCTGCTCGAACGTTCCGATTTTTCCAGATTCGTCCTCGCGCGCCACGAATTTCAGGTCGTACGTGCCGGGCGCCAGCACCACGCCGCCCTGATACTGCAAGTTCGCCTGGCTCACCTGCTGAAAGCGCTCCGGATCGAGATGCACGGTGATCGTGTCGCGAAGCTGCGCCACCGGCAGGCCTGCCGGCAGGCCTTTCTCCTCCGCGCGCACTTCCGCCGCAAAATCGAATTGCGCTTCGCGCTTCCCGCGCTTCTGCGCCCATTCGAGCGCCGTGGCAGAAAGTTTGGCATCGATCGGAACGTAAACCTGCTCGCTGTTGATACGGAACATTCCGGTCTCGACGGCAATCGGCAACTCGACGATCGGGTCTTCGGAATGAATGGCATCCGCCAGTTGCTGGTCGCGATCCGCTTCTTCCAGATGCCGAAAATCGCGCGGCGCATAATAGCCGTTGCGGAACCGGACGTGCGCGCCCGGCACTTCCACCTTCACGTGAATGCTGCGCCAGCTCCCGTCGTGCTTTACGTTTTCGGCCAGATCGTAGCCGACCAGGTAGTAGCCGCTGTTGTCTTTCTGGATCGCGGGGAACGCGTCGCTCAAATGGCCGAGATCGAAGAACGCCTTTCCCCCGGTATCCGTCGAAAGCGTGGCGAGCGTGTCGCGCGAATCCTGCCGCTGGTCGGTCTGGCGAAAGACGGCCGCGCCGCTGAACATCGAAGTCCCGGTTGCGGAATCCGCGGTCGCATCGCCGCCCGGTGGCGCAGTGTACAGTCCGCGTGAATCGATCGAATAGATCGAGACGTCTCCGCGGTTCGCCGCATCCGTGGCCGCGCGCAATTCCGTGCGATTCTCTTCCCCCGTCTGCGTAATTCCGCTGGTGAACGAAATGATCGCCTTGCGCCCTGGAAGTTCGGCGAGGACGTTCGAGAGCCCTTCGATCGCCGCCAATTTCTGGTCTGTGTTGAAGACGTTGAACTCGGTTTCGTCCGGGGTATAGGCCGCGCCTGTGTATCCCGAAACGTCGTACTCGCCTTCCTGCGCGGCGGCGTAAGCGTTCGCGGAAAGATCGGCCGCCGCACCCGGCTTCAATCGCTCGAGCGCCTGGCGTAATCTCGCACGATCGTTCGTGAAATCTGACCACACCGAAAGCTGCGTTCCGTAGGCGATGACGGCGACCAGATCAGCCTGAGTCATTTGATCGGCGATGAATTTCTCGGCCGCCAGCCGCGCGCGGCGCAAATCCTCGTTCCCCATCGAGCTCAAATCGAAAAACAGGACCAGCATGCGGCGGTCGCGTACCTGATTGCTGATCTGCTCGTCAGAAACGGGCGTGGGGCCGTCCACAGGGACAACGATGGGCGTAGCGTTCGTATTTTGCGGTCCCGCCTTGTCGATGGCCTCGATATCTTCGTAAGTAAAAAACGAGAGTTTCTGCGGCTTTCCGTCGTCCGTGACCACGAATTGGTCGGGCTTCAGGCCCTTGATAGGCTTGCCGGCGTGGTCCGTCACCTCGACGTCGATGCGCACCAGGTTGGAAGTGGATCGCAGCACTCGCGCGGGACGCTGCGGCACTTCGGATTGGCGTCTGGCTGTCGGCGCTGGAACGAGAGCGGGCGAATTCTGATTGGTCGTCTGGCCCGGCGTCTGGCCCGGTGTCTGTTCCGATTGCTGCGTCGCAGATTGCGCTGCCGGTTGCTGACCCTGAACCGGCGCGATCGCCAGCCCGGCGGTCAGGAACGACGTCAGCACAATTTGTGTCGCGCTCTTCATCAGATCGCTCATCAAAAATTGAATCGCAGCATGAAATTCATCGACCGCATCGAGCCCGCAGCGTTCACCTGCCCGAAAAGCGGCGAACCCAAAGTGGTCGAAATCCCGGTGTAGGCAGGGGTGTTCGTCAGGTTCTGCACTTCCCAGCGTGCGGTGATGCTGCGTTGCCGCTCGCGCGGGCCGAACCGGAACGACTTCGCCAGCGAGAGGTTCCAACTGAAACTGCAGGGCCCTTCGATCGCTCCTCTCCGCTCGTCGCCATACGTTCCCGCCGCGGGCACCGCAAACGCGCCGGTGTTGAAGAAATCGAGGGCCGGCCCGCCGCAAATGCCCGAGTTCGGGTCGGCAACCTGGTCGGCGCGCTCGGAGAAATTCGCGCCGGTTCCGGAATTGTTCGCCGCGCCGCCACCCAGGTAGGCGGTAAACGGCTCGCCGGTGTGCCACGACACCATATTCATCAATCGCCAGTCGCCGAAGACCTTGCTTTCCCACCCGTGCGACGCCAGGTTATGCCGCTCGCCGAACGGCAGCTCCCACATCGACATCAGCCGCACCTGGTGCCGCATATCGAACGAGGAGAGTCCCCACTCCGCCGCGTAGTTGCCATCCTGCTGAGCGACGATCGGCGACCCGCCGCCGATGGTGCTCGCGTTGTCGAGCGATTTCGAAAACGTGTACATCGCCATGGCCATGATCCCGTGCGTGAACCGGTGCACCAGCCTGACTTGCACCGCGTTGTAGAGCGAATTCGCGCCCGATTGATCGTAATCGAACGCCGTCGCATACGGAATCGTCAGCTCTGACTGCGTGTTGAACGGATCGGTGCCAAGCGGCGCGCGGTTGGGCGCCCGCAAAAGATCCAGATTCGTTCCCTTTGTGCCGGTGTAGGTCAGGTTGAGAATCCAATTCGGCCGCAAATCGGTTTCGACGGATAGCATCCAGATTTGCGCGTAGCCGTCTTTGTAGAACGGGTTCACGCCCGACGTGTTCGGCACGGTTATTCCACCCGACGAAGTGCTCGCCGGAAAGCCATTCTGCAGCGTCAGCACCTGCGCTGCGCTGGTGTACAGGTTCTGCGACACCGCAAACGGCGGTTGGTATGCCAGGTAATCCTGCGCGAGCGTGTCGTAGACCGAATCGTTATAGAAAATCGAATAGCCGCCCCGCACCACCGTCTTCGGCCGGATCGGCGGCGCCCATGCGAAACCGAACCGCGGCGCGAAGTTCGTGTAATCGCCGCGAATCAAGGCCTGCGGATATCCGCCGTTGTACGGACCAGACTGTCCCGGCGTGACAACAGCCACTTGCGTGGCGTCCGCGTTCAAGTCCAGATTCGCGATGTGGTTGAACAGTTCGGTCGGCGGAGTCACGGCGCTATACCGCACCCCGAAAAGCAGCGTGAACCGTTTGTTGACCCGCCACTCGTCCTGCCCGTAGACGATAAATTCCCAGTTGCGAAAATACGTGCTCGCATCGCCCGTCCGAATCTGCGTGTTGTAGGGCAAGCCGAGCAGAAAGTCGGCGAACTCGTAGTACGGCTCGGTGTTCGCGGTCTCCAGAGCATGTCCGTTCGCATCGAGCTGGCTCGTCATCTGCCCGGTAAACATGAATCTCCCGCGCGGGTTCGGATCGGAATCGGTGTTCAACTGGATTCGCCGGACTTCACCGCCGAATTGGAACGTATGATCTCCATGCGTGTACGTCCAGCCGTCCATGAGGCGCAGCGTCTGGTTTCGCACCAGAGACGGCACAGGATCGTTGAGGCTGCCCAGGCTCGAAAACTGGATTTCGGGAATCCCGTAATTCATGGGATCCGTGGACGCGCCCGTGATTCCCAACTCGCCCGCGATGTTGTTCACAAACGAATTATCGCTCAGCAACTGCTCGCGGCTCCGGCTCCAATTCACGCTGGTCGATTCCACAATATCCGGCGTCCAGTTGTGGTTCACCCCCAGATTGACGTTCTGCGAGAGAGTCGAGCGGCGGCCGGCGATACGGGCGAAATTCCCCAGCGTGTTCTCGCGCGAGGAGTCCAGGTTATAGCCGCCGTTCAGATTCAGCTTCGAATTGATCGTGTGCAGAATATGGAGATTCACCATGTCCGTGTTCTGCGGCGTGGTTGCTTGCAGCAGGTAGTTGTACGTTTGGCCCTGGGGGCCGCTGATCTCCGCGATATTCGGCAACGGGATGTACTGGAGCAGGCCGTTCGCCGCCGTGTCGATCGAGCCGATCTGGCACCCGTTGTTGAGCACGGCGCGCGGGCCGGAAAAATTCGACGATGGATCGTACAGCGTAAATCCATTCCCCACGTTGCAGAAGTTCCCGGTGCGTTCGTCCGACGTTGGTACCAGCGAGAACGCGTTCACGCCGTTCTTCACCAGTTGGTGCTGGTAGTTCAGAAAAAAATACGTGCGGTCGCTGCCGTCGTAAATGTGCGGGATTTTCAGCGGGCCGCCTATGTTCGCGCCGAACCGCTCGTTGTAGTCTGCGACCTTCGGAAAACTCTCGCCCGTAATCGAATAGGGCTTGGCGTTCAACGCCGAATTCGAATACTCGTCGTAGAATCCGAAGCGGATGCGGTTGATCGCCTGACGCATCAATCTCGCGCGCCCGGCGAAGAGTCCGCCTGGAGGCGCTCCTCGCCCGCCGCGGAAATAGTATCCTCGGCCACCCCCGCCCATCCCTCGGCCTCGGCCCCCGCCTCCAGGGCCGCCCATTCCGGGAGGGCCACCGAAGCCCCCGGCCCCGCCTCCAGGCCCACCACCTCCTTCAGCGCCGAGAGGCGCGTCCGGAGCCAGACCGTCGGGCCCACCAAGTCCCCTGCCGCCGAATCCCCCGGGTCCACCGAACCCGGTCATCGACATTTCCTGCCCCACGGTTCCCTGCAGCAGGAACGAATTTGCTGATGCGCTTGCCGCGTTTCCGTTCGAAAGCGACGCCGTCACCGCGCCGTTGTCCGTTGCGCCGCCAGGATTCTCATTCTCCTGACCACGTGCCCCTGCGCCCGTAAGATCCGTCTGCTGGAACGGGCTGGTTGCCATCCCTGTTTGGATCGCGTTTCGCAGCCCAGCAGGCATTTGCCCTGCTCCGCGCCGGAATCCACCGGCGTTGCCCTCGCCCGGTCGCTCCTGTCCCGCTTGAGTCGGATTGCGTTGACGATTCCCCGCACTCTCGCCCGGACCTGGTGCCCCAATACCGCCACGCTGCCGATCCGGCCCATTCGTGGCAGACTCCTGTGGCCGGTTCAACTCCGCGAGCGTCGCCACGCTGAGCTCGATGGGAATCGGTCCACTCGGCACCACCGGCAGCTTGATGTTGATCGCCGACGGCTTGAATCCAAGCTGGCTCACTTCGATTCGGTAGTATCCCTGCGGAAGTTCCGGAAACGAGAAGTTCCCGCTCTCATCGGTCCAGCTCAGCCAGACCTTGTGCGTCTCTGTGTTGGTGATCCTGACCGTCGCGCCCGGGACGGCTTCGCCATTTGTGGTGCGGACGTGACCCGTCGTGTTCGCAACGATCGGTGTGGGGGATGCTGCCGCCGCGGTGCTTGGCGGCTGTGGCGCGCGAGAGGCCGAACCCGGCGCCTGCTGGGCCAGCGCCGGCCGGTTGCAACTCATCCAAACTAAAATGAGCGGCAAAGCTGCGAAGATGAGTCTCCCCAATCGCATGCGCAGGTTTACGGGTTAGCGCGGCCCCTCGCTACTGGCTGTTGCTATTGCTTTCGCTCTTCGACGGATCGTAGACGAGCCGATACGTAACGGGCTGGCTGAACCTCTCGCTCTCGATCTTCGTCGTGACGTAGAGTTGCTTCCCGTCCGGAGACATCTCGAACGTTCGCCTTACGCTTCCTCCGCCGAAACCCTGGCTCGTGGCCACCAGCTGATTGCCCTGCCACTTCGCCTCGGCCGGTGGGAACCTCATCATCGTGCCGCCATTATGGTCCTGCGCGTTCTGCTCATCCTTCGATTGCGGCTCGCTCGTGGCGATCAGGCGTCCCGAAGAACCTGTGACCTTTACGCCTTTGTCCGTCTGGTCGATAGTCAACTGAGAAAACTCCGCCATCATCCCCCCGCCGCCTCTTCCCGAACGGCGCCCGGCCCTTCCGCGCGTCATCCCGCCACCGCCGCCCTCCAAGCCGTTCGCATTCATCGCCTCGCGCATCTTCTCTCGCGGGTCGTCACTTTGCTTCTCGTTCAGCTTCCATGTTCCGGCAAGATTGGGCTGCGCGCTTGGCGCTGTCCCCGGCTGTGCTGTGGCGTTCTGGCTCTGCCTGGCTGGACTCGGCGTTGAGCCGCTGCCGGATGACTGCGCCCTCGTGGCGGTGGCCGGCAGAATCAGAAGCGCTGCCGTCAATGCCACGGCGCATACGCTAAACCGTCCGTATCCTTCAAAACCTCGTTTAATCCCCATGGTTAGCCCTCCATGCATGAAAATCCTCACCTGTGAGACGTTTCGCGAGCACCTTGCGGTACAAACGTATTCCCGCAGGCGGCCCATGAAGTTCCACAAACCCGAAGCTGCCCGAGCCTCAATCCCTCGCTTGATCTATGGACTTCTCGGCTTCTTCTCCACTCTCTTTCCTGTATCATGTCGTTTCACATGACTCGCGCTCCTCAAATCCCGCCGCCTCAGCCGCGACGCTGACGCGTAAATCTCTGAAGCATCCCCTCAACGAATTTAGAACGACAAGGAGGAGTCGACCGGCATGGCACAAGCATCCATCCCTTCAACGCAACTCAAAAGCATGAAACTCGCCGTGATCGGCGCCGGCAAGATGGGCGGGATCCTGGTGGACGGCTTTCTCAAACACGATCTGCTGCCGCCGCAAAACATTTTCGCCACCGTCCAGCATGCGATCGCCGACCGCAAAAACGCGCCGCATTCCTCGGTCTCTCTCGGCACCGACAATCGCGCGGCCGCGCGCGCTGCCGACCTGATCCTTTTGTGCGTGAAGCCGCAGGTTGTGGAACAAGTGCTCGAAGAGATTCGCCTCGAGCTCAACGAGCGGAAACTCGTTATCTCGATTGCCGCAGCCGTCCCCACCACCTACATCGAGAAGCGCCTGGCCGCCCGCATTCCCGTGGTTCGCGCCATGCCCAACACTCCGTCGCTCATCGGCCAGGGCATGACCGCTTCGCCCGCGGCAGCTTCGTCGCGGAGCAGACTGGCCCTCGCGCGCAGCTCTTTTCAGGCCATGGGCAAAACCGTGGTCGTCGACGAAAAGCAAATGGACGCCATAACCGGCCTCTCCGCATCGGGCCCGGCTTACATTTACTTGATCATCGAGTCGCTGGCGGAAGGCGGCGTGAAGATGGGTCTGCCGCGCGAACTTGCCACGTTGCTCTCTGCGCAAACGCTGCTCGGCGCGGCGAAAGTGGTGCTCGAAACAGGCGACCATCCGGCGCAACTGAAGGACACGGTCACGACGCCGGCAGGGTGCACCATTGATGGATACTCGAACTTGAGGAAGGCAAGCTTCGCGTCACGCTGATCAAGGCAGTGGTAAGGGCATCGCAGCGCGCCCGCGAACTCCTCGTCACCGATAAACCATCGTGAATCGGCGGCGCTAGCCCCTTGGCATGAGTTCGCGCGCGAATTCACTGACCGTCGCCGCAGCAGCTTCGGGGCGCGCCTGCAATAGATAATGCGGCGCGTCAATCTCGATGACCCGGGTCGACGGCGCCAATCTCTTGACTCGTTTTGAGGCGCTGCGCGGAACGATCCTGTCCATCGACGCGCGCAGGTAGAGAATCGGCACTCGCACCTGCCGAAGCTGCGGCGAGTAATCGACGCCGCACACAGCTCGAATTCTGTGGCGGAACACGCCGGGCGCGACGCGTTCGCTGGCCTTCGCCAGTTCGGAAGCCAAATCCTGGGACGCGAAACGGCCCATGAAATACTTCGCAAAAATCGACCGTGGAAATCCCCGCACGGGCAGATAGGGCGACAGAAAGGCGAGCTTTCCGAGGTACGGCCGAGGATTGCTCGCAAAGGAACAGCACAGAATCAGCCCCACCAAACCCGGCGGAGCAGACGCCGCGATCGAAATGGCAAGAGGCCCGCCGAACGATTCACCCAGCAAAAGGAACGGTTTCCCCGAAGGTAGTGACTTGCGCACCAGCGGTTCGAGGTCCGCATAGCCAAGCGGAACGTCGGGAGGGTACCGAACGACGATAGGATCCAGGTCCGGCCCGAGCGCCGCCACAAAATCCGCAAACAGCAGCCCCGTTCCGTCCAATCCCGGGAGCAGCACCAGCCGGATTCTTGCCACGGCTCCGGAATTCCTTAGCTCGTTCTCACCAACGCAACAGCACCAACTCCGAGCAGAATCCCGGCCCCATCGCCGCCAGAATGCTTAGCGTACCGGGCGCCGGGCGCTTGTGCATGTAAACATCCTCCAGCACCAGCAGCACGGACGTGGATGAGATATTCCCCACCTTCCGCAGGCAGTTCCACGATGCTTCCAGATCCTTCGACGTAATGCCCCAGCGCCGTCTGCGGTCGCTTCGAGCACCTTCGGCCCGCCCGTGTGCATGATCCAGCTCTTGATGTCGCTCCGCTTCAGCCCCTGCTCCGCCAGAAAGCCGTCCACGTCCTCGCCCAGGTGCTTCAGCACCGTGTCCGGGACTTCCGGCGACAGCACGATGCGGAATCCCTTCTCGGAAATGTCCCAGCCCATCACGCGTTCGGTGTTCGTATAAAAACTCGATTTCGTCGCGAGAATTTCGGGCCCGTTCGATTCGATCTCCGACCCGACCACCACCGTCGCCGCCGCGCCATCGCCGAACAGCAGCGCCGAAATCAGATGCGCCATCGAAAGATCGTCGCGCTGCAGCGTGAGTGAACACAGTTCAACCGAGAGCAGCGCCGCCGCCTGATCCTGGTACCCATGAACGTAATCCGCCGCTCGCGCAATTCCCGCCGCGCCCGCCACGCATCCCAATCCGAAAATCGGCATGCGCTTGATGTTCGGCGAAAGCCCCATGCGGTTCACCAGCCGCGCATCAATCGACGGCGCCGCAATCCCGGTCACCGAGGTCACAAAAATCGCGCTCAGGTCCTGCGGCTCCAGTCCCGCGCCGCGCCAGCGCCCGGCACAACGCCTTCTCGCCCAGATCGAGGGCGTGCTTGATCCAGCAGTCGTTCGCCTCGCCCCATGTCTTCAGGTTTTCGTAGAAGTCGATCGTCTCGACCGTGAAGCGCCCGTCCACCTTCATGCTCTCATCCAGCCGGTCGAGAATGTCCGGATTGGGCAAGCGATGCCGCCAATCGTTCTTCAATGCTTCCGTCAGCAACTCCTGCTTATAGTAGTTCTGGGGGAAAGCACTCGCGACGCTCGCGATTCTCATCAGTCACGCTCCTCCGAAGTTGACCCGCCGCACTCACCGCCCTCGCCCCGGCAACCTGCGCGCTCCGCCCTTCCATGCCGGTCCAATCGAGATGAGAAAGACTACATCACGGACACAGGTAACCCAAGCGGAAACACCTTCCTCCGGGGTCCGGTGTTTCGCGCAAACCGATTTCCGCGGCGACTCGAGGCCCTCTGGATTAAGGCGTTCATTCTGTGGGACGGTTAAGATCGCCGAAGCTCCGCGCCCGCCTGCCCGGACGCAACCCAACCAACAGGCCCGCGACAATACCCTGTCTTTCCCCAAGGTTCAATCCCTTTTCATCTCCGACCGGCCCGAGTCGCCATCCCCGAGGTTTTCCGCCGGCCTCGGCCTCCGGCGTTTCTGCCGTAGGATTTCCGCCGCCTTATCCTGTATTGTAGGGGCGGGTTCGGCAAAAGGGAATCCGCCGGCCGCTGGTTTCGCAGTCGATTCGGGGCTTCTCATTATGAAAATTTCGCGACGCAGCTTCGTTCAGGACGCGGGGATTCTGCTCGCCGGCTCCGCCCTTCCCTTCTCTGCTCTGGCCGCGGCGCGCGGCTCGCGCTCCTCTCGCCTTCTGCGATTTTGGGCCTCGTTGCCGCAAGAAGGACCGGCCGGCGTCCCGAAAATGTCCGTCACCGATTTCTCCAAACGATTTGAGCCCGCCTATTTGAGCAACGGCCTCATCGGCATCCGTCCCGGCGCCAATCCGCTGGCGAAGGCCATCACGCAAGTCAGCGGCTTCGTCTACGCTCAAGTGCCCTACGGCATGCAGGCGATTTCGCCCGCTCCCTATCCTCTGGAAACAGACATCCAGCTCGGCGCCACCGGAAATGGCCCGCGCGCGCTCCAGAATCCGGATCTCCTCAAGCCCACGCGCCAGACGCTCGATATGTCCACCGGTGAACTGACCAGCGAACTGACCTTCGCTCCCGGAGACGGCGCTTCCCTGAATATCGAAGTTCTCCAATTCGCTTCGCGTACCGTTCCTTCCCTCATCTGCCAGGAAATCAAGCTCGTCGCTTCCGCCGATACAGAAGTCACTTTGATTCCCTCCATCGACACGGAAGGCACGCTCGCCACTCCCTACAGAACCGAAGTTCCCGCGCGCACCGAGATCGATCTCGTCGGCGGTTTCGACAGCCGCGGCAACCGCAGCAAGCTGGGCATCGCCCTGCACATCGAAACACCCGACGCGCCTGCTCGGGCGCTCGAACCACTGCCTAGCGATACCACCCTCACCCGCAGCTACATTCTCCAGCTCAAGAGCGGCCAGCCCTTCCGCTTCCGCACGATTGCCGCGATGGTCTCCGAGATTTACCACCCCGAGCCCGCCCTCGAGGCGATCCGCCTGGCCAGTTGGGGCGGAATGCTCGGATTCGACGATCTTCGCGAAGCCAACCGCGAAGCCTGGAGCAATCTCTGGCAGTCGCGAGTCAAGATCACGGGCGACACGGACGCGCAGCGCGTCGTCGACTGCGCCTTCTTCTATCTCCACGCGAGCGTCCATGCCTCGACGCTCACCGGCATGCCGCCCTTCGGCCTCTCCCAGGCCACATATTACTTCGGCCACAGTTTTTGGGACACGGAGTCCTGGTCGCTCTTGCCTTTCGCGCTCACCGACCCGCTTGCCGCGCGCGCCCTCGTTGACTTCCGCGTCCGCAGCCTCGATTACGCCAAACGCCTGGCCAAGGTCTTCGGCTATCGCGGCGCGCAATTCCCTTGGGAAGCTGCGCCCGTCGGCGGATACGAAACCACGCCCACTTTCGCCGCCACCGGCTGGGACGAACAACATTGCACGCCCGACGTCGCCCTGGGCGTCTGGGAGTATCAGCTCGCCACCAATGATGAAGCGTTCCTGAATGAAGGCACGTGGCCGGTGCTCAGAGCTGTCGCGCAATGGATCGAGAGCCGCGGCGTCTTCACCAGTCGCGGGTTCGAAATCCAGCACATGATGGGCCCCGACGAAGGCGTGCCGAACATCAACAACAATTCCTACATGAACCTCGTCTGTAAGATGGTGCTGGCTTCCGCGATTCGCTGCGCGCAGATGGTCGGCGTCACGCCGCCGTCCTCCTGGGCCAAAATTCACGACGCGATCGTCATTCCCATCGACCCCACGAAAAACATCGTCCAGCCCTACGACAATCCGCCTCCACCCAGCAACTCCAACTATTCCGTGGGCAGTCTCGACTTCCTCATCGTGCACGATCCGCCGGTCAGCCGTGAGCTCGTGCGAAGCACGTTTGGCGCGGAGCAAACTCCTCGCCAGCGCCCCGCCGGCGCGCTCATGGGCAACGTGCCTCACCCGATTGGCTTCGCCGTTTCCGCCATGGCCGCTACCGCCGGCTTCCTCGGACAACGAGATCTCGCTGCCCAACTCTTCAACGAATCCTGGCGGGATTCCTGGCTGCCGCCCTGGGGCATGATTCAGGAAGTTTCCACCGAGCATTACGGCTGCTTCCTTACCGACTTCGGCTCGATACTGCAAACGGTGATGCTCGGCTTCACGGGAATCCGCGTTCGCGAAGGCAACTGGGCGCAGTATCCCGCCTCGCTCCCGCAGGGCTGGACTCAAATTGAAATGGATCGCTTCTGGATGCGCGGCCACCCGGTCCACATGGTCGCCACCGACGGCGCCCCCGCCAAACTCACCTAGGGTTAGTGGTGCCGGCGTCTCGCCGGCGGTTTGCGTTTTTCCAACGACGGCGAGCGCCGTCATTCACGTTTGCCGCCCGGGCTGAGCGCGACCACGATCCGCCTGCTTGGCGCAACGCGACTAGCGCCCGGCTGCTTTCATCCGCGCCAGTTCCACCTCGGAGCCCACAAATCCCCACGCATTCCACGCATCACCGGTCATCACTTGCTTGAACAGCTCCCCGGCGCGCTTGGGATCGTGGTTGTAGAGGTGCCAGTTGCCGACGCCGTACGCCACCGTGTCGTACGCCAGCTCCGCTTCCGTGTCGTTCGGGTTCGTCGGCTTCGGCGGCAACACCTGCTGCTCCGGCATCGCGCCCTGATACAACCGCAGCAGCCGCAGATAAAACGCCAGGTGCGGCTCCTTGTTCTTCATTTCCGGCGTGATCCTTTTCAGCACGGCCGCGGCTTCCTCCGGCTTGTTCGCTCGCCGCAACGACACGTAAAGCCAGTTCGAGCAGTCAATCACGTCGTCGTTGCTCTTGGCCAGGGCGAGACCCTTTCGAAACGCATCCGCTGCCGCAGCGAACTGCCCCTGAAAATAGTGGGCCAGTCCCAGATGATAGAACGCGCCTAGCTGTTTAGGATCGATTGACGCCGCGCGCTGAAGATCTCTCTGTGCCGCGGCGAACTCTCGCAAGCCCACCTCGCGATGCCCTCGCTCGATCAGCAACTCCGCGTCGTTGGGCGACGCCGAAAGTCCTTTCGTGCACGTCGCCACCGCCTCCCGATACTGTTTTCGTCCGGCCTCCGCAAGCGAGAGCGCGAGCACCAGCTTCGGATTCTTCGGATCGGCCGCAAGCTTCTTCCGCGCCTCGGCCACAGCAGCATCGTCTGGCAGCGCGTAGAGTTTGCGGCCGAGTTTCGACGTCAACTCCAGCGCCCCACGCGTCTCACTCTGCCGCGCCGGCGTCGCGCGGCTCAGCTCCGTGCGGGCGGCTGTGCCACGCTCCTCAAGCCGAGCACCCGCGGGCCCCGACGCTGCAACCCCCGCTCCCGCCGCCATCCCAGCCGCCAAAGCAACCACACCCCAACGCATCCTCCCGTCGATGCTCATCGCACCCTCGCTTCACTCCGTGAATTCATGACTCCCTCGCTGTCGTCCCGAACCCAGCCGCGTGCCTTTCGCGGATGGCGGTGAGGGACCTGCTTTTCCTTTCAACTCTCCAACCTGGAATCGGGGAACTTCCGACAGCATGTCGAAGAAGCAGCCGCTATTGCAAGCTGACCTGCTGCTTCAGCGGCAAACTCTTCGACGATCCGCCTACCATGAATTCATACCTTCCCGGCGCCAGCTTCCAAGAATCGCTCGCATCGTCGTAAATCTTCAGGTACAGCGGATCGATCTTCACGCTCACTTCCTTGCTCTCACCCGCTTTCAACGGCACTTTCGCCCAGCCGACAAGACGCTTGGGCGGCTCGCCCGCGCTCGAAGGAAGACCCGCATACACTTCCGCGATTTCCTCTCCCGCTCGGGAGCCCGTGTTCTTCAGCGTGAAGCTCGCCATCGTGCCGCTCGCGTCGACCTTCAGGTCCGAGTAGTCGTAGGTCGTGTACGACAGCCCGTAGCCGAACGGAAACAGTACGCGTTTGTGTTCCGCGTCGTACCACTTGTAGCCAACGTCGAATCCTGCCGTGTATTTCACGTCGAAAATCGGCGCCTTCAGCTTCTGGCTCTCACGCTTGCCGGGCGGTGGCGCAACGATCCCCGGTGGCGGCTGATCGGATTCACTCGCCGGAAACGTGATGGGCAGCTTCGCGCTCGGATTCACTTTGCCGAACAAAATGTTGGCGACGGCTTGAGCGCCCCTGTTCCCCGGATACCACGCCTCCAGCACGCCGCTCACCTTGTCGATCCAGGGCATCAGGACGGCGCTTCCCGTCTGCAGCACGACGATCGTCTTCGGATTCGCCGCTGCCACCCGCTCGATCAACGCATCCTGGTTATCGGGCAGCGAAAGACTCGGCAAATCCATTCCCTCGCTCTCCCACTGGTTCACGAACACAATGGCGATATCCGACTTCTTCGCCAGCGCCGCGGCGGCTGCCGGGTCCGCGCCGGAATTGAACTCCACCTGCGCGTTCGGCGCGTGCTTCCGAATCGCCTTCAAGGGCGACGTCGGAAACCACACGTGCTCCTGCCATTTCGGAGGGTATCCGCCTTCCGGGTCCACTTGCGCCGAGCCCGCTCCCGAGAGCATGCCGATATCCGCATGATCCCCAATCACGGCGATGGAGTGGAGATTGGCGGCATCCAGCGGCAGTACGTTGCTTTCATTCTTCAGCAGCAGGGTGCTCTGCTCCGCGATCTGTCGCGAGACTTCGAATCCGTGATCGGCATTCACCATGAACGTCTGCCGCGGATAGTCGATGATCCCGCTCGCGAACTCCGTCCGCAGAATGCGGCGAACGTGCTCGTCCAGCTCGGCCGTGGAAATCTTGCCCGACTGCACGGCTTCCTTGAACTTCTCTCCGTAGAAGAGATCGAGCGGTTGCTCGTTGTCGAGCCCCGCGGCCGACGCCTTCTCGGTGCTGTGCGTCCCGCCCCAGTCCGATACGACGAAGCCCTTGAAGTGCCACTGGTCCCTCAGCACGTCCGTCAGCAGATACTTGTTCTCGCAGGCGTAGTCGCCGTTCACCCCGTTGTAGGAGCACATCACGGCGCCGGGCTGGCCGATTTTGACGCCGATCTGGAAGGCCAGCAGATCGCTTTCCTGCATGGCGCGCTTCCCGATGATCGCGTTCATTTCTGTCCGGCCGGCTCTCCTGATCGTTCATGGCGTAGTGCTTGATGTCGCCAATCACGTGCTGCGCTCCCTCGCATTTGATCCGGTTGCCGACCATCGTGCCCGCCAGGACCGGGTCCTCGCCCATGTACTCGAAGTTCCGCCCGTTGCGGAGTTCGCGCACCAGATCCACACCGCCGCCCAGCGTCATGTTGTATCCCTGCGCGCGCAACTCGGTCCCGATCAGCGCGCCGTACTCACACGCCGCATGCGGATCCCAGCTCGCCGCCGCGGCCAGATCCGACGGTAGCGCCGTCGAGTATCGCCCGTTCTCCGCGCTGCTCCGCACGCCGTAAGCCGCGTCGCTCATCTGGATCGTCGGAATCCCCAGGCGCGGCACGCCGAGCACGAAACCCGCGCCGCCGTTGCTCAAATACGCGTTCGGATTTGGTTTCCCCTCCCAACCACGCATTCCGTTCCCATGCAGAAGATCGATCTTTTCGTCGAGCGTCATCTGCTTCAGCACCATTTCGGCGCGCTCGTCGGGCGAAAGGCTCTTATTCATCCAGGAGAAATTCTGCTTCTGGGCCTCGGCCTCGCTGTGGTGGCGCTGCGCATAGAGTGGCCCCGCCATCGCGCAAAGCGCGAGGGCCGCCCCGATCGTCCAGCTTGCCTGCCATGTCCTCTTGATCTTCATCAGTCTCCGCTCCAGAAAATCGATAATGTACGCCAAATCAACCCCTGTGCCCGCACATCATACTCGCTTCTCGCAAAAAATCCGCGCTCGTGCGCCAAAATTCCTGTTGGCTCTCGCCGCAGGAGAACGCCAGTCGCAATCCCGCAATCTCGCCCCGTGTCTGCTCTGGCGGCAAATCCGGCTTGACACCCGTGCCCGGCCGCCCTAACGTCGTGCCCAAGGAAGTTAAAAGGAACCCGAACTCTCCACAGTTTCGGGTTGAGGAGATGTCCGATGTCATTAGACCTCGTGAATTTGAGATTCCTCGATAGGCCCGTAACCAAGAAAGAAGGCCTGCAAATTCTCGAACGCGATGAGTACCGTTGCCAGTATTGCGGACTGGACGGGCGCGCAAGCTTTGAGAATGCGCTGGCCATGTCCGTCGATTTTGTCGTTCCACGAGCCCGCAAGGGCAAGAAGGATCCGCACAACCTCGTCGCGTGCTGCCGCTCGTGCAACATGATCAAGGGCAAGCACATCTACCGCAGTTTCGATGAAGCGAAAGCGCACGTGCTGAAGCGCCGCACCGAATTGCGGAAAGCCTGGGAACGGACGCCGGCGCAGCCTGGTGCGAAACCGGCGAAAGCCGCCGAGGCGCGCATTCCCGCGGCGGAGCCTGAGAAAGCGAGAGCGGCGGCGGCAGGGTCAGCGTCGGTGGTGAGCAGCTCGCCGCTATCGCTACGCAAAGGATGAGCGCAAAGGCCGTAGCGAATTGCGGCTCCCTGCCGGCGCCTTTGCATGAGTGATTGAATTTGCCCGTCTTGCCCGTTCTCGATGGGGTTGAGGGAGCCTACGGCTCATTTTCGGGCTCGGCGTGCGCCGAGGGAGCGCCGACGGATTTCGGAGAACCTGCGTCAGGAGGAGAGTTGCCCTTACGCTCCTTCCACGCGTGGTACGCCACCGGAATAAACGAAGCAACTACAACCGCAGCAACCACATAGTGGATTCGCTTGTCGATGTTGGGTATGGTGCGGCCGAGCGTGTAGCCGAGCAGAACCGTGCTCCACACCCAGAGGAATCCTCCAGCTATGTCGTACAGAAGATAGCGGCGATAGTCCATTCGCGCGGCCCCGGCCACAGGCGGACAGAAGGTCCGAATGATGGGAACGAAGCGCGCAAGGATGACGGTCTTGCCGCCGTAATGTTCGTAGAACTCGTGAGCCTTTTCGAGGTGGCCCTTCTTAAAAAAGCGCGAGTTCTCGCGCTGATAGAGGCTTGCGCCAGCCCTCCGGCCGATGAAATATCCCACCTGGTCGCCCGCGATCGCGCACAGCGCAACAAACGTAAGTAGCCCGGATAGCTTCAGTTGCCCGGCACCGGCGAACACGCCAGCGGTGACCAGCAGCGAGTCGCCGGGAAGGAAGAAGCCGACGAACATGCCCGTCTCGATGAAGACGATCACGCAGCAGAGCAGCGTCCCGCCCCACTCGATAAGTCCCCGTACGTTATAGACTTCCGAGAGAAGATGCCTTAGTTCATTCATCCACTTATTCCGTCAGCTTTTTCCACCCGCACCGGCTGTTTCACATCACCCAGAGCAACAGAATAGCAGAACGTTGTGTGAGCCGTCCGATTCGTTAAGCCCGGGTTCCTGGAGGGACACGCTCGCCCGGCGGACACATTCCTGCGGCGCCAGCCGTCCAGATCACCTTTTTGAATCAGTCGGATGCGTGCTCCACGGGGAGCCAGTACCAGAACCTCCCCAGCACTAATTCGATACACCTGTCTCAAATCGCTACTGCAATTCGTCTGAAAATGACGGATTTTATGTGCCGTCGGCCGGAACTCAGAGGCTACCGACAACAAAAATCAAGGAGCGAGCGCAGACCGCTGCGGCTTTCGCCGAGCGCCTTCGCGAAAATGAGCGGAATGGATATCAGTCCGGGGGTACGAGTCGGTCCTTTTGAAGTTCTGCTTCCAGTTCGGCCAAGTATGTCCGCGGCCCGTCAGGCGGGCTCCGGCGCCTATCCGGGGCGTCTGTTCATCGTCGAGGGCATCGACGGGTCGGGCAAGTCCACGCAGACTGAGCCTGCTGCATAAATGGCTGGAATCGAGGGGTTACGGCGTGGTGTTCAGCGAGTGGAATTCCTCGCCGCTGGTCAAGGACACGACCAAGCTGCGGCAAGAAAAAAAGATGCTCACGCCGGCGACTTTCTCGCTGATCCATGCCACCGATTTCGCCGACCGCACGGAGAAAAGCATCCTCCCGCTGCTTAAGGCGGGCGCCGTGGTGCTCTGCGACCGCTACATCTACACGGCGTTCGCGCGCGACGTCGCGCGCGGCATGGACCGCACAATGGGTCCGCGACCTTTACGATTTCGCCGTCAAGCCGACCGTCGCATTTTATTTTCGCGTGCCGCTCGAGACGGCGATCGGCCGCATCACCGCGGCGCGCGACTGATTCAAGTTTTACGAGGCGGGCATGGACCTGGGACTGAGCGACGATCCCATCCAGAGCTTCCGCATCTTTCAGGGACGCATCCTCGACGAGTACGAACGGATGATCCCCGAATTCGGACTGACCGTGATCGACGCCACCTTGGCGTCGAAGTGCAGCAAGCGCAGGTGCGCCAGATCGCACAGCGCCATCTCGAAGCAGCCCGTCAGTTGAGGGTGAGAGCCATGAGGGAAACTTACGGAAAGCTCTTGCCGGGAATGAAGCTGTCCGATTTGCGCCGGCAAGCTGATCGTGATCGAAGGCACGGACGGCGCGGGCCGCACAACGCAAATCGATCTTCTCAAGCCGTGGCTGGAGGAGCTGGGCCATGCCGTGCTCGATACCGGCATGACCCGGTCCCCGCTCGCCGGGAACGGAATTCGCCGCGCGAAAGAAGGAAACAACCTGGGCCGCGTGACGCAGAGCCTCTTCTACGCGACGGATTTTGTCGATCGCCTCGAAAATGAAATCGCTCCCGCGCTGCGGGCGGGCTTCGTCGTTCTCACGGACCGATATATCTATTCGCTGATGGCTCGGGCCCTCGTGCGAGGCGTCGACCCCGCGTGGATTCGAAGGATCTACAGCGTGGCCCTCAAACCGGACGCCGTGTTCTACCTGCGCGTGGGAATCGACGGATCTGGTCCCCGCGTGATCTTCTCCCGCGGGTTCGATTATTGGGAATCCGGAATGGATCTGTACCCGGCTCGCGACATGTATGAAAGCTTTTGCAATTATCAGGCGGCGCTGCTTGCGGAATTTGACCGGCTCAGCATCGAATACGGATTTGAGAGGGTGGACGCGTCGCCGGAACCGAAGATTGTTTTCGCCGCGCTAAAGGATCGGATTTTGAATCTTCTGTACGCCTCGCAGAAACCATGTCCCTCCCGGCAAGTCGAGGAACAGAATGGAAGAGTGAGCCGGACGATTGAACCCAAACCCGTGTTTGTCCCGCCGAGAATTGCCAGCAGAGAGGCCGTACCAGCGCTCCAGCCCGTAGCCTTTTTCGGGAACGGGAACGGCAGGCACGCTTAAACAGGTTAGCCGCCAAACGAAGTCTGCCACAACCTGCACTTCGCGGCGCAGCGCCGCGCTCCGTCGTGTAGATTGTCTTGCCAGAGAAAATCAAACAGAGCCAGCCCGCAAGCTGACATACAATGGCGGACCTCTGCGCGCGAATCCGATCCACGTCGCTGAATTTTCGGAGGCGGCGCTGAGCAGGGGTTGCGCCGATGGACTTGTGCCGCGATTCGGAGCACGGAGTGGCGATGCGAGTGATGGGACTGATGTCGGGGACGTCGGCGGACGGGATCGATGCGGCACTCGTTCGCATCGAGGGCTCTCCTCCCGCAGTATTCGGACGGAATTCGAAGCGCACTTTCACGCCGCGCTTCCACAAGCCGTGCGGCGCGCCATTCTGCGGATTGCCAATGGCAGCGCGACGACCTCGGAGGAAATCAGTCAGCTCAATTTTCTGCTGGGCGAGGAATTCGCGCGCGCGGCGATAGCCGCGTGCAAGCGATGGCGCGTGCCGCTTTCAAAGATCGGCCTGATCGGCTCGCACGGGCAGACGATTTACCATCGGGGATCTCCTCCAGAGTCCTGGGTGTGCGGCGAGTGGCATCCACGCTCCAGATCGGTGAGCCGAGCGTGATTGCCGCGCGGACAGGCGTGCCGGTCATGGCGGATTTTCGTCCTGCGGATATGGCGGCCGGCGGTCAGGGAGCGCCGCTGGTGCCGTTCGTCGATTACTTGCTGTATCGCGACGCGAAACGCGGGCGCGTGGCGCTGAACATCGGCGGTATCGCCAATGTGACCTTGATTCCCGCCGACGCGCGGCCCTGAAGGACGTGTTTGCCTTCGATACGGGCCCCGGAAACATGATCGTTGACGCGCTCGTGGAGAGCGCAACACGCGGGCGCGCGGGCTTCATCGCGATGCGCGGATTGCCATCAGAGGGAACACAAACCGCGCCTTGCTCAAACAAATGATGCGCGCGCCGTACCTGCGCAGGAAGCCGCCGAAGACGGCGGGACGAGAGCAGTTCGGGCGCGAGTACGCGGACAAAATCGTCGCATGGGGCAAACAGCATCGCGCGAGGCCCGCGGACCTCGTGCGCACGGCAACCGTGTTCACTTCCCTTTCGATCGCGGACGCCCTGCACAGATTTGTTTTGCCCCGTGCGAAGGTGGATGAACTTATCGTGGCGGGCGGCGGCGCGAAAAATCCTTTGATCATGGCGCAATTGGCGGCGATGCTGCCGGGCATCGAAATTGTTCCCGCGAGTCGGTTCGGCATACCAACAGAAGCGAAAGAGGCATTCGCGTTCGCAGTACTGGCATACGAGGCCTGGCACCGAAGGGCGAACAATTTGCCGTCGGCGACGGGTGCCCGGAAAGCCGTGGTGATGGGGAAATTGTGCCGGCCACGACTGTCTGCCGGTTAGGGGCGGCCTCAGACGCGCCCTCGCCGCGCCGCCGAATCCGTAGGGGCGGGTCTCAGACCCGCCCTGCCGCGCACTACCGCGCGGTGAGATCCGGAAGCTGCATCCGCCTATATGCGCCATGCGCGGACGCGCAACACCTTGCGCTGGTTGTGCCGGCCATCAGGCGAGTGCAATTGCCTGGCGCGCCGGTCGCGATCAACCATCGTGAAGACCATGAAATCGATCGCGGCCAAGTAGAACATATCTCCCCGTGGCTCCTGGAATTGGGATTGGAATCGGACTCATAGAGGCGTTTTGCGGGGAATCCGTATTTATTTTTCACGTTCCCACAAGGAGCCGTAACCGATGCTCAAGTCCATCGCCGAAGTCGTCGGCAGTAATGTGCTGTCGATTGTTCTTGTCCTCGCCAGGACTCGTTGCTCTCGCGCATCTTTGAGGTGATTTCGTGAAAGGCCGGTGCGCCGTCCGACGTCGCGCTTATCACGACACGGCGTTCTTCGTAATCTATTCTTGTATCCTTTTGTGCCTGGCTCTGCGCCCGTTTTGCTCCGATTGTGCCGTCGGCTGCATGTGTTGTGGTTCTTCATCATCGGGAAGCCATGGCGTTGGCGCGACGATATTCCCAACTGGAGCAAATGATGGTTCTGCACTGGTATCTGGCTGCTCTTGGTTGCTCACCTGGCCGGTGAGTTGCTGGATCGGATTGCTGCTGGCCGGACGCCGAGTTGATTCGCCGTCCAATGAGTTTCTAAAGCGCAAGCGGAGCCTGTACTGTGCTGGAGGCTTGTCCGCCAGTCATAGGTGACGCGCCGCGCTGACGACTCGATTCGTAGGGGCGGGTCTCAGCCTGCCTGCCGTGGCAGGACCCTCCCTGTCCGCCTGACTACGTCGCGCCCTGCGAGGACGACATTCGGTTTGACGTCCCCGCCAGCGAGGGCGGCGGACGCGCCGCGCCGACGACTTGATTCGAAGGGGCGGGTCTCAGCTGGCCTGCGGGTGGCAGGACCCGCCCTTCGCCGCGCACTACGTCGCGCGCGGAGAGGCGGAAGCTGCATCCGCCGATACGCGGCGTGCGCGGACGCGCAAAACCTTGCGCTGGTTGGCTTCCAGGACTTCGAACCGAATGCCGTCGAATTCGACGACCTCGCCGGTGCGCGGAACGTGGCCCGCAAGCCGATTCAGCAGACCCGCGATCGTCGTGGCGTTCGAATGTTGCGCGGCCGCTTCCAGCTGCACGCCGAAGAGTTCGCCGATCTTGTCCACCGGAACGCTGCCGCGCAGAACCATCGCGCCGCCCGCTTCGCGAAGCACGTCGGGCGCCGGGCGGCGGTCCTCCTCGCCGATCTCGCCGACGATTTCCTCCACCAGATCCTCCGCCGTCACCACGCCGGCCATCAGACCATATTCGTCGATGACGATGGCCATCTGCTGATTCTTCCGCTGCATTTCCTTCAGCAGGTCCGAGCCAAATTTCGTTTCGGGCACGAAAGCGCCGGCGCGCATCAGCTCGCGAACCGGCCTGTGCGGCGGCTCGCGATCGGGAACTTCCAGCATGTCGCGCGCGATAAGCAATGCCGACAATGTCGTCCAGCGATTTTTCGTAGACGGGCAGGCGCGAGAATTTCGTCCTGACGATCAGTTCGGCGCAAGTCCTCGAGCGTGGCCGACGCGCGGATGGCGACCACGTCGGGCCGCGGAGTCATCACGTCACGCACGCGCTTATCGCCGAATTCGACGACTTGCTCGATCAGCCGCGCTTCGTCCTGCTCGATGATTCCCTCTTCGGTGGCTGCGTCCACCAGGGCTTCGATCGCCTGCTGTCCTCGGCCGGCGCGGCCTGACTCTTCCTCGGAAAGATGCAGCACGGAAACCGACATCTCGAGCACGGCCTGCACGGCCAAACGATCCAGAGGAAGGCTCGCACGACCGGAACGAACGGCGAAATCCAATTGCCGCGCACGCCGGCCAGCAGCAGCGACGGAAGGAATTGCATCAGGACGAGCCACTTCGACGCCCGAGAAAAACCACCATCTCCAGGGCCGCTTCCACGTGCCCGGGACAAAAAAATAACGCCGCGCGCGGTGAACGCGGCCACCAGCACCAGCCACAAGCGCGCCAGAAGACTGAAGGAAGCCGCGCGGCGCCGCCGGTCCATCTTGAAGCGCGGCTCGATTTCGGCCTCGAAAGTCACCAGATGCCGGCGAACGCGGCCGGTGGTCACCGCGTCCAAGTTCGCGATAAACGCGGTCAAGATAGGCGAAGACGGTCAGCCCGCCGTGAGAGCGAGCACGCCGACGGTGTAGAGACCATCTTCAGGGTCATGGTTTAGTCAAGCCCCAGAGAACGGCGAAGGCGCGTTCGAGCCGGTCCATCTGGCCTTGATCGGTTTCGTGATCGTAACCCATCAGGTGGAGCATGCCATGGAGAATCAGGATGCGCATCTCGTCCGCAGCGTGCGGCCGAAACGGCGGGCGTTTCGGCGCGCAACGGCGGGCGCGATGGCGATATCGCCCAGATAGTAGCTGGACGCCGTAAAGGAATTAAAGGAATAGCGAGGACGTTTCTTGGTCCGACTGACCGGGCACGTCGGTGCGATCCTCTTCGCGATTGCCGGCCGGCGTTTGCCTCGTCGGCTGGGAAGAGAGGACGTCGGTGGGGCCGTCTTGTCGCGAAAGGCGCGATTCCAGCGGGCCATTTGCGCATTTGTGACGAGCAGACGGTAGAGCGCCGGGAGCGATGCGGAGCTTTCGCGCGCACGCGTTCCAGAAAACGATCCAGGCTCGGCACGGAAACACGGGCGGCGCTTCTGGCGATTCAGAATCATCGGCGCGCGGGAAGGTGCGGGCCGTTTAACCACGCGAAGCGGGCTCGCGGGGAGCGGCTTCCCGCGCCACGGGAGCATCCGCCCGCGTTCCCGCCGGGCGCTTCCGTTCCCGGCTGCGCGGAGTGCTCGTCATAGGCCTTGATGATGCGCTGCACCAGATTGTGGCGCACGACATCGCGTTCATCGAAGTAGATGAAAGCAATGCCTTCGATTTTGCCCACCATGTCGATCGCCTCGACCAGTCCGGAGCGGCGGTCGTTGGGCAGATCGATCTGCGTGATGTCGCCGGTGATCACCGCCTTGGAATTGAATCCCAGGCGCGTGAGGAACATTTTCATCTGCTCGCTGGTGGTGTTCTGCGCTTCGTCCAGAATGACGAAGGAATCGTTCAGCGTGCGCCCGCGCATGAAGGCCAGCGGCGCCACTTCGATGATTCCTTTTTCGAGGAAGCTTTCGAGCTTGTCGGCTTCGAGCAGGTCGTGAAGCGCGTCGTAGAGCGGGCGCATGTAGGGATCGACTTTCTCCTGCAGCGTGCCGGGAAGAAAGCCGAGGCGCTCGCCAGCTTCCACCGCAGGACGCGCCAGAATGATGCGGTTGACCTGCTTGCTCAGAAGCGCGGAAACGGCCATGGCCACGGCGAGATACGTTTTGCCTGTGCCGCCCGGGCCGATGGCGAAAACCATGTCGTGCGTTTCGATGGCCTCCATGTAGCGGCGCTGATTCGCGCTGTTCGGCGTGACGTGCTTCCGGCCGACGTGGCGCGGACGGACGGGCGAAAAGGCGGCGTTCAGCTGAGCGGGCGGTTCCTCCGGCGACACGAAGCAGCGCGAATTTCGTCATTTTTCGGGGTCTGGCCCTGCGGACGCGCTGGTTGTAGTCGCCGATAATCTTGGCCGCGCGCTCCACCTGCTCGGGCTCGCCCTCGATTTCGAGGTCCGCGGTCCTTCAAATGAGTGCGAATCTTCAGGGAGGATTCCAGAAATTTCAGGTTTTCATCGAGAGTGCCGAAGAATCGTTCACACTCCCGGCGATTCGAACGGTTTGTTTCAGATGCGGGCTCCTGAGTTTCAGCCTAGCGCGGGTCGAGAACGTGGTCAAGGTAGCCGCACGCGAATTCGCCGCAGCGCTCATTTAAACCTGCGGCAAAGGCTGAAACCAACGGTCAATGGGTAGCGGGGGCCGGGGGGGCCGGGAAGGACACCTTCGGGACGGCGCGGGAGGCTTCCGAAGCCTGGAAATA
>CAVWCN010000024.1:0-96204 GCA_963753475.1 uncultured Acidobacteriota bacterium
CGCATCTCACCGCCGCCGCCGCGCGCTCGCAGGCGCTCACCCAGTTGGTTGAAAATTTATTTGCGGCTCGGTCGACGCGCTCCTCGCGCAGCTTGAGACAACGCAGCGACCTCCGAACGGAGCGAAGCCTGAGTCCGAGCCGGCCAGGCAGGAGGACGGCACCAGGGCTTTCGCCGCCGCCGTCCCCTTCAAGTCCGATCCGCCCGCTGAATAGCGTCGCGTAGTCCGTCGCGTAGGCCGCTCCTCCAAACGCGGCTGCGCGCGTTTTCCCCAGGCTGTGACCGCCGTCACTGACATCGCCCCTGCTTGCGGACGACTGTAGTTGAGGGACTCCGCAATGGAGCCTCGAAACAGGAGGAAGAAAATGAATCAGGCAACTGGCACCAGGGCCGCGCCCGGAGCGAAAACGCCTCAAGGACCGCGCCCCGCAAGAAAAGCGTCCGAAGAAATTGCCAAAGCCGAACCGACCTTCGACCAGATTCGTCAGCGCGCGTACGAGATTTACATCGCGCGTGGAGATGAGCCGGGTAGCGATTTGCAGGACTGGGGCTCGAAGACCGAGCGCGCACTCCGCTCCAAGCCCTGATTGACGTTCGCCCGATCAAGAAACCTCTCTCGGAAGGAGTCGGGGCATGCAGACTTCGGTCAAGGGTATGGCGATGGCATTCGGTCTGATCTGGGGAGGGGGAGATCTTCTTTCTGGGTCTGATTCACCTGGCGATCCCTTCCTACGCGTCGAGCTTTCTCGCAGGAGTCAGTTCGATCTACCGGTTTAGTCGGAGGCGGGGCTGAGGCGATCCGCGGCGCCTTCGGGCAGAGGTTCTGCGCTCGTCTAGGCGTGGCGTTGGCGGCCTGAATATTCTGCTGGCTCTACAACCTTTTGCCGGCCAGGAATCGTGAGGCAATCGCGGGCATCCGTGTCGAGGGCTGATTTGGCCGGTTTTCCCGTGCTCCGCGCCAGTTCCCCTGTGATAATTCGAACGCGGCGGGCCTGCCCCGAGTGCAGGAATCCGGCAGGCCGCAAGCAAAAACCAACCGAGGAAAGCGGCATCACTCACAACCCATTTCCGCCGATCGTGCAGCGACGTTCCCGAAGAACGCGTCCACGCGCTCCAGGACCTCGGCCGGCGATTGCGCGCTGTGCACTCGTGCCGCAACTCCGCGCCGTTGCGAACGCCGTGCGTGAACCAGCTGGCAAACTGCTTCATCTTGCCGATGGCGTCCGGCAATCTCCGCGTCCACCAGGCTGCGAAAATAGCCGGAGATCAGCTCGTAGCGGTCCAGTTCGGTCGGCTCGTCGTAGCGGCCGGTCGCGAGATATTCCGCGATCTGGCGGAAGATCCAGGGATTCGTCGCCGCGGCGCGGCCGATCATCACCGCGTCGCAGCCGGTTTCGCTGCACCATGCGCACGGCGTCCTGCGGGCATCGCGAATATCGCCATTGCCGATCACCGGAATGCGCACCGCCTGCTTCACCGCGCGAATAATGCTCCAGTCGGCCCGCCCGCTATAGCCCTGCACGCGCGTGCGCGGATGCACGGCGATGGCCTCGACGCCGATCCGTTCCGCCATGCGCGCCACCTCCACGGCGACGATGTTCTTGTCGTCCCAGCCGGAGCGAATTTTGATGGTCAGCGGAATCTTCACCGCCGCGCGCACCGCGCGCAGAATCGCTTCGAGCTGCGGCAAGTCGCGCAGCAGTCCCGAGCCGCCGCACTTCACCACTTTTTTCGCGGGGCAGCCCAGGTTGATGTCCACGATGGTCGAAGCCCAGGTCCTCGATCAGCGCGCGGCGCCGCGCCATCACGTTCGGATCGGCGCCGAAAATCTGCGCGGCGATGGGATGCTCGTCCTCGTCGAAGTACAGATAGTGCAGCGTGCGCGCGGCATTGCGCGTCACGCCTTCGGCGCTGGTGAACTCCGTCATGATCAGCCCGCATCCGCCCAGGCCCCGGATCACGCGGCGAAAAACCGTGTCCGTAATGCCGGCCATGGGCGCCAGCACCGTCGCCGGCCGAATCGAGAGGCATCCCGAATTTGAAGTTGTTCAGGCCACATCGAAATTGCTTCGTCGAAAATCATAGCGCAGGTCGCCGCTTTTGTGGCGGCAGTATGCCGGCGATTTCTGAATCTTGGGCGATCAGGACTGATGGCCCTCCTTGTTTTCGGAGAACCCCCAAAACCTCCTTTCGCGAAACATCGTGAAAGTGCGCCGGGAAATTTCGGCAGTTTTGTTGATGGGCATGGACTTACGCCGATTATTTCTCGGCAGGTGTGCCGAGATATTCGCGAGCATCCATGACTTCTGTCTTGTGCGGATAGACCCCCTCGGCTCGCCCGCCACCACGGCGGGTAAACGCTGCTCCGCTCGGGACGAACATCCTCGCCGGATGCTTCGAAAGTGTATCGATCAATTTTGGCAGTTTTGTTGAGGGCGTTGGATTTACGGCATTTTTGTTCGACACGTGTATCGATTAAGCCGCACCCTCGCTTCTCTTCCCGTCTCGCAGAGCGATCTACTGCAGCTTCGCGTACTCCTCTTTGGCTTGTTTCAAGATGGGGATGTCGGGATCAGCGTTCTTCCAAAGGGCGAGGAAATCCTGATAGGCGGTGCGAGCTTGCGCGGTCTGGCCGGCGAGAGCGTAAGCACGGGCAAGACCCAAGTGCGCGAGTGCGCCGATCGGGCCGTTCACGACCGCACCGCGATGGTCCAGTATCTTCTGATATTCCGCGACGGCCTCTTGGCCCTGCTTCGCAGCACGATACGCTTCGGCTTGCACGTAGACAGGATAGAGAGCGACGATCACGCCCGCGCTCCCCGTTTGCCCCAGCGCGTAGGGAGCTGATGGCTGGACGTCCGCCAGGGCCTTCGAAGGATCATGGCGAACGATGTCGAGTTGTCCTTCGATCGCAGGCAGATAGATGAATTTGACGATCGTGTCGGTGGGAAAACGCTTCTCGTAATCATCAACTACCGCTTGCGCCTTGCTCGCGTTTCCGGCAAACGCGAACGCGAGGCCCGATGGGAACTGCACATCCCGCCCGTTTGAAAGCTTCAGCGCCGCTTCAGCGTACTTCTCCGCTTGAGATGAATTGCCGAAGAGCGCTTCGCGGAGGCCGGCTTCGGCTTCGTAGCTGGCAGCCGTTTCCTTTTCACCCGCCTGCTGGGCCGAAGCCTGAGCGCGCTGAGAGAGCTGCTCCGCCTTGCGAAGCTGTCCGGAATACGCATCGGTATCCGCATCCAGGGCCAACATGACGTCTTCGATTCCCGGTTTGCCTGCCCCCCACGCAACCTGCTGCGACATTCCAGCGGCGTCGCCCTGCAAAAAAGCGATTTGGTACAGCGTGGCTCGCAAAAATCCGGAGTCGAGCTTCTTGGCTTGCGCCTCGTCGGCAAGGGCGCGCGCCTCGTCGAAGCGGTTCATCGTCAGAAATCCCCCAACGAGATTCGAGTAGTTCAGCCCGCTGGGGTCGAGGTTGAAAGCCGCTTGCGCTTCGACCAGCCCTTTCTGGTATTGGCCGAGCACTACATCAATAAAGCCCAGATTGGTGGGTGGAACCTCATCTCGCGGGTAGTTCTGCGCCCAAACCTGATACGTCTGGCTGGCCTTGTCCAAATCTCCGAGGACGTACTGGTAATAATGCGAATCGATGTAAAACCTCTCCCGCTCGCTTACGCGATCCCGCAGTTCGTACGCCTTCTGCCCCTCCACAGCGGCCAAAGCGGGCTCGCCGATGTCCGTGTACGCCGTGCCGAGAACGGCGTAAGCCATCGCAAAATTCGGGTCCAGGCTGATGGCGTGTTGCAGCACGGGAATCGGGCCGGAAAAATCATTCGCGGCCATCATCTTTCTGGCCAGACCGAACGCCTGAAGCGCCTCGAGGGAAGGCGTAGAGGCCTGCTCGGCCGGCGTGTCGAATTTCTGAATCGTGCTCAGGGATTCGCCGAGTTTGCCGCGAATTTCGGCGGCGGCCTTGCTCAGCGCGTCTAAAACGTGATTCTTGTCGGCCGCTTGACTCTCGGCGCTCGCGATCGAGTCGCCCGTCACGCAGTTCACTGCCTTCAGGATCAGGCTGTACTCGCTGCCGATTTGAGCGATCGAGCCGTCCAGCACCGCGGCGCTGGATGTGCGCTGGCAAACCTCGCGCGCGATTTCCGGCGTCAGGCGCGCGTTCGGCGACTGCTCCATCAGCTTGAGCGTTTGCTGGATGCGCTCCTCGGAAAGCATATTGAGGAAGGGCGACTGTTCCAGCTGGACGTCGAGGCCCTGCCGCAGCGTGCCGTCGAAAACCGGATCGCCCGTCGTGTTGACGAAGTCTGCGAGGACCAGCGTGTCTTTTTGCGTGAGCTTTGCATGACGCATCAGCATCGGCGTAAGAATCGCGACAGCGATCAGCGCCCCGAGTCCACCGATCAGGAAGTATTGCGTGCGCGATTTCCGCCCGCGACCGGCGGGCGCCGGCTCTTCGCCTGCAACCTGCGTATTCACCGTCACAGCAGGATTTTTCGAGCTTGAACCGGCACCTGCCGCGCGCGCACTGCCGCCGGCAGGCGTGGAAACCAGTCGCGCGGGAACACCAGCCGGTTCCGGCGCCGCGGCGGCCGTGCGTCCCGAAGCTGGGCGCTCCTCCAGCTCGTCCGGAACAGCGGTCGAAACGGCGGACCTGCTCGAATCCGTGTCGCGCTTCATGCGTCGCAGGTCAGTGCGCATATCGGAGGCGTGCTGATAACGCAGCGTGCGGTCTTTTTCGAGCGCCTTTTCGATGATTTCTTCGAGCTTCGGAGGCAAGTCCGGATTCAGCCGAACGGGCGCTACGGGCGCGCGGTTCAAAATTGCCTCGGTGATCACGCCGGAACTTTCGCCCCGGAAGGGCAGTAGCCCGGTAGACATTTCGTACAGCACCACCCCAAACGAAAAAATATCGGTGCGTGGATCGAGCTCTTTTGCGCGAACCTGCTCGGGGGACATGTAGGCCACCGTGCCGACGGCCGTTCCGGGACTCGTCAGATGAGCTTCGGTGGCGCCCCCCCCGCTGTTACGTCCCATTGCCCACCGGAGCGCTCGGCCTGCACCTTGGCAAGACCGAAATCGAGAATCTTCGTGTGGCCGCGCCGCGTGACGAAGATATTCGCGGGCTTGATGTCGCGATGAACGATCCCCTGCGCGTGGGCCGCGTCGAGCGCGTCGGTCACTTGAATGGCGATCTCGAGCATGCGCTCGAGTTCCACCGGCCGGCCCGTGATCAGATGCTTGAGGGTCTCGCCTTCGAGGTATTCCATAACGATGAAGGGATGCGCCGTCGTGCCGGCCGATCTCGTGGATCGTGCAAATGTTGGGATGGTTCAGCGCGGAGGCGGCGCGCGCTTCGCGGCGAAAGCGCTCGAGCGCCTGCGGGTCGTTGGCAACATTGTCCGGAAGAAACTTGATGGCGACGAAGCGGCCGAGCTCGGCGTCCTCGGCCTTGTAGACCACGCCCATGCCGCCGCCGCCTAGTTTCTCGACGATCCGATAGTGTGAGACGCTTTGGCCAATCATGGCTGGGCAGACTCGCTCATGTCGCTGCGACGCAACGCCAAATCGTGTTGCGGGAGCACGTCATATTAGGGCGCAACTCCGGCCAAGTCAACGCGTCGCGTGCTTGCCGTGCTTGCCTGTTTCACTTGTGAACTATTATTTACGACCCTCGTGCTTGGCCGGGTTTATACTGGGCCGTAAGGAGTTGTCGCATGACTATGCCAACTATCATCGCAACGGGCGTGGCCGTTCTAGTTGTAGTGGGGGCGATCGCATTTCGCTTGCTCTTTGGCGCTTCCCAGGTGGCAGCGGCCGGCGCTCTCGGCCGGCTCAGGTTGCCAAAAAGCTGGCAGCGCTTTCTTTACGGCGAACGCAAAGAGCGCTCGAACTGATTTCTTTGATACCGAGACGCCTGCTCAGGCAAAAGGGATTAGCCGTGAATATCGACATCCGCGATGCAAATCTTGAGGCCAGAATCCAAAGGCAACTGGAGGCGACCGGCTCTAAGAGCCTCGAAGAGCTCCTGCTCCGGTTGCTGGAAACTCAAGAAGAGCAGAACCGTTGGCTGCTGGAGAATCGCGACCTCAACAATGCCAAGATTCGCCGCGGTATTGAACAACTCGACCGCGGTGAAGGAATACCCGAGGATCGCCTGGATTCCTACCTGGCGAACCTCAAGAACAAGTCGGGATGACACCGCGGTATCTGCTTGCACCAGAAGCCGCTCTCGATCTGATTCAAATCTGGCGGTACATCAAAACGCAAAGTGGAGTTGAGACGGCGGATCGCGTTGAATCCGTCATTCGCGAGAGAATTGGTTTCTTGACGAAGACGCCCGGCGCCGGACACTCTCGTATCGACCTAACAGGTGAAGCTGTGGTTGAACGAGTCCTGACCGAACATCTCTGAGGGTTGTTGCTCAGGCGATTGCACTGAGTCCCAATGCCAAGAAGCCGCGAACAATTCACCCGCATTGTCTGGATCGTGCTCGACAGCGTCGGGATCGGCGAATTGCCCGACGCCGCCGAGTATGGCGACGTGGGCCGCGACACGCTGGGCCACATCGCGCGCTCGCGCCCGCTGAAGCTGCCAAATCTCGTGCGGCTCGGCCTCGCCAACATCAAGCCGCTCGCGCATCTCGACGCCGCCCGCAAAGCCTGCGGGCAGCTACGGCAAGGGCGCCACCGTTTCGCCCGGCAAGGACACGACCACCGGCCATTGGGAGATGGCGGGAATCTGGCTGGACCAGGCGTTTCCGGTTTACCCGCACGGATTTCCGCGCGAGCTGATCGCCGAATTCGAACGCGCAGATCGGCCGCCGCACGCTCGGCAACAAGCCTGCCTCCGGCACGGAAATCATCAAGGAGCTGGGCGAGGAGCACGTGCGCACCGGCTTTCCGATCGTGTACACGTCGGGCGACAGCGTCTTCCAGATCGCCGCGCACGAGGACGTGATTCCCGATCGCCGAGCTTTACCGCATGTGCGAAATCGCGCGCAAGCTGCTCGACGGGCCGAATCGCGTGGGGCGCGTGATCGCGCGGCCCTTCACCGGAACCGCCGGGAAATTTCCGGCGCACCGAGCGCCGCCACGACTATGCCGTCGAGCCGCCGCGGCCGATGCTGCTCGACGTGCTGGCGGAGCGCAAAGTGCCGGTCTTCGGCGTCGGCAAAATTCACGATATCTACAACGGACGCGGCGTGGAGGACTACGTCACCACGAAAAACAACGCGGACGGCATGAGCGAAGCTGAACGAGGCGGTTTGACGCCGACCGGCGGGCTGATCTTCGCGAATCTCGTCGATTTCGACATGCTCTACGGCCATCGCAAGGACGTGGAGGGATTCGCGCGCTCGCTCGAGGAATTCGACGCGCTGCTGGGCGCCGTTGCTGAATGAACTGAGCGCGTCCGATCTGCTGCTGATCACCGCGGATCACGGCTGCGACCCCGATCCTGTGAATCCCACGACGGATCATTCGCGCGAGTATGTCCCCATCCTCGCCTACTCGCCTGGGAGCACCAATCTCCCGATTGGTGGTTCTAAGCGTCCTGTCGTTCTGAGCGAGATGCCCGGCCAGACCGGCGAAGCGCAGAATCTCTCTTTGTCCGGGGGACCCGCCGGGGGTGGCAACCTCGGCGTCCGCCAAACCCTCGCGGACATGGGCCAAACCGTCGCCGCAAATTTCGGCGCTGTGATTTCCCACGGCACAAGCTTCCTCGGTCAGATCTAAGGCTGGCTCAGCCGCAGCGCAGCGGATTTACTGGCCCTGGGAGGGTGGTGGGGTCTTCTTCGTGCGTAGTAGCCGGTGCGGGTGCGGACGTTGAGCTTGCCGTGTCCCTGTGGCGGGAGCACGTCCACTTGCAACCGTGCGGAACGTGCCGTCCTTCGCGGCGTTGGTGGGATAGTAGCCGAGCGTGTATTGGTTGCGGATGTCGCGCGCCACCTGCTCGCAGATCGGCGTCACTTGCGCCAGGTCCGCGGAAAGAACGCCATTCCGCCGGTGGCTTCGGTGAGCTCCTTCAGCACTTTTGCCGAGCGCCGCACCATTTTCTTGTCGTGCTTGAGGTCGTCGTCGCTGAAGACGCCGATGGCGTAGATCGCGGCGTCCGATTCCTCGGCGATCTTGACCGTGTGCGCGAACGATTCGCGGCTGGCGTCGTCGTCGCCGTCGGTGATCACCAGGAGCACGCGCTTGTCGCTGTTGGCCCTTCTTCAGATGATCGAGCGAGCCGATCACGGCGTCGTAGAGCGCCGTGCTGCCGCGCGAATCGATGCGGGAGAGCGCGTCCTTCAGTTCGTTCATGTTGTTGGTGAAGTCGCCCGGCGGTGTCCAGGTAATATTCGTCGTTGAAGTTCACGACGAAAACTTCGTCCTGCGGGTTGCTGGTCTTACGAAGGTCAGCGCCGCGGCGTTCACCTGCGCGCGCTTTTCGCGCATGCTGCCGCTGTTGTCGATCACCAGGCCCATGGTGACGGAATGTCTTCCTGCTGAAAAACGGAGATGTTTCTGCTCGACTTTGTCCTCGAAAACCTTGAAGTTATTCTTCTGCAGGCCGGGGACGAAGTTGCCCTTGCCGTCGGTCACGGTGACGTGCAGGACCACCAGGTCCACGTTCTGCTTGATGCTGTGGCTTCGGCTCCTGCGTGAGCGGGAGGCGGAGGTGGAGGGCGATCTGCGCGGTGCGATTGCTGGGCCGCGCACGCAAGGACCGGCCAGCAGCGCGATCGCGAGCAGAACAGAAGATTGCCGCAGTGAACCAGACAAAGTCAGTGGCCCGGCGCGAAGTAACCGGTTCTGCGCGTAGACGTTGAGAGGCGGGAGGCCCTTCGGCGGCCGAAGCTTGACCTTGATTTTTCGCCACTTCCCGTCATGGCGCGGTCGCTGGGTTTGTATCCCGAAAACATATTGGTTGCGCAGCTCCATGCTGATTTTCGTCGCGATATCCGGAAGATCATTCAGGTCGTGAACTGGGAACATCCGCCCGCCGGTCATCTCCGTCAAATCCGCCAGAAGAGAGGGCCCTTCGCGCTCTTCGGCGGTCGGGCCGCCATCCGGCTCGTACAAGTCCGATGGCGTAAATCTGCACATCCGCTTCCTGCACGAACCTGCGGATATCCGTTTCGGTGTACCGACTATGATTATCGCCTCCGTCCGATATGATGAGCAAGGCTTTCTTTGCGTTGTGTGCTCCCCTCATCTGGCTCAGTCCCAGATAAATGCCGTCCAGCAGCGCCGTCATGCCGTGCGCGGACGTGAACATCAGGCGGTTCTGCAATTCGTCGACGCTGGTGGTGAACGGGCTGATCAACTGCGCGCGGTCGTTGAAATTCACCAGGAAAAATTCATCCTGCGGGTTCGCGGTGCGGAAAAACTGCACGGCGGCCTGCCGCGACTTTTCGATCTTGTCGCGCCATGCTGCCGCTCATATCGAAAATCACGCCGATGGAGACCGGCACGTCTTCGCTGGAGAAGGTCGACGACTTCCTGCTCGACGCCGTCTTCGAAGACGCGGAAATTTTCGCGCTCGAGTCCCGTCACCAGACGGCCGTATGGATCCGTCACCGTCACGTTGACGAGTGTCAACTCCGTGTCCGTCTTTAGCGGTTTGCCTTTTCGGATTCTTTGCGGATTCAGAACGCCTTGTTTTTGCGGGCCGTTCTGGGCATCCTGCGCCCGGAGGGAATTTGCGCCGACAACGACAAGAAGAAGGGGGAGAACGATCGCAAACCAGCTAACGCGCGCGCTTTCGGCTTTGGGAAAACGATTGCGCTGCGACCGCATCGCGCATTCCTTCAAAGTGCCCCCAAAAGCCGAGGTTAAAAAGAGTTTAGCACTGGGCCGGGTTAAATCAAGTATCACTCTTCCTGTTGCACACGAAATTTTGCTGTAGGAGTGACGAGTTGGCTCGCCGTGAGTTCACCGATCTCGATGGGCTGCTCGTCTCTCCTCCTGCCACAAACCGCCCTGCAGTGCTAAGATTCGAAGGGCGCCGTGAGAGTCGCATCGTTACGCGATCGCTGATTACGTGATCTAGCAGACGAAACCGGCCGGAACCACTGACAATTTATGACAGTCCCGGGACATCCTGACGTCATTGCCGTTATTCCGGCCCGCTATGCGTCCACCCGGCTCCCCGGCAAACCGCTGGCGCAAATTGCGGGCCGTCCGATGATCCAGCACGTCGTCGAGAGAGTCCGCCAGGCCCAAAACCTGACCCGCGTCGTTGTGGCGACCGATGACCAGCGCATCAAGACCGCCGTCGAGGGTTTCGGCGGCGAGGCCATGCTGACCCGCGCCGACCACCGTACTGGTACTGACCGGGTCGCTGAAGTGGCCGCCCACGTCCCAGCCGAGATTTACCTGAATGTCCAAGGCGACGAGCCTCTAATCGATCCCGGGACCATCGACTCGCTCGTCTCGGCCCTGCTCGAAGACGACTCGGTGCAAATCGCGACGCCTTGTAGCGCAATCCGCCAGCCAAATGACATCATGGACCCGCATATTACAAAGGTAGTGAGAGACTTCGACGGGAATGCCCTGTATTTCTCGCATGCGCCGATCCCCTGGGTGCGCGATCGCGGGCAGGACGTCGTCGTAAAACATTCGAAGCACATAGGGCTATACGCCTTCCGGCGCGATGCTCTGCTCGAATTCCCCACCCTGCCCCCGGGCGAACTGGAACGCGCCGAGCAACTTGAGCAGCTTCGTTGGCTCGAAAATGGCTTCCGTATCCGCGTGGTCGAGACGGAATACGACGCGGTCAGCGTCGACGTGCCGGAGGACATCCCACGCGTCGAGCAGCTCCTCCGCTCTGCAGCATCATCCTGAGACCAACTCACTGCGTGCTGACTCTGCGCAAGACGCCTAAATGTATGCCCCTCAATGTGGTCTGCCGATTCGAGCCTAGGCGGCTGAACCCGTGTCGATTCTTCGGTTCTTCCTTCGACGTTAGGGTGAAGGGTTCGAGCAGTTGGCAGACTTGGAATCCCTCCAAGGCAAAGCGTTTTCTCCTACAGTGTCGGCACCCTGGAGTAAGGTCCTTTCGCGGCTCAATGGCTGGCCTGTACATGCCTTTGTCAACGCTTCGACGTTGGCCTTGCGGCCAACCGCACATGACTCGAGGTCGATGTGGTTCGTTAAACCTTTACGTATGACTTTTCATTCACACACCTGCCGGTTTAACCGGCGCATAGGAGATAAACCATGAGATTCATGATGCTGATGATCCCGAAAGGGTACGAGGCGGCAAAGCCCGGGGCGATGCCCGACGCAAAGGCTGTCGCCGCCATGATGAAGTACAACGAAGCTCTTGAAAAGGCGGGAGTTCTACTGGCGCTGGACGGGCTGCATCCGCCGTCGATGGGGGCTCGGGTGTCGTTTGCCGGGGGCAAGCCGACCGTGACGGACGGCCCGTTTTCGGAAGCCAAAGAAGTGCTCGGCGGGTACTGGATGATTCAGGTAAAGTCGAAGGAAGAGGCCGTCGAGTGGGCGAAGCGCTGCCCGGGTTCGAACAACGAGGTCATCGAAGTCCGCCAAGTGCAGGAATTCGCGGATTTTCCGGCCGACGTGCAGAAGGCGGCGGCTGGTTTTTCGGAGATGCAGGAGCAGTCGCGCGCTCAAGGCAAGTCGAGCAAAAACGAATAAAAGGCGCATTGAAATGTGCAGCAGATAATCAAGAAGCTGACCTCAAAACGGGTCAAACGGGGCTTAAATGGGAAGGTGCGACGCGGGCACTCGGCGATGAAAGTCGACAGATGCAAGAGACCGCCGCGAACATCCGAGAAAAAAGTTTTTCGGCCGTGTCGATTTGAACCGAGCTTGTTCGTCATAAGAACAGAACGCGAATTTGGAGCCAGCCGCGAGCCTCACGGCTCTAGGCAGCGCGGAACCTAAAACAAAAGGAGAGAAGACAATGAGATTTCTGAGCATTTACAAGACGGCTGAACGGACTACGCCTCCCTCGCAGGAAGAAATGGCGCGGATGGGAGCGCTGATCCAGGAAGGGTTCCAGAAGGGATGGCTGATCGCAACGGAAGGGTGCCTGCCGACTGCGCTGGGCGCGCGCGTTCGGATTTCGAACGGCAACGTGACGGTGACGGATGGACCGTTCACGGAAGCTAAAGAACAGGTGGGCGGATTCGCCATCCTCAAAGCCAACTCGCGAGAAGAAGCCCTCCAGTTGACGAAGGACTTCCTGAAGTTCACTGGCGACGGTGAATGCGAGTTGCGGCAACTGTTCGAGGCGGGCGAATGCACCGAAGCGTCGAAGGCAAGTTCATCTGCCGCGAAAGCCTAGGGCGCTGTCAGCGCTCAAAGGTGGATTCCCAACGTGGACGTGCCGCGGCCGAACGGGTCGATTGAGGGACCGCAGAGAACAAAAGCCGGCCCGCGCCTGAGAAAGCGGCCCGGCCACAAAATCGAGGGGAGATCGAGCCAATGGAAGGAATCACTCCGTTCTTGTGGTTCGACGACAAAGCGGAAGAGGCCGTGAATTTCTATGTTTCCCTGTTTCCGAACTCGAAGATTGGCGCCATTTCCCGGTACAGCGATGAGGGAGCCAAAGCGGCCGGAAGGCCGAAGGGGGCGGTGATGGTGGTGACGTTCGAGCTGGACGGCCGGAAATTCATGGCGCTGAATGGCGGCCCGCATTTCAAATTCACGGAAGCCATTTCGCTCCTCGTGAACTGCGAAACGCAGGAAGAGGTGGACAAGTTGTGGGAAAAGCTTTCTGAAGGTGGACGCAAGGATCGCTGCGGCTGGCTGAAAGACCGGTGGGGTCTGTCGTGGCAAATCGTGCCCACCGCGCTGGGCAAGCTGATGAGCGATCCAGACAAGGCGCCGCGCGTGATGCAAGCGATGCTACAGATGGACAAGCTGGACATCGCCAAGCTGGAGGAAGCGGCGCGGCAGTCGTAAAGGTGTTCTGTGTCTCGTGTTTTGCGTTTGTTTTTTGTTTGCAGCCTCCATTGGCGCTTCGAATTTCGGCTTGCGAATTGGCGAGGGATAGCTGCCTTCGTATCACGCCGAATGAACCGTTTGTCGTAGGGGCGGGTCTCAGACCCGCCCGCGCCGGACGGATGCGGCTCAGGTCTTCAGGCATGAGGCTTTTGCGCGTCACGGCCACAAAAAAGCGGGCTCGTGCCTGGGGATGCCAATCGGGTGCACGTCAGATTTGGGGGAGGACCTCATGCGGCCGCCTGTTTTTTCTGTGAGCGACGTTCCCAGAAATCTTCGAATCGTCCGCTGAGCTTCGAGCAGCGGAGCGCAATGATGGCGTTGGCACCTTTGACGGTCCAGTGCATGCCTGCCCGCTTGAGCCTGGTCCCGACTACTACCTTGCAACCCGACTCCACGACGCCGGTCGAGGTACAGTACCCTTGTTTTTCGAATTCGGGGTAGCGCATGCGCCGTCGATTCGTCCAGAGGTAGTGAATACACGCCCGTGCCTCTTTGTGTTGATCGACGTGGCTGCGCAACTCGTGCACCACGGCACTCAAGCGGCCTTCGTCGAGTTCGCGGTAGCGTTCCTCGATCCACTGTTTGCCCTCGGCGCTCTCCCCATGAATGATCTTCCCCACCCGACTGAGATAGTCTTTGGCATGATAGCGGTCGAGAATCTGCTTGGCTTGCGGAAACAGTTCCGTCGCCGTATTCCAAATCCAGGCCGCACCATCTCCCAACACGGCCTGACGCGCTGCTTCGGTGAAACCGCGACGGCTGGCCTCGCGCTGGACGCGCGCGGCAAAGTCCGACAGTTCAGGACTGGTGTCGGGGGTGGCGGCGGTTTCAATCGCGGCGGAATAGGTGATCGATCCCGGATCACGCACCGGCCTGCCTTCCGCATCGCGCGATTCCGCCGTCCAGATGGTGACCAGCTTGGCGTCGCGAGTTTTCGCCGTGCCGTCGGGCTGCTTGCCCGCGCGGTCGGCCACTTCTTCTTTGCGCACGGGCACTCCGGTTCCGTCCATGCCCAGATACATAGTGGGAGCCACCTCGCCCATTCGCTCGACCTGCTGGCGTTCATCCGCCGCGATCTCCGCGCCCAGGGCTTCCGCCGCCCGTTCAACCTGCTTTGTGCTCACTTCGACTCCCGCCAAATCGTGCAACATCGTGCTGCTCTCTTCAAAGCTCAATAGCGCGGCGGCACTGCCGGTCATGCGCAGAACGCCGGGTGTCAGCGAAAATAACTCCAGCTTCAGATCGCGGTCGCGCGGGCAGAATCCGCTGTGGCATTGGTCATCGTAATAGTAGGCCCGCTTCAGGTGCAGAGCTCCCAACACGCCTTCGAAGGTCTTTTCGTGGCGGCCGTGATAGCAGGCCACACCGCCACAGGGACAGGGTAAGGCCGGTCCCCCATAATCGCTGGTGTCGGCGTTGAGCTTCTGTTCCAAGGCCCGGGCGGCCAAGGACAACGCTTGCCGGCGCGCGGCCGTCTCCACGGCTTCGAAATCCAGTTCGGCGACGGAGGAGGAACCTAAGAGGGTTTCGATCTCCCGGAAGATTTCCTTTTCGAGACTCGTCTGAAGCCCTTTTTTTCCGCCTCCACTCGGGAGGCGGGCACCGTGCCGAGTTGTTCATCGGCCCATTGCTCGCAGGCCTCCCAATAGGCTTCGACGTGCTCTCGAAATTTCTGTCCCGCTTCAATCTGTCCTCGTACCACCGGCACCTGCGCGGGAGCGACATAGCGGGAGCGAGTCTTGCTTTCGACCTTTTCCGTCAGGGTGAAATAGGGGCCATGGGCCGCCTTGGGATCGTGTTGACAGGCGCAGGCCGCTTGTCCGCACTTCATGCGGCGTTCATAGAGCGAGCCCCGTCGCATCGGTTCCGGACGGGAGAGAGCTGCCGCTGCCTGGGCCACGTTCGAAGGGACTGCCGGGTTGAGGTTGTCCATGCTCGATCCTCCTGCCGTATATTATACGGTAGGACAAACCAAAATTGTCGCTGGTTTTTTCGAAAGCCCCCAAATCTGACGTGCGCCCATGCCAATCGCTCCCCTTGCGCTGACGGGCGGAAGAATGGTGTGATCGGTAGCGATGACCGCCACCGATATTCACCGCACGATCGACGCCGTTTGGCGCATGGAGTCGGCCAAAGTGATCGCGGTGCTGACGCGCATGGCGCGGGACGTCGGCATCGCAGAGGATCTGGCGCACGACGCGCTGGTCGCGGCGCTCGAGCAGTGGCCCGCGTCGGGAATGCCGGACAATCCCGGCGCGTGGCTGATGGCCACGGCAAAGCATCGCGCCATCGATCATTTCCGGCGCAATCAGTTGCTCGACCGCAAGCATGGGGAGCTCGGCCGCGAGCTGGAATCGCTGGAGAGGGCCGTGCCGGATTTCGACGCAGCGCTCGACGATAATGTAGGCGACGACCTGCTGCGGCTGATCTTCATCTCCTGCCACCCGGTGCTGTCGACGGAAGGCCGCATTTCGCTGACGCTGCGCCTGCTCGGAGGGCTGACCACCGGCGAGATCGCGCGTGCGTTTCTTGCGTCCGAGCCGGCGATTGCGCAGCGCATCGTCCGCGCGAAGCGGACCCTTTCCGACGCGCACGTGCCGTTCGAGGTGCCGCGAGGCGCGGAATTTACGGCGCGACTCTCGTCCGTGCTGCAGGTGATCTATCTCATCTTCAATGAAGGCTACACAGCGACGGCGGGTGATGACTGATGCGGCCCTCCCTGTGCGAGGATGCGCAGCGGCTGGGACGGATTCTCGCCGAGCTGGTGCCGAACGAACCGGAGGTGCACGGGCTGGTGGCGTTGATGGAAATTCAGGCGTCGCGTGCTGAGGGCCCGCGTCGATGCGGCGGGCGAGCCGGTACTGCTTCCCGATCAGGACCGCGCGCAGTGGGACCGGCTTCTGATTCGTCGCGGGCTTGCGGCCCTTGAGCGCGCAGAACGCCTTGGCGGAGCGCGCGGTTCCTACGCGCTGCAAGCGGCGATTGCCGCGTGTCATGCGCGGGCGCTTACGGCGAGAGATACGGATTGGGCGCGCATCGCGGCGCTCTACGAAACGCTTGGCGAGGTTGCGCCGTCGCCGATCGTGGAATTGAATCGAGCCGTTGCGGTGGCGATGGCTTACGGGCCGCAGGCAGGACTGGTGTTGGTTGATGCGCTCGCTTCGGAGCCTTCGCTGAAAAGTTATCACCTGCTGCCCAGCGTGCGAGGAGATTTTCTGAAAAAGCTGGGACGATTGCGGAGGCTCGCGCGGAGTTCGAGCGCGCGGCGTCGCTGACACGCAATACGCGGGAGCGGAAGCTACTCTTAGAGCGCGCCCAAGCGTGCCTGACCAGCTGAGGAGCATTTTCTTGAGCGTGGTCAAAAGGGATCGGTCCCGTGATAGCATCTGGCCGGAATGCTCCGGTTTGAATGGGACAGGGATAAGGCGGACGCAAATAGAATCAAACACGGCGTCTCGTTCGAAGAAGCGCTCACGGTTTTCGCTGATCCCCTCGCCCAAATTCTTGAGGACCCAGGGCATTCCGACAACGCACAACGGGAGATTATTATCGGGCACTCGGCCCACCAGAACCTAATAGTGGTAAGCTTTCGTGAGGCCGAGGGCAAGATTCGGTTGATCAGCGCCCGCAGGGCGACCCGGACGGAGCGCAAGGACTATGAAGAAGACGCCAGGCGATAGAAAAAGACGAACAAAAGAGGACGAGCTTCGCCCCGAGTACAGGTTCGACTATAGCAAGACGAAGCCAAACAGGTTCGCAGCGCGCATGTCCGAAGACGTTATTGCCGTGGTGCTGGAACCTGATGTAGCCGCAGTCTTTAATTCGTCAGAATCGGTAAATGCGCTGCTGCGTTCCGTGATCTCGGTGATGCGGCAAACCAATCTGAAGAAAACCGGCTAAGCCGAAGTTCCACGAGGTTCGAGAAAGTATTCTGTTGATTTCCGAAGGGATAGCGCAAAATTCACCTTCCGGTTACTGGGAACATCCGAACCAATTCGTAGGCCCGAGCCTGCAGCGGCGTCGGCTCCGGCACCTGCCGGAACGTTAAATTCGTTTTCTCCTCCGCCTTCTGCGGTTTGAGCGCGTATGTCACTCGGGCCCGGCTGGCCAACTCCCGCAGCAAGCTCTCGAAGCTGTGCACGGGAAGACCATCCGCAGTTTGATGCGAGCGCTTCTTGCGCTCGGCGGAATCCGAGGGCTTGGCCGGCAGAATGGGATCGCGACGCTTGCGCTCCTCCCGCCGCTCTTCATCCTCGAATAACAGCGGCGCCCAAGCTCGGCGCAGATGCCATTCGACGTAATAGGCCAACACGCACAGAAAAATATGCGCCGGGACGCGATCCTCACTGCGATGCCGAATCGGCCGCACCAACAGATCGATCCCTTTCAGACAGCGGAAAGCCCGCTCTACTTCCGCCAAGCTCTTGTAGCTGCGCACCGTCTCTTCCGCTGAAAGCCGCTCCGTCGGCTCGCTCGTTCTCAGCACATAAATCCCATCCAGCTTCTCTTCCTGCTCGATCGATTCCGCACAACGACTCCAGGCGAAACTGCCCTCGCCGATTGTGCACGCAAAGTGCTTGCCCATTTTGTAGCGTCCCAGCACCTTCCCCACCTTCACGCCAATCTCCGCGGCCGTGAAGAGCTTCTTTTTTCTCCGCGTCACTTCCTTGCCGATCTTCTCTAAACTCTTCTCCGTGGCTTTCAGTAAGTCCTGCCGCTTCCGCCTGCGCTGCTCCTCCAGTACCGGGTTGTGACACACCATCAGCCGTTCACCGGGATAATCCGGTGCCGTGATTTCGGCCAGATTCTTTTGGTCCAGCAACGACAGTTGCAAGGCCCCCTGCTTCACCAACTCTTGAATCGCCGTGCTCGTCAGTGCCGTGATCCATCCCAAACCAGGATGCTGTTTGAGCTTGTCGATCTGCGGCTGAGTCAGCATGCCGCGATCTCCTACCAGCACCACCCGTTGCAATCCAAACTGCTCCCGCAACTTCTCGATTTGGTCGGCTACCGTCGTCGGGTCCCCCGTGTTCCCCGCATAGACGCTCACCGCCACCGGACATCCCTCCCCATCCGTCATCACCCCGTACACGATGATGGGCAGACCCTTCTTACCATCACGGTCGTGGCCAAATTTTGCCAGCGGGCAGGTCCGCCCTTCATAAAAACTACTCGACACGTCATAGAGCACCAACCCGCCCTCGCTCAGATGACGAGCAGCCAGCTTTTTCTCGATGCGCTCCTGGCGTTCCAAAAGCCAGTCTATGGCTTCGTACAGATCATTCTCGGTGGCCTCGGCTACTCCCAATTCTTCGGCCAGCGTGGTGGTGTGCCACTCGCGCGTGGTTGCCAATTTCGAGCAGGGATCGATCAAGCGCTGAACGATCATGGCCATCACTAAGTCTCGTTCACGGCAACGCTGCGCGGAGATCAGATGATCCAGCTGGAGCCTGTCGATCATCTCCAGGATGGCTTGGACCTGACCGTGCGGAACGGTTTTTTGCGTGGTGAACAGATCGTGCGGCGAGATCAGAGGTTCGTCGCGCAGTAGGCGGCGGAAGGTTTCGATTTTTTCCTGGGGCCAATCGGAAAGATTGGCCACGGTGCGCTGGCGAGTTTTCTTGCCTTCCCGCCAACCTTCGCGGAGGAGGATGGCGGGCGGGGAGTCGCGGTTGGGAACGATGGAGATATACATGCGAACAAATAATCACAATATATTACCACTGTCAAGAACTATCTTGATACTTACATGAGAACACTAGCATATTTGCCAATCTAACCCAACCCACGGAGCCTCAACAAATTAGCTTCGAATTAGTCCTCTGCTATCGGTGGAACTTCGGGCTAAGTGGATCGCGAAAGGCGTCGACAATCGCCCCCCACCTGAAGCCCACCGTCGATTAGCGGCGTTCCTCCCAGGACGACGCCTGTCTACCCACAGGCAAGCTGCGCGCCAGCCTAAGTACAATCGTCGCTCCGCGGCTCCAACCGGCCGAGGGCGGGTCTGAGACCCGCCCCTACGACCTACGACTAAGATCGGCGGCGCGGCGAGCCGCGGCCTGCAAAAAACTGCTAGGACGCAGAGCCTGTGAGGATGTGGATGGTGCGCAGCCACGTATCGACGAGCTGCGGCCAGCGCGTGATGGGGAGTGCGGTGCGGCGAAGACCATAGCCATGGCCACCTTCTGTGTAGACGTGCAATTCCGCCGGGACCTTCGCGTTCTTCAGGGCCATGAAATAGACGACGGCGTTCTCCACGTGCACTGGATCGTCTTCGGCTTGCAGTAGAAATGTCGGCGGGACGTCTTTCGTAACCGGGATGTCCGGGTTGAATGCAAAATTTTGATCGGCGTTCGCGAGATAGCCAGGATAAATAACGACGGCGAAATCGGGACGGCATCTCTGCTGGTCGTCGGCGTCGACTGCGGGATAGAGGCGGCGGTCGTAGTGCGTTGAAATCGCGGCGGCCAGGTGGCCGCCTGCGGAGAACCCGAGCACGCCGATGCGGTGCGGATCAATTTGCCATTCGGCGGCGCGGGCGCGGACCATCCCGACAGCTCGTTGCGCGTCCTCGAGAGCGGCCGGGGACTTGGGATATGGGCCGGTGTCGGGCACGCGATACTTGAGCAGAACGCACGTTACGCCAATTGAATTGAGCCAGTCGCAGACTTCGGTGCCTTCGAGGTCGATCGCCAGAATGCGGTAGCCGCCTCCGGGAAAAACGACAATCGCCGCGCCGGTATTTTTCCCCTTTGGCTTGTACAGCGTAATCGTCGGCGTGGAGACGTTGCCGAGGCGAATAATCCGCCCGCCCGCGATGAGTTGATCCTTGGCCGTCGTCGTATCCGCCTCGGGGCCCGAAGTCGGCTGCGCGTCCGGCGCACCGTGCGGCCACAAATTCAACGTGACGTGCCCCGGCCCCGGCGGCCAGGAAGACTTTTGCGTCTGCCGGCCGGAGCGGGCGAATCCGCTGGCAGCAGTCGCAATCACTGCGACAAACACGAGCACCCGCTTGCGCATGATGGCTCTCCGTATGACGGGTAATAATCGAATGAATCGACCGCGCCGATAATCGCACTGGCCGCTTCGTCGCGCAAGCACGCGCGGCAAGTTTCGGTCGGGCGGTCGAACACCGGCCATAGGGATCGAAGGAGCGTGCAAGTCAGGGCACGCCGCTAATGCAAACTGCGTTTAACTCCTCCATCTCATCGTATATTTATACTATCTGAATAGTACTTCGCCGCGACCACTCGCCGCGACCACTCAAGGGGTTTTTCGTATGCGGGTTGTCAAAATCTACTGCGTTCTCGCTTGCCTAAGCTGTGTGGCGCAATTGATAGCAGTCATCCATGCCATCCGTTCGTCGCCGGCGAGCTCGACGCTGACAGGCCACACTATCTTGGGCATGATCTCGTTACTCGTCGTTGCCTTGGTGTGTGCCGTTGAATTCTATGGAATTCACGTCAAAGCCCCATTTGCTTGGACGCTTGGGTGGGTGATGCTCGCGGCAACGTCTGCGGATTTCCTGGTTGTCGGAGGGTCGGCCGCCCTCAACGTGCCCAAAGTTGACTATCCATGGGTCGCGTTTGTCGCCGTTGTGATTGGCGGCTCGCTCGTCGCGCTCTATTGGGGCCTTTGGTGGAAGCGCCAGAAACGCTATTTCACGGCCCAGCCGCTGACGAATCCGAACGTGAGAGCTAAGGAATTGGTTGTGGTCTTCTGTATGGCAGCCCTGGCATTCGGCGCTATCCGGTTGCTTTCCGGCCAAACAGTCAGATATCAGGAACTCGTCAACCCAGCGTTGAAACAATTTCGGGAGCAGTTCGCCGCGGGGCAATATATCGCAATCTACGAAGGTGCCGACGAAACACTGCGCGGGACTACTCGTGAATCCGATTTTGTCAATTTGTTAGAGTCCGCGCACGAGAAGCTCGGCGACGCTCAGAATTCGAATCTGACTTTCACAGGGATTGCCTGGCACGGCAACGAGAACGTGACGATATCGCTGAACTATAAGACGGAGTTTGCCCGTGGGGCCGGGACCGAAAAGTTCGTGTGGCAAGATCATGACAACAGAGTGACTCTCGGCCGGTACCAAGTCTACTCCAAGGTCCTGACAGAGCGGTGAGAGTGGACGGATTTCGCGGGACGGCTCAACGCTTCAAATTTTTTCCTTCGCGCCGACAAAACTCGGATTGACAGGCGCGCGAGTGCTGGCGATAATGCGGAGTACGATGTTCAGCGTGATCGAAGCGCGACGTTTTGCGCGCTCGATTCACGACCCGCTCCAAGCGGGAAGCGCGCTGATCCTGCCAGGAGGAAGTCGAGCACTTGCAAACGCGCCCGAAGTATATTTTTGTGACGGGCGGCGTGGTTTCCTCTCTGGGCAAAGGTGTAGCGGCGGCTTCGATGGGATGCCTGCTCGAAAGCCGCGGCCTGAAAGTCACCCTCCAGAAGTGCGATCCCTACCTGAACGTCGATCCCGGAACAATGTCTCCGTACCAGCACGGAGAAGTGTTTGTGACGGACGACGGCGCGGAAACGGATCTTGACCTCGGCCATTACGAGCGCTTCACCTCGACGCGGCTGACGCGCGACCACAACTGGACCACCGGCCGCATCTACGAATCGATCATCGCGAAAGAGCGCCGCGGTGATTATCTCGGAAAAACGGTGCAGGTGATCCCGCAAGTCACCGACGAAATCAAAGCCGCGTTTCGCAAAGTGGCGGACGATGTGGACGTGGTGCTGGTGGAAATCGGCGGCACGGTGGGCGACATCGAGTCGCTGCCCTTCCTCGAAGCGATTCGCCAGGTGCGGCTCGAAATGGGCGCGGAGAACGTCGCGTTTGTTCACCTCACTCTCGTGCCGTTCATTCCAACGGCCGGCGAACTGAAAACCAAGCCCACTCAGCACAGCGTGAAGGAACTGCTCAGCATCGGAATCCAACCGGACATTTTGATTTGCCGCAGCGACCGCCCGCTGGGCAACGACCTGAAAGCGAAGATCGCGCTCTTCTGCAACGTGAATGAGTCGTGCGTGATTTCCGCGCCGGACGTCGGCAACATTTATGAAGTTCCCATGTCGCTCGCGTCAGAACGGCTCGACGAGCAGATCCTGCGATTGCTGCGCCTGGAAGCGCCACCGCGCGACCTGAGCCGCTGGCTGGCCATGCTCGAACTGCTGGAGCACCCGCAAGGCGAGGTGCACATCGGCGTGGTCGGGAAATATGTGCAGCTCGAGGATGCCTACAAGAGCCTGCGCGAGGCGCTCGTTCATGGCGGACTCGCGAATCGCCATCGCACGGTCATCGAATGGATCGAAGCCGAAGATATCGACTCGCCCGCGACGGCAGAGCGACTGCTGCGGCATGTGGACGGTATTCTGGTACCGGGCGGCTTCGGAAAGCGCGGAATCCAGGGAATGGTTCACGCGATCACCTATGCGCGCGAAAAGAAGGTTCCGTTCTTCGGCATTTGCCTGGGTATGCAGTGCGCGACGATCGAGTACGCGCGGCAGGTCGCTAAGCTTGAGCGCGCCGACAGCACGGAATTCGACACCTCCACTCCCAATCGCGTGATTTACAAGCTGCGCGAACTGCTCGGCGTCGACGAAATGGGCGGGACGATGCGGCTGGGCGCGTGGCCGTGCAAACTCGAGCCGGGATCGTTTGCGGCGAAGGCTTATGGCACGTTCGAGATTTCCGAGCGGCACCGGCACCGCTACGAATTCAACTGCGAATACGATGAGACGCTGGCGCGCGCGGGCTTCCGCGTCACGGGGCGCACGCCCGACGGCGTTTACGTCGAGATCGTCGAAGTTCCCGACCATCCCTGGTTCGTCGGCTGCCAGTTCCATCCGGAGTTCAAATCGAAGCCGCTCGCGCCGCACCCGCTTTTCGCCGCGTTCGTTCGCGCCAGTTTGGCGCACCGCCGCGACCGCGCCGGGCAGGCGGCGGAGGTTCGGACCCGGACCGCTGATTCGGTTTCCGATTAGTCCCATCCGTCTCCTCGCATGACGACAGCTTGTCCTCCCATCACGCCCCATTTGGGGGAGGGCATATAGTCAACGTCTACTCGATACAGCCATCGAGTAGAAAACGACGTAAGTCGTTGTATATCAGCAACATGAAAATTTATACTCGATACAAGACCCGTTTTTTCGTCTTCGCCTCAGTTTCGCCTAAAACCTCCAGTTCGCGTGAGAAACGGTTCCGACGCTTTTTTGCTACCCGTCTTCGGATGTAAGTCATTTCCCTTGCGTTGACGACCCGGTTCGCGGTACACAGTATCCAGCGCAGTCACCTTCTCGTGGAGGGCGCCAGTGCCCGAGACAGCGACCGTCGGCCCTACTCCTTTGTTGTTGCGCAGTTTCGTTCAACAGGAAGCAACTGTAGTCCGCTGCACCGGAGATTTGACCTCTTCAAACTCGGCCCTTCTGAAAACATACGTGAAGGGCGCCCTGCCCGACACGAAGCGAATCATCCTGGACCTGACCAATCTGACGCGGATGGACAGTTCCGGACTGGGCGCGATCGTGGGCTTATACATTTCCGCGAAAAATTCGGGCCGCTCGTTGGAGATCATTAACTTGAGCCCGCGCGTTCGCGAGCTTTTTGGCCTGACCAACCTGCTGTCCGTCTTCGAAACCTGCGGGCGATACGGCCGTTTGCCCTGAGGAACGAGCGCGGTTTTCCGCCGCGCCGCCACGCCGCCAAACCCCTCTCCGAAGGGGTACTTTCTCCTCAAATGCCCGGAATTTCTTGCCTTGAAAATACGGGGGTTCGTGTAGAATTAAACCGTTTTAGACTTCGAGGCCGTAGTTCTCCAGTCCCTCTGGCCTTTTTGGGAGTTGCGTTTCAGTTGTTCTCGGCGGTCCACAGCCCGATCGGACCCTTGTGCGGAAGGTGTCTCCGATGAAACGCCGAAGTCTCGATCGCGCCGACCTCTCGCGGCGCGACCTGCTGAAAGGTCTGGCCGGAATCGGCATGCTGATGCCGATGGGCGCCGTCGAGGCGCTCGCAGCATACCCGGTCAACGAGATCTCCGAGGCGAATCCCCTCCCGGTCGGCTCACCCCTCTCCGCCAGGGACGACAGCCTACTCGAGCAGATCGAACGGGCTAACTTCCTATTTTTCTGGGAACAGACGAATCCTTCGACGGGGCTGACGCGCGACCGGTTCAATGTCCGCAGCTCGAGCGCCAGCAACCTGGGCAGCATCGCGGCAACCGGTTTCGGCCTCACGGCGCTCTGCATCGGCGAAAAGCACGGTTACATCTCCTACGAGCAGGCCAGCGAACGCGCGCTGACGGCCATGCGCTTCCTCTGGAAAAAGCTGCCTCACGAACGGGGATTCTTCTATCACTGGGCAGATGTGACGGACGGCCACCGGCTGGAGCGTTCGGAAGTGTCGTCCATCGATACGGCGGTCCTGCTCTGCGGGATCCTGACGTGCCGCGCGCACTTTCGCCACAGCGAGATCAATGAACTCGCGCAGCGCATCTTCAACCGGGTTGACTGGCGCTGGCTGTCGGAAGACACGCTGATCCTCCCGATGGGATGGACCCCGGAAACCGGGTTCCTGCATTATCGCTGGGACGACTATTCCGAGCTGATGATGCTGTATCTGCTGGGACTTGGCTCGGAGACGCATCCGCTTCCGCCGGGAACGTGGGAGGCCTGGAAACGGTCGAATTTCGACTACGAAGGCATCAAGTACATCGGCTCGTCCGCGCCGCTGTTCGTCCACCAGTATTCGCAGGCATGGTTCGATTTTCGCGGCAAGCGCGACCACTACGCCGATTACTATGAGAATTCGATCCTCGCCACCGAGGCGCATCGTCGTTTTTGCCTGAACCTGGCGCGAGAGTTTCCCGACTACGGCCCGCAACTGTGGGGCATTACGGCTTCGGATTCACAGAACAGCTACACGGTGTGGGGCGGCCCGCCCAAATCCGGGCCAATTGACGGCACGATCGTGCCCTGCGCTTCCGCCGGCTCGTTGCCGTTTCTACCCGAGGCCGTGATGCGCGTTCTGCGCACCGTCCACAACCGGTACGGCGCGGGAACATGGAGCCAATACGGGTTCGTCGACGCGTTCAATCCGCTGATCAACTGGTATGACAGCGACGTGGTGGGCATCGATACGGGAATCACGATGGTGATGGTGGAGAACGCCCGCACGGGGTGGATCTGGGAAACCTTCATGAAGAATCCGGAGGCGCAGCGCGGCATGGAGCGCGCTGGATTCAAGTCCTACTCACCGGCGCCCTATCCGATCATCCGGGCTGAGCCGACATCGCATGCGTCGATTGGCGGCGGACTCCTTCGGCGAGCCACGTCCCGCTGGAACGCGGGCGAGGGCCGGAGTTGATCGGCGCGAAGTGGCATCGCCCCGCGCTCTAGCGGCGCTTCCGCGTGGGCGTTTTCCCTTTTTCGCTCAATCCGACGCGACGGACGATCGTTTCGCGCATGCGGTAGGTTCGCTGTTGTGGCGGCCCGTTGCTCCAATCCTGAAAAGAAAACTTGATGTCGCTGCCAGGAGCCGCGTCGTGGGTGAGCGTCAGCGGCAGCTTGCCGCAGACCCCGCTGTCAACGAAGGCCGTCTCGTACTGGCCGTGTCTTTTGCTCCACGTGTAGACGCGGATCTGGCTGAAATCGCACGCTTGTCCTTCGGGACCCTTGGCGCCCAGCACGAGGTATTGCGGCTCGGGCGTTCCGTTCGCGTCGCGGACGCGGTTCAACTCGAACCAGGCGACGATGCGCACGCCGGCGGAGTCGGCGTAGTCCGGGAGGGGCTGGGGCACGTCGAGATCGATGAAACGCCCCAGAACCCAGCCCGCTACGGTCCCCTCCTCAGGCGTTTTCGCAAGGATGAGCCACCAATCCTCTTTCCGGCCGGACGCAGCTCCTCCGGTCGAGACTTCCTCTTCTTCTCCCGACTGTCCCGGCGTTTGGAACGCAACCACCTGCCGCGCCAACAGTTCAACCGGGACGTCCTTGTTGAGCTGGTCCACCCGCGGCGTCTGACGGCCGGGCTCGACATGTAGATTGCTGAGGACCGCCGTGTGGCCGCACGCCTGCACCGGCATCGTCGCGGCCCTCTTCGCCAGTTCGCGCGCCTGGCCCCACAAATCCGAAGAGAGCAATTCGCGCTTGTTAACCCAGCCAACGGCACCGGCTTGAGTGCGAACCTGCACGTCGTCCTCGAAGCGACGCAGCACGCTGACCCGGTCGCCGAAAATCAAAGTCGCCCGCGGCACACGCACCTCCGCCGTCGTGCTCCACAGCGTCACCTGCCGGTTGCCCGCGTAGGCTACTTCGACGGGCGGCTTCGAATGGCGAACTTTCAGATAAGCCGCCACGCCGATAATCACGAACAGAACGAAACCGATCGCCACCTTGCGCATTCAATTCCTGCCTGCAACCGAAAATCCATCGCCGGGATAACGTGAAATTCTACAACCAATAAGATGCCTCAACCTGGAAACTGGCCGCGAATCGCCGGACCTCGTGCCTCAAAGTGACACAGCGATTCTGTTACAATGCGGGACTTCCGGAACGCACGACGTCTTCGAGCGAGGAGAAATCATGCAAAGCCTGGAGAAGCTGAAGCCGGTAGCACTCTTATTGCTGCGTGTCGCCCTGGGCGTCATTTTCATCTATCACGGTCTTCCGAAACTGACGCACTCGGGGCAGTGGGTGCAGAATTTTCGCCACATGGGTTTCCCGGGATACTTCGCCTACATTTCAGGGATTCTGGAAGTGTTCGGCGGAGCGGTCTTGATCGTCGGTCTGTTTACGAGGATTGCAGGGCTACTGTTGGCGCTGGAGATGGCGACTGCGCTGGCGAAAGTTCACGGCTTGCTTTCGCATCCCGCAAACGTGCACAGCTATGAATTCCCCCTGGCTCTATGCACGGCGCTTTTCGTCCTGGCCACGGTGGGCGCGGGCATCATTTCGTTCGACCAGGTGCTTTTCGAGCGCCGCGCGGCTCCGACGCGAAAGAAAGCCTGAACCGCTGCTTCCGAGCGAGCCTCGTTCAAGGAATTCCCCAAGGCGAGCCCGCGACGGGTTCGTCCTGGCTACCAAATCGAAGCGAGCTGCCGCACTCCCAAAGCCTCGCGACGATTTGACGACCGATTCGTGGTGGCTGCCAAGCCTCGTCGGGCTACGCGCTTGGAGCAGGATTCGATGCCGGGCTGGGCGGCGGCTGAGGTGCGGCCACCGGGACCGGGAACGGCGCTTGCGGCATCAGGATCCACGCGATGACGTAGGTCAGGCCGCCCGGGACAAAACCTGTGAAGACGAATACAAGCACCCAGACCAGGCGGATAATCGTGGAATCAGCGTCCAGGTATTCGGCCAGGCCCCCGCAGACGCCCGCGATTTTGCAGTCCACGGACGACCGCATCAGCCGCTTCTGACCCGCAGGCGCTCCCGGAGCAGCAGCCCTCTGCTGGCGTGCGCCGCAGTAGTAGCAGAAGTTGGAGTACTCCGCGATATCCCTCCGGCAATTGCAGCAGATCATAAAGACCAACCTCCCGCGCGAACGCGCTCTCGCGCTCCCATATGAACTACGAACCAGCTCCCCAAAAAGTTTCCCGGAATCCCCGGGGCGCCCGGGACCGCTCGTGCCTCAGTAGGCCGCAAGCTCGCGGACGGCGTGGACGATATCGCTCGTCTGCGGCAGAATCTCGTCTTCGAGCGTGGGCTGGTAGGCGACAAACGTGTCGGTTGCCGCTACACGGCGGATCGGCGCGTCCAGGTCGGCAAACAGTTCGTCCGCGATGCGCGCGGCAATTTCGGCGCCGTAGCCCCAGGAAATCGCGTCCTCGTAGGCGACGATTACGCGGTTCGTCTTGCGCACACTTGCCGCAATCGCGTCCCAGTCGTACGGGCTCAGCGAACGCAGATCGAGAATTTCGATCGAAATGCCTTCGCGCGCAAGGCTGGCCGCCGCTACTTCGGCGCGATGCACAAGCGCGCCATAGGTCACGACGGTGACATCCGTGCCTTCGCGGACCATGCGCGCTTTGCCAAACGGGACCGTAAAGTCGGCGCCCGGATACGGCGCCCGGTTATACGGCTGGCGATAGAGATGTTTGTGCTCGAGGAACAGGACAGGATCGTCCGCACGAATCGCGGTGCGCAGCAGTCCGCAGACGTCGAGCGCGGTCGAAGGCATCACGACGCGCATACCGGGGGTATGCGTGAAGATCACCTCACCGCACTGGCTGTGATAAATCGCGCCACCGCTGAGGTAGCCGCCGATCGTGACACGGATCACGACCGGCGCCTTGAATCTTCCTCCGGAGCGCCAGCGTATCGTGGGCAACTCGTTGCGAAGCTGCATCATGGCCGGCCAGATGTAGTCGAAGAACTGGATTTCCGGGACCGGCTTCAGCCCGCGAACGGCCATGCCGATCGAGCGGCCGAGAATTGCGGCCTCAGCGAGCGGTGTATTGAACACACGATCGCCTCCGTACCGCTTCTGCAGGCCGGAAGTGGCTTTGAAGACGCCACCCTTCCCCTTCACGCTGGTCAGGTTTTCCTCGCGGCTGCAGTCCGCGACATCTTCGCCGAAGACGACGATGCGCTCGTCGCGGCCCATTTCGTCGAGCAGCGTGGCGGAAACCATCTCGACCATCGTTTTCGGCGGGCCTTCGGTTTTCGGCTGCGCCTCGAATTGCTTTCCGGCTGGATCGATGTCCTGCGAATAAACGAAAGAGAAAACCGATTCCTTGGGCGCGGCGTGCGCGGCGAGGGCGCGGTCGGTGGCTTCGGTGATCTCCCGGTCCACCTCGGCTTCGAGCGCTTCGAGTTCGCCGTCCTCGACGATTCCTTCGCGTACCAGGAAAAGCCCGAAGCGCGGAACGGGATCGCGGTGGGCTTCCGCTTCCCGCTCTTCGGCAGGCTTGTACAGCCGCTCATCGTCGGAAAGCGAATGCGAATACGGGCGCGTAACGTGCGCGTGGACCAAGGCAGGCCCTCGGCGCGAGCGGCAGTGCTCGGCGGCGCGCGTCAACGCCGCATAACTTTCCAGCGGATCGGTGCCGTCGCACTCCTCGATGTGGAAATCCGGAAAATTCGCGATGAGCTTGGAAATGCTTCCGCCGGCGGTCTGCACTTCGATGGGAACGGAGATCGCGTAGCCGTTGTCCTCCACCAGAAACAGGACGGGCGCGCGGCGCAGGCTGGCCGCGTTCAGCGCCTCGAAGAATTCGCCTTCGCTCGTGGACCCTTCGCCGCCAGAGACATAGGCAATGTCGTCTTTGTAGACGCGAGCGGTATCTCCGAGCGGAGCTTTTCGCGCCTGATCGAGCGCTTTCGGAAACTTCTCGTAGTAAAGCGAAGCTTCCGCCGCTCCCACGGCGTGCAACCAGCGGCTGCCCGTCGGCGAAGAGCCCGTGATGATATTCAACCGGCGGTTACCCCAGTGCGAGGGCATCTGGCGTCCGCTTGAAGAGGGATCGTCCTCAGCACCCACCGCCTGCAGCAGCATTTCGTACGGCGTGACGCCGAGCATCAGCGCCAGGGCGCGGTCGCGGTAATAGGGAAAAAACCAGTCGTACGTCGGCTTCAGCAGCAGTCCCGCCGCCGCCAGCACGCCCTCGTGGCCCGCGCCGCTCATCTGGAAGTAAGTTTTGTTCTGGCGCTTGAGCTGAATCTCGCGGTCGTCGAGCCGGCGCGACAAAAACATCACGCGATATATGCGGATCAACGCTTCGCGTTCGAGGCCCTGGTATTTTGCGGAATCAAATTTCGTGGCTGTTTTGATCTTCGTGTGGGACGCCACTCGATTCTCCCGGCTGCGAGGTGTACGGCTAGATGACTTCGCCCCATTATATGCGAAGACTTTTAGGATGACGAGGGCCGCGGCGGCTCGCAATGCCAAAATTGCAGCGGGTCTCGATCCGCGTGCTCCTACGCGCGCGGCCCCGGCTGAGACTTCCCAGCCCGCGCGAATGGCGGCGGACCAAGTATCTCAATCCCGAACTGCGGAGCCGTTGCCTTCAGGCGAGCGCCCGCACTTGCGCGGCGCTTCTGGCCTTGGCGCATATCTTGCGCACGCACACGTTAGTTCTTCGGGTACCAGTCGAGGATGCGCACTTCGATGCCCGTACCCTGCAGGTCCTTCTGAAACTCCGCGAGATTCGACTCGCGATAGTGGTACGGAATGACGACGCGCGGATGAAACGCTTTCACCGCCTCGGCCGCCTCGGCCGGCGTCATGGTGTAAGGAAGATTCATGCAGACGAAAGCCACGTCGATATTTTTCAGCGCGCGCATCTCTGGAATGTTTTCAGTATCCCCGGAAAAGTAGAAGCGCTTTCCCCCGTAGGTCAGCACGTAGCCGTTGCCGCGGCCCTTCGGATGGTAGAGCGCGCCCGGAGCGGGTCCGCGCTTCAGGTTGTACAAGGGGACCGCTTCGATCGTCCATGCGCCCCACGTCCTTGTTTCGCCATTTGTGATCGGCTTGGCGGCGGTAACGGTCTGGACCACGGCGATTGGCGCCATGATCTGCGTGTCCGCTTTGCTCAACTTGGAAATCGTGGCCGGATCCATGTGGTCGCCGTGATCGTGCGTGACCAGGATCAGGTCGGCCTGGGGAAGCCCGTCGAAATTGCCGGGCCGAACCGGATCGACGTAGATATTCTTTCCGCCGGCTTGGACCAGCACGCTCGCGTGATAAATCGGGGTGATTTCGACGGGACCAGCCGACGTCTGGAACGTCTGGACCTGCCGCGCGGGTCCGGCGTCAGCAGGAACGGAGATGCCCAGAGCCAATAGCGTTGCCGCGGTGACAATCTGGAAACGCATCCTGAGAGGGAGATTCATTCGCAGGCTCCTGACGGTTCGCGTTCCGAAGAAGTGACCTCACGCGCTTGTGCGCAGTTTGAGGCAGTGGGGAGAAAGCGTCAAGAACCATCCTGCAGCCGAAACAGTAAGCTGCGAACGGGGACACAGCGTCGACGCCGTGCGCCGCGGGCTCTTGAAATCGAGCCAGGGTTCAGCTGGAAACTTTCGCCGAAGCCGCTCCCACGATGCGCATGCTCTTGTGGTCCTGAACGAAGACGACGACGCGGAGATTCGGTTTTTTCCAGCCGGACTTGAACTTCACGCGGGACTCGGAGGCAAACGGCGATTTGTCTTTCGACGATATCGACCCGATTTTCTCGAGCAGACGCACGATCGCCGCGTGCTGCAGCATGCGGCCCTTGTTCTCCCCGCCGGTGACGTCCATTTGCAGGTCCTGCTCCGCAACGGCCAGCCAAACGTCCGCTTTCCCCTCTTGCGCGGCTCCGGCTGCGCTCGCCACGCGAACTTCGAACTGCTGGGCATCGTTCCCTTCGGGTGCCTGCGGCGTGAGAGACACCTGAACTTTCATCTGTTGGGCAGCCTGACGGATCGCATTGACCACCTGGGCCGCGCTCGAATCGACCATCTCCTTGTCGCCATCCACGATCATTTGTGGAGTGTACGGCGTCGCGTCCTTGAATTTTGCAACGTACTCCCGCTGCCGGTACGTCCATTCGAGCGCCGAATACGGATCGACCCAGCCGTCCTGGTTCCAGTAATCCACGTGTTCTTCGACGCCGATTACTTCCACGCCTTTGATCGGCTGCAACGCATCGAGTTTTCTCAAGAGCGTATCGGCAGGCGGACAGCTCGAGCAGCCTTCCGAAGTGAACAGCTCAACGACCACCGGGACGGGGGAAGTCTCGTCACCCGCCGGACTGGCGTATACGCGAACAGCGGCGTAAGCCGTGGCGACCACGCCAGCCAGGAGCAACGCCGCGGCGCGTCTGCCGGAAACACTCCTCAATGCGTTCGGCAAATTGGGCAGTTTTGCAATCGTTCGAAGCATGGGTCCCTTCCTTCCACCAGTATATACGCGAGCCGCGTTACGGGCCGCGGGAAACTCTTCCAGAGGCGTCTCGCCGCTCGAGCAACCAGCCACCCAGCTCAAGCCGGCGGGATCTGCCCGACGCTCGCCTTCCGCGCCGCCGGAACGGCGACCTCCTCAGCAATCCCTTTCGGCAAAGCGGACGCCAGCAGCAGCGCGTCGCCGGCCAGGGCGAAGTGAATGGCGAGATAATTCAACCCCATCGCAATGTTCGATGCATTCTCGATCGTCAGCGGCACGTAAACAAACACAACCAGCGCCAACACCATTGCTGCCAGGACGTTTGCCGCGGCGCGTGGGCGCCAGTTCATCAGCAGGGCGATGCCGCATCCGATCATGATTGCGCCCGTCAGGTAACCCCAGAAGACGTGGGCGGGAATCCACGAGGGCATCGCCACCACGACGCCTGGGCCTTCCTGCGGAAATCCCGGAGCGAAACCGGGGAACCGCAAATGCTGTATGCCGAAGTAAGTCAGCGCAATTCCGATCACGACGCGCGCGATGGCAGGGATTCGTTTCCAAGCGGCGCTCCCTGGCGCACACCCCCAGCCGCGGTAAGCGCCTCGCTGCCATTCCTCCGCTTGCACGGCCGCAAAGCTGAAGGCTCCGGCGCTCAGGGACGAGTCCCGAAAGACCATAGTCAATCGCATCACGTCAAAGGGCTTCGCGAAACACGACGGAATATGAATCATCAACACGAACAGAAACAGCATGATCCCCAGCAGCGCGGCGGCCAGTTGCGACTCCTTTTTTGCCGCGATGCTCAGGGCTGCAGCCATCAGAGCCGTTCCGACGAAATACGCCCAGAATAAGTGCCCGGGCATCCACGACGGCACGATGCCTCCGACGGCGCGAGCCGCCACGAAATGATCTCCGCTGAAAATTGCCATGGGAATCGCGAAAAGCACAGGCCCGAGCGGTACCAGCTTCTCCAGCCCGGGCTCGTCTCTGACCTGCTTCCACGAAACCGCCGCCAAGCCGATGACCAGGACGACTGCGCCGGCAATGTAGGGCCACAATACGGTTAGTCGTATCCAAAAAAACAAAACTGCCGCGCTCAACTACTTACCCTCCCTGCCAAAGACCACTTCGGAATTCTGCGCGCACAGTGGTCGGGCACAATAACCACTTTTAGGAATTTCGGCATGACCATTGCGACCACCTGAAACTTTCCTGCTTTGCGGCCAGAATTCCCCTGGAAGCGGAAAGGGGGGCGCCTTGGCAGGTACCCCTCCCAACCACCCTAGCGGGCGAGCGCTAGAAGACCGTTAGAAGCTATATTTCAGACCGAACTGCATCACGCGTCCGTACGCGGCGGTGCCGGGTTCGTTCTTCGTGTCGGTGACACCCCAGGCAGCAGCCAGGCGTCGTACCGACGTAGCTGTGGCCGGCGCTCGGATTATTGGGACCGAGGGCGTACTTGAGCGTCAGCGGGTTGTTGTTCGAGTACCCCACTAGCGGATGGTCCAGGAAATTCGTCGCGCTGACACGGAACTCCACCGTCTGCCGGTCCGTGATGTGGAACGTCTTGCACAAAGCCAGGTCGCTGTCGAAGAAAGCCGAACGATTTTGTATTGTGTCCATAAAGTGGTTGCGCGCAATAACCACTTGAAGGAATTCCTTTATGACCACTATAATCGCCGCAAATGGCGACACTTCCGGGCAGCATCTCTCCCCTGATTGCGGTGGATCGCACCGCGCCCACGCCGATTCACAAGCAGCTTTACGACGCCTTTCGTGCCTGGATATTGGAGGGAAATCTCCGCGCAGGCCAGCAAGTCCCCTCGACGCGGGGGCTCGCCGTCGAGCTGCGCGTTTCCCGCATTCCGGTTCTCAATGCGTACGCACAGCTCCTGGCCGAGGGATATTTCGAGAGCCGCGTCGGTTCCGGCACGTTCGTCTCGAGTTCTCTGCCCGACCGGCTCGTCTCTTCCAGCGATGGACGGACGCCGCTCCCCTCGTCGCGACTTGGGCCTCGGCCGATCAGCGCCCGCGCCGCGGCTCTGCCGCGTTACGAAAGGCCACCCTGGATCGCAAGCCGCGGCCCGTTCAACCTCAGCCAGCCGGCCCTGGAAGCGTTTCCCGTTCGCGTATGGACGAACCTGGTCGCGCGCCGGTCGCGCGGCTTGCAGGTCACCGCGCTGCAATACGGCAGTCCGATGGGATTGGAGGAATTGCGCGAGGCAATTGCGAGCTATCTGCGGACGGCGCGCGCGGTACGTTGCGATCCACAGCAAATCATGATCGTCAGCGGCTCACAGCAGGCGCTGGACGTATCCGCCCGCGTGCTGCTCGATCGGCGAGATGCCGTTTGGATCGAGGAACCCGGCTACTGGCTGGTGCACCACATTTTGAAAGCAACCGGTTGCCGCCTGGTGCCGGTCCCCGTGGATAAGGAAGGTCTGGACGTGTCGGCGGGGATCAAACGATGCCGCAAAGCCCGCGCCGCGTACGTTGCGCCCTCGCACGAATACCCGCTGGGAGTAACCATGAGCGCCTCGCGTCGCTTGAAGTTGCTCGACTGGGCGCAAAGCGCCGGCTCCTGGATCATCGAAGACGACTATGACAGCGAATACCGCTACGAAAGCATGCCGATTTCGTCGTTACAGGGCCTCGATCGTCAGTCGCGCGTGGTCTATATCGGTACGTTCAGCAAAGTACTGTTCCCGTCGCTGAGGCTCGGCTATATCGTCATTCCGCCTGACCTGGTGGAACGCTTTGCCGCCGTCCGGCACGCCATGGACATTTGCCCATCGCACTTTTACCAGGGCGTCCTGGCCGATTTCATCCGCGAAGGCCACTTCTCGCGCCACCTTCGCCGCATGCGACAACTTTACGCCGAACGGCGCAGCGCGCTGGTGGGAAGCATTCGGAAGGAATTGGGGTCTGCCCTCGAAATTGTGGGGACCGAAGCTGGCATGCATCTCTGCGTGATGCTGCCCAAGGGCTTCCATGACGTCGATCTCTCCACCAAAGCTGCGGCCCAAAGGCTGTGGTTGTGGCCTCTCTCGCCCTGCTATCTGGGCGGCGCGCCTCGGCAAGGATTCATCCTCGGCTTCGGCAACACGCCCGCCGAGGAGATTCCGGCGGCTGTGCGCCGCCTCGGGGCTCTGCTTGGAAATTGATGCTGCGCCGCTGGCCGAGGGTTGATAGTCAGACGTGAAACGTAGAAATCAAAAGCAAGCGTTGAAGGTAGCGCTCGGCGCATTGGTTGATGACGAAGGAGTGTGCGGCCCGACTCTCGGCAGAACTATTGGCTGCTTCCCTGCCCGCCCTCTCTCAGCAACACCACGTCCGACTGCGACTCCTCGCGAATCACAGCCAGCGATTTCCCGTCCGGGGACCATGAGAAAATGTGAAACGTCCCGGATTTGAAATTCGTGATCTGGTGTCCCGGCGAACCGTCCAACGGCTGCACCCAGATGTTTGAGGCGCCGTTCTCCAGGATCGGATAGGCGACGCCTTTTCCGTCCGGCGTGAACACAACCTGTCCAGAGACCCGCAGGTCCGGCTTGAGCGTCCGCCGCTTTGGGTTCGGTCCCGATTCTAGGTCCAAAATCTGAAGCTCGACCCGGCCAGAGACACCCTCTGAGAAAAAGGGCATTTGCTTCCCATCCGGCGATATGCCAGCGATGGGTGCGGCGACGAATGAGTTGGGAACCATTGTTCCCGGCACAGTCTCCGATTCGCCGCCGTCAATCGAAATCCGCCGGGCACGATTTGCCGCCCTGTCGGAGTAATAGACCCACTTTCCGTCCGTCGAGCAAACTGGACTTGTGTCCCCGTTTCCGTTGGTAAGTTGCGTCGCGCCCGAACCATCCTCATTCAGCCGCCAGATTTTCGCGCCCTCCGTGCCGCCGTGAAATCCCCACGAAAGGACAACATAGCGCTCGCCGCACGCGCTGGCATCCACGACAGCAGCATTTGGATCGCTGGCCAGAGTTGTGCGGGTCAATCCGTCCTGGTTCACTTTGATCAGATCGGGACCGGTGCTGACCAGCAGTTCTCCGTTCCCGTCCCAGCCTAGCCACTGTGCCTCAGGAATCTGGGTTAAAGCTGGCGCCGGCGAACTGTCTTTCGTTCCGCCACCGGGAACAATATCGACAGTTCTTGTGGTCTTCACCTGCACCGTCGCCGCCATGCTGCCGTCCCCCGAAAGTGTCAGGGTGTCGTATCGGTTGGTGTCTCGCGTGACCGCGTGAAATTCCCCGCTAGGGTAAGAAACATAACCGACTTGCCCTCGGAGGATAAGCGGGCGCATGCCGTAATCCACTAACAGGCCGCGTCCCGCCGGCACCCAGCGCAGTTCAAAAATTCGTTTATCGATGAACGAGACCAGGGTGTTAGTCTTCCCGCTCGCAAGATTAAACAATCCGATCGCGCCCAAGCCGCCGCTCGTCGGAAAAAACGCGTACGCGATTTGCTTGCCGTCCGGCGACCAGGACACGGATGGCGAGAACTGCGTGTTCTTTTCGAGCAGCAGCACTTCCTCGTTCGTGCCGTCCGGATCTGCGCTGAGCAGCCGCCATTGCCCGGCGATCGGATCATTGTCCCGGCAATACGCCATGCGCTTCGCGTCGGGCGAAAAGGTAATATTGCTGTCAATGTCGCCCACGACCTGCTGTGGCTGTCCGCCCAGTACCGGCGCACGGAAGAGATTGAAATTCGTTCCCGTCTGATCCCCACTCTTTCGAAAATAGATGTAGTTACCGTCAGGCGAGAATGCCAGGCTGCGAAAAATGGCGCCCGAGGGCGCGATGATTTGGGCATCGCTGTTGGTCGGCACGTTACGCAACCAGAGCGCCGCCTTCCCCTCATCGTTCTGCACGCTGAGAATGTACTTTCCGTCAGGCGAGAGGGCCGCCAGCTGCGCTTTCCCGGTGTTCGTTACTTGAGTAATCGCGAAGTTCTGAAAGGGAACCGCGCCGCCGCGATTCAGAAACGAGTAAACCCCATACCCCGCCACCGCGGCGAGAATCAGCACAACGATCACGATCGTCGCCACGCCGAATCGATGTTCGCGCGCCACGGCCGCGACCGAAGAGCCGGAAGCGTGCGCGGCTTGTGCCGCTTGCGCCGTGGATGAAGATGCCGTAGCCACCGCGACGCCGCCGGATGATGGTGCCGCCGCCGCGCTTGTCGCAGGCGAAGGAGAAGCCACCGATACGCCGGTGCCCGGCTCATCCATCGCAGCCCGCGACGCCGACGAGCGCCCCGAATCGGTGTCGCGCTTCAGGCGCTTCAAATCCGCGCGCATGTCGCCCGCGTGCTGGTAGCGCACGTCGCGATCCTTCTCCAGCGACTTGTTGATGATCTCTTCGAGCCTCGGCGGCACGTCGGGATTCAGTCGCACGGGCGCCACCGGCATTCGATTCAAGATGGCGTCGTGCAGTACCGCCGTCGTGTTGCCGTTGAACGGCATCCGTCCCGTGGTCATCTCGTACAGCACTGCACCAAACGAAAACAGATCCGTGCGCGCATCGAGCTCTTCTCCACGCGCCTGCTCGGGCGACATGTACGCCACGGTCCCGACGGTCGCGCCCGGGCTCGTCAAGTGCTCTCGAATGTCGCCTGCATCACTTGTACGGTCCATGGTCGCCTGCGACATGCCGTCCGTGCGGCCGTCCGCGCCTTCCACTACTTTCGCCAGGCCGAAATCCAGCACTTTCGCCTGCCCACGACGCGTGATGAAGATGTTTGCCGGCTTGATGTCGCGATGAATGATGCCGCGCGCGTGCGCCGCCTCCAGCGCGCTCGGCGATCCCGATGCCCCGTTCGAGCAGCAGATCGAGCGGCAGCGGCTTGCCTTCGATACGGTGCTTCAGCGTCGAGCCTTCCAGGAATTGCATGGCGATAAACGGCTGGCCTTGATGATCGCCGATCTCATAAATGGTGCAGATGTTCGGGTCGTTGAGCGCCGACGCAGCGCGCGCCTCGCGCCGCAGCCGTTCCAGCGCCGAAGCATCCCGAGCCAATTCCGCTGGAAGGAATTTCAGAGCAACGAGGCGGCCGAGGTTCAGATCCTCTGCCTGGTAGACAACGCCCATCCCGCCGCCGCCCAGTTTTTCCAGGATGCGGTAGTGCGAAACCGTTTTGCCGATCAGTGAATCCTGCTCCGCCATCCTGCTCCTTTATGCCTTCCTGTCTGGGGGACGTTTTTCCGCTGGCGCATTCTATGCGTGACCGCAACCAACGTCAACGCGGCCATTGGTCAATCGCCGGTCCGGAACTCTCGCGTTTTTCTGTCTTCGCCGCTGGCCGAAACGTCCAATACAAGAATGAGAATCCATGCTAAGGTACGGCGACCAAAATGGGCGACACCGTATCGACGACCATCGCCGGACCGCACTCGAATGCCTATAACCGTTTTCTGTTGCTGGTGGCCGGACTCGGCGGCCTGCTCTACGGCGTTGACGTGGGCATCATCGCCGGTGCGCTTCCCTACCTCGAAGCCACTTCCGGCCTGAACGCCCAGCAATTGTCGTTCGTCGTGGCGGCAGTGCTGATGGGGACGGTGATTTCCACCCTGTTTGCCGGGTTGCTGTCCGACCGCCTGGGCCGAAAACCAGTGATGATCCTGAGCGGATTTCTGTTTGCCGCCAGCATTCCGGTCATCGCGCTGTCGCACGGCTACGTACCTCTGATCCTGGGACGATTGTGCCAGGGGATCAGCGCCGGTTTGATTGGCGTGGTCGTACCGTTGTATCTGGCCGAATGCCTTGTGCCCGAGCAGCGCGGCCAGCGGAACGGCCATGTTTCAATGGCTGCTCACGATTGGCATCGTCGCCGCCGCGGGCGTGGGCATGTATTTCAGCCTGCGCGTCGACGAAGTCGCCAAGTTGGGCAACGCGCAGCTTCTCTATGCCTTCAAGGATCACGCCTGGCGCGGCATTTTCTGGGTTTCGCTGCCTCCCGGCTTGCTGTTTGTGATCGGCAGCTTTTGGGTGGCGGAGTCGCCGCGCTGGCTGTTTCGACGCGGGAAGCAGGAACGGGCCCTGGAAGCTCTGCTGCGCTCGCGGACTCGGCGGAGCAGGCTCGGATCGAACTGGAGGAAATGGAGCGCAACCTCGAAGCGGAGACCACCGCGTCGCGCGGACGCAAGCGTGGCCGAATCGCTGCTGAAACGCAAATACGTAATCCCCTTCCTGCTTGGCCTGCGTCATTCTGGCTTGCAATCGACCACGGGCATCAACTCGATCATCGGCTACAACACGACGATCCTGATCCAAAGCGGGTTGTCGGACGTGCAAGCGCACTGGGGATACATCCTGTTCACGTTGGTGCAATGCGCTGGCGACCGTCATCGGCGTGCTGCTGGTGGATCGCAAAGGCAGAAAATTTCTGTTGTCGCTGGGCACAGCGGGCGTAGTGGCTGTCGCTGCTGCTGACGGCTTTCCTCTTCCACCGCAACGAGAGGCAGCGCGTGGACGTGCCCCGAAGCCGTCCAGGCGCTTGGTGAACGGGCGAGGCCAACGCGCAATTCACCTTCACGCCCGCACAGGAACGCCAATGGGTGACTGAAGCAGGACACGCCAACCTCGCCGGACAGCCCGGCGGCCCTGACCATCATTTATTCCTACGGCGATTTCAGCGCCGCGACGCCCGTGGCCCGTTCCAACCAGCCGCAGGCAGCTCACCGTCGTGCTGCAGCCGGTCGAGCTGCGTTCCCGCCAACAAGGTGCTGGCGTTTTTCTCCGATCCCTTCGGCAATCTGGATCAGGCGCGGTCGGCCCCGCTGCGCATCCAGCATGCGCTGATCACGCCGCTGCCCGGCCAGGACAACGGCTGGGTGGTGGCCCTCACCCTGTTTCTCTTCGTTGCGTTTTATGCGATGGGGCCGGGCATCTGCGTCTGGCTGGCTTTGTCGGAACTGATGCCCACGCGCATCCGCTCGAACGGCATGAGCATCGCTCTGGTTGATCAACGAGGCCGTTTGCCACCTTCTTCGCCGCCATTTTCCTGCCGACCGTGGGCCGCTACGGCTACGCCCTGATGTTTTTGGTGTTCGCCGGATTCACCGTCATCTACTTTGTCACCGTGACTTTCTTCCTCCCGGAAACGAAAGGCAAAACGCTCGAAGAAATCGAAGGCTATTTCTCCGGCTCGAGCCCGACCCTCGGGCCCGGCCAATAAATCCACCTTTCTCCGCCCTGCGGGTTCAGGATCGAGTGCCGATCCGACGGTCAGGCTCGCGAGCGCCAGTGCTCGTTATCCGTGCGCTATCTAATGCCGCCTCTGCGCCTCGATCACTGCGGCGAAATCCTGATCGCCGTACCCATTCCTAGCCGCATCTTCGAACACTCCGATAGCCGGCACGGCCGTCTTTAGCGTTAGTCCCTGCCGCTTCGCTTCCTCCATCGCGTACTTCAAATCCTTCGCCATCAGCCGCAGAACGAAATTTGGCGTCAAATCGCCGCTCGCCACACGCGCCCAAATGGCCTTGATGAGCGGACTCCCAGGCGCGCCATTGCACAGAATCTTTGCCGCTTGCTCGCGATTCAGTCCGCTTGCATCCACAAGCGCCATTGCTTCCGCAAACGATGCTGCTTGGACGCCGCACAGAAAATTGTTGACGAGCTTCATCGTCGCGCCGCTGCCCGTTGGTCCCAGGTGAGCGATGTCGCGGCTCATGGCCGCGAGCACCGGCCTGGCCGCCTCCAATGCCTGCGCCGATCCGCCCACCAGGAACAGTAACTCGCCCGACGCCGCGTGCGGTTTCGTGCCCGTCACCGGCGCGTCGAGAAATTCGCATTTCTGCCTCGACGCTGCCGCAGCCAGTTCGCGCACCCAACCAGGCGTGAGCGTGCTCGATTCGACCAGCACGGTTCCCGGCGCCGCGCCTGCGAGCGCGCCATTTTCTCCCAGCCAGATCGCGCGTGAGGCGGCATCGTCCGCCACCATGCCGATCACGACCCGCGCCTGTGCCGCAGCCTCGCGAGGCGAGCCGGCCACCGTTGCACCGTCTGCTGCCAGAGCTTCCGCTTTCTCGCGGTTCCGGTTGTACACCGTCACCGGAAACTTCTCGGACAGCAGGCGCCTTGCCATGCCCGTGCCCATCAGCCCCAATCCCAAAACCGCCACTCGTTCTTTCGACATTGTCCTGTTCACCCTATGGAAGTAACGTTCACCAGCTTCGCCGCGCCTCGCTCCACACGCACCGGGTTGCGCAGCTCCCGTCCGAACCCTTCGAATCGCACCTGCATCACGTCGCCATCGCGAAGCTCGATGCCTTCTCCAAAGCTCAAGCAATCGGCGCCGAGAAAATGCACGTGCAGGTCCCGGGGCCTGCGGTGCGTCTCGAATTTGAAGTGGTGGTGCTCGATGTTGCGAAGGCTGTGGCACATTTCCGCCTCGCCCGTGCGAATTTGCCTGGACCACAGCACGCTTCCGTCGCGCTCGATCACCACCTCGCCCGGCACCGACTGAAAATCGGCGTCGAGCACCAGCTCCGGCCCGATCGCGCAGGTGCGAATCTTCGAACTCGCCAGGTTCAGATAATTCTTCTTCTCGAACTTATGATCGGAAAATTCGTTTCCGACGGCCATGCCCACGCGTCGCGGCACCCCCGCCGCATCCACAAAATAGATGCCGGCGATTTCCGCCTCTTCGCCGCCATCCTCCGCATGCGCGGGAGTTTCCAGGGCTTCTCCATGCGCGCGCAGGATCGTACCCGTTCCTTTATAGAACCATTCCGGCGCGGTGCCGATCTGCCCGGCCGGTGGACGCCCTCCCTCGATTCCCCAGCGAAACATCTTCATGCTATCGGTCAGGTCCTCGTCTTTCGCGTGCATGGCCTGCCGTTCGCGCGCGCTGCCCAGATGCGTCAGGCCCGTGCCGGAGACGAGGCACCGCGCCGGTTCCCGGGGATGATCCACCGGCGCAAGCAACCGCCATGGCGAAGCGCCGCGATAAATCGGATCGTAATCCAGCAGCTCCTGCGTGGCCTTTCGTTGCGCCAGCGCCCTGAGCGTCGTCTCCGCGGCGAGCGCCTCTTCCACCAGCGCATACACCGATTCGCAATCGCCCAGCAGGCGCAACCGCGGCTCTTCTACAATCGCCACGCACCGCGTGCGCTCGTTTCGAACCTGCACCAGCCGCATCACGCCTTCCGCCTCACTCGATCACCTCGAAGTTTGCGAGCGCCTTCTCATTCACGCGCAATCCCAGCCCCGGCGTATTGTCGTCAAGCTCCACGAACCCGTTCTGCGCCTTCGGTTCGCCCTCGAAGATGTACCAGAACAGTTCGTTGCCTACCTCCACGTCCACAATCGGAAAATATTCCGCCATCGGCGAGTTCAGGCTCGCCATCACGACGTGGTAGTTGTGCATCTGCCCGGCATGTGGGATCACCGGCACGGAATACGATTCGGCCAGCGCGGCGATTTTGCGCGCTTGCGTGATTCCTCCCACGCGATTCGTATCGAATTGAATATAGTCCACGGCGCGCGCCTCCAGCAGATCGCGGAAGCCATAGTGCGTGAACTCGTGTTCGCCGCCCGCGATTGGAATTCTGCCGTATGACTTCAGCTCCGCATATCCGCCAATATCGTCTGGAATCACCGGCTCTTCCAGCCAGCGCAAGTGGAAAGGCTCGAGCAGCGGCAGCATGCGTTTCGCGTAGTCGAGCGTCCAGCCCATGTAGGCGTCCGCCATCACGTCGATCCCGTCGCCTACCGCTTCTCGCACGGTGCGCACCAGATCAAGATTCCGCTGCATTCCCGCCGCGCCGTCCGTCGGCCCCCATCCGAAGCGCAGCTTCATCGCCTGATAGCCTTCCTCCTTGTACCGCTTGGCCTCGGCCGCCAGTTCGCCGAGAGGCACGCTGTACAGCCGGCTCGCATACACCGGAATGCGCGGCTTGGTCCGCCCGCCCAGCAGCCGGAAAACAGGCTGCTTTGCGGATTTGCCCAGAATGTCCCACAGCGCGATATCCACCGCGCTGATGGCCGCCATGCCGATCCCCTTCCGCCCGAACGCCATCGTCTTGCGGTACATGTGCTGCCACAGAAATTCGATGTCCCACGGGTTGGCGCCGATCAGCAGCGGCTTCAGGTAGAGATCGATCACCTGCTTGGTCACCTGAGGAGCCAGCGCCGCGTTGCCGATTCCCGCCAGGCCATCGTCGGTGAAGACTTCGACGATCAGCCATCCGTGAAACGTGAACGTGCTCATCGAAGAGTCGGGCATCGACAGCAGGTCCATCGGATTCGTGCAGAAATGCGGCGGCAGCGGAACCGTCTTCCCGCGCCAGCGCACCACCCGGGTGCGGATCTCTTTGATCTTCATCGTGCTCCTCCGTATTCAAGCTTGCGCCCCTGCGCCAGAGGCCGTATCGCCGGGACCATGCCCAGAATCACCAGGAAAGCGATCACGTGCAGCGTTCCCGCCATGGTGAACACCACGCCGTAGCCGAAACCATGGTCCAGCAGGTATCCCACCAGTTCTCCGAACGCAATCCCGCCCATCGCGCCGCCGAATCCCACCAGTCCCGCCACCGATCCCACCGCGTTGGTCGGAAACAAGTCAGCGGGCAGGATCATCACCAGCGTGGACCACGATTGCTGCCCGAAATACGCCAGGCTGAAAATCACAAGCGCCCACGCCACGGCAACGTGCGGCACGAGCACAATACATGGCATCACCGCGGCGCTCAAGCCCAGCGCCACTTTCCGCGCGGTATTCACGGAGAATTTCCTTCGCACCAGGTAACTCGAAAACCATCCGCCCACCAGGCAGCCGATCCCCGACGCCGCGTATGGAATCCAGGCGAGCCTTCCAACCGCTTTGACGTCGAAACCCCGCGCGTCATACAGATATTTCGGCAGCCAGAACAGATAGAAGTACCACGCCGCATCGCTCAGGAATTTCGCGATCACCAGCCCCCAGGATTCGCGGATGCGCAGCAGCTCCAGCCACTTGTATTTCCGGCCGCCGCGGCCGATTCCGTCATGGGCCGAAGCTCTTCGCGCTCGCGCGCGCTGATCCGCGGATGCTCGACCGGCGAGAAATACGCGAGCCGCCACCAGAACGTCCAGGCAATGCCCAGCGCGCCGGTGATCGCAAAAATCCAGCGCCAGCTCAGGAAACTCAGCACCAGCGCGATCAGGGGTGGCGCCGCAACGGCCCCTACCGCCGTCCCGGCGTTGATGATCCCCATCGCCGTGGCGCTTTCATGCGGCGGGAACCATTCGGCAACAGCGCGCGTGGCGGCCGGAAAACCGCCGCCTTCTCCCACGCCCAGCAGGAACCGGCTCGCCATCAGCATCGCGAATGTCGTCGCCAGCGCATGGCTGGCGCACGCCAGCGACCAGAACGCCATGATGAGCGTGAATCCCAGCCGCGTGCCGAGCGCGTCGGTTAGCTTCCCGCCGCCGGCGTACATGAACGCGTACGAAAGCAAAAACGCAGACTGCAAATCCGAAAACTGCTCGTTCGAGAGCGGGATGTCCTTGCTGATGGCTTGGATCGCAACCGGAAGCGTCTGCCGGTCCAGGTAGCTGATCGCGATGGCCGCACTGATCAGAATTGCGATTCGCCAGCGTAGTGCCATTCTCTCCTCGCCTGCCCCGCCGCCGCGCGGCGAGAAACGAGCGAGCATCATAGCAAACGCTCTGCAGATCGGGCGGCCGCTTTCGCGGCTTCATCTCCTGGTCTTCTTTTTGGAAACGACACAGAAGAGGCTCGAACAAATCGGAGACTGTTTTTCTGGGGTGGCCGAGCGCGGCTACCGCGGTCCGTTGACGCCGCTAAGGAAGCCGCCGAGGTGACCGGTTAACGCTATCAGAATCACAACGGCCAGTTCCGCCGCCAGGCGAATTGCCGGCGCTGCTTGCCGCTGTGTGCGTCGAGCCCGGAAGTGCAGCCACCACAGCAGCCAAATCGCGGCAGTCGAGACCAGTGCGAAGATCAAATGCAACCTGAGATTTCCTTTGAGCCTTGCGCCGTCGAGCTGCAGTTGCCAGGCAAGAAGGCCCGTCGCCACGGCCGGCAGAGCCGAAAGAGCCGCCGCCAACAAATTGTAATAGGCAGCACTCGCGAGCGTGCGGCTCCCCTTCCAAAGCGCGATCGCATCGAATGCCACGCTGGTGATGAACAGCCCGATCGGAAAATGGATCAGCACTACATGTTGTGCGTGCCGTGCAAGCAACGCAGCTTTCAAGTCAAAAGGATTCATCGCTTCGCCCCGTCCTACTGCACGACCACTTCGGCCGTCATCCGAGGATGGACCGAGCAGAAGTAGGGATACTTGCCTGCTTTGGTGAAGGTGTAGGAGAAATGATCTCCAGTGTCGAGGGCCCTCGACCGGAAGGTTTTGGTGTCGTCGCTCACCACCGTATGCGGTACATCGTCGTCGTTCGTCCAGGTGACTGTGGTCCCTGCGGCGACCATCACAGTCGCAGGAGTGAAGCTGAAGTTATCGATTTTAATTTCGACTCCTTTGGGGGCGTTCTGTCCAAGGCCAGCCGCACGACTTCTCTGCGTGCCGGCCATCACGATAAATGCCGCCATCACAATTAGCGCCATTCCGACTATCCACTTCGCTTTTCGCACCTTCATTGCTCTTTCTCCTTTGAAATTCTCTTGCATATGGAAATTCGAGTTTCTCTGTAATTTAAATCAAGCCAGCGACGAATCGATGATGCCCAGCGTGTGCCTTCCGCGAACGAGGTTCACATCCGTAATTCCCAATACGCTGCGCAGCCTGTCCGCCGGCACTTTCATGGGGCCGGGCGAATCGGCTTGGCCGGGCGCAGGTTGCGGGAAGGCGGTCGAGGAGGCCGTGTGGAACGTGATGTTTCCCTCCACCTTCTGCATCGTCTGATGAATGTGCCCGTTCAAGACCGTCACTGAGCCGAAGCGTTTCAGATACGAAAGCGCCTGTTCGCTGTCGTCGGTTCCCCAACCCCACTGCGGGTAGACCGCCCAGAGCGGAATGTGCGCGAAGACGACGATCGGCGTGCTGCTCTTGAGGCCGGAAACGTCCTTCTTGAGCCATTCGAGCTGCTCGGCGCCAAGACTGCCCAGTCCGCCTGCCTTGAGGTTCAGTACGTTGACCAAGCCGATGAAATGCGCTCCATTCTGGTCGAAGCTGTACCAGCCGTCGCCCATTGATCCTTTGCCGAAGCGCTCGCGGAACATCACGCCATTGTCGTTGAGCACGTCGTGCTCGCCGGGGACGTAGAAGATGCGTCCGGTCTTCAGGCTCTTGAGCGACTCCGCCAGCGTGTCGAATTCCTCAGGCTTGGACAGCTGCGTCAGGTCGCCCGTGTGGAGCACGAACGAGGGAGGCGTCGGCAGCGCGTTCACCTTGGCAATCGCTTCGCGCAGCGTAGCTGTAACGTTCGGGTTAGCGGCCTTATTGAATCCGATGTGGCTGTCGCTGATTTGCACGAAGCTTAGATCGCCCGTGATCTTGCCGATCTTCTGTTGCAGAATGTCGGTGACGGCGAACGACTTCAAAACACCTCCCTGGAACACGCACAGGGCGCCCGTGCCGGCCCAAGCCATGCACTTCAGAAAACCGCGACGATCCACTCCGTCGTTTTCGAGATTCTCTTTAATGTAATTCGACATGCGCCTTCCTCCGTTCGCTCATCCGCTTTGGCCTAATGGCCGCTTTCGTTGCGTTCACCTGTCTAGACCCGTGTCGCGACGGGAATATTCCCTTCGCCGGAAATTAAGTTTGGTGACGCTTCCAGATTTTTCGCCCCGACTTTCACTTGCATTTGGTGGGAATAAATTCGCTTGATATCCGGTCTGGAGAGTTGAGACTGTAATGCCCGCATGGGAGAACAGCTCCAACCGGGACAGGCGGCGGGCTTCGACCAGATCGTGCTGCCCCACCTCGATGCGGCTTACAACCTCGCACGCTGGCTGGTCCGCAACACGCAGGACGCCGAAGACATCGTTCAGGAATCGTACCTTCGTGCATTCAAATTCTTCGGGGGCTATCAGGGAGGCGACGCCCGAGCCTGGTTGCTGAAGATCGTGCGCAACACCAGCTATTCGTTTCTGGAGAAGAATCGTCCCGCCGATCTGGCCGAAGAATTCGACGAAACGATTCACACGGCCGCCGCCGGCCGGCCCGACGCCGAAGCGGCGCTCTTGCAGTCCGCCGACAGCCGCATGCTTCGAGAGGCTCTCGACAAACTGCCCGTGAGCTATCGCGAGGTTCTGGTCCTGCGCGAACTCGAGGGGATGTCCTACAAGGAAATTGCCGAAGTGATGGGCGTGCCCATTGGCACAGTGATGTCGGGGCTGGCCCGCGGGCGCGGCCAGTTGCGGGAATGCTTGTTGCGGGCTCGTGACCAGGAGGCGCAACGTGGCGTGCGAAGGTAACGGACCGTTGCTCCACGGCTATCTGGATGGCGAGCTCGACCTCGTTCGCGCCCTCGAATTCGAGGAGCATCTGAAGACGTGCGCAGACTGCGCCGCGGAACTCCGCGAACAGCAGGTCATGCGCCAGTCGTTGCGATCATCGAACCTCTACGAACGAGCCCCTGAAACACTCCAATCTCGCATTCGTGCCCAGCTTCAGGCCGGCGATGTCCAACGCAAAGTCGTCCCAACGCCGCGGCGCTCCGTCCTTGCGTGGTTCGCGGCGGCCGCCGCTGTGGTCTTCGCGTTTATTTTGGGCGGACGCTTGATTCCGCAGCTTGGAACCGGGCAGCAGACGAATCTGATCGCTCGGGAAATTGTAGCCAGCCATATACGCTCGCTGCAGCCGGGCCACTTGTTCGACGTGCAGTCCACCGACCAGCACACCGTGAAGCCCTGGTTCGACGGCAAGATTGACTTCGCGCCGCCGGTGGTCGATCTCGCATCGGAAGGGTTTCCTCTAGCTGGGGGGCGGCTCGATTACGTAGATGGCCGGCCGGTGTCGGCGCTGGTTTATCGCCGGCGCTTGCATTACATCAATGTGTTTATCTGGCCTTCGGCGGCGGGACAAAGCGCACCAGCAGCCTTGCAGGTGCGCGAAGGGTATAACATTCTTCACTGGACGCACGGCGGGATGACCTTCTGGGTGGTCTCTGACCTTGGGGGCGACGAACTGAGAACCTTTGTTGGTCTAGTTCGGAAATAGGCACAGAAGCACTCGATCCATTAATCCCTTGCGTATTCGCCAAACGGGTATATAGTCCGTCCCATATCACATCCTTCGAGGTCATCAGCGTGCGTGGTTTTCTCTGCATTTTCCTGCGCTGCCTCCCCGATTTGTGACCCGGTCACGCATTTCCCAACAAATCCAAATTGGGCAACTCCAACCAAGAGAGAGGTTCGATGATTACGACTGTAGAGAAGTCACGAAGGAGCAAAGTTATGAACAGCAGAGTGTGTAGACTCTTCGCGGGAATCTGTGTGCTGGCGATGGCCGCCATTTGGGCCGTCCCGGCAGGCGCGCAGATGTCGGAGGTAAAAGAAAAGCCGCCGATGTACTCCTATGTCGCCGATTGGATCATTCCGCGCGCGCATTGGGCGGACATGGACAAATCCTTCGCGGATGACGCAAAAGTTCTCGACAAAGCCATGGCCGACGGCAGCATCGTGGCCTACGGCTACGACGTGACTTTGGTCCACACGGCCGAGGGTGCAACCCATGATGACTGGTGGTCCTCAATGTCCCTGGCCGGCGTGTTTAACACGCTCGACCGGTTCTACGCCAGCGGTTCGGTCGAATCCCCCGTCCTGGAGAGTGCCACGAAACACTGGGACAGCGTTTACGTCGCACGCTATTACAACTGGCATTCCGGCCCGGTGAAGAATGGCTACGGCGTGGCCTCGTTCTTCAAATTGAAAGAGCACGCACCCGACGACGCGCTGAGCACTCTCAGCAAGGGTCTGGTCGGGCCACTGCTCGAGAAAATGCTCGCCGACGGCACGATCAGCGAATGGGAAATCGACACTCAGGCGTTTGACACCGAAGCGCCAGGCACCTTCGTCATCTATTACATCGCGAACAACGCCGACGCGATGGACAAGGTCAACGCAGCGATACAAGAAGACCTGAAGTCGAACCCGCTGGCAGGACCCGCGTTCGGTTCTGCGGTCAACTCGTCCTCCACCCGCGATGAGGTCACCCGCTCCACCGCAACCTACAAATAGCAGCGGACGGAGAATTCCTGTCCGGTCGCGAGCGAACCTGCCGTTCTTGGCTTCGCTCGCGCCCTGGGCGCCATGAAAATCAGCTTCAGTCGACAGCCCACCGCCAGGTAACGTCCGGTCGTGGTTCGCCCGGGCTCGCCCGAGGCTCGATCTTCGTGTTATGGTCGGTGCGTCCCGGGCGCTTGAATCTTTGGCCGGCCCTACAGACGACGCCTACTCGCAACACGTTGCGAATAGAATTCGCCGCAAGCCCATGAAACAAAAGGACCTGACAATTTCTACTCGCAACAAAATGCACAGCGTGAAGTTCGCTTTTATTTTGCTTTTTGCGCCGCTGAGGCGTTCGATGGGCTTCCATCCCGGTTTGCCGTTCGCCTGCGCTCTCCTGATCTTCTCCCTCGCTTTCGCCGGGTCGCCGCGGGCTAATCGGACCCGCTCCACGCCGTCGCCCGGCTCACAAAGTCGGGCCAATGCATCGCCGCGGGAACCCGTCGCCGCCACGCCGCCCATGGGATGGAACAGTTGGGATTCCTACGGCGAGTCGGTGAGCGAAGCGGACATTCGCGCAAACGCGAACATGATGGCCCGACGCCTGAAATCGTTCGGCTGGCAATACATCGTCGTGGACATGGGCTGGTACGTGACCAATCATTCCGCGGGCGTCAACGCGAACGATGCGCAGTTCAGTCTCGACAAGTTCGGGCGCTACACGCCCGCGGTCAACTCGATTCCATCGGCGGCCCATGGAGAAGGATTCAAGCCGCTAGCCGACTACGTTCACTCTCTGGGCCTGAAACTTGGCATCCACATTCTTCGCGGAATTCCAAAAATTGCCGTGAACGAGAACCTCCCGATTTTCGATTCGCCCTTTCACGCCGCTGACGCGGCGGACACGAACGATACTTGCCCGTGGAATCCGTTCAACTACGGGGTTGATCCGTCGAAACCCGCCGCGCAGGCCTACTACGATTCGATTCTTCGCCTCTATGCGGGCTGGGGCGTGGATTTTCTCAAGGTGGATTGCATCGCCGACCATTCCTACAAAGGCGAAGACATTCGCATGCTGGCCGAAGCGATTCACAGAACCGGCCGCCCGATGGTATTGAGTCTTTCGCCGGGTCCGGCATCCCTTGCGAAGGCCGATGTGTTTCAACAATACGCGCAGATGTGGCGCATCTCGGACGATGTTTGGGACATCTGGTATGGGCGCACGAATTTTCCACAGGGACCGGGCAATCAGTTCGCGCGCGCGGCGGAATGGGAAAAATATTCCGGCTCCGGACACTGGCCCGATGCGGACATGCTGCCGATCGGACGGCTCGAACCGTCTGCGGGTTGGGGACCATCGCGTGCGACCCGCCTGACGCGCGACGAGCAGCGCACGATGATGACGTTGTGGTGCATTTTTCGCTCGCCTCTGATCATGGGCGGGAACCTGACGCTGCTCGACGATTGGACCGGGTCGCTTCTGGCGAATCCCGAAGTGATCGCCGTCGATCAACATTCGCGTGACAATCACGCCGTGATCAACACAGGCAAAGCGGCGGTCTGGCTCGCTCGCCCCGAAAAAGGCGATGACCACTACCTCGCTTTGTTCAATTTGAAGGATGCGCGGCAGACGCTTGCCTATTCCTGGAAGGATCTGGGACTAAGCGGCTCGAAATACGAACTGCGCGATTTGTGGGAGCGGAAGGCCTTAGCTCCAGCCGCTTCCGTCTCGATTACCCTAGCTCCGCACGCGTCGGTTCTCTACCGCATCTCCCCACGTTGAAGCCGCGATACAGGCAATCTATTTGACGACCACCCCAAAATTGGAAGATGACGCCGTGGTGCTTCAAGTGTTCGTAATGTCCGCAAATGGCACGAACGGGAATTTCCTGCTGCCGACTCGCCGAGAGCGGCGGCCTGCGCGGCGCCACCCTGGGTGACGAACGGAGGGAAATTGTTTGTGATCGAAGGTAAGTTCGGGACAAATCGCATGATTCTGAGTGGCGTGGATCACGCGCGAAGTTATGAATTGGTTCGCGGCAGCTGGAAACCGTTGCCCGGCGGAGGCGTTCGAGAGACAGCGGTCCTATCGACGGACAGAGGCAGGACGTGGAAGCCGTGGTTCGATTTGTATTTTCATCGTAGGAGAGCCACCCCAAAGAAGTGAGCGATTCCTTTCTCCAATCCTCGCCCGGATATGCCAGCATCTCGCCCCGCTACACTACGTCGGGTTACCTTTTGCCGCCGCTTTCGTCCAAGCAGGTATTGGGGGCTTGTCCTACGCCCTCGAGGCCCCATCCGATGGATACGACCGCTAATCGATCTGCGCGGCCGCAAAAGAGTGGACCGCGGAAGATTGCACTCAAGACGGAGGGGAAAACCGTCTTCGTTGATCCCGCCGAGGTGAGCGTGATCGAGGGGCGGGGGAATTATGTGCAGTTACAAACCACCGTCCGTTCCTACCTCGTGCGCGAATCAGTCTCAAACGTGGCGAGCAAGCTGGAGCGCTACGGATTCGTGCGAATTCACCGCTCTACAATTATCAACGCTTCGCTTGTGGAAGAAAGTAGAACGTCGCCTTCGGGAGAAGCGCGGGTCCGCCTCAAGGGAGGGGCGAAGGAGTACAACGTTTCAAAGAAATATAAAGATGCACTGAAGCCGTTGGCGACCTGCTGGATCTGACCGCCGTGCACCCCACATCAGGCGTTTCCGACCTTCATCTGCGTGCTAAACCCGATGGCACGCCTTCTCCGAGACTCCTACCTTAGAGGGCGGGGCTCGACCCGGACAAAGTCGCGAAGGAACGACGGCGCGTATTTACGTATAAGGGGTTACGAGCCCCACCAACAAACGAATCAGCTGGCCTCTGATTCCACGGCCGCGAGCTCGGGAACCTCGATATGGATCAGCGTTCCCTGCCCTTCCTGGCTGCGAATATCCATTTTGAATTGATCGCCGTAGAGCAGGCGAAGGCGCTCGTGGACGTTGCTGATGCCGATGCCGCCGCCGTAGACCTCGCCGAGGCGTTCGGGCGAAATGCCAATGCCGTTGTCCTCGATTTCGATGGCGAGCCGGCCGTCAGCGGCGGCCGCGGAGTGGATCTGGCCGCCTTCAAGCCGCGGCGCAAGGCCATGCTTGATCGCGTTTTCGACCATGGGCTGCAGCAGCATGCTGGGAACGAACGCGTCGAGGGCCTCGTCGTCGATTTCCTTGAAGATTTGCAGCTTATCGCGGCCGAAGCGGATCACCTCGATGTCAGATAATCGTCGATGAAGTCCAGCTCCTCGCGCAGCGGCACGAACGTCTCGTGCTTGCGAAGCAGGCGCCGCAAAATATTGGACAGCCTGCAGCACGACGCCGCGCGCCAGATCCGGATCGAAGCGGATCAGCGAGGAAACGGTATTCAGCGTATTGAAAAGAAAATGAGGATTGATCTGGCTGGTGAGCGCGTCCATGCGCGCCTTCAGGAGCAGTTGCTGATTCTGCTCGAGGTTCATTTCCGATGCGCGTGTTGTTCCAGATCTTGATCGGCCATGGCCGACGCAGATGACCGAAGTGAACACCACCAGCAACAAGCAGGCCGGGATTCGGCGGGTACTCCGCCAAAAGCCACCCGGGATGTGCGCGGAGCGCGGTGACCAGCAGGATGCGCCCGATTCGAATGCGGCGCACCCGAAAAGCGGAAGCATGGCCCAGTTGCCCTGCCCGTAGCGGACGAGCTTCCACAACCATTGCGGAATGTTTAGAAAGAGAAATGGCCCGAAGCGCCAGATGTCTTCTTTCTCCGGCATGGCGTCGCGGATGACTCCCGCCAGCAAGCCGACGAGCGCGGCCACCGGACTCGAAAGCCACTCGTGCATTCCGAAGGCGGGAAGGCTGATCATCGATCCGCCGAGCAGGCCCACCATCCGCCCGCCGATCAGCCCCATCAAGAACGATCCCTCCAGCATCAAATCGAAAAAGCGATATCCGCCGACGATACGCAGGATCACGCCGAGAGCCAGAGGCGGCGTCAGGAACAGCAGGAGCATCACTTTCTGGTCGGAGTCGCGGTTCTCCGTGAACAGCAGCTTGCGAAAGGACTTGAAGCGAACGAGGAGCGCCGCCAGCGCCGCCGCCCAGCACACTTTCAAGAGCAGCGTCAGAAGGAAATCCTTCAGACTCGGAAAAGTGCTCATGTTTTCGAGTGCCCCGAAGAAAAGCGCTCTGGCGCTAACTTAGCCAAAGCGGAAGGGGATGTAAAGCGATCGGACGGCGTTCCGTCACCTGCCGGTCCGGCAGACAGGCAAAAGCGCCAGGGCAGCCTGCTATAATGCGCGGTTCCGTGAAGAGACGATCCATAACAAAGGCGCGGGTGGTTGCGCGGGCCGATCTTCCGACCTCGTTCGGGAGGTTCAGAATCTTCGCGATTCGAGGCGCGCGGGCCGCGGACGAAGCCGTTGCGATCGTCCACGGGGATTTGGGCGGGAGAGACGAGACACGGCGCACGAAGGCGCCCCTCGTGCGCGTCCACTCGCAATGCCTTACGGGCGACGTCTTTGGATCGGAGCGCTGCGATTGCCGCGCGCAACTCGAATTTTCGCTCCGCAGAATCGCAAAGGAGCCCGCGGGAATCGTGCTCTATCTTCCTCAGGAGGGCCGCGGGATCGGCTTGATCAACAAGATCAGGGCGTATGAGCTGCAGGATGCGGGATTGGATACCGTGGAGGCGAATCGGCGTTTGGGATTCGCGGCGGACAACCGCGATTACGAGTTTGCCGCCGAGGCGCTAAAGGCGATGGGCGTCCGCGCCGTGCGGCTGCTGTCGAATAATCCCGACAAGGTGCGCCAGCTCGAAAAATCGGGGATTCGCGTGGTGAAGCGAGTGCCTTGCCGGCCACCCACCAGCCATCGTTCCCGAACCTACCTGCTCACCAAGCGCGACAAACTCGGCCACCTGCTCGCCGGCCTTTGATTTTTCGTGCCGCGCCCACTGTGGTAACGACCCAATCAACCGGACGATCACGATGACTTATTCGTGCCGCAGCGCGATCATCGGATCGACACGCATGGCGCGCCGCGCTGGAACCAGGCACGCCAACAAGACTACGGCAAGCATCAGCAGAACGACTGCCGAGAACGTGGCCGGATCGTTCGGCGTAACGCCGAAAAGAAGCTTCGTCATCAGACGAGTCAGCGCCACGGCTCCGAGGATTCCGGCCGCGGTTCCCAGGATCGCCATGCGAAGGCCCTGTCCGATCACGAGTTTGAGCACGTCGATACGCTCCGCGCCGACGGCCATGCGGATTCCGATCTCGTGCGTCCGTTGGCTCACGCTATACGAAATGACGCCGTAGATGCCCACCGCAACCAGGATCACTGCGAGTCCCGCAAACAAGCCGAGCAAAGCCATGTTGAACTGCCGCTCCGCGAGCGAAAGTCCCAGGAGTTCTTCCATGCTCTGAATGCGGTTGAGCGGAATCTGACTGTCCAGCGTCCATATCTCGCGCTTGATCGCGGGAATCATGCTCCCCGAGGAATCCGGCATGCGCACCACGACGGACATCCAGCGGCGCCAGGCTTCATTCGTCTGCGCGAACGGCGTGAACACTGCGGGATACGCCGGTTCGGCGAGTGAGTATTGTTTCACATCGCCCACGATGCCGATGATGGTCATCCACCGCGGCGGTCCCGTTTCGCGGGCCCAGTGAATGCGCTGTCCAATGGGATTCTGGCCGGCGTAGTATTTGCGCGCCAGCGCCTCGTTGATCACGGCAACGAGCGGATGATCCTCGCGGTCCTCCGGGGTGAATGTGCGGCCGGCGCGAAGCGGAATCCGCATCAGCCGGAAATAATCACCCATCACGCAGAAGCTGTCGACTTCCGGTTCATCGCCTTCCGCAACAGGCGGCCGGCCATCGAAGCCCAGACTGTGAGTCACTTCGCTGCCATTCAGCGGGACGTCGCCGACCATCGCCGCTTGAGTTCGCGGTAATGAGTTCAGCCGGTCGAGCAGTGCGCGACGGAACTGGATCTGTTTGGGAATTTCCGCGTACCGCGTTACCGGCAGCTGGACGTTGATCGCGATGACGTGCGCCGGGTCGAACCCGGGATCCACCGAGCGCAAGCGCGCGAAGCTCTTGATCAGCAATCCGGTCCCGGCGAGCAGGACGAGCGCAAGGGCGATCTCCAGGACGACGAGTGCTCTTCGGAAATTGTGCCCGGCGGGACCGCCTGTCAGCGTGCCCGCTTCCTGTTTCAGCGTATCGGTGACGTCCGTGCGCGAGACGTTCCAGGCGGGAGCCAATCCGAAGACCACGCCGGTAAGCAGCGATACCACAAGCCCGAACACGACTACGGACGGGTCCATCGAGATTTTATTCAAGTGAGCCAGCGCCGCCGGCTTGGCCGCAATCAGCAGGCGCAAACAGAGCGCTGCCAACGGCAAGGCCGCCGCTCCGCCGAGAACTGCCAGCAAGGTGCTCTCCGTCAGCGCCTGGCGAACGAGCCGCCGCCTCCCGCCTCCGAGAGCCGCTCGGATCGTCATCTCGCGTTGACGCGACACGGAGCGCGCCATCAACAGGCCAGCAAAATTTGCGCAAGCAATCAGCAGGACCACGCAGACCGCGGCGAAGAGCAGCAATAGCGCGGGACGCACGTCCCCGGTCACCGACTCCTGGAGCGGTACGGGCACCGAGTGCCGGCCCTTCTCCTCCCCGGGATAATCTTTGGCCAGGCGGGCATCGATCGTGGCCATTCCGGCGGCCGACTGCGCCAGCGTGACTCCGGGCTTCAGTCGCCAGTACGACTGCATGAAGTGAACGCCGCGATAGCGCGCTGCTTCGGGGTAAACCACGCGCAGCGACACGAAAACGTCGAGGCTGTATTGCGGCACGACGAAGCTCGCCGGCATCACGCCGATCACCGTATAGCGATTGTCGTCAAGCGGGATCGACTTCCCGACGATGTTCGGATCGCCATCCAGATACTCGCGCCAGAATGGGTACGACAGAACCACGACGCGCGGGCCGCCAAACCGATCGTCATCGGGCGAAAGCGGGCGGCCCAGCATCGGCGGAACGTCCAGCGCCCGGAAAAGGCCCGCGTCCACATAGCCGGCATGAATGCCCAGCGGTTCTGCTCCGCCGGTATAGGTGAGCACCTCCGGGTTCACGCCGCCGCCGGCGGAAAAGAAGCTGCTGCTTTGGGCCCGGATGTCGTCGATGTCGAGCTCGGATTCGTTGCCGCGCCACGTGACGAGCTGCTGCGGATTCGCGTACGGCAGCGGACGGAGCAACACCGCATCGATTACCGTGAAAATAGCCGTGTTGGGGCCAATGCCAAGAGCCAGAGTGAGAATCGCGGCGGCCGTGAAGCCGGGAGACTTGCGCAGCATGCGCGCGCCGAAGCGAAGATCCTGCGCGAGGTCTTCGAACCAGCTCACGCCGCGTGATTCGCGCACACGGTCCTGGTGAGCCTCGGCGCAACCGAACTCGATGCGAGCGCGACGCAGAGCCTCGCCGCGCGGAAGGCCGCCAGAGCGAGCCAGGTCGTCGGCGCGGTTCTCGATGTGGGACTGCATCTCGCTGTCGAGATCGCGCTCGAATTCAGAACGATGGCGAAACGTGCTCCACAGGGAACGGAGTCGAGCGAACATCGTTAGCCCTCCTGCGGTTTGGCGCTCAATGCGGAGCGGATAGCGGTCGAGAGGCGGTTCCAGCTTTCCGTTTCGTCGCGCAGCCGGCGGCGGCCGGCGGCGGTCAGGCGATAGAACTTCGCGCGGCGGTTGTTGTCGGAGGTGCCCCACTCCGTGTCGAGCAGGCCCTGATGCTCCAGCCGATGCAGCGCGGGATAGAGCGCGCCCTGCTCGGCGAGCAGCGCGCCGCGTGTGATCTGCTCGATGCGCAGAAGCACGCCGTAGCCGTGCAGCGGCCCGAGCGAAACAGCCTTCAAGATGAGAAGATCGAGCGTGCCGGGCAAAAGTTGGGCCTGTTCGTTCATGCCGTCTCTCTCCTAAGAACGCTAGGAATGTACTACGACTTTCCTAAGTTGTCTAGGAGTGTGTGAGAAGATTTCTTCCGGATGCGCCGTAATCCGGTGAACGGTCCGTTTCAGTCCCGGCGCGTGGTAGGATGTCACCATTCCGCGAAAGAAAGTCGGAGCGCCAACAGGAGACCAGGAATGGCGGGATTGGGATCGGCACAGGCGCCCTTGGAAGCTTGCGGCTCGAGTTCTGCCTCGGCCGTCCCATCCACGACGGTTGCTTCGCGGCACTCTGCTCTCGTCCGCGCCACTCACTGGATCATCACTCTGTGCTTTTTTGCCCTGCTCGTCACCGGAGTTGAAATTCTGATCTCTCACCCTCGTTTCTATTGGGGTGAAACCGGCACTGTATTGACTACACCGCTCTTTCAGCTGCCGATCCCCTCGTCGAGAGCATTGGTGCCGACTGGCTACGGGTACGTGCTGCCGGACCAGAATGGCTGGAGCCGCGCTCTCCACTTTCAAGCTGCCTGGGTTGCGGTGTTGACCGCCTTGCTGTATGGAATCTTCGGCTTGTTTACAGGGCATTTCCGCAGAAACTTGCTCCCGGGTAAGGACGATCTTTCGTGGCGGGCGCTCTCGACCACAATCGCCGGCCATATGCGCTTCAAACGGCCGAGCGAGGAAGAAGCTTGGTCGTATAACGTGCTCCAGCGGCTCGCCTACCTGTTCGTCATCTTCGTCCTCTTCCCATTCGTAATCTGGACGGGCTTGGCAATGTCCCCCGCCTTTGTCTCAGCATTTCCGGCGACCGTCACGCTGTTGGGCGGCCGGCAATCCGCGCGGACGCTTCACTTCTTCGTCTCCCTGGCTCTCGTGCTCTTCCTGCTTGTCCACGTCGCGATGATTTGTCTTGCCGGATTCTGGAGCCGCACGCGAGCGATGATCACGGGCCGGACCGCTACACATATGGAGCGAACATGACCGATCTCTCGCGCCGCAAAATGATCCTAACCGGACTCGCCGCCACCGCGGGCGTATCGGGCCTGGGCGTGGCCGCGCGCATCGCGGAAAAGTATGGACTGATCCCGCCCGATCACGGCGGAATCTACGGCCCGGGCGAAACGCTGACCTATGCTTCCCAGCGGCTGCTGACAAGGCACTCGTTGGCGCGCGAGTTCCCCCGGAGCCAGATTTCGAAGCGTCCGCTCGCGAACGAAATGCCGCCCCTGACTGAAGCGTTCAAGCGCCTTCAGGCCGCTGGATTCGCTGACTGGCGGCTCTCCGTCGACGGCATGGTCGACCGGCCCACTTCGTTTTCGCTTGATCAGCTTAAGAGCTACCCGTCTCGCAGCCAGATCACTCAGGTGATCTGTGAAGAGGGCTGGTCGTATATCGCCGAGTGGATCGGCGTGCCTCTCTCCCACGTCCTGAACCTCGTGGGGGTCCACCCACAAGCCAGATACGTTGTCTACTTTTCGATCGATCCCGACTGGTGGGAAAGCATGGATATGGCCGATGCAATGCATCCTCAGACGTTTCTCACCTATGGGATGAATGGTAATGCACTTCCCGTGGGCAACGGCGGGCCGCTTCGCATGCGGCTCCCCCGCCAGCTCGGCTACAAGAGCGTGAAATTCATCACCCGCCTGACGGTCACCGACAGTATGAAAAGATTCGGCAAGGGCCTGGGCTCCGCCGAGCCAGAAGCAGGCTATGCATGGTACGCCGGCATCTGACCGGCTCGTCTCTGGCGAGTGACGCAGCTGTGTCTGGAATCCTTGGCCCGGCGCGCGGTTCAACGGGTGAAAGTGGACAGAATTCGGCAGAAGTGGGAGGGCGATGGCTAGCCGCCGCCGACCAACTGTACGATTTCGAAGCTGTCGCGGGGTTTGACGTCCGTTTCGGCCCAGCGTCCGCGAGGAAGAATGTCAAGATTGCGCTCGACGGCCACCCGGTCAGGCATCATGCCGAGGTGGCCCAGTAGCGCACTCACGGTGAGGCCGTCGGGAATTTCCTGCGATTCGCCGTTGATCACAACAGTCATTTCAAACCGCTCCCAATCGCACTACTCAGGCAGAGACGGCTTCGGATTCGAGCGCATCACGTAGCGAAGTTCGTCCGTGCCGTGCTCGGCTTTGGCCTGAATCACCAGCGCAAGCCCGCCCTTCCCTAGTTTAGGCATGGCGAAGCGAATTTGCACGTGGCCTTGTTCATCGGTCGTACCGCGATGGCGGGCCTCATCGAGCGAGCCTTCTATAAGCGCTTCCACCTGGGCCGAGGATTGCGGCTGCTGGTCATCGCGACGCAGAATCTCCAGATTCAGCAGCACGCTGCCCGCGGTAAGCCAGGATTCTGGATTCAGCAACTGCACCTGAATGCCGGGCGCGGCAGACGCCGGGGCTTCAAGCTCGGGTGAGGACGCCCCTGACGTATCCCCGCTCAGGGTGCCCGCCCGCAGGTCTTCGATCACGCAGCGATGCTGCTCTTCCACTCGTTCGCGGAGTCCCTGAGGGCTGAATTCGGCGGAGCCCACGAAATGCTTGTAGTCGTACCTGCGCCGGTGCGTTACACGCCCGTTTTGATAGACCACCGTGTCGATCAGCGGGCGATTGGGGCCGCGGTCCTCGGTCTGGACGTGATATACGCGCTGGCCGACTCGAACGTCGGTATTGAAGCCGGAACTCATGGTCTCCGCTTATCAGTACAGAAAAAGCATACCCTGAATTTGCGGAGTTCATTTGACCGATATGCACTCGCGCCGCTATTATATCAACTCCCTTTCGCACACAAGGCGACAGGGACCGACGATGCAAAACAGCTACTTAGATGCCTATGCCCCGCTGCTCTTGATGTTCCTGCTGGCGTGCGGGCTTGCCGGCGCGCTGATCGCCGTTTCGACGCTGGTCGGAAGGCATAAACGCACACGCGAGAAGGACCAGCCCTATGAGTGCGGAATTCGGCCCACCGGAGACGCACGCGAGCCATTCTCGGTGCACTTCTACATGGTGGCGCTGGTCTTTATCCTGTTCGACATTGAGGCCATCTTTCTGTACCCTTGGGCGCTTGTCTACCGCGATCTGAACTTGTTCGGCTTTGTGGAGATGGTGCTGTACATTATAATTTTGCTCGCAGGCTACGTATTCCTCTGGAAGAAGGGCGCGCTCGACTGGAACAGATAACCGCGGCGCCCTCGGGAACCAATTCATAGTGGAATCTAAGGAAAACGGCACAAATCCGGCAGTCCAAAGACTGAAAGAATGGAACGCGGCCGCGGTCGCCGATGTCGTTGAGTTTCGAGGCGAAACGACGGTCATTGTTCCTCGCCAGCATCTTCTCGCCGTCGCCGAATTTCTGGCCGGCGAACCCTCGCTGCGATTTTCCTTTCTTTCCGACCTCAGCCCCGTCGACCGCTTTCCCCTCGAGCCGCGATTCGAAGTGAACTATCACCTCCTCTCGATGGAGAAGCGCGCGCGGTTGCGGCTGAAGGTCAGACTTCCGGGCAAGGACGCGGTCGTGCACTCCGTCACGCCCGTCTGGCCCACGGCGAACTGGCATGAGCGCGAGACTTTCGATCTGTTCGGGATGCAGTTCAGGGCCATCCCGACCTGCGCCGCATCCTGATGCCGGACGACTGGGAAGGCTATCCGCTGCGCAAGGATTATCCGGCGGAGGGATATCGCTGATGGACAAACTGGATTCGGCGAAAACCGAGCGGGCCGTGGTCACCGCAGCCGAGCCTCCCGCAGCGCAGAACGCATGGTCCTGAACATGGGGCCGCAGCACCCGTCGACGCACGGCGTGCTGCGCGTGATGCTCGAGCTGGACGGCGAAACGGTTCTCAAGGCGCGATCCCGTCATCGGCTATCTGCACACCGGCATCGAAAAGAGCTGCGAAGCGAAGACGTATTCGCAGGCCATCACGCTGACCGACCGCATCGATTACCTCGCGCCGCTCTCGAACAATCTCGGCTATTGCCTGGCGGTCGAAAAGCTGCTGGGCATCGAAGTTCCCAAGCGCGCGCAGTACATTCGCGTCCTGCTGACGGAGCTGACGCGCATCGCTTCGCACCTGGTCTGGCTTGGCACGCACGCCATCGACCTCGGCGCGATGTCCGTGTTCCTCTACTGCTTCCGCGAGCGCGAAGAGATCATGAAGATTTTCGAGTACGTCTCCGGCCAGCGGATGATGACCAGCTATTTCCGCATCGGCGGCCTGGCGCTCGAGCCTCCGCCGGGATGGCTCGATCGCGTGCGTCGCGTGATCGATTCGCTGCCGGGTCACATCGACGAGTACGAAGATCTGCTCACCAACAATCGCATCTGGATCGGCCGCACGCAGGGCATCGGAATTTTGAGCGCGGACGACGCGATTGCCATGGGCGTTTCGGGCCCGCTGCTGCGCGGCAGCGGCGTTGCCTACGACGTGCGCAAGGCCTTTCCCTATTCGAGCTACGACGAATTCGACTTCAACGTGCCCACGCAGACCGCGGGCGATTGCTACGCGCGCTACCTGGTGCGCGTCGCCGAAATGCGCGAAAGCATGAAGATCGTGACGCAGGCGATGGACAAGATGCCTGCGGAAGGCCCGTTCCGCGCGGAGGTGCCGGGAGTCATTCCGCCCGCGCGCGAGGAAATGAAGACGTCGATCGAAGGCCTGATCTACCATTTCAAGATTTTTACCGAAGGATTCGCGCCGCCGCCGGGCGAAGTGTATCAGGCGATCGAATCGCCGCGCGGGGAGCTGGGTGTGTTCGTGGTGAGCGATGGCTCGCCCAAGCCCTATCGCGTGAAGTTTCGCACGCCGTCGTTCGTCAATCTGCAGAGCCTGCCCAAGCTGGTCGAGGGACAGCTCATCGCGGACGTGGTGGCCTGCATCGGAACCACCGACATCGTTCTGGGAGAAGTGGACCGCTGATGGAATTTCCGCCGCATCTCGAAGAGAAGTTCTCACAACTGGTCGCGCGTTATCCGGTGAAGCGCTCGGCGCTGATTCCGATGATGCTCTACGCGCAGGATCATTCGGCTCGCTGAGCGACGAAGTGATCGAACGAAATCGCCAGGCGCCTCGGCTGAACATTCTGGAAGTCACCGAAACCCTCGCCTATTACTCGATGCTCCGGCGCAAGCCGGCCGGACGATACCACATTCAGGTCTGCACGAATATCTCCTGCATGCTGCGCGGCGGCAACGAATTGTACGCGCACGTGCAGAAGCGCCTGGGGATCGGCAACAAGGAAGTTCAGCCGAGCGGGACGTTTTCGCTCGAAGAAGTCGAGTGCATCGGCGCGTGCACCGGGCGCTCCGGCGATGCAGGTGAACTACGATTTCTACGAGAACCTCGATCCGGCGAAGGTGGACGCCATTCTCGAGCAGCTCGAGGACGGCAAGCGGCCCGCGCCCGTGCCGGTTACTCGGGGTCGGTGCACGACCGCGAGCCCGGCGAAGTGCCCGTGATCAGCCGGCGGTTTGGCATCCCCGATTCGAAGTCGATCGAAGTCTATCTGCAGAACGACGGCTACCAGGCGCTCGAAAAAGCGCTCAAGCAGATGACGCCCGAGCAGATCATCGACGAAGTGAAGAAATCGAATCTGCGCGGACGCGGCGGCGCGGGCTTTCCGACAGGGATGAAATGGAGTTTCGTTCCCAAGGAAACGAGCGAAGCCGAAATACATCCTCGCGAAGGCGACGAGAGCGAGCCGGGAACGTGCAAGGACCGGCCGCTGATGGAAATGGACCCGCACCAGTTGATCGAAGGGATGGTCATCGCCGGAAGAGCGGTCGGCGCGCACCAGGGCTATATCTACATCCGCGGCGAATATCGCTACGTGATGGACATCGTGGAGACGGCGATCGCCGAAGCCTACGCCCGCGGTTATCTCGGCAAAAATATTCTCGGCAGCGGGTTCGATTTCGATCTGGCAACGCACACCGGCGCGGGCGCCTACGAATGCGGCGAAGAATCGGCGCTGATGGAATCGCTCGAAGGCAAGCGCGGCTATCCGCGCATTCGGCCTCCCTTCCCTGCCGTCGTCGGCCTGTACGGCTGCCCGACCGTGATCAACAACGTCGAGACGCTCAGCTCCGTGCCGCCCATCATTCTGCGCGGCGGAGAATGGTATGCCGGCCTGGGCACGCCGAGAAACGGCGGCACGCGCCTCTTCGCGATTTCCGGGCACGTCAATAAGCCGGGAATTTACGAGCTGCCGATGGGCTTCAACCTGAAGCGCATGATTGATGAGAGTCGCCGGCGGAATTCCCGGCGGCAAGAAACTGAAAGCCGTGATTCCGGGCGGCAGTTCCTGCCCGCTGCTCACGCGCGGATGAAATCGACGTCGCCATGGATTACGATTCGGTGGCGAAGATCGGCTCGATGCTCGGCTCGGGCGGCATGGTGGTGATCGACGAAGACACCTGCATGGTGGACTTCGCGCGGCGAATCATGCATTTTTACGCGCACGAATCCTGCGGCTGGTGCATTCCCTGCCGCGAAGGCACGGCCTGGCTGCGCAAGATGCTCGACCGCTTCCACGAAGGCGGCGGGCGCGCGGAAGATATTCCGCTGATCGACGAGCTTTCGAAGAACATGCTGGGCAAGACGTTTTGCCCGCTGGGCGACGCGGCGGCCATGCCGACGATCAGCATCGTCAAGAAATGGCGCAACGAATTCGAAGACCATCTCCACGGGAAGTGCGCCTACAAGTCCGCGGAAGGAGTCCTCGTTGCTCGCTAGCGGGGTGTTAAGGAGCCTGGAGTTGCGTTTTTCAGGAGGACGGGGCTCAGCCGCCGTAGCACGACGCCGAATGTTCCGGTTCGCGCGATTTGTTACGCTCGAGCGTGCGAGCGCCGGAAGCAGTTTTGCGACGAACGTGGTTTCGTGTCAGGGTATGACTTCAGGCATACCGTCACGGCCACTCTGATACAGCGGCTTTAGCCGCTGGGAGGCGCTTTTCACGCGCCTCGCTCGAGGCGAAGTTTGACAAACCGCATTGAAACTTATGGCCGAAGAAAAACAAATCACGTTCACGCTCGACGGCCAGCAGGTCACCACAACCGCCGGCACGCTGGTGATTGAAGCGGCGAAGAACGCAGGGCATCGAAGTTCCTTCGTTCTGCTATTACCCCGGGCTCGCGCTGCAGGCCGCCTGCCGCATGTGCCTGGTGGAAGTGGAAAAAGCGCCCAAGCTGCAGACCGCGTGCACGCTGGTGGCGACGGACGGCATGGTCGTCCGCACGGATACGCCGCAAGTGCACAAAGCGCGCAAGGACATGCTCGAATTCCTGCTGGCGAACCATCCGCTCGATTGCCCGGTGTGCGACAAGGGCGGCGAGTGCGAATTGCAGGACATGACCTTCCGCTACGGCCTCGACCACAGCCGCTTCACCGAAGAAAAGCTGCACTACCCCGAAGAGAAATGGTCGCCGCTGGTTTATTACGACGCGCCGCGCTGCATTCTCTGCTTCCGCTGCGTGCGCGTGTGCGACGAGGGCATGGACGTGAAAGCGCTGGGCGTGGGCGCGCGCGGCGTCCAATCCGTGATTATTCCGAACAAACCGAGCGAGCTGGCCTGCGAAGAATGCGGCATGTGCATCGATATCTGCCCGGTCGGCGCGCTCACCAGCGGCACCTACCGCTATCAGACGCGGCCGTGGGAGATGACCTACGTTCCCAACGCCGTGCACGCACTGCTCGAACGGCTGCAAGACCACGCTGAGCGTGCGCAACAACGAAATTCTGCGCGCGAACAATCGCGACCATTCCGGCATCAACGGCGAATTCCTGTGCGGCAAGGGACGCTTCGGGTTCGACTTCACCGTCCAGCGCCGAGCGCGTGCGCCAGCCGCTGGTGCGCCGCAACGGCAAGCTTGAGCCCGCAAGCTGGGAAGATGCGCTCGAGGAAGTTGCGCGGCGCCTGAAGCAGGCGCACGAAGACGCACGGCCGGCGACGCCATCGGCGTGATCGGCTCGAACCACACGACCAACGAAGAAAATTATCTGCTGAATCGCTTCGCGCGCGCCTCGCTGGGCACGAACAACATCGACCATCACCGCACCGCCGATTACGCGGGCCTGGCCGCCGCGCTCGGGCCGACAAGCCGGAAGACGCCTCGGCCACCATGGCCGACATCTATACGCGCGCAGACCGTTCTGCTGATCGGCAACGACGCGACCCAGCAGAATCCGCTGGTCGCCTGGCAGATTCGCACCGCCGTGCGCCATCACGGCGCAGCGGCTTTACGTCATCAATGGCACAGCGAGCAAAATCCATCGCCAGGCCGCGCAACTTGTGCGAAGTGCCGAAAGAGCGCGAAGCGCGACGCGGTTCGCTGGCTCGCCACCGGCGAAGGCCAGTTCGACGCAGCGTTTCCGACGCGCTCGGCAAAGCTGAAAGCGCGCTCGAAAAGGAAACCGACGTCGTGATTGTTTTTGGCGCGGATATTCAGGGCGCGGCGGTGCGCGACCTGGTGCAATTCGGCTCGCGCTTGCCGGGCAAGACGCGCTACATGGCCCTCGGCGATTACGCGAATTCGCGCGGCGCTGCAGACATGGGCGTGCTGCCCGACCGGCTGCCGGGCTACGCGCCGATCTCCGACGCAACCGAGCGCGCGCGCTTCGGCAAACTCTGGGGCGGCGAAATTCCGCCCGCGCCCGGCCTGAACGCGCGCGCAAATGATGGAGCGGCCGCTGGCCGGGAAACTGAAGGCGCTGTACGTCGTGGGCGCAAATCCGGTGAAGACGTTTGGCGTCACTGCGCCCGACCGCACTTGCCGGCCTCGAATTGCTCGTCGTGCAGGATATGTTCCTGACCGAAACGGCGCAGCGCGCGGACGTGGTTTTGCCCGCGGCATCCACTTACGAAAAAGACGGCACGCTGACCAACACGGCCGGCGAAGTGCAGATGGCGCAGCGCTCCATCGACGCGCAAGGCCCGCGCAGCGATTTCGATCTGCTGCGCATCCTGTCGCACCAGCTCGCGCATGCTGGGACTCGGCGCGCCGATCCGCTGCGCACGCCGGAAGCGGCCTTCGACGAAATCCGCCAGAACGTGCGCGGGGTACGATCTCTCCGGTCGCCAACCTGCTCGCCGGTCGGCGCGGCAAGCTTTCGCGCGCCGCTTGCAAGTTGCGGACATGCGCGCTCGAGCGCGCGCTGACTGTACGATGTCGCGCCCGGGACCGTTTTTTCGTCGAACGATTTTCTTTTTACCAGCGGCACTCTGGGCCGCTACTGTTCGAAGCTCAATTCGACCAACGAGGCCAAGGACGCTCCGTGGACTTCATCACCCAGCATCGCAGTCCTGGTGGTATCGTTAATTAAAATCGCCGTCCTGCTGTTCGTGGTGATGACGGCGCTGGCTTACCTGACCTGGTTCGAGCGCAAAGTCGTCGCGCGCATCCAGTCGCGCTGGGGGCCGTACTGCGTCGGCGCGCACGGATTGCTCCAGCCGCTGGCCGACGGCCTGAAATTCCTTTTTAAGGAAGACGTGACGCCGCCCGCTGCGGATCGTTTCGTTTATACTCTCGCGCCGTTTCTCGCGCTGTCGCTCGCGCTCACCACGCTCGCTCTGATTCCCTTCGGCCCGCCGACCATGCAGGTGTCTCGGCCAGCCGACGTATTTCGTCGTCGCCAACTCGAACATCGGCCTGCTGTTCCTTTTTGCGATCACATCGATGGGCGTGTACGGCGTCGCGCTCGCGGGATGGTCGTCGAACAGCAAGTATCCGCTGCTGGGCGGCCTGCGCAGCTCGGCGCAAATGATCAGCTACGAAGTTTCGCTGACGCTTGTCCGTCGTGGGCGTGCTGCTGCTCGCCGGCTCGTTCAATTTCAACGAAATCATCGCCGGCGTGCCGGCAGGTCTCTGGCCAGACCGGTTACTGGCTGCATTTCGTTCCCAAATGGAACGTGTTTCCGCAGATCGTCGGCTTTCTGTGCTATCATCACCGCGGCGATGGCGGAGACGAACCGCATCCCGTTCGATCTGCCCGAAGCGGAAACCGAACTGGTGGCCGGATTTCACACCGAGTATTCGAGCTTCAAGTTCGCCATGTTTTTCATGGCCGAATACGCGAACATGATCACCGTGTCGTGCCTGGCGACGATTCTCTTTTTCGGCGGCTGGCTCTCGCCCGTTCCCGAATTCGTGGACGTGGCAACTCTATTTGCCGGGCGTGGGCCTGGTCGCGCTGGGGCTGTACTGCCTGTATGACACGGTGAAAGAGATGCGCGGAATCGCGCGGCTCCAGTTCGCCGTGGTCACTCTGCTGTGCCTGGGCGGTGGCGCGCTTTGCCTCATTCCGCGCGTGATGCCGATTGTTCAGGGGCCGTTCTGGTTTGTCGCCAAAGTCGGCTTGTTCATCTTTTTCTATGTGTGGGTGCGCGGCACGCTGCCGCGCTTCCGCTACGACCAGCTGATGTCGTTCGGCTGGAAGCTGCTGCTGCCCGTCTCGCTGGCCAACCTGGTGGGAACGGCGCTCGTGATTCTTCTGGTGAAACGCGGATGAATCTTCCGCTCATTTTGTTCTTTTTCTGCGGCGGGCTGGCCGTCGCTGGGCGCGATCCTGCTGATCGTTGCGCGCGAGCCGATCCACAGCGCGTCTCTCGCTGATCCTCGTGATGGTTTCGCTGGCGGTTCTGTACTTGCTGTTGGGCGCGGAATTCATCGCCGCGGTGCAGATCATCGTCTACGCGGGCGCGGTCATGGTGCTTTTCGTCTTCGTGATCATGCTGCTCAACGCTGGCGTGGAAGCAGCGCACCAACTGGAGCCGGATGGCGAGGTACGTGGGCATGCCGCTGGGAATTTTCTTGCTCCTTGAGATCGCGCGCTGCGATTTGCGCGTTCGACGGCGGGAGCGCAAGCCGCGAACGGTGCGGGCGCGGTTCCCGCGGCGTTTTCGACGCACGACCTCGCCATGGCTCTGTTCCGCCAATACGTGTTCCCGTTCGAGGCTACTTCGATCCTGATCCTGATCGCGATTCTTGGCGCGCTCGTGCTCGCCAAGAAGGACGAATAACGTGGTCCCGATTTCCTACTATCTCGTGCTGAGCGCCGTCCTTTTCGGCCTGGGCGTGATCGCGTTCATTTTCAAGCGCAACATCATCACGATTTTCATGTCCATCGAGCTGATGCTCAACGCCGTGAATCTGGCGTTCGTCGCCTTCACCCGCGCGTGGAATCAGCTCGACGGGCTGGTCTTCGTTTTTTTCGTGATCGTGGTGGCGGCGGCGGAAGCGGCGGTGGGCCTGGCCATCGTTATCGTCATTTCGCAGAACCGGCGATCGCTGAACGTGGAAGACGTGAATCTCCTGAAATTCTGACGACTGAGAACGAATGTTCATTCTTCATCATCTCTGGCTCATTCTTGCCCTGCCCCTCGCGGGCGCGGGAATCAACGGCCTTCTCGCCGCCAAATGGCCGAAGGCGGCCGTAAACGCCGTCGGCATCGGCTCCGTTTCTCTCTCGTTCCTGTGCGTCCTCGAGTTGGTCCGCGAATTTGTGCATCTCGGCGCATCGCAGGTCCCCTACTTCGAAAAATATTTCAACTGGATCACCGCCGGCCGTTTCAGCGTCGACTTCGCCCTGCAGGTCGACCAGCTCACCATCGTCATGCTGCTCGTGGTCACCTTCGTCAGCATGCTGATGCACATTTATTCCACCGGCTACATGGCGCACGAAGGCGGCTATTCCCGCTTTTTCTCCTATCTGAATCTCTTCATGTTTTTCATGCTGACGCTGGTGCTCGCCGCGAACCTGATTTGATGTTCGTCGGCTGGGAAGGCGTGGGCCTGTGCAGCTACCTGCTGATCGGCTTCTGGTTCCTGAAAGACTCCGCGGCGAATGCCGGCAAGAAGGCGTTCATCACCACGCGCATCGGCGACTTCGGCTTCACCGTCGGCATTCTGCTGACGTTCTGGACCTTCCACTCGTCGACTTCGGCACCATGTTTCAGCAAGCATCCGGCATGCCGGTCAGAGCGCGCTGCGGGCATCGGCACGCTCACGGCGATCTGCCTGCTGCTCTTCGCCGGTGCCATCGGCAAATCCGCGCAGATTCCGCTGTACGTCTGGCTGCCCGACGCGATGGAGGGCCCCACGCCCGTCAGCGCGCTGATTCACGCCGCGACGATGGTCACCGCCGGCGTCTACATGGTCGCGCGCATGCATCCGTTGTATTCGCGCGCGCCGCTCGCGATGTTCGTCGTCGCCGCCGTTGGAGCGGCCACCGCCTTCTACTCAGCGACCATCGGCCTGCTGCAAACCGACATCAAAAAAGTTCTCGCCTATTCCACCGTGTCGCAGCTTGGCTACATGTTCCTCGGCTGCGGCGTGGGCGCGTACGCCGCGGGCATCTTCCACCTGATGACGCACGCTTTCTTCAAAGGCCTGCTCTTCCTCGCCGCCGGCTCCGTGATTCACGCCATGGGCGGCGAGCAGGACATGCGCAAGATGGGCGGCCTGCGCAAGAAAATCCCCATCACCTACTGGACCATGCTGATGGCAACGCTGGCCATCGCGGGCATCCCGGGTTTCGCCGGTTTCTTCAGCAAGGATGAAATTCTCGAAGCCGCGCGAGGCGGACCGCAGGCGAATTTCTGGCTGTGGCTTCTCGCCGTCACGGGGGCGGGCATCACTTCCTTCTATATGTTCCGACTCGTCTTCCTCACGTTCTTCGGCAAAGCGCGCTATGACGAGAAAAAGTCCACGTTCACGAATCGCCCGGCAGCATGACCGTGCCTCTGATCGTTCTGGCGATCTGCTCCGTCGTGGGCGGATGGGTCGCGGCGCCGCGCCTGATGGGTGGCACCGATTACTTTGAGGCATTCCTGCATCCGGTCTTCGCGTCGTATGCGTCGCCGGCCATGGCCGCGCAGGAAGCGCTCGGGAGCGCGGCGGAAGCCGCCGCGACGTCGACTCCTGGAATGGACTTGCTGCATGCATTGATCGGAATTCCCGTGATCCTCGCCCTCCTCGGGCTCCTGCTCGCCTGGTGGTTCTACATCCGCAAGCCCGACGCGGCAAAGCGCGCGATGCAGAGCATGCACGGACTCTACACGCTGGTTTTCAACAAGTATTACGTCGACGAGATTTACGGCGCGCTGATCGTCCGCCCGCTGCTCTGGATTTCAACCAACGTTCTGTGGCATGTCGTCGACGAGACGCTCATCGACGGCACCGTGAACGGCACGGCCCGCGTGGCGCGCGAAGCCGGCGGCCAGTTGCGCGAGATTCAATCCGGCAACGCGCGCAGCTACGCCTCGTGGGTCGTGGTGGGCGCGGTGGGATTCACCGCTCTTGCTCATTGCACTCTGGATGGTGCGGTAGATGTCTGCGCAAAGCCATTTGCTGACGCTCGTCACGTTCCTGCCCATGCTGGGCGTGCTTGCGCTCCTTTTCCTCAAATCGGACGACCACGTCTGGATTCGCCGGATCGCGCTGGCCGCTTCCGTCGCGGAATTCGTGATCTCCCTGTTTCTGCTTCGCGGGTTCAACTCCGCCGATCCGAATTTCCAGCTTCAGGAATTGCACGACTGGATCGGCCGCGGCATTCACTACCACCTTGGAATCGATGGCATCAGCCTCTTTCTCGTCATCCTGACCACGTTCCTGACGCCGCTCGCCATTCTCTGCTCGTGGCAATCCATTCAGAAGAACGTGAAGGGCTTCTTCATCTCGCTGCTGGTGATCGAGACGGCCATGATCGGCGTGTTCGTCTCGCTCGATCTCTTCCTCTTCTTCGTCTTCTGGGAACTGACGTTGATTCCGATGTATTTCATTATCGGCATCTGGGGCCACGACCGCCGCATTTACGCCGCGGTGAAATTCATTCTGTACACGATGTTCGGCTCGATCCTGATGCTCGTCGCCATTCTGTGGCTCTACAACTTGAGCCCCGGCACGCGAGGCATGGCGCCCACATTCGACTTCCCGGAAATTCTGGCGCGCATGGCAGCCGGCTACATCCCACTCGGCGGCACAACCGAGATGCTCCTTTTCGCGGCTTTCTTCCTCGCGTTCGCCATCAAAGTTCCTCTGTTCCCCCTGCACACCTGGCTGCCTGACGCCCACACGGAAGCTCCGACGGCCGGCTCGGTGATTCTTGCCGGCGTGATGCTGAAGCTCGGAACCTACGGCATCCTGCGCTTCTGCGTGCCGCTGTTTCCGCACGCCGTGCTCGCGTGCCGCTCCGATCGTGGGAATGCTGGCGATCATCGGCATCGTCTATGGCGCGCTGGTTGCCACCGTGCAGCACGATTTGAAGCGGCTCGTCGCCTACACATCCGTGAGCCACCTCGGATTCGTCGTGCTGGGGATCTTTGCCCTGAACACGATTTCCATTCAGGGCGCGGTCTATCAGATGCTGAACCACGGCAGTCTCCACCGGCGCGCTCTTCCTTGCCGTGGGCATGCTCTACGACCGCCGCCACACGCACGAGATCAAGCAGTTCGGCGGCCTCGCCACGCCCATGCCCGTGCTGATGGCCTTTTTCTGCTTCATCGCGCTGTCGTCCCTGGCGCTGCCGCCGCTCAACGGATTCATCGGCGAGTTTCTGATCCTGATCGGCACTTTCGCGACGCACCACGCGTGGGCGTCCTGGGCCGCGAGCGGCGCCGTGCTCTCCGCGATCTACTTGCTGTGGGCGTACCAGCGCGTCGCGTTCGGCAAAGTCACCGTCGAAAAGAACCTGAAGCTTCCCGATGCTTCCCTGCGCGAGAAATTCATTCTCGCCACCATGGCGCTGGTGATCATCTTCATGGGCGTCGCTTCCCCGCTCTTCACCCGCCGCATGGCCGCATCCGCCGACAACGTGCTCCGCCCGTTCAGCCAGATGCAGAACGCATGCGACGGCAGCGCCGAGTACATCTAACACAGGCGCCCTCGCCTGGGCGATCCCGTCAGGCTGCCGTTCGGCTTGTCGCACAGCCCTGGCGGCCGGTCAGGGGCGCAGCATGCTGCGCACCGCTTCGGCAGCCGCCGAAGCTTGCCACCGCCCCGCCTCGTCTGTCATCCCGAACCCAGCCGCGCGCTCTTCGCGGATGGCTCGGCGGTGAGGGATCTGCTTTCGCTCCCTACCGCCGGAACGCCCGATGCCGCGTCTGAATCCTCCGCTCTCCCCGCGAGGCCGACGCCATGATCCCCGCCGTCCAAATCGCCAACCTGCATCGCGTCGCGCCGGAAATCGTCCTGTGCGCGGTCGGCATCCTTGTGATGATCCTCGATCCATTCATAGGCCCGGCGCGCCAGCGCATCCTCGGCTGGGTCGCCTTGACCGGAACGCTCCTTGCCCTCGGCGCCGTCCATATCGCCGCCCGCGATACCGGCCCGGCCTACAGCAACCTGATCTTCGCCGACAGTTCAGCCTGTTTGTTCACGTCATCGTGATCGGCGCTGCTGCGCTCGCGATTCTCGGCTCGATCAACTATCTCGACCAGGAAGGCATCCAGCGCGGCGAATATCTACGCGCTCGTTCTGTTCGCCACGGCCGGTATGGGAATTCTGGCCGGCGCGAACGAGCTGGTGACCGCGTTCCTCGGCCTCGAGATGAGTTCCATCTCCACCTACATCCTCGCAGGCTTTCGCAAGCGCGCCCTGAAATCCAACGAAGCCTCCCTGAAATATTTCATCCTGGGCTCGTTCGCCACCGCGTTTTTCCTCTACGGCATCGCCATGGTTTACGGCGCCACGGGCACCACAGAAATCAGACAAAATCCAGTCGATCTCTTGGCGCGATTGCATCACTTGCCGTCTTTCGCCGTTCTTGGCCTTGGCCTGATTTTCGTCGGACTCGGATTCAAAGTCGTCGTTGCGCCGTTCCAGATTTACGCGCCCGACGTTTATGAAGGCGCGCCCACGCCCGTAACGGCTTTGCTCGCTTCCGCGCCCAAAGGCCGCGACGTTCGCGCTGATGCTGCGCATCTTTCTTTGTGGCGTTCGGCTCGGCGGGAAATTTGTGGTTCTGGGCCATCTGGGTTTCCGCGGTCCTGACGATGTTCATCGGCAACCTCGCCGCGCTGGTGCAAACGAACGTGAAGCGCATGCTCGCGTATTCCTCGATCGCCCATGCGGGCTACATCATGGTCGCCTTCACCGCTTCGACCGACCTCGGCGTCGCCGCAGTTCTCTTCTACCTGGCCGCTTACGCGCTGATGAAGATCGGGGCATTCCTCGTCGTCACGCATCTGGGCCAGCAGGGCGAGCAGCGCCTCGAAATCAAGGACTACGCCGGGCTCGGCATGCGCCAGCCCGTCCTCGCGGCGTGCTTCTCGCTGTTCCTGCTTTCCCTGCTCGGCCTGCCCGCCACCGGCGGCTTCCTCGGCAAGTTTTTCGCGTTTCAGGCCGCCCTCGATTCGCGCGTCATCTGGTTGGTCGTCATCGCCGCGATCAACAGCGTCATCGGCGCCTACTACTATCTCCGCGTCATCATCGCCATGTATTTCTGGGAACCCTCGAAGGACTACTCGCCAACGGCCGTCGCTCCCGCGCTCACCGTAGCGCTCGCCGTCGCCGCTATCGGCACGCTCTACCTCGGCCTCTTCCCCGCCCGCGTCTTGGTCCTGGCCAAATCCGCCGCCGCTTCCATCCTCCACTAAAACGGCCTGAGGCGAAGAAAAGGTGAATTCGAGAGCGCGTTTTTGTCGCGATTAGTTCGTCCGCGCTTTGTTTTCTTTAGGTTGCGGCGATTTCTAATAAGGGCTCGTCGCGATTAACAATTTTTGCCATCGCCTTTTGTTCGCCTCCCGGTATTCATCGGCCGACACTCTCTCGACGCCGAGCCCCCGGCCAGGACTTGACGCCCTGGCTCTTTTGGCCGCTCATAAAAACGACCGACGCTAGCACGGAACAGCTAGGTTGGGTAGAAGACGAATGTTTCAGAGAGAAATGTCTCTGATTTTGTCTGTGGTGACAGGGACGTTCGTCTCTATTGGAGGGGCGATGCGCCCACCGCATTCGAGGAACCCAGCGCGGCGCTATGTTGCCCCAGGTTTGAATGTAGCGCCGCGGGATTCAGCCCGGCACAAAGGTAGCTTTGCGAATCGCCCCGAGTTGATTTTCACCTAGCTCAGGCCTGCCCACCGCAGGCGGGGCTTCAGACCTGAAGCTTTTCGTTCTGCAGAATCCCGCGGATTCTATTTCTTCAGTGGATGGTGGTCAAAGCTGATGGCATGGGTGATCTTCCAGACTCCGTCCTCGTTCTGCCAGAGGGTGATGAACTTCGCTTCTCCGATATTCGTGGGATCGCCGGGATGATAGAAGCGATGGACGCCGATCTCCACGGCCCCGTAGTGCGCGATCGGGTAAACCTCAAGCGTTCCGGGAACTAGTTCCCGTCTCACATTGCCGCAAATGTTGTTGTTGAGAGCATCCAGAAGAGCCTGCCGGCCGGAGCTGAACCCTGTCACATCGTGATAGAACTCCAGGTTCTCTGCCACCATCGATGAAACGGTCGTCAAATCACACGTGTTGTACGCTGCGAAAAACTTCGCATCCAGCGCTTGGACCGTCTCGAACAGCGGATCATGGGCGCTCGGCGATTGCGCAAATGCCCGCGACAAGAAGAAACCGAACAACATCCCCGCCAACGCCACCGCCGGCACAAGACTCTTTCTCATTCCGCCCCCGTTTATCAACTCGTTTGCAAATTGAACCTGCCTTCGGTTGTACGCTCGCGGCCAGCAGATTGTTCCGTCCTCACTGCGCAAAACTCGTAGCGCCGGGCCCACGGACGTCAAATGGAATTATTACGGCGCGAGGCGGGGCGGAATCGGGAAAAGCCCCACCCTTGCACAAGCCGGAAGGGGCACCTGGCAACCGCAACCTTTTTCTCGTCACTCGCAACTCGCCGGCCCGGAGCGCAGCCGAAGGGTCACTCGCCACGGCAATATCTCGACACACTTTTCCATGGGTTCTTTTCGCCGTGCTTTCGCTTCATAAGACAAAAAACAACGGCCCGGAAGCTCGCAGCCGAGCCTCCGGGCCGTTGGAAGATTCGTGGCGAAAATCCGCTACTTCGCGGGAACTACGCGGATGAACATCATGGCGAACGTATACAGCGCCATCGACTCGATCAGCACGAGACCGAGAATCAGCGCGAACCGGATGCCCGCCTCCGCTCCCGGATTCCGCGCCAGAGCCTCGCAGGCGCTCGCAGTCGCTTTGCCCTGGCCGAGCGCGCCGCCAAACGACGCAATCGCCATGGCGAAACCCGCCGTCAGGACCACCCAGTCCACGCCGCCGCCGCTCGAGCCGGCCGCCGGCGCCGCCTGCGCGGCCGCGGCGGCAAAGGTCACTGGCGCAACCAGGCACGCTGCCAGGACCGCCATCACAAACATCGTCAATCGTCTCACTTGGTTTCTCCTCTTTATGAAATTGCCGTCAGGGGGTGGTTCCCGGCCGCCTTGGGAGGCCGCCGGTCTCACACTGAAACGGCGATCAAGCCAAACAAAATTAGTGCTGTTCCGCGACTGCGCCGGCGACGTAAACGACCGGCAGAATCGTGAACACGAACGCCTGCAAGATTCCCACGAAAACATGCAGCGCGATGAACGCCAGCGGCACGCCCAAGGGAAGAATCGCCGAAACGTAACCCACCGTGTTGAGCCTGCCGAGAAACACGTAAATGTCGAGCATCAGCCCGAGAAAGATTACGTACAAAATTTCGCTGACCATCATGTTGACCCAAAGACGGACGGTCAGCGAGAGCATGCGGAACGAATGACTGAAAATCTCGATGGGTAACATAATGGGAGCAATGGCAGGCACGGGGCCCAGGAAGTGTTTCGCGTAGCCGAATGGGCCGTACTTGGCGATGCCGCAATAGTTGTAATAAACGAAGACGATCGTCGCGCAGCCCAGGGGTACGCTGACGTTCGCGGTGGGCGAGCCTAGGGTCGGTATGAGGTTGATCAGATTGCAGATCAGAATGAAGATGCCGATCGTGCCAATCATTGGCACGTATCGGTCGCCGTCATGAATGTTCTGCCGGACGAGGTCGCGGATGCCGACGTCCATGGGATTCGTCAGGAGCATTTCCATCACCTGCTGCGTTGCGCCGGGCCGGTCGGCGGAAAGGCGGCCCTTCAGCCAGAGGAAAAACACCACAGACAGCGCGAAAACCAGAACCTCCATGGAGACGTGGTTCGGGATGGGGTACTCGCGGCTCGCGGGCTGAATGTGCAGCGCGGCCAGCAGCGCGAGCGCCGCGCCGCCGAAGAGCTTGTTGAGGATTACCGTGATCCAGAGCGGGTGCTCCATGGATCTCCCTTTCCCAACCCGAAAGCGGGCGGGTCTCAGGCCCGCCCCTACAATGCCCGGTCTGCGGTTCCACCGAGTCTGAACTCCGCGTCCGCCGGGCGTTCTGTTTCAGCGGCCTTCCAACGCCGGCGCGCCACGAACCAACTGGCCCACAAGCTCGACGATTACCGCGGCCACAGCGGCGAACAGGCCGCACAGAAAGCCGTTCGCCATGGATCCAAAGCTACGCAGGATAACATACGCTCCAATGATGAGCAAAGCGTAGCGCCCGATCATCTTGACGTAAGTCCATCGCGGAACGCGAGGTTTCTCCGCGCCTTCCTGCGCGATGGAAAGCCGCGCCAGCACGCCGACGCCGTGCCGCATCCAGCGGAAATTGAGCCAGGAAAGAAGCGTTCCGAAGGCGAGTCCTGCACCCGCCGACACGCTCCAAAAGATCGCCGCGCACACCGCCGCCGCTGCCCCGATGGCCACAGTCAGATACTCGATGCGCCGCTCGGCGGCCGCGTAGAACGCCGCGCTATCCGCCATTCGCGCCATTTCTTTTTTTCTCCCGCTTTTCTTCCGACGAGAGGTTGCGAATGACTTCCCAGACCCCGGCAGCGAGTCCAGCACCGCCGCCAACCAGCATGAAAACCGGCGCGGTGTGGGCGTAATGGTCGATCAGGTAGCCAAGGCCGCCGCCCGCCAGCACGCTGCCGATCATCACGAACGGCAGTTCCATGGCGAGCAAAACCTGCTGCATGGATTTTCCGGGGCCGTTGCCAGGCGACGGGCTTGGAGAGGCCATCAACGCGCGCGCTCAGCGGCCAAACGGAGTGAGGATCGAGTAGACGGCGAGCCGCACGAACTGCTCGGGGAAAATTCCTGCGGCGAGTGTGACAATGGCCATCGCTCCCAGCGCGAACTTCTGCGCCACGGTGATCGCAGGGCGCACCGGATCGACCGCTTCGCGCACCCACATCGCCGCTACCATCCGGAAGTAGTAGTATACGGCAGGAAGGATATAGGCGACGGCCAGAACGGCGAGCACGTAATGCTGCGTCTGGATGAGCGCCAGAAGACGAGCAGCTTCGCGACGAAGCCGGCCATCGGCGGAATTCCGGCGAGCGACAGCATGAAAATCAGCATCAGAACGGCCGCGCCCGGATTGCGCTGGATCAGGCCGTTGAGGTCGTCGAGTTGTCGCCAATCACGCCTTTGCGGCGCAGCACGATCACAACGGCGAAAGCGCCGGTGGTCAAGAAGAGCGTAGACGAGCAGATAGAACGCCATGCGCTTCGAGGCCGAGCTTGTTCAGCGAGCCGTCTTATTCACGCTGCCAACGAGGCCAAGCAAAATGTAGCCGACTTGCGAGATCGAGGAGTAGGCCAGCAGGCGCTTGACGTTGGTCTGCGTGATGGCGGCGAAATTGCCGACCGTCAGCGAAGCGACGGCCACGACGGCCATGAGCATCACCCAATCGACGCGAACCGGCCAGAAGACGGTGAGAAACAGTCGCAGCAGCAGCGCGAAACTGGCGGTTTTCGACGCCACGCTGACGTAGGCGGTGATCGGCGTGGGCGCGCCCTCGTAGACGTCCGGCGCCCACTGATGGAAGGGCACGGCAGCGACCTTGAAGAAGACGCCCGCCGCAACGGTGGCGATGCGCGATGCAACGTCAACGGATCGTGCCGCCGGGCAGCCGCGCAGATTGCGTTCGGCGATGTGCGTGGCAATCAGGTTGAGTCTGAGCCCGCTGATGCCGTAAAGAATCGAGAACCGTAGGCCAGAATCCGGAGCTGAAGGCGCCCAGCAGCAGATACTTCACCGCGCCTTCGTTGGAGCGGCGGTCGCGCCGCAGAAAGCCGGAGAGCACGTAAAAGCGAGCGCCATCGTTTCCAGGCCGAGGAACAGCACGACCAGGTCGTTGCCGCAGGCCAGGAACATCATGCCGACCGTGGCGAAGAGCATCAGCGCGTAATATTCGCCGTGCTGCTCGTCTTCGATTTCCAGGTAGCGCACCGAAAGCAGAATCACGAGCGCGGTGGAGGCGAGGAAGAGCATGCCGAAGAACACGAAGAAGGGATCGATGACGATCGAATTGCCGAATGCCGAGTGCGGTTCTGGCCGGCGCCCACTTCGAGCAAGCGAGAATGCCGCTGAAGAATCACGCCCAGCATGGCGGTCAGCGCGTTCCACGATTTTGCGTTGGATGCGAGGAAGAAATCGGTGAGCAGGATGGCCAGGCCGAACAGGACGAGCATCACCTCGGGCAGGATACAAGAGAGAAGTCGGTTGCGCATCCGCTGAGGATGCAATCTGCGGGTCCATCAATATCCTCGCCTACTTCGACTTGCCGGAAGCGGCGGGCGCTCGCCGCAGGCGACGCGGCAATCCGGCGACGGCTTGCGCCGTGTTTAGCCGCGGCATCGGAGCGCTTTCGACGGAGAGGCGGCATGCCGCCAGCGCGTAGTAACCGGGATTCACTGCCTGAACGACGCGCTGGACGGGCGCGTCCAGCACGCGGAAGAGCGGCTTGGGATAAATGCCGATCCAGAACGCCAGAAGCGACCAGCGGAATCAGCGTGGCGTATTCGCGCGCGTTCAGATCGGGCAGATGCTCGTTCTGCGGATTGGTCACGTTGCCGAACATCACGCGCTGATAGAGCCACAGCAGATACGCCGCGCCCAAGCACGATGCCGACGACGCCCCAGGCCGCGCCAGCCGCAAGCGCACTTCGAAGACGCCGCGCAGAATGGTGAATTCGCCGATGAAGCCGTTGAGCAGCGGCATGCCCAGAGAGCTGAGCGTGGCGATCAGATAGATCGCCGCGAAATTCGGCATGGGCGTCGAGAGCCCGCCGAATTCCGAAATCAGGCGCGTGTGGCGCCGCTCGTAGAGCACGCCGACGATCAGGAAGAGCGCGCCGGTGGAAATTCCGTGGTTGATCTGCTGGATGACGCTGCCCGAAAGGCCCATGCGGCGTTAGCGCAAAAATTCCCAGCGTGCAGAAGCCCATGTGGCTCACCGAGGAATAGGCGACCAGCTTCTTCATGTCCTTCTGCATCATGCAGACCAGCGCGCCGTAGATGATCGCCGACAATCGAGAGAACGATCATGATGTTCACGGATATCTGTTCGGTCGCGCATCGCGGCAACAGCGGCAGCGAGAACCGCATGAAGCCGTAGGTGCCCATCTTCAGCAGGACGCCGGCCAGGATGACGGAGCCGGCCGTGGGCGCTTCGGTGTGCGCGTCGGGCAGCCAGGTGTGGAACGGGAACATCGGCACCTTGATCGCAAAGGCGAAGAAGAAGCCCCAGAAGAGCCATGCGCTGCGAGTTGTGAAGCGAGAAGCAGCAGCGTGCGGCGCTTCGAGAATGGCCGCGATGCTGAACGTCGTGCGCGTTGAAGTAAAGCGCCAGGATCGCCAGCAGCATCAGCACCGATCCGGCCAGCGTATACAGGAAGAATTTGATCGCCGCATAAAGCCGGCGGTCGCTGCCCCACACGCCGATCAGGAAATACATCGGGACGAGCATCACTTCCCAGAACAGGTAGAAGAGGAAGAAATCGAGCGACATGAAGACGCCCAGCATGCCCGTCTGCAAGCAGCAGGAAGAGAATGTAGTATTCCTTTTCGCGTTTCTTGATCGCGCACCAGGACGACAGGATCGAGATGGCGCCGAGCAGCGTGGTGAGCATCACCAGCAGGAAGCTGATGCCGTCGATGCCCAGCGAGTAGTGCGCGCCGATGGAGGGGATCCAGTCGAGGTTCTGTGAGAACTGGAAGCGCGGAGCGTCCGGCCGCAGGCTGAAGCGCCAGATCAGCGGCAGCGAGACGAGCAGCCCCAGGAAGCCGAAGACGTTGCCGAACCAGCGGTGCAGGTCGTCGCGCTCGCGCGGAATAAAAAGCAGCAGGATCGCGCCCACGAGCGGCGTGAAGAGGATCATGCTCAGGATGTGGCTATCGGAAAAGAACATGCATCGCTCGCCTCGCATCTTTAAAATCCCCGACGCATCGAGAACGATTCGTCGCTCAACCTTCCAGGGCTGAAGCCCCATCGTAGACAGCCTTTCGCAGCCTAAATGCCGGCGCTGACCAGTGGCTAAAGCCGCATCATGCGCTTTCGGCACGACCAAAGTCGTGCCCTGACACGAAACCAGAGACCTTCGTAAACGCTCATACCCGCCACGAACCTTTCCCCATACCGGCAGCCCGTGGACGCGACCGCTAAACTCGAGCTTTTGACACGCGCCAACGGGCACGGCGTGCCGTGCCCCTACCGGAAAGACCAGAGCACGCGCTTCCACTCAGTGCTTCCACCCGCGCTAGTGCACGACGCTGTGCGCGAGATGAAAGTAGTACGCCAGCACCCCGATCAATCCGATCACGATCAGCAGCATGTAACTTTGCACCAGCCCGTCCTGAAGCATGCGCGCCGGGATAGCTCAGCAGCCACACGATGCGCGCGCCAGAGCGCACCGAGCCATCGACGATCCACGTGTCCCACCAGATCGAAACGCGGGACGACGAAGCGCGTCAGCCAGCCGGCGCCGTTCACGCCCGAGACCGTCGATGACGTCGCGGTCGAACGCGCCGAGCGCGAGGCCAAGATCTTTCGCGCGGTTCACGAACATCGCGTCGTAAATCTGGTCGACGTAATACTTGTGGTAGACCAGCCGGTAGAACCGCCGAAAGCGCTTCGCGTATCTTTCCGCGCAGCTCCGTGCGCTTGATGTAGACGTACCAGGCAGCCAGAATGCCGAGACCACGAGCCCTCCGACAGCAGCATCAAGCCGATCTCGCCCGCCCGGGACGCGACGCCCTGCACCGCTTCCGCCCGCATGGCATGAGGAACGGCGATCACCGGCTCGAGAAAATGCATGAAGCGGCTGTTGCCGCCCAGAATTTCCGGCCAGCCAATCCATCCGCCGACGAACGAGAGCGCCGCGAGAATCACCAGCGGCACGATCATCGAGCGCGGCGATTCGTGGATGTGGTGCTCGACTTCGTGATCGACGCGCGATTCGCCGAAGAAACGTCATGAACACCAGGCGGAACATGTAGAACGCCGTCATGCCCGCCGTGACAAAGCCGATGACCCAGAGGAGCACGTCCTTTTCGTACGTCGCTGCCGAGGATCAGCGTCCTTGCTGATGAAACCGGCAAACGGCGGAATTCCGGCGATGGCGAGCGAGGCGACGAGCATCGTCCAGTAGGTGATCGGGAATTTTCTTCGACAGCGCGCCCATCTTGCGCATGTCCTGCTCGCCGGACAGCGCGTGGATCACGCTGCCCGGCCCGAGGAAGAGCAGCGCCTTTGAAGAAGGCGTGCGTCATCAGGTGGAAGATGCCGGCGGTGAACGCGCCCACGCCGCAGCGCCAGGAACATGTAGCCGAGCTGGCGAGACCGTCGAGTAGGCCAGCACGTGCTTGATGTCGTTCTGCACCACGCCCATCGTCGCGGCGAAAATCGCGGTGACCGCGCCGACCGTGGCCACCACGGCCATCGCCGTCGGGCGCGAGCTGGATAGACCGCGTTCATGCGCGTGACCATGTAGACGCCGGCGGTGACCATCGTCGCCGCGTGGATCAGCGCGCTGACCGGCGTGGGGCCTTCCATCGCGTCCGGCAGCCAGACGTACAGCGGAATCTGCGCCGATTTTCCCGTCGCGCCGACGAAGAGCAACAGCGCGATCGCCGTCATGCGCGGGTCGCCCACGCGAAAATTGCCCGCCAGCGAGCGCCGGGCCAATCTCGGTGAACTGGATCGTGCCGAGCAGCGCGGACGTCAGGAAAATGCCGAGCAGGAAGCCCGCGTCGCCGATGCGGTTGACGATGAACGCTTTCTTCCCCGCGTCCGACGCCGATTTGCGCAGAAAGTAAAAGCCGATCAGCAGGTAGCTGCACAGTCCCCACGCCTTCCCAGCCGACGAACAGCAGCAGCAGATTGTTCGCCAGCACCAGCATCAGCATCGAGAACATGAACAGGTTCAGGTAGCCGAAGAAGCGGTAGTAGCCGCCTTCGTGCGCCATGTAGCCGGTGGAATAAACGTGGATCAGCAGCCCGACGCCGGTGACGATCAGAAGCATCACCGCGGAGAGCGGGTCGAGCTGAAAGCCCCAGTGCGCGTGGAAGTTGGCCATGCGCGCCGCCGAGCGTGTGCATACGGACCCGGCGGGAACCCAGTCGAAAGGACGATTCGTTACGATGCGGTTGCGCCGCGGCAGCGACGAGCAGCTGCAAGAACGCGCCGAACGGCAAAGATCAATGACAGGAACACGCTGCCCACGCAGAGCGACGTTGACCGCCGTCGTTCTGCAGGCGGCGCCCGAGAAACAGCATCAGCGCCGCGCCCGCCAGCGGAAACAGCGGGATCAGCCAGATGTGCGCGCAGAAAGCATAGGGCAGGTTGGCGAGTTCATCGGGGCGATCGTCACCATTTCAGAAGGTCCATTTCGTCGGCCAGGACCGTCTCGCGGTTGCGGAAAAACGCGATGATGATGCCGAGGCCCACGGCGGCTTCCGCGGCCGCATCCGTAATGATGAAAATCGCGAAAATCTGGCCCTTCACGCCGACCCCACCAGCCGCGAAAACGCGACCAGATTGATGTTCACGGCGTTCAGGATCAGTTCGATCGACATGAGAATGATGATCACGTTGCGCCGCGTGACGCACGCCCACGACGCCGATGGTGAACAGCGCCAAGCTCAGGAACAGATAATGTGCCGATCGGAACCATCACTGACCCTCTTCTTGGCCATCACCACCGCGCCAATCATCGCCACCAGCAGCAGGATCGACGCAATTTCAAACGGCAGCATGTACGTGCTGGAATAACGCGTCGCCAACTGCTTCCGTGTTCGGGCTCGAGCACCGCGGCGGCGCCGGTCCACGGTCCAGACCGAACCGCGGCTCACCCAGAACGCCACCGACACTTGCGCCCCAGCACCAGCGCCAGGCAGCCGCCACGAACCATTGCCGGTTGAACTGCACCTGGTGCAGCGACACGTCCAGATTCGACCAGCATGATCACGAACACGAACAGCACCATGATGCCGCCCGACGTACAAAATGATCTGCACGACGAACAGAAATTCGGCGTGCAGCTGAAAGAAAAATGCCCGCGGTGGCGAGCAGCGTGGTCATCAGGAAAATCGGCGCCGTGCACGACGTTGCGGCGCGTCACCACCAGGATCGCGGACGACGACCGCCAGCGCGGCGAAAAAATAGAAGACCACCATGATTCAAGCATCGCTAGTCACCATCCGCCGCCCGTGGCCGCGGATGCTGCCGGCTTGTCGCCTGTCGCCGGCCAGCCACATGGCCACGCCAAGCGTCGCCCAGCGTGACGATCAGCCGAGCACGCCAGATGGCGGCCAGCCCCACTGCTCGCTGCAAGGCAATGCGCGACGGCCACGCCAATCACGTTCACGATCGAGAGCGGAATCAGAAATCTGCCAGCCCAGGCGCATCAACTGGTCGAACCGGTAGCGCGGAAACGTGAACCGCAGCCACATGAACACGTAGATGTAGGCCGCCACTTTCAACAGAAACCAGAACGCGCCGTGAATCCCGGCCATTACCGCCGGCGGCGCGAACAACGCTGCCGGAGCCATCAGCGGCCGCCAGCAACCAGGCACACAGCCCGCCGATCGCCGCGACCATGAACATGCTTTTGAACCTTTACGGGCTGCTTCGGCGCGCGATAGAAGCAATAACGCGGCGAGCCCAGAAACAACAGAGTGCGGAAAATAATCGAGAAATTCGATCGACGTGCCGGAAAATGGTCGTGAATCCCGCGAACGGCCGCAGCCAGCCGCCGAGAAACAGCGTGGTGGCAATTGCCGCCACCACGACCATGTTCGTGTATTCGGCCAGGAAATAGAGCGCCCAGCGGAAACCGCTGTACTCCGTCATGTAGCCGGCGACGAGCTCCGATTCCGCTTCCGGCAAATCGAACGGCGCGCGATTCGTCTCCGCGATGGACGCCAACCATGTAAATGAAAAATCCGACCGGCGCGGCAAAAATAAACCAGACGCCGTGGTCGTCCTGCGCCTGCACGATTTCGCTGTCGTCGAAAGCGTGCCGGCCAGCAGCAGCGCGCGACACAAGCGCCATGTCCCGCCGCCGTTTCGTAGCTCACCAGCTGCGCCGCGCTGCGCAACGCGCCCAGCAGCGAATAGTGGCTGTTCGACGCCCAGCCGCCGAGCACAATCCCGAAAATTCCGAGCGAGCTGACTGCCCAGAATGAACAGCAGCCCGACGTTCAGGTCGGCGATCTGAAACGCACGGCCCGATCGGCAGCGCCGCGTAAGCGCCAGCATCGCCATGCCGTCACCGAAATCAGCGGCGCGACCCAGAAAATGAACTTGTCGGCGTTCTCCGGAATGATGTCTTCCTTAAGCAGCAGCTTCAGAGCGTCGGCGATCGGCTGCAGCAGGCCATGCGGACCGACGCGCATGGGGCCAAGGCGCGCTTGCATGTCCGCCATCACCTTGCGCTCCACCAGCACGATGTAGCCGGCCACCAGCGGCAGCACGGCGACGATCACCACGCGCATAAACCATCGGCAGCACTAACTGGCGAGATCACGATGGAGGATAGCGAGGACATGGCCCATCTAGCGGTCCACTTCTCCCAGAACGATATCGAGCGTGCCGATGATGGCCACCACGTCCGCCACGAGATGCGCCGCGCACCATCTTGTCGAACGCCTGCAAATTGATCAGTGACGGCGGACGAATGCGCACGCGATACGGCTGCGTGGTGCCGTCGCTCACGATGTAATAGCCCAGCTCGCCCTTGGGCGCTTCAATCGAGTGATACACCTCGCCCGGCGGCGGCTTCAGCACTTTGCCGACTTTGCCCAGGATCGGCCCCGTCGGGAATATTTTCGATGGCCTGCAGGCAAATCAGCCGCGACTGCCGCATCTCTTCCATGCGCACCAGATAGCGGTCGTAGGTGTCGCCGTTCTTGCCGGTGGGAATCTCGAATTTGTATTGGTCGTACGCGGCATAGGGCATGGCCTTGCGGATGTCCCACTTCACGCCGCTGGCGCGCAGCACCGGGCCCGGTGACGCCCATGGCGATCGCGTCTTCGGCCGAGTGAGGATGCCGATGCCCTTCGTGCGGCCCACCCAGATGCGGTTTTCGCGTCAGCAGCGCTTCGTACTCGTCCACGCGCTTGTCGAAAGTCCTTGCAGAAGCGCTTCGACGTCCTTCTCCAGCTCGTCGTAGGCCTCGTATTGCAATCCGCCGATGCGGAACGCGTGCGTGGTCAGGCGCGCGCCGCAATACTTCTCGAAAATTTTCAGGATCTCTTCGCGCTCGCGCAGGCAGTAGAAGAGCGGCGTCAGCGCGCCGATATCCAGCGCGTGCGTTCCCAGCCAGAACAGGTGGCTGGCGATCCGCTGCAGCTCGGTCAAGAATCGTGCGAATCACTCGCGCGCGCGGCGGCGCTTCCGCGCCCAGCAGCTTCTCGACCGCTTCGCAGTAGCCCAGGCCGTTCGAAACCGCCGCCACGTAGTCCATGCGGTCCACGTAGGGCGCGAACTGCTGGTAGCTGCGATGCTCGGCGATCTTCTCGACGCCGCGATGCAGGTAGCCGATCACGCACTCCGAGCCGATCACCTTTTCGCCGTCGAGGCGCAGCTTCACGCGCAGCACGCCGTGCGTCGAGGGGTGCTGCGGCCCCATGTTGAGGATGATTTCGTCGGCGCCGAGCACGGTGGTCTGACGTTCGTGATCCCGCTCGCGCTGCCGGTATGTCGGACTTCGCTCGACCGATCATGCCTCTACTGTCCGCTCTCGATGCCCAGGTTTTCGCGCACCCAGGCCTTGTCCTGCTTCAAGAATGTCGTAATCCTTGCGCAGCGGATAGCCCTGCCACTCGTCCGGCAGCAGCATGCGCTTCAGATCGGGATGGCCTTCGAAGACGATCCCGAACATGTCGTAACACTTCGCGCTCCAGCCAATTCGCCGTCGGCCCACACTCTCGCACAGGCTGGGCACACGCTCGTCCTGCGCGCAGCGTGCGCCTTCAGCCGCAGCCGCTCATTCTTCGCGAACGAATAGAGGATCAGAACCAGGTCGAAGCGCTTCTCGCGCTTGGGCCAATCCACGGCGGTCAGATCCGTCAGCATGTCGAACTTCTCTTCGTCGCGGCAGTAGCGGCAGATCTCGCGCAGTTGCGCCACTTCGATCAACACGATGGCTTGATTGCGATCGAGGGTCGAGTCCCGAATCGCTTCACCAAAACGCGCTCTCAATCGCTGCACGAGTTCGTTGTCGAGCGGAACAGGCTTCGGGACCGCTGCAGCGGCTTTCGGAGGCGCAGCAGGTTTGACGGGAGTCGCCGGCTTGGGCGGCGCGGTTGCCGATTCCTGCGGTTTACCAGCCGGTTCTTTTTCGGGACTGTCGTCTGTCATCGCACCGTCTCTACAAAACTCACGCAAGCTCTCGCCAAGCGATCCAACAGCAATCCGGCTGCGCGACGCCCAGCGCTAGACCCAATCGAGGGCGCCCTTCCTGTAGAGCCACACGTATCCGACCAACAAGATTCCAAGGAACACGACCATCGCGACCAGTCCGTACACGCCCAGCTGGCCGTACTTCACAGCCCAGGGAAACAGAAAGATCGTCTCCACGTCGAAGATGACGAACAGGATCGCGACAATATAAAACCTCACGGAATAGCGGCCGCGCGACGTGCCTTCGGGAGGGATGCCGCATTCGTAGGGATCAAGCTTTGCGCCAATGGGTTTCGAATCCGGCCGAATGTACTTGAAAATAACGAGAGTAGCCGCGGGGAACGCCGCCGCGAGGATCGCGTAGACCAGGATCGGGATGTATTGCCTCGGCATCGCCGAATAAGGCCATCGAGTCCGCTCGGCCAGGCAGGTCAGCCCTGAGCCTGTGCAGACCCCGATTTAAGGCGGCATCCTAGCACAGCGATAAATAGCTGGCCAGTGATCGGAGTCACAATTCGTTTTGGAAGCGGCACGATAGGCCGGCGACAGCGGATCAGTCGTGCCGCGCGCCATGGAGCACGCGAACCGCGTGGGGCAGCAGCTCCGCGATGGCATCCAGCGATTCCACCGCGCCCCTGGGGCTTCCCGGCAGATTAATGATGATAGAGGTCCCCCGAATGGCGGTCACTCCGCGCGAGAGGACCGCCAATTTCGTTTTCTTCAGGCCCTCCGCTCGCATGTGTTCGGCAAGGCCGGGAGCAAGGCGTTCGGCGACGGCGATGGTCGCTTCAGGGGTCACATCGCGCGGGCCAAAACCAGTGCCTCCGGTCGTCAGGATGAGGTCGGCGCTGCCGGCGTCCGCAGTCCGCCTGAGAAGAGTCTGAATTGCGGTGAAATCGTCGGCAATCACTTCGGCCGGCAGGATTTCCCATCCCAATTCCCGGCAGCGGGCAGCGACGGCGGGGCCGGAACGGTCTTCTGTTTTGCCGCTGGAAACTGAGTCGCTGACCGTGAGAATGAAAACGCGCATAGGTGATCGAAATCGCGGTCCAGAGTCGAAGCCCGATGTCCAACTCCGTGGGAACGTTTGCCACAGGGCCGAACGGTCTGAAATGAGAACTACAAAATCCTTACTTCAGCGGCTAAAGCCGCGCCGATTTGGCGCGCTCTACGGCACAACTGAAGTCATGCCCTGACACGAAACCGTGAGTGTAACTGCGCGCAAGATCCGGCGCGCGTAACGAACTCAGCTATCCCTCTGTGACCGTCGCGCTCTCGCCGGCTCCGTCGCGCTGGTCTTCATCGACGAGGCGCAGCGCCTCCATCAGCAATCCGGTGGTGGTGCGCGAAATGGTTTCGCGCGAGGGTTGCACGTTGAAGTCGATTTCGAAATCGCCGTCCGGCCAGCGTACGGCCTGAAAACGGCCTCTTCGCCTTCCAGCTTGCCCGAGGCGCGCGTCCTTGCACTGCCCGCTTCGCGAAAATACATCAGGCAGGTTTCGCTATCGTGCCGCACCGTCAGCCGGCATGATTTCTGCCCCATTTCGAGCGACTGCATCAGGTCGAGCATGCTCATTTCTTCCAGCCGTCCCTGAATCACGCCGGGCCGGACGGCGCGCTTCTGCATTTTTCGAGCTGCAGGCGGTCGATCACTTTTTTGGTGCGCCGCACCAGATTCTTGCACAAAAAACGGCTTGGCGATGAACTCCTCGACGCCTTCGACGATCGGCCGCAGCTTTTCCTCGATGTCGCCGCGGCTGGCCAGGAAAATAAAAGGGATTTGCCTGGTTTGCGCGCGGCCGCGCAATTTTTCGTAGAGTTGCCGCCCGTCGAGGCCCGGGCATGCGGTAATCGCAAACGATCAGATCCGGCGGATCGTCCACGATTTTCAGCAGCGCGTCGGCGCCGTCGGCGGCCGCGCGCGCGTCGCAATGGGGCGCCAGCCCCTTCATGAGCAGGTCGAGCACGAGCGCGTTGTCGTCCACCACCAGCACTTGAACGTCTTTCATGGGCGCCATTGCCTGCCACGTCCTTCGCAGCGCTCTCCGCGGAGCGTCTCAAGCGCGTGAAACATACTCGCCGCTGCGCCCTCCCGTTTTCTTCACCAGATAGACTTCGGAAATTTCCATGCCGCGTTCCAGCGCCTTGCACATGTCGTAGATCGTCAGCGCCGCCACGGACGCTGCCACCAGCGCTTCCATCTCCACGCCCGTGGGCCCTGTCGCCGTCGCTCGCGAAGTGATCTCCACGCCATTCTGGCATAGCTTCGCGCGCACATCCACGTGCGTCAGAGCCAGAGGGTGACAAAGAGGAATCAGCTCCGCAGGTGCGCTTGGCCGCCGCGATTCCGGCGATTCGCGCGATTTCGAGCGGATTGCCCTTCGGCGATTCCAGGCGCCGCACGCTTCGCCACCGTCGCCGTGCCGCATGCGCACGAACGCGTGCGCCACGGCGGTCCGCACGGTCGGCGGCCTTCGCCGTGACGTCCACCATGCGCACGCGCCCTTCCGCGTCGTAATGCGAAAGCTTCTTCATGTTAATTCCCAAGAGTCATCTGCCCGCGATACTAGAGCATCTCTCGTCGCGGCAGCACGTCCACCCATTCGCCGGCTTCGAGTCGTTGGCAGTTTCGACCGACGCACGACCAGAAAGCAGTTCCCGCGGCCACGGCGCCAATATCTCCCGAACCTTGCCACGCAAGTCGTCTCCACCGCTGGCATCGCCGCTCGCCCAGCTGACGCGCGCCGGCAGGAAATGCGCCAGCGGCGCTTTCTCGCTCAACGCGTGCTGCGAGCTTCGCTTTGCAAAATGGCAGACGGCCGCGCCTTCGCGCCGCTCGAGCATATCGATCGCCGGCGCGACAAACAGCTCGAACGTCACCATCGTCGAAACCGGATTCCCCGGCAAGCCAAACACCGGCTTTCCCCGGCACCAGCCAAACACCGCCGGCTTGCCCGGACGAATCGCCACCGCATCGAAAAAAAATTCCGCGCCCAAATCGCGCAGAACCTGCTCGACCAGATCGTACTTCCCCACCGAGACGCCGCCGCTCAGCACCAGCATGTCCGACTCGAGCCCGTGCTCGATGCGCGTCGCGCAGTTCGTCGACTTCGATCCGGCGCATTTCCAAGCAGCACGGCTTCGCCGCCCGCCAGCGTCACCTGCGCCGCCAGCGAAATGCCGTTGCTGTTGCGAATCTGGAACGGGCCCGGCGGCTCGTCCACGTGCCACCACTTCATCGCCCGTCGAGAGAATCGCCACGCGCGGCCGGCGATTCACCGCGCAACTCGTGCGCGCCCACTTGCGCCGCCATCGCCAGTTCCGCATACCCAGTCGCGCGCCGCGACTGCAGCATCACTCTCGCCGACGCGCGACTCCGCTCCGCGCGGCACAATATTCTGGCCCGCGTGCCGCCGCGCTTGCTCGAACACCGATCGAAATCTGCCATCCGCGCGCGTGTGCTCGATCATCACCACGGCATCCGCGCCTGCGGGCACCGCGCGCGCCCGTCAGAATTCGCACGCATTCGCCGGCGCCGACGGTCGCCGTCGAACGCGACGCCCGCCCGGCTTTCGCCGATCAGCCGCAGCGTGCGCTCGGCCTGCGCGGCATCGGCGGCACGCAGCGCGAACCCGTCGCGCGTGGAACGATCGAATGGCGGATAATTCCGGTCGGCGACAATGTTCTCGGCTAGAACGCGGCCCAGTGCGCTGCGCAGGATCTTCAGCAATGTCGATGATTTCAGTCTGACGCGCGCCGGGCCGCGCGCCGCTACGACTTCGATTACTTTTGGCGCGCGCCTCTTCAAAGGAAAGCATGAAGTCACAACCAGGATGCGAGTTTCGTTCCGGGCGGAACGATCGTGGCGTCGCGCTCGGGCCCCGTCGAAATCATCCCGATTTCCACTTCAAGCTGATCGGAAATAAATTTCAGATAATCGCGCGCCGCGCTGGGCAAGTTCTTGCACCTCGCGAATTCCCGGCGTCGGCTTCTGCCAGCCCGGCAGCGTCTTGTATTCCGGCTCGACTCTGCGAGAGCGTCTCCACATCCGGCGGCATTTCGTTGAGCCGCTCGCCCTTGTAGCGATAGCCGGTGCAAACTGAATTTCGCGTCTGCTGTGTCGAACACGTCCAGCTTCGTCACCACCAGCGAATCGATCCCGTTCAGCATTTCGCGTAGCGCAGCACCACCAGATCGAGCCAGCCGCATCGCCGCGGGCGTCCCGTGACCGCGCCGAATTCGTTTCCGCGGTCGCGCACCTCGTGCGCATCGAGGTCGGGCATCTCCGTGGGAAACGGCCCGCTGCCGACGCGCGTCGTATAGGCCTTGGTCACGCCGACCACGCCGGTGATCCGCGTGGGCGCCACGCCCAAGCCCGGTGCAAGCGCCGCCGGAAGTCGCGTTCGAGGAAGTCACGTACGGATACGTGCCATGGTCGATATCCAGCATCGTGCCCTGCGCGCCTTCGAAAAGCACCGGCTTGCCCCTCGTCCAGCGCGTCGATTCAGCAGCGCGGACGTGTCGGTCACCAGTCCGCGAATCTGCGCTGCCAGCTCCAGATACTGCTCGAAAAGTCCCGCCGTATCCAGCGGATGGCCGTAACGCGCGCGGCTGAACGCATTTTTCTCTGCGATCACGCGCTCGAGCTTCTCCGCGAAATGCGTCCGTGTCCAGCAAATCGCAAACGCGAAACCCGCGCCGCGCCATTTTGTCTTCGTACGCGGGCCCGATGCCGCGCGAAGTCGTGCCGATTTTCGCCGCGCCGCGCGCCGCTTCCGCCGCCTTTTCCATCTCGCGATGATACGGAAAAATCAGGTGCGCGCGATTGCTCAGGAACAGCCGCCCTCGCACGTCGATTCCCGCTTTCTTCAGATTATCCAGCTCCGCCACCAGCGCCGCCGGATCCACGACCGTCCCGGTCCCGATCACCGCTTTCTTTCCGGGCCGCAAGATTCCGCACGGAATCAATTGCAGGACGAACCGGTGGCCGTTGAAGATCACCGTGTGGCCGGCGTTGTGCCCGCCGGCGTAGCGCGCGGTATAATCGAACGACGCCGCCAGGTAGTCCACGACCTTGCCCTTTCCTTCGTCGCCCCATTGCGCGCCCACCACCGCTATTGCTTTTGTTCGTGCTTCGCCGCTCAATCCGCTCGCTCCGCGCCCACAGGCCGCACCCTGCCCGCCTCAATCCCATCATGAAAACATTACAGGAAGGCAAACAACACAAACGCAAGCAACAATCCTACGCCCCACCCCAGGCGAAAACAAGATTCCGCTCGAAATGGCAGCAGTTTCGGAAGTTTGGTAGTGGCGAGCCCTTCGGAGCAGTTTTCGACCTGAATAGTGCGCTGGGGCAAGTGCGTTTGCGGTCGCGACCTATTTTCGCGGGGTGAATTTTGCTCTGTCGAGACGCCCGTGCGATCTGCCGGGCTCGGCGTGGAAAAATTCACGGGTATCGTGAAGCAACCCCGCCGATCTCAAGTGGAATTGGTGAGGACCGGAATGGAGAGGCCGAGAACGAGAAGGCGGTAGAGCTCAACGGCGGTGCGTGCCGGATGCGACCCGCGATGCAGGTAGCGCAAACGATAGAGCCGCTCCAGTGTGAGACTCAAACAGGTCAGCAGCCACACAATGAGCAGGCTGCATTCGTGATGATGACGAATGTGCTCGAGTCCGTAGCGGTTCTTGGCATCGTTGAAGCCTTCATTTTGTCGGGTAAGGGACTGGCGCGGTAGCGACGTCGGCTCCGTTTCCAGCCCCTCCCCATAAGAACTGCTCGTGAGCTTTTCCCTCAAGCAGCTCACCCAGTAGGTTTCATCCAAAGGGTTATGTGTCGTGTCGGATGACGCGAATTTTCACTTCCTCTCCACTCCGGGCAGCCACTGGCACTTCCATTCCCAGTACAGCCCGAGGACACCGTAGAGATATTCGTTACTCCATCGGCGCCATCCAATACTCGACTTTCGCCGCCGCTTGCGTCGCGTAAGTAGGTTACGGACTTTCATCTCCGTATAGTCGCGCACTTCACTAAAGGCGCGGCTCGAGTGTCCAACCCGAAAGTAGTTGACCCATCCTGCGAGCGAGGCATTGATCTGCTTCACCATCTTCGGCATCGGGGTTGCCCCTCCTTTCCGAATGATGTCGCGTATCTTCGCCTTGATCGCTGTGCGGGCCTTCTTCTTCGGAGTCATCCGGAGGAAGTAGCCGTCTCCCTTTCGTCTTCGGACGCGGCGCAGATCAAATCCCAGGAACCCGAAGGCTTCTCCCTTCAATATGTCCACCACCTTGGTTTTCTCCTTGTTCAGTTCGACGCCGAGCGGTGTGAGCTGTTCTTGGAGCCGTTGTTGGGCACGGTTGGCCCAACCCCGTTGGAGTGGTGGCCATCGATGGCGATGACGATATCATCGGCGAACCGATGATAGTTCACACTCTCGTAGGGTCCTTTTGCCGTCTTGCGACGTATCGCGTCGAAGGTCCAGTCCAACTCATTCAGATAGATATTCGCCGCCAGCGGACTGAACGGTCCCCCTTGTGGGACACCGATCTTGCCTCCAGCTTTGATTATCTGCTTTATGAGGTGGAGTACTTTTGCATCCTGGACTCGTCGCGCAATCTTGTCTAACAGCATCGAATGTCGGATCGTGTCGAAATATTTCGACAAATCAACATCAATCACTGTGGACATATGTCGCAGCACACTGCGTCTGACTTCTGCCAGTGCGCGGTGTGGTGAGCGCCGAGGGCGGAACCCGTAGGAATTCGTGCAAAAGTCCGCCTCGAAGATGGCTTCGAGGATCAGCTTCACGGCTCCCTGCACTACACGATCGCGGATGCAAGGAATTTGAAGTGTTCGGAATTTGCCGTTTCCCTTCGAGATGTCCTTCCGACGATTCGGCATGGGTTTGTATCTGTCTGTTACAAGGTCCTCCCGTATGGCCGCAAGAAAGGTCGTCCGCCCCTCGGTCTCGATGTCGTCAAAGCTCAAACCATCGATACCCGGGGCACCTCCGTTTCTCCTGGCATTACGGTAGGCTTCCTCGAGGGTCTCCATTTTCGTGATATGTACGAAGAGTCCCCAGAAGCGATGCGTCGGTTCCGACTTCGCCTTTCGATAAATCCGTCGCCGTAGATCCTGCAGATTGATGGGCGTCTTTATCATTTTCGCCGCTGCCTCACCTTGGCGAACGGAGTACTTACCGGTCCGGGCCCTTCCCTCCGAGCGCGTTTTGCTGCACGCTCATCAACGGTAGTGCGACCCGATCCGTCACCCTGGTGCCTGCGTTTGCATTTCCCACTCAGGGTTATAGCGAACGCCTTTTCGGCGATATTTCTTCGCCGGGCACCGAGGGCTTCTCCAGTTGATACATCCGCCTTCACATCATGTCGCCGCTGATACCCCGCCGGTGAGAGCTGCCGCGTCGGACTCATTTCGGTCAGCTCTTGCTGCTTTCGCACGTTATCGACCGTCTCAGCCACCGGATTTCTCGTGTAACGAGGCTACGTCTGCGTTCACTGTTCGTTGCAACCTGATGTGTTGCGCATACCCCTTTCCGAGTATGTTGTCGGAGGGCTTCATCGTTTCGCTTTCGCTCCGCGACGCCTCCCCAGCTACAAGGCCTGAGTCTTTTGGCCTTGGTCGGATTCTCACCGACTGGTTGATGTGCCCTTCTCTGGACACGCCGATTTGCCATCGGCTCTTCGCCATGGAGTACAGGCAGCGGCTGCTCACTTCACGCGGAGAGAAATTGGTGAGCCAATAAGCCTCGACAACTTCGCCGTTCCGATGATGTTGGCGGTAACGAATGACACGCACGGTGTCCCACTGCAACCCTTCCCAAGGATCAAAATCGTCTGCATCCCAGATCTCCACACGATCGGTGCCCCCGTGAAAGACGAGGTCCGGCGGTCGGGAGCGGAAGCGCCGCTCAGCCGCTCGAGATAATTCGGGCAGATTGTCCTTCAGTCGGGCGACTACCGGCCAACCCACTTCTGCTGCGACATGCAGAAAAGGGGCGGTGGCAAATTCCCCGTCCACGACCACGTAATCAATGAAGCGCGCCCCCAGGTTCGCGCGCACGCGACGCAACAGGCGCTGCCCCGCTGCATATTCGCTGTCGCCCGGCCCATAGGCTTCGACATCCACGGGTAGGGTGAGGTCACCACCAACCACCGCAGCCAGGACGAGGTGATGACGATAGCCAAGGATTTCTTGCTGAGCATTGCGGTAGGAACGGCACAAGGAACATCCCTTCTTACGCCTTCGTCCGCCGGTCGTGCCATCCAGGGCCAGGCCGACGAAATGACAGTCCTCGAAAGCCTTGTTGCGCTTGGCGCGGTGGAGCACGGAAGCCAAAGCCGCCCGCGTGGGTGCCGGGTCTAAACGTTCAGTGAAATATCCCAAAGCATCATCGCCGAACCTCCGGCTGATGCTTAGGTTCCTCCGTGCTTTCGATCCCACCAGCGATTCAAGGGCCAGAAAAGCCCATTGCCGCAAGATCGTGCCCAGGACCATCGACCACAACAGATCTTTCGCTGGAATCTTGTGGCTGGCACGCCCATCGCCAGGAGAGCGGAAGTAAGCCGACAGAGGAAAGTGCTGGATGACGAACTTCCATACCCGGCGTGGCGTCGGGTTACTCAGGAGCGCTTCCTGTTTTTCTTGCGCTGCTGGCGGGCCAACACTAAAAGCTCGACGTTGGCGGCCAGCACTTCGCGCACGGCATCTTGAAATTCGCGCCCGGCCGAGACGCGCCGCTCGACCTCCTCCACCCAATCCCGGGGGATGCGCTCCACACGGTGCCGGCCTTTGACCATGAAGGTGAGCGTCCAGGCCTCATGGCCTTTCTCGTGAGCGCAATGGCAGCGAGGATTCCCGCAGCGGGTGAAACTGCGGGTGAGGGTTCCGGGCAGCAGATCGGGTGGGATGGGGAAACGGCCGAGCAGATGAAATTTGTGTTGACGAAGACGAGCGGCCCGAGGGCCGCGAGGTTCTTGTTTCATATTGTAGCAATGATGCTACAAGATAAGCAGAAAATGCAAGCTTTTTCTGAACGCGAAAATAGGACGCAGTTCCTCTACTGCCTCAGCTCAGAGGGAAAGGCCCATCCGTCAGGCCTGATTCACGCAAGGTACTCCTTACCTTCCGAGATAGCTGACGCCGGTTTCCCGTCCGCCCAGGACGCACTGCGGCTTAGGAAGGAAACGTCTTCCAGACTGAGAGCTTGTGAGGAGAGGCTGGTTGGCTCCCTACGGAGAGCCGGGACGAGCTTCCCGGTATGCGCGTGGCTCAGGAGTTTCGGCGAGTTGCGGTAGGGACGCAGGTTGCCCGGCGCCCCCCGCACGGAACCGTGCTGGCACTCATTAGCGCACACGGCTCTTACCGCGGATGTCTGGCGGCGAAGCGCAAATGGGTATAGGGATGAAGGATCGCTGGCGGAGGGAGCCACTGGGTTGCCAAACGCTCCAGGAGCTCCCAAGTCATCCGGCTCCGCTGACTGCGACGCCGAATCACATGCAGCCAGCGTTTGCGTATCTCGAAACAAGCAATGCGTC